>JAJPKF010000027.1 GCA_021323865.1 Pseudomonadota bacterium | reverse complement strand
GCCCGAGGTGCTGCTTCTGGACGAGCCACACGTCTCGCTCGACCGGGACGGGCAGGAGCTGGTGGACGAGCTGATTCGCGGCGCATGCCGCTCCGGGCACGCCTTGGTCGTCGCGTCTCACGACACCGATCGCGTGGCTCAGCTCTGCGAGCGGGTCGTCGTCCTTGATCGGGGTCGCGTGGTTTACGAGGGCCTCAGCCTCGACTGGCGACGCAGCGGACCGCTGTGGACGCTGGGAGCGGCACCGGGATGATGGCCCAGCTCATGGCGATCGTGCGCAAGGATCTTCTCCTGGAATGGCGGGGCAAGGCGAATCTCAACGCATTGACCGTCCTCGCGCTGATGATCGTCCTCACCATGAGCTTCGCCCTCGGCTCGGATCCGACCCGGCTTCGTCTCACCGCGCCCGCGGTCGTCTGGGTGGCCATCGTCTTCGCGGCCGTCCTCGCGTTCGTGCGTGCGTATCAAATGGAGAGCGAGAACCGCTGCTTCGAAGGGATGCTGCTTGCCGGTGCAGATCCCAGGGCCATTTACCTGGCCAAGCTGGCGGTCGCCGCGTTGACCATGCTGGTCCTGGAGGTGGTGGTCATTCCCACGATCCTACTCTTGGATGGCATAGCCCTCGGGCCACGCATTTGGGGGCTGCTGCCAATCGCGGTTCTTGGCACGGCCGGTCTCTCGGCCGTTGGCTCCCTGTACGGCCGCCTTACGATGGCGGTTCGCGCTCGAGAGGTGATGCTTCCGCTTCTCGTCCTCCCGGTTGTCGTACCCATAGTGCTGGCCGCTGCACGGGCTTCCGATCTGCTGTTCCATGGGCCGGCGGGACAACTGGGAACCTGGGTGGGTCTGCTGGTGGTTGCCGACGTCGTTCTCGTAACGGCAGGACTGCTGACCTACGAGTCGATTGCCGAGGACTGAGCTGACCGAGTATTCCTGACCCGGGCAACGGCTGAGGGCAGGATTCCAGGCGATAATGGAGTGCTCTCGCCTGCGCGCACGAGGACGGCCGTCGCGGCGCCGGACCGTCGCATGGTGCGGCGGGACCTTTGGAGTTTCATGGTCTGGCTCGAGCGAAACGCCAATCGTATCGGCTTTGCCTGCGTCCCGATACTCGCCATCGGGACGATCATGGCGTTGTGGTGGTCTCCGCCGGATGTGCACATGGGCCAGGATCTGCGCCTCATGTACATCCATGTGCCCACCATTTGGGTGGCATATCTAGCCCTCACCGTCACCTTGGGCGCGAGCCTCATGCTGCTGTGGAAAAGGGAACTGCGGTGGGACGACCTGGCCGTGGCCTCGGCCGAGATCGGGGTCTTGCTCACCACACTGGCCATCGTGGTCGGCGCCATTTGGGGAAAGCTGACTTGGGGCGTGTACTGGACCTGGGATCCGCGTCTCACGACCACCGCTGTCTTGGTCATCATCTTCGCCGGGTATCTGCTCCTGCGTGCCCTGACCGAGGACTCCTGGGTTCGCGCCCGCCAGTCGGCCGTGATTGCCATCATCGGATTCGTCGACATTCCGGTGGTCCACTTCTCTGTTCTGTGGTGGCGGAGTCTGCATCAGGCTCCGACCTTTCTCCGACCAAATCTGGGGGATCCCACCATGGACGATCGAATGGAGCTAACGCTCATCGTCAATCTCGTTGGCTTCACCCTGCTCTACGGTTTCCTGCTCGGTCGGCGTCTGCGGTTGGCCCGGCTGCAGCGGGAGCTTGAAACCGTGAAGTGGGACGACATTGTCCCGGAGACATCCGCATTGGAGCCGGTGCATGCTCGCTGATTGGAGCTCCATCGGAGCCGGTTTCGGCATCGCTTGGGGAGCAATTGTGCTCTATGTGGCCTCAGTCATCTGGCGTGAGCGGCGAGCCGGGGAAGCTCAGCGATCCCGCAATCGGCGTTAACTATGAGCAGCATTGATTCCACCATGGATCGCCCTCGGTCGGTGGCGCGTCCACACCGCGCCTCCACGCGCCGACCGGCGCTGCGGCTCGCGCTCGGGATGGCCGTCATTCTGGTGGCCCTCGGCTATCTCGCCTATCAGGGGCTATCCAACAACCTGGTGTACTACATCACGCCGAGTGAGCTGCTTACCCGAAGTCCCGCCGACCAGACGGGACAGCTCCGTCTCGGCGGACAGGTTCGCCCCGGTTCCCAGCACTGGAACGCTCAGCTCCACCGCCTGAGGTTCATCCTCCAGGATCCTGGTCACGGCATCACGGTGATCAGCAGTGTGCTGCCCCCACCCCTGTTTCGGTCCGGAATCGGTGCGGTCGTCGAGGGCGTTTACCGGCATGGGCGCTTCTATGCCAGCTCGGTTCTCGTGAAGCATTCGTCGACCTATGTGGCGCCGCGGCCCGGTCACCTTCCCAAATCCGATCAGTACGTCCGGCGCTAGCTCATGGCGAGTCTCGCGGGCCACGTGCTCACGCTGTCGGCGCTCTTTATCGCTCTGGGTGGAGCGGTAGCTTGTTTTTTGGGCGGTTATAGGGACCGTTCCGATCTGGTGGCGGCCGGCCGGATTGCGGGGCTGTTGGTCTTTGGATTGATAACGGCGGCCTGCGGAGTAATGATCTATGCGCTGGTGGCGCATGACTTTTCCGTCAAGTACGTCGCCGATGTGGGCAGCCGTCAAACGCCGTTGTATTACACGGTCATCTCGCTGTGGGCGGCGTTGGAAGGTTCCATCCTGTTTTGGGGCTTCATCCTCAGCCTCTACACTGCGCTGGTCGTGATGCTTTATCGAGGCGACGGCTCGCGCGCGATGGCCTACGCCGTGGGCGTGCTGCTCACCATCTCGAGCTTCTTCCTGTTCGTCATGTCGGGACCCGGCAACCCCTTCATCCGGCTGGCGAATCCGCCCTCCAACGGGCCTGGCCCCAACCCGCTCCTGCAGAACCACCCGATGATGGGTCTGCATCCGCCGCTCCTCTATCTCGGATATGTCGGCTTGTCAGTGCCGTTCGCCCTCGCAATGGGGGCGCTGCTGGCCGGAAACCCACGTCGCGATGAGCTCAGCCGGATTCGCCGCTGGGCGCTTGTCGCCTGGGCCTTCCTGAGCTTGGGCATCATCGCCGGAATGTGGTGGTCCTACGACGTGTTGGGCTGGGGCGGGTACTGGAGCTGGGACCCCGTGGAGAACGCCGTCTTGATGCCCTGGCTGGTGACGACGGCCTTCTTGCACTCACTCCAGGTGCAGCAACGACGGCAGATGCTGAAGACGTGGACGCTGACGCTGATCGTCGGCGCATTCGTGCTGTCCATCTTCGGCACCTTCTTGACCCGCAGTGGCGTCCTTGCCTCAGTCCACTCCTTCACTCAGTCGGCGATCGGTCCTATCTTTCTCGGCTTTCTGACGGCAGTGATGGCCGTCTCCGTCTTGATCCTCGTCGTCCGGTCGGAGCAGCTGTCGGCCCCGGGAACGCTCCAATCGGTGGTGTCCCGAGAGTCCGCCTTCCTGCTCAACAATCTGCTGCTGGTCGCTCTCACGCTCACGGTGCTCTTGGGTACCGTCTTTCCACTCCTTGCCGAGGCTCTGAGCGGACAGAGCCTATCGGTGGGCGCTCCCTACTTCGATCGAGTTGCGGTACCGATCGCCGTCGGTCTGCTCTTCCTGATGGGAGTGGGGCCGGTTCTTCCCTGGGGCGCTTCTCGACTCGAAGAGACGAGCGAGCGGCTCGTGGTTCCGGCTCTTGCAGCGCTGGGGGCAATCTGCCTCCTCTTACTGGGCGGCGTTCGCGGCACTGGCCCGCTGCTTCTCTTCGGTCTCGTCGCCTTCGTGGCCGCCGCCACGGCCGGATCGATCCGGCGCGACCTGCGCAGCCGTCAGGTTGGGACTCGCGAGCCCTGGTATGAGGCGTTTCCGCTCTTGGTCCGTGGGAATCCGCGTCGGTACGCCGGCTATCTGGCCCATCTTGGTGTGCTCCTTTTGGTCGTCGGCATCACTGCCTCCCAGAGCTTCGGGACTCAGGCGTACCGAACGCTCCGGGTGGGCGAGTCCATGACCCTTTCCGGTTACCGGCTCACGCTTGCCGGCATCCGACCCGACCCGCAGTCGAATCGCATGGTTCTTCAGGCGTTCGTCAACGTTTCTCAATCCGGAGCTGCCAAAGGATCGCTGGCGCCGTCGATCAACTACTATCCGGGCGTCCAGCAGCCGGTTATCACTCCCGCGGTTCACATTGCCGCGTCTCGGGATCTCTACCTCGTCGTTCGCGCCGTCGATCGCCGGCTGAGGTGGGTAAGTCTGCAGGCGTATGTGAAACCGCTGGTCAGCTGGATCTGGTTTGGTGGCGGATTGGTCGGTTTGGGGGCAATCATGGCCCTTATGCCCGTGCGACGACGTCGACCGGCAGAAGCGCGCCAGGAGGTGCCCCTGTTCGCCGAGCCGATCGAGGTGGCGCCTTGAAGCGATCCGGTCTTGCGCTGTCGATGCTGGTCGCTTTTGTCTTTCTGCTCGCCTACGGATTCGGGAAGCCTGCGATCTTACAAACGCCGCTGCTTGGTTCGACCGCTCCCTCGTTTGCGCTCCGATCCACCAGCGGCCAGGTGGTCCGGCTCTCCAATCTGCACGGACACCCTGTCGTGGTGAATTTCTTCGCGTCGTGGTGCGTCTCCTGTCGCGCCGACGAGTCCAATCTGGTGCGAGTTTCGCGCCGCTTCGGGAGCCGCGTGCGGTTTGTCGGAATCATCTTCGAGGACTCGGGCCGGGCGGCGGCTGACTTCACCCGCCAGCGGGGCGGAGCATGGCCGGATCTGGTAGACCCGGGTGGTCGTACGGCAGTGGCGTACGGTGTGACGGGGATTCCCGAGACGTTCTTCATCAACTCTCGGGGTGTTGTGAAGGCACATTCGGTTTCGCTCAGCTCCTCTGCGCTCCGTAATGGCATCGCCACCATCCTTCGGAGCTCATGAGCATGACGGTCAAGACGTGGCGAAGCCTCGCGCTGCTGGCCTTGATCGGCGGATTGTCGGTTGGGCTTGCCTTCACCCTCGGGTCCCAGCGAGCCAGGCCTACGCTCGACTCTCGGGTGCGCACGGTTGCCTCGGGTTTGCGCTGCCCCATCTGTCAGGGGGAATCGGTCGCGGACTCGCCTTCCGGACTGGCCGCATCCATGCGTGGCGTGATCCGGCGACAGCTCCAAGAGGGGCGAACGCCGCATCAGGTGCAGCAGTACTTCGTCGCTCGGTATGGCCAGTGGATCCTGCTCGCTCCCCCCGCGGCCGGCGTGGGAACCATTGCCTGGGTTGGGCCTCCGGCGATTCTGGGAGCCGGCGCCATTCTGTTGATCTTCCTTCTTCTTCGGTGGCGATTGGGCGGCAGGCCGGCCGCCAGCGAGGAGACCTTTTCGGCCACTACCGAGCGAACCCGATCATCAATGCCGCGGCAGCGACCCGGTTTGGTCCAAGTGGGCGGTTTGGCAGCGTTCGCAGTGCTCATTGCCGTCGTTGTTTCAGTGGCGTTTCCCGGCACGTTCCGGTCCTCCGCCTCGACGGCGCCCTCGACAAGCAGCGGCCGCATCGGCTCTCGGTCGCTTCCGGCCGACGTGCGACAGGCGGCCGCCGTGGTGGTAGCGCATCCGCGACATGCGAGCGCCTGGGTGCGTTTGGGTTCGGCAACGCTGGTCGAAGGGCAGCCGGCCGCAGCGAGGCAGGCATTCCGGCGCGCTCTGCATCTCAACTCGCGCCTGCCCTCGGCATACCTGGGTCTCGGAGTCCTGAACGTGGGACACGGTCGATTCCGGTCAGGCCTCGGCGACCTGCGGCAGGCATACCGTCTTGGAGCGCGATCGAACCGCCTCTGGCTGTTTGAAGGACTTGCTCTTGCCCGTCTTCCGCATGGCCGGCAGGCTGCAATGGGCGCCTGGAATCGCTTCCTCCGGCAGACTGGGCCGGGTCCACTTCGGTCTCAGGTGCAGCAGTGGGTGGCTCAGCTTCGACGGGGCCGGCCGGCTCCCTGATCGACCCGCGGCTGTCCGTGTCTCCCTTCGGTTTGTGTGACGGGTCACGGTTGTGAACGCCGGCAACCCACTTTTCTGGCCGCTTGCCTTCGCCGCCGGGGCGCTTTCCTTCACCTCACCGTGCTGCATTCCGCTGCTGCCCGGGTATCTCTCGTACATGTCCGGCGTTTCGGCCGAGGAGCTGGAGGACGCCGGCAGAGGCCGCCTCTTGACCGCGACCCTGCTGTTTGTTGCCGGCTTTGCGCTCGTGTTCACGGCTCTGGGTGCGACGGCCAGCGTGTTGGGCGGGCTCGTCCTGAGTCACCGGCTGGTGCTGACGCAGATCTCCGGCGCCTTCATCATCGCCATGGGATTGGTGACACTGGGAATCTTTCGCATCCCGGCGCTCTACGTGGAGCGTCGCTTCCACTTCAGCACCAACCTCGGCCTTGTTGGCGCAATGCCCCTGGGCATGGCCTTTGCATTCGGCTGGACGCCATGCATCGGGCCCGTTCTGGCATCAATCGAGACCCTCGCCGGTACCCAGGGCTCCGTCCGCACGGGAGCCGCTCTGCTGTTCGTCTATGCGCTGGGCTTGGGTCTGCCGTTTGTGTTTGTCGGTCTCTTCGTGGCCCGGGGGCTTCGCTTTGCTGCCTGGCTCAAGAGACACCTCCAGCTGCTCAACCTTGCGGGAGGCCTGATCTTGATCGCCATGGGGGTCCTTATCATGAGTGACCAGTGGGTCGAGCTGTTGAGCCCGCTCCTCCGGCTCTATGCTCGGTTGCGCTGGCCTCCGGTCTAGACATACGCCCGATTAGGCCATGGTTCGATCGCAACCCTACCGCAACCCTTGTCATCAGGCGTTCAGGACCGGCACCCAGAATGGGACACGGCTTCGAACGAAGTGTCGAGGGAGAGGAACCTTCTCAGCATGACGCGTCGCGTACATCTCTGGCTTGCCCTGCCTGTTCTGCTGGTAGGCCTTATCTTCGTGGTCGATCCGGGAGGGTTCGCATCCTCCCGAGTTGACGCCCGAGGTCCGGTCACAGCCGGGCAGCCGAGCGCTTCGACGCCAAACGGGAAGATTCAACACGTCGTGATCATCGACAAGGAGAACCGCTCCTTCGACAATCTGTTCGGGCGGTTTCCTCACGCGGATGGAGCTCGGTGGGGGCGCCTCCCCAATGGGCGGAAGGTGCCGCTCATTCACGAGCCGGATCACTTGATTCTCGACATCAACCACGGGGGTGCGGCGGCCATGCGGGCCGTGGACGGTGGCGCTATGGATGACTTCAGCCTTCTTCCCGGTGCTATGCAAGCCGGCCGCGATGAAGCTCTGTCCCAGTTCTGGCCGCGCGACATTCCCGGCTATTGGGCGTACGCCCGGCATTTCACGCTCGACGACCACTTCTTTTCGACCGTCCTGGGGCCGAGCTTCCCCAATCATCTGGTCACGGTGGCGGCCACCAGCGTCAACACCATCGACAATCCGACCAATCTCTCGCATCAGGCCTGGGGCTGCGACTCCGGACTGTACGCGCGAGTAACGGCCGTGAACCCTACGACCGGGCGGAAACACCAGGTCAAACCATGCTTCAACGTCCCCACCCTGACCGACCTCCTCGATAAGGCCGGTGTCAGCTGGAAATACTACGCGCCACCTCGCTTCTCGTCGGGATATCTGTGGTCCGCCCTGGACGCTATCCGGCACGTTCGCTACTCGCCTCAGTGGTCGACGAACGTGGTCAGCGACAACAGCTTTACCCACGACGCCGCTGCCGGCAACCTTCCGGCGGTGAGCTGGCTCGTCAGCAACGAGGCCCAGAGCGATCACCCGCCCTGGAGCATGTGCGTGGGCGAGAACTGGACGCAGAAGATCATCAACTCGATCATGAAGGGGCCTGACTGGTCGAGCACGGTCGTGGTCCTCACGTGGGACGACTTTGGTGGCTTCTACGACCACGTCGCTCCGCCGGTCCATGGTCTGTATGGCTTCGGACCTCGGGTGCCCGCCATCATCATCTCACCATGGGCACGGCCTCATGCCGTGGACCACACCACCTATGACTTCAACTCCATCCTTCGATTCATCGAAGATCGATATGCGCTTGGTCACCTCACCTCGGCTGATGCCTCGGCGACGAGCATCTCCCATAGTCTTGACCTCTCGACGAGCAGGCCCTTGCCGCCCCTACTCCTGCGACCGCGCTCCTGTCCGCGATCCGACTATCACATCGCCACGGAGATTCGGGGGGTCGTACGCAGCATTCAGCTTCGGCGGGGCCAGAGCCTGATCCACGTTTCGATGTCCAAGGGTCAGGTGGCGACTTTGGAAGCGACACCCGGCGTCCCCGTGGACACTCCCGGGAACAAGCGCGGTCACCTCTCCGATCTCAGCGCCGGCGACCGGCTTCTGGCGAGCGCCGTTCCCTCGCCGGATCAAGCGCTGCATTACACGACTCATCTGATCGTCGACTACGATCTCGGAACGGCCCGTGCCGTTCGGAGCCGAGTGGTGCGCGTCGGGCGCCATGGTCGTCGGATCCGGGTTCTGCTCGGATCTCGCGTGTTCCTGATCTCGTTGGGCAACGGCCCTCGGGCCTTGCAAGCGGGGGGGTATCTCGTGGAGGCAAAGGATCTGCGACGAGGAGACCGGGTGGCGCTCTCAGGGACGTATAACTGGCGGCTGCGCGTCTTCCGCGACATAACGCGGCTGAAGGTGGTGGCGCGGGCACCCGTGAATCATTGCAGGTCCGGCTGCCATCCACGATCGCATGTTCTCCTCGGTAGCGGGGCCGGCCGTGGGCGGCCGATCCCCATCTAGCGGAGCTTACTCGCCGTAGGGGACCCAGATATTCTTGACCTGGGTCGATTCCCGCAGAAACTCGCGTATCAGAGAGTTGGGTGTGTCGGTCCACGGAAATGGCTCGCGGTGCACCCACGTTCGCTTCATGTTGCCCGCCGACTCGTACTCAGCAAGCCGGCACTCATCTCCGATGCCCCACACCCAAATCGCTTCGACATCGTCATGAGCGGCGAGAACAGGCAGCAACGTCGAGTGTATGCCGGTTACGATGTTGACGACTCCGGGGGGCAGATCAGATGTGTCGAGGACCTGGTAGAGGTCCGTGGCGCTTAGAGGGTGCGCCTCCGAAGGCACAGCGACGACGCGGTTGCCCATGGCAACGGCGGCAGCGACGGGCGTAATGAACCCCAGTAGAGGTTGATCGTTGGGGCAAAGCACTCCAATGACCCCGATTGCTTCGTTCACCGCGACCGTCATGTTGCGGAAGGGCGTTTGATGCACCTCTCCGTCGTACTTATCGGTCCAGGCGGCGAACGTGAACAGCCGCTCAATCGCCTGATCGACCTCTGCTGCTCCGCCCCGGTAGCCCGTCTGATCCACCAGCCTTTGGGCAAACTCGGCGCGGCGCGCCTCGAGATTCTCGGCAATGTAGTAGAGGATTTGGGCGCGCGCGTGGGCAGTAGACCAAGACCAGGCAGTGGCCCCCTGAGCCGCCTCCACCGCGTCTCGAACGTCCTTTCGGTTCCCCGCGCCAGCCTCGCCCAACAGCTCTCCAGAAGGACCACGGATCTCCTGGCTGTACCCCGAATCGGGTCGCGTCTGCTTCCCGCCGATGTATTGCTTGGGCGTCCGGTCAATCCGTGGCGGGGCTGCTCGGTGGTCGGTAATCTGCTCGGAATCGGTTAACTCGATCTCCTGTTGGGCGCTTTGGCGGGGAATCGCCGTTGCGTCCCATCCGTCTCTCAGCTTCAGGTACTCATAGAGGCCCTCTCGGCCGCCTTCGCGGCCGAACCCGCTTTCGCGGTAGCCACCAAAGCCGGACGCGGCATCGAACAGATTGGTGCAGTTCACCCAGATGCTTCCGGCCTTGATCCGTCGAGCCGTTTCAAGCGCCAAGTTGATGTTCTCGGACCATACGGATGCCGCCAGGCCGTAGCGCGTGTTGTTGGCCAGGGCGACTGCCTCGTCCGGCGTTCGGAAGGTCATGCTGACGAGGACTGGGCCGAAAATCTCCACCTGGGCGATCGTTGCCGCGGGAGCCACGTCGGTGAAGAGCGTTGGAGGGTAGAAGTAGCCCTCGGTCGGACATGCCCAGGACGGCTGCCACATCTGCGCGCCTTCCTCAATTCCTTGCTGCACCAGCCGCTGAATGCGCTGGAGCTGGACGGGCGCAACGATGGCCCCGATGTCGACTGCCTTGTCCAGCGGGTCGCCGATGCGCAATGTCTCCATTCGGCGGCGAAGCCGGTCCAGTACCGCCGTCTCGACACTCTCCTGTACCAGCAGTCGGGAGCCGGCACAGCAAACCTGGCCCTGATTGAACCAGATGGCGTCGACCAGCCCTTCGACGGCTCCGTCGATGTCGGCATCATCGAACACCACAAACGGAGACTTCCCCCCGAGCTCTAAGGACAGCCGCTTTCCCGTCCCGGCGGTTGCTCGCCGAATGAGGCGCCCCACGTCAGTCGAGCCGGTGAAGGCGATCTTGTCGACGTCGCTTTCGACCAGCATCTCCCCGGTCCGGCCGTCGCCGGTGATGATATTGACCACGCCGGGCGGGAGACCCGCAGCCTCGACCATCTCTGCAAAGGCGAGGGCCGTCAGCGAAGTGAACTCAGCCGGCTTGAGAACGACCGTGTTCCCCATGGCGAGAGCCGGCGCAATCTTCCAGGCCAGCATGAGGAGGGGGAAGTTCCATGGGATGATCTGCCCGACGACCCCGACGGGCTCCAATTCGGCGAGCTCCGCGCTCATCAGCTGCGCCCAGCCGGCGTGATAGTAGAAGTGCCGGGCAACAAGTGGGACGTCGATGTCGCGGGTTTCGCGGATGGTCTTCCCGTTGTCGAGGGTCTCGAGGACGGCCAGCAGGCGCGAACTGCGCTGGACCCGACGAGCCAGAGCGTAGAGATATCGGGCACGCACATGGCCCGGAGTGCGCGCCCAACCCGGGGCGGCGGCTCGCGCGGCTGCCACGGCCGCGTCCACGTCCTGCTTGGAGGATTGCGCGACCAAGGCAATTGACCGGCCCGTGGCCGGGTTAATGGACTCGAAGAAGTCACCATCCGCAGGCGGCGCCCAGCGGCCGTCGATGAAGTTCCCGAAGCGACCATCATGCCTGGCGATCCAGGCCACCGCCGGCTCCGCGGCTTCGGGTGCCGGGCCGTATTCGAGCGTCTCGAAAATCTCCGCTACGGTCATGGCGACTCTCGAAAATCGGCGTTCTGACGGGGTGCGAGCCCGCCCATTGTACGCTCGGTGATGCGGGACTCCTTCCCGTTGGCAGGGTACTTGCTATGGGAGAATCAAGTACCAACCGGTCCTAAATCAGGTGGGCGTCCGAGACCCGGGCCACTTGCAGGCAGGCCGTCGCGGCATCTTGTGCGCCCCTTCCATGAGCAGAGAGCGGGGGTTGTGACATGCCGACGATGAAGTGCCCACGCTGCCGCTCGTCGATGGTGTCAGACATCGAGAGCACGCCGGGCAGCGAGCGGCGGGTGTGGAAGTGTATCGGCTGCGGCCGCGAAGTCCTCCAGGATGCCCACGACCAAGCTGAGGAGGATCGGATGCAGGACCAAATCGCGAAGTACGACCGCCCCAGCTACCAGCGATAGCCGTCGATTCCCTTAGCTGTCTCTCCCCCGCGTCAAAAAGCGGAGAGTCAGGGCAGAGGGAAATGATGCTCGGCGGCGTACCTCCCCGTGAGGAAGTATCCCAATTGGCGCTCGATGTCCGTGAGCAATGAGCTGGCACCGATCCGGAAGAGAGTCGGCATCATCCAATCCACGCCCAGCTCTTCCCTCATGAGAATGAGCCACTGGAGGGCCTGCTTGGCCGTCCGAATCCCGCCTGCCGGTTTGAAGCCGACCCGGAACTCGAAACCGGTGCGATGGTAGTAATCGCGGATCGCGCGTACCATGGTCAGCCCGACCGGGAGAGTCGCGTTGGTGGTCTCCTTGCCGGTCGAGGTCTTGACGAAGTCGGCACCGGCCATCATGCAGACAGTGCTGGCCTGCGCGACGTTGCGCAGCGTTGCGAGATCTCCCGACGCCACGATGGCCTTCATGAGCGCCGGCTCACATGCCTCCCGGAAGGCTGAGACTTCCCGGTAGAGGTCGCGCCACCTGGCTTCGAGCACATATGCCCGAGAGATCACGATGTCGATCTCGTCGGCGCCCGCCTCCACCGATGCCCGGATCTCGTCCAGCTTGCGGTCCAGGGGGATTTGGCCGGCCGGAAACCCCGTGGAGACGGCCGCCACCGGGATGCCAGAACCTCGGAGAGCGTCGACGGCGACCGGGACCAGGTTGTGATACACGCAGACCGCACCGACATGAAGTTGTGGAAGTCCCAGTCGCTCGAGCATATCGGGGAGGATGGGGCTCTTAGCCTTGGCGCAGAGGCGAGCGACGTTGCTGGGAGTGTCGTCGCCGGCCAGGGTGGTCAGATCGAGGTCGGCAACTGCCCGGAGCAACCAGGCCGCCTGCCACTCCTTCTTGACGGTGCGACGCGTTATGATCGTGGCTGCCCGTCGCTCCGTGGCGCTCCGATTGACGCGTATGCCCCGAATCCACCCCAGGTCAAGGGGCATGCCCGGGTTGTAGGCCCCGGCAGTAGGCGTCTGAGGGTGTGGGCTGGGCTCAGGCAGTCGATCGCCGGAGACCGAAACTGAGGTGGTGGCCAAGGTCCTGCGCGTGGCCCCCTTTCTGCCACATACAGCCATGAATTATAGGTTGGTTTTACCTCACAGGTCCTGTGGAAGAGCCGGAAGTTCAGTGCTAGATTGATCTAAATCATGAACACCACGGAATCCCGCAGACGCCTGGCCGAGCTCACCAGACAGGCACTGCGGATTGTCGAACGGCTCCGGCCCGGGGAGCCGGCCACGGCGGCCGACAGTGTCGAGATGCGCGATATTCTGCGCGAAGCGCGGGAGGTCGCCTACGATGCGGGCTACCCAGGCGATGCCGCGTGGCGAGCGCTCTTGCGGACCAGCGTCTACATCAATGGCACCACCGTGGCTGACGAGGAAACCTGGGCCGACGCGCGTGAGGCACTGACGGACGGGCTTCAGGCGCTCATCGCCATTACCGAGACGGCCGCCGAGGCTTAGCATTCCGGCCTTCGCGGTCCGGGAACAGAGGTGGCGAAGCGGAGCGAGGGCCACTCACGGAAAGAGGTTCCGCGGTCGCTTGATGACGACCTCGCCCACCATGAGTTGTTTCAGGGCGCCGTCTGAGATCGTCCGCGGCGTCTAAGCGCTCTGTGCCTCACCGCTCAGGTCTTTGTCTTCCATCTCCCACGCGTGGTCCATCACGTGATAGGCGATGTGGCGAATGAGATACCGCAGCGGCCAGGTTCGGGCCATCTTGCCTTCCGAATGGAACGTCCGAATCGTCGAGCAGTAGGTTTCTCGAAACGCCTTGAGCCCATCCTCGTCCGTGACTCTGGCGCCCTGCTTGGTGCCAACGCCTAGCTTGTTCGCCCACTCCTGCTCAGTCGCGAGCACATGCAGAGCAATCTGATCACGAGTGCGTCCTCCGCCTCGAGGCCCCTTCCGCATCTCGGCCGACACTCGCGAACGGACGTCGTCGAAGAACTGCCAGCACGCCTGCATCAGAGTCAGCTCACGCTCCAGCTCCTCATTGGAGACCGGCGCGCGATCGACGCTCGAGAACGCGAAGGAGATGCCCCAGAAGTCGGTTGAACCAGTACCTTCGTACTCCTCGACGACGTCGATGCCGGCGATAGCCGCGAATTCCGCATCCATGCCGGCAAGGTTCGCCACCTTGCCGTAGCGGGGCATGTAGGATTCCAACCGCTCGATAGCTGCTTCGCCCGTCTTCGCACCACGCTCCAGTCCAGGCCAATCGGGTGCCACGGCCACGACCCTCTTCTTCCTTGGCCCGACCTCCAGCGCTACCTTGAGCTCGTTAGCCATGTGCTTCTGCCCTGGGCGTCCAGCCTCGCAGTCCCAACTGGCTGGATTCCTTGTGCCAAGTCGTTCGTTCAGCGGGCCAGAGGGTCGGACTGGGAGGATCGGCACAACAAGCGCCCGATCTCAGGGAAATCGTTTCCAATGGCCCTCCGAGACGACTTCGACGGTGCCATCGCTCACCCTTATGGCGGTCTCGTCGTCGATGGCATATCCCGGCACCGGCAGTTTATCGGCCCATCGTTGCGCGTTGGCCATGGAGTTGTTCGGCATGGCCTCGTGATCCACGTGCGGAAATATGGCGAAATCGACGACCCCGAGCGCCTCATCACTGCCGTTGGCCGGCTTCCAGTTCATGAACTCATCCCCGATTCTGGGCGTCATCACCATGCTGCCACCGCTCAGTCCCACCCAGACCGTTTCCGCCAACGAAGGGAGGAGGTTTGCCAGCCCTGACTCTCGGATCCAGTGGCAGAGGTATAGTGCATCCCCCCCATTCACGAGTAGAACGTCGGTGTCACGAACCAGCGGGACCCAGAGCTGGTCGTCGATGCTTGGAAGCGCGGTTAGCTCCAGCACTCCCACAGACTTCCAACCCAGCTCGACCATCGGGCAGCGGGGTTCCCTTCCGCTGATGAACCGCCAAGCAGCGCCGGGACCGGCCATCGGGTGGCCGTACGTCGCGGTTGGAATACAGAGGGCACTGGAGTCGGCGATGGGTTTGCCCAGCAGGTCAACCAGGACATTGTGGATGGTCGGGTTCTTGATGCCGGCGGAAGTGAGAAGCAGTTTCAATATGTCTCTCCGACAGCTTCGTCCGTTTCAAGGTTAGCCGTTCAAAGCTGAAAGGACGTGAAGGCATCCCACGGAGAGCCAATTGGAGGGGGGCCGGAAAGGCACGTACGCCGGCTGTCTCACCAGCACAATGGATGGCGCGCGGGCTCGGAACTCAGGGACCGACATCAAGGGCACGCTGTCCTCTAGGTGATACCGGACTCCTGCAGTGAGGGGCGAGCGCCGTGCGATTTGCTTGGCGCCCGCCCGCGGTTCTGATGCCGGTGTTAGTTCGCCGTGAACGACGCCTGGCTGATCAGGCCGGACTTGGAGTCGGCGATCGCGTCGCCCGAAATGGTCTTCTGGCCGCTCGTGTCCTCGAGAGCGTCGACGACGTGAACGGTCCAGTTGCCAATGCGTACGACGAACGTCAGGGAGCCATCTCCGGCACCGTCCGGCGGATAATAGCGGCCCAAGGACTTGATGGGCGCCTGGCCGAGCTTGCCGTTCTGCGTGTAGGCAAGGCTGCTGTTGGTCTTCTGCTTGGCGTTGTAGGGGACGATGTAGCCGAGGGCATCCGTCGTCAGCGTAAGTGTACCGGTCACCGGCCTCATGAAGCCCCCGATGGTGAAGCTGGCCATGTTGACGGTGAGCGGAGCGTGAAGGGTGTAGGAGGGCGCGCCGTAGAGGATGGTGCCGATGACCGCGCCGGCGCCATAGGTTTTAGGCACCTTGCTGCGGAATTTTGTGCCGATGCTAAACCTGAACTTCCCGTTGCCGGTGTTGACCACATAGTGGCCGTTGAGAGCGCTGTCGGAGATGGACGTGCCACTGGCTCTGAAGGCCTTGGCTCCGGCCAGATTGTCGACGAACTTGCCGGAATAGGTGCCGGCCGGCTTGCCCTTCGCATGCTTTAGAAGCAGGTGACCCTCGGCTGCAAGGGAGGTGAATGTCGAGCCGTCGCTGACGTAGATGGCCATATCGCAGTCCAAGAGACCGTTGGTTGCCGACTTTCTGACTTGACCGGGCGCCAGGAAGACTCCATGCCTCAGCGGAAGCGCGGCAGGCCGGCCGGCAGCGCTCACATGGCCGGGTGTGTTGCTTCGCGCGAGCGCTACTGAGATTGACAGGACGCCCACGAGGGCGGTGATGACGAGGGCGATCGGGCGGAGGGATTTCACTGGTGCTGCTCCTTCATTGGTGTTCCTTATAGACTCGCATTGCTCACTCTGAAAGACGGGTGAGTCCTACAGCATAACCGTCAACAGGATTGACCCTCGAGTGCCGCTCCCTCATATCGGGTCCACGGGATGGGAGCGAATGCCGAAGGGAACAGCAGTCGTCTGCCTCGGGCGCCTGCCGGTGTCAGGCACCCCAAACGTCGCAGGAGCCTCCAACCGGCGAGGGCACCGGGCCGCATCGTCCCCTGGCTCGGCCCCGAGATCACCGCGCTTGGCTAGCCGGCGACCTCCTCGACACGTGGAATTTCGAGGCTATAGCCCACGCCCGGTATGGTCTTGATCAGCTCCGGGTTGGCCGGGTCTGACTCGAGCTTGCGCCGGAGATTGTGGATGTGGGTCTTCAGGAGGGAGGAAATATTGTCGGTGGTGTAACCCCAGATTTCGTCGATGATGGTATGCGTCTCGACCACCGCATTTCTGCGCTCCATGAGCAGCCGCATGATCCGTGATTCGATGGGGGTTAGGCGAACCTCGCGATTTCCAAGCCGGATGAGCTGTCGCCGGGTATCGAAGGTGAGGTTCGAGCTGCGAATCACCGGGTCGTCGACCGGATCTCGGTACATGTCCTGCCGGCGAAGCACCGCTCGTATTCGTGCGAGCAGCTGCTGCATGCTGAAGGGCTTCGTGACATAATCATCGGCTCCCAGGTCGAAGCCGTCGAGGATGTCCTGTTCAGAGGCGCGTGCCGAGAGGATGACGAACGGCGTGCTGAACTCCGTTCTGGCTCGGCGTGCCAGCTCGAAGCCGCTCAAGCGGGGTAGATTGACGTCAATCAGGACCAGGTCGGGGTCATACTGCCGCCAGAGCCGCATCCCCTCTTCACCGTTCACCGCGGTGTTGACCGCGTATCCGTGTCGGCCGAGGGCGAAATGCAGGAGGGCGGTCAACTCGAGGTCGTCCTCGACCACGAGGATCTTCGGTTTGTCTCCGTACACCCTATACCCTCGTCGTCAGGCCCACATGAAGTCCACGCCGGCCAGCGTGGCGGCCCGCTCGTCGCCCTCACTATCCCCCACGAAGAGGGCATCCTCGGGAGCAACCCTGGTTCTCCGCACCAACCGAATCAGCCCCTGAGGATCGGGCTTCCACCGGTCAACGTCGTCGGCCCCCACGATTTGACTGATCTGGGCCAGTCCGAGCCGCGCAAGCCCCTGCGAGACGGTGGCGTGCAGATTGGATGAGAAGACGGCCAGCTGCGGACTCCGGCGGTCGAGCGTCGACCTGACCACCTCCACCATCTCCTGACGCGGGCGCTGCCGTTCGAGCCCCCTGCGCTCATGAGAGCTCAGGACTTGCAGGAGAACGCCAAGGGGCCCTGAGCCCTTGGTGGCTCGGAACCGGGCCATCTCGGGCCACAAAGGCCGGAAGGTGCTGATGAAGTTGAATTCAGCGGCCGTGGTGGAGAGGTCCTTTCGAACGGCCTGCCAATCAATGTCGAGATGCGCCAGAGTGCCGTCGTAGTCCAGGACGAGCAGGCGCTTGTCGCGGAGCGCGTCGTGGAGAGCTCCACTCGAGAAGACGTGAGCCTCGAGCGCGGTGCTCACGAAGCCAGCTCCGCGAGGAGGGCGGCTGGTGGGGCCAGATTGTAGCTGGGGAGAGTTGCCTCTCCGGCCTCGTCCACGAACACCTCGTCCCAATAGCGCAACATAGTCAGGCCGATCTCGGTTTGGCCCAGGACAGTCTGGACCGGCAGCCCCAGAGCCAGCTTGAGAAGCTGAAGGGGACTGTTGAAGCCGGCAGCCAGGGACAGGGCGAGCGCACCCGAGAAGCGGGGATTGATCTCATTGAAGAACAGCTCGTCGCCCCGTCGAAATGCCTGGATGTTGGCGGGGCCATGGAGGCCGAGCAGCGGGACCATGCGAACGACATGTGCTTCCATCTCCGGATCGGCGACCGTGCGGCCCTTGTAGGAGACACCGCCCTTCGTCTCGATACGCTCTCGGATGACGACGCCGATAACGCTGCTGTTCCAATCGGCAAGTACGTCGGCCGTATACTCGCAGCCGGTGATCATTTGCTGCACCATGCTGTTGGGGAGGCGCTCCAACAGCCCCACTAGCTCCTCACGCGAGCTGACAACGTGACAGTCCAGGCTTGACCTGCCGTCGATTGCCGGCTTGAGGAACACCGGGTAGGGCAGTTCTGCCGATTCCTCCCGAGCGGAATCGGCACTCCAGGTTCGGGCTGTCGGGAATCCGTATTGCCGGAAGAAACGATCTGTCTCGAGTTTGTCGTTGGCCCGGCGGATGGTCTCGGGCGGCGAGATCGCGACCAGACAGCCGGTCTGCCGGAACTGCTCGATCGCCAGACTCAAGGGCCTGAACTCGTAGTCCACGATGGGAACCAGCAAGCGGGCTTCATACCGTCGACAAATATCCAGCAGTGTGGGCACGAATTCGGGGTCAGAGGCCGCGGGGACGGTGTGGAAGGCATCACTGAAGTAGCGGCCTGCCACGTTGTCGGAAGCGTCCACTGTGACGATGCGCACCGGGAGCTCGTTCTGGATGCGCAGTGCCTTGATCACCGACTGACAGGTCACCGTGCCCGATCCGGTGATGACCACGGTCGGCGTTTTGAGCGACATCACGAGAACTCCTTGAGCCGCATGGCGAAATCAAAGAGCGTGAGCGCGTCGATGTCGCCACTGACGGCAAGGCAGCTGCGATAACCCGACGGCCACGGCTGCAGTCGCAGCAGCCGGTCCTGGTGTTGGTTGAGCATGCGAATGATCGTCCCCGGATCGTCGTTAGGTGAGGCGAACGTCGCGGGGTCTACTCCCCGGCCGTCGCTGTCCCGTTCGACGATGTACCCGGCTCCGCGGACCCGATCAAGGGCCTCTTGGGGCCATTGTGGGCCGAATGTGACCACCGGCTTCTCGGTGGCTTCAATCGTCACCCGCCCAGAGGTGGGAAGCTTCCGGTCGCCCAACATAAGGGAGGCGGATGCCAGAGCCGCAACCCTGACCTGCCAGCTTCCATTGCCGCCGTTGGGGCTGACCTCGATTGTTGCTTGTGACCGGGCACGCCACCAGTCCGATATCTCTCCCAGTGTCGGCACCCAGACGTCGCTCAGGCTTGTCGCTTCTCGAAGCGTTGCATCGAGCGCTTCCGAGCAGATCTCCACGCGCTCAGGATGGAGACAGATGACGAACAGCTCTCGCAGCTCTCGACTGTCATGGAGCACACGCAGCCAGACCCGTGTCATCTGGTCCTGACTCAAGCCGAGCCGGTCGACCATGTCTTCATCCTGGGGAATGGACATGGGAATCTGTACCAGGCCGTCTATCTCTTGGGGCAGAACCGCGCTTCTGCTTGCATCCCGGACGCCAAACAGGGAGCACACCCTTTCGTAGTCCGCTCGCTCCGCCGGTGTCATCTCGATGCCTTCCGCGTCAAATGCGGGCCAGGCGTAGACGGGTGTCGCATCGTAGTCGAATCCGGACGCTTTGAGGGCCAGGAGCGTATCGGCATTCCAGCGCGAGTAGGGGCATCGCCAGCCGCGGACCGGGAGCCCGAGAGCCGCCAGCTCGTCGCGCGCCCGGAAGACGTCCTCCCACTGCCGGCGACTGGTAACGGCGCTAAAGTCGTTGTGAACAAAGCCATGGGCGGCGATCTCGACACCGCGGTCTCGCAGCCAGTGAAGGACCTCCGGGTTCCGTCGAGCCGTTACCGCCGTCACAGGCAGCGTCGCCCGCACGCCATGGCGATCGAGTATTGACGTCAGGCGCTCCAGCTGCCTTCGGCTCTTTCCTGCAGAGACGCCAAATCGACTGATGATGGTCGGCAATCGGTGCATGGCGTTCCTCGGCCCCCGAGACTGCCGGAGCACGAAGGAGAGCCAGCTGGTCGAGCTTGGACCGTCGCCGGAAGTGTCCACATCGCCGCCCTGCCGGGGAGACGCGTCATAGACCGCGAGGTACTCCAGCCTGCCGGTCCGCCATGCCAGTCGTTCCGTGTACTGACGGAAAGCGGCCTCAGCCTGACGCTCACGCTGAGCGGGATTACGGTACAGGTCGGTTATCGCCCCGGCCAGCGCCTGCGCATGGCGCGCCGGAACATAACGGATGGCTTCGTCGTCCAGGTACTCCCGAACGGTGGGGAAGTCTGAGACCACAGCGGGTATCCGAAGCAGCAGATACTCCATCAGCTTGTTGGGCATGCCGTCGAGCCAGTAGGGCACGACCCCAACATCGGCCTTCAGCAGATGGCCGGCCATCTCCTCAAAGGCAACCGGCCCGATGAAGTGAACCGAGTCGGAGAGGCCCAGCTTCTGAGCAAGCGCGCGAAGCGCAGGCTCGAATTCGCCCGAACCGATGACATCGAGGGTCAGATCGGGAACCGAAGGCGCCGCGATGGCCATGGCCTCAAGAAGCGTCTGTATCCCGTATCGCTCCAAGAGTGAGCCGTGGGTGACAAGACGGAAACCGCTGCCGCCTCCAGTTTGGGTCGCACCGTCGACGTTGCGAAGGAAGATATCCTCGTCCGGCCCGTTGGGGATGAACAAGACCTTCTCCGGGGCGATGCCTTTCTGAACAAGCCGCCGCCGAGCCTTCTCATAGGGAGTGAGCACGCGGTCGGCCCAGCGCGCGCAGATGAGCTCGATGCCATCGAGGAGGCGGACGACGGGATGGGTATGGGTCAGCCCGCGATCACTTGCCAAGAGCTCCGACATGTTCTCGAACATGTAGAGGATGACTTTGGCGCCGAGCAGACGAGGCACCAGGGCAGATACCACCAGCCAATCCGGCATGGTGTCCACTTCCACGTAGTCGTATCGTTGCATAAGCGAAAGAACCGCCAGGGCCAGACCAGAGAGGACCGGCATTGCCGCGTACTCGAAGAGGTACCTGACGATGCCTCCGCGCTTGTGCTGCAGAGGGACGCGTACGACGGTCACACCATCCAGTTGCTCGTAGTGGGTCAGTCCCGGCTGGGAGTCGCACACAACCGTGACGTGGAAGCCTGCCGACTGAAGCGCTCGGACATCGCGCAACAGGTGAGGCTGTTCCGGATAGGTTCCATGGCGAACGATGGCAACGCGTCCGCGCGAGCCGCCATGTGGCTTCATGGCCTATCCAACGTGCCGGTACGCCAAGGCCCCGGCCCGTACGAACAACGCGTCGGGCGAGACCCTGGTGAAGGCTTCCAGCAGGCTCTTCTTTATTCCCCTGGGATCGGCCACGTTCTGTCCGGCCGGCGACGGGAAATACAGATATGGTGCGTCTACACGCTCGGCTCCCCACTGCTCCTTAAAGCGATGAAGCCCCTCGGCAGATGCATCGCTTCGGCCCATGTCGTACCATCCGACTCCACGCTCTGCCTCCAGGGCCAGGCTCTTCCACATGACAAAGTGGGGGCCTCCCAGATGCCACAGTGCGCTGTCGGACACGGCGTACTTGTCGATGGTGACGTCGTTGTGGCGAAGACACAGAAGGGCTGCAACGGATTCCCCATCTCGCTCTGCCAGGAGGATGAACCCCTTGCCCGGCTCGACGAGCTGGCGGTAAATCTCGGTGAAGAATCCGCGGGGCTGCGGCAGCATGGAATGCCGCCGGCGAAGCTTGAGATTTAGAGCGTAGAAAGCTTCCACATCCCTGGGGCTTTCCCCGAGACGGACGGTCATCCCTCCTCGTTCAGCCTTCCTTACCGACCGCCGCGCGTTCTCAGACGCGCCCCGAAAGACCGCCTCACTGCCTCCTCGGAGATCCACCACGTGACGTACGTATCCCCGGGCCGAGACGAGCGGATCCGGCGGCGACGCATGATCCGTCCAACCGCGAATCTCGACCCACCGACATCTGGACTCCTCGGCATCCGCGAGCAGTGACTCCAGCAGAAGGCGACCTTCCTCAGGCCCGTTGATGAGCGGACGAAAGTGGTCGCAGAAGGGCAGGCTGACCATGCGACGGCCGGTAAGCCGGCTCGCGATGAACATGGTCGGAAGCGCCGCTGCAATGGCTCCGTTCTCATCCAGAAGCACATGGTAGCGCGGCTCGTACTGGTATGTATGGCAGAGCACGCGGGCCCACGCGGCGGTGTGGAACACCGTTCCCGCGGGATGGTTGTTCACGAACCGGTCCCAGCCGGAGTCAGAGAGGGGGTCAATCAGGGACGGTCGCAGCCTCGTCCCAGGAGAGGTGGCAATCATGAGGGTGCAACCTATTTAATAGCCCGTTTGGCCCAGGACGGCTATAGGACCCCCACATCTCGTCCTTGGGGAGCGCGGCCGCTTCTCTCCAGTGCCTTACGGTAGACGGAGACAACCGCCCCCGCTGTGGCACCAATGCCGAATCGCTCAACCCGGGACCGGCCTGCCGTCCTCCTGGGCGGGGAAAGGCTCTCTTTGAGGTGGCCCGCGATCTCGGTCGGATCCTCGCTCGTGCGGTAGCATCCCGGGACCTCACCGATGACGTCCCAGTTATCCCCCGCGTCCGTGGCAACGATGGGTAGATTGCAAGCCATCGCTTCCTTGACGACCTGCGCCGAACCTTCGACGGAGGAGGTCATGACAAAGACATCGGCTGCATTCATGTAGAGCGGGATGCGTTCGTGGGGCTCTCCGCTGATAGTCAGGAGCTCCACGTCCGGATCGCCGCTTCGCACCAGCTCGGCGGCGGCCTGGGCCAGATGATAGCGCTTGATGGGGTCCCAAGCATATCCGGCGAAGAGGATGTATCGCGCCTCAGCGGAAAGTCCAAGCATTCGCCTCGCCTCCTGTCGGTCCATGGGCCGGAACAGGGAGAGGTCGACGCCACACGGAATCACGTGTGCGTCATGTCTTCCGAGGGCATGAACCATCCATGGGGCGACGACGATCACCTCCCGTGGCCAGTTCCGCGTTGCTCGTGCGAGAGCGCCCTGAAACCGATCTCGCAGCTCAACACCGTGATGGGTCAGCACTAGGGGTGCCTGCCACTGCGCCCTGGCAATCACGCCCGAGAACACATAGTGAGCATGAATGAGGTCGTAGCGTTTACGCGCCAGGGTGGCCCAAAGCCGCGGAACCCCCGCCACATAGGCTTTATGCCGGAGACTTCCTGTTCGAGCATTCACGAACAAGACGTCGACTTCCACTCCCCGGCTGCGTATAGACTCGACCTGCTCCTTGACGAAGATGCCGTAGCGAACGTCACCGGGGTATGGGTACATGTTCGTCACGGTGAGGACGCGCATAACTATTGGACCCTCGGGCCGGAAGGGGAATGCTGGCTATTGGTCAGAGGACGTTTGCCGTCCGCGCCGCCATCTTCGGTTCGTCGGCCCCGGACAGGTCCATACCGGCGGTGGCGGCCAGGGGAAGCGACAACGCTTCCATCACTCTTCCCGCGATGGCTTCCCAGCCGAACGTGGCGACCCGATCCCGAATCTCCTCCGAATCGGGTCGGGTGGGATTGTCACGCTGTGCACGGACAATCTCCAGGAGCTCTCGGTCAGTTGCGGCGTATGTGAGCCCGGGTCCCTCGTCGAGCCATTCCGTTAGAGACCCAAAATGCGTCGATACGACGGGCACGCCGCAGGCCATTGCTTCGAGAACGGACAGGGGCATCTCGATCGCTCCGTGCATCACATGAACCGGGAACACATAGCAATCGGCGACCGCGTACAGATCCTGAACTCGCTCGACGTACTGGTCGATAACCCGGACGCCCATGACTCTTAGCGCCGCCTCGACCTCTGATTGTGCGTCGGTGGATGTGCTGCCCACCATGACCACCTCGCACCGTAGCTCACGCTTCAGCCTCCCCAGGAACATGACGTTGCGTTCGCGTCGGAAGTGGCCCACGTGAAGCACAACGAACGCGTTCTCGGGAAGGCCGTATTCTCTGCGGAGGGCAGTGCGGAGTCCGGGCGCGATCGGTCGGAAGGTGTGAAGATCGACGCCCGAGGGGAGGGCGATGGAAGGTAGCCCCAGTTGCCTCAGCTCGTCGCGCACCCGATTGCTTTGGGCAACCGTGACATCGGGGTGGGCTCTCGGGAGCAGCGAGCGGGTGATGGGACCATAGGCGCGCGGCTGCAATGAGACCAGCATCGTCCGCGCTCTCGGGACATGAGCCCGGAGGACCCGAGCGCGGATAAAGGAGTTTCGGGTGCCGGCTGCCCGCGGGACATAGATCACGGCATCGGGATCGAAGGCTCGCAGTCTCCGCCGCAGGTCACTTCCGAAGAGGAATCGATTCGCCCGCGCTTTCTGAGCTCCCGGTCCGAGGGGGCCCCTGGTTGCCGTTGCCAGTATCCGGACCTCTGCAACCTGTGAGAGCGGACCGGCGATCGAATACACGAACTTCTTGAGACCCTCATCCGTGGGAAGATCCAGCTCTTCCGAGACAATGCACAACCGAGGCTTGGTCGATGTCACACGACCTCCTGAGGGACGCCATGCGGGTCGCCCGACGCCCACAGGACCAGGAGCATGCCCATCAGGCCCCAGAACAGTGTTGCTCCCGGCCCTGCCTCGAGCGTAGGGGACACAAACGAGACGAACACCGCCACCGGAATCGCATAGAGAAGGCCAAGGATGATGGCTCGGCGCTGAGGGCTCACCGCCGCGCGGTACGCACGGCGGCCAAGCACGAAGCAGATGACAATCATGGACAGATAGGCGAGTGTTCCAAGGATGCCGGATTCGGCAATGAGATGAGTCCAGAACATGTCAATCTGATTGCCGGTCCCATAGAAGTAGCTGGTGAGATGGTACTGGGCATACAGTGGCGTGTGCGTTATCAACGCCACGTGGCCCCCGAAGCGTCCGGGCCCTACACCAAGCCAGATGTGGGAGAGGATGAGTGGCATGCTCAGCCCGAGCAGGGTCAGCCGAAGGTTGCCATGCGTCGTCTCCAGCAGCCGAGTCGCGAAGGGCGCGGCCACCACCAGGAAGACCGCAACGAGCGGCAGGGCATAGGTCATGAACCCTTTCAGGAGCCGTCGTTCGACCGTCAATCCGAGGAAGACTGTTGCGATGGGAAGGGCAAGCCAAGCCTCGCGGGCAAAGGTAAAGAGAACGGCAATGAGCATGAGTCCGCTGCCCGCGACAACCACGGTCTTGGCAAGTCCGGTCAGCCTGCCGAATAGAGCCAGCATGAGGCCCAGTGGTAGGACCATGGCCAGATAGTCGGCAAAGCTGTTGGGATGTTCAAACGGGCCATCCACACGAAGAAGGCCGGCGGAGCTGGTCATACGGAGACCGCCGAACCACCATGCCGGACTGTGCGGAATGATCTGGAGCACCCCGATCAGTGCAGCCACCGACATGATCGTTACTGCCGCCAACACGAACCGGTGCACGTCGAGGGCGCTGATGCCGATGTTGATGATGATCAGCAGGATCAGCAGTGAGTGAAGCGTCGAGAGGAGCCCCAATAGAGCAACGTGCATCGGCACGTTGTTGATGACGGTGGATACGATGCCGAACGCCACAAAGGCGAAGAGCCCCGTCACGATGGGACCGAAGGTGAACACGGGATCGCGTCGCCGCATGAGGTTCAGGGCCATGGCCCACACCAGGCCGAGAACGAGGAGTCCATCCCCGGCGGTCGATATGCTGTTGTCGAGCGAGCCGACGTGCTGGCCCAAGGCCTTTTCGAAAACCAGCCATCCAAGCGCCACATAGGCAATGGCGGTTGGGTGCCGCAGAATGACGAATCCAAGCAGGATCGCGAGAATGCCGGCCGCAACCACAAGGGCCACGTTGGCAATGAGAGCAGCAATAACCAGCAGTCCAAGTGCCGCAAGCGCGACCAGCGAGTCAACAGAGATGGTCGGCAGCGGCTCCGACCAGGCCCGGAGGCGGATCACGCCTGGGCGATCTCAGGTCCGTCGGACAGGGTGGGTGATCCTGCCGGCCCTGGTTTGACATCCGGGTCAAGCCCCCGTTGGTCGCCCGCAGGCTGGGTGCCGAGCGGCGCCTGCTGATCGATGATCGATGGTCGATCCAGCTGGTGGTCGTTGGGGTTGACGAGAAGTCCCAGGACTGCGATGTTCTGAGCACGCAGGAGGGCATATGCTCTGGCCAGGTCCTCGTCCGCCTGCTCGCGGCGGATCACCATGATGAGCTGAGCCCCGGGCGACGTGATGCCGGGCATTCCCACGGCCTCGACGACCGGGGGAGTGCTGACCATCACGAGGTCCGTCTGTTGAGCCATCTGTTGCAGCAGCTGCGTCCAAGCGGTTTCGGGGCTCGTTCCAGGGCCGGGTGTTCCCACCTGGGTGGACACAAGGTCACCGGCGGGGAGCACCGCGAGGGCGCCGTCGGTCTGGCGGCCCGCGTCCAGCGCGTGGATCAGCGGGTTCAGATCCATCTGCGGGTTGCGGAGATACTCTGCCAGTCCAGGACCTTCGATATTCAGCAGTCGAGTGACTTCACCTCTCGGGTCGGCATCAATCAGGAGAACCCTGGTGCCCTGGACCGACATGGCAGCCGCAACGCCGAGCGCGGTCTCGGCGGTCGCCTCCTGTCGACTCGGACTGGTGAGATACAGCGGACCGGTGCGCCCGCCAAGAAGCCGCATGACGATCTCAGCCGCCGGAGCCGCTCCTGCGGCCAGATTCGTGACGACCACCGTGCGCGCGGCCATGGTTCCAGAGGCGCCGGGTGGTTCCAACTGGAGAGCCAGTCGAGGAAGATGGCCAAGTACGGGGACGCGAAGCCGCTCCTTTGGCGTTTGCGGCAGGAAGGACAGAAATGCGGGGAATCGCCAGCCCGTGGCTTCACCGTAGTCCAGGCCGAGAGCCAGCAGAAAGCTCAGCATGAAGCCGAGCACCAAGGCCGCCACGACGGTTTTCATCACCGAGGGCGGGCGGGCCGAGACGAGCTTGGTCTGTCCGGCCGAGACGCTGGCCGCCGGCACAGAGGGGTTGGTCACCGATGTCAGCGTGTTCTCGTCTTGATGGAGCTGGTCCTGCCAGTACTGCACTGTGGCTCCCAAACGAGCCAGCGGAGCCGGGCGGAGGAGCGGAGGGCGGCCGTTGCCGGTGCAGCCACACACCTGCTGGTATCTGCTGGAGAGCCGCAGCCACTGTTTCCGTGCGTAGTTGGCCTTGCGTTGGGCCGAGACGCGAAGAGCGGCGCTCTGTGCCGCGACCTTGCCGTCCTCGAGCCCGGCTAGATAGTGCGCCACGGCGGCGGCTGCGCTCTGCGCGACGGTGCTCGAGGTTGCTCTCACGGTAACCTGCACCTCAGCGGTGTTCGAAACCACTCCCGCGTTGACTCCCTGGACTCCCGCAAAGGATACGCGAGGGTTTGCTTGCAGGGCTCCCGGGTCATGGGCATGACCGCTCAGCGCGCTGGCCTCGTCGGTCAATGAGATGTTGGGGTTGTAGGAGGCCGAGGCGTAATTGACCTGTACGTACGAGACGGCCTCGTAGTGTTTGGCGGCGGTCAGCCGCCCGCGGAGATCAAATGCGATGCCGATAAGCAGCGCCACGATCGTCCCCGCGGCAATGAGCCGGCCCCAACGCCGGAAGATGCGTCCGTAATCCGAAAGCTCCATGGTCCTGTTACTCGCTTCTGCTATTCGGCCGCAGTCACTTCCGTCGACGCGCCTCGATAGCTACTCGTGAAGTCGGCAATGACGTCGCAGACCTCCTCGACCTCCGAATCTTGGAGCTCGGGGAACATCGGCAGAGAAATAATCTCGCCCACCAGCTGCTCGGTGACGGGTAGAGAGCCCCTTCCTCGGCTCCACTCGCGGCAGGCGGGCTGGAGGTGACAGGGAACCGGGTAGTGGATGCCGGTGCCGATGCCCTTGTCCGATAGATAACCCTGCAAGGCATCACGTTCCTGGACCCGGATCACGTAGAGGTGGAACACGTTGTCGTCTCCGCCCAATGCCGGAGTCAGCACTCCGGCATCACGGAGGGCACGGTTGTAGTGTTCTGCATGGCGCCGTCGGGACCGGTTCCCGGCGTCCAGATGAGGCAGCTTCAGTCGAAGTACGGCCGCCTGAACCTCATCGAGCCGCCCGTTCACACCCACCACGTCATGATGGTATCGAGTCGCCGAACCGTGATCACGAAGCACCCGCGCCCTTTCAGCAAGATGATCGTCATTGGTAACGACACCCCCTGCCTCTCCATAAGCGCCCAGGTTTTTGGAGTAGTAAAAGCTGAAGCAGCCAATGTCTCCGATGGTGCCTGCGAATCGGCCATCGCGGTGCGCCCCATGCGCCTGGCACGCATCCTCTATGACGCGGAGGTCATGTGCGCGGGCGAGGGCCATGATGGCTTCCATGTCGGCCATCCGTCCGTGGAGATGCACCGGCACGACAGCCCGAGTTCGCTCGGTAATGGCGCCGGCGACCGCTTCCACAGACATCGTTTGGGTATGAGCATCCACGTCCACGAAAACCGGGGTTGCGCCTGCCAGAAGGATTGCCTCGACCGTCGCAAAGAAGGTATGAGAGACCGTGATCACCTCGTCCCCCGGACCGATTCCGCAGGCGCGGAGCGCGAGGTGCAGTGCCATGGTGCCGTCACTCACCCCCAGTGCATGACGAGCTCCGAGATATTCGGCATATTCATGTTCGAACGCCTGCACGTTGGGACCGAGGAAAAGACGCATGCTTGCGAAAACCGATTGCAGCTCGCCCTCGAGCTGATCGGCAATGAGTGCATGCTGTCGTCGGAGATCGACGAGTGGGATTCTCTGATTCACTGGTGTGCTCCTTGGGGCGCATGATCGCAGACGCGGCGTGCCATACTTCTCATCACGGCTTCAGATTGGGTGTCGATTGGACAGTTCGCAATGGCTTCTGCATCTCATTGACGATCTCGGCATCCGACGTTGCTACCTCCGGTCGCGAGCGAAGCCGGCGCCCCACATCGGGCGCGGCTCGGGCGACCTGCATGGCTACCGAGGCGAGATATCGACGGCGATTAGGGTACATTCCTGGAGCGCCGGCGCGATAGGAGGCCAGCTCGGGCGTCAAGGTCAGACGGCGACGCGCCATGCCTGCAGTTGCGCCCCAGGAGTCGAGACTCAGAAATGGGACCAATCCGGCCACCTTCAGATAGGCACCTTCCGGTCGTCCGGCGGCCATAACCGCCTCCGGGTCGACAACGCGACGCAACAGTCTTGATCGGACCGAGTCGGCCCGGCCACAGAAGGGCATCTCCGGATTCGGGCTGTTAAGTACCCCTCGACACAGTTCCAGGGCCAGCCGAAGCGTGTTACAGACGCCGAGGGTATGGGCCTCCGCGTGGGCCATCTCCAGGTCGACCTTCTCATGACGAATCAACCGGTCGATATCGACGAGCGTCTTCAGTCGCGCGAACCGGTGCTTCCGAAGATTGAACGCCAGAAGAAGCAACGTGTCCTCAGGACCCGGAGTTCGGAGATTTGCGCCTTCGATGACAACGTGTCGGGAGCGGTCCCATACACGCCGCGGGTCGAGCTCCACGGCGTCCGGCTCTCCGAGCCGCCAATGAATCTCCACGGAAAACTGCGTACCGCTCGCATCGTCACGAATGAACCCGACATCTCGGGCCGATTCTCGCTGGACGCTCTCTGAGTAGCCATCCATGAAACGGTAGCCGATGCTCTGAAGCCGGTTGCGGGCAACCTCATAGTCGGAGTCGGCGACGAGAAGGTCGATGTCTCTCTGCAGGCGCGCCCCCGGTGGAAAGTACAGGGAGGCGAGGGCCGGCCCCTTGAGGACCAGACAGGGTACACCGGCGAATACGCGATGGATCTGGATCACCTCGGCGTCCATGAGGCGTTGCGCGATGACGTTGAGTGCGAAGATTCCCTCGAGCTGGTCGGTCAGATCGTTCGCTCTGTCTCGCCAGGCTTCTCGCAGCGTCCACACGACCAGCGGGTCCACCTCATGAATGCAGGCCAGCCGGTATAGCTGCGGCCACTCCTGCAGGCCTACCTCGGCCGGCTGGCCGCTGCAAATGCGTACCAGCAGCCCTTCTATGTGGCTGAGTGTCATATTCGCCGACGCTAACGAATGCTGCGCAGGCGCTGCAGAAGCCGGTCGGCATCGCCGGCGGGATCCGTGAGCTGGAACGAGAAGACGGGAGTTCTCGCCAGTAGCCGGCTAAGCGAGCCAAGAATCTGCTCCGCGGGGCCGGTCGGAAATACCTGAGGGAGCAGACCCGGAAGGACCTCAGCGATGGGCAACGGCTGACCGTCAGCCGTCGTTGCCTGCCGGCTAAGCAGGCAGACCGCAACCGCCCGCATCGGGGTGGAAATGGTGGGAGCGCCAAAGAACGATGCGGCGTAGTACTCCTTTGAGCTGCCGGCTGGTTGGTCCCGATCGAGTGGTGCCGGCAATTTGCCCCGTGTCTCCAGCGCGATAGACCTCGGGAAGCCGGTTACCCGTCCGTCCTGTCGAAGGATGACGGCCTCATCGCTGAGATAAGCCGCTCCTTGCCTCAGTAGATGGGCAGTCAGAGTGCTCTTGCCGACCGTTGACGGGCCGGCGAGGAGCATCGCTCTGTCATCGACACACACCGCGGCCGCGTGCAGGGCCACCCCGTAAGTGGTGGTCGACAGCGCTCGCCGTGTCGCTTCCCAGATGACCCAGTCGGCGGCGATTGGGGCGGACTGCTCCAGTCGGCAGCCATCTCCGGTATCGACCCGGTAGCCGTTCGCCGCGGATAGCACCTCGATAACGAGATCCTCCCCCGGCCCTCCATACGCCATTTCAAACGCAGAGCGGACTCGGGCGTGGATGTCCTGGTCATCGGAGACCAGCGAGAAGCCGAAGCCGGGCAGCTGATAGCTAGCAACCTCCGGCTCCGGCAGTCGCAAGGCCACGCTGGTCAATGGGCAGTCTCCAACAGTCCGAGGTCGCCGAACTGTGCCAGAGCCATGCCCACGTCGCCGGGAATGATGTCGCCCTTGTCGGGAAACTCATGCACCAGCGCCTTCTCGATGGCCTTGGGTGTATGTCGCCCGTCGCAGAGCGACCAGATGCGCAGGGCCGTCGGGTTGAGGACGTGGCCCATCCCAGAGTTGGGATCGTAGACAATGCCCTCGCCCTCGACCTCCCAGACGTTGAGGTCAGCTCTTTTCTTCGGGGTCAACGTTTGCAACCTCCTGCTTCGCCTTGGCCTGCTGTCGCACCAGGAGCCCCAGCGCCGCTGCTCCCGCGCCGGCCGCCGGCACCCAGGTGGGCATCGAAGCGTTGCTCGAAGATGTCTGTCCTGCGGCTCCGCCGGTGGGTGGCAGCTGCGGGATCTGCGGGCCGGGCGGTGAGGGCGGGGTTGGCTTGGGTGAGGGTGATCCTGCCTGTCCAACCGTCTTCTGGACGGCGAACGAAGTCACCTTGGGTCCCACGTAGAGACCTCCCAGCGCCATAGTTCCCCACTTGAGGAATTCGCCCCGGCTCGTCGACTGGGATCCGGGTTCGCCCGATGGGGTCGCTTCCAATCGATCGTCTGTTTCGTCGTGCATGCTTCCTATGCTCCTTTTCGCTGCCTCTGATTTGCTCTGCCGCCCGTCCATATATCTATGCCTCCTCCATCACCATCTCGTACACTCCTACTGCTCCTGAGGCGCTCGATCCTGCCAGCACCTCGAACGACTCCAGATTGTGAATGCGGTCGCGCATGCCGCCGTTGTGCAGCGACTTGTCGGCCGACTCCAGGACCTTGATCACTCGCAGTCCCGACAGGCCGTCGCTGCGTGGCGTCTCCCCGCTGTGGATGCACTCGATGAAGTGCAGGAGCTCTAGCTTCAGGGGCTCACCGCTCGGTACCGCCGGTATTGTGACTCCACCGTAGTGGTATCCGAGCTGGAAGTCGGCGAAGTCACCTGACGAGGTCGTCTTGACCACACCCTTGTCATAGATGCGCAACTTCTCCTCGGCGGCGACGTCGTTGTAGACGACCATCTTCTCGTCGCCGACGACGGTCAGGCGCCGAACCTTACACGGCTCGAGCCAGCTCACGTGGATATGGCCCAACACGCCCTCGGGATACTTCAGCTCCACGTAGGCAACATCGTGCGTTCCGTCCTGGATGCACGCGTTTCCGCGCGCGCTCACGTGGGTGGGCTCGGAATCAAGAATGAAGTTCATGATCGAGATGTCATGCGGGGCAAGATCCCACAGGACATTGACGTCGGTACGATACTGGCCGAGGTTCAGCCGAGCCGCGTCAATGTAGAGCACGCGGCCGATGTCGCCTCTCCGCACCGTCTCACGAAGCGCGAGGACGGCCGGGTTGTACTCGAAGGTGTGGCCGACCATCAGGCGAACACCGTTTTCCTCGGCCAGCCGGATGAGCTCGGCGGCGTCCTCGGAGCTGCGCGTGAGGGGCTTCTCCACGAGCACGTGCTTCCCGGCTTGGAGCGCCATCCTTGCCAAACGGAAATGACTGTTGACGGGTGTCGCGATGACCACGGCATCGACGTCGTCTTGGAACGCATCGCGCGGGTCTTCGGACATTCGGGCATAGGGATAGCGGGGTTGTAGCGCCCTGAGCCGGTCCCGCGAGAGATCGACGATGGCGGTCAACCGCGAGTCCGGAATCTCGCTCAGATTCCGGATCAGATGTGGCCCCCAGTATCCGGCGCCGATGACGCCGAACCGAACTTCATTCATGTGCTTGCCTTTCCATTGGCCGCCAAGCGACCTTCCCGTCTTAATGACGAATAAACGACCACAGCAGAGCCGGGACCGTCATCAACATGATCCGGAGGTCGAGCCACAGCGACTGTGACCCGATGTACTCCAGATCCATATCAACCATCGTTTCGAAGTCAACCATGTCACGGCCGCGAATCTGCCACAGGCCGGTGATCCCAGGCTTTACCGAAAGCCGGGCGAGATGCCGCCCACTGTAGTGCTCCACCTCGTAGTCCAAGGGTGGTCGTGGTCCCACGATGGACATGTCGCCACGCACAACATTGATCAGCTGAGGCAGCTCATCCAGACCCAGCCGTCGCAGCAGGCCGCCCACCGGCGTGATTCGTGGGTCACGTCGCAGCTTGTAGAGCTGCCGCGGCTGATCGGGAGCATGGGCGCCGGATAGATACTGCTTGAAGTACTCCCGATGTGGGGCTGGGTCCGCATCCGGCCGCATCGTTCGGAACTTGTACACCACGAACGGGCGGCGGTCACGGCCGAGGCGCTCCTGACGGAAGAGCACCGGGCCGCGCGACGTTAGCTTCACCAGCAAGGCGACCACCCCGAACAGCGGCGCCGAGAGGCCCAGCAAGGTGACACCTGCGACCACGTCGAGGGGCCGCTTGTATCGAGGTTGAGCCGCAGTCGCAGGAAGCGTCGCATGAAGGGGCTGGTGGTGAACCGTCGCCCGGCGTGCCGTTACCAGCTCGGGTGCGGATGCCATGCTAGCCCTCCAGCCTGTGCATGAATGTGTCGATCGTGATGATCTGGCTGTGAAGGCCTTCGCGCACCTCACGCAAGACCTCGCGGGCGGCCGGCTCCAATGATCCCGTCTGAGCCGACGCGCGCTCTGCCTGTGCTTCCACGACCTCCAGAGCCACTGCGTCCGCCGCGTTCACGATGTCCTCCAGCAAGGTCGTCAGTCGTTCGACGTGCGGCGCGGTAGTCGGTCTCGCTTGGGCGAGCACCTGCTCGACCTCGCTTTGGAGCAGGTAGCGGTCGGCCACGCGGGTGAATTCGGCGCCATGGATGATCACCTTGTCAATGGACATACTGTTCCGCCTGGTGGCGGTGGGAAACTGGACGATCATGTCTGCAAGCCGCCGGCCGCCGCCACGAGGTACACCTCCGCCACGTCAACTCGCCAAAGTCAGCGCGTCGGCGAGGCTCGTGCGATTCTTTCCCTGTGCCTTCGCTCCAAACAGCGCGATCTCTGCCGCGTTGATGATCGAACCGGGGTCGTCCGCGTGCTCGGGGAATCCCGCCACGCCGATGCTCAGGGTCGGTTGGCATCTCCGTCCTCCAACGACAACGGCCTCCTCCATGGCCCGGTGAATCCGGCGAGCCACGGCGCTCGCCCCCTTGCTCGTCGTTTGGGGAAGCATGAGCAGGAACTCGTCGTCCCCCTTTCGAGAGATGACGTCGCTCGACCGCTGCATGGCTTCGACACGCCTGACGAGCTCGCGCAAGACGCCATCAGCAACTTCCGCTCCAAGCGTCTCATTGATGCGAGAGAAGTCGTCAATGTCCAGGGCCAGCACGGCGACTGTGAACCGGTACCGTCTGGCTCGATCAATCTCGGCCGCGAGCAACTTTTCGAACTGAACCAGAGAGTAGGCGCCGGTGGCCGCGTCGACCGTGGTGGACTCGCTCAACCGGTCCTGGTGCTGAATGGCCCCCGCCGAGGTGCCGGCGCAGTTGATGATTAGCTCGATGCCGCGGCTGATGCCTGCCTCGAAGATTACGTCCGCACGATCGGGTTGGTCGTAGTTCAGATAGGCCAGCCCGCCGATGTCCCCATTGGTACGTATGGGCAGGAGGGCAAAGGAACGGATACCGACCTCCGGAATGACCGGCCCGACGTCATCGATGCGTCCGACAGTATCGCGGATGACAATCGGCAGCGCCTGGCGCACAGCCTGAGACGAAAGCCGGCTCTGGCGGGGGAGCATACGGGTCAGGCGGTCTCGCAGCTCCTCGTGAGTCGTGAATCCACTCCACCCTTCGTCCGTTTGAAAGAAGACCGATACGCTGTCGGCCCCGGCCACCTCTTGCAACGACTCGCCGGTGACTTGCAGCAGCTCCTGTAGGTCCCGAGTGCGGGCGAGGCGACGACCGGCCTCGAATGCGGCCTCGTCGCGGCCGATGGAGTCAGACCGCGCCAGTGCTGCAGTGTTCGCGACTGCGGACTCAGGCTCCGGCATGGTTGGGGCGGCCTCCGGCTGCGGCTCGCTGAGAGCCGGCTCGACCTGAGGCATCTCTGAGAACTCAGGCGCTGCTTGACCGTGTGAAAGCTCTGTCTCGATGGGAGGAGCGATCTCCTCGACTGGTTCAAGGGTCGATGGCGGTTGCTCGGTGTACCGCGGGCGCACGATGGAAGAGGGCGGATCCGGCGTCTCAACCGGCTGAGGCGGGCTCTCGTCGAGCTCCTGCAAGCTATGAATCCATCGCAACACCCGACGATCGTTGGGGGCGATCTGTGAAGCGATGGTCAGGGCATGGATGACATCTTTGCGATGGGTCGCAAGGCGTGCCTTCATCAGCCACAGCTCAGCCGAGTAGGGAGCGAATTCGATGGCCCGGTCCACCAGGCTACGGATGCCCTCGAGATGCCCGAGGTTGACACTGTGATCGACAAGCCGGCTGAGGGCCTGCACATGACGCCGCTGCAGCCAGAGGTCATGCCCCTCGAGAGAGCCTGAGAGCTTATCCAGGAGGTCCGCGATCCGGTCCTCGGGCGTCTCGACGGGGATGATCGTCAGACCGGTCATCTCTTGAAGCTTCTGGATCGCCTCGCCGTCGGATGCGTTGGCCATCATGACTCTCGCCTGGCGGCCGGAGGCCTCGAAGGCGATCGCCTTGAACTCTCTCGCCAAGGTGTAGGGAAGAAGGGTTACGACTTCAGGCGGGATCATCCCGTGTTCGCTTGTGCCGGCGGTCATCGTGCTGTCCGGCTCCATGGGCAGTCTGTCATGGCATGAGTGTAGCGACGGCCAGAAAGCGGCGAGTTTAGAGGCCGGTTAACGCTGGGTTGAGATGTGAAGGCCATTGGTGGACATTTCTTAACCCTGGAATCTGTGAGGCGGTGCCTCACTCATGCATTGAGGGCAGAATCTCGCCTCGGCAATGGCCAGTCTTGGCGTCCTTCCTCAATAGGGCCGATTGACCCTGGCAGTGGGTCCTGAAGGAGCCGAGGCGCGCTTAACCGTCGGAGCGGGCGGTCGTCTCCAGCGCGCGCCCGGTCGAAGTGGGCTGCTGGCTGTTGGGTCCATCGGGGTAGTGCCACAGGGTGACGTGACACTCCACCAGTACCGCCTGGGATCCGTCGGAGGCCAAATGCCGCAGCCACCAGCGGTCCACCGGCGCAGACGCGGTGCCGCTATAGGTGCAGCCGGTATTTCCGGAAGCGCAGCCGACTTCGCTGGCCAGCCACGGCTTGCGGAAGTGGAGGGCCTGTCGGTAATATGACGCCCGACGCCAGGGAGCGTTGTCGTAGAGGTGCTCGTCGATGATGTCCTGAGGATACATGCGCTGCCAGTAGCTCTGATCCTCGAACAGGCGCCCCGTATCCGAGAAGGTGTATAGGAATCGATGGCTGGCTATTCGCGCCGTCCGATAGAGCGACGAAAGCCACGGATGGATGATTTGCCGATCGACACAGCCCCAGTTGCTCTGGCTACTCCCCGCGCATGACCGAAATGCTCCGAGCCGGGACGGATTGTTGAAATACCGCTCCAACTGGTAGTAGGGCTCAGTCTGCAGCTCCAAAATGGGAGCGGTCGCCACGTCCATCCGTCGGGCCGCGAGATGACGAATGAAGATTCGCGTCGCCCTGAGGTAGCCTCGCCGCATGAGGCGATGGTGGCCGTCAAGGGATTGCGGGTGGAACTGGTAGCGCCAACCGCTGCCGTCGTATGCGTAGAGAACGAGTATGACCTTTATGCCGAATCGGTGGTAGATGCGGAGAACGTCGTCGACATTGGCCAGCGCCCCAGGGACAAAGCCGCGGAAACCGGAACGGTTGTTCCAACGCATGAGCTCGTCGAGACTCACCCAGATCCGCTGAATGGACCCGAAGTGGTGTGATGAAACGAATCGAAGGTCGGAGACGAGCTGGCGGCGGGGAGGATCGGCCAGACGTCGATTGTTGTAGCAAGACGGCCGGAGCCACGTGAAATCCGGGCAGTGGGTGAAATAGTCGGTCGGGTCGTAATAGTTCACCCCCGCGTAGGAGACGGGCAATCGGCTTGCTCTCAGAGTGCGTGCCTGAACGGTGTGGATCAGCAGGCTGGGAATGAGCGCCAGCAACAGCAAGGCAGCGCAGGTCATTGCGCGTCGAACCACGCCTTTCTTGCGGCCGCCTGCCGTTCCGTTGCACGTGCCCATCCGTGACCCCCACAATGCCATCCGGAGCGGTCCAAGCGCTGCCGAGCGCAGCTCGGAGGCGATGTCCGTCCTGTGTGGAACATGGCCGGCTGGGGGCCTGAAGGCTAGTCCCAGTGCTGGCTAGCCCAAAGGGTTCAGCGAGAAGGCTGAAGGGTCGCAGGGAGCCGCGGCCGCGGCCCTCGCCGCCGGTTCAGCTGCCATGGATTGGAGAAGAACAGGAGATTGAGCCGGGGGGCAAAGGCACTCATGTAGGCCTGCAACGCCTCGCGTTCGATTGCTGCGGCTGCTTCATCAAAGGGTTCGTTCGCGTCAACCGGCACCAATCCGTAGGTTTCGCTTCGCTCGCGGTAGAGATCCACCTGAAGTCCCGGGTCCGCGTCGTCGCGGTCGGCTCGGGCACGACGACGGGCCACGTCTGGTTCGACGCTGAGAGAGAACGCTCGGGTGGGCGAGGGCGCGACGGTGCGCAGCGCCCGCATCAGCTCGCGGCGGAGAGTCGGTCGGTCGGGGAGGCGTTCCTCCAGCTCCACGTCCAGATCGCAGAGATAGCGGTCCGCGATCACGATATGCCCGCGGCACAGATGCCAGCGAATACGAGCGAGCCAGGCGGCAAAGTCCAGGCAGCTCAACATCGCCCATGGCACCAAGAGCCGGCCTGTCTTGATCGGTCGTCGTTCCGGCACGGTGGTGGCCGATCCGTGTTCCGGCATCCGTTCCCGGCGACCTCGCCAAGCTTGACTCAAACGCGCCATCATCGGGGTCGCGCCCACCCGAGCCCAGAGGATTCGTGAACGCAGCTCTGAGATGGATAGGACGGCTTGGAGCGCCTCGGCCTGGCCGGTCTTTCCGCTGCCGTCCGGACCGGAAAGAGTGAACAACGCGCTGTTCTGCGGATGGATACCCAACTGCCCTTTCAGCCCGCGGACGAGCGCCAGCAAGGCGAGGATGGGCTTCTCGGTCGGAGATACGCGCCGATCGTAGACGATCTTCTCAAAGAACAGGCGCTTGGTCAGCACGAATGACATCGGGAACGGGAGTCTCGGCTGACCGGCACGGGCCCGATCAACTTGCGTATCGACGGTTCTGGTCTGCCCGGTCGGAGCAAAAATCCGCCGGTCCTCCCAGTTGGGAATCACAGGAGTGGCGAAGAGCCGCTGCTCCAGCTCGGCGGCGACCGCCAGGCCCAGTTCGAGGCCACCTGCCCAACCTCGTTCCCGAGCGACGTCAGCAACGGAATGCCAGTCGATCCCGGTCTTGATGGCATGCCGAATCTTGAGGATGTCGTGAAGACTGAAGGCCTTGTTCTCGTATAGGGCGTGGGCCAGGTTGATCAGCAGGCAGTCCTCCGGACCAGGTACCCAGGTGATGGCATCGTCCGGGGAAACGCGTCGTCGACGCCATATTTCCGATTCGAGCATGAAGCCTTGGCCCCATCCCACCCGCGTGTGCAGATGTATGGCGGAAAGACTCCGACCACCCGCGAACAGCCGGAACATCCACTTCTCGGGCTCCTCTATGTTTCGCAGCTCGACATAACCAAGACGTACGAGGCCTCGAGCCGCCGCTTCCGCGTCATCTGGCTGCACCAGCACGTCGATGTTCTCGCTGGTGTACGGAAACGAGGGGTAGACACCGGCCGACTTGAAGCAGATGGAGGGGATGCCATCGCCATCCCACTGCTGCACCACCGACCGAAAATGAAGGTGTGCCTCGTGAAAGCTGCGGGCATCCCCCTGGAGCGCGGAGACGAACGCATGGGACTCGACAAGCCGGCCGCCATGGCGGTACCGCCGCTCCTCGTTGGGAGCGAGAGAAAGCAGCGGCACTTGATTCGTGACCAGAAAGGAAACGATCTGGTCCGGCGGGGGCTGTTCCCCCGAAACGTTGACGAGGCAGCCCATGGCTGCCTGGATCACCTCGTCCAGGTCGTAACCCACGTAGACGGCTCCCCGGATTGTCGTTCGCTCTAGCCTGGAGAGCAGGCCGACTCCTAGTTATCACCCAAAACGCACACTGACGCCTGAGATGCCGCAGCTATACTGTTCTCAACCTTTGTGACGGGGGAACGCTATCCGACGCGCGACTGACCTGCTGAGCCGCCGCCAGCGCCCCGCCCCCAAGAGCCCGATCGACGACCAGCTGCTGGAGGAGCGGCTCAAGAGCTGGACGGGGTATGTCCCTGAACCCGCTCCTGAGCCGGCCGAATCGGCCGAAGCTTCGGTTGAGCAACTGGAGAGTGGGGTAACGGCTGCGGCGACTGGCAGCGAAGCGGAGCCTCAGGCTGCGCCGGTCGAGCTGCTGGCCGATCAAGCGAAGACGCCGACACCCATGGCATCTGCCGACGAAGCGCCGGCGATGGATGGCCCGGCCCCGGTCGGTGGAATCGACATCGATGCGGCCGCTCCTCCTCCTACCGACGCCCGCGCCAAAGACGAGCTGGCCTCGACGACGAAACAGCAACCAAGAGACGAGGCCCGGCCCACGGCCGCGAAGCCGCGCCTGACGCTGTGGGACCGAGCTGAGTCGGTGACACTGGACCGTGTGCCGGCCGCGCGGGAGGGTCAGGCTCCGCCGATTGGAGAGGTCGAGCGTGATCCGGGCGAGGTATCGGCCTCGCCGGCTGCCGGGCGCGACGAAGCGGCAACGGCTGCGAGTGTCGATGCTCATCCCGAGGTTATGTCGGGAGCGGACCCCCCTCAAGCCTCACAGCTTCAAGGTCGGGCTGAGGCCGAGCCACTCACCAAGAAGCGACGCCTCCCCTGGGGCCGGAGTCGGAAGAGCCGGAATGCGACTCCCTCGTCGTCAGAGTCGATTCTTGAGACCCGGCCGGACGCAACATCGGAAGCACTCGACCTGCCGACTCCGGCGCAGCCATCCTATGGCATCGAGCCGGCGCCGGTACCCCTGGACGGCGAGCCTGCGCCAGCGGATTCAGCTGCTCCTCCCAAGTCCTGGGGCCGCGGCAAGAAGCGAGGGGACATCGAGGCGCCGGACACGCCAAATGCTGCGGCATCCCCAGATGAATCCCTGACGGAGAACCCGCTACCGGTGCCCAAGGCCGAGCTGTCGCCGCCGTCAAAACGGCAGCTCTGGCGAAAGCGCCGGCCGACGGTTGAGCAGGTCGGAGCCGAGGTGGAAACCCCGGATGCGCCGGCACCATCGCCACCGGACGAGGCGGCGCCGGTCTTCTCTGAGGTCGAGCCGCCATCTGCGGTTGAATCTTCAGAAGCGGAATCAGCAAGAAGTGCCCTCCCGGAGCCCGAGCCGCCATCTGCTCTCCTACTTCCAGGAGAGGAATCCGCAGCAAGCGCCCTCCGGGAGGCCGAGGCGCCGTCTGTGGTTGGATCTTCAGAAGCGGAACTCGCGGCAAGCGCCATCGCGGAGGGTGGGCCGCCGCCCGCAGCTCTGTCTCCAGAACTGGAGGAAACAGCTGCATCCGCCGAGATCGACCTGCCTCCCGCACCGAAACGCCGGCCCTGGCGAAAGAGTCGCCAGCCGGCCGTCGAGTCTGTTTCACCAGGCTCCGAAACGGACGAGCCGCCCGCGGGTGCCTCATTAGAGGGCGAAACGGCGGCGGCACCAGCCGAGGCGGAGGAGCCGCGCCGGGCTGCCAAGGCGCGCCGCTGGCGAAAGGGCTCTCGAGCGACCTCCCAGTCGACCGCCACCGTTCAGACCAAGGAGACGCCACTGCCCGAGGATCCGCCGGCAAAGCGGGAAGCGTCAGTCCTCCAGCCCGAAACCTCGATCCCTGTCAAGGCCAAGCGTTGGCGGAAGGGCCGCCGGTCATCGACCCACGATGTCGATGCATCCGGTGGGGAGCACGCGACTCCTCTCGACGACGAGCAGCTACCATCGGTGATCTCGTCGGCTCCCGTCATCGCCACTCCGGCATCCTCAGAGCCAGCGGTCGTGGCGAAGGAACCGCCGACCACCGTGGAAGCGACTCAAGGTGGTCTGGGACAGGTCGCCGCCGAATCACCCGACGAATGCAGCTCTCAGGGCGCCTCCACAAGACCGGCTGACGACTCGACCACCGCTGTCGACGCTCTTGCCGTTGCACCAGTCGAGGATGTTGATGTCCTGCCGGCGGCCCGGGCGGAGCAGGCAGAGGTCGCCGACCAACAGGACTCGGGCGTCCATGCGATGGCGGAGGACAACGGTGGGCCTCCGCGCGGGAGCACCTTGCACGACGCTGTGCGGCCGGTCCAGGAGCGCCCACAGGCATCGACGGCTGTCGAGGATCCCAACTGCGGCCGGATGGAAGTGGCCGGGGAGCCCGCCGAAGCTCCGACGGCAGCCACCTGGATGGGTTTGGCTCACGAGGAAGAGAAAGCCGACGAGACCCACGACACCGCGGCCCTCGGGCAGGCGGGCTTCGCGTCGGGCGGCCCGTCTAAGGTCGCTCAAGTGCATGACGACGCCCAGCCCGCCCATGATGGCCCGGACAAATCGAATTCTGAGGCAGAGCCATCTTCCGTTGCAGCGACCGAGGCGGGCCCGGCGACGGAGTCCCACACGTTGGTGGGTGACGGCGAGGTCGATTCATGGCTCCGCCCGAGTGAGCAGCTCAGCGTAGAGCCGTCGGCTCCCGAGGAAGAACAGATCAGCCAAGACGGGCTGCCTGGCGCCGCCCCAGTCTCCGCTGCTGCAGAGGGCGATGCCGGATCGGAGCGGGTCCTTGGGGAGCCGACAGGGGTCGATGAAACCCTACCGGCTGGGCGCCTTGAGGTCTCGGAGGCACAGCTGGAGCTGGATACGCTGGCCGAAGCAGCAGCACCGGCCGATCGGCCCGACTCAGCGGAGTCGCCGGTGAGCGAGACGTCATCCTCAGTGGACGCTGTCCCAACCGCAGAGGCCGAGCCTGTGGTCCCGCCACAGCCGGTGGCCGACGAGGCTTCACGCACGAAGGACCCGGCTCCCGAGCGTTACGACGACGAGGAGCATGACGATGACCACCTCCCTCCTGGTGGTCTCGCGGATGGGGATCCGGTTCTCTCGCCCCCTCTCGGCATACCTCCCAATGTGCCTGCCCGTCCCGGCCTGTGGGCACAGAGTCTGAACGGTGTCCAGGTCATCACCTCCGCGCTGCGGCGTCCAGTCCCCGGGAAGCCGACAGACCGAGGGGCACAGACGGGCGTGGCCCTCGGACGCACCGTCATAGTGAACGTCGGTCTGACGCTCGTGGGCCTGGTATCGGCAGGGCTGGTTCCCCTGGGCTTCAACCTTCTGGTAGGGCGTGCCTACGGTCCTGCGACTCTGGGGGCCATCAGCGTCGCCTTGGGATTGGGCCTCTTCCTGGGCCAGATCCCAGGGACCATCAGTAGCGCTGCGACCAAGTTCATGGCCGAATCGCTGGGCCGTGGCGATGATGACCGTGCCCGAGCGGTCTTCCAGTTCCTTCTCGTCTTGGTTCTCGTTTTGTCACTTGCCATTGCCGGTGCCTTGGTGGCACTGGCCGCTCAGATCGAGGCGTCGTTCCACGTGACCTTCCTGGCCGTCGCGCTGACCGCCGCACTGGTTCCGACGTACACGATGTACTTGTATTTCAAGAGCGTGTATTACGCCGTTGGACAGGTGCCGGCATACCTGGCCAACGAAGTGATCTCCGACCTGGCCTTCTTTGCCGCCCTCGCGGCCATCTATTTGTCTGGCGCCTCAGCGTGGCTCCTACTCGCCTTCGTGCTCAACAACGCCATCTTCGCGGGTCTCGCGGTTCGAGCAATGCGCGGCTATCTGCAGGATTTCAGTCTGACCGCCTGCCGGGAGCGACTCCACGTGCTTCGCTATTGCGTGATCAACGGCACCGGGACCGCCGCAAGCTTGGGTCGGTGGTCGCTCGGCATTGCTATCGCCGGCGTGTTCCTCAGCCACGCCTCGGTGGGCCTCTTTGCGGCCGCTCTGGCCATCACCGCCCCGCTCCCACTACTTCCACGAGCCATCTCTTTGGTGACCTTTGCCATGATGGCCCGACTTCACGGTGCAGGACAATCACAATCGGTCCGGCTGCTCATGCAGCACTCCACAGAGTGGCTGGTGTTCGTGCTGGGCGTGCCCAGCGGGCTTGCAATCCTCAATGCTCCGGCCATCCTCAGTTTGCTGTTCCGTCCCAGCTTCGCCGGCGCCGCTACCTGCGCGGGGCTGATCATTGCCGGCGCCTATGTCACCGACATCTCGCGGCCGTCGATCGATGCCCTCTCGAGCACCGAATACGTGCGTATCCCAACAGTGGCCAGCTTCGCCGGTCTGATCGTGAGCCTCGTGGTGTGGGTGACGCTCATCCCAGCATTCGGCCTGGACATGGCCGGCCTCGGGTTCGCCCTGGGAGCGCTGGTTACCGCCGGTATTCCGGCCATTTTCGCCCACCGCCGTCTGCACACGGACGCCGCGGTCTTTGTGAGGCCGGCCATCATGCTTGTGGGTATCGGGCTGCTGTCCCTGCTGGCCCGGCACGGTGCATTGCTGGCATCCCTACTCTTCGTGGCCGGCGCTCTCGCGCTCTACGGGCATCTCCTCCAGGATGTTTGGGGCTATGCCGGCCGGTTCTCTCGACGGCAGACCACGGTCGAACACTCTGCTTGATACAGAGCGGGGATCGGTCCGGCGCCGTCCTTCCACAGTCCCGCCGGCTCCTCTCAGCGCCCTTGCTCTTGCTCATTCTTGGCCTTGGGGCGGGGTGCGGTCACGGCAGCCGCCCGGGACAGGCATCGCTTGATGTCTCCTATACCGGATTCAACTACTACGATCCCAGTCCGTACTTTACGGATTGCCCTGAGTGGAGCTGGCTGCAGCGTTGGTGTTTCGTGGGCCGCCACGGCCGGATTGGCTCGCTCACTCAGCTTCGATCCGACCTGCGGTTTGCGCGTGACCGTCATCTTGGCCGCTTCGTGCGGATCTGGGTCAGCCTGGATCAGCTCATGCGCTGGCAATCCGGTTCCGGCTATGCCGGATACGTCCCTTCGGCCATTCGCGATTTGGACGAAGCACTTCGCGTCATCGCGCATGATGGGTTCCGAGTCGATTTGGTTCTACTCGCGTATTCCACAGGATCCGGGTGGCTCAACCAGCTTCGACCGCAAGCCCTCGACGGCCTGCATCCACGCATGCGAGCAGGGTATCTGAGGGCCGTTCGCGACATGATTCGTCACCTGGGCGGGGCTGCCACCGACCGGTCGGCCGTGGCAGTGGTCGATCTCCAGACGGAGCCGTACTACCAGCTTGAGCAGTACTTTGACCGCCCGAACCGTCTTGGACGGTTCGGGCGATGCGCTCAGCCGTCCGGTGTCGTGCATTCGGCGTGCATCGACCGAAGGATCGTCCATCCATGGCTGATGGACCTCTACCGAACGGCCCGATCGGCGAGCCCGTACTTCCTCTACACCGAGGCCGACACCGGTAGGCTGCTGACCACGAGCGAGAGCCGGCAGCGCTATTGGGTCTCCATGTACCCGGCAGACGTCTACGACATTCACGTCTATGCCGCCTCGCCATCCCACGAGGCAAGTCGATGGCGAACCGGACGGCGGCTGCCAAAGCCGTGGTTCGCTGGCGAGGCAGGCTGCGCCTCAGGCGACACCGCCTGCACCTACAGTGGCGTTCAGGCCGAGCCGGTAGATGCTTGGTGGCTGACTCACCTGCGGGCCGACGGAGCCCGTGCGATCCTTGTCGAGGATCACGAGACGCTCTGGAGCTATCCGAACGGATCTGCGAGTCAGAAGCTGACAGCGACCGGCCGCCTGGTCGCGTGCCTTGGCTCGCGCAGGCAATCCTGCACGTCATACGCTTCTCACGGACTGGGAGAGCGGCCGTGAGACCGATCCTTTTGATCTTTGGGACCCGGCCGGAGGCGGTCAAAATGGCCCCCGTGGCGCGCGCGCTGCAGGCGGCCGGTGATCTGGAGCCCGTGGTGTGCCTCACCGGCCAGCACCGCGAGATGGTCGAGCAGATTCTGCCCGCATTCGAGATCCGGCCGGATTTCAATCTCGACATCATGGCGGAGAATCAAAGCCCCGCCGACGTGGCCTCGGCGGTGTTCCGTGAATTGCCGGCGGTGATCCACCGCGTTGAGCCGGCCGTGGTTCTGGTACAGGGTGACACCACGACGGCCATGGCGTCCGCCGTAGTCGGCCATTATGCTCGGGTCCCGGTCGGGCACGTTGAGGCCGGACTGCGCACTGGGCAGCTCTTCCATCCCTTTCCGGAAGAGGCCAACCGAAAGGTCATCTCGGCCGTCACCACGCTCCACTTTGCGCCCACGGCACGGGCGGTTCAGAACCTTGCCGCGGAGAACGTCACCGAAGGAGTGTTTCAAACCGGCAACACCGTCGTCGATGCACTCCAGCACCTCCTGAGGACCCTGGAGCCCGCATCGCAAGGAGACCGGCGGCGCATTCTGGTCACGGCCCACCGTCGCGAGAGCTTCGGCGCGCCGATTCGCCGCATCTTCGGAGCCATTCGAGCGATCGCCGAGCGCCATGAGGACGTGGAGGTCCTCTACCCGGTTCATCCCAACCCGGAAGTCTCGGGACCCGCGGTCGCCATCCTAGGTTCGGTGCCCAGAGTCCATCTGGTTCCGCCCATGGACTACATCGAGTTCATTCCCGCACTGGCGGCTTCCTACCTGGCCCTGACCGACTCCGGTGGGCTGCAGGAGGAGGCGCCGGTCCTGGGGAAGCCGGTGTTGGTGATGCGCGAGCATACGGAGCGGCCCGAAGCCATCGAAGCCGGCTGCGCCGAGCTGGTGGGAACCGATGAGGAGCGGATAGTCTCTCGAGCCTCCGCGTTGCTGGACGATCCCGAGACCTACGCACGCATGAGCCGGCCGGCAAGCCCCTTTGGGGACGGCCATGCCGCCGAGCGTATCGTGGAAGCACTCCGGAGCTGGTTCCAAGAGCGCAAATAAGCCTCAACGTCGCACGAGACAATGAGGTGGAGGGCGAGCAACGATGCGCGAGATCTTGGCAGAGATTCAGCAGATGCGTCGGTCGCATGAGCCGGTGGCTCTGGCGACCGTGGTGAAGACCAGCGGATCTGTGCCCCGGCCCGTGGGAGCGTCGATGGCCATGACTCCGGGTGGCCGCATTGCCGGTTCAGTCAGTGGGGGATGTTTGGAGGCTGCCGTTTACGAGGAGGCCATGAAGGTGTTGGAAAGCGGCACGCCTCGCCTGCTGCATTACGGCATCAGCGATGAGATGGCGTGGAGCGTGGGCCTCTCCTGTGGTGGCGAAGTTGATATCTTCGTCGAACCCATGACCTGGTAGCCGTGCCGTGAGGCTGCTGGTGTTCCGCCATGCCGGACAGACCCGGCTCGGCGTGCTGACTGGCGACCGCGTGATGGATCTCAACGAGCTGGCGGATGCCGCTCACGAGCCCGGCTTTCCTGTGGATCTCGTCGAGTTCATTGCGGCCGGCCCCGAAACTCTTCGTCGCGCTTCGCAGCTGCTTGGGCACACGGAAGCGTCGACTCGAGTTGAGAGGCGTCCCCTGGACGGCTTGCGGATTCTGCCGCCCCTGAACCCGCCTGCCGGCAACGTGCTGGCCATCGGCCGGAATTACGCGGAGCATGCTCGAGAGTCGGCGAAAGCGTCGGGAAGCCCACTCCAGCCGCCGACTGTCTTCACGAAGGCGCAGACGTCGGTCATTGGCCCCGCCGACGACATCCCTCTCGACCCGGCCGTCAGCACCCAGATGGACTGGGAGGTCGAGCTGGGTGTGGTCATCGGCCTGCGAGCGCTTAACCTCAGGCGCGAGGCGGCCGCAGATTACATCTTCGGCTATACCGTGGTGAACGACATAAGCGCCCGAGACATTCAGTACGGCTGGGGAGGGCAATTTTTCAAGGGCAAGAGCCTTGACGGGTCCTGTCCGACCGGACCATGGATTGTGACCGCCGATGAGGTCGCCGATCCCCAGAACCTCGAGCTGCGTTTGCGGCTGAATGGCGAGACCAAGCAGGCCGATAACACCCGAAACATGATTTTCCCGGTGGTCGATCTGATCGCAGAGCTTTCGACGGGGATGACCCTTCCGCCCGGGGCCCTCATCGCCACCGGCACACCGGCAGGAGTCGGCGGAGCCCGCGAGCCCAAGGAGTTCCTCAAGGATGGGGACGTGGTGGAGACCGAGGTGGTGGGCATCGGCATGCTGCGAAATCGCGTTGTGGAAGTGCATCGAGCCTAATCCGGCGATCGCCGGTACTCCTGGCCTATGACCGTCCTCCTAGCCCCATTCGGCAAGAGGACGGGTGGGCTATGAGACAGGGGCGATAGGGCCGAGGGCGCGTGGGCCGCACCCTCTTGAAGGTGGGTATGGATTGACAACCGATCCAACCCGGCCGATCAAACTCTTTCTGACGAGCGGCACTGTTGCGACCTCTTCTCTCCATCGCTCCCCTGGTGTTTCTGGCCGCCATCGCGCCGGTGCCCGGGGCGTGGGCTCAGCATGGCTCAGCCGCGAGTCTGCCCACGGCCGGACGTCCGGGCCTTGCGCCGGTCAGTCCGGGAACGGGCGCGGGATCAGGCTCTCGGAGAGATCGCGTACGGAAGGCGCTCACTCGTGGGGAGGGCGCCGGCAAGTCGTGGTGCTCGGACCAAGGCGGATATACCCTTGGTGCGCACTACGACAACGTGTATGCCTGCGGGCCGGCCACCGGGACACCCGACGATTTCGATACCATGGGCTTCCAGTGCGTGGAGTTGAGCGCCCGGTTCCTCTGGGTGGTCTACCACGATTTTGTGGCCAACATCCCCGACGGCAAGGACCTTGTTCATCTGGCCGGCGCCGCGCTCGGCATCCCCATCGGGACGCCGGGTCCGGGAAGTCTGCCGGCTCCGGGTGATGTGGTGAGCATGTGGGGAGGTCCGGCAGCCGACGTCTACGGCCACACGGCCGTGGTTACGGCGGTTCAGGTGGATGCTTCCGGCAACGGAACCATCACGATCATGGAACAGAACGCAATCAACACCGGCTGGGACCAGCTCGACGTCTCCCACTGGGCGGAGACATACGGTGACCCGAATTATGCCGGCGGCCTGTATTACTACACGCATGTCCGCTGGCTGGAGCTGGCGGCGAGCCAGGGCCCACCCACGCACTCCGGGACCGAGCAGTACGACGTTCGCGGCCTGGGCCGGGGCACTCAGCTCTCGGCGTTGAACGGAAGCGGTCAGGCGGCGGGCGCGATTCAGTGGAAGACCCGAACGGGCCTCCGAATGCAGCGCTCCTTTGTGTATCGGGCAGGGCGGCGAACAGCACTCGGTGTCCCGACGACGCACGTTGCGGCCACGGCGGGAATGGGCATCAACGGCCACGGCATGGTGGCCGCCTCGGCCACCGCGACGGGTGGGGCAACCCGGGCGTACGCCGTGAATAGCTGGGGAACACCTGCGTGGTGGCGGCTGCCTCTCCCGGCATCGCATGTCCTGGATGCCGCCGCCACTAGTATCGACGAGCACGGCGACCTATCCGGGTGGATGCGGGTGCCGGCCGGCCGCGAGGGCGTGGTCTGGATTCATGGTCACGGCGGTTACCGGACGCGCATCCTGCATGCGAATCGTGGCTTTCGTGAGCCGCTGCTGGCGGCGGCCGATCACTGGGGGGACGCGGTCGGCACGGAACTCTCGAGCGCCGGACGCACGGTGGCCACCGTTTGGTCTCCCTGGGGTCAGGCTTTCCCGCTGCCGGGCCTCACCTCGAACGCCGCCAGTATCGCATCCGGTATGCAGGTCCGGTGGAGTGGCGGCCGCCGGTTGCTGGAGATTGTGGGGGCATCGCAATCGGCGTCCGGCTCGCTCGAGGCATGCCGGTGGCAGGTCACCGTGCGCCATCACTGGCTCGATTGGAGCAATGCCCAACCGTTAGGCATACCGACAGGCTACCGTTCCAGTCTCGCTATTGGCCTGAACGCCAATGGCTGGATCGTGGGCAATCTGCTTCGGCCGGACGGAGGGCAGCGAGCCTTCCTCTGGGAGCCGTCTCAGGGCATGGTGCCGATGAGCTCGCTGATTTCCGCCACGAGTGGATGGGTTATCACGGCAGCCCGCTCGGTCAACGACGCCGGGCAGATCGCGGGCGAGGGGTACAATCGCGGCTGGGCCAATTCCGGGGCTGAGGCGGGTGTTATTCTCACTCCGGAGAAGCGGCCCCAGCACTCGGTCTCCAGCGCTTCTTAGCTAGCCGGACAAACAAACAGTCTTCGGCAATGTTGAGATGCCGGGAGGGGTTTCCCTCCCGGCATCTGATTGTTGTCGCCAATCCCTCAGGTCTCCCCGAGGCAGCGGTTACTTGTGATGGATAGTGTTGACGACCTTCGCCAGCCAGGACTGATCCGAGAACTGACGCGCCCACACACGAATCAGCTCGTGAGGCAGGTAGTTCGGTGCCGTCACGCGCTTCCCGTTGTCGAAGTAGCGGGTGTTCTTATCGACGTTGAACGTGATGTCCACACCCTTGCGGAGGTTGATGGTCAGGGTGTTGGCTGTGCTGTCGCTGCTCTCGTAGTGGCCGCTGAAGCGGATGAGCTTCGAGACGGCGAACGGGCTAGTGGCGTATCGGAGGCGCTCTGCGCGCAGTGTGCCGTCATAGTAGTGACCGTAGGCGGCTACCTGATCGCCGTCCTTGAGACCGGCGACGGCGTCGGCCTGATCATAGGCAACATACGCCATGACCGGCTCCAAAGCAACGTTGACCGGCCCGGCCTTGGTCTGGATGGTGGCGCTGTTCTGGTCAAACTGCTGCAGGGTTCCAAACACCATGCCGGCCGGGTGGCGGTTGGGCGCCTTGGCCGCCGGGTGAGCGGCCATGGCTGCGGCCGGGATGGCCAGCAGGACGGCGGCGAGGGCGAAGATCGCAATGACGGTGGTTCTGAGTCGGGTCATGCTAGTGCTGCTCCTTCTCTGATTTCGGAGACCGTTTCTCGGTCCCTCAAGCTCAACGTATTCGGCACAGTTGACACGGTGATTGCGCCTGGCTGAACAGTTCCTTGCGGGCGGCTGAACATTGCCTTGCCAAGGTCTGAACCGCGGATGAACGTTGGGTCATGGTGCGATTGGTTGGAGCGGTTGTCGCGTGCCGGAAGTCCGCGTTGACCCGATGTTCACGGAGGCTCCACTCACATCGGCATGCGCGTCCCTGGGGATGGGGACCCGCTCGCTTCGGAGCCCCAGGTCACGACGCGGATGGCACCGGATGCGTCCATGAGTAGACTCGGCCATGAGCGGTAATCAGAGATGGCAGCAGGCCGGACGGCTCGAAGTGTTCGAGCACCACGATCCTGCCGAGCAGGAGGGCGCCGGGCAGGGACCGGATTTCGAGCGGCTGCAGGGCGCGGTCGGGGAGATCCTGAGCGTCGTTGACGATCCGGGCCGCCCAGACCTGGCCGAGACGCCCGACCGTGTGGCGCGCATGCTTCTCGAGCTCACACGGCAGCAGCCCTTCGAATTGACCTGCTTCGACAACTCGGCCGGCTACGACCAGATGATCGTCGAGGACGGCATTGCTTTCTATTCACTGTGCGAGCACCATTTGGTGCCCTTCTTCGGCACGGCTCGGGTCGCTTACGTGCCCCGTGAGAAGATCGTCGGACTATCCAAGCTGGCGCGCACCGTGGACCACTTCGCACGTGGTCTTCAGACACAGGAACGAATCACCAACGCCGTTGCCGACCTCCTCATGGAACGGCTTTCTCCCTATGGGGTGGGCGTTCAGCTCCACGCGGAACATCTGTGCATGTCCATGCGGGGAGTTCGAAAGCCAGGCGCTCGCACGCTGACTACCGCGCTCCGCGGGGTCTTCAAGGACGGACCGACCCGCGAGGAGTTTCTCCACTAGTCACCCGTTTCAGGCTTCGCGCCGGTCGGGACACGAGTCGGGACTAGCAGCGCGGATCCAGGGCAGCGGCGATTTCTTCGTTTCGCAGGATCAGGGCTCGAAGTGGGTCACGCGAGGATTCGTCCTGGAGCAGGCAGTCGACGAACTCGTGGGTCGAAACATGCTCGCGGCCTTCGAACCAGCATTGCTCGGCAAGCGCGTGGAGCCATCTGAGCACTTGGCCGGGAGCAGCAGGATACAGCTCGTCCCTGATCCAGGCCGCGTTGTCGATGACGGCGCGATCATACATGGCTTGATGGAATCGAGCGACCGAATCAGAGAACCAGCGATCCTCGTCCGTCTGGGGGAGCGGCGAGCGCTCCGGGTTGTCGACGTCGACATGGCGAACCGACGGAGGTTGATCGGGCAGAAGCTCCATAATGGCCACCGTTCGGAGTGACTGCCGGTGAAAGAACGAGCCAGAGCCGAGGGCACCCGGATTCACCAGTAGCACGCCTCGGTGAAGGATGGTTGTCGGCACATGGGTGTGCCCATACACGACGAGATCGGCGTGCTCTCTCCTGCCCCGGTCTGCCCAGTACTCCAGCTTGGCCGCCCACCGATCCTCGCGACGCAACCGGCTTTCCACCGCGGGGTCGCTGTTGTCGCCGTGAATCAGGAGAATGCGCCGGCCATCCCGCTCCAGAAGGCGACAGGCCGGGAGCGCTTGAAGGGTTTCAACCGGCTCATCATTGCCACGTACGGCCAGAACCGGGGCGATGTATTCCAGGGTCCGAAGCACCTCCACCCTCCCCACATCGCCGGCATGGAGGATCAAGTCGACCCCCGCGAAGATGCGGGTCAGTGATGAGGGAAGTGACCGGCAGCGCTCGGGAACGTGAGTGTCGGCAATAAGGCCGATCCGCGTCACCGCTTAGACGTTGAAGCGGAAGTAGACTACGTCACCTTCCCGCATCACATAGTCTTTTCCTTCCAATCGCGTCTTGCCGGCCCGTTTGGCGGCCTCGGGGCTGCCCGCTTCGAGGAGATCGTCCCAGGAGGTAACCTCGGCGCGAATGAAGCCACGTTCGATGTCACTGTGGATTCGTCCGGCGGCCTCCGGCGCGCGGGCGCCTTGGCGAACGGTCCAGGCCCGCACCTCAGGCTCGCCGGCCGTGAAAAAGGTCAGCCACTCGAGGAGGCTGTACGCGGAATGAATGAAGCGGTCCAAGCCGGTCTGCGTCACCCCAAGCGACAGCAGATATTCCCTGGCGTCCTCCTCGGGAAGTTCCGTGAGCTCCGCCTCCGTGCCGGCGCTCAGAATGGCGAGATCCGCTCCCATTGTTCCCGCCCGCTCTTGGAGGCCGGCCAGCATCTCCCGAATGCCGTGCGGATCGGGGAGATTGGGATCGGTGCCAGGGCCCAGGTCACCCTCGGCAACGTTCGCCACCAGAATGATGGGCTTGAGGGTGAGCAGGCCCAGATCCTTCACGTTCTCGAGGTTACCTGCCCCCGTGTCGACTCCGCGCCCCGGTTGGCCGGCATCCAGCCGCGCCTCCAATCGAAACAGCAGATCCTCCTCTCGTTTGGCGGCCTGATCGCCCCCCCGCGCCGCCTTGCTGGTACGCTCCAGCCGCTTGTGCACCCGTCCGAGATCGGAGAGCGTCAGCTCGAGAAGGACGGACTCGGCATCCGCGATGGGGTCGGCGGTTTCCGGGCCAAGGCCGATATCGGGGCGAGTGTAGCAGCGAAGCACAATCGCGAGCGCATCGACCCCTTGAAGATTGCTGAGGAACTGGGAACCGAGTCCTCCTGAGGCCTGCACTCCGCGAGAGAGTCCGCCCACGTCGACGAACTGAACGCTCGCCGGAACCACTCGCCGGGGATGAACCATGTCCGCGAGGATCTGGAGCCGGCTGTCGGGAACCGCAACGGCGGTCATCGAGGACCGGCCCGCGGAATGAACCCCTCTGGTCACCGCCTGAAAGAGGGACGATTTGCCGCTGCCCTCCAGGCCGATGATGCCGACGCTTAGGCTCATGACTCCGCTCTTGCTCCCAAGACGAGGGCGCCGACTCTATGGAGCGGCGTCGGCACGGATCAGCAGTCGAATGGCGTCGATTGCCGTCGCGATGAGCGGCTCCAACGACAGGGCGACCACATCGCCCGTGTTCACCGTTTCCTCGGTGGCATTCACGACGGCGACGATGGCTCCGGCCCGGACCCGCCGCACCGAGCCCACGGTGAAGAGCGTCGACGCCTCCATCTCTGAGGCGAGCACGCCGGCACGCTCCCAAACGCCCAAGGGAACCGGCTGGTAGGGCATGGTTGCAGGGGCAACGTCGGCATAGAAGGCATCGGCCGAACGAAGGATGCCGGCACGGAACGGATTGCCTGCAGCCCTGGCGGCCTCGACGAGCGCATTCACGACCTGCAGGTC
>JAJPKF010000006.1 GCA_021323865.1 Pseudomonadota bacterium | reverse complement strand
TGACGAACACCGGATAGACTCCCCGTGTCAGAACGGCTTTTCTGAGCGCCGCCTGCAGCTCTCCAGCGTCCAGCTCGCCACCGTCGAGATACTTTCCGAGCAGCTCGTCGTCGGTTTCACATACCGCGTCGACCAGCTCCTCCCGACGCGTATCGATCTCATTCTGTAGGTCCGCTGGGACCGGCACTTCCTGCATCTTGCCGTCCGTCCAGGCGTATGCCTTCAGGCTGACCAGGTCGACGAGCCCTGAGAAGTCATGCTCCCGCCCGATCGGCACCTGAACCGCGGCAATGCTGGTTCCAAATCGGGTTCGCAGGTCGCCCAGGACCTTCTCGTAGTCGGCATTTTCGCGATCGAGCTTGTTGATGAGGAGGATGCAGGGGATCTCCCGCTCCTGGGTGTAGTCCCAGGACTGCTCCGTTCCCACCTCAATGCCGTCGACGGCTGATACCAGAAGCACCGCCGAATCCGCGACCCGCACGGCTGCCCGAACCTCACCCACGAAGTCCGCATATCCCGGGGAGTCAATGATGTTGATCTTGTGATCCTTCCACTCGACGGGAAGAACCGAGTTGCCGATGGAGATCTTATGCTGAATTTCGTCCGGGTCCCAGTCGGAGGCCGAATTGCCCTCGTCGACCTTGCCCAACCGAGTCGTGGCTCCGGAGTCAAAGAGCATGGCCTCCACCAGTGAGGTCTTGCCGGCTCCTTGGTGGGAGACCAAACAGACCGTCCGCAAGCGTTCGGGACTGTACTCTTTCATCGCTTCTCCATCCTCTCCTGGCTACGCGGCCCCAAGTGATTCGACGCTCAAGCCCAAGCCGGCGATCGAGCGCTCGGGACCCTGTCGCGACTGTTCAGCGGCTGGCGCTTGGAGTATACACAGAGCCGAAAGCGCCGGCGAAGTCGGAAAAGAGGTCCTCGATTGCCTCCAACCCAACCGAGATTCGGATCAGTCCCTCGCCGATTCCGGCGTCCAGCCGCTCCTCCTCGGTAAGGCTCCGATGAGAGGCTAGCGGCGGGTAGAGGACGAGCGTCTCCACATCTCCCAAACTGGTGGCCGGCACGGCAACCTGCAGGCGATTCAGGAACTCCTCGACCTGAGCCCGGTTCAAGTTGGTCTCGACGGCCACCATGCCACCGCCGAGCCCGTCACGAAACTGGCCCGTCTCACGTCCCTCCAGAGTGGGATAGTGGACGTGGCGTACGGCTGTCTGTTCCGCCATCCAACGGGCCAGGGCGAACGCGTTCTCACAGTGTTTGCGCATGCGAAGCGGCAGCGTCCGAATGCCGCGCAGCACCAACCACGCCTCGAAGGGCCCAAGAACTGCTCCGGTCGTCGTGCGAATCTCTCGAACCTTGACCGCCAGCTCTTCGTCGCAGATCACGACGCCCGCAATCACGTCCCCGTGGCCGCCGAGATACTTGGTGGCGCTGTGGGTGACCAGGTCCGCCCCCAGCGCGAGCGGGCGGAGGAGATAGGGTGTCGCGAAGGTATTGTCGACAAGCGCTCGCGCGCCATGGCTATGGCTGATCTCGACCAGCCTCTGCACCGGCGCGACCCGGAGCAGCGGATTGGAGATGGGCTCAAAGCAGATGAGAGAGGCACCCGTCTCCCGGAAGGCCCGATCGACCGCCCCGGGGTCGGTCGCGTCAACCAGGTGGGTCGAAAGGCCCAGACTTCGAAGCAGCCCGGTCAGCAATCCCCTGCTGGAGCCGTAGAGGTCACGGGCCGCCAACACTGTCGGCTCTCCATCTGCCGTGGCTGCCAGCACCGAAGCATGGAAGGCCGCCATCCCTGAGGAGAAGGCCACGCCCTCAGCGGCCCCTTCCAGGTCGGCGACTGCCGTCTCCAGCGCCCGCACCGTCGGGTTTGCGTTCCGAGAGTAAACGAAGCCGCTCGAGCGGGCATCGAGCGCGGCGTGCGTGTCCTGGACGGTCTCACCCGTGAAGGTGGTTGCCGGATGAATGGCAGGAGTGGTGGGCCGGTAGTCGACCGGATCACCTGGCACTCCCGCGTGGACGGCACGGGTCTCAAAGTCGAGCCGATCCTGGCCCATCGACATCTCCTGGCGCACCGCTCATACCAGCGTAGGGCACCCCCTTTTTGGCGGCTGTTCGTAGAATGTCCTGTTTCGAATCTGTGGGAGCCGCCGATGCCAGTGAAAGCCGTCGTTGGGGCGCAATGGGGAGACGAGGGGAAGGGCAAGATCGTCGATCTGCTTGCCTCGGATGCCGACATCGTTGTGCGATTCGGTGGAGGCAGCAACGCGGGTCACACGGTCGTCAATAAGTTCGGCACGTTTCGGCTGCACTCGCTTCCCTCGGGCGTATTCCATGCCGGCGTTTTGAACGTCGTGGGAACAGGCACGGTGGTAGATTTCGAGTCACTGCTTGCCGAGCTTGGACAGCTCCGCGACGCCGGGGTACCGAATCCCAACATCCTGATCTCCGAACGAGCGCACGTGATCATGCCCTACCACAAGCTGGAGGACCGGGTGAGCGAGGAGCGGCTCGGGGCCCACCGGATCGGTACCACGGGACAGGGTGTTGGGCCGGCCTACGTGGACAAGGTCAGCCGCACGGGAATACAAGCAGGCGAGATTCTCGACCCAGAACGTCTGGAAGCGAAGCTCCGCTGGATCATCGAGCTGAAGCGAGCAAAGCTCAACGGGCGACCCGACGAAGCACTCGACCTCGACAGGCTCATGGACTCGGTCCGAAGTTGGAATGAGCACTTGGGAGCAACAATCGGCGATGGCTTCTGGGCCATCCGCGGCGCCCTGGATGCCGAGGAGCGCATTCTCCTGGAGGGCCAGCTTGGGGTCATGCGTGACCTCGACTGGGGGACCTATCCGTTCGTCACCTCGTCTACCACGCTCGCAGCCGGCGCCGGCGCCGGTGCACCGGTCCCGCCCTGGGCGATTCGCGAGATCGTCGCGGTGGTGAAGGCGTACACGTCCGCCGTTGGGGAAGGCCCTCTACCCACGGAGCTTCGAGGAGCAGAGGCAGAGGTTCTTCGTGCCAAGGGCAAGGAGTACGGAGCGACGACGGGACGGCCAAGGCGGGTCGGCTGGCTCGACGGATGTGCGCTCCGCTACGCGACCACCCTGATGGGCGCCACGGCGATCGCAATCACCAAGCTCGATGTTCTGGACGGCATGGACCGGATTCGGATTGGCGTCGCCTATGAGACGCGCGGAGAGGTCGTCGACAGTGTCCCGCATCCGGCGCTTCTCGAGGAAACCAAAACGGTATATGAAGAGGTTCCCGGTTGGCATGAATCGACCGCTGGGGCCGTCCGGTGGTCCGACCTCCCCGCGAACGCACGCCGCTACGTGGAGCGCATCTCGGAGATCGCCCAGTCTCCCGTGGCGATGATCGGAACGGGACAGTCTCGTGACGACATCGTGGTGCTGCCCGAGGCGGTCCTGTCGACGGTCTAGCGTCAGGGCCGGCTGCATCACTGAGTTGCGAGTCCGCCTGCCTATACTGAGCGGATGGGTCGGCTGGGCCTGGCGGAGGCCATCGAACAAGCCCTCGCGTGGCAAGGTCGGGGCGGAGCCGCCATCGTGCATGTCGTCGAGGATCACTCGACCCTTGGTCTGGATCCATCGGCGAAATTGGTCTTCGGTGCTCAGGAAGAGGTCGCCGGAGAGATGCATCCTGGCCTCTCTGCCGCCCTGCGCGACAGTGTTTCTCAGGCGCTGTCGAGGCGCGGCTCTCGCGTATTCAGCCTCAATCCCAGCGATTCGGGAGGCGAGGTCGTCGGCATGCAGGGCGGGGCAGTCACGGTATTCGTGGAAGTTTTGGCGCCCGAAACAGAGCTGATTGTGGTGGGCGCCGGCCACATCGCCCAGCCGCTCGCGGCCATCGGCGATCTCCTCGGGTTCGCGGTCACGGTTGTGGACGATCGTCCCGAGTTCGCCTGCCGGGAGCGCTTTCCCACCGCCCGGCGCCTCATCGTCGACGAGTTTGTGCCGGGCCTCAGCTCGATCCACATCGGTCCGGATAGCTCCGTCGTACTGGTAACCCGGGGCCACGTTCACGATCAATCGGCTCTCCGGCACGTCCTCAGAACCGACGCCGGCTACATCGGAATGATCGGCAGCAGATTGAGAATCCGCACCGTCAAACAGCATCTCCGCGAGGAGGGCTTCGACGACCAACAGCTGGGACGGGTCTTCGCTCCCATCGGTCTGGACATCAACGCGCACACACCTGCCGAGATCGCCGTCGCCATCGCCGCCGAGATTGTTGCCGTGAAGAGAGGAGCCTCAATCAGTCATCTCACCGAGTCGAAGAGAACGAATTGATGCGGCGCCCCTGCATCGCCGTCCGTGGTGGAGGCGACCTGGGTTCCGCCTGTGCCGTCAAACTCATCCGCTGCGGATTCAACGTCATCATCGCCGAGCGCGAACGTCCGCTCGCTGTTCGCCGCACCGTGTCCTTTAGTGAGGCGGTCTACGACGGCGCCCACTCCGTTGAAGGCATCGAGGGAGTTCTCGTGCGGCGAGCGGAGGAGGCGGCCGAGATCTGGCGGCGGGGAGCCGTACCCGTGCTGATCGATCCCGAGGCCCGCCTCCTCGGTCGACTGCAACCCGACGCGATTGTGGATGCCACGCTCCGCAAGAAACCCTTGGAGGCGATCGGCCTGGATGGAACGGCACGAGTCGGTCTCGGCCCGGGGTTCATTGTCGGTGGCGATGTTGACGCGGTGGTGGAGACCAACAGGGGGCCGGATCTCGGCCGTGTCCTGTGGAGCGGAAGCGCTCAGGCCGATAGCGGCACGCCGGCACCGGTTCTCGGCCATACTGACGACCGAGTGCTTCGCGCTCCCGTTGCCGGTCGCCTGCAAATCTCGCTCCAGATCGGCGAGATCGGCGAAGCGGGCATCCATGTGGCCAAGGTCGAAGGGAGGGTGGTCCTGATGCCCTTTCGGGGTCTGGTTCGCGGCCTGCTACGCGATGGGGCCATGGTAGAAGCGGGCATGAAGATCGGAGATGTGGACCCCCGAGTCGATCCGACACTCGTGTCTCGGGTATCGGACAAGGGCCTGGCCGTCGCAGGGGGCGTCCTGGAGGCCGTCCTCGTACTGTTGCGGCGCCGAGGCCTGGACTACCTTCTGCCCTCGCCTCCCGGTGCTTCATGATCGAAATCTATCGAGAGCTAGCCCAACGCCTCAAGAGCGGCCACTCGTGTGTCGTCGCCACCATCATCCGGACACGTGGCTCAACGCCTCGGGAGGTGGGCGCCAAAATGCTGATCGACGAACAAGGGGCGGCCACCGGCACCATCGGAGGCGGATGCGGCGAGGCCGATGTTTGGGCCCGAGCTCAGGAGGTCATGGCGACGGGACGGCCGGAGATTGTTGAGGTGGACCTCCTCTCGGACACCGATGACCAGGGCGGTCGCGCCTGCGGCGGCATCATGTACGTGCATCTCGAACGGGTGGGTGGCAGCGCTTCACGGACCTAGGCTCGCTCTCTGGTATCCGCCCGAGGAGCTGACGGGTTTGGCGTCAAGATCCATGGTCTGGGCTGCGGCCTGAGGGCATCCACGTCCAAGAAGCTCCTCGCCGTTCGATGGATGCACAACTCCAATTTGACGCCCGACCCACGATGGGCACAGTATTGGGAAAGGCCAGGCGGAGACGAGTAGCGTCGTATCGTAGCGACAAGAGAGCCCGGGAGGGTGCAATCCGGGCGGCGCGACGACGCGAACATCCCTTCGTGGCGCCGGATCGAATGACGTAGATCCGGACGGGATTCACACCCCGTTATCCGTGCAAGGCATGCTCGCGTCGTTGCGAGCCGCCTGAAGTGAGCTTCCCGCTAATCAGGGTGGTACCACGGGCTTCGTCTCGTCCCTACGAACGAAGTCCTTTTCTTTTGTGCCGGAGATCGTTTCCAACGGCCCCTCCAGGGCAACTTCTCGACGAGGGAGACCATGGCAACCGCCAAGACCGCCGCTCCAACGGCTCCGTTTGACGCCGTCGACCCGCGATTCGATGTGCCGGGCATCGAGCGCGAGGTCCTGCGTTTTTGGAACGACCAGAGCATCGTCCAGAAGTATCTGCACAAGAACGACGACAGTCCCGAGCGCTTCAGCTTCCTCGACGGCCCCATAACCGCCAACGGACGCATGGGTGTCCACCACGCTTGGGGACGGACCTACAAAGACGTCTGGCAGCGCTACCACACCATGCTCGGACACCGTCAGCGTTACCAGAACGGGTTCGACTGCCAGGGTCTCTGGGTGGAGGTTCTGGTGGAGCGAGAGTTGGGCTTCACCTCCAAGCGCGACATCGAGCGCTATGGAATCGCCGAGTTCGTGCGGAAGTGCAAAGAGAGCGTCTTCCACTTCGCATCCATCCAGACCGAGCAGTCCAAGCGCCTGGGCTACTTCATGGATTGGGACCATTCCTACTACACCCTCTCCGACGAGAACAACTACACCATCTGGATGTTCCTCAAGACCTGTCACGAACGTGGCTGGCTCTACAAGGGCACCGACGTCATGCCCTGGTGCGTTCGCTGCGGCACCGGCCTTTCGGAGCACGAGATCAATACCACCGAGTACCAAGAGTTGACCCACACCTCGGTTTATGTAAAATTCCCCTTGCTGGACCGGGAGCGCGAGTTTCTGCTTGTGTGGACCACCACGCCCTGGACGCTGGCCGGGAACGTGGCCGCGGCCGTGAACACGGGGGCCGACCCCCTGACCGGCGAGCCGGTTCGCTACGTCCAGGCGCGCCGTGGGGAGGAGACCTTCTATCTGGCGCGAGAGGCGCTGGCCACGGTCGGTGGGCATCTGCAGGTGGAACGAGAGCTGTCAGGCGCGGACCTCATCGGCTGGAGGTATCGCGGCCCGTTTGACGAGCTGCCCGCCCAGGAAGGCGTGGAGCATCGAGTGATTCCCTGGGACGAGGTCAGCGCTTCCGAGGGGACCGGAATCGTTCACATCGCTCCCGGTTCCGGCAAGGAGGACTTCGCCCTGGGCCGTGCGCTGGGACTACCGGCGATTGCCCCTCTCGAGGAGGACGGGCGGTATCGTCAAGGCTTCGGCTGGCTCACCGGGAGCAACGTCCTGGAGGTGGCGGCACCCATCGTTGCCGACCTCGAGCAGAAGGGTTTACTCTTCCGAGCCCATGAATACACCCACCGCTACCCCACATGCTGGCGGTGTCAGACCCAGCTCGTCTTCCGGCTCGTGGACGAGTGGTTCATCTCCATGGATGAGCTGCGAGATCGCATGATGCGCTCGGCCCGTGAGATCCGCTGGATCCCCTCCTGGGGCCTCGATCGTGAGCTCGACTGGCTTCGAAACATGGACGACTGGATGATCTCCAAGAAACGCTATTGGGGTCTCGCGCTGCCCATATTCGAGTGCTCGTGCGGGCATGTCGAGGTCTTGGGAGGCAAGGAGGAGCTGTTCAAGCGAGCGATCGCCGGCCTGGAAGGGCTCGAGAGCCCTCACCGCCCCTGGCTTGACGCGGTGCGCATTCGCTGCGAACGTTGCGGCGAACCGGTCGCCCGCATCAAGGATGTCGGCAATCCCTGGCTCGACGCGGGCATCGTCTCCTTTTCCACTCTCCGCTACGTCGAGGACCGCGACTATTGGCGCCAGTGGTTCCCGGCCGACTTCATTACCGAGAGCTTCCCCGGACAGTTCCGCAACTGGTTCTACTCGCTCATCGCCCAAAGCGCCGTTCTCGAAGACACGAATCCCGTCCAGACGGTCTTGGGCTACGCGCTGCTTCGGGACATCAACGGCCGTGAGATGCACAAGAGCTGGGGAAACGACATCCCCTTCGACGAGGCTGCGGATGGCGTTGGCGCGGACCTCATGCGCTGGCTCTTCTGCAACCATCCGGTCGAAACCAATCTCAACTTCGGCTATGCCGTGCTCGACGAGGTCAAGGCGCGCCTGCTGATCCTCTGGAACACGTACAGCTTCTTTGTGACCTATGCCAACATCGACGGCTTCGATTCCCGCGACCGCCTGCCCCTAAACCAGCGGACCATCCTTGATCAGTGGATCATGGCCCGCCTGCACGAGGTGATCGGGCAGGTACGGGCTGGGCTCGACGGATACGAGGCGCTCCCGGCCGCGAACGCGCTGGACGCGTTCATCGAAGAGCTCTCCGTGTGGTACGTGCGCCGCAGCCGCAGACGGTTCTGGAAATCAGGTCAGGCCGCCCAGGACCGTGAGAAGCAGGCCGCCTACGTGACCCTCTACGAATGTTTGACCACGATGTCGCTGCTGCTCGGGCCGTTCCTGCCCTTTGTGTCGGAGCACCTATACCAGAACCTGGTTCGCAGTGGTGATGAGGATGCTCCCGAGAGCGTGCACCTCTGCCCCTATCCCGAGTCCAATCCCGAGGCGGTGGATCGTGCCCTCCTGGAATCGATGGCCGCTGCCCGCAAGGTCGTCAGCCTCGGACGCGCCGCCCGTGACCAGGCGCAGATCAAGGTCCGCCAACCGCTTGCCATCATGCACGTCGCCGTTCCACCGGGAAGGGAGTCGTGTCTGCAGGGCGAGCTGCGCGAGGTCGTCCTCGAGGAGCTCAATGTCAAGACCTTGCAGCCCGTGTCGGCCGACACGTCATTCGTCGACTATCGGGTCCGCCCCAATCTGCCCCTCGTCGGCCGGCGGTTCGGTCGCGACGTACCCGCCGTTCGAGCGGCTCTCCAAACCCTGGATCCCAACGAGGTTGCCGCGACGGTCCGCAATGGCGAGGCCGTTGTACTGCAGCACGATGGCCGGACATTCTCGCTTCAACCGAACGAGGTGCTCGTGGAAGCGGTGCGCAAGGAAGGGTTCACTGCCGCGGCCGACGATGGATACCTCGTCGCTCTCGACACCACCATCACGCCTGAGCTCCATGCCGAGGGGCTGGCGCGCGAGCTGGCTCGCTCGGTGAATGACCTCCGCAAGGAACGCGGCCTGGACCTCGACCAGCGCATCGTGGTTTCCTATGCCGAGGCGTCGCCGGCCTTCCTGGATGCCCTCGCCGGATTCGGCGAATGGATCAAGCGAGAGACCCTGGCGAACGATCTCACGCAAAGCGGCCAAGGCATGCCGGCTGGACAGCGACTCGAGGTGGATGGAGAGGTGATCGAGTTCGGCATCAAGCCGGCTGATCGCGGCGGAGTCTAGGCGACTGCGCCCGTCTCAGGAGCCGGTCGGTAGATCAGCACCTCTGCCTGGGAGTGCTCGAAGACATACTCCACGGTCCGTGCGAACTCGGTGCCGCCCCTGGAGCGCTTGGGGATATCGCCCATCAACACCACGTCGTACCGGCCGTTTCGCACCGTCTGCACGATGCCCGGCCCGGCCTGGCGAGTCTTGAATATCTCGGTTCGAATACGCACGCCGTAGCGGTCGGCTATGCGTGTGGCCCGCGTAAAGGCCTCCTGAGCCCGGCGCTCGTCTTCCGGCATGGAGGCATGACTCGGCAATGTGAGCGGTACCTCGACGACATACAGCAGCGTCAGCTCAGCGTGGCGGTATTTGGCCATCTGACAGCCGAAGACCACCATCTTGTCCGACAACGCGCCACCCTGAACCGGAACCAGGATGCGTGCAAATTGGGCCGCTTCCCGGACGGCACGAGCCACCTTCTGCTCCGTCCCGCCCGCCTCCGGTATGTGCAGCATCCACCAGAGGATCGAGCTGATGATGACCACGTAGGCCGCGCCCAGAACGATCCCAACCGGGCTGAGCGTCACGGCCACTCCGACCAGGGCTTACCTCCCGTCCACGGCTGACCGATAGCGCCAGAACTGGTTCAGCCGGTACAGGCCCAGCGCCAGCATGACGCCGCCCAATATGACCACCGGCACGGCGGCCGCAAACACGGCACGTACTAGAACGATGGCGCCGAGCAGGACCAAGAGACCCGCCGCGAAAAGTCGGAATCGGTCGATCCGCGTCACGGGTCATTCTATGGAACTGTCCGATGCACGCTGGCAGAATCTACTGTGACCGGCACTACGGTGGAAGATGCCCCTGTCGAGGAAGCAGAGCCGCCGTTGGTGCGGCCCAGCTTTGGTCCCCGAGCAATGTTGCTCTCGGCTGCCGCCGGCTGCGCCATCGGGGTGACCGTGACCCTTGCGTTCGCGCCCCTTGCCATGAATCACCACGGCCGCTCCACCCCCACGCCGGGAGCGACGGCGACCTCCATCGTCCCGGCCTTGGCTGAGGGGATCGTGAGGTCAAAGACACACCAGCTCGCCGATGCGGCTCTGGGTCTCTCGGGCGTCGGGAAACACCGGCTTGAACGCGTCGAGATCACTCCCGCCACCGGCCCTTCCCCGTTTCACACCTCACCCATCGTCTGGGACGAAACCATCGTCTTCCGCCCCAACCCCAACCCGTTTGGGACCACCATTCAGGTCGACTCGGCCAAGGCGGACTGCTTTCTCATCCTCAAAGCCCTGTACACACACAATCTTCCTCTGGGGCGGATCACCCTCATTGGCCGCTTTCGGTTTCCGGATGCACGCCACGAGGTAACAGTCCTGCGCGCGGTGAGCACCGGCAAAGTCGAGAGCGCCCTGGCGCCGTGGAAAGGGCTCGGGCGCTCGGCAGAGAAGCGGGTCTGGGTCGCCTTGGACTCGCACTGGATGTCGCGGGCCTTCCGCCGCTATATTCCGGGTAAGAGTTGACGTTCCCTCATCACATGTCGGCGCCGGCATATACATAACCGCGGTCGACTGGGGACAGAACCCCTCCTTTACGGCCACCTATCCACGGAATAGCCGTTATTGTCCCCAGCTTTCTCTTAGCCGCGGAGGCCGGCCTCTTCCGCCTCAGCGAGGTAGGGAGTCGTAGAGAACCGTGCGGATGGCCACCACGTCGTTGCGGAGCTGGTGGTCCTCCTGAACCGCCGACGTGATGCGCTCGCATCCGTGCATGACGGTGGTGTGGTCTCGCCCTCCGAGCAGCTTCCCGATGTGCTCGAGCGAGGAATTGGTTTCTTCCCGCACCATGTACATCGCCACTTGTCGAGGCACCACGATTGACTTGTCCCGACCCTTGCCGCTCAGCTCTTCAAGACTGACGCCGTAGTGCTTGGCAACCGCTTCGATGATCTTCGTCGGCGTTAGCTGGGTCCGCCGTCCGCCGTCGAGGCTGTCGAGCGCCGCACTTGCCAGGTCGACGCTGAGGTGGGTTTCGTTGATGGTGGCGTACGCCAGCACCCGGTTGAAGCTGCCCTCCAGCTCTCGAATGTTGCTGGGCACCCGGCGGGCGATGAACTGAATCACATCGGGTGGGACCGGAACCGGTTGACGCTCGGCCTTGTTGCGCAGAATGGCGATCCGGGTCTCCAGGTCCGGGGGCTGAATGTCGGCCACAAGTCCCCACTCAAATCGAGATAGCAGGCGTTCTTCCAACGACACGATCATCTTGGGTGGCCGGTCCGCGGTGATGACGATCTGCTTGCCGGCTCCGTGGAGCGTATTGAAGGTGTGGAAGAACTCTTCCTGCGCTTGCTCCTGCCCGGAGATGAACTGGATGTCGTCCACCAGCAGCATGTCGACGGAACGATAGGTCCCTCGAAAGGCTTCGGTCGCCCCTTCTCGCAGGGCTTTGATGAGATCGTTCATGAACCGCTCGTAGGTCGTGTACGAGACTCGCGCATTGGGGAAGTAGGTGCGACAGCGGTTGCCGATGGCATAGAGGAGGTGCGTCTTGCCCAGGCCGACGCCTCCATAGATGAACAGCGGCACGTAGACCTGCCCCGGTCGCTCGGCGACGGCCATGGCCGCCGCGTGTGCGAACCGGTTATTTGGCCCGACCACGAAGTTCTCGAAGGTGTACCGCTGCGTGAATCCGTTCCCCCCGCCGCCCAGCTCGGCCGCCGACCCTCCCGGAAGGCGCGTCCGCGGCCTGGGAGGCGTGAACGTGTCGGCCACCCGGAACCGGATCTCCACCGGAGCGGCGCCCACCTCGTTCATCGACTTCTTGATGCTGGGCAGGAGCCGCGTCTCCAACCACTCCTTCACATAGGTGGTCGGGCAGCCGATCAGGATGGCGCCATCCTCTTCGCCAATGACACGAGTGGGTCGAAGCCAGGTGTCGAAATTGGCGGGATTCATGCTCGATTCGAGGCGCGCCAAGGTCTGGCGCCACACCTCACGCGCGTCCATCCCGGCTCCCACCATCCGCCACCCTTCGGGTCTCTATTAGTAGGGTACGCTGTCAGCGGCCGGATGAAAAGATGCGGCGCACGGTGTCGATCGTATCCGCTTCCCAGCTCCGCTTGTCGTCCCGATAGCGCACCACCCGGGCGAAGCGCAGCGCCACGCCGCCCGGATAACGGGGACTTCGCTGCACACCGTCGAATGCCACTTCGACAACGAGCTCGGGTCGCACACGCACCAGCCATCCGTTGTCGGACTCACGAAGGGCCAGCAGGGCACTGGTTTGCCGGGTCAGCATCTCGTCCGTCAGCCCTTTGAAGGTCTTCCCCAGCATCACGAATTCACCCGTCTCGGCATTGCGGGCGCCAAGGTGGAGGTTCGATAGCCATCCCTGCCGGCGGCCATGTCCCCATTCCGCCGCAAGCACCACGAGATCCAGCGTGTGATGCGGCTTCACCTTCAACCAAGCGCCACCCCGCCGGCCGGCCTCGTAGGGCGCGGCCAGATCCTTGACGATGACTCCCTCATGCCCTCGGGCGAGGGCGTCACGACTGAATTCGGCGGCCGACTCGGCTGATGGCCGGATCAAGCGCGGAACCAGGAAGCGCTCGGGCAACGCGGCCTCCAGGATCCGGAACCGCTCCTCGGCCGGTCGGTCGATCAAATCCTCGCCGTCGAGATGAAGAACGTCGAAAAAGAAGGCGCTGAGAGGCGCCGTGCTGGTCAGTGCCGGCACATCTTCCCTGGTGGCAACACGCCGCCCCGTCTCCTGGAACGGCAGCGGGCGGTCGGCGTCCCCGAGTCGGATTGCCTCACCGTCGAGAATGACTGCCTCGTTCGGCAGTGAGAGCACCGCGTTCACAATCTCCGGAACGCGATGGGTCAGCCGGTCGAGCGATCGGCTGAACACACTCACCTCTGAGCCGGCCCGGTGGACCTGAATCCGGATGCCGTCGAGCTTCCACTCCACCGCGGTCGCGGGCAGACGCGCCATGGCCTCCTCCAGTGACCCTGCCGCCTGCGCCAGCATGGGCTGGACGGGAGAGCCCACCTGGAGCCGGTAGCGGTCGAGTCCCTGCTGCCCCTCGATGAGCAGCGCCTCCGCGACCGGTCCCAGCCCTCCGGCGAGCATGCTCGCCCGGCGCACCAGTCCCACGTCGGTGTCGGTCGCCAACGCCAGCGCCTCGGCCACCAGTGCGGCCAGGGCACCCTGCCTCAGCTCGCCGGACACCAGCCGCACCAGAAAGTCCTGCTCCTCCTGCGTCGCCCTGGAAAAGAGCCCTTCCATCACGCCACGACGCTCGGCGGCAGAACCACCGCCACTGAGCGATGCCGCGCGAGCGAAGGCCTCGTCGACTTCAAAGAGATTGAGCGATGCCTCCGCCGCCCCGGGCGGCCTGCTTCGCAGGGATGCCCAGCCAACCCCCGTCCGGCGCTGCCGAAGGGCCCCCGAGAGGTAGGACACGGCGATCGCAATTTCCGAGGGCGGAACATGTCGAAGCAGCTCCGCCATCACCTTCTTCTTGCCGCGCCGGGACGGGTCGGAGGCCATTGCCCGCGACGCGTCGACCAGATCCGCCAGTAACACGTATCACTGCTCCCTTTGATGCGACCCTATCCTAATCGCGCGTGGCCATGGTGGTTCCGGCCACGGGGATATGGCCCAGGCCGATGTAGTGTCAGACGGGCGGCTCATGGGATGAACCTGACGCCTGAGGGAGTGATGGTAGAGAGATCGGCGGCTGCCCGGCTCCTGGTGCTCAGCGCTGAGGAGGTTTCCCATCTGTTGAGCCCGCTGCCCGTGGTCTCGGCCCTGGAGCAGGCGCTGGCGGCATACTCCGACGGCAAGGCCAGCGTGCCGCCCCGAACGGCGGCCTTCTCGGCGGATGGCCTCCTCGGCGCCATGCCCGCCTTTGTCGAAGGAGTCGGCCTCGGCATGAAGGCGGTCTCCCTGTTTTCCGGCAACCACGACCGAGGGCTGCCGTCACACCAGGCACTGATTCTTCTCTTCGACGAGCCCACGGGGGCGCCGCTCTCCCTATTGGACGGCACACACATTACGGCCATGCGCACCGCCGGGGCGAGCGCCCTGTCCGTCAAGCTGCTGGCCCGATCCGACGCCGCGGTGCTCACCATCGTCGGCACGGGCGTTCAGGCCGGCTCGCATCTTCTGCTGCTGTCCGAGGTGTGTCGGCTCGCCGAGATTCGGATCTGGGGACGAGACCCGGCCGCAGCCGCTAATCTGGCGGCGCGCCATCCGAAGGCAGTCGCCCATGCTCGGCTGGAAGAGGCAGTCGCGGGCTCGGACATTCTCGCCCTGTGCACCCACGCGTCGACTCCTCCCGTGCCCGCCGATCTCCTGCAGCCAGGCATGCACGTGGTTTCGGTGGGCAGCGAACGCGAGCTCGACCTCGCCGGCCTGGACGAGGCCAGGCTGTTCGTCGAGTGGCGGGGAGCAGCCGAACATGAGCCGCCCGCCGGCGCCGCCGAGCTGCAGGGTTTGAGCCCGGCATCGGTCACCGAGCTTGGCGAGGTCCTCCTGGGCCGAAAGCCGGGGCGGCAGACAGAAGACGACCTAACCATCTACAAGTCCACGGGTCTCGCCGTCGAAGACCTGGCCGCCGCTCGCCTCGTCTACGATGCCGCCGTCAGTATGGGCTTGGGAACCTGGGTCAAGCTCTAGCGAACCGACCGTCGAAGCCGGCGTCCCTCACGCACCCAATCCATCAGGCGGTCGGCGGTCATGCAATTGAGGACTCGCTCCGGCGGCACGCCCGCGCCCATGACCGCCGCGATTCCCACGTCAATGCTGGGCAGATCGATAGGGTGATGGGCATCACTGCCGATGGAGACGAACGCGCCCTGCTCCGCCGCCACCCGTAGGAGTGCCATGTCCAGGTCCTGCCGGTCGATATAGGCGTCAGTCTCCAGCGCCACCTGACGGCGCGCAGCCTCCCTCGCCACCTCCTCCCAACGGGCGACGAGACCGAGACGAAAGTTGTATATCCGGCCTCGGGGGTGAGCCAGCACGTCGATCGAGCCTCCCCTGATCGCCGCCATATAGCGGCTGGTCTGCTCTTCCGTGCGCCGGAGCTGCGAATGGAACGCCCCGAGGACGATGTCGCAGCTTGCCAGGATGGCCGGTTCCATATCCGGTGCTCCGTGCGTATCGAGATTCGCCTCAGCCGATTTCAAGATGCGGAAGGCCGGATCGCTCAGGAGCCCTCCCTCATGGATGCGATCGATCTCCTCCCACTGCGCCACGAAGGACTCCGCGCTCATGCCTCCGGCAACGCGGAGGCCGACGCCATGATCCGTGACGGCGATGTACGAATGACCGATCTGCACGGCTGCCTCGGCCATCTCGACCGTCGATACGAGACCGTCGCTGTGAACCGTGTGCATCTGCAGATCGCCATGGATGGGAAGGGACCCAACCGACTGCACCCGCACTCGGGCCTCCGTGATGGTCTGGAACCCACGCCGCAGTGGCGGCGGTTCGGGAACCTCGACGTCCTGGTCCAGCCACTCGCCGATGACCCTGGCCAGCCACGGGCCGACTCCGCTCAGCTCCGTCAGAGACCGCTGCTGCTTGCGGAGCTGCCCAATCTCGACGGGCCAGAGAAGCGCCCGCCGGGAGGCGCGCCGGAGCGCTTTGGCCTTATCGGAGCCCCGCTCGGCCGTCTCCGCTGCCCGAGCCAGCAGCTCGGCGATTTCTCGATTCCGGAGCAGGTCCATCCAGGATCGACCCTCTCGTGGTGGCCTCACCGGCCACGGTCAGGTCAGAGCGGCCCGCTGAGCAACAGGCCCGTACCATGGTCGCAGAGCGGTCACCGCTCATCGCCATCGTCGTCAAAGAGCTCGGGGGATCGATCATCTGCCCGATGGCATCGCGGATCTGTTGGCCATCGAGTAGCCGCACCTGTCGCCCTCCCAAGGCCGATGGCCGGTCTAACCATAGCGTTCTGACGGCCTGCCGAAGCCACTGAGAGCAGACTGTCCAGCAAGGCACGGAGATTGCCATGGATGGGAAAATACGTCTGAGATACGAATTCTATCCACCTAGCCAGCGAGGCGTCGATGCCGGAGAAACGCCGAAATAAGCTGGCGCTCATCCTCGCGATCCTGGGCGCCCTCGCTCTCGCCGGCAGCTGGAGGGCGACCTCCACTGCCGCCTCGAGCACGGCCGGTGACACACCCGGTCCCATCGCGGCCAACGCCTACCGCCTCGTCGACGGGCGCATAATCACCCCGGCGGGTCACGAGATGCCGCTGGGTGGCTTGCCTTTGAACGCGGTGCTCTCTCCAGATGGCAAAGAGCTGCTGGTCAGCCAGGACGGCCGGTACGAGCAAGACATTCTGGTCGTCTCGACGGCGTCGAGCCAGGTGATTCAGACGATACCGTACCCCTTCCCCGAGAGCCTCTTCGTGGGCTTGGCCTTCAACCGGACAGGTACCGAGGCCTATGCCTCCGGCGGCGCGCAGAACGTCGTGCACACCTACTCCGTCTCTTCCGACGGGATGCTCACTCCCGGGCCCGACATCAGTTTGGTGACGCCGACAACGCCCAACCCCTTTCCCGCCGGCATGGCCCTGGTTGGCGAGCGGCTATTCGTGGCCGAGGAGAATGCCCGGTCCGTTGCCGTCATCGATGTGCGGACGAATCAAGTCATCAAGATTCTGCCCGCCGGCAGCCGGCCGTATACGGTGGTCGCCGGCTTCCACGATCGCCGGCTCTACGTCTCCAACTGGGCGTCCCACTGGCTGACCGTCATGGACCCGCGAGCGCTGCTGACCGATACGCGAATCCTGGTCTCGGCCCATCCAACGTTCATGGTCGAAGGCCCGCACCAATATCTCTACGTGGCCGACACCAACGCGGACAAGATTTCCATCATCTTCACACAGACGAATCACGTCGTTGATCGCATCTCGGTCCGCTTGTTTCCGCATGCCCTCCTGGGCAGCTCACCGCAGGGGATGGCCGTCTCGCCGAACGGCAAGTATCTCTACGTGGCCTGCGCCGGCGCCAACGCGGTCGCCGTCATTGGCCTCAGGTCCCTGGGCCGGCACGGCAAGGTGTTGGGGTGGATTCCCACGGCCGAATATCCCACCTCGGCCACACTCGGCCCCAGCGGCCGCCAGCTCTTCGTGCTCAACGGCGAGGGCGACGGCCCGACCGCCAACGGGGACCTCAACGACGGTCACTATCACAACCCCGTCAACGGCACGCTCTCGATCTTCGGCGTGCCCGATCTGAAGCACCTGAAGCGGCTGAGCCGTCGAGTGGCGGTCGACGACAACATCAAGCATCCGGGGAGCGAAGCCAGCTCCTCGCCCTCGCGCGACCCGTTCGCGGCCGGGGCGAGCCCCATCCAGCACGTCATCTACATCGTCAAGGAGAACCAGACCTACGACCAGGTCTTCGGCGATATCGGGATTGCCAACGGCGATCGCTCCCTCACGAAGTATCCCGCTACCGTGACGCCAAACCTGCACGACCTGGCCGCGCGATTCGGCATCTTCGACAACTTCTACGACGACGGGCAATCGAGCGCCGACGGACACAACTGGGCGATGTCCGCCAATGACGACGACTTCAACATGAAGATGTGGCCGGAGACCTACGGCCACCGCATTCCCAACGGCTATTCCCAGGGCGTCCTCGCCGCCGATCTCTCGCCCGGTGGCTATCTCTGGGATCGGGCCGCCCAAGCCGGTATCACCTACCGCGATTACGGTGAGTTCTTCCGCTACACCCAGCCGGGATACACCGTGATCAATACCTCCGATGCCTCGCAGTGCCCCGGGCCCCTTGCCTATCACTACTTCCGGACGCACGTGCACAAGGGCAAGGTCGTCTGCCTTCCGCCATCCTCGCCGAGGCCGACGGTGCCGGCGCTGATCGGCCACTCCGACGTCCACTATCGTGGCGACGATCCGCGATATAGCGATGGCGATCGCTTCCTCGAATGGGACTCGGAGTTCCAGCAATTCGTGGCCAACCACGATCTTCCCAATCTCGAGATTATTGCCCTTCCCGGAGACCACACTCAGAGCACCGCCCCTCGGCTCCCCACTCCCGCCAGCTATGTGGCGCTCAATGATCAGGCGGTGGGCAAGATCGTCGACGCCGTTAGTCACAGCCCCTACTGGTCGAGCACGGCCATCTTCATCACCCAGGACGACGCACAGGGCGCGGCCGATCACGTCAATGCCCAGCGCACCGAGTGCCTCATCATCAGTCCCTATACCCAGGTACCCCACCCGACGGTCAACTCGGGGCTCTACGACAACAATTCCATGCTGCTGACGATTGAGAAGCTCCTCGGCCTTCAGCCGATGAGCGCTTTCGATCAGACCGCCACTCCCATGTGGTCGGCCTTCCACACCCAGCCCAATCTGCGCCCGTATTCGGTGCGCCCGCTCCGGATCCGCATCACCTACAACCCGCCGCAGACCTCGAGCTAGGCCGGCCGGTCCTCAGTCCGGAGTAACCCGCCGCGCGGCGTCCAAGAATGTCGTCAGCTCGCGCGGCAAAGGCGCGGTGAAGGTCATCCCATCACTCGTTGTCGGATGCTGCAGCTCCAGCTTCGACGCGTGGAGAAACTGCCGGTTGAGATCAGCCCAGGGACGATTCGCATAGGTCCCATCGCCGACGATCGGGTGACCGACGTAGGCGAGATGCACGCGAATCTGGTGGGTGCGGCCCGTCTCCAGATCCACCTCCAAGAGGCTGAATTCGGAAAGATACTGCAGAACGCGGTAACGCGTCCGGGCGTCCCGGGCGGCGATGGACCGTGGACCGGCGGCCATGCGCCGCCTTCCCGACGGATCGCGGCCGATGGGAACGTCGATCATGGCCCGCTCCGGCTCCAAACGTCCCCACACCAGGGCCGTATAGGTTCGGTGCATGGTGCGCCGGCGGAGCTGATCGGCCAGATGGAGCTGGGCCTGGGGACTGAGGGCAACCACCATGAGTCCCGAGGTGTCCTTGTCGAGCCGGTGGACGATGCCGGGTCGAGCGCTCCCGGCAGCCTCCAGGTGCGGGTACCGAGACACCAAGGCATTGACCAGCGTCCCCGATGCATGCCCCGCGGCGGGATGCACGACGAGGCCGGCCGGCTTGTCGATCACGGCCAGCGATTCGTCCTCGTAGACGATCTGCAAATCGAGATGCTCGGGCGCCGCGTTCAAGCTTGGCGGCACCTGGGCCTTCACGCGCACCGTGTCGCCGGCCAGCACTCGCGTCGAGGGGCGGGCCGCCTCGCCGTTGACGGTCACCAACCCGTCGCGGATCAGCTTCTGACCAAGCGCCCGGGACAGACCCTCGACCGATTCGGCGACGACATGGTCCAGCCGTCGTCCCGCATCTCGAGCATCGATACGGATCTTCCGGATCGGCGTCAGGTCTGCTCGACCCGCCGTTCGACTTGCAGCGTCAGGGTGACCACCAGGAGTATGACTCCGATGACAATACAGCTGTCGGCTAGGTTGAACACCGGCCACCAACGAACGTCGATGAAGTCCACGACATAGCCAAACCGAACCCGGTCGGCCAAATTGCCGAGAGCGCCTCCGAGGATGAGACCGAGACCGAGTCGGAGCGCCATCGGGCCCTGCGCCAGCCGCCGGTAGGACAGCATCAGAGCCGTGACGATGGCCATGGCGATGACGATGAACAGCACCGTCTGATTGGGCAGCACTCCGAACGCGGCTCCGGTGTTGTGCACCAGATCGATCAGCACGTCGCCGCCGAGAATGGGCACGGGCGCGCCACCCCGGGCGTTGACGTAGCCTGTAACCACCGCCTTGGTCCATTGGTCGATCACCAGGACCAGGGCGGCCACGCTCATGAGCGGGAGGTACCGGCCGAGTGTTGAGGCGGCCGCACTCGGGCCTCCTCGCAGGCTATCCATGCGTTCTCTTCCTGTGGGGGCTTGCCAGGGCTCCCGGCCGGCATCGCGGCGCCATCACGGAGCTGGACAGACTTCAGCCCTTCAGCTACAGAAGATTATAGGTTGGTCCCTAGAATCGGTCGGCGGGGCGGACGTGTGCTGCCGAGGGCCGGGAGGATGACTTCCATTCGACTTGCAATCCTTGGACCGATCTCTTGGCGGACGCCACCACGACACTACGGCGCCTGGGAAACAGTGGTCACAAACCTCGCCGAGGAATTGATCAGGCGCAACATTGATGTCACCCTGTTTGCAACCCGGGACTCACTCACCGCAGGCAGGCTGGCGGCGGTGGCGCCATACGCCTGGGAGGAGGATGCCAACCTCGACCCCAAGGTCTGGGAATACCTGCACATCTCCCAGGCCATGGAACAGGCGTCGGGCTTCGACCTGATCCACAACAGCTTCGATTTCATGCCGCTCACCTACAGCCGTCTCATTTCCACGCCCATGCTCACTACGGTGCATGGATTCTCCATCGATCAATATCGCCTGGTCTACCGGAAGTACCGCGAGACCTTCTTTGTGTCCATCAGCGACGCCGACCGAGACCCCCACCTGCCCTACGTGCGCACCGTCTATAACGGCATTAAGCTCGAAGATTTCACCTTTTGTCCCAGGCCTCGGACATACCTGGCGTTCGTGGGGCGGATACATCCGGACAAGGGCGTGCACCTCGCCATAGAGGTGGCGCGCCAAACCGACCGGGAGCTTCGCATCGCCGGCATCATCCAGGATGAGGACTACTTTCGGCAGGAGATCGAGCCGCACCTGGACGGCCGGCAGATCCGATTCGAGGGACCGGTCGGTCCCGTGGAGCGCGATCAGCTCCTGGGTGGCGCGCTGGCGAGCCTGCACCTGACGACCATACCGGAGCGCTTCGGTCTGGCCATGGCCGAGTCCATGGCCACCGGCACACCGGTTATCGGCATCGATCTTGGGTCCGTGTCCGAGGTCGTCGCCGATGGCGAGACTGGTTTCGTGGTTCCCGACGTCGAAGCGGCAGTGGAGGCCGTAGGCCAGATCGGCCGCATCAGCCGCGCCGCCTGCCGGAAGCGGGTGGAAGAGCGCTTCTCGGTGGCAGCCATGACGGATGGCTACCTCGACGCATATGCCCGGGTCCTGGACGGCAACAAGGGCACGTAGCCGGCCCGACCGGCGTCGGGGATGCAGAATCGAATGGCCGCCAACCTGGGAGGAGGAGAAGCTTCATGCGACGCAGCATCAGCATCATCGGGGCGGGCGCGGTCGGCGCATCCACCGCGCGGGCGCTCGCCGAACGCAACTACGCCGACATCCTATTGGTCGACGTGGTGGAGAACCTGCCCCAGGGCGTGGCGCTCGACATCTCCCAGTGCGGGCCAATCGTCGGCTTCGATGCCCAGGTTCGCGGGTCCAACCGCTACGAGGACATCGAGGGCTCGGATCTGGTGCTCGTCACCGCCGGCCTTCCCCGCAAGCCGGGCATGAGCCGCGACGACCTGGTCCGTGTCAATGCGGAGATCATCCGCGAAGTCATGGGGCATGTCAGAACCCTCTGCCCCAGCAGCCTGGTCCTGATCATGACCAATCCGCTGGACGCGATGGCCTATCTGGCCATGAAGGAAACGGGATTCGAGCCTCGCCGGGTCATCGGGCAGGCCGGCGTGCTCGATTCGGCGCGCTTCCGAACCTTCATCGCCGCCGAGTTGGGCGTTTCCGTAAAGGACGTGACCGCCCTCGTGCTCGGCGGCCACGGGGATCAGATGGTGCCCCTTCCCGGCTTCACCACTGTCAACGGCGTTCCGCTGCCCCAGCTCATGGATCCGGCCACCATCGACCGGCTGGTGCGCAGAACTCGGGACGGGGGAGCCGAGGTCGTGAATCTTCTGGGCCGGAGCGCCTACTATGCTCCGGCAGCAGCGTTCCTCGACATGGTCGACTCGATCCTGTGGGACGAGCGACGCCTGCTGGGCGCGTCGGTCTACCTCTCAGGCGAATACGGACAGCGCGACGTGTACCTGGGCGTGCCCGTGGTGCTCGGGTCCGGCGGAGTCGAGCGGATCGTGGAGTTCGATCTCGGCGATGAGGACGGAGCTGCGCTGCAGAAGTCCGCGGATGCCGTGCGAGAGCTGCTCCGGGTCATGGGGTTCTGACCCGGTCCCACAGCGAGCGACGCAGACCACCCGATCCGCCCACTACCCCCTGTCGGCTGTCCGCGTCTCATAGGCCCACATAAGCACCGCGTTGAACACGAGCGCCGACTGAGGGCTCGTCGCTTCCAGATACAAGAGGGGATGCCGAGCAGGCAGACGCTGCCGGCGACCAGGATCCAATCGCCGACAGAGTCGGCACACCAATAGATTCGACACGGCAGCACCGGGGCGGATACCTGGCCAGCAGAAACCAGATGGGGGCGCGGCCGCCCACAGGTTGGGGCCGACGCTGGATTCAGATCCCCTCGGCAGCACCGCCGATACGACCCCGCGGCGGCCCCGCCATGCCTGTCCGATCGCTTCCGGGTGTTCCTCCCGCGGCTGAGACCAGCCGCTGAAGGATGCCGCCGATAGGCCACGAGCACCGCCGGTGCATTTCGAAATTGGAGGGTCGAATTGCTAGAATTCGGCACCATGTCGCGCGTTTCCAAGTCCCATTGATCCGCGATCAGCGCCGCTTCCGCCGCCACGAGGGGGCCTGCCCCTTCTATCGCGAGAACTGGGTTGCCCCGGACCCCATCCGGGCAGTCGGGCGGGAGGTGGTCCTCTATGAGATCTACTGTCTCCGAGAAACGCCCCCCGAGACCGTCGAGGAGCAGCACGTCTGCATGCTCAGCGAGCTGCGCTGCTGGCGTGACGGCCTGAGCCACCGCACGGCTCTGCGCCAGGAGCGTGAGCGAGAACAGGCCGAGTCGGCCCGAGCTTCCTAGCCACCACGCGGAAGTCACCATGAGTCCGCGGCCTCTGGCCATCCCGTGTGCGACGCCATATCGGCAATGGCCGACTCGATGGCCGAAAGCTCGGCTCGGGCCGGAGCCAGGTCGTCCTCACCGGCACGGATCCCCGCCAGCGTCTCCAGACTCAGGACGAGATTGATCAGTCGCGTCGAGACGTCCCAGTAGTGCTCGACGTCGCGCTCGTCGGGAACGATCTCGTCGAGAAGCACCTCGATCGCATGCGCCTCCTGCAGGAGGGCGGCGGCTCCGCCGGCTGCTCGTCTCGATCCCATACCGCATTCCCCGGATGACTATACTAATCGCGAACCGCAGCGCAAGGTCGGCACATGCCCAGCTCCGCGTCGCCCGAGGAAATCACGAACGTCCTCGATCGATTCATGGACGTCTACGGAGTTCGGGCCATCCTGCTCGCAACCCGTGATGGCCTCTTGATTCATGGCCGTTCCAGCGCCGGCGACGACCTCGAGGCGCTTGCCGCCCTGGGCAACCATGCTCTGCAGTCGGCGGCGCGCCTTCTGGAGGTGGCGGAAGTCACCGGCCCCCGCGGACTGATGCTGGAAACGCCTCGGGAGACCTTCGTCCTGCGGCAACTTTCGGCCGATGGGCTGGTGCTCATACGAACCACGGACCAGGCCAATCTCACCTATCTCCAGTTTCTGTTGGGCCGCCTCTCGGAGTGGATGGGAGAGGCGATTTCTCCTCATAACCAGGCCTGAAATGGTAGAATCCTCGCAGAGCATCGCCGTCGAGGGCCGCCAGGCCGGAGCGGCGGTGCTTTTTGTCAGATGACGGCCTAGAGCCGTTCATCCGATGCCGCCACTTCAGCCGACTCGTTAGGTATCATGTCCATTCTCACAAGGTTGGCCGGTGACCCAAACACCCGGTATGTTCGTCGGGTCCAGCCCGATGTCGACGCCATCAACGACCTCGAGCCCGAGTTCGAGGCCCTTACCGATCAGCAGCTTCGGGACAAGACTCCCGAGCTGATCGGCCGCTACCAGGACGGGGAGTCCCTAGACCATCTCCTGGTGGAGGCCTTTGCCGCCGTCCGCGAGGCCAGCAAGCGCACCTTGGGTCTCCGGCATTACGATGTCCAGCTCGTGGGCGGCATCGTCTTGCATGAGGGCAAGATCGCCGAGATGAAGACCGGCGAAGGCAAGACCCTCGTCGCCACCACCGCCCTCTATCTCAACGCCCTCACGGGGAGGGGCTGCCATCTGGTCACCGTCAACGACTATCTGGCCCGTCGCGACTGCGGCTGGATGGGCCAGATCTTTCATGCCCTGGGCATGACCACTGCGGCCATCGCCGGAGACATGTCGGTCCGCTACGATCCCGACTACCTCGACGAGTCGGCCGGAGATGAGCGGCTCCGGCACCTCGCGCCCATCTCGCGCAAGGACGCCTACGCCTGTCACGTCACCTATGGGACCAACAGCGAGTTTGGGTTCGACTACCTGCGCGACAACCTGGCCTTCGATCTGGAGGACCTGGTGCAACGCGACCTGCACTACGCCATCGTGGACGAGGTCGACAACATCCTGATCGACGAGGCGCGAACCCCGCTCATCATCAGCGGCGAGGCCGAAGAGTCGTCGGAGATGTATCGCACCTTCGCCCAACTGGCGCCGCGGCTGCGTCCCGATGCCGACTATACCGTCGACGAGAAGGCTCGATCGGTCAGTCTCACCGAGGCCGGCATCGGCAAGATGGAGCGCGCCCTCGGCATCACCAACATCTACGACGAGCAGAACTTCCAGCTAGTCAACTACCTCGAACAGGCCGTTCGCGCTCAGGTGCTCTACCAGCGAGACAAGGATTACGTGGTTCAGGACGGCGAGGTGATCATTGTCGACGAGTTCACCGGCCGGCTCATGCCGGGACGCCGCTGGAGTGACGGCCTCCATCAGGCGGTCGAGGCCAAGGAGCGCGTGAACATCCAGCGTGAGAACGTCACTCACGCCACCATCACCCTGCAGAACTACTTCCGCATGTACGAGAAGCTGGCCGGCATGACCGGCACGGCCGAGACCGAGGCCGAAGAGTTCCACAAGATCTACGGCCTCGACGTTGTGGCCATTCCCACCAACCAGCCCATGGTCCGGGCCGACTACTCCGACCTCGTCTATCGAGACCAGGAGGCCAAGTTCAAGGCCGTCGTGGCGACGATCAAGGAGAAGCATGAGGCCGGCCAGCCGGTCCTGGTGGGAACCACCTCGATCGAGATGAACGAGATCCTGTCCACCCTCCTTACTCGCGCAGGCGTGCCCCATGAGGTGCTGAACGCCAAACAGCACGAGCGAGAGGCGACCATCATCGCCAACGCCGGGCAGAAGGGCGCCGTGACCGTGGCCACCAACATGGCCGGCCGCGGCGTCGACATCACCCTTGGCGAAGGCGTCAGGGAGCTGGGCGGCCTGGCGGTGGTCGGCACCGAGCGTCATGAGTCCCGCCGCATCGACAATCAGCTTCGCGGCCGTTCCGGCCGTCAGGGAGATCCGGGCGAGTCTCGTTTCTTTGTTTCCCTGGAAGACAAGCTGATGCGCCGCTTCGTCGGTCCTCGCGTCAAGGGCCTGCTGGAGCGCTTCGGCATGACCGGCGACGAGCCCCTTGAGCACAACTTGGTCAGCCGGACCATCGAGTCCGCGCAGACCAAGGTCGAGGGCTTCAACTTCGACTACCGCAAGCATCTCGTCGAATACGACGACGTCATTCGCAAACAGCGCGACATCGTCTATGCGGAGCGCCAGGACATCCTTCGAGGCGAGGTTGTGCGGGACACCGTCGTCAACCTGATGCGCGACGAGGTCGCGGAGATGGTGGCCGGTTTCTGCGCCAGCACCCACAGCGACGAATGGGACCTGGAAGGCCTGATTTCCGCCTACACGGCCATGGTGGCGCAGCCGCCCCCGGACTTTACCGTCGAGATGCTGGAGACGCTCTCGAAGGAGGAGCTGCAGGACTACCTCCTCAGCACCGCCGAGGCGATCTACGCGGAGCGGGAGGAAGCGGTCGGCGAGGAGATCGTTCGCGCGATCGAGCGCAACGTCCTCCTCCAGATCCTCAGCCAGGGCTGGATTCAGCATGTCGACGCCATGGACGAGCTTCGCGAGGCGGCCCAGCTTCACGCCTTCAGCCAGCAGGACCCGCTGGTGGTCTACAAGCGCAAGGCCTTCGACATGTTCGACGAGTTCCAGGCCCAGGTCCGACGCAGCCTCACCCACAACATCTTCCATATCCTCTTCGGTCCCATCACCATCCAGACCGACGACCAAGAGCCCCAGATGGTCGGCGGCCCGCAGCCCGAGTCAGGGCCGTCGACGCGTCAGTCCAGCCCCGCGCCGGGCCGCCGTGGAAAACCTCTGCCGCGTGGCGCCGGACGGCCCGTCAACGGCAAGGTCGGCCGGAACGAGCCCTGTCCCTGCGGGAGTGGCAAGAAGTACAAGCTCTGTCACGGTCGGGCGGCCTAGGATGACCCAGACATCCGTGGAAGACCTGAAGCTGCGCCTGCATGACGATGCGACCAAGTTCGATCAGCTAAAGGTGCACCTTTGACATCGAGGGCCGCCGCCGCGAGCTGAGCCGTCTGCAGGCCCAGAGCGCCGAGCCCGGCTTCTGGGACGAGCCACGGGCCGCCTCCGCGGTCATGGCACGGCTCAGCCGTCTCGCCGGGGAGGTGGAGGAAGCCGACCGGCTCTCTCACCGCATCCACGATCTCGGCGATCTGCTCGATCTCACCGAGTCGGAGAACGACGACTCGCTCCTGGTTGACGTCACCGCCGAGGCGGGCCAGATCTCCCGAGAGGTGGAGCGGCTTGACCTTCGGGTTCTGCTCTCAGGCGACTACGCCGAGAACGATGCCATCCTCTCCATTCACGCCGGCGCTGGGGGGACGGAATCCCAGGACTGGGCCCAGATGCTCATGCGCATGTACATCCGCTGGGCGGAGACTCACAAGTACAAGGTCGACATCGTGCAGATCAGCGAGGGGGAGGAGGCCGGGATCAAGAGCGCGGATCTGGAGATCTCCGGTCCCTACGCCTACGGGTACCTGCGTGCTGAGCGGGGCGTTCACCGCCTGGTCCGCCTCTCGCCCTACGACAGCGCCCACCGCCGCCACACCAGCTTCTCGCTCGTGGAGGTCATGCCCGTCACCGAGACGGACGAAGAGCTAGCCGTCAATCCCGACGATCTCCGCATCGACACCTACCGGTCCACCGGCGCGGGCGGCCAGCATGTCAACAAGACCGAGTCGGCCGTCAGAATCACCCACATCCCCAGCGGCATCGTCGTGACGTGCCAGAACGAGCGGTCGCAGCTGCAGAACCGCGACCTGGCCATGACCGTCCTGCGGGCTCGCCTCCTGGAGCGGCAGCTCGAGGAGCGGCAGGCCGAACAGGCGCGTCTCAAAGGGGAGCATGTCGAGGCCGGCTGGGGCAACCAGATCCGCTCCTACGTCCTGCACCCCTACACCATGGTGAAAGACCTGCGGTCTGGTGTCGAAACGTCGGCCGCCGACGCGGTGCTGAACGGCGACCTCGACCCCTTCATCGAGGCCTACCTGCGGCGCGCGCCCGTCCCTTCCGGAGGATAGGCCGGGCGCCGCGTCCCAGGCTTGACGTTCTCGCGCCGAGGCGGTATCTTAATAGTGCGAAGGGTACTGGGGTGCGCATCGCAATTCTGTCGAATGTGGACGTTCCACGCGAGGGGATTCGCGTCTGGGTGGCCGCGGGCGGCCACGATGTGGTCTACTCTGGGCCGCTGACGCCCTTCGATCTCGACGTCTGCCGCGCGGGCGCCGATGTCGCCATCATGGGCTCCTGGACGCCTCGCCGGATGCGGCGGTGGACGCTTGTCGGGCGCTGGTGGGCGCCGGAGCGGTGGTCGCGGGAGTTGTGACGCTCGGCGGGAGGCCTGCCTGGGTTCCCGCGCTGTACGCGGCCGGCTTGTCCAGCTTCGCCTGCCTCGGCGGCCGGCATGATGCCCTGGACCTGCTTCTGAGTGCGCTGGCCGAGGGACGGCGGACCGTCGTCGTCGCGTGGCAGGCATCCGAACTCGAAGCGGGTCCGAGCATGGCCGTGCAGATCGCCGAACTGGTCAAGCAGCTGCTTCACGGTGAGCGCCGCGAGCGGTTCCCGGAGGGCGCCTTTGCGTATGAGCTGCAGGGCCCGCTCTCTGACGCCCTCACGGAACTCGCCGAGCTGCCGAAGCACGCCCACAACTCTTTCCCCTGCGAACATCTTTAGGTAGGAGGCGGACCGAATGTTTAGGAAGCGGCACATCCTGTCGGACACACCGCGGGCTGCGCTGGGGCTGGCGATCCTAGCCGCGGCGACACTCGGCGGTGGCTCTCTGACGGCGTCGGCTGAGCGGGCCGGTGCCCCGCCCGGCGCCGACGGCCGGGGCCCCACCCTCCTGCGACACGCCCTCGGCCGCCTCCGGTCGTTGGGCCGCTTCAGCTACCAGGTGACCGTCGACCAGGTCGAGCTAATCACGCTACGACCGCGGCGCCGATACGGTTTGGTCACCAGCGGGCGTGGCTGGTACACCGTGCGAGGCGGGTTCCCTGGTCGTGGACGCGAGGCCGGCCGGATACGCGGACACGGCCCAGACGGACCGATTGCGAGCCGCTACCTGGGAATCTCCGTCGGATCGCATGCGGCTTTCCGATCGCCGGGGAAGCCCTGGCGGTGCAGCAGACGAACGTTTCGGGGCCCGCCCGGGTCGGCGACGAACTCTTACGGTCCCGTCGTTGCACAGAACCCCGAGCGGGCGAGACTAGCGGGCCGGAGGCGTCTGGGCAAGCATCGCGTATGGGCCGTGACCGTGCGTACGCGGATACCCGCCGTCTACGGCGCTAATTCGACATTCCGGGAGACCTTCCTGATTGGGCGGAGGACCGGGCTCATCCTCCGCGTAAGCAGCCGGGCAGTCTCACCTGCTCACCCCGCACACTCAAAGGGCCCGATCCAGACGTCGCGAACGACGGTTGCCCTGAACTGGCATCCCAGACGCTTCCCCAAGATCCGCCTCCCGAAACAATGCCGCTAGAGGTTTGCCGTCACTCCGTAGCCGAATAGGGGACCGCGATCGGAACACTCGCGGATGCCAACGAAAGCCCCGTTGTCGACTGGTTCGTACTCACCTGGTTGGCCGACTTAGACCCCGAGGAGCAGCACCTCGCCCGGGCCTACCAGCGCCGCGTGGCCGGTTCGCGACGCACGGACGAGATCGAAGAGCGGCGGGCATGGATGGCGCTGGACTGGTACGCCCGTCCGTTCGCCGGCACTTGGCTCCGCCTGGGAGGTCTCGGCGCCGATGCCACGGAGGTAGAGTCCACGACACCGATCACCGACGACGCCTCTCTCGAAGCGTGTACTCACGTGACGAGGCGGACCCGTCGGAGCATCTGGGAGCACGGCCCCGTCGGCTCGTTCAGCCGGTGGAATCGCGACCCGGTGGACCGGGCGGGCGGGCGTGCGGCAGAGGAAGCGGCTGGGCGCTTCCTGCGACCCCGCGGACACGCTTTGACACCCCTTCTCAGCGGGACATGGTCGCTCATCTTCCGAGCCAGCTACGCGGCGTCCCGCCTCGAGTCAATTGATCTTGAGGGAACCGTGCACGCCCTACAGGCTGAAGCACTCGGGCTTTTGGAGGCGATACTTGAGTGTGGATCCAATTCGTAGTGGCCGAGAGCTTCTAGCCGGCGTGGGTCGTGGGGACCCAACGCCGAATCGCCCCGGTGGCTCCCGACGCGAACCCACTCCTGAGTTGAAGCTCTGACCACCTGACCTGGAGCACTTCGCCGATCCCAGCCTTGATTGCACGCACCCTGTCCAGCTCGCTGGACCTCGGCGCGACCGACTACATCAGTGATGGTGAGCCGGTGGAGCAGGTGACGACGCTGTTGGGCGCATCCCACGCGAGTGGACTCGGCCGCCTCTCGCGGTCCCAGCGCCCTGCTCGAGCGATACCGCTCCGGGAGATGGTGGCGGCCCCCGAACCCGACATCACAGCGACTCTAGGCCAGGCTCCTCGGGGTGACCTGCCGCGGAGGCGACCGCTGCATGGCGGTTGGCTCCATGGAGCCCATCACCAAACCGCGAGCGCCGTTCCGGGATTACAGTCTGACGCTTGCGCTGGAACGGCCGGAAGTGGTTGCGGACCGCCTCGTGGAACCCCCGGCACGGGTTCGCCAGCTAAGCGGTGTCGACTGCCCGAGACCCAACCATTGCATGGCCGTGGGCAGCGTCCTCCCATCGACCGGCCCGAGAAGGCCGATTGGGGAGCGGTGGAACGGCTCACAGTGGGTGCCGCCCAACCGAGGGCTCTAAAGCAAGGCTCGGCCCGAAGAAGAGCGGCAAAATCGACCTGCGGCCGGTGAGCCCCACATTTCGGGCCCGCGCCGAGAGGGACCAGGACCGCCTGTTCGGACCGGAAGCGCGCGCCCTGTCCGGGCCGGCCGCTTCTGGCCGCTGCTGAGCCCGCTACGGGTATATGGACCGGGCGTCGGTGGCGGCCGCGACGTTGCTCACCGCTTCGATATAGGCCGCCATGCGCATGTCGACACCGCGATTCTCCATGGTGGCGTAGGTCTTCGCGAAGCTCTTGCGCATGATGTGGGCGAGCTTCTGATCGATCTCGTTCTCCGTCCAGAAGAACTGCTGGAGATCCTGAACCCATTCGAAGTACGAGACGGTGACGCCACCGGCGTTGGCAAGGATGTCGGGAATCAGGAAGACGCCGTTCTCGTGCATGATGGCATCGGCCTCGGGCGTCGTCGGGCCGTTCGCTCCCTCAGAGACGACCCGGGCGCGAATCCGATCGGCGTTCTCGGCCGTGATCTGGTTTCCCAGCGCCGCCGGCACCAGGACCGTTACCGGCAGCTCCAGAAGCTCCATGTTGGTCACCGACTCGGTCTGCGGGAACCCGAGCACCGTGCCGTGCTCCTGGACGTATCGCAGCAGCTCAGGAACCGGCAGGCCCTTCGGGTTGTAGATGCCACCGTGCACATCACTTACCGCCACAATGCGGCAGCCCTCCTGGTGAAGCAGGCGGGCGGTGTGGCTGCCCACGTTTCCGAACCCCTGAACCGCGACGGTCGTCTCCGTGGGAGGAATGCCGAGACGCTGGAGCGCGTCGATGGTAACGATCATGACGCCCCGCCCAGTTGCCTCGAGCCGGCCCTCTGAGCCGCCGATGCTCAATGGTTTCCCCGTCACGACTGCCGGGACCGAGAAGCCGGTGTGCATGCTGTAGGTGTCCATCATCCACGCCATGGTCTGGCCGCTGGTGTTCACATCGGGGGCAGGGATATCTCTCTCGGGACCGATGATGATCGAGATCTCGGTGGTGAAGCGCCGGGTGAGATGCTCCAGCTCGGTCTGGCTGAGCCGTTCCGGCTCGACGACCACGCCGCCCTTGGCGCCTCCGAAGGGCAGACCGATGATGGCGAACTTCCAGGTCATCCACATCGCCAGCGCCTTCACCTCATCCAAGGTGACGTCCGGGTGATACCGGATGCCGCCCTTGGTCGGTCCACGATGGAGATTGTGCTGCACTCGAAAGCCGGTGAAGACCCGGATGCTGCCGTCGTCCATGTGTACGGGAAAGTGCACTTCCAGGATGCGCTGCGGCGTTCGGAGAATGCACCGAATATTGGGATCGAGATTGAGAATCTCGGCCGCGCGATCGAACTGCCGTTGTGCCGTCTCGAACTCGTTCGGCCCCTCGCGGACGCTGCGCGCCGCGGGCTTGGTCATGGTTGACACGGGATGCGTCCCCTTTCTGGCCAATACCGCCACCTCAACTTAGAGCAAGCGGCGTACCGAACCGCGAGGCGCCGCACCGGGGCTAACGGATGTCGGAAACCGCGATCCGGTACCGATACCAGACCCGAGGGTCGGCACCAAACACGTGTACCGTTACCGTGCTGTGCGGAGGGACGCCGCCGAAATGTCCGAGGTCGGTGGCGAGGACCCCACCGTTCCGAGCCACGAAGGTCATCGTGACCACACCGGAGAAGCTCACTGCCGAGCGGTTGCGAATCTGGACCGTTCGGCTCCACGGGTTGCTGCCCACGGCGGCGACCGCCCAGCCGGCCGGCAGCGAGCCTGAGGGACGGCTCCCGACGCGGGCCGGAGCTGGAGTCCCGATGGGAGCACGGGCCGCGGGAGCCGGGGTGGGTTGTATGGCAGGTGCGGTGGACCGAGGATGAGGAGGCACCTTCGTGGGCACCGGGCGATGTGAAGCACGGCGTCGAGCCGCACGGAGCAGGGCCCTCGCCTGGGCACGCGCTCGCTGAAGAAGCCGGCGTCGCTCTTGCCGCGCGTGCGCCAGGACCGCTGCCGCCGCGCGTTCCGGAACGCGAACGACGACCCGCGGCGTGCCGGGTGGAGCGGCGTGCGGTTTCGCCGCGTGGAAGATCTGAGACCCCAGCACGAACGCCACGGTGCTGGTGGCGCCGACAATCGTCAAGGTCAGAACCAGCAGCGCCAGGATTAGATAGAGGGTGTCGCGCAGCCGGTGATGCGGACGTTCGACGCGGCGCACCGCACTCCGACGAGTGGTCTCCACAACCGAAAGGATTATGGCATGAGAACCGCAGAGGCCGACGAGGGAGGCGCGGACTACGACTTCGGCATGGCCACCTGAACGATGCTGATGGCGGCAAGGGCGACGACAATGGTCGCCAGCGCAGTCACGATCGCGGGCAGAATCGAGGAATACCAGGGCCTGGTCGGCTGGGCGGGATGAGCCAGACGCCAGCGCCGGAACGGGATGACCTGGATCAGATAACAGACCAGCGGCGAGAGGAGCGTGATGGGAAGGGCCTGCTGCTCGGGGGTCTTCTCAAAGGCCTTGGGATCGAAGGACCAGGTCAGGAGGAGCAGGCTGGCCAGGAATGCCGCGGTGGCCCAGGCATAGAACCGCGCCGTCTTCTCGTCGTAGACCCCGAGGTACTGCAGGTTGCGCACCGAGAGAACAATTGCTCCTGGCCAGCAAAAGAGGGAGAGGATCGTGAGGGCGGCCAGCGACCACGGCCGGTCATCCGTCGGCCACATGGCCTGGGGAAGCCGGGACCTTCGACCGTTATCGCTCCTGCCCATCTCCCCCCTTCCGCTCCGGAGTGAAGGCGTCGAGGCGCCATGTGCACCGGCTGGAATGGGCCAAGTTTAGCACGGAGACTGCCGGTTTTCGGGGCTATGATGGGGCTGAGGCCACCTCAAGACGGAGCGCTGCGCCCATGTCCGATGCCCCACCGCTGACCGATCAGCAGGTGCTCGAACGCATCAAGAACCACCAGCTCATCGAATCCATCGAGCACATGAGCCCTGCCTACTTGGAGGGGATCAAGCGCATCCTCACCGTTTCGGCGGATACGGAGCTGATCAGCGCACCGGCCTATTACAACCCCGCCAGGGCCGCTCCATCGCTGAACCCGTTCGGCTCAGCACTGGCCATCATTCAGGACGAGCTGGGTCACGCCCACATTGCCTACCGCCTCATGCGCGACCTCGGTGTCGACATCGACGCCCTGATCTACGACCGCGACCCCGCCAAGTTCAAGTATCCCTATGCCTTTGACGTACCGCTCACGACCTGGGTGGAGCTAGTGATGGCCAACGCGTTTTACGATCGGGCCGGTTTCGTCCTGCTCAGTGACGTCTTCGGCTCCTCGACGTTCGGCCCGTGGAAGCGCGCGCTCGTGAAGGTGGACAAGGAGGAGACCTTCCACCTCCGGCATGGCGAGAACTGGATGCGCAAGCTCTCCCAGACAACCGAAGGGCGGCGGGAGATCCAGCGGGCCATCGACTGGATGTTCCTGCTGACCGTCGAGTGGTTCGGCCTGCCCGACGACAAGAAGCGGCACACCGAGCAGCTGGGCTTCGGCTTCAAGGGCAAATCGAACGACGAGCTGCGCCAGATCTGGATGTCCACGGCGGTCCCGCTGTGCGAGTCGTTGAACTACAGCGTCCCGGCGCACTTCGATCAGGCCACGGAGCGGTATGTCCTGGACGTACCGTTTCCACTGGCCTTCGACGCCGAGAACAAACGGTGGCTGATCGACGAAGGGGAAATCACCTGGGATGCGGTCCTGGGGCGCTGGAAGGCCCGGGGCCCGATGAACCAGCAGTACGTAGACACCATTCAGCGCGGCCACAAGGAGCTCAAATCGCTTCTGGCCGCGGCGTAGCGTTGCCGGTCCCGAGTGGATCGCCGGCCGCCGCTGCCCGCGAGGCAGCGGTGACAGGCGGCAACAACCCGAGCGGCCCCGGCGGCCAAGCGCCGCGGGAAGCGGCACTGCTGGACGCGCTTCGGGACGTATTCGATCCCGAGTTTCCCATCAGCATCGTGGACATGGGGCTCATTGTGGATATCCGGGAGCATCGCGGAACGGTGGACGTGAAGCTCACCCTCACGTCGATGGGCTGTCCGGCCGTCGACATGATCATGGAGGATATCGAAGCGCGACTGCTGCGGGAGCCCGGCATCGCTTCGGTGGCGATCGAGATCGTCTGGGACCCCATCTGGTCGCCGCGGCGGCTATCCGCAGACGGCCGGCTTGCCCTCCAGGAGATGGGCATCGCGGTATGAACACTTCTCCTGCGCCGACGGCGAAGCAGCAGTCCTCTGAAGCGGGCGGATGGATCGAAGACCGGAAGCTGTGGGAGGTCTATGCCCGCCGCAAGTATGACGAGCCGCTCTACCAGGTGGGCACGGTGGCGGCCGACGACCCGGACCTCGGTCGGGTCTACGCGCGAACGATCTTCAACGAGTTTCCCTGGATTGAGATGGTGCTGATCCCCCGCGACACCATCATCCCGGTCATCGAAGCCTGATGGTGGAGACCGCGGCCGCGGCCGCCACTCCAGCGAAGGCCGATCCGGCCCTGTTCGCCCTCATCCAAACCCTCGCCGACAACAAGTACTGGCTGGGCCGCCGGTACGCCGAATGGTGCACGGCGGCCCCGGCGCTGGAGGCGGCGGTCGCCGCCGCCGCCATGGCCCAGGATGAGATCGGTCACGCCCGCAGCCAGTATCCGCTGTTCCGCGACTTCACCGGTCAAGATGTCGAGCCCGAGGGGCGCACGGCCTTTCACAGCCTTCGGGCGCTGGACGAGCCCTTCCGGTCGTGGTCCGAGTTCGTCGCCGCCAACTTCCTCGTCGACACCGCCCTGACCGTCATGTTCGAGGCGGCCTACGACTCGTCGTACGACGATCTGCGCAATCGCGCGCGCCGGATCGTGGGCGAAGAGGGGATTCATTGGCTGCACGGCAAGGCCTGGGTGCAGCGACTGGCCACCGCGGGCGCGGGATCGCACCGGAGCCTGTCAGACAGCCTCTCCCGGATCTGGGCCGAGACCGCCATGTGGTTCGGGCCCGAGAGCGACGCAGAAATCGAGGAGCTGCGCCGGCGAACCGTTTTGGACCGCGACTCGGAGCAGCTGCGCTCCGCCTACCTGGAGCGCGTGCTCCCGGTGATGGACACGAGTGCCATTGCCACTCCCATGGGAATGGCCGATCTGCCCTGGGATCGTTGGGACGGTGAGCGACGGCGTCTGAAAGGGTAGACGAGGGACGAATTGCCTGTCCCTTCTGCGGGGCCGAGGCGACACAGGTCATGTCGCTCTTCGGTCAGCAGCTGCTCACGGTCCAGTTCTACTGCGAGGCTTGCAGAACCCCCTTTGAGAAGGTGAAGGACGAGACGGTCATGCGGCATCTCACCGCGCAGTCCGAGGATGCAGGCCGACAAGGATGAGCGTCGCGAGCCGCCCCGGCCTCTGAAGAGTCATGCCACACTGAGGAGGCGCAAGCTGGTATCAGCCTGCCCACAGATCAGACCTCTGAGGTGATCCACATGGCGGTCGAAGCGCCTGCTCCCAGCACGTCGGCACAGCAGCACATCAGCCTGGACAAGGAAGGCGGGGTCGGGCTCCTGACCTTCAACAAGCCCAAGGCCAACACCTACGACTATGACTTCATCCGGCAGCTGAACGACGCCGTCAACGAGATCCGTCTCGACACGGACATCAAGGCGGTGGTGGTCAAGAGCGACGTGCCCAAGTTCTTCTCGGCCGGGGCCGAGATCAGCATGCTCAAGGCGGCAACGCCGGACTACAAGGCCTGCTTTTGCCTCGAGGCCCAGGAAACCCTGCGGAAGATCGAGCGGACACCGAAGGTCTTTGTCGCCGCCCTCACCGGCCACACCGTGGGAGGGGGGCTGGAGATCGCCCTGGCCATGGACCTCCGCTTCGCGGCCGACTCCGGCATTCAGATCGGCTTGCCGGAGGTCAACCTTGGTGTCCTGCCGGGTACCGGCGGCACTCAGCGCCTCAGCCGCCTGATCGGGCCCTCGCGAGCCCTCGACCTGATGATCAGCGGCCGCCTGTTGACCCCGTCCGAGGCCTATGACTACGGCATCGTCGAGTACCTCTATCCGGCCGAGGAGGTTCTCGATCGGACTATGGACTACGCGCGCAAGCTGGCGGCGGGACCGGCACGGGCGAGCGGGCTCATCAAGCTTTCGGTGAAGGAAGGCGTGGAGGTGGGGATCGAATCCGGTCTGTTCATGGAGCGGGAGCTGCAGAACCGGCTGTTCCGGACGGCCGACGCGCAAGAGGGACTGCAGGCCTGGCTCGATAAGCGGCAGCCCACCTTCCGAGGCGAGTAGGATCTAAGCGCGCCGCGGGCTCGTCGTAGAGCGCCCTGGTGGGAAGAACCGACAGTCGACATGAACGGGAGTTGATGGCGGCATCATGACCACGGCAACAGCCATAGCGCACTATCCCATGGTCATCGGGGGCGAGCGCGTCGACGCCCTCAACGGCGAGACGATGGATGTCTCCAACCCAGCGACCAATGAGGTGTACGCGACGGTCCCCAGATCCGGCCCTGAGGACGTGGACCGGGCGGTGGAGGCGGCAAGCAAGGCCTTTCCGGGCTGGGCGCGCACGGCGGCCTCCAAGCGAACCACGCTGATGCTCCGCTTCGCCGAGAAGCTCCAAGAGCAGGTCGAGAGCTTGGCCGAGGCAGAGGCGATCAACAGTGGCAAGCCCGTCGCCTTCGCCGCCAAGCCGGAGCTTCTGCACAGCATCGAGGTCCTGGTGTACTACGCCGGAGCGGCCACGAAATTGACCGGCGAGACCGTCCCGGTCTCATCCCACAGCTTCAGCTACACGCTGCGAGAGCCCATCGGCGTTTGCGGGCAGATCATCCCCTGGAACTATCCGCTGATGATGGCGGTGTGGAAGATTGCGCCCGCCATCGCGGCCGGCAACACCGTGGTGCTTAAGCCCGCCAGCGCCACTCCCGTCACCGCACTCCTGCTGGCGCAGCTGGCCCTCGATTCCGGGATTCCGCCTGGGGTGGTCAATGTGATTACCGGCCCAGGCGCCTCCGTCGGCTCCTATCTGGCCGGTCATCCGGGCATCGGCAAGGTCGCGTTCACCGGAGAAACGGCCACCGGTCGAACCATCATGAAGATCGCCGCCGACGGTATGAAGCGCGTGACCCTGGAGCTGGGAGGAAAATCGGCCAACATCGTCTTCGCCGACGCCAACTTCGAGGATGCCGTCAACGGCTCCCTCTTCGCCATCTATTACAACTCCGGACAGTCGTGTGAAGCCCGTTCGCGTCTCCTGATCGAGCGCTCGATCTACGATCGCTTCGTCGCCAGCTTCGCCGAGAAGGCCCAGAAGATTCGCGTGGGAAATCCACTCGATCCGTCCACCCAGATGGGCGCCATCATCTCCCCTGCCCAGCTCGAGTCGATCAAGAGTTATGTCGACCTTGGACGGCAGGAGGGCGCCGAACTCGTCACCGGTGGCGGCTCTCCGGACGAGGATGCCCTGCGGGCGGGCAACTTCCTCCTGCCCACGGCCCTCGCCAATGCCCACAACCGTATGCGCGTTGCTCAGGAGGAGATCTTTGGGCCGGTTGTGGTCATGATCCCGTTTGACGACGAGGAGGAGGCGATCCGTTTGGCCAACGACTCGATCTATGGGCTGGCCGGGACCCTCTGGACCCAGAACCTCGGTCGCGCCCACCGGGTCGCTCAGGGCGTGCAGACAGGACTGCTTGGTGTCAATACGCCGGCGACGGGGACCCCCGGCCTGCCGTTCGGCGGATACAAGCAATCCGGCATCGGCCGCGAGCTGGCCTTCGAGACGCTCAAGCTCTACACCGAGCTCAAGGGCGTCCAGATCAACACCTCCACGCGCCCCGTGAACCCCTGGCGGCTGTGACCTCCTCCAGCCGAGGCTGAACAGCGTGAACCCCAATCTGAGGCCGGCGGTCGTCGTCGACGCCGTGCGCACGCCGTTTGGGAAGTACGCCGGCGCCCTGAGGGACGTTCGGCCGGACGACCTTGCGGCTCTCGTGATTCGCTCCATCGTGGACCGGACCGGGATTGACGCGGGAACCATTGACGACGTGTTCTTCGGGGCCGCCAATCAGGCGGGAGAGGACAACCGCAACGTGGCGCGCATGGCCACGCTCCTCGCCGGCCTTCCGGAGACCGTCCCCGGTGCCACCCTGAACCGCCTCTGCGGATCGGGCCTTCAGGCGATCGTGGCGGCCTGCCGGGAGATTCAAGTCGGCGCCGGCGACGTGTTCATCGCGGGCGGCGCCGAGAGCATGACCCGAGCGCCATATGTCACGCGCAAGCCCGAGACGGCCTTCGACCGCCGGCCGCCCGTGGCCGAGGACACGACGGTCGGATGGAGAATGATCAACCCACGACTTGCGGAGCGTTACCCGCCTCTCGGTCTGGGCGAGACCGCCGAGCGGGTGGCTCGTGAGCATGACATCGGCCGGCAGGATCAAGACAAGTTCGCCCTGCAGAGTCACCAACGAGCCGTCGCCGCTCAGGATTCCTGCCGGTTCTCGAGGGAGATCGTCCCCGTGCCGGTCCGGACGCGAGAGGGTGATGAACGCGTCGACACCGACGACGGGCCGCGGCGCGACACCTCGCTGGAGCGACTCGCCAAGCTGAAGCCCGCCTTTCAGGCCGATGGCACCGTGACCGCCGGCAACTCCTCGCAGATCAGCGACGGCGCCTCGGCGCTTCTCATCACCAGCGAAGACCGCGCCTCGGAGTTGGGCCTTCAGCCCTTGGGACGATTCGTCGATGCAGCAACGGCCGGGGTTGATCCGTCCGTCATGGGGCTGGGGCCCGTCCCGGCAACCCGGAAGCTCCTGGATCGATGCGCCGTGGGAATCGAGGAGATTGATCTGGTGGAGCTTAATGAGGCCTTCGCGAGCCAATCGCTGGCCTGCATCCGGCTCCTCGGACTCGATCAGGAATCCGTCAACGTCAATGGCGGAGCGATCGCCCTCGGCCATCCGCTTGGGGCCAGCGGGGCCCGTCTGGTCACCACACTTCTCTACGAGATGCAGGGGCGTGGATCAAGGCGCGGATTGGTCACCATGTGTATCGGTGTCGGCCAGGGCATCAGCGCCCTCTTCGAGGCGGTTTGACGGCCTCGGCGCCGGAGCCGGTTCCGGCCGCTTCAGTCGTCCTCGTTCGCCAAGCGGAGGCCGTTCTGGAGGTCTTCATGGCGCGCCGCCACATTAGGAGCGACTTCGCGCCCGACGTCTTCGTGTTTCCAGGCGGCAAGGCAGACCCGCGAGACATCGTGGCGGAGGAGCGGCTCGACCGACCGGATCAGCCAAATGCCGGTGAACTATCGCCAGGCATCGGATGGCCGCTCATCTGGCTGGCCGCCATTCGGGAGCTGTTCGAAGAGGCGGGCTTGCTTCTGGCGCGAGCGGCCGGATCTGATGGGTCACCTGCCGGTCATGGGATCGAGGCCGGTAAGCTCTCCGCGGCTCGGGATCGGGTGCGCCGTGGCGAGATCAGCATGCGAGATCTGGCCGAACAGCACGATCTGATCTACGAAGCCGATCGTCTGCTGCTCTTCTCGAACTGGGTCACGCCGCCGATCCTGAACAAGCGCTTCGACACCTTCTTCTTTCTGGTCCGGCTTCGTCCGGGTGAGGAACCGGTGCACGCCGATCTCCATGAGCTGACGGACAGTCTGTGGACACGGCCCGAGGAGGCGCTGGAGCGTTATCGAGCCGGAAGCTTTCCTCTGGTCTTCGCCACGGAACGGCATCTCCAGCGTCTGGCCGCATTCCCCTCGGTCGACGAGCTCTGGACGTCCACCCGAGCGATGCCGGTCAGGACGGTGATGCCCCGGTGGCGGGAGCAGGACGGTGCGCGAACCTTCCTCATTCCCGGAGATCCGGGGTATGTCGAAGGGTCCGGCATCATCGTCGACCCCGTACCCGGATGATGGCAGTCGCGCGGCTCCGGAGCCGACCGCTCAGAAGTCGCTAGGTCGGGAGCAAAGGCGACGGACCCCTGGATGCCGCGGAAACGTGCGCATTGCTGGGCCTCCCCAACCGCTTCACGCGCTCTTAGGCGTCTCCCGCGGCCGGTGGCGCCTCTTCGCTGAGTGCATATGCGCCTCTGTGCATCGTCACCATGCCCTCGTCCATCAACTTGTGCAGCTGCGCCTCGGCGGATAGCAGCGCCAGCCGCCGGATTTCGGAAGGCTGGGGCCCGTAGACGCTGTCCACCAGCTCGTCAAGGGAGACGGGACCACCTTCGAGAGCCTGCATCAGGGCCTGTTCACGCGTGCGCCGGTGCTCCAGGTATTCGTCGATCTTCGCCAATGGGTCTCCGACCGGCGGACCGTGGCCCGGGGCAATGAGTCGAGGATGAAGGGCTCGGATTCGCCGGAGCGATTGCAGGTACGCCGCCATGTCGCCTTCCGGTCTGGCCACCAGACTCGTGCCGACCCCCAGAACGGTATCGCCGCAGAACAGCACTCCTTCGGCCTCCAGCCAGAAACAGAAGTGATCTCGCGCGTGACCCGGTGTCGCGACGGCCCGAACGGCTCCGGATGGCGTGTCGAACGTGTCTCGATCCCCAAGCTCCCGGACATCCGGAAGCGACCCCAGAACCGAGGGATCCGCATTGGGAGCTAGATACACGGGGACGCCGAGACGCTCGGCAAGAGCGGCCGCCCCGCCCGCATGGTCTGGGTGCCCATGGGTCAGCAGAAGAGCAGTCGCGCCGCCACCCCGCAGGATGGACTCTGCCAGAACGTCAATGTAGCGCGCGTCGTCCGGCCCGGCGTCGATCAGAACGCGCGAGCCCACCAGATAGACGTTGGTGCCCGATAGCGTCTTGGGACCCGGGTTGGGGGCGGTGGATACCTGAACACCGGCTGTGAGCCCCCGAAATGGGTCGGGCTGCCGTGGCTTAGACGAGCCCCGGGGAGCCAACGGCCTCGCTGGCCTTGAAGTCGATGACCGCCTTGAGGGCTGAGCAGGCCACCTCCAGCTGCTCATCGGTCGGGGGTGAGGTGGTTAGGAGCTGGGCGCCCCAAGCGGGCCCGAAGACGTACCGCGCCCAAGGTTCATCACGCTTGCGGTTGCCGAGCTGAGCAATCTCGTAGCCGAGCGAAAGACTGAGTGGCCCACCGACAACGGCACCCAGCCGGTGACCGCGAAGCGCCCGCTGGAGGGCCATGTTGAGCACGATCACCCAGACGGCGAAGCTGGTGCCGCACCGCGGATGGATGCGGCTCATCGGCGCAGACCCCTCTGGAGTCAGCTCGCGACCTGCCTCGACGGCATGCACGGCCATATGTTCCGCCGCGTGGTACTGCAGCAGCTGCCGGTTGGCAGATACCACCGTCGAGAGCCGGAAGGCGAGTAACGGCGCAATTGCGGTGGTCACACCCATTCCAGGCCCCGCGCGCTGGCCCCGCCTGGCCGCCACAAGTTGACGGAGAACCGATTCCAGAAGACTCACGGAAACAATCGGACCGAGAGTCAGGAGCAGACGCTGGAGCCGGCTCTCGTCGGTGATGAGCCGCCGTTCCATCCGGGCCGATTTCAGGGCCAGCACGACGGCGCCGGCCATCGCGGCGAGGCCACGCAGAAACGGCACGCCCTTGGCGGCCGAAAATGGTGGCTGAAAGGGCTCCACGGCAGTGGAAATGGAGCCGTCCGCCGCGCGAACCGAAACCGCCATGGCGCCCGGACCCACCATCAGCACACCTCGAGCCAATGCCCGGCCACCGTACACCGGCGGTTCGGGAGAGTGGGTAGCCACGGGCGCCTCCAGTCAATGAGCCCCAAATTATAGGTATCCCCTCCGCCCGACCCTGCCCATACCGCAGAATCGGGAGGGGCGCGTAGCTCAGCTGGTAGAGCATGCGGCTTACATCCGCAGGGTCGCGGGTTCGAGTCCTGCCGCGCCCACCATTCACCTTTCCCTCACGAAGTCTCGCTCGCTGTCTGTCCCGGGTGCCGGACGAAGGACGGCGGCTTCCAGCCGGGTGATACACTTGCTGTTGGACGGTACCCCCGCTTGAGTCGAGGATCGACTCGGCGCTGGCACATTTCGTGCTCAGCACGCGAAATCATCTCAGAGGGGAACAAGATGACAGACGCAACTGTCGATAGCTATGCCGAATCTGTGCGCGAGATGCTCACCCGAGAGCGAGAAGCGGTTCTCAACCGGATGACTGCCATCGCGCGTGATGCCTTGGACATCGAATTTGACGGAGATGGAGTTCCCGCGTCGAGCTGGGGACAGGATCAGGCCCTATCGGATTCACTGGACGGGCGGCTCACGACCATCGAGTCCGCCCTCGAGCGCCTCGACAACGGCTCGTACGGCGTGTGCGCCGACTGCGGGGCCGACATTCCACCGCGGCGACTGCAGGCACTCCCGTTCGCGACGCTGTGTGTCGGCTGCCAGAGCGTGGCAGATAAGAAGGCCCGGGCGGTCCTGGCCCACTAAGACGTCGCAGGGCGGCTTTCGGCCGGCAGGGCTCTCTTCGCGACGTGGGGCTCTGTTGGCTATATTGGGGCACCAACTCGCCTGGAATACCCGATGCTGGTGACGGCCGTGGAGCTTGTCGTGGGAGTCGTCGCCGTGGCGACGGCAGGGCTGCTCTTGTTGAAGGCCTGGGATGATCAGAGCGGACACGCCCGCGTGAGGCGGCGACCGCGACAGGAATGAGCGCCTGTCCCCACTGTTCGCAACGGTACGAGGGCTACCGGGTCGTGGGCCTTCGAGCCGCCGATGCGACGGTTCGCGACTGGCTCGACGAGCACATCCCTGTGGCCATGCTCTTCTGCCGCGGCTGCGGCCGGGTCACGCTGATGCATCCGGACCATCCCTCGGTGCAGCGGCTTCAGCCGGAAGCGCCCGTGGAGACGATGGGCCAAAACATCAGAACGTTGAACGTAGATCTAGATGAGATCCAGGACGCCGCCCTTCGACGCCAGTTTGAGGGAGAGCCGGAGTAGCCACGGCCATCTCAGGCGGGATGCATGGAGGGCGCGTTGCTTGGGATAATGCTTCGATGATGCTCCCGACCACTGGACTGCTATCCCTGATCCGCGCCCTCAAAGGGAAACTGCTCTCAGTCCTCACCCCATTCCTGGCGTGCCTCGCGCTCTCCGGCTGTATCGGCCAGTCGGTGCAGGCACCATTCGCCCCCGCGGTCGGTCCCAAGGTGCCGGCGCTTCCCCATGCGGGCTTCTGCCCGCATCCGGTCCCGCCGGCGCTTGGCTTCATATACACGCCGGCCCAGGTGACGCCAGAGGCGGGCGGGTCATTCCTGGTGGCGGACGCCGGCGCCTTCAATCGGTACGGCAGCAAAGTGGTGGAGTTTAGTCCGCAAGGGAAACCAATCTGGGCATACTTCAACCCGCAACTGGACTTTGTCCACTCCGCCTATCCGACGACCCGCGGCAACATCCTGATCACGGACACCAACAACAACCGGGTCATCGAGGTCAACCGTCAGTGCAAGATCGTCTTCAATACGGACGATCTCGGCCCCGGTCATGGCTTTCTGGGTCGCGGGCGCCTGAGTGACGGGTCACGGCTCGAATACCCTAACAATGCGCTCGAGATCCCCAACGGTCACTATCTGATCACATCCCGTATGAACAACACGGTCTTCGAGATCGACCGGCACGGCCACGTCTACTGGAAGTGCAGCCGGTTCATCAACCTCGACGGCAAGCCCGACCACCTGCTCGGGGAGCACAACGCTCAGCGGCTGGCCAACGGGGACACGATCATCTCCGACTCAGATAATGCGCGAGTCGTCATCGTCAACCGTAACTGCACTCGGGAACTGTGGCAGTATCCGGCCATCAACAACACACGGAACGCCACAGGCGGCGAGAAGATCCTGTGGCCCCGCGACGCGATGCAGATGACCAACGGAGACATTCTGGTCGACGACTCACTTCACAACCGCTGCCTCGAGGTGAGCCGCAAGGGAGTCATTCGACGGCGCTACTACGATCTCCCCGAGCCCTACAGCTGCTGGCCCATGCCCAACGGCGGGGTGGCCAGCGGCAACGCCAATACTCACGGCGTCACCATCTGGGGACCTGGGGTGCCTCAGGCCGAGCCGATCGCCAACGTTCCCGGCAAGCCTATCGTGCCGCCCTTCCCGCCGCCCCCGAAGCATCTCGTGAACGGCGGCTTTGAGACGGGCGGCGTTCTTGGCTGGCAGATGGACGATCTTCTGACCGAAACGCTTCCTCCCACCGTCCGCGCGAACCTGGCCTTCGACTCCACCGTGGCGCACAGCGGCTTCAGCAGCGGAAGGATCGAATGGGAGCGCAAGACGCCCCACGCGGCCTTGTTCTGGGGACAGGTGGTGCGGGTGATTCCCTATCGGTGGTACCGGCTGTCCGGTTGGATGATGACCAAGGATGTCCGGCTGTGCAAGGGCTGCGACTTTGGTTTGGGCACCGACCGAGGTGACAGCGCTTACTTCGCGGCAACACTGATTCGGGCCAGCCCCTGGGAGGGGCCCACCCTGCCCAAGTTCCCGCGTGTCAAGGGCACCACATCCTGGCACAGATTCTCGCGGACGTTCTTCATCCCGCAGGGTGTCAAGCTGCTGAACATTCAGTGCGTGCTCACCGGCAAGGGTACCGCTTGGTTCGACGACGTGAAGCTGCTCGAGCTTCACCGGCGTCTGCAGCCCGGGACGTAACGAGGGCCGGCACAGCTGAGCCGGTCGCCCGTGGCGCCGGCCGAATCGGGTCGCCGGTGCGAGAATGAGCCTGTAAAGCCTCATGAAATCGCTCTTTACGCTTCGAATCAACGGCGAGGACCGGACGCTGGCCTTCGAGCACAGCAAGACGCTGCTCGAGGTGCTCAGAGAGGACCTCGACCTCACGGGAACCAAGCACGGCTGCGAGCTTGGTGAATGCGGAGCGTGCACCGTTCTGGTCGACGGCGAGCCGGTCGTTTCCTGTCTGTTCCTGGCCGTCGAGGCCGTCGGCCATGACGTCACCACAATCGAGGGACTGCAGCATGGCTCCGTCCTCCATCCTGTGCAGGTGGCCTTCGCCGAATGGGGCGGATCTCAGTGCGGCTACTGCACGCCGGGCATGATTCTCTCGGCGGTTGCTCTCTTGGAGCAGAACCCGCATCCGAGCCGGGACGACATCAAAGAGGCGCTTGCCGGCAATCTCTGCCGGTGCACCGGATACACGAAGATCATCGAGGCGGTCGAGGCGGCTGCCGGTTCCATGACGGACGGAAGGCGGCTTCATGCCCAAGCCGGCTAGCGCTACCGCCCCACCTGATGCCGAGCCCGTAAGTTCACCGCGTCGCGATCGCGCCGACGGCCCAGCACAGGCGGATGAGCTGCACATCATCGGTCGCCGCAACCTCAAGTACGAGCATCTCGCGAAAGCGACTGGCGGCACCAAGTACACGGCCGATCTCAAGCTTCCCAGGCTGTGCTTCGGTCGGCTGCTGCGGAGCCCCTATCCCCATGCCCGGGTTCTCCACGTTGACACTCGTAAGGCCGAGGCAATGCCGGGTGTCTTCGCGGTCATAAGCGGGGCCGACCTGCCCGAGCGCTACGGGATCATGCCTTCGTCTCAAGACGAGACGGCCTTCGCCATCGACAAGGTCAGGTATGTCGGCGAGGCCGTCGCCGCCGTGGCCGCCGTCGACGAGCTGACGGCGGAGCAGGCCTGTAATGCGATCGAGGTGCTGTACGAGCCCCTGCCGGCAATCATGAGCATCGACGAGGCCCTCGATCCGGAGAAACCGAGAATCCATGAAGACCAGGGGGGCGAGGGGAACATCCATAAGGAGGTTCACCTCGAGTTCGAGTCGCCCGAAGTTGGATTCGCGGAAGCGGACCATGTCCGCGAGGACGAATTCTTCTTCGAGGGCAACACGCATGCTCCCATGGAAAACCATGCCGTGATTGCCCAATATGAGCTCCACGGCAAGCTGACCGTCTGGTCGAGCACGCAGACGCCACATTATGTCCACCGTGAGCTGTCGAAGGCGCTGTCCATGCCCACGGCTCAGATCCGCATCATCGCGCCTCCGTCAGGCGGGGCCTTCGGCGGCAAGAGCGAGATGTTTTCTCACGAGGTAGCGGCCGCGGCGCTGGCGAGAAAGGCAGGCCGTCCCGTCCTCATCGAGCTCAGCCGCGAAGAGGTTTTCTACTGCCATCGAGGGCGCCATCCGGTTCGGATGCGGATCAAGACGGGTGTCCGGAAGGACGGTTCCATTACGGCCATGCACTTCCAGTCATGGCTCGACGGCGGCGCATATGGATCCTACGGAGTCGCCACGACCTATTACACGGGCGCCCTCAACACCATGCCCTACAAGGTGCCGCGATATGCCTTCGACGGTGTTCGGGTCTTCACCAACAAGCCGCCCTGTGGCCCCAAGCGCGGACATGGAACCGTGCAGCCTCGGTTCGCCATCGAATGCCAGCTCGACAAGATTGCCGAAGACTTGGGTCTCGATCCGGTTGGGATGCGAATGCGGAACGCGGTTGATCCGATGAGCGGTACCGTCAACGGTCTCCGGATCACGAGCTGCGCCGTGCGGGATACGCTCCGCGCGGCATCGCAGCGAACCGACTTCCAGGCCAGATTCCGGAAGCTGCCCTTCGGCACCGGCATCGGCCTCGCATCGTCGGTGTACATGTCGGGTGCGGGCCTTCCGATCTACTGGAACCCGATGCCCCACTCGGGCGCGATGGTGAAGATCGACCGGGGCGGTGGTGTCGCCATCTACTGTGGGACCACCGACATTGGGCAGGACTCGGATTCCATGCTGGCGTACATCGTATCCGAGGTGTTGGGCGTCGACCCCATCGACGTACGCGTTTGCTCCGGAGACACCGACCTCACACCCGTAGATCTGGGCAGCTACTCGAGCCGCGTGACCTTCATGGCCGGAAACGCCGCCCGGCAGGCTGCCGAGAAGCTGCGGGATCTGCTCCTGGATGTGGCATCCGAGAGGCTTGAAACCCCGCGAGAACGGCTCAGGCTCGGAGGCCGGCGGATCTATAACCGCGACGACACTGACCGAGCCATCGACTTTATTGAGGCCGTTCAAGCGGCCGAGGCTCGGTTCGGAACGCTGGCCGCGGCGGGCTCCTATACGCCACCCAAGCTCGGCGGCAAGTATAAGGGCTCCGGCGTCGGCCCGTCGCCGGCGTATAGCTTTACCACCGCGGTCGCCGAAGTGTCGGTCGACCTGGAGACCTTCGAGCTGCACGTGGACAAGGTGACGATTGCCCACGACTGCGGTCGTGCCATCAACCCCATGATTGTCGAGGGGCAGATCGAGGGCAGCGCGTACATGGGCTACGGAGAAGCCGTCATGGAAGAGCAGGTGTTCCGGAAGGGCCTGCACAAGAAGCCGTCGCTACTCGAGTACAAGATACCGACCATTCTGGAAACGCCCGCGCTCGAGTCGATCATTGTCGAGGGACCAGACGCGGAAGGGCCATTTGGAGCGAAGGAAGCGGGCGAGGGCCCGCTCAGCCCCGTAATTCCCGCGATTGCCAACGCCGTGTACGATGCGGTCGGAGTACGGTTCGACGCCACTCCCATTACCTCCGACCGCATCATGAGGGCCCTCGACCGGGCGAAGCGGGAGGGGCGCATCGCCGAGCCGGCAGCTCTGGCCGGCTGAGGAGCTGCACCACGGACGTCAACTCGATTCACCCGATTCGGCAGGTGGTCACACCAAGGACTGCAGCGTGCTCCGGCTGACTCCCTTCACGTACGTGACGCCGGCCTCCGTTGCGGAGGCCGTCCAGCTCCGGAAGCAATACGGAGACGAGGCGGCGTACATGGGTGGAGGCACGGACCTCCTCCCCAACATCAAGCACCGGCTTGCTGAGCCGAAATTTGTCATCGGCCTCCGGTCTCTTCGGGAGATGCAAAGCATCGTTCGCGAGGAAAGTGGCGGGCTCCGGCTGGGAGGGTCCGTGAGGTTATCCCAGCTCGAACACTCGCCGCTCGTTCGCAACGAGTATCCGGCGCTCGCCGATGCCGCCGCGGTCATTTCCTCGCCTCAGGTTCGGCGCGTGGGGACCCTCGGTGGCAACATCTGCCTGGATGTGCGCTGCAACTACTACAACCAGTCGGAGCACTGGCGGCGCGCAGTTGGCTTCTGCATGAAGAAGGACAGCGAGATTTGCCGGGTCGCCCCCGGCAGCGATCGGTGCTGGGCCGTCTCCTCTGCGGATACCGTTCCCGTGCTGCTGGCCCATGGCGCCCAGGTAGCCGTGTTCGGTCCGGCTGGAGAACGCCTCCTGCCCCTCGAAGAGCTCTATCGCGACGATGGTCTCGTTCCGATGGCCCTACAGCCCGACGAGGTGGTCGCCGCCGTCAGACTGCCGCCGCCCAACGGCCTCCGGGTTGTCTATTCGAAGCTGCGCATCCGCATGTCGTTTGACTTCCCGCTGGTGGGCGCCGCCACCGGCCTGGCGCTCGACGTCGACGGCATGGTTCGGCAGTCTCGCATCTTTCTCACCGCGGTGGCGTCGCTGCCCATGCGGGTGCGGGCAGCGGAGGAGCTGCTGATCGGGCGACCGCTCACGGATGAGCTAATCCGGGCCGCCGGCGACCAGGTCTTTCGCAGCACGCACCCGATGGACAATACCGAGGGCTCCATTCCACACCGAAAGCGTATGGCTCGGGTATATGTCGAGCGTGCTCTCAGGGATTTCGCCCGGGCAAACCCGGACGCGTGACGGTAACGGCTCCATCCTCCTGCGCCTGCCGGACCCTCGGGGCCGGATCATAGTCCGCCAACGTCCTGATCTCCAACAGTGAGATTCGACGGTCGGGTGGCCGCGGCGCTGCACCACTCCCGTCCAGTGGTTGCGTTGGAGTCCTCGGTCATCGCGCAAGGGTTGCCATGGCCAGACAACCTCGAGGCCGCTCGCGCCGTGGAGGCCGCGGTGATTGCGACGGGCGCGACACCGGCAACATTGGCGTTGATAGACGGCGTGATCCACGTGGGCGTGGATGAGGGGATTCTGGAACGACTCGCACGGGACCCAACCATCGGGAAGGCAGGAACCCGTGACATTGGATGGGGGCTGGCGACCCGCTCCACGCTTGCCACAACAGTCGGCTCATCCCTTACGATCGCCCACTCCGCCGGCATTCAGGTGCTGGCTACCGGTGGCATCGGCGGCGTCCATCGGGGCGCGGAGGACACGGGCGATGTTTCCAACGACCTATGGACACTGGCCAGGACGCCGGTGGTGACGGTGTGCTCGGGCATCAAATCCATCCTCGACGTGCCGCGAACGCTCGAGTACCTGGAGACGGTAGGCGTCCCGCTGGTGGGCTACGGGACCAACGTCCTGCCAGATTTCTATTGTCGGGAGTCAGCACATTCGGTGCCGGCCGTCGACGGCGCCGAGACGGTGGCCCACATGGTCCGCGCCCAAGCGGCGATCGGGTTGGATACCGGAATCATCGTCGCCAATCCACCCCCGGTCGATTCGGCTTTGGACCGGACCGAGCTGGACGCTCTGGTGGAAGCAGGAGTGCAGGAAGCGCAACGTGAGGGCGTGCGGGGCAAGGCCGTCACTCCATTCATGCTTCGGCACATTGCCGATCAGACCAGTGGACGAAGCGTGCGAGTGAACACGGATCTTCTGGTGTCGAACGCCAGAGTGGCGTCGGAGATCGCCCTGGCCATCAGCGCCCTCTGATTGGTGCTCGCTTGCATCGGCGACCTGCTGGCCGACGTCATCATCGAGGGGCGGCAGACGGCAGATGGAATGCCGTCGGGAATCCATTTTCGACCCGGCGGATCGGCCGCCAATGTGGCCGTTTGGGCCAGGCGGGCCGGGGCACAGAGCTGCTGGATCGGAGCGGTCGGCGACGACCTGTTGGGGACGCTACTCCTTGAGGGGCTGACCTCGGACGGCGTGCCGGCTCACGCCACGCGCATCCACGATGGGGAGTCGGGTGTCGTACTGTCACGCCTGGGCACCCGGGGAGGCAGGACCATGCGCAGCGCGCGCATGGCTTCGGCCCTCCTGCGCCCAGAACATCTACCGGAACCGGTCCTTAAATCGGCAGGGGCTCTGCATCTCACGGGTTACTCCTTCGCATCCGAGTCTTTGACCGAGGCCATCCTCAGGGCCAGGTCGCTGGCTTCGGAGGCATTTCTCTCCGTCGATCCCTCGGCGGTGAGTGTGTTGAAGAGCGCCGGCGTGATGCGAATCCGAGACCTGCTCCAGATCCTCAAACCGAATCTCGTACTGGCCAACCGCGCGGAGGCGATTGCACTGGCGGGAGTCATAGGACTTGAGAATTGCTTTCGAGAGCTCCACACATTGGCGCCGTTGGTCGTCATCAAGGACGGAAGCAGAGGGGCCCACATCAGTGACGGCGAACGGCGCTTCAATCAGCCATCCATCAAGGCCGAGGTGGTCGACACAACCGGCGCGGGCGACGCATTCAACGGCGGCTGGCTCGCCGCGGAGCTGGCCGGAGCCGGCCTGCGCGACCGGGCGGCACTCGCCACACGGATGGCGGCACGCTGCGTGGGGGCCCTTGGGGCACGCTCCGAATAGATTTGCTTAGGGATTATCGGCCTCGGTCTGCCACAGGCCTTGCGAGAACGCGATCCAGAGGCCGATGAGGATCACGGCGCCCACGGCGCCGAGATAGAACCCGAACGCCGGCGATGAGCCCGGCACGGTCGGACTCGCCGGGGGCGTGTTGCACAGCGGCCCCCCGTTCCCACTGCAGCCGCTGGCAATCTCGCTGGGCAGGATGGCGGAGGCATACCAGGTGAGTAGACCCAGCAGGTACGTCCCCGCCCCAAGCGGGCTGCTGAGGGACAGCCTGCGGCGGGCGAGCCACATCCCCGCAGCGGCGGCAAGGGCCAGGGCGAGCCCCAGCGCCACCAGCGCCCAGGCGACAATCGCCGGTCCCGGCGCTGCGTAGTCTGCGATGCCCTCGTTGACGCCGCCGCCATGGCCCCAGGGAAGGAAGAGCGCCACGATCATTGCCGCCAACGGCAGCAACCCGACGAGCCGAAATCCCCAAATTGGGGGCCGAACGTCGGATGACGGGCCCGTCTGCGCGACCGGGAGTGGGGTCTCACGTGAATCTGTCATCTATCGCCTTCCTAGGTCTGCACAAGGGCCACGGCCTCCATGGCCTCCGCCGGTAACGGCTCGTCTTGGCTCGGCTTGCGGGCGACGACGAACAAGCGCCGCGTATCGTCCCTCACCGGCTCCCGCCGGTGATTACCCCACACCGCTTCGATGGTGAAGCCAACCTTCTCGAGAAGATGCTCGAGCTCGAAGCGGAAGCTGTAGCGCAACGGCCATTCGATCTGGCTCACAGTGTGACCGTCGAGCGAATATGACGTTCTGACGATGAACACCTGATTCGCCCGGTCGTGATCAATGTCTTCACTGACCACCTGATAGCCCCGCGCGGTCCGTTCGGATCGTCCTCGCTCCAGCAGCCGGTGGATGTCGGGATGGAACGTATCGATGACGAAGACACCTCCGGCTCGGAGGTGGTCGAAGACGTTCACTGCCAGAGACTCCTGCTGCTGTTTCGCGGGAATCTGCCCGAAGGCGTCAGCCACCATGAAGGCCAAGCCGAAACGCAGGGGTAAGGAGAAGGAGCTGCCGTCCGCTACCAGCGTGGTGGCTCGGTGGCGAACCTCTTCCGGTTCCTGACTCACCTTGGTTTGGAGCCGTTCGAGCATCGGAGGAGCCAGATCCAGCCCCACGACGTCGAACCCTGCTCGGATCAGGGGGATCAGACACCGCCCGGTGCCACATGCCAGCTCGAGGATGGGACCACCGGCTTCCCGCGCCAGCTCCAGAACCAGCTGGACATCCGCAGACCCCTGGTGAAGGTCATCAAACAGGTCCGCGGCGATGTCAAGATTGTACGGATTCGGGGGCTGTGGTTCGCCCCCGGTCGGCGGCTTTGATTGCACAGTGGCTCATTCTATGGAGAACGGTGGGCGATTCCGGCTCCCGGATCACGCAGTCAGGATGCCGACTGCGGCTCCCCGATTTCCGCAATCAGCTCCACCTCGACGCATGCGCCGCCTGGCAATGCCGCGACACCGACGGCGCTGCGCGCATGCTTCCCGTGGCTGCCGAATGCCGCCTCCAAAAGCTCTGAAGCGCCATCCGCCACGGATGATTGGCCGTGAAAGTCTGGCGCCGAGCTGACAAAGACCGTCGCCTTGACGATCCGGCGCACCAAGCGTAGGTCGCCCGCTGCCTCCTTGACCGCGGCTATCGCCTGGACGGCAGCGATGGCAGCGGCATCTCGGGCCGCGGACGGGTCGATCGACGATCCCACGACGCCGGTGATGATGGCCCCGTCGCGCCGAGGAACCTGGCCGGCCGTAAACACGAGGGGCCCGGTCCGCACGAAGGGCACGTAGGACGCGACCGGCAGCGGCACCGGCGGAAGCGGCATGCCCATGGCCGACAGGCGCTCTTGCGGGTCGGTCACGTCAGCCGGTCCCCGCCTGATCGAGGTCGAGCGAGCCGGGGGCCGCATATCCTTCCAGAATGGCCGTCGCCCGTTCCAGGGCAGTCGTCCGGACATACAGGTAACAGGGGAAGCCGAACGGCGGCGGCGCCCCAAAGCTGAAACCGGGTCCGCCCGGCTTCACTACCGTCTGGATGCCGTTGTTCTCGAGAAGCTCCGCCCAGCTTCGAGCCATGACATCTCCACCAACGGTTGCCACTCGCACCCACGGATCGTCGGCCGGCTCACGATGGACTCCCGGAATCGTTTCCACCAAGCCTCCATGCTCGACGCACCGAGAGCCGGGCGGAAACTCACGCTCGCAGATCGGGCAGAAGGCCATAGTCCAGCCTATCAACCTGCCCGCCGCCGACTCAGGCCATTCAGCCGGGAGCACTTACCGCTTCAGTCCACTGATGATTGAAAACCTTCAGAATGTCGGGCTGCAGCATCGGGCGGTATGTATTCCGGCAAGTCCGTAACGGATAATCCGGTACAGGCCGAGGGAGGCGCATGTGATCCTCGCCGTCGTTCTCCTGCTACTGGCCGCGTTCGGTCTCCTGCCCTTGGACGTCGCCGCCCCACTCGCGGCAGTTTCCGTCATCTTGGGCATGAGCGGCCTGTACCTGCTGCAGCGGCGGCTGCGGCGAGTTCCCGTGTGTACTGGGCGGGAGGGTATGATCGGCGCGCTGGTGCCGGCAATCAGCCGCATCGACCGTGACGGTGAGATCCGCTATGGAAGCGAGATCTGGAGGGCTCGGACCATCGGAGCTGCCGTGGGAAATGGGGACACGGTGAGGATCCTTCGCGTGGAAGGCCTGCGCGCGATCGTGGCGCCTGCCGAATCAGACGCCGGCGGCTAACGCCGCCAGAGACGCTCCCTCCTTCTGGACGTCCACCTCGTACTCGTACGCGGCGAGTAGCTCAAGCCACTGACGCAGAAGCCGTTGATACGGCCGCCCGGTCTCGCCTGCGTCTTCCATGTCCCGGAGTGTGGTCCCAGTCTCGCTCAGCCTGCGCTCGTACGACGAGATTTGTCTGTTCACACCGGCCTCCTCGCGGGTCTTTAGGTCACCTGTTCTACCTCAGCATACACCATATCCCGGGAATGGGAGCTATGTCAAGGGGAAAGGGGCACATGGCCTTAACTGGCCATGGCTCACCGGCCGTTCAACCGTCACCATGGTTGCGATTCGACAGGAGGAGAACTGTGCCCTTTCTTGGTACCCTGCGAAGCGCATCTCTGGGGCTGACCCGGCACCGCGGTGCGACGATCGTCGCGGTGGCAACCCTCACCTTCATGCTGAGCGCGCTCACCATCTTTTTGGTCCTGGCAAGCGGCCTCGATACCGCCGCATCGGGCCTCGAGGCAAAGGCCAATGTAATCGCCGATCTAAAGGGTTGGGTGGGGACGCCCGGGGCACAGGGCCTCGAACAAACCCTGCAGACCAAATGGCCGCATACTCACGTGTCTTACGTAACCAAAGGGGATGCACTCGCCCAATTCCGGAAGACATTCGCGGGCGACTCCACGATGCTGGCTGCTCTTCAGGGCAACCCGCTACCCGCCAGCATCCAGGTGAAGACCAGGGACGCCCACGTGTATAGCCGAATCGCGCACTGGCTGGCGGCCGATCCTCGCGTGAGTCACGTCATCTTCAATCCCAATCTGACCTCCAAGCTCATCCAGATTACGGACTTCGTACGCATTGCCGGCCTGGCTCTCGTTGTCGGCTTGGCATTTCTGGCGCTGGTGATCGTGGTAAACACCACGCACCTCACGGTGGAGGCACGCCGCGACGAGATCGAGGTGATGCGTCTCATCGGCGCGAGCCACCGATTCGTGCGCAATCCGTTGATCCTCGAAGGGATCCTTCTCGGCCTCGTGGGGGCAGGTCTTGCGTGCGTCGCAGCCGTGGGGCTGTACTTCCCCTTGATGAACCACATCTTGGTCGGAAGCGGCAATGCCGCCCTTGCCCTGCTTCCCATAAACACCACACCGAGCTTCGTCACTCGCGTCGCCGCCACCGTGGTGGGAACAGGCGCTTTTGTGGGCGCCGCCGGCTCATACATCTCGATCCGCCGGTTTGCAGGCATTTAGCGCCGGATGATCGTCACTCGCAAGCTCGGCAAGGTTTACCCGGGCGGAGTACAAGCCCTGTCCGACCTGAGCCTCGCCATTCCTCAGGGCGACTTCGTGTTCCTCGTCGGTCCGAACGGGGCAGGCAAGACGACCTTCTTCAAGCTCCTGATTCGAGAGGAGTCGATCAGCTCGGGCCGAATCCTGTTCCAAGGTCGTGACATCTCCTCACTGCGCGCGGGAGCGCTCGCCCGCCACCGTCGTTTGGTGGGCGCGGTGTTTCAGGACGTCCGGCTTCTGGCGACGCGAACGGTGCGTGAGAACGTCACCCTCCCGCTCCAAACCTCCGGGCTGAACCAGGCTGAGACACGGGAGCGCACTGATTCCGTACTGTTCCTCACGGGCCTGGAGGATCTGGCCGATCGCTTCCCAACCGATCTCTCGGGAGGGCAGCGCCAGCAGGTGGCCATCGCGCGGGCCCTGGTGAACCGACCCCGCGTGATCCTGGCCGACGAGCCCACCGGTAATCTGAGCCCCTCGGCGACTGAACGCATCATTCGGTTGCTGTCCGTCATCAACAGCTGTGGCATCACGGTCGTCATCGCCACCCACGACTCGCACATTGTCGATGCATTGGGTCGTCGGGTTCTGGTGCTCGACCGTGGGAAGCTCGTGTCCGACCTCCCGCAGAGCGAGTATCCGGCCTTTCTGCGCAGCCAGGCGGCGTAAGACTCGCGGCGCGCTCCCTGTATGATGGTGAGTGCAAACGGCCCAGGGCCAGGGGGATCTAGACAGGCGGCCGCGCCTGCGGAGCCTTCCTCCGCGAGCCCGCTCCGCGACCTGGAAGCGACGCGGCAAGTCTGGACCCAGGCGTTAGCGCACGAGTGCCTCCATGGCTCTTCATCGCCTTTTTGGTCTCCCTCCTGGCAGCGCTCGGTTACCAGATTCTGAGAGCCCACTCCCTCCGACGCGTGCCACTGTATTGGGTGGTGATTTTGGCGGGATTCTCGGTGGCTGAGGCAATCGTCGACGGCCTCAACATTCAGACTCCGCAGCTTGGCGAGCTCCAGGTGGTACCGGACCTCGTGGGAGTCGCCGCCGGGCTGGCTGTGCTCCGGCTCCTTAACCTATGACCACGACTCGGCCATCTCTACACCTGCTCAACTTTGGACGGATGCGATGGGACCTGGGCAACATGGTCCCCGGGCACCTGGACGGCACGTGGGGCTCGATCCCCTTTCCGGGTTTCCTGATCACCGGGAGCGAGGGGCGTCGAGTCCTGATCGACTCAGGCCCAGATCGCCGTCACATCGCCGAGCCGTGGTTCGACCAGCCTCCCGACGCGCCCGTCCGGCAGGAGATGCAGCTCGAGCTGGTTCCTGAAGACGATCCCGAGGTTCAGCTGGATGCCTGCGGCTTGTCGCCCCAGGACATTGACGTAGTCGTCGTCACACACACCCACTTCGACCATGCCGGCAACGTGGCTCTCTTTCCGAACGCCGAGCCGGTGGTCCACCGGGACGTTTACACCGAGTCGATCGGCCGGCAACTGCCGAGAACAGATTCCAGCGCGGGGACACCCAGGTACCGCATCATCGATTCCGACTTTCAGCTGACGCCCGAAGTCACGCTGCTGGTCACACCGGGCCACTGTCCGGGACACCTTTCAGTGGTGGTGACGCTGCCGGGAACCGGCACCGTGATCCTGAGCATCGATGCCATCTACTCTCGGGCGAACGTCACGGCCGGGGTTTACAGCGTGGCCCAGGACCCCGATCAGGCCAAGAGGTCTGGCGACAGGCTGCTCGCGCTCGCGCGCGAGACCGGGGGTCTCCTCATCTTTGGCCACGATATGGAGCAGTGGCGATCTCTCCGTCACCCTCCCGAGGCGTACTACTAGGCGGCCGGCATAGGTCGACGGCTGGGATTCTCACTGCCCCTCCGGCGGCGCAGCTTCCCGCGCCCTCGTCGCTCGACTTCTCTCGTCGGATCGCACAGACATGATGTGGGGCCATCTGGCCGAAGACACAGGGAAGAGCAGGCCGCATCGGGCCGGTCACTCACTCAACAGGGGTCTAGACCGGAATCTGGCGCTCCAAGATGGCAATCCCGGCAATGGCAATGAAGAGGGGGACCAAGATCAGGAGGCCCCGGACCGGCGACGACGGCGCCCAATTGTGCTGCCGGTAGAGCACGGTCGCATAGCGAGAGGGAAGCGGCTCATATCCCCGAGCCCGCGTGGCTGCCGGGCCGGGAGCGATCTGCTCGGAGAGGGCGAAGAAGGCGATCACCAGCACCGCGATCCACACGCCCAGTCCAACCTTCCACGAGGCGGCGAAGAGCACCACCTCGCCAACCGCGAAAACGGAGGCCAGTATGCCTCCGACCAGGAGCGCATCCAACGAAACGCTGAGCAGCGGCTCAGATTCGCCCTCCAGGCGCTTCTGGATCTCGAGCTGGTTGTGGAGCACCATGTCCCAGCCACAATGGGCACACCAGGGCGCTCCCGGCGCGACCTGCTCGCGGCACCGAGGGCATATGACTTCCCTGACGATCATCACCACCGCCTTGGACAGCCCGACGGCCACCCTCCGGAGAGGCCATCGACTCAACTAGTATACGGACGGGGCCCGGAAAACCAGGGTGCGCCCGCGCACAACGGATCTGTGGAACAGGACCGTGCGGGCATGCCGCCGGGTCAGCGATTGCGCCCAGGAATCGGACTGCACCGCCCCGGCAGCATCTCACTGGACCCGCCAGACGCACCTTCTGCGGAGGCCCACACGGCGTTGCGGTACCGGGTGCCGGGAGCCGGATTCGGATCAAGATGCGCCACGATGTACGCCTCCAGAGGCGTACCAAAACCAGAGGAATGTGAGTCAGATCACGGCTTACAACGCGGCCGAATAGGCCAAATTAAATTCGAACAGATGTTACAATTCGCAAGTCAGCGGAAGGATGGGAGGATGACGGGAGCGGTCTCACTTCGCGCGGCGACCGCGAGTTCCCGCTACCAGTTTTACGAGCTATGAACCGCGAACACATCGTCATCCGGGGCGCCAAGGAGCACAATCTCAAGAACGTCGACCTGACCATCCCACGGAATGCCCTGGTAGTGTTCACCGGGATCTCCGGCTCGGGCAAATCGTCTCTTGCGTTCGACACCATCTTTGCCGAGGGTCAGCGCCGGTACGTGGAGTCGCTGTCGGCGTATGCGCGGCAGTTCCTGGGTCAGATGGACAAGCCGGACGTGGAGTCGATCACCGGCCTCTCGCCCGCCATCTCCATCGATCAGAAGAGCGCCTCCCACAATCCCCGATCTACCGTCGGCACGGTAACGGAGATCTATGACTACATGCGCCTGCTCTACGCGCGCATCGGCATGCCCCATTGCCCCCAGTGCGGCAAGCCCATCTCCCGCCAGACCGTCCAGCAGATCGTGGACGAGGTCGAGTCTCTCCCCGCCGGTAGGCGAATCATGATCTTGGCGCCCGTCGTTCGAGGCCGCAAGGGCGAGTATCGCCAGGTCTTCGAGGACGCCCGCAAGGCGGGCTATGTCCGGGTGCGGGTCGACGGCGTGGTCCACGACCTCTCCGAGGACATACCTATGGAGAAATACGTCAAGCACGACATCGAGGTCGTGGTGGACCGCCTCGTCATTCCCGGCGCAGATGCTCCGAGCGAATCGCGGCACGCCGATCGGTCCCGTCTCGCAGACTCGCTGGAGACGGCGCTCAAGCTCGGGAACGGAGCGGTCATGGTGCAAGAGATGGATGCCAACAGTCCGGCTCGCCTGTTCTCGGAGCATTTCGCCTGTCCAGACTGCGGCATCTCACTGGAAGAGATCGAGCCGCGCAGCTTTTCCTTCAACAACCCGCACGGGGCGTGTCCCGACTGCACAGGGCTAGGGACTCGTCTGGAGCTGGACCCGGACCTCGTGATTCCGAACCGGCATCTGTCTCTCGGCGAAGGGGCCGTACAGCCATGGGCGCGATCGGGAACCAGCAGCCCCTACTATTTCCGCCTGCTTCAATCGGTTGCCGACCACGCCGGCTTCAGCATGACCACTCCGGTCGAGGACCTCACTCCTGCACAGCTCAACATGGTCCTGAACGGGGCTGGAGACGAGGTGATGGAGCTGAAGAGTCGAGACGGCTCGCGCCATCGCCACCGCATGCACATCCACTTCGAAGGGGTGATCCCCAACCTGATGCGTCGCTACCGGGAGACCAACAGCGACTGGATGCGCAGCGAGATCGAGCAGTATATGACCTCGCGGCCGTGTCCCACCTGCAAGGGCGCCCGTCTAAAGCCCGAGTCGCTGGGAGTGACGGTCGCCGGGCGATCCATCGTCGATATCGCCCGGCTACCCGTTAACGAGTCGGAAAGTTGGTTCGCCACCCTGGCCGGTGAGGCCGGCGAGCCCGTCATCTCCGCACGCGACATGATCATCAGCCGTCAAGTCGTGAAGGAGATTCGCGCCCGCCTTCGATTCCTGGTGGACGTGGGGCTCGATTACCTGACCCTTGACCGGTCGGCGTCGACTCTGGCCGGCGGGGAAGCGCAACGAATCAGGCTGGCCACACAGATTGGCTCGGGCCTCATGGGCGTGCTCTATATCCTTGACGAGCCCAGCATCGGACTGCATCAGCGCGACAACGCCCGGCTGATTCGTACCCTGATCAACCTGCGGGAGCTTGGTAATACCTTGATCGTCGTGGAACACGACGAGGAGACGATTCGCTCCGCCGATTACGTGGTCGACATCGGTCCGGGGGCCGGCGAGCACGGAGGCAAGGTGATCGTCGCCGGGGAGCTAGGAGATGTCCTGGCGGAGCCCGAATCCATCACCGGTCAGTTCCTGTCTCGGGCACGGCAGATTGAGACGCCGAAGCGTCGACGGCGACCGGGTCGCCAGAAGCTCCTCCTGCGCGGAGCCAGCGAGAACAATCTGAAGAACATCGACGTCCAATTCCCCCTGGGGACGTTCATTTGCGTCACCGGCGTGTCGGGGTCAGGCAAGAGCACCTTGGTCAATGAGGTACTCTACAAGTCCGCATCGCAAAAGATCATGCGCCGTCGTGACCGTGCCGGTGCTCACCTGGCCCTGGAGGGACTGGACGCAATCGATAAGGTCATCGACATCGATCAGTCGCCCATCGGTCGTACTCCTCGATCTAATCCGGCCACGTACACCGGAGCCTTCACGCCCATTCGCGAGCTCTTCGCCAAGGTGCCGGAATCCAAGATCCGCGGCTACAAGGCGGGTCGGTTCTCGTTCAACGTCAAGGGCGGCCGCTGCGAGGCCTGTCGCGGCGAGGGGATCGTCCAAATCGAGATGCATTTCTTGCCGGACGTGTACGTTCCCTGTGAGGTGTGCAAAGGCAAGCGCTATAACCGCGAGGCCTTGGAGATCTTGTACAAGGGTCAGAACATCGGTGACGTTCTGGAGATGACTGTCGACGAGGGCCTCGCCTTCTTTGAGCGGATCCCCGTTATCGCCGGAAAGCTGCGCACCCTTTCCGAAGTGGGACTCGGATACATCCGTCTGGGGCAGCCCGCCACGACACTATCCGGGGGTGAGGCCCAACGCGTGAAGCTGGCGACCGAGCTGAGCCGCCGCGCAACCGGTCAGACGCTGTATATCCTGGACGAGCCGACCACCGGCCTCCACTTTGCCGATGTGGAGCGCCTGCTGCAGGTCCTCCAACGACTCACCGACGGCGGCAACACCGTCATCGTTATCGAGCACAACCTCGACGTCATAAAGTCGGCAGACTGGATCATCGATCTCGGCCCCGAGGGTGGTAATCATGGTGGAGAGATCGTGGCTCAGGGGACTCCCGAGCAAGTTGCGCGAGTGGGTGACTCCTACACCGGCCAGTTCCTGAGTCAGATCCTCATGGCGGAGGACCAGCCGGCGGCGCTTGCCTCCTAGAGCAGGTCAGGTCGACGTCAGCAGGGTGCTGCGACTCAGAACCCGAGCGCGGCACTGTCACCGCGAGGATCTGCTGCTCCCTCCAACAGAGACGACTCCGGCACAATGCGAATAGCCTGGGCGTGGCCCATCAGGCCGCTCCAGGCCTCGACGGAGTCAACGTCGTATCCGCGGAGAGTGAGTTGCTCCGCGGTCTCACGCGGGAACCGCTCGGCCTCCAAGACAATCCTCGGCGGCCCGTTCTTCTCGCCCACGAAAACGAACCGAGCTGCCTCAACCGCCTCCTGCAGTGACATCCCGAAGCGCAGATGGTTCTGCAGCACCTGCAGCTGAAACTGGGGTTGCGCGTCTCCGCCCATGGACCCGAACACGATCTCGGGTTGCCCCTCCAGCGCCGTCATGGCCGGAATGAGCGTGTGCATGGGCCGCTTGCCGGGTTCCAGGCGGTTGACGTGATCAGGATCGAGGGAGAAGTAGCTGCCTCGGTTATGCAGGTGTATTCCCGTGCCTGCGGGCATGACAAAGCTACCGAATCCCATGTAGTTGCTCTGAATCAAGGACACGGCCCCATGCCGGTCGTCCACGACGCAGAGATAAACCGTGTCACCGTCACGGGTTGAAACCGGGGCCGGCTCTTCCCGCCACCGCCGCTGCGCATAGTCCTTCGAGCCGAGCATGGCCGTCGGAATGTCGGCAAAGGTCGGATCTGTGACGTAACGATCGCGGTCCTCGTACGCCAGCCGCATTGCCTTCGCCAGTCCGTCGATGTAGCCAGCGGTGTTGTGCCCGATGGACGAAGGATCGCTCGTCTCTACGAGGTTCAGCAACTCCAGAGCGCAAACGCCCTGAGTATTCGGGGGCAGCTCATAAACGGTGCGACGTTGAAACGTCGTCGAGATTGGCTCGACCCATTCCACCGAGTGACCGGCAAGATCCTCGGGCTTGAGCAGCCCTCCGGCTGACCGAAGGCCGTCCACCAGCCGTTGTGCCAATCCCCCTCGGTACATCGCCTCGCCGTCACTTTTCGCGATTTCGGCGAGGGACGCGGCAAGGTCCGGATTGCGGAAGCTGTCCCGCTCCGCGAGCGGCCGGCCGTTTCGGGTGAAGACCGCAGTCATGCCCGCATCCGTGCAGATCAGCTCACGGTTGCCAGCAATCGCCCCGGCCAGCCTCTGAGTGACCGGAACACCGTTCTCGGCGTATTCGATGGCGGGCTGCAAGGCGTCGAACAGGCGCGTCCGGCCGAAGCGTTCCAAAAGGGCCGCCCAGCCCGACACTGCTCCGGGGACAGAAACCGCCAGAGGTCCGCGGGCGGGCATGACCTCGTGGCCCTGGCTGCGCAGTCGGGAGATTCCGGCCAGACTGCCGGACCTGCCGCTGGCGTTCAGGCCGACAGGCGCCTGGGCCCCATCGGACCACACGAGTGCGAACAGATCGCCCCCAACACCGTTCAAGTGCGGCGCGACGACCGCGATGGTGGCCGCGGCGCAGACAGCGGCGTCGACGGCATTGCCGCCCTGGCGCAGCATCCATACCCCGGCTTGCGAGGCCAGATAGTGAGCCGAAGCGACCATGCCGTTGGCGGCGCATGCCTGAGGAATCCGGCTCACGGCAGTGTGAGCTGGCGGCCCTTGCCCACGATCACTGGCCCGCTAGGGACAGGAGATAACCAATCAGCAGACCTGCCCCTGCGCCGGCCAGACCGATGCCCACCATCTCCCCGGCGCTCGTCCACCACTCCTTGCGGCTGTAACGAGAGCGGGCTGCCCCGGTGATGGTCAGCGCCACGACCGAGCAGACAATCGAGACCAGACCCACGGGCGAAATGTGGGCCAGGAAGGGCAGGAGGGGGACGAGGGCGCCGGCCATAAATGAGAGGCCGACGGCCAGCCCTGCCTGCCACGATTTGCTCCCTTCCTCCGGCGGAGCACCCAGCTCATCTCGCGCCATAACACGCAGCCATCGATCCGGATCGCTCGTCACGTGATGGACGATCGCGTCGAGCAGCGGACCTCCAAACCCCTTGGCTCGGTACATTTCAGTCACCTCGGCGCGTTCTTCCTCGGGCTCCTGCCGGATCTCCTGACGCTCAACCTCCACCTGATAGTGATAGGCCTCGTGCATGGCGCGCGCCGCCGTATAGCCCCCCAGGAACATAGACACACCGCCGGCCAGCATCTCGGCAAGGCCCGCTACGACCACGGTATGATGGGCATTTCCGCTGGCTTGATCGACCGACAGGACGAAGACCAACGTTGTCACGATGCCGTCGTTGAGACCAAGGATGATGGACCCCAGCAGATCCGAGGGATGAACGTGCCGTTCGGAGCCACCCGCCGGCCGCCAGAATGGCGTCTTGCGACGGCTAGCGCCCACACGCGCCATCGGCTCTAGTGCTTAGTGGGACGTATGGTGACGGTCACCACTGCAGGACGAACGGAATCGATGCGCACGCTCGACGGGTGGATCAGCCGTATGGCCAAACGGTAACTCCCTGTCCCCAAACCCGCGACGTTCACTTGGGCGCGAACACGCGAGCCCAGTGCCCCAAGAGAGGGGGATGGCCCGACGATCGTCACCAACACGGCGCCTGGTGAGAGCGTGACCGCGTCTCCCTTGGCCAATCCGATTGGAACCACTGCCGCACGGGTAGAGGCGGCTCCGCTAACCGGACCCACGACGATGGTCACCCCAACGTGGCGAGTTGGCGAGAAGACGCGTTTTGGCACGCGCAGGTGCACCCGAAATCGGCGCATACCCGTACGCATGCCGGACACATTCACAGCCGCCGTGCGCAAGTAGCGCAGGCGATTGAGCACGTGAGGGCTGCCGTATGCCGTGATGCCGGAGGGGCTCACCTGGATCGAGGTCACTCCGAACCCGGCGGCCGGCTGACCCCGAATGGGCGCCAGGATGGGCAGCGTCTTGTAAGAGGCGAGCTGCTTGATCCCTGCATGAACGCGGACTCTGGCCGGCGAGACGGTGGCACTCGTGGGCAGAGCGTTTCCCTGAGCATTCTGCAGCGTCACGGGAAAGTTCGAGTTGAGGCTCGAGCGCGCGGCGCTCAGGGAGACGAAGACGACCGCACGGGTCACCTGCTTCACGAATGAGGTTGGTCCGGTCACCTTCACAGTCGATGGGCTTGCGCTGGGACTGCCTGACTTGAGCGCATACCCATACGGTGGCGCCTCGAGGACATGGATGGTGACGGGAACCGGCCGGCTGACCACGTGCTGTAGATCCACCACGACGTAGCGGGGGCGGTAATTGACCACCGGGACCGCTTGGTCCGATCCAACCTGTACCGGGACATGGCGGTGTATGCCGGCTCCCAGGCCGGTGAGATCCACGATGGCGGGGAAGCTGGACGGCGGTACTGTGAGACCTGCCGCCAACGGGCGGATCATCAGATGGACGGAGGGCAGGACGTTGCTCACCGTGAGCCCCGGCGGAACATTTTCCGCAGAGATGGAAATTGGTTGGCCATATGGCATGGAGGCCGCGGGAGTGTTGCGGGCGTTCACGTACAGCCAAAGGGCAGTGGCCAGCGCAAAGGCGAGAACAAGTCGAAACAGGGACTCGGGAGTGAGCAGCTTTGCCAACCGCTGACGCGTGCTGGGACCGCTCTCCCCAAACACGCGCGACCGGGGTAACACCGCACGGCCATGTGGGCCACGCCAGATATCCGGGAATGTTGCTCTCCGCACTATGTGCCCACGGCAACGGCCGGCTCCGGCGCATGCCGGCGATAGAAGGCCGTCAGGTAGGTGTGCAGCCGCTCCGGGGAGACATGTGAGAGCTGGCCTCCGCGAGCTATGGAGATTGCGCCCGTTTCCTCCGAGACCGCGATACAGGTCGCATCGGTTAGCTCAGTGATTCCGATGGCGGCTCTATGCCGCGTTCCCAGAGCCGAGTCTCGCACGTTGTCGCTCAGCGGAAGGACGCACCCGGCCGCGATCACCCGATCCCCGCGAATGATCACGGCCCCGTCGTGGAGCGGCGTGCTGGGAAGAAAGATGCTGACCATGAGATCTGCCGTCACTTCCCCATCGATGCGCACCCCGCTGCGAACGTACTCCTGCAGTCCGGTAACACCCTCCAAGGTAATGAGGGCCCCGTATCGCTGATCCGACAGGCGCGAAGCCGCGGAGACAACTTCGTCGATGGCCGTGGTCCGGAGTGGTTGCGTGGCGAAGGCCGACCAGGGATGATTCAGCCGGGCGCTCGAACGGCCCACCTGTTCCAAAGCGCGACGCAGCTCGGGGGCGAAGATGATGGGCACGCCGACCAGCAGCACGAAAGGGCTGTTCCGGAGCAGCCACTCGACCATGGTGAGATGGAAGATCGAGGTGGCCACGGCCAGAACGATAAAGACGACGATCAGTCCCCGCAGGATCTGGTCTGCCCGGGTGCCTCGAACGACCATCAGCAGCCCGTAGAAGATCAGCCCGACGATGATGATATCGACGGCGCTGGACACGCCGAAGCGAGAGAACGTGGAAAAGATGGTGTGAAGCACAGGGTGCCAGACCTCGGCAGGTGCAGACCGCTCTCGGGACCGAGCGGGACACAAACGGCATGCCGGGCGGCCAGACAACCGAGTTTATCAGTGAGACGGCCACCCACGGCGCAACTCACGCGCGTACTATTGCGTGTATGAGACCCGGCTCCGGTCCTCCGCATCCATCCCCAACCAGGCGCGCCCTCCGCCAAAACCTGCTGCTGCGCTTTTCCGTGCTGAGCTTCGTGGTCATGGCGGCGATTGCCCTTCTCTTCGGTTGGATGCTGCAGCAGCGTCTGATCGGTGACGCCCTTACCCAGCAGGGTCAGGAGGGAGGCGCTCTCGTAGACGCCCTGCTGTGGAGCCATTTGACCGCCGGACAGATGGAGCATCCGGTACGGGCCAGCGAATATCGCGAGTTGCGGCGACTCGTGCTCGACATCAAACGCTCTCAGGGCGCCGGCCAGGGGCACATTGTTCGCATCAAGATCTGGAATCGGCGGGGCACCGTTTTCTTTTCCGATGACCCTCGAATCGTGGGCCGCAACTTCGGCATCGACGCGGGCCTGCGCGATGCGCTTCATGGGCGAACGTCATCCACCCTCTCCGATCTCAGTGATCGCGAGAACGTCGACGACCGCCGCTTCGGGAGCCCACTCCTTCAGACCTATGTGCCCATTCGGGGAGTCAAGCCGGGCAGTGTCATAGGGGCATATGAGATCTATCACGATATGAAGGGCCTTCAGCCGCGGATCGATTCCATTCGTCGGTTCGTGATTCTCGGCGTCGGCGGAGGCTTCCTGGTGCTCTATCTATCTCTCTTTGGGCTGGTTCGGGGCGCGTCTCGCCGGCTGACACTCCAAGCTCGGGAAAACGAATCCAAGGCCGCCCGGCTGGCCACCATCAACGAGCTGACCCGCCTCGTCTCCTCAAACGAAGCCCTCGATACCATCTGTGACGCCGCCCTGAACGGTCTCGCCAAGCTCACGGACCGCCGGCCCATCATCATCGCGATCCAGCCCCATCGCGGAGATTTGACCGCGGCCGGCATCGGCGTCGGCGGAGCCGGTGCCGCGGCATCGTGCCTCATCCAACGAGTTCGGGATGCATCCAGTCTCGCCGGACAACCCGTACATATGACCAAGGTGGAGGGATGCCTCGTGTCGCTGCCCACCGAGGAATGCGCCTGCCGCCAGATGCATCCATGGCTGGCTTGGCCCATCCATCTTCGCGACCAGCCCATCGGACTCATCGGTATCCGTGACGCTAGGTCGAGTGAGCTCGGTGCGGACGAGACGGCGGCACTGTCCGAGCTGAGCATGCAGCTGGCGGCCGCCGTCGATAATGCCGAGCTGCTCGATCAGGCGGCCGAGGTAGCCGCTCTTCGCGAGGTAGACCGTCTGAAAGACGAATTCATTAGCGTCGTCTCACATGAGCTACGGCGGCCGCTCTCGTCCATCAAAGGGTATGCCGCCACGCTGCTCCTGGATGACGACTGGGATCATGGCACGCGACGAGACTTCATCCAAGTGATCGACGAGGAGAGCGACCGGTTGTCCTCGCTCATCGAGAACCTGCTCGATCTTTCCCGTCTGGGCAGCGGCATGCTCACGCTGAACAAGGAACCTGTCCTCATCCCCAAAGTCGCGGCGGATGTTATCGAGCGGCTGTCCAGCCATGCCGACCTGGCGCCACACATCTACCGGCTCGAGTTTCCTCCCGGCTTCCCGACCATCGAGGCCGATCAGAATCGCCTCGCTCAGGTGCTCATCAACCTGCTCGAGAATGCCGCCAAGTACTCTCCGCCCGGTACCGTCATCCTCGTCTCCGGTCGGGCCATGCCAGAAACTCGTGAGGTGGAGATATCGGTCTCCGATGATGGGACGGGTGTCACCCCAGACGATCTCGATCGCATCTTCGAACGGTTCTTCCGCGTGGACAACTCGCTCGCTCGGGAGACCCAGGGCACGGGGTTGGGCCTGGCCATCTGTCGCGGCGTCGTAGAAGCCCATGGCGGTAGGATTTGGGCCGAGAGCAATGGGAGCGGCCTCACCGTGACCTTCCGTCTGCCCCAGGGAGCATCCATCCTCACTCACCACGAGACAATGGCCGGACAGCCGGTATGACCGCTACCGGTCCCAAGCCGACCGTGCTCGTGATCGACGACGACCCGCGCATGCTGCGCCTTATCCGGCTCAACCTCGAGCGCATCGGTTGCCGGGTTCAAACGGAACAGCGGCCGCAGGACGCTCTGGAATGGGCGGAGATGCAGAGCCCGGACATCGTGATTCTGGACGTCATGATGCCGGGGATGGACGGGTTCGAGGCGCTTTCTCGCCTGCGAGAGTTTTCGAGTGTGCCCGTTATCATGCTCACTGCCAAGGGGGAGGAGCCGGATAAGGTCAAGGGTTTGGAGCTTGGGGCGGACGACTATGTAACGAAGCCGTTCGGTCCTCGGGAGCTGCTGGCGCGGGTACGCGCGGTGCTTCGCCGCAACGAACTGGGTCACGTGCCGCAAAGCGCCACCATCAGTGTGGGCGGTTTGACGGTATTTCCCGGCCGCCGACGGGTCGAGGTGAACGGGAGCCCGATCCATCTCACCCCCACCGAGTACCGGCTGCTCCTTGAGCTGGCCACAAATCGCGACAGAGTCCTCCTGCACCAGGAGCTGCTCACCAAGGTGTGGGGCCCCGAGTACCGCGATGAGACCGATTACCTGTGGACCTACGTGCGCTACCTGCGCAACAAGATCGAGCCGGATCCCTCGGCGCCGCGATACATCCTCAGCGAGCCCGGAGTTGGATATTACCTAGCCTCCGACGCTGCAGGACAAGGCGCCTAGCCGGTTCCCTTCGGCGCTGCCGGTCAGATCACTTAGGCAGTCCGTCTCAAACAGAGGTGGGACACGAGGAGGTGACGCACCCCGCTTGTCATGTGCGAATCTGGGCACGCCGGGACTCGGCTCGTCCCAGTGGCGGCATCGTTCTCCCCGACGTCTGGTTGACCCCCATACTCCAGGATTCTCAGGCCTTTCTCAGGTCAAGCGGCCGCTCTCCTAGGCGGATTTCAGGCCTAGCCGGGTACGCTCTCCCTGTAGGTCGTCCTTTGCGGCCAGACCATCCAGGGAGAGATTGATGACTGCCAATTGCCAGAGCGCCCGGTTGCGGATCGAAGACCTCTACGAACGCATGCATGGGCCCATCTATCGCTTCATTCACGCGCGTGTCGCTCAGCCGGCGGATGCCGAGGATATGACCTCACAGACCTTCTTGCAGGCCCTGCGCTGGTACGACCCGGAACGGTCGGAAGCCGAGGCCCGGAGCTGGCTCTTTCAGATCGCTCGGAACGTGATGGGGGACCACTGGCGGCGGACCTACCGCGCCTCGCCCGCGGTTTCGCTATCCGAAGTCCTGGTGGCGACGATCCCGGCCGTTGAGGGCCGGCCGCCCGAGAACCAATCGGCCGAGGAGCGAAGCCATCACATTCTGTCGAGCCTCCCGGGGCGTTACCGCCAGGTGCTGGAGCTGCGGTTTCTGCAGGGAGCCTCTCTTCAAGAGACCGCCCAAGCGCTCGACATCACCGTGTCCAACGCCAAGGTGCTTCAACACCGGGCGCTCAGAAAGGCAGCCGGAGTTTCTGGGGTCCAGCCGATGATGGAGAACTCCCCTGTTCCTGAGGTCGAGTTCGAAGATCTGCTCGAAGCAGCCTGAGCGGTACGGGAAGAATGACCGGCCGGCCGCCCACCCACCAACACCATCTGCTGTCTGCTCAGTAGTTCGGAATGCCTGAGATGTGCTTGTTCTTCGAGTGGCTCTGCGACTGTTTGAATGGCTTCCGTCGTTCCAGCTCTCGCGCTTCCAAAGCCGACTGTCGCCGCAGCGCGGTGGTGAGCGGTACGAGCTGACGCCCCAGCAGGTTCTGAGCGGTGCGCTCGGCAGGCTGGCTCGACCTGAAAGCGTCCGCCAGCACCACCCCGTCAAGATTGGGATATCCGAGACCCAGCAACCGCACGAGTGTCGGCGTCAGGTCGACGAGCCTCGCCGGGAACGAGGACCGGTAGCCATTCCGGATCCCTGGCCCTGCCAGGATCATCGGCACCGCCTGCACACCCCAGGACGCGCCCCCGTGATCCCCGATCCAATTCTGGGCACCCCCCGCCCCCTGGGTCCCCGTGCGCTCCGGATAGAGAACCACGACATGCGGCCCTGCCGGACCGGCCATGGTGCTTAGGAGATAGCGATAGACGAGATCCATGGTTGGATGGAGGCTCGATGCAGTCGCCGGGCTGGGGAGGTAGGTCGGCCCACTGCCGGTTGAACCCAGGAAGTACACCGCGGCGACGCCCGGCATCTTGGAGTCGTCGATGAAGGTCGCCGTCTTGAGCGCCTTGGTCGAGTCCTCGAGCCAGACGAATTCACCGGTGTCGTACTCCCATGACACGATGCTGGTCCCGGCATTGGCAACCGCCACGGCAATTGGCTCCCGGTCAACCATCTGCTGCATGGGAACCACGCCGTGATCCCCGAGAAACGCGAACACGGTCTGGTCGAGGATGCCCAGCTCTCGATAGAGCGCCACCAGCTCGCCAAGCCGCCGGTCGGCATTCTCCATGATGACCTTGACCTTGGCCGGCGAGGCTGGCCCGCCGTCGAGATGAGCGACGGGATAATCCATCTCGGGCAGGTTGAGAATGACCACTCGAGGCCGTTCTCGCTTGATGACCGCCGAGGCCAGCTCCACGACCATGCCGTCCTGAACCCCCGGCTTGCTGAAGACCTGAAACTTCCAGTCGGGCTGCTGGAAGCGTGGGTCGCGAAGGATATCGGCAGGGATTTCGTACCCGGGAATGCACACGGGTCCGTAGGAGGGATCGTTCTTGCCGGCAACAGAGCCATGGTTCCAGAAATAGGTCAGGTAGTCGGCGTCGGGGCCGCCGGCGGCGGCCGCCGCATAGAACTTCTGCCCGCTCCCGGCGTAGACCTTCGCGGTTGGATCGACATCCTTCAGTAGGCCGGCCAGGGTTGGAGCCCCTGATCGGCGAATGACCTTGGCGATCTCGCCGGCGGCGGCTGCGGCGCCAGGAGGATCGACGAAGATGTTGCCTGCCCCGTACAGTTCTTGGTGAGTGGATGGATTCTCCCACCAGAACCCCACGATGCCCCCATCGTTGCGCGGGAACATGCCCGTGCCGATGGTTGCGTGACAAGCCGGAGTGATGCTCTCGAGCATGCCCACCCAGGCATGCTCGTAGGTGGTGCCTCGCGCCATGAGAGCCGAGATGTTGGGCAGGTGGGTATAGGTCAGGTAGTCGGCGCGGCAGGCATCGACGACAAAGATGACGATGTATTTGGCAAGTGGCGGCGGCGGCGGCGCGCCCTGTGGAGCGCCGGCCAGTTGCGCGAGCGGCGCGCAGGCCGACAGCATCGAGGCCCCCACGGAACCCACACCGAGCATGCCCGCGTACTTGAGCAGCTCCTTGCGCGCCAGCGGTCGCTCCCAATCAATGCGGGTCGCAACATCGACGACCTGGTCTTCAGCTGACGTGCACATACGAAGATTGTCTCACTTGGAAGGTTTGACGGCCGTTTGGGCCGCGGTTTGAACCATCTGGAGCCGGCGCTCGAGCAGCCTGGAGTTGGCTTTGGCCGCCCACGATTGCGTGACCTGGCCCACCATCCGCCACGTGGCAATTCACGCGCCGTGCGTGGGTATAATCAGGTGAAGCCACCCTTTGAAAGGAGGCTTTGAGATGGAAGCTTTCGTCGTCTTAGGAGAATACCGGGCTGGAAGATAAGGCCCCGGCGATGCCGGGGCAGGCCCGTGACGGCAGGTTTGCTTGCCGCCACAAAAAATAGCTCCAAACATTCACGAGGAGCTGGGTATCCAGCCCAAACATCTAGCGCAAGTAACAATGCGCGGGGCCGCGTAATTGCGGCCCCTTTCCTTTACCATCAATAGGCTCTGAGGCCCGCTCCAGAGACGCTCAAACGGTCAGGAGGATCTTCCATGGTCGAAGCCACGGCCCCCGCCGCCGACCCCAAGTTCGGCGAGTATGAGCACCCTGAGGTTCTCGTCTCGACCGAGTGGGTCAGTGAGAACCTCGACAATGCCAACGTGCGGCTGGTCGAGGCAGACGAAGATGTGCTGCTCTATGACGTGGGTCATATCCCAGGCGCAATCAAGCTCGACTGGCACACCGATCTGCAGGACCCCATCCGGCGGGACTTCCTGGACAAGGAAGGGTTTGAGCGCCTGATGTCCCAGCACGGGATCGCCAACGAGACCACCGTTGTGCTCTACGGTGACAAGAACAACTGGTATGCCACCTACACGTTCTGGCTCTTCAAGATGTTCGGCCACCGCGACGTTCGGGTGATGGACGGCGGACGCACCAAGTGGGAGAAGGAGGGGCGCCAATGGTCGCGGGAGGTGCCGCAGCATGCGCCCACGACCTATACGGCTTCAGGGCCCGACCTCGCGATCCGGGCTTTCCGACGTGACGTGGAGCGGCAGTTGGAAGAGCATCAGCCACTGATCGACGTCCGTTCCCCTGGGGAGTACTCGGGCGAGCTTCTCCACATGGTCGACTATCCACAAGAGGGGGCCCAGCGGGGCGGTCATATACCGACTGCCAAGAGCATTCCGTGGGGAACGGCCGCGAACGCCGAGGACGGCACGTTCAAGAACCGCTCGGAGCTGGAGCAGATTTACCGAGAGCGGAACCAGATCGAGCCCGAGCAGCCGGTCATCTCCTACTGTCGGATCGGCGAGCGGTCCTCCCACACCTGGTTCGTGCTCAAGTACCTGCTCGGCTACCCCAACGTCAAGAACTACGACGGTTCATGGACCGAGTGGGGCAATCTCGTGGGAGCACCGATCGAGAAGTAGCGTGGAGCTCTCGCGACAGGACTATATCGAGATCATCCTCGATCATCACGATAACCCGCGAAATCGGCGCAAGATCGAGGATGCGGACGTCGAGGCCAGCGGTGGAAACCCTGGATGTGGCGATCTGATCGTCATGTACCTCAAGCTCGACCCGGAAGGTGTGATCCTCGACGCTGCCTTCCAGGGCGAGGGCTGCACCATCAGCCAGGCGGGGGCCTCCATGCTCACCGAGACCCTGGCCGGCAAGTCACTCGAGGATGTGAAGGCCATGTCCTACGAGAACGTCGTCGAGGAGATGGGCCGCGATGTCGTGGCGAGCCGGACTCGCTGTGCCACGCTGGCGTTATCTACCACTAAAGCGGCAGTCGACGACTATATGGCCTCTCGCCGGGTGGAGACGGCGGCCCGCAACGCTTCCGGCTGAGCCGGAGTTTCCTCCGGCCACGGCCTCGGCCTGAGATCAACGCCGAGAGAGGACCGCAGGGTTCGCCGGAGGGCGGCCTGGACGGCGTCCACCGTCCCAGCAGCTGGAGCCGCCTCCTGAAGTGAGATGGCGGTGGCCTCCAGGTGATTGGCGAGCCGCATCTCATCACTTTTTGGCAGCCCAAGTGCCGCCACCAGCGCGTGCGGCTCCTCATCGAGATGCACCGCAGAAGCCAGAAGTACGCCGTGCGAGCGGCGTACCTGGGACAATCCCACGATCTTTCGACCCTGCACCGCTACCTCGTAGGGGGAGAAGGCGCCGAAGCAGGCCAGTGCCGCCAGTCGCTCGGGCAGCTCGCTCGTTCTGGTCAATGCCCGAGCATCGGAAGGGCAGAGGACCTGCGCGTCAACGCCCAATGCCTGAAGCGTCCCGGCCCAAACTTCTCCCAGCCACCGGTAATCTTCCACAACGTCCCGGCTGACCAGCCGCGATGAGGGCGGCAAGGCAACGTCGAGACAGAGCAGCCCCGGTCCGGTCAACACCGCCCCTCCACCGCTGTGTCTGGTCAGAACCGGCAGAGCCGGCTGCGCACCATGGCGCTCCAGCTGCTTGGCTACTCCGGGACCGACGAGGATCACCCGATCCGAGCATCGGTGCCACCATAGGTCGGCTCCGGCTCTCGCGACGTCCGCGAAGAGTGACTCGGTCAGCCGAAGATGATGTTCGGCTCGGCCAACGCCAAACGGGAGTTCGCGCCAGAGTTCCACCGCTTAGGAAGGTGGGCCGGCCACACGAGCGCCTGACGGTACACCAGCTGGATCCGCGGGCCGCGATCCGTGCGTGGCGAAGCGGAGCGGGTCAAAGAGGTCCTGATAAGGCGAGCCATTGCCCAAGAGGATCTCGACTGCCTGAGACGCCGCCATCCAGCCCATTGCCAGCCCATGACCGCTGAATCCAGCGCAGATCAGGAGGTCAGGATCCCGGCTCACGAGCCCCACTAGGGGCCGCCGGTCCGGAGTGAACCCCATGATCCCGCTCCAGCGGTATTCGATCTCCACCGGGTCTCCGGCGAGAGCTTCGGCGACGCTCGTGAGCCTAGCTTGAATGTCGGCATGCAGCCGCTCATCAACGCCCCGCTCCCCCTCGAAATCGAGATCACGCCAGCCGCCCACCAGCAGGCGCCCATCCGAGAGCTGACGCCAATATTGAAATCCGTCGTTCGCATAGACCGGACATGGCGCAACCTGCCGTGCGAGCGCGGCCGTGCATAACACCTGGCCACGTGTTGGCGTGATACTGCGGCCAATCCCAGGGGCAAGCTCGGCCGTATACGCGTTCGTGGCCAGGATGACCGACTGCGCACGCACGACCCTGCCGTTACATCGCAGCAGAAATCGGCCTCCGTCTGTTTCCATAGATGTGACCGGCGAGCGTTCAAAGATCGGGACGCCGTCACGGCTCAACTGATCGGCGACGCCTCGCACGAGGAGCCCTGGATGTATCTCGGCGTTCTTGGGATACCAGGCGCCGCCGTGGTAGGTCTGTCGGAGGTACTCGCCCGGCAGATCCTGGCGATCGACGATCTCAACCCCAAGGCCCGCTTCCCGTGCCACTTCCGTCGAAGCGAGTATCCAGGTCCACTCCTCGGCCCGGGCGGCCAGACCGAGTGAGCCCAGTTTCCGGTACCCGACGTCGAGCCGGAGATCGGCGATGGTCTCTTCCAGAAGTCTCTGGTTTTCAGCCGTGAACTTCCAGATGCGTGTCGCCGCCACCCTCTCCAGTGCGTCGTCGGTGGGCGGAAAGTTCTCTGGAGCAACCGCCATGACAAACCCTGCATTGCGCCCTGACGCGCCCGAACAAACGCTGCGGCGCTCGAGAACGGCGAGGTCGTCAACGCCGGCTCGCTTCAGTCGATAAGCGGTGCCGATGCCGGTGATCCCTGCCCCGACCACTGCGACCTCGACCTCCAGGTCCTCGGATAGCGTTGGGTGGGTCCGCTCCTCGGGATCGACCCAGACCGGCCGTGTACCCTCAGGGCGAGTGGTGTAATGTTCAGTCTGCTCCATGTCCTTCCTGTGGCCGCGCTGGTCGCCGGCATTCTGGCCGCCGGCGCCATCTGGCTGCTGATAGTCGGAAGATCCTAGGCGGGCCGCGGCTCCACGTCCGCGATGCGCAGGCCCGTGTGTGCCTTGTGAATACGGTTCATGAGCGCCAGCATGCCCACGAACTGCTCGAGGTAGTAGGAGTTCGCCAGTCGCCCGCCGCTGAGTGCTCGGAGCCCCTGTATCTGTTCAGCCAGATCGATCACGCGGCCGCGGGCCTCTCGGTCGTCACTGCACACGATGGTGTCCTCATGGAGCGAGGCATCGCAGTCAGCGAGCTTCTCCGCGCTCAGGGTATGAAATGCGCTCACGACCCTGCTTCCCGGCAGAATGGCCGCCACCTCCTGGCCGACCGAACCGGCGGCGACTGATACCAGCCGAGGGCGCCCGTCGACAAACTCCACTGCGGCGACCACCGAAACCGCGATCTTCCCGGCCATCGCCTCACCCAGGGGTTGCAGCGTGGGCTGCACGGCCGAGTAGGGCACGGCCACCACGACCACGTCGGAGGCGGCTACGATCTCAGCATTGATGCCACCGTGGACTGAAGCGCCGGGCACCTTACTCTGGAGGTCCCTCGCCGCCTGCTCAGCCCGCCCCAGGTCTCGAGATCCGATCGCCACCGCTTCGCCGGCCATCGCCCATCTCGTTGCCAGGCCTCGTCCCTCAGGTCCCGTTCCTCCGACGATGCCGATCATCAGGCCGAGCTGAAAGCGTCGATCATGGCACGAACGTCGTCGCCGAGCGGATACAGGATCGGACAGGTGCAGCCGTTGTCGACGTATTCCTGCACCTTTGACCGGCACTCCTCCGGTGTCCCCGAAGCGGTGATGAGCTGGACCACCTCGTCGGGCACCAGCTTCATGGCCGCGCGAATCTGCTCTTCTGTCGCCGGCCAGGTCAGCACGGAGTTGATGCGCTCCAGGAGGTCCTCCGAGACGCCGCTGGCCTTCATGATGTGGGGCTGCTGGCCCAGGTACTGTGTGACCAATTCCCGGGCGTTGTCGAGCGCCCGATCGCGGTCCTTATCTAAAGAGCACACCACCAGCTGAGGACGGTCGATGTCGTCCAGACTGCGACCGGACCGCTTTGCGCCTGCCCTGAGCAGCTCCAGCGCCTTGGTGTTGTAGGCCGGCGAGACCAGATAATTGAGGACCACACCGTCGGCAATCTCTCCGGTCAGCTCCATCATTCGGTCGCCGGTGGCACCGATATAGATGGGCACCTGCTTGGGCTTCCGCTCACCGTGGACAATGTCGATCTCGATGTCGTGCACCGAGACGAACTCCCCTTCGTAGGTCACCTGCTCCATGGCAAGCAGGCGCCGGACCACCTCAACCACCTCACGCATGGCCTGCAGTGGGTGTCGCCTGTTGATGCCCACCTGGCGCGCCAACGGGTCCCACCAGGCACCGATCCCACAAAGGATCCGGCCGGGCGCCAGGTCATCCAAGGTGGAGAAGGTCGCCGCGATGATGGCCGGGTTCCGGGTCCAATTGTTGATGACGCCGCTCCCCACCTTGATGCGGTCGGTCACAGCGGCGAAGGCAGCCATGGGCACGATGGCGTCCCGAACCAGTCGAGACTCCGCCTGCCATACAGCCTCGAAACCTCGGCTCTCCGCGTAGCGCACGTACTCCATCCCCTCACGAATGGGGTGCTTGTCCTGCAGATAGAGGGCAATCCGCTGAGGCATCCGATTCACTCCTCCGAACGTGGTACGCCCGGGCATAGGTGTTGCGCGGCCGGAAGTCCGCCTACTTCTGCAGCAGAGCCCGGGTGCCGGCGTAGAAAAGCAAGCAGAGGAAGGCCAGTAGTATGAACAGAACCAGGACGATGCCCGTGAGGTGAAAGAACAGGCGACCCAGGATCAGGATGGCGACCAGGGCGGCAGCCATCATTTTGAAACCGAGCCACCGGTCGGCCATGAGTCCCTCCAGCCCGATTTGACACGCCATACTACCAGGCCCCATTTGCCGGAGAGCGGCGGAATTACGGGCCAAATCGTCACCAGCGCGCTCCATGCGGGGTTCGACGCCGTAGGGATATGCACGGCCGAGGTACTGCAGCCTGAGCGCGACCGCTATCTCGCCTGGATCGAACGCGGACGCCATGCGGACATGCGCTGGATCACCCACGAGTGGGCGATCCGGGCGACCGATCCCAAGACCCTGATGCCGGGCGCTCGGTCCGTCGTTTGCGTTGCTCTCTCCTACGCGGGGCCGCCGGCAGGTGAGAACCGCTCCGGCGGCGGGAGGATCGCCCGATACGCCAACGGCCCGGACTATCACCAAGTCATGGGAGCCAAGCTACAGACGGTGGCCACGGACGTGGCGGCGCTCGGCGGCCATTCCCGGTCCTTTGTCGACACGGCGGCAACAATGGACAAGGCCCTGGCCACTCGTGCCGGCCTGGGCTGGCAGGGGAAGAACACAAACCTATTGAACCGGTCCTTGGGCTCCTTCCTCTTCCTGGGCGGGCTGGTCACCGACCTGGCCCTGGAGCCGACCGCAGTTCCCGTGGACGGCTGTGGCAGCTGCCGCGCCTGTGTGGCCGCCTGTCCGACCGGAGCGTTGCATGGTGACTACACCATCGATGCGGGCCTCTGCATCTCCTATCTCACCATCGAGCATCGAGGGCCAATCCCCAGATCTCTGAGACCGCTCATCGGCGACTGGGTGTTCGGCTGCGACATCTGCCAAGACGTGTGTCCGGTCGTGACTCAACATCAGGACTCGGCATACCCGGACGCGCGGGAGAAGCGCATCCTGCGGGTCCGACAACTGATGCATGCGGCGGATGACCGGTGACGAACACTCCAGAACTTCATCCCCAAGGGCCGGTCTTCGTCCTCGGAGACCCCCATGGGGTCTTCGATCGAACCCGGGACCTATTGACCGGGGCCGGCCTCATCGACCAGGCCGGCAGCTGGCACGGCGCCGATGCGCAGCTGTACTGTCTTGGAGACCTGATCGACCGAGGACCGGACGGCGCTGCCGTGGTCGAGCTGTTCATACGGCTCGAGCAGGAGGCCCCCGCCGTTGGAGGAGTGGCCCGCTGTCTCCTTGGAAACCACGAAGGTTTTCTACTCGCGGCACGGACCTTCGCGGGCTCGGGCAGCGCCGGAATCGCCTTCGTCCAAAACTGGATCATGAACGGCGGTCGCGAGACCGACATCCGTGCCCTGACCTCCGAGCGCATCGCGTGGCTGCGTTCCCTACGCGCCATCGCACTGGTTGGAGAGGCGCTACTGGTCCATTCCGATACGACGAGCTACCGGCGTTACGGCACGGACGTTGGTTCCATCAACCGGGGAGTTTCCGACGTCCTCCACTCCCACGACGTGAAGCGCTGGCAGCACCTTCTCATCGACCTCTCCGAGCGCCACGACTTCGATGGTCGGCGACCCGGCGGAGCCGAACGCGCGCGCGGCTTTCTCCATGCCTTCGGCGCGCAAAGGCTGGTGCATGGACACACTCCAATCCTGAGCATGCGCGACAGTTCCGTAGAGGATTTGACTGAGCCCTACCGGTATGCCGACGGCCTGTGCATCAATGTTGACGGCGCTCTTTTCCAGGGCGGTCCCGGGTTCCTGCTGCGTCTTGACGGGAGCGGTGTGCCGCAGGGCAGCTAAGCCGCGAAGGCGGCTGACACCTCGGCCATCGCGACCTGTCGATATGGGTGGCAGCAGGGCTGGCCCTCGGCCACCCACATGGTCTGCAGGTCGAGGTCCATGATCACAGAAGCGACGGTCGCGCTCCGGTCCATGAAGTCCAGCTGCGAGAGGGGATGACGGCAGAGCGAGTTGGGATGGTCCGTGTGATCGCACAGTGCGGACTGTATGGACTGCAGGCTGATGTCGGGAGCAAGCGCCTGTAGATGGCGGTCAATGGCCGACTGGCGAATCCGACCGAGAGGACGCAGCTCGGCGGTTTGGTCGCCCACCGTGACGCTGGGCGCCACATAGCAGTTCGCGTGTCCGATCACGCCCAAATCCGGATGGATGGGAAAGACGTGGTCACGATCGCCGGGCGCCACCTCGAGATCAACCGCCGAGCCGTCCTTTGAGGCGATCAGGTAATTGGCGCTGGAGGCCCGGTGCACCGACTCCACCTGGGACACTGCGTCCGCAAAGCTGGTGCTGGTCAGCAGCGCCCGCAGCAGCACATGGTATGGAATGCCCGGCTCACCGGTATCGATATCCGACACCATGGCGTTCGTGGCAACGCCGATCCCCGCATCGTTCATACCCATCTTCGCCAGCAGCCCTGCCTCCACCACGGTCACGAAGGCGGGGCGATCGTCGGGTTGCGAGGCCAGAATCACACAGGAATCGAATGCGGAGGGATGCCAGTCCCAGTTCTGTCCGATGATGGTGTGGCCATCCACGGTGGCGTCGGGAAGAGCCGCAAACGCGGTGCAGTCGGCCGCGGCTCGCAGCTCGCCCAATCCGTACATCACCTCGGTCCGGACGTTCATGGTCAGGATATCGTCGTAGGAGCAGCCGGCGCCTTCCGCGATGCCCTGCATCTCCTCAACCAAGGAGGCATCGTAGTCCTCAATCACCGGTCCATACCCGGCCGCGAACCGGCAAGCGGTGACCCAGTCGACATCGGCATAATGCCGGAACAATCGCTCGTAGTTGCGAAGGGAGTAGGCAATCCTGGTTTTCGCCTGGCGGCCGTAGGCAACGCCGCGGGCCTGTGCCGACCCCTTCGTCACGACCAGCGGGTACCTGCCGGTTTGGGGATGCGCCGTCTGCACCAAGCCTCTCACAGGGTGAACTCGAATCGCACTCGATTCTGCCACCAGAAGACGATTTCCCGATGAAATCAGATGCCTGATTCCCGCGAGCAGGGCTTCGTCGATCTGATCTGGCTTCTGCAGATGTCACACGCGGAGTACCTCGAGCGCTTCCGCGGTACGGCCGTGCGACGAGCCAAGCATTGGATGTTGCAGCGGAATGCCGCCGTCGCCTTGGGAAATACCGGAGACGCGTCATGTCTGCCTCACCTTCGGCGCGCCGCGGCAGACAATCCCCATCCCATCGTTCGCAATCATGCGGCGTGGGCCATTGGCCGAGTAGGCACCCGCCTCCACCTTCCCGAGGCGGAGAGGATTCTACGCGACCTTAACGAACACGAGACCGATCCCTCCGTGCGAGAGGAAATCGAGCTTGCCCTCGCGGATCTCCACGGCGGGCCTGGAGACGCTAGAGCGGATTGATCCGCTCGGCCGCGTTCGCTGCTAGGCGGCGGGCAAGCTCCACCAGCGTCGCCACCCCATACCCTGTTCCGCCGATCGCCGAATATCCGTTGCTGGATTCGACGAACGCGGTGCCCGCGATGTCCAGGTGTGCCCAGGGAACGCCGTCCACGAACTCGGATAACAGGGCCGCCGCGGTCAAGACGCCCCCACCCCCGGCGCGTCCTCCGGTGTTCTTCATATCGGCGATATCACTCCGGATTCGACGGCGGAACTCGGGATAGAGGGGAAGCTGCCAGGCCCGTTCCATGGCCGCAGCGGCCGCATCCCCCACTTCGTCGACCCAGGATTGTGGCCTTCCGACGAGAGCGGCGGCTTCGGTGCCCAATGCCACCACCGCCGCCCCGGTGAGCGTGGCGAGGTCCACCAGGTGCGTCGCTCCCAGCTCGAGGGCATGGCTCAGCACGTCCGAGAGCACCAACCGGCCTTCGGCGTCGGTGTTTAACACTTCGATCGTCTTGCCGTTCTTTGTGCGCAGGACGTCTCCGGGCTTCATCGCGTGCGGTCCCGGCAGATTCTCGACGGCTCCAATCAGGCCCCGGACGAGAATGCCCTCCGGCTTTAGCAGACCCAAAGCGCGCATCGCCCCCAGAACGGCGGCGGCGCCGCCCATGTCACCCTTCATCCACTCCATGCCTTCCGCCGTCTTGAGCGATAGACCTCCGGAGTCAAAGGTCAGGCCCTTGCCGACGAAGGTCAGTCGCGTGTCCGAGGCCACGTCCCCGCACTCCAGGCGGATGAGGGCCGGCGGCTCACCGCTGCCCTTGGCAACGCCCAGCATGGCGCCCATCCCCAGCGCCTGGATGCCATCGCGACCCAGAACCTCCACCCGGAGACCCGCCTCCGCGGCCATGGAGCGTGCTCGCTCACCGAGAGCCGTCGGAGTCAGGTCGGATGGCGGCAGATTGACCAGGTCTCGGGCGACCGACGTGCTCTCTGCCAGCATCAGCGCCCCGTTCAGGTCAGCAGAATCATCTTGCGTAAGAAGGCTCATCCCTTGCACGGAGGACACCTCGAGGTCCTCTGTCTTGCACAGCTGCTCCTGATAGCAGCCCGCCACGACAGCCCCGACCGCGGCCTCCGAGAACCGCCTTGACTGGAGATCAGGCGGGATGGCAACCGACACGTGAGAGAATCCTCGCCGGCTCACGTACCGGACTCCCGCTTCAACGGCCCGACGCCAGCGAACGTCTGAGAAGTCGCGTCGCCGGCTCAGGCCGACCAACAGCAGCGACGGTCGCCCTCGGAACAGCGTCACCGTGTAGAGGCTCCCCGTCAACTCTCCCCGCGAGCGCGCATCCTCAAGATCGTGGATCCCGACGGCGTTGGCCAGCTGCCTCAGGGAGTCCGGAAGGTCTTCGCCCGACAAGTAGGTAGCCACCACAACCGATTCGGCAGGCAAGGCTGATGGGTCGCTTACTCGGTCAACGCGCATGACGATTACCCCCTCGGAGGGTCGGTTTCGGCAACTCTGTGAGTCAGACGGCTACGGAATCGGCGATGAGTCCCAGCTCACGGCCGGCGGTTCGGAAGGCGGCGATTGCCTCCTCGAGATCTTCCCGCGTGTGGGTCGCCGTCACAATGGTGCGCACCCGTGATTTGTCCCGGGGCACGGTCGGGTAAACGATGCCGAGGGCAAACACGCCCTCCCGAAACAGTATCCGGCTCAGCTCCATCGCCGTGTGTGGCTCTCCTACGATGATGGGCGTAATAGGGCTCTCGCTGGTTCCGGTGTCGAACCCCAGGTTCTGGATCTCCCGCTTGAAAAACCGGGTGTTGTCCCACAGGCGTTCGACAAGCTCCGGCTCCGACTCCAACACCTCAATGGCGGCGATGCAGGCGGCCGTTACAGCCGGCGGGTGAGAGGTCGAGAAGATGAACGGGCGGCCCCTGTTGATCAGGAGATCGCGCAATCCCTCCGTCGAAGCCACGTAGCCGCCGAGTACCCCGATTGCCTTGGACAGCGTTCCCACCTGCACGTGCACCCGGCCGTCGAGCCCAAAATGATTGATCGTTCCCCGCCCGTTCCGACCAAAGACACCGCTCGCGTGTGCGTCGTCGACATACACCATGGCTCCATAGCGCTCGGCCAGGTCCACGATCTCGGGCAGCGGTGCCACGTCTCCGTCCATGCTGAACACGCCGTCGGTAACCACCAAGCGGCGGCGAGCCGAGTGGGCCTCCTTGAGGGCCGACTCCAGCGCGTCCATGTCCCGATGGGGAAAGATCACGCGGACGGCCTTGGAAAGTCGGATGCCGTCGATGATGCTGGCGTGGTTCAGCTCGTCGGTGATGATGACATCTCCATCACCGGCAAGCACCGGTATGATGCCGCTGTTGCAGGTGAAGCCCGATTGGAAGACCAGAGCTGCCTCGGTATGCTTGAACCGCGCCAGATGCTCCTCGAGATCACGATGGAGCGTGAATGTTCCGGCGATGGAGCGGACCGAGCCGGTTCCCACGCCATAGCGCTCGTTCGCCTGGCGCGCGGCCTGCTTCATTCGAGGGTGGGTGGTCAGGCCCAGATAGTTGTTGGAACAGAGGTTGATGACCCGCTTGCCGTTGACGACGGCCCGAGGCTCTTGCGGGCTCTCCAGAACCCGCAGCTCCATATAGGTGCCGGCCTGCCGCAGCTGCTCCACCTCCTCGTCGGCCCATTCCAGGTTTCGCATGGTCACAGTCCCGTTCCTCCTTCCTGATTCGGATAGAGCACGATCTTGCCGGATCGCCCACCGGCCAGGAGCTCGAAGGCGCGACGAAACTCCGTTAAGGGCATGCGGTCGGTGATGACCGGGCTCATGTCGACGCCGGCCTCGAGCAGTCCCCGCGTCTGATGCCACGTCTCGGGGATGCGCCGGCCCACGATGCCCAGTAGCGTGAGCCCTTTGAAGATCACGTCATCGGCAAGATTGAGCTCCATGGGTTTGGAGGGCAGCCCGAGCAGGGCCACCGTGCCGCCATGTCGTACGCCGGCCAGCGCCTGAGCGAGCGCCGGTCCGGCGCCCGACATCTCGAGCGCCACATCCAGACCCTCGCCGCCAGTCTCCTCGAGCAGGACGGCGGGCACATCTTCTACCAGGGGATTGAGCACCCGCTCGGCGCCCATTCGCCGGCCGAGCTGCGCACGGAACTCACTCAGCTCCACGCCCCAAATCCGTGCAGCCCCGTAAACCTGAGCGATACGGATGGCAAACAGTCCCAAGGGGCCGAGCCCAAAGATGCCCACGTTAGCTCCCACGATGGGCGTCGAGGCCACCGTGTGGACGGCGTTTCCCATGGGCTCCTCAATGGTCGCGATATCGCGAGACAGGGAGGGGCTTGCCGGCCAGGCATTCTCGGCCGGTATGGCTACATATTGGGCAAATGCCCCAGGAACGTGGACACCGATGATCTGCGCCTGGCGACAGGCATGCCTTCGTCCGGCCCGGCACTCGTGACACTCGCCGCACGTGATGTGGCTCTCGGCTGCCAGAAAGTCACCGACATGAACATCGGTGACCTCGCTCCCGGCCCGAACGACGGTACCGCAGAACTCGTGGCCGAACACGATTGGCGGTTGGATGTGCTGCTGCGCCCATGCGTCCCAGTTGTAGATGTGAAGATCTGTACCGCAGATGGAGGCGGCGTCGACGCGAACCAGGATGTCGTGTGCGCCCACGGTCGGAACCGGAATGGTCTGCAGAACCGCGCCCGGCCCGGCTTTGTCCTTTACGAGCGCCGTCATGGTCGCCGGCAGAGATGCCGCTTCGGCGGCGGAAAGGGCGACGGACGCCGTCGACATAGCCCCTCCGGTCGTGATCTCTGAGACGCTTCAGTCTAGCGAGAGGCCTGTTCGGAACCGCTCCATTCATTGGTCCAAGTAGGCACGGGACCGGGTCGGCCGCTGGGCACATCGTCCAGGTCGAGGCAGCCCGTCTCCTATAGTTGGTCAGAGAGTCAGCCAACACGTCCGAGGTTGAGATGCGACTGGCGGACCGGATGAACCGCCTCGGGACCGAGACCGCATTCGAGGTGCTGGCCCGGGCACGCGCGCTGGAGCGGCAGGGCCGAACCGTCATCCATCTCGAGATCGGAGAGCCGGACTTTGACACGCCGGCCAACGTGGTCGAGGCTGGGTGTCGAGCCCTCTCATCGGGCGCCACGCACTACTCCCCGGCTGCCGGTATACCGGAGCTACGGGATGCCATCGCCGAGGACGCGGGCCGCCGTCGCGGTCTGACCTTCAGTCCCGAATCCGTGGTCGTGACTCCGGGCGGGAAGCCCATCATGTTCTTCGTGATGCTTGCCCTTCTCGAGCCGGGAGATTCGGTTGCGTATCCGAACCCCGGCTTTCCCATCTACGAGTCGATGGTCGACTTTCTCGGGGCTAGGCGCATTCCCATCGGCTACGAGGTCCAAAGGGATTGGTTCGTCTTCGACGTGGACAGCTTGGTCGAAGGCGTCGATGAGACAACGCGGCTCATCATCCTCAACTCCCCCAGCAACCCCACCGGTGCCACGCTCTCTGCCGAGGACATCGACCGAATCGCGCGTCGGGCCGCAGATGTGGACGCCGTGGTTCTTTCCGACGAGATCTACTGCCGCATCCTGTACGAGGGTGTGCACGAGAGCATCGCCACACGACCGGACATGCTGTCGCGCACTGTCCTTCTGGATGGCTTCTCGAAGACCTATGCAATGACGGGATGGCGGCTGGGCTACGGCATCATGCCCGAGGAGCTCGCCGTCCATGTCACACGGCTCATGGTCAACAGCGACTCCTGCACGGCAACATTCACCCAGCTGGCCGGCGTAGAGGCGCTCCAGGGCGACCAATCGCCGGCCGAGGCGATGGTCGAGGAGTTTCGCCGTCGTCGCGACCTGATGGTCTCGGGTCTCAACGCGATACCCGGTATCAGCTGCGCGACTCCGAAAGGCGCGTTCTACGTGTTTCCGGACATCCGGGGCACTGGCCTGACTTCTCGACAAGCGGCCGATCTGCTGCTGCAGGAGGCCGGAGTCGCGGTGCTGGCAGGGACTTCATTCGGGGCCAACGGCGAGGGCTTCCTGCGCCTTTCCTACGCGAATTCCTACGAGAACCTGGAGCGGGCCCTCGATTTGATCGGGTCGGCGCTCAGGTCGTCGCGGATGGCCCTGACCTAGTAAGCGGCCACCCGGCCCACCTGGACCGGGTCGACCAGCCCAACTAGAACCCCGTTCATCGCGTCCGCAGCCACCGCCATCAGATGGGCTGTTTCGGTTGGTGCCTTGGCTTCTGCGGTCTCACGAATCGCGCCGTTCCCGTCGTTCCTGTTCAGCACTGCCGCCGTCACCGCCGGAAGGCCACGGGATCCACCCAACTCCGCCGCGGCCATCACGGATCCGTCTCGACCCGCCATGCTCAGGCCAACCCCATCGGTTGCTTCGGTGGTCATGGCGAGAGCCACCGCGAGACCGCGATGGTCAATGGCGAGACACGCGATCGGGCCCACACCATCCGCGGCCCGAGTCGCGTTCGACCCGCCCTTCACCTGGATGTGCACGGCTCTCCAGCCGTGCACGAGTACCGGCTCGGCAGCGGCCCACTCCGTTGGGCGTTGCGACACCTGCTCCAGATTCGACAGGAGCTCATGCAGGCGGGGGCTCGTGCGAAGGCCCCCGGCGGTCGGGAGTCCCCGGCCGGCATAGCCGGCCGCCGGTCGCGCGAGATCGTAGAGTGAGCGCGACCCAAAGCGGAGAAGCCAAGCCGCGACTTGAGGAAAGGAGTCAGCGATATCGACGTTCCATCCGTGAGCGGTGAAGTACCCCCCGTCTCCGAGCTCAGGCGAGATCAGCAGGGTCAGCCGGCTTCGCTGCTCCAGAACCGGATCGCCCTGCCCTGCCAGCTCCACCGCCCAGGCGGCCAGCGCGCCATCGAGAGCGGTACCACCGTTTTCCAAAACGTCGATCCCCACCTGAGACCCGACGAGCGACCGGCAGGCGAGGATGCCGCTGGGGGCAAGGAGCACGTGACCTCAAAATCGGCGCATTCCTTGATAGTATTGGCTGCGGGAGAACTGGAGTCAGAAGCTGGGTAGCGGCCGGGTCTATGTGACGAGGGTCATCCCCCAGGCGGGAATCGACCTGCTTGGACGGCAGGCCGAGGTCGTCGTGAACGACGGGGACGAGCCGTTGTCGGCTGAGCGCCTCCAGGAAGAGGCTCGGCGGAGCGACGCCGTGCTCACCCTCCTGACGGATGGAGTTGATGCAGATCTGCTGCGGAGCGGTGACCGGCTGAAGTGCATCTGCAACGTGGCGGTCGGTTTTGACAACATCGACGTCCCGGCGGCCACGGCTGCCGGCATCGCGGTCACCAACACGCCCGGCGTCCTGACGGACACCACGGCCGACTTTGCTTTCGCCCTGCTCATGGCCATCGCGCGACGGGTCGTCGAGGGAGATCGGTATGCCCGTGCGGGACGCTACACCGGCTGGGGGATCCAGCTGCTCCTCGGGGCCGACATCACCGGCGCCACCCTCGGCATTGTGGGAATGGGACGCATCGGCCAGGGCATGGCCAAGCGAGCCGCCGGCTTCGACATGACCATCCTTTACTCGGATGAGGTCCGCCAACCGCCCGAGCGTGAACGAGAGCTCAATGCCCGTTATGTCGATCTCGACGAGCTATTCGCCGTCAGCGACTTTGTCAGCTTGCACACGCCCCTAACTCCCGAGACCCGGCACCTCGTCTCCTGGGAGCGGCTGAACACCATGAAGCCCACCGCCTGCATCATCAATACCTCACGCGGCCCGGTCATCAACGAGCCCGAGCTGGCGCGCGCGCTTCGGGAAGGGCGCATCGCGGGCGCGGCCCTCGACGTCTTCGAGAACGAGCCGGCGATCTACTCCGACCTCCTCGACCTCGAGAACGTCATCCTGACGCCACACATCGCCTCGGCTTCGGTGGCGACCCGCACTCGAATGGCCACCATGGCCGCTGAGAACTGTTTGGCGCTTCTGGCTGGTGAGCGCCCGCCGAACATCCTGAATCCCGAAGTCCTGGAGTCGCCCCAGTTCCGGCGACGTTTTGAGCTGACCGGCGCGAGCGCATAGCTCCGAAGGGAACCCGCCGGCCCGGGGAGGTCTACCGTGCAATCAAGAAGACGTCGACGCCTTGCCGCGCATCGTGCGCTGATCGCAGCACCAGAGCATCGCGTGAATATGCTCCTTCGCGTGATCGTCGCCGGCATGGTGGTCGCTCTGCTGCTCTGTGGCAGCCTTGCGGTGATGGCTTTCGCCTATCTGGGAAGCGTGAAGCTTCCACATCCGAAGCTCGGGCGAAACTTCGAAAACTCGCAGATCATGGCCGCCAATCACCAAGTTCTGTACGATATGCCCGATCCCACGCGCGGCAACAAGATCATCCGGCCGTTGGAGCTGAACCCCGCCAACCACAAGCAGTGCCCTCAGGGTCGCTACACCCGGCACCTCAAGCTCTGGTACACCTGTAACGGGTCGGGCATCCCGCTGATGCTGCGCGACGCCACCATTGCCACCGAGGATCCCACCTTCTACTCCAACCCCGGAATCGATCCGCTTTCGATCGTGCGCGCGGCCTATCAGGACGCGACCAGCGGCCAGATTCAGTCCGGGGCGAGCACCATCACTCAGCAGCTGGTCAAACAGTACGTGCTGCATGACAACTCGCCCACCTTCTCCCGCAAGTTGAAGGAGGTGGTTCTCGCCTGGCAGCTGGCGCGTCGCTATTCCAAGGACTACCTGCTGTACTACTACCTAAACAACGTGTACTACGGTCACCTGGCCTATGGTGTCCAGGCGGCAGCGCAGACCTACTTTCATGTGGGCGTTCCCCATCTCGCGCTCTGGCAGCAAGCGATGCTGTCCGGCATGCCTCAGGCGCCTACGGATTACGACCCCTTCAACGACCCCTCCCCAAGTGGGCAGTGGTACTCGCGGATGCTCGACGTGCTGAACTACATGCACGAGCGCGGATACATCACGCATGGACAGGAGGCTCTGGCAGAGGTTCGCGCCCAAAACTACGCCAACCATCACGGGTTCCATCAGCACTTCGGACAGATGCGTCAGCCGGACTTCGTGACCTACGCCATCGACCAGTTCGACCAGCTCACCAACCCGGAGAGCCCTGACTTCGATCCCTATCTCGCCCACAAGCTGGGCAACCGAGGCCTACACTCGGGTCTTCGGATCATCACCACCCTCAATCCGCGGCTCCAGGCGCTCGCCCAGACGACCGTCCATGACCAGGTCGCGCAGCTGGGCGGCCTGAACGTCTCCGATGGAGCCCTTGTGTCCATCGACACCCGTCCAAGCTGCTACGGTTGCGTCATGGCGATGGTCGGCACTGCCAACGTTGATCTGAAGCATCGCTTCGTCAACATGGCGGTCGCTCCGCGTCAGCCGGGCTCATCGTTCAAGGTCTTCAATTACGTCTCTGCCTTCGAGAAGGGCCTCTCCCCTGCCAGCACCGTCCTTGACGAGCCGGTGAACATTCCCGACTCATCCCAGCCCACCGGGTACTACAGTCCCACCAATTACGACCTACGCTGGCACGGCCTGGTGACGCTGCGCACCGCCCTTGCCAACTCCTACAACGTCCCGGCGGTCAAGGTGGAGCTATGGAACGGTGTCCACGCCGTGGCCCATACCGCCCACCGTTTCGGCATCAGCGATCTGTGGCGCGACAACCCGGGCTGCTGCGGCTATGCCCTCACGCTCGGCGGGCTGCTCCATGGCGTGAAGCTCGTGCAGGAGACCGACGCCTACGGCGCCTTCTCCACGGGCGGCATCAAGGTTCCTCCGATCTCGTTCACGAAGATCGTGGATCGAACCAACGGAAAGACACTCTGGACCGCCGGCAGCGACCCGGTGCTGCTCCGGCGTCGAGTCCGCGTTGCCCCGGCCGCGGCGACCTATCTGGTCACCAGCATTCTGTCCGACAACAATGCCCGTGCACCCGAGTTCGGTCTCTACTCTCCTCTTCTGCTTGACCGCCCGGCAGCGGCCAAGACGGGCACAACCAACGCCTACACCGATAACTGGACGGTAGGTTACACGCCGCAGCTCGTGACCGGCGTGTGGGTGGGCAACGCCAACAACCAGGCTATGGCCCCAGGCACCAACGGTATTACGGGCGCCGCTCCCATCTGGCATGACTTCATGGAAGGTGCCTTCGGGATCCTCCATCTGCCCGTCGAGAATTTCACACAGCCCGCCCAAGTGGGCACGACAAGCCAGTGCCGCGTGCCCAACACACCCTACGTTTCGTATGGGTCATTCAGCTACGACATTTACTTCACCAAGGTCATTCCGTTCTGCGCCGTGCCGACGGTACCGGCCGATCAGGGATCGTCCAACTACAGCTACGTCACCCCTCAGACGCAGCAGGTTCAGCCCGCGCCCCAGCCCCAGACGCAGCCGACCCAGCCGCCTGCTCAGCTCCTTCCCAACAACAACACCTCCCCGGGCAACGGCCAGAGCCGCAACGGCCAGAGCGGCAACGGTCAAAGCGGCAACGGACCACCACCGCTGCTTCCATGACGAAGCCATGACCGTTTCGACTGCCTCGCAGCCGTCCGCGACGTACAATGCCTTCCGGGTCGCGCAGCAGCAGTTCGACCGTGCGGCCGAGCGCATCGATCTCAACCCCGACACGCGGCGCTTGCTCCGAGAGACAAAGCGGGAGCTGACGGTCAGCTTTCCGGTTCAGCGAGACGACAGGCGCATCCAGGTCTTTACCGGCTACCGGGTGCAGCACAACATCGCTCGCGGCCCCGCCAAGGGCGGCATCCGGTTCAGCAGTCACGTCACCATCGACGAGGTCCGCGCGGTTGCCATGTGGATGACCTGGAAGGCGGCCGTGGCGGGCATTCCGTTCGGCGGTGCGGCCGGCGGCGTCAACGTCGACCCTTCCTCCCTCTCCGAGCAGGAGCTGGAGCACCTCACCCGTCGCTTCACAACCGAGATCTCGATCCTGCTGGGACCCGACCGGGACATTCCCGGCCCCGATCTGCACACGGGCGCCAAGGAGATGGCCTGGATCATGGACACGTACAGCATGCAGGTCGGTCATTCCGTCCCCGCGGTGGTGACCGGCAAGCCGATCGCCGTGGGTGGATCGGAGGGACGGCTGGAAGCGGGTGGCCACGGCATCGCCGTGGTGGTGCAGGAGGCTGCCAAACGCGTCGGCATCGATCCGGCCGGCGCTCGATGCATCATCCAGGGATTCGGCAACGCGGGCTGCAGCGCCGCACTTGCCCTCGGCAACCTCGGCTTCCGTGTCGTGGGTGTCTCGGACTCCCGGGCCGCCATCCACAACCCCGACGGGCTTGAGGTGCACCGGCTCATCCTCCACAAGCGCTCGACTGGGTCCGTGGGCGGCTTCCCGGACAGCCGCTCCGTCTCTCCCGACGAGCTGCTGCGGTTGCCGGCAGAGCTGCTCGTTCCGGCCTCCATCGAGGGTCAGATCACCGCGGCCAATGCGCGGGAGATACAGGCGCGCATCATTGCCGAAGCCTCCAACGGCCCCAGCACGCCCGAGGCCGACGACATCCTGGGAGAGCGAGACATCCTGGTGATTCCCGATATCCTGGCCAACGCGGGGGGCGTCATTGTGTCCTACTTCGAGTGGGTCCAGGATCTCCAGTCCTTTTTCTGGAGCGACGAAGAGGTGGAGGGCCGGTTGGAGCGCAACATCCAAAAGGCATTCGAGGAGGTGTGGTCCGAGCGCGACCGCCTCAGCTCCGACCTCCGGACTGCCGCCTATTCCCTGGCCATTCAACGGGTGGCCGACGCCACCTCCCGACGAGGCATCTACCCCTAGGGCGTCCGGTCCTCAGTCGATCCGCTGGATCGCCGCTCCCAACGCCCGCAGGCGCTCGTCGATCCGCTCGTAGCCGCGGTCGATCAGCTCGATTCGATCGATCTCGCTGTCTCCCTGGGCGATGATCGCCGCCATGACAAGGGCGATGCCGGCGCGGATATCCGGGCTCACAAACTCGCGACCGCGCAAGGTCGACGGACCTGACACCACGCAGCGGTGGGGATCCGCGAGCACGATGCGGGCGCCCATCTCCTTGAGGCGGTCGATGAAGAACATGCGGCTCTCGTACATCCAGTCGTGCACCATGGTCATGCCGTCGGCCTGGGTCGCGAGGACAATGAAGATCGAGGCCAGGTCGGTGGGGAAGTTGGGCCACGGGCCCGTCACGATTTGAGGAACGGACTTCAGCCGCGAGGGCCGCACGTGCAGATTGCCGTTCTCCTGACTGAAATCGAGCCCCATGCGCTCCAGCGTCAGCAGCACGATCTCGAGGTGCTCCGGAACCACGTTCGCGATCGTCACGTCGCCCTCAGCGGCCGCGGCCAGCGCGGCGAAGGTGCCTGCTTCGGTGTGATCAGGCCACACGTCGCACTTCGCGCCGCTGAGTGAATCCCGCCCTTCGATCACCAGGCGATTGGTGCCGGCTCCGTTCACGCAGGCACCCATTGCCCGCAGCATCTCCGCCAGATTCTGGACGTGCGGCTCGCAGGCGGCATTCTTGATGACTGTGCGCCCCGCGATTCGAGCGGCCAGCATCATGATGTTCTCGGTTGCGGTGACCGAGGTTTCCTCCAGGAAGATCTCTCCCGGACGCAGCTCCTGCGCAGCCACCCGGTAGGCGAGGGGCTCGGATCGAGCCGAGGCGCCGAGGATCGAGAACGCCTTCAGGTGGGTGCCGATCGAGCGGGTTCCGATGCGGTCGCCGCCCGGGTGGCGCATGGACCAGCGCCCCAGGCGAGCGAGCAGCGGGGCGCCGAGCAGGATGGAGGCGCGCATCCTTTCCACCAGGTGTTCGGCGGGCTCCGACTCGGAGAGGTGAGCGGCGTTGATGCGGAGGGTGCGGGCATCGAGGAACTCGACCGTGGCGCCGACGCTCTCGAGGAGCTGAGCCATCACGAAGACATCGGCGATCGCGGGCACGTTGCCGATGATGCAGTCTTCCTCGGTCAGGAGGGCGGCCGTCATCATGGGCAGGATGGCGTTCTTGTTGGCCGCGACCTCAATGGTGCCGTGGAGGGTGCGACCACCCTGGATGAGAAACCGGGCCACACCACCCCTTTTGGCGTTCGTGCTACGGCGAATTCTACGTGGTGGCAGGCCCGGGTCTCGGGGAGGAGAAGCGGCTCGTCCGGGACTGGGTAGGGGATTGGCGGACTCAGACAGGTGGGAGTCTTGCACTTGCATGAGGTCGAAGGACCTGTTACATTTGAAGTGTGATCGGCAGGTTCGCCTGCCGGTTTTGTGTCTGCACGTTCACAATGGAAGAGTGAGAGTCACGCGTTGATTCTGGTGAGTGCAGGATGTACGAACTTTCTGGCGGACCACGCCATAAGTGGTTTTATGGAGAGTTTGATCCTGGCTCAGGACAAACGCTGGCGGCGTACCTAAGACATGCAAGTCGAACGGACTTCATGGCTTCGGTCATGAAGTGAGTGGCGAACGGGTGAGTAACGCGTAGGAACCCGCCTCGACGTGGGGGATAACAGCCGGAAACGGCTGCTAATACCGCATGTGGTCGTGAGAAGAAAGGCCCGCAAGGGTCGCGTTGAGAGGGGCCTGCGTCCGATTAGCTAGTTGGTGGGGTAATGGCCTACCAAGGCGACGATCGGTAGCTGGTCTGAGAGGATGGTCAGCCACACTGGGACTGAGACACGGCCCAGACTCCTACGGGAGGCAGCAG
>JAJPKF010000021.1 GCA_021323865.1 Pseudomonadota bacterium | reverse complement strand
GGCAGCCGTCGAAGGTGGGCCTGGTGACTGGGGTGAAGTCGTAACAAGGTAGCCGTACCGGAAGGTGCGGCTGGATCACCTCCTTTCTAGGGATTACCCAGATGGCTTCGGCCATCAGGATCCTAGGTCGATCGGATGACTCGTCATCCGTCACCAGCCGGCATTCGCCGGCACAAGTAGAACTCGCCGTGAATCCGCTTGGCTCTCACTCTTCCGTCGTGAACGGGGCAGCGCCTGGCATTATTGCCAGGCGCTCTTGTTTTTGACGACCCGCCTCCAACAGCCGGCGACAGCGGGATCCACAGATCACTTCGTTTGCCTGACCTGATCCAGACGTGCTAAAAGCTCAGGATTTAACTCTTGGAGTACCTCCTTTGAAGAAGATTCTGCCCGCAGTCATTGCGATGACATTCGGTCTCATGATGGTTACAGCCGCTGCGGCCGCTTCGATTTCGCCGGGTTCCGTCGAGTTCGGCACCGGCATCAAGCACGCACACCACGTCTACATCCTTGAGGGCAGGAGAACGGTATTCCACAAGAAACACAAGATCGCCTGGATTGGCGTATTCTCGTCGAAGACCACATCTCGCACCGTAACCGTGCAGGTTGACTACGCAAAGAACAATAGCACCGTCCTGAAAAAGGTCAAGTCCTGGCACGTGCACTTCAAGAAGGGCACAACTTTCGAAATCCAGAAGGCCCGCACGTTCGCCTCGCTCCGATCATGGGATATCGGCAAGCCCGGGATCTATCAGCTACAGTACCTGCAGGGAAAGGTGCTCCTGGCCTATGGAAACTTCGTCCTCAAGCGTTGAGGCGCCATTCGCCTGTCTCGGGCTCGATTCGCCGGCTTCCGCGGAGGCAATCCGCGCCTGCGACGGAGCAGACGGCACCTAGGGCCGAAGGCAGAAGAGTGGAATGGGCCGCCCAGCCTGGCGGAATACGGGACAAGATAGAGCGGCGGCTCGGATCACAGGCCTTCATGCCGAGACCCACCATGGAAGCGAGGAACACCTGAAGCCGGTGGGCTAACCCGCAAGGGGGGCAGCCGTCGAAGGTGGGCCTGGTGACTCGGGTGAAGTCGTAACAAGGTAGCCGTACCGGAAGGTGCGGCTGGATCACCTCCTTTCCAGAGCCAAACGTACGGCGCGGCCGGGCCAGCGGTCAGCTGGCCCATCCGTTCCTAGGGCGGAAGCCCTCATTAGCGGCCCCTCCCGCTTGCGGGCGCGATCTCCAAGCGACGGCGTCGATGGAACCTGGCGACCCTAACCGCCGCCAGGTAGGACGACTACTGTTGAAGCCTGTTTAGTGAGCGGCCAGATGAATCGAGCCAAGGGCGCCGCCGTGCTTCTCGGTGAACCAGATCTTCCCACCGGGCCCTGCCGCCACGTCGATGACGTTGCTGTACTGGCGTGGGTCCACCTCATTCCCGGTTCCGTCCCGAGCCATGAAGCCGAGGTAGCCGTCGGCAAACCAGATCTGTCCATCCGCGCCCGCGGCGATACCGGCGGGCGGGGAGCCGGATGGGACCGGAAACTCGGTCACGGAATGTGGCGAGGCCGCAAGCATTCGTCCGATGGCTTTGCGCCCCGAGTCAGCGAACCAGATGTTGCCATCGGCGCCGACCGTGAGGTCGCCGGGGGCGGAGGTCTTGTCCGCCGTCGGCGCCCGTAGCCCAAACACGTGATACTCACTGACCTTGCTTGGATCCTTGGGCGAGAAGGCGCCGATGGCCGAGCGCCCCGCGTCGCTGAACCACATCTTGTCCCCCGGACCGCTGATGATGGCGGCCGGAACACTCCCGTCGAGCGGCAGCGGATATTCCGACGCTTGGCCGGATACGGTGATGCGTCCGATGCTGCCCGTCGCCGGATCCGTAAACCAAAGATTGCCGTCGGGCCCGGCCGCGATGGCAACCGGGACGCTGTAATACCCCACCAAGAAGCGGGTCAGCGTTCCGCTCGGCGTGATCCGGTCGATGTAGCCGTCCGATTCCGTGAACCACAGATTACCGTCGGGACCGCTCGTGATCGCGCCGAGATCGGCCGTGGTTGGAACCTTGAAGAAGGTTACGGTTCCGGAAGCCGGCGTGAATCGGCCCACCTGACCATAGGTGCCGAATTTGGCCGCTCCCTGAAACTCCGTAAACCAGATGGTGCCGCCGGGTCCGATCGTCAATGCGGCGATCTTCGTCGTGGGATCATCCACCTGCCACTGACGGATCGCATAGGCCCGTGTCTCGCTGGTCTTGAAGTGGACGAGCAGATTGGCCGTTCCGACAAAGACGTTCCCCTTCTTGTCGGCGGCCAGTGATCCCATCCGTCGGCCCGACGTGTCCGCGAACTCCGTCACCACTCCGCTCTCTGTGATCCGGCTCAGGTTCCCCCGCCACAGCACCCAGACGTTCCCATCCGAAGCCAGGGTCAGATCGTCGCCCGCCGATGGGCTCGAGGGATTCCCGGCCAGAGGCTTCGTCCACGTCCGCCCGGTCGAGACGTTTACCCAGCCGGCACCGCCGGGCCAGGCAAACCAGACCTTGTGCCCCTTCTTGTCGGCGATGATACGGTTCGGCGACTCGCCCGCGGGAATGGTAACCGGATACCGCTTCACGGCCCCTGACGAGGGCGTGAGCCGGCCGACAGCGGCTGATGAGTCGACGTACCAGAGATGTCGGTCGGGCCCGACGACGACCCCATTGACGGGTCCCGAGCCGGGCAGGGTAAAGGATTTGACCGTAGTGGCGTGGGGATCCAGCCTGGCGAGCGCTTCATGAACCCGACTGCCCGTCTTCCAGCTCTCGCCAATCCAAACATCGCCCTTTGCGTCCAGGGCAATGCCGCCCAGGCCGAAGCCGGTGATACCCGAAGCACCCGAATCCGGCAGGGTGAACTGAGTGACGGCGTTCGTCTTCCAGTCGATACGAGCCACCTGGTTGAGTCCCGTCTCAACCACCCAGATGTTGCCGCCGGCATCGACGGCAAGAGAGGTGGGCCCGGCAGTCAGACGCCGCCCATTGCGAACGACATTTGTGGGCAGCTGAATGACTCGTACCGTCGGGTTCGCCGAGGCCGGATTGATGACTTCGTCGACCGTGCTGTCGGCAAAGTCGGAGCTGACCTGACGTTCGGGAACCGACTTGGAGCTGTACTGTCCCGGAGGGCCGCCACTTTGTGCGGGCGCCACGCCGGGCGCATTACTTTCCTCCGGTCCATTGTCGATCCATTCGTAGTCGGGTATAGGGAAACTGCCACCACCTGGGAAGGGCATCATGCGGGTACCCATCGGGATGGCCGCATATCGCTGGTAGGGCTTGATCCGGTGGGAAGGCTGTGTGGGATCGTCCGCGAGATGGTTGACAAGATCGCCGATAAGGAAGATGACGAAAAGAACCGTTGCCAGGCAGCCCCCGCCCTGGCCACGCTCTCCGTGTGGATCGCGGTGTCGGGTCTTCATCGGGGCAGCTCGACGATGAGGGGCTGCGTGGTTGCCCCGAGCATCCGGGACCCCGCTGCGAAACAGCCGAATGAAGCAACGCACCCCACTCCCGACAGAGCGCTGTCGCCCGCGAGCCCGGCCGCGCCGCCTGCGAACGCGGAAGTCCACCCGCTGCCGTTCCAGGAAAGGGCAACACCCTCTGCAGCGCCGCCCCTGTCTCGGTAGCCAACCGCTTCGCATGAGGTTGTTCCGGTGCAGGCGTCGGCCTGCAGATCGCCGTATCCATTCCCCGCGGCTGAAGCGGGCAGCTTGAGCGGTTTGAAGCTGAATCCGTGCCGGGCCATGGCGATGGGTTTCCCCCAGCCCGAATCATTGGTGGCGGCGCCGACGGCCAGGCAGAACCGAGAGGTCGGGCAGGAAATCCCATTCAGCGTCTCGTCGGATGCCTCCGCCCGAGGGGAACGGTCGGTAAGAGCCCCGGAATGAGCAACAAGGGCGGCCGGCACATCGAGACCATTTGAGGCCAGCTCGGCGCTACCGACGATCCAACAGGCGCTTCCGGCTGCGCACGCGACTCCGTCGAGCTGCTCGTCATTCACTCCTTGGCCCCCGGCCTCGGCCGGTTGGGGCACGTCGACCACCGCCCAGGAAGACCCATTCCAGTGAATGGCCAGCGGGTTCTCCTGGATCGACTCCGGCGTCCGCTGATATCCCACCCCGACCGCCCAGCAGTCGGCCGGTCCCGCGCATGCCGCCGCCGTCAGCTCATATGGGATCAGCGAGCCCGGCTCTGAGGGGAAACCTGGATCGGGCGAGGCGACGGCCCGCCATGATGAGCCGTTCCACCGCAAGATCAGCGTCTGTGGGACGCCCGAGCTGTTGAATTGATGCCCGACCGCCCAGCATTCACTCGCCGAGCTGCAGCCCATGCCGTTCAACAATCCCCCTCCCGCGGGCTCTTGAAACTGGTTGTACGCGATCACGTAGGGCAAGGATTGGTTCGTCCAATGACTGCCGTTCCAGCGCAGGGCGAGGGGCTGGACGACATCTCGAACCAGGTCCCGGTAATAGCCCACCGCCAGGCAGCTCTTCTTCCCAGGGCAGGCGATGCCGTCGAGCCTGGCTGCCGTCTGCATGGTCACATCGATCTGGGTCACCGACCAGGAGGAGCCGCCCTGCCACCGCAGAGAGAAGACGCCGGAGACCGGCGGGGCGGAGGGCGACCCCTGCGCCCCAAGGCCGACGGCGAGGCAAAGACTGGACGCCGGACAGGCGATTCCCGTTGGCTCTGGATATCCGGCCGTGCCCGGGCGGGATACGGAGACCGGAATCCAGCGGCCCTGGAACACCTTGAAACCAAACAGGGAGGCCTGGCCGCTGCCTCGGTCCGCAACCGATTGCCCGAGGGTCACGCATGGGCCGGAATGGGAACAGGCGATCGACAGAAGAGCGTCAGATGGTTGGGACGTCCCCGGGTTGGATACGGAAACCTTGGACCATTTCGATCCACTCCAGCGGAGGACCAGGTTGCGACTCGAACCGCCGCTTGCCTCAGTCAGCCCCACGGCGAAGCAGAGGTGACTGGACCCACACGATATGTCTTCCAGGTACTGACCGGCCCCGATGGGCAACTTTTGCGCTGTCCACTTTTGGCCCCTGAGTCTCAGAATCTCGGGCTGAGAGGCGAAGGTCGTGGTATTCAAGAGCTGTCCGGCCGCGAAGCATGCGCCTGCGCCGGCGCAGGTCACACGAGAAAGGCTCAGCTCGCGTCCTGCAGGTGCCGCCGGCAATGTCGACCGAACCCAACGAGAGTGGTTCCACGACCAGATGATCGGGACCGAGGCCCCTGAGGCCGACATCGACGATCCCACGGCCCAGCATGAGGACGACGAGGTGCAGGCGACCGCTCGCAACAGCGAGCCTCCCGAGTGAGGCGCCCCTGGCGACACCACCTTCCAGCCCGTGCCATTCCAGGACAGCGCGACCGCCAGAGTTCGACTACTCGAGTATGCTTCGCCGACCGCGAGACACGATTTGGCGCTCCCGCAGGCCACGCTGAGTAGGTCGTCCCTGCTCAGTGGGAGGGCCGGGAGTGAGGCCTGCGACCATCTGGATCCGTTCCACCGGAGCATGAGGGCGGAGCGGCCTGCCGAGCTTCCGGTGGCAAAACAGGAGGTTGGGGTATTGCACGCGATGCCGCTCAATGTCGCCGGAACGGTGCTCGTCACCCTAGGAAGCGCCGGAATCCGCCAGGAGTGCGAAGCCGCCCTTGGCGAGGCAAATGCGGACGGCTCCCGAGCGTGGGTAGCAGCAAGGACTGAAAGGCAGGCAACCGCCAGCCACACAGAACGCCTCCGCGTTGGCATCCGTGATCGGCTCACTCCGGCCTCTACCCTGAACACTTCCAATTCTGTCGGCGAGTGATTGTAAATGCGGGCCGGCGAAATCGGCAAACGGACCGCTCATGCCATTCGGATTGTCCAGAAGTGACGATGAACGGGTGAAAGGTGGGGGGCGCCCCTCATCGATGAGCACTCCGCCGCTCGCTTTAGCTGGAGATGCCTCGAAACGGATCTATCCCGCGAAGAGGCCACGGACGCCCAGTCGTCTCAGAGCGACTGGGATGCGCGTCAGGCGCCATAGGGAAGATCGCAGTTCTCGTCAACCGCGCCTGAGATGCTCATTCAGCTGGATCCCTGATCGGATCACGGCAAGCGGCTACGCGGCGGCCGCACCTCCGGCAGCGAGAGTGATCGCTGCAGGCTCGGCTGCGACCGGGACGGGGGATACTGCCGCAGGGACCTCGAGTACCGAGAGGAAGACGTCGACAATCACCGGATCCCACTGGACACCGCGACCCTCCCGCAGGATCGAGACGGCAACCTCGTGGCTCATGGCGGCCCGATACGGACGGTCGCTGGTCATGGCATCGTAGCTGTCGGCGACGGCCAGCACACGGGCCCCGAATGGGATGTCGTGGCCCCGCAAGCCACCCGGATAGCCGGTCCCGTCCCAGGCTTCATGGTGGTGGCGCACGATCTCGGTTCCCCGCTCGAAATCTTGGTGACGCGCCAGGAAGTCGGCGCCCGTGGCGGCGTGGCCCTCCATCACCGCCCGTTCCTCAGCCGTGAGCTTGCCCGCCTTGTTCAAGACGCTGTCCGGTATGCCGATCTTCCCGATGTCATGTACCCGAGCAGCGCTGACGATCATCTCCATCTCCGGCCCCACGATGGCGAGGGCCGATAGTATGGCCCGCACGTGCTCGGTCACCCGTCGGGAATGACCGCCCGTGGTCGGATCGCGAAGGTCGACGGCGTCGGCAAGATTCACCAGCAGTCTGCCGGTGCTCTCCTGCAGCTCCTTGGTCCGTTTGGAGTTGAGGTAGAGGATGGAGACGGGCACGGCAAGCAGGACTGGCGACCATGGGTACGCCGAAGCTGCGGCGGCCCCCAGGATGCCCATGAGATACTGACCGATCTCCATGGGGCCGGCCACACGTATCTCGTCAAGGATGATGTCCAGGGGAGACTCGCCCGCCACCTGACTGATGACCAGGGGGATCGTCAAGGTGTCCGCGAGCCACATGGCGCCTGCAGCTCCCGCAAGCACGAGGGACCTCTCGACGAGCGCCTGGCCGCCTGCGTGGGCGATCGCGGAGCCGAGCGCGACGAAAAGGCACCAACGCGCGCCGAACATCACGGCATAGAGGTTTGAACGCCACTCCCGAGCCGCCGTGCACCACCAGCCGCCGCCCATGGCTACGAATGCACCGACAGCAGCCAGCGGTGGCGGCAGCAGGACTGCCATGACGAACAACGGGACGTTGGTGAACAGCAGCCGGCCGCGCGCGTGAACTTGCACCGGATACCGCTGGGCTGCCGCCGCCGCGGCCACCGCGACCAGAACCACGGCGATCTGGTACGGGCCGCTCGGGTACACCCGGTACCGGCCGAGACCGACCGCCAGGACCACCGACGCGGCCGCGGACAACACGAGCAGCGCAGAGCCATAAGGATGTGAGCGTACCGGGCAGCCGGCACGGGAGGGTTGCGTCGAGCCGTCGGGCATGACATCACGGTAACCGCACTGCTGCTCCCGCCGGGTTACGATGCCGTTGCGTAGGTTACAAGGCCGTAACCCAGACGGACCCTTTGTTGGCTGAATGGCTTGGATCGATGACCCTCGGGCTGCCCTGCCCTCTGCTGGGCGTCCGCCAGCCGCCAAACGGACGTCCTGGCCAGGTTCGCCCGCGAGGGCCCCGGGGCGTCAATCGGTGGGTCTAGAGCGCCGACCCCGGGCAGGAAATGATGAGGACCTCAACCACGTGTGACGCCGCAGGACACCCGTGATCCGGCGGTCGAACTCCTGAAGGTCGATGCCGCCGTGGACGTACTGCTCTGTCAACCGCTCGACGGGCGAGCCCTGCAGACTCCGGCGAAACGGGAGCAGCCGCCACACGAGCCATGCGGAAGCGGCAAGCGCCAGAATCACTGCCAGCAGGAAGAGCAGCAGCGTAACCGCGACCGCAATGACGATCGCCAACACCAGCAGGACGGCGACGAGCGACAGATTCCAGGCCGTCGGCTTGGGGAGGTCGCGGGACTTCAACGCGAGCATTCCGCTCCAGTATCCTACGCCGTCAGCACCGGCCGCCCGCGAGAGTTTCATGTCGCCATCGTTGGTGAGCCCCATCGCGAGCTCTTGTCTCACTGACGGATGGCGTATTGGGGAACGACCGGCCCCATCACCGGAATGCGCCCAGTGAGGACACTGTGTCCTGGCGCCACGCTACACAATGCTCCTCTGGAGGAAGGCGCAGCTCACACCAGCCCGTCTCGCCACTCGAACCGGCCACATGGGAAGCTCAACACATCGTGGGCAGGGAACCACATAGCATTGAGCGTCGAGCCATCGGGAGCGCACCGGCAGCGCCCCAATCAATTGCCGGCTCGGTGGGAGGCGCACGTGACGGTCGACCCCAGAACCTCAGCCCCACGACCCCCGTTCCCCAGACAGCGTCAGGAACCGCCCGGGATCGAGGCAGATATGGTTCCGCGCCCCGACCACGGAGAGGATACCTACGTTGGCCACGACCGGCTCAAGGACCGGGTGGCACTTATCACCGGTGGCGATAGTGGCATCGGTCGCGCGGTGGCACTCGCCTACGCGCGCGAGGGCGCGGACGTGCTCTTCTCGTATCTCTCCGAGACCGTCGACGCGGAGGAAACGGTCCGGATGGTCGAATCGGCCGGCCGAAAGGCCCACGCCGTGCCCGGCAATGTCGGAAGTGAGGACCATTGCCAGACCCTCATCGGAGAGACGGTGGACCGGTTCGGCAGAATCGACATCCTGGCCAACCTCGCCGCGTTCTCGTACAACCGGCCCAGCATCCTCGACATGCCCAGCGAAGAGTGGGACTACACATTCAAGACCAATCTCTATTCGGTCTTCTACACCTGCAAGGCCGCCATTCCACACATGCGCCCCGGTGGTGTGATCATCAACACCGCCTCGGTCGAGGCCTTTAGGCCTGATCCCAACGCGCTGGCGTACTCGACGAGTAAGGGCGCCATCGTCACCTTCACCAAAGCGCTTGCGCCGCAGGTCATCGAACATGGAATTCGCGCCAATGTCGTGTGCCCGGGGCCGACCTGGACGCCGATTATCATCACCGCCATCGAGCCCGAGAAGTCGTCGGGTTACGGCATGCAGACGCCCATGGGCCGTCCGGCCCAGCCGCGTGAGCTGGCTCCCATGTTCGTATATCTGGCCTCCGACGACAGCTCATTCGTGACCGGGGAGGTGTTCGTGGTGGCCGGAGGCATGCAGCTACCGTGACACCCGACGATGAGGGCTCGCACGATCCTGAACGCCCCGATGTCGAGGGCCGCTCCCAGGCGTCGCCGTCGGCGGCACAGCTGTTCACCTTCCTCATCGCCGACGTTCGGGGCTACACCCAATTCACCCTCAATGAGGGCGACGAGGCCGCCCAGGCCCTTGCTTCGCGCCTGAAAGAGGAAGCAGACCGAGCCGTCTCCCTGCGGGGTGGCCGGGTGCTGGAGGCCCGAGGAGACGAGATTCTCGCAGTCTTCACCTCAGCACGCCAGGCGCTGCGGGCGGCTCTCGACCTGCAACGTGCACTCCGCGACCGGCCGCTGTGGCACCGACCTCCCTCCCCTGCCGTCGGGATCGGCATCGACGCGGGCGAGGCGGTGCCGCTCGAGAACGGCTACCGAGGCGCGGCCCTGAATCTCGCTTCCCGTCTGTCGGCGCTGGCCAGCCCCGGTCAGGTACTGGCCAGTGGAACGGTCACCGTTCTAGCTCGCCGGTTGAAGGGCGTGGATTATGTCGAGTGCCCACCGGCGAACCTGAAGGGGTTCTCCCAGCCGGTGCCCCTCTTTGAGATCGTTGAGGCCGCTCCGGAGCCGGATGCGGCAGCTGCCGGCTCCGCCACGACCGCGCAGACCCTGCCGCTCGCGGGGTTTCTCGGATCCCTGCCCGCCGAGCCGATCGCCGGCCGTGGTGAGGAGCTGGCCCTGCTGCGGCGGGCCGTGGATGAGGTCCAGGCCGGCAGCGGTCAGCTGATCCTGCTCGCCGGAGAACCGGGCGCCGGCAAGACCCGGCTGGCCCAGGAGGTTACGGCCGAGGTCCATGGTCGTGGATTCTTGGTGGCCGCCGGCAGCTGCTACGAGAACCGCGAATCCACCGCCTTCTATCCGTTCCGCGATGCGCTGAGCATGCTCTACGATGCCGCCGGTGCCCCGGCACAGAACAAGGCGGCCCTGCACTGGCCATACCTGGCCAGGCTGGTTCCCGGAGTCCGGCTGATCAAGCCCCTGGACCTGGCCGCGGAGGAAGATCAAGAGCGGCTCTTCTGGTCAATCGCCGGCTTCGTGGAGCACGTGACGGGCTCGCACCCGATTGCCCTTCTCTTGGACGACCTGCATTGGGCGGACGCCTCCAGTCTGGACCTGCTCCAGCATTTGGCTCGTCGAACTCGCTCTCTCCCTGTGCTGATTCTCGGGACTTATCGAGACACAGAGATCCATCACTCTCGCCCCCTGGAGGATGCCCTCCGCGAGCTGCGGCGCCAGGCGCTGGTTACTCGAGTTCCGGTTCGCCGGCTGGACGGCGCCGGAACCATGGCGATGCTCAACGCCCTGCTCCCGGACGTCGACGCGACCGACGCTCTGGCGCAGATGGTCTTCGAGCGCACTGAGGGCAATCCCTTCTTCATCCGCCAGGTTCTCGAAGTTCTGAGTGGGGAAGATCGCTCCCTCCCTGACTCTGGAGCCCGTGCCCTGGAGGTCCCCGAAAGCATCCGCTCGGTGACCAGCCAGCGACTGCGGCGGCTCGCTCCGGATACCCAGGAGCTCTTGCACACCGCAAGCGTTCTCGGACAAACCTTTTCGTTTCAAGACCTTCTGGAAGTGGCCATGTCCGACACGGGAGTAGCGAGTCAGGACCGCCTGGAGGCGCTGCTGGAGGACGCCCAGTCCGCCGGCATTTTGGTCGGTACCGACACCGAAAGCTTTGCGTTCGACCATACGCTCACCCGGGAGACGCTCTACCGAGAGCTGACGGCCCGGCGACGCCGGCGCCTGCATCTGGCCGCTGCCGAAGCCTTGGAACGCCGGCCTGCCGACATGCACGATCACCCGGCCGACGTGGCGCGCCATTTCTTGGAGGCCGACGCCGCCGATCGGGCGGTGACTTACCTACTCATGGCAGCCGATCAGTCGGCGGCGATGTCTGCCCGCCGCGAGGCCGAAGCCGGTTACCGCCGGGCTATTCAGGTGGCGGCCGAAACGGCCTCGCTGCCGCAGCTTGCCGAGGGCCAGGAGAAGCTGGGGCAGGTCCTGTCGCATATGGGCAGATATGAGGCGGCGGCGGACAGCTTCCGGGCGGCCGCCGACACCTATCGCGGCTGCGGAAACGACACCGAGGCGATGCGCGCGGAAGTGGGCCTGGTGCTGGCGCTCCTTGCGGGGCAGAAGCCGGAGAGGGCCCACGACCGGCTCCAACCGGTCGTCCAAGAGGCGGAGAAGAGAGGGGCGACGCTGATTCTCGCCTGTGCCCACGCCGCGGAGGCGAGGGTCCTCATGGCGCTGGGACGCCCTGCCGAACAGCTGGAGGCGGCCAAGCAGGCGCAGGCACTGGCGGAAGCGATCGGCGACCGCCCCACGCTGGCCAGCGCCCTGATCGACCACGCCACCGCCCTCCACGATCTGTCCGACGACGAGCAGTCATTGCGGTTGATCGAGCAGGCCATCCGGGTGGCCGAGGAATGTGGCGACCAGCTGACGTTGTGGCGAGGCCTGAACAACGCCGCGGTCATCTGTTGGGATCAATTGGGCATGGAGCAGGCCCGGCGCTATCACGATCGGGCCCTGGAGGTGGCCGAGCAAAGCGCCTCGCCCGCCCACATCGCGTTCGCCCGCGCGGTTCGCGGCATGTACGCCTGGCTGCAGGGCGAGTGGATCGAAGCGTCGCACTGGTTCGAGCACGCCGCCACGGTTGCCGCCTCACTGCAGGCGTCCCCGGCGGGCGCCATTCTGAGCGGACCGGGCCTCATCAAGGCCCTGAAGGGCCGGGAGGAGGAAGCGACACGGGTGCTGCAGGATTGCATAACCCGCGCGGAGCAAACGGGCGACCGGCTGCTGCTGGCGGCGGCTCGGCAGGCCCTCGCTCGACAGGACCTCATACAGGGCCGGGCCGCGAAGGCTCTGCAGGGGGTCGAGGACATGCTGGCGTCCAATCAGCTGCACGGAGATGAACGTTACCAGACCCTCCTCGTGGCGGCGGAAGCGGCGCTGGACTTGCGCAAGGATGCCGACGCCCAGCGCTATCTTGACGAGCTGGCGGGTCTGAAGTGCCAGCAGCCCTGGGTGCAGGTGACGCGGGAGGTGCTGCAAGGGTCGCTTGCGAGCCACATGGGAGCCCACGACACGGCCCGGTCCATCCTTGCGAAGGCGCTGGACATGGCTCGGCGGATTCCGTTCGTGCTCGGCCAGGCCGACGCGCTGCGGGCCTGGGGGCTGGTCGAGGATGCCGCGGGCGACACGTCGCGCGCCTGCGACCTGTTGCGGCAGGCGCACGAGATCTATCGGGAGCTGGGCGCGCGTCCCTTGGCGGAAGCAGTGGAGCGCGAGCTGCTGGCGCGAGATCCGAGGCATCGACGCACGTTGATCCGGGCTCGCACGGGCAGCGCGGCCGGATAGCACAGCGCCGCGCCGAGGGCCGAAAGAGCGTCGAGACGGCCGGCGCGAACGGTTCGTATAATCGATCGTCAGGCGCGCCTGCGTGCGCGCCAGTATCTGCCAAGCGGCCGGCAAACAACTTGACCGGTTGCGGCCGGCACTGGTAGATTGGAGGGCCCGGTCAAGGGATCGGGCATTTGTCGTCTGTCCGGAAAACGTGCCGGACGTTCGAGAACGTTCACAACTGAAGAGAGCACAGAAGGTTCTATTTGAAACCGCAAGCCGGATCTGCCGTGGCGACACGGCGAGACAGCTGCAGTTTCTGAGCAAGGGGAACCAAAGAAGAAGGAAGTATAGGCACGTGGTGGATGCCTAGGCGTCAGGCGCCGAAGAAGGACGTGGTTAGCTGCGATAAGCTCCGGGGTGTCGCTAACAGACTTATCCGGAGATTTCCGAATGGGGCAACCCGCTACGGGTTATGCCGTAGCACCCACATCTGAACACATAGGATGTGCGGAGGGCACCGGGGGAACTGAAACATCTAAGTACCCCGAGGAAAAGAGAGTATTCCCTTAGTAGCGGCGAGCGAACGGGGAGAAGCCCAAACCTGTCGAACCCAACGGGCGTCACTCCTGAGTTCGACGGGGGTTGTAGGGCCCGCATCCGGACCGTGACGGGTCCGGGCGGAGTTACAAATCCATGATCAAGCCGAAGTCGACTGGAAAGCGACACGATACACGGTGAGAGTCCGGTAGGCGACTGGTCATGGACTCCGAGCGGAGTCCCTGAGTACCACGGGACACGAGAAACCCTGTGGGAAGCCGGGGGGACCACCTCCCAAGGCTAAATACGCCTGATGACCGATAGTGAACTAGTACCGTGAGGGAAAGGTGAAAAGCACCCCGGGAGGGGAGTGAAAGAGACCTGAAACCGCGTGCTGACAAGCAGTCAAAGGCCTATGGCCCTTCGGGGCAAGCGGCTGATGGCGTGCCTATCGAAGAATGAACCGGCGAGTTGCTGGTCTGTGGCGAGGTTAAGGGCAGGAATGTCTGGAGCCGTAGCGAAAGCGAGTCTGAACAGGGCGAATGAGTCGCAGTCAGCAGACCCGAAACCGCGTGAGCTATCCATGGGCAGGGTGAAGCCGGGGTAACACCCGGTGGAGGCCCGAACCCACGTCTGTTGCAAAAGGCAGGGATGACCTGTGGATAG
>JAJPKF010000023.1 GCA_021323865.1 Pseudomonadota bacterium | reverse complement strand
GCTATCGTCCAGCGGTACGAGGCCGCTGTTCGACGCTTCTGCCGTAGCCGTACCCGCTCGGAAGCCGACGCGGACGACGCGGTCCAGGACACGTTCCTTCGATTTCTCCGCCGGTCTGAGCAGAAGATTCGATCAAACGAGGCGTGGCTGATCACTGCCGCCTCACGCGCCTGCGCCGACATCAACCGCCGCCATCAGCGCGAAGAGCGTCACACGTCTGGCACTGGTGATGTGTCCCGCGCGCCCGACGATGATCCCCGACTCTCCGACAACGGCCGGCACGATCCCGTAAAGCTGACCACCGAGCACCTAACCGTTTCGCGCTTGCTACGGGATCTGAGTGATCGCGACCGGCTCGTGCTGACTCACTTGTATTTGCTCGGCGCCGACCCGGAACAGCTCGCACGCTATCTCGGAGTCACTGCGAACAATCTTCGGCAAATTGCTCATCGCGCCCGCCGTCATGCGCGCGCGCTCCTTGGCGACGGTGAACCAGAAAGCCTGACACCGACGAGCGCATAACGCGCGACTCGGTCCCGCGACTCCTGACTGTCAGTCAGTAACAGGAGGTAGTCGCGATGGTGAACCGTTTCGAGTTGTTGGGCAACGTCAGCCATTCACCGGAGTTTCTGAAGACGGCAGCCGGCACGGCCTTTTGTTTCCTACGAATCCGGACAACGAGGATGGCTGCGGGTCAGGAGCGCACGGACTACCACTTCATCACCATCTGGTCGGCCGCGGTTCAGCAGATCGCCGAGGAACTGCGCGTCGGAGACGGGGTGTTCGTGGATGGACGCATCGAGGCCAGCTTGGCTACTCGGAACGACGCCCTGCGCGCCAACAGCATTCGCCTGATCGCCTCCCGCGTGGTTCCCACAGGAACTCATCGTCGAGATGAACAGCCGGCGAGTGAGGAGCACGAGCCGGTCGGGACGTTCGTCGAATCCCCCGAGATCGAGGAGCTGTCATGACCGAGGCCGTTGACAACAACGACAACCCCATTCGCTTCTTTTGGTGGTGCCGCGAGTGCGGCTGGTGGACCGAGGTCAATTTGTCCGGGATCTGTGCCGACTGTCGAAACGACCGAGGCAGCGATCGACGTGGCGCTGAGCCCGAGGACTTGGCGAGGCTGGCAAGATGCGGCCGCTGCACGCCCTGACCGGGCCGAAACGCACGGCCTTCGTTTCTCAGACGGCGACAAGGTCTCGTTGCTTATCCAATGCCTGCACGACAAGATCCATTACGGATTGCACCTGATCGAGCTGGGAAATCTCAATCTCAATGTCACCATTACCCCAGTGACCAACGGCGCTGACATCCCGTCCGAGGTGCAAGGGATCATGAAGTTCATCCGGCGCCATGTTCAGCCAAATTTGCAGCTTCGACTTCAGTGGCGATACGTCAGCAAAGTTCGTGTCTGCCTTGAAGGCCAAATAATGCTTCTTGGCCTCCTCTCGAACGTCAGGATCGAGGGCCAGTATGTGCCGCCTCACTGTCTGGAACAGAGCTTCGATTTCCTCGGGAATGCCGGCGAGCAATTCTTCAAGGGTATGAGCCAATTGCTGCGGCGCAGCCGTCTCTTCCCGGTATTTCGCGAGCACAGACTCCGACAGTGCTGGTCGGGGCCAGATGAGGATCGCCAAGTTCGCTAGCTCGTCAGCGCGGGCTTCGATCTCGGGTGGTGTCCACTGCTGGACCTGGGCTAGATAACGGTTTAGGCGCACGGGACTGTCTGCGAAGCCGCCTTTCATTGTCTGTTTTTCTGGAAATGGCCTATCGCTCAGCTCTGGGTTGTAACCAGTCAGCGTGAGGTTGCCCATGGTGTGTAGATACTTCACTTGAATTGCCTTCCACGCGTCTCCAAGCATCGCTTGCCATGCTGATGAAAGAGCAGGGTTTTGTGGTAGCACGTGCTCGATCGTGTAGTCGGCAACATTGACTCGCTCCTTCCGGTCGAAGTTTTCGAGCCTATCGAAGAGGTAATTGCGCCGCGGAAAGTTGTAGACATCCTTGATCACAAACTCCCGATGGAACTCCTCGTCCGTCGGGAACCGTTTGTAAGAGTCCTTCACCAGAAGGGCCGCCTGGAAGCTCTCCAGGTATTCATTCTTTCTCAACTCGCGGCCTAGCTGAGCGAAGGTCTTGTTCAGCGAGTTTGTGGGAATGCCGCAGATTGCCCGTCGGAATATGTAGCTCTCGATCGTGCGGAGAATTGCCGTGACTTCCGCAGCGTCGACGAGACCTTGCTCATGGTCGTCGAGCACTTCCATCAGGAACGGATAAGCAACTTCCACCCTGATGTCATTGACGGCTTTCATCGCGTCCGATTGAGCCGATGAGCTTCCCTGTGCGCGCATCAGGCGAACGAAATAGCGCGAGTACCGGTAGACATCCGCAACTAGCTGGTCGACATCCGCCACTTGCGCTGCGTAGTCCTTGAACGCGGTGTACACATCGCTGATGTTTGGGATTCGACCCGTCTTAATTGTTAGGTAGTCGCGCATGAACCGGTCGAATGCGCCTGCCGGGGATGGAGCACGAAACTCGCGTTCCATGGGATGCCAAAAGCTTTCGTAAAGATGCACCTGGTGATCGGGTTCGAGGTCCATGAGCACGTAGTTCCGGATGAGATCGGCCTGCGAGAGATCGACACCCGTCGAGTTCAAGCTTTCGAAGATGAGCTGAGGATTGTCGTGAGACCGATCCAGCGAGATGTCCACAATGATCAAACGCTGAATGGCGCTGTACACATCGTTTAGTGAAGCCGACTGTTTGGCGAGTGCATCTCTGAAGAATCGGTAATTTTCGGCAATACGGACAGAGTTGTTGTTCGATGAATCTCTGCCTTCGATTACGTCGAGCAGGGCGTCCTTGTCGCCGCGCGTCAAGAGGAGACGGTATCGGAGTTCGTGCTCTTCCTCAGGATTGACAAGGAAGAGGTTCATGATTTTTGACGGCTTCAGCTCGCCCTCTTGCGACTGAGCAGCATCCGCGACCGCACGCAGAAGCAGCGACATCGTGGTGAGACGCTGTTGCCCATCGATGACGAGAAGCTGAGGGACCGCCGAGATCTGGTATAGCCCCTTCTCGACGTATACGATCGAGCCCAGAAAGTGGCTCGAAATCTCCGGGTCTCGTGCCAAACGAAGCAGGTCTTCCCAGAGTTTTCGACACTCCTTCAGCGTCCAGCTATAGGACCGCTGATAGATCGGGATGATGAACTGCTTGTTCCCCTCCAGGAATTTTGTGAAGTGATTCTGTGAGGCTCTCACCTTTGCCCTCCGAGCGACCGACGCGGTCCGATGGTGTCCCACCATGCTAGGAGAGCTTGGGACGCCTCTGTTGTAGCCGATTCCCGTTCTACAGTGAATAGAGAGCTCTCGACCGTCGGTTTATTGGGAGCAATACACAATCGAAAGGTGTCGGGATGGCGCGGCGGCCGTATCACGAGGGAGGAATCAACAAGCGGTACTCAAAGGACGGCAAGCTCCTCGGTTATCAGGTCCGGGTATACACACCCGACGGAAAGCGAACAACGCTCGGTACCGTCAAGACAGAACGGGAAGCAAAGCGGCTCGTCCAGCGCGGGGCGGTCGCGGCGGATGAAGGCCGTCTAGTCACGAGTAAGCGCCAGAAGCTCGGTGAATATCTCGACTGGTGGATTGAGCAAGCTCGACCGAGCCTCCGAGAGAAGTCCGTCGTCTCATACGAGGTTTGCCTGAAGCGGGTGAAGCCGCACATCGGCAACATTCGTCTCGATCAACTGAAACCCGCGCATATTCAGGACTGCTACACGAAGCTATTGCAGTCCGGTACTGCCGGGACGCCCTTATCCGCAAGGAGCGTCGAGCAGACGCACACCGTTTTGCATGGCGCCCTGCGACAGGCGGTTCGGCTGGATCTCATCATTCGCAATCCGGTCGACGCCGTCACCGCGCCGCGGTCGAAACGATCAGAGATGAAGACGCTGACGCAAGAGCAATGTGCACAGCTGTTCGAGGCGACACGGGAAGACTGGCTTGGCGCCTTGTGGGTGGTTTTGATTACTGCCGGCCCCAGGATCGGTGAAGCGCTTGGCTTGCGGTGGAGTGACGTGGACCTCGACGCCAAGAAGATCGAGATACGGCGCGCGCTCCAGCGACAAAAGGAGAAGGGGCTTGTCTTCGTCGAGCCCAAGAGCTCATCGAGTCGACGAGTCATCGAGCTTTCCGATTTCGCGGTGCGAGCGTTAAAGGATCACCGGGTCCGACAGGTCGAGCGACGACTACTTCTCGGGCCTAATTGGATCGAATCGAACATGGTCTTCACCTCCGACATCGGTACGCCGCTCGATCCGCGAAATGTCTTACGTCGGCTGCGACAAGATCTCGAGGAGAACGGATTGCCTCGCGTCCGTATCCATGATCTACGCCATACGGCCGCGACCCTCCATCTTCAACAGGGAACGCATCCGCGAGCCGTCCAGGCGATGCTCGGTCATGGCTCCTGGGCGCTGACAATGAATACCTATTCTCATGTCACGCCAATGATGCAGCGTGACGCGGCGAGGAGAATGGATGCTCTGTTCGCCGCGAAATAGCACGCTCCAGAGCGGGCGAAGTCAAAGCCAGAGCCGCATAGATCGTTTCTGGCGAGAAGATACGCCAGCGCAGGCGCGGTCCTGAGAAGCGCTTACGCCAGTCGCCTAGATATCCAGCCGGCAAACACGCAGCCTGTGGCCACGCCACCACTGGCGACACAGGTGTCGCGAATGGGTCGCTGTCCGCACGACTCGAGCGAGGCGGTATGCGAGCGGTAGCCGTACGAACGAGAACGCGTGGGATCGTGGGTTCCAGATGGTTCCGCAGACGAGGAATACAAAGCCACGGCCTCTTCTGTAGCTGAACCTCAGCGTGTAGGACATCGTCCTCAACTTCGATTTCTGGCAGGGCGGCTCGCCGGCACCGCCGAGCGGCTTGGTGCGGACGCCGTATGAGTTGATCATCCTTGTCACTGCGGCGACGGTGAATCGCGACACAAGGACTTCGCCCTGGTTTCCGTTTTGAACGAACGACGGCCAGAAGAACACCCTCAGAGAAACGGCACCAGGCCTGACCATATGTGCTGGTGTGCTCTTAGTTGGTGCGGCGTTGACCGCGGCGGCCGCAAAAACAGAAGCTGCAACCAGACCTATCGCCGAGACACTCAACCTGAGGTGTTTCATGCTCCAGTCTAGTCTTGGGTGGGACGACTTCGTCGCCCCTCAATTGGGAGCGTATTGGGAGCGCGAGTCCGCAGCGGAGACGGGTCTTCCATAGCTACTTGGCGAAAATACTGGCGGGAGCGGTGGGACTCGAACCCACGACCCTCGGTTTAGAAGACCGATGCTCTATCCACTGAGCTACGCCCCCGTGCAGCCAATTATGGGTGCTTGGATCGCATGATGTCCCGCCGTCAATGGGTGGATCGGAAGCGCTCGGCCCAGCGGCGGGACCAGCGGGCGACGTGGCGCAGGTCTTCTTTGGGGTAGCGTGTCCCGAGATCGCGAAGCATAATGGCGCCTGCCAGCGCGTGGAACGGCGCCATGCCGGAGGGGAAGGCGTCGCGACCGTAGCCGGCGCGCCAGCCGGCCTCGAAGACGCGGGAGACGACGACCGTCGGAAGGGAGGACAGCCAGGGCCGGCCGATCTGGCCGCAGTCGAGCCGGACGATGGTCAGCGTGCGCGCGTAGTCGAGGCGCGGATCGCCCCGGCGGGCATTGGTCCAATCGAGCACGCCCGTGATGCGCCGGCCGTCGGTCATGACGTTGAGCGCGTGGTAGTCCAGGTGGATGAGGCGATCGGCCGCGGCGGTGTCGGACTGGACCCCGGCGAGCAGCTCGCCACCCAGCAACGATTCGTACCGGTCGACCGTGGGTGGGGGAAGCTCGGGGCCGACCCGGATGGCATGGATCACACGCTGCATCTGACCGAACAACCGCCCAACACTGTACGCCTCCCACGGCCGGCGCCGCAGGTAACGCCCGATGGGCAAACCGGGAAGCCACTCGTGGAGCAGCACGGCCCGGTCGCGGTACCGGCCCGAGCGGACGACGGTCGGAACCGGGATGCTCGCCGCGCCGGCGACTGCAATGGCCCGCTGCTCGCGCGCCCATACCTCCTCGCGGTCCGGCTGGAAGACACGAAGGGCGTAGGGACGCGACCGGTCTTCGACACGCCACACCTGGTTGTCGGCGCCTCCGAGGATGGGGATGGGTGGGGAAACCGGCTGGACACCCAGCTCGTCCAGCACAGCGGCCGGGTCGACGCTCTCCCTGGTCGGATCCTCGGACAATGCGGCTAGCCGCGCAGGCCGCTGATCAGCAGCAGGAGCCCGAAGGCAGCAAGGCCGACGGCCAGGACCGGCGTGACGATCCGGCCGGCGCGTCGCTCTAGGCGTCTGGCTCCCTCGCCGAGTAGGACCACCGGCCCATCGACGGCCGCGACGCCGGCGATCATGGCCAGCGCGACAAACAGCGATGGTCCGCGGCCCACGCTCCGTGCCGCCGTGGCCAGCAGGGCGGAGGCGGTGGTGGCGAGAAAGACCCAGGCGCCCGGGTTCAGAACCACCGCGAGCGATCCGCGAACCAGCGGCGGCGTGGATGCCGCTATGGCGGTATTCGAGCCTGCCGCGGGCCGGAGGGCCGAGCGCATGGCGTCGCCGGCCAGGAAGAGCAGGAACAGACCGCCGGCCACACGCAGGATGCGAAGCGCTTCACCCGCGGGAGCCAGCGCCGAGACGCCCAGGGCCAGACAGACCAGCAGCAGGGCCATGGTGCCGTTGGCGCCCAGCATCGCCTGGAACCCGCGACGCAGGCCGCCGCGACCGGTCTCGCTCAGCAGGAGGAACTGAACGGGCCCCGGCAGCAGGCCCAGGGAGAGCCCCAAACCGAAGGCGGTGGCGACGAGACCGAGGGCCATGCGCCATTCTGGGACAACCTCGCGGGGCCGGAAGGCGGATCCTCCGGACGAAAGCGCAGGCCGGTGTGACGGAAGACGGCGTCCACCGTGCCGTCGGCCTCGGGGGCACGCCCCCCTGCGCCCAGAGCCGCTCGGTTCGTGCCCGCAGCCGGGTCGTGGCTCGGAAAGAGGTACGACGTCCGCTTCCTCCCGGCTGGCCGTCCCCGAAAGTTAGCGGGTATGTCCCAGACACGGAACGGTACCCCGCAGGTCGCGGTCCTTTGTTCCGCCCTCTCGGTGGAATCTCTACACGATTCTCGGGAGGGATTCGCACCTGTTACCGGGAGTCGCCAGCCAGGCGTGGAGCCGAGAGCCGCCCTGACGCCTCAGACGATGTGGTACCAGTCGGTCCCACCCTTGCAGAACCAGAGGTCGGCGTTGGCGTCGACGAAGAGGTCGCCGGCCTTGCCGGTGCCGGGATGCTGGCCGGCGGCCGGCTCGAGGGATATGGGGGCAAGCCGGCCGCTGAAGTAGCCGCCGTAGCCGTGGAGACTGAAGGCCGCGACGGCCGAGGGAGCCAGCCCCTTGGCGGCCTTCTTGCCGTTGGTGTAGGCGAAGAGGCCGTGGGGCAAGTGCTTTCCCGCCCATGCGCCCATGGCGGCCGGCCAGGCGGCGCCGCGGGCCACGAAGTCAGTGTCGTTGACCAGGAACCCGAGGCCGACTTTGGAGCGACCCTTGTACCGCACCTCGGTGGTTTCGGTGGCCCCGTTGGCGTTGTGAGTCGTGGAGGAGTGCCCGAGCACCAGCGGAGCGCCGTTGGCGGCCTCGGCGCTCGAGGGTCGCAGCGCGGCCATGCCCAGGCCCGCCGCCATGGTGGCGGCAACGGCCTTCATCATCCCCCATCGAGAGATGGTCGCGGGTCGGGCTGACAGGGCCGCAGCGGACGGCGCGGCGTCGCCGGATTCGGCCCGAAGGGCGGCAATCTCGCCGCGGAGGGAGGCAATCTCGTCGGCCTGCGCGGCGAGCTGCGCCTCCAATTTCTCGATGGTGTCCCGTCCCATAGCTTCAGCCGTCATTGGTGGTCCTTTCCGAAGGGCTGAAATCCCGGCCCAGTGAGCCTGCAGCCTCGCGCCGGGTTCAGAGTATTCTATCGTCATACAATGCAGTGACCTGGGGCTGAGGGAGGGAACACGACAGGAGGCGGGCCGATATGAGACGCATCGCACTGATGGCGGTGATCCTAACGAGCTTCGTGGCCGGAGCCGTCCTGCTGGCCGGCGGCGGACAGCAGGCAATCGGTCAGGCGGCAGGCATCGACAAGATCAAGCACATCGTCGTCATCATGCAGGAGAACCGGTCGTTCGACACCTACTTCGGAACGTTCCCCGGCGCCGACGGCATTCCCATGAAGCGCGGCGTCCCCACGGTGTGCGTCCCCGATCCGAAGATCAAGCGCTGCGTACGCCCCTTCCATGACCCACAGGACGTCAACTTCGGCGGCCCGCATTCGGCGATCAGCGCCCACATGGACATCAACCACGGCAAGATGAACGGCTTCATCGGCCAGGAGGAGAAGGTCAAGGGCAAGGGCTGCGTCAACGTCTACGATCCGCTGTGCGTGCGGGCGGAGAGCGGAAACAGCCCACCCGATGTCATGGGATACCACAACGAGATGGACATCCCCAACTACTGGTCCTACGCCAAGAACTTCGTTCTGCAGGACCACATGTTCGAGTCGGTGGCCTCCTGGAGCCTGCCCTCCCACCTGTATATGGTCTCGGGCTGGTCGGCCCGCTGTACCAAGCCGGGTCAGGCGGCGAGCTGCAAGAACGACAACGGCCTGTCGAACAAGGGCAAGAAGAAGGCGAGGGCCAAGGCGGCCAACGTCAACTATGCCTGGACCGACATCACCTATCTGCTGGATCGAGCCGGCGTGTCCTGGCGGTATTACGTGGCGCCTCCGAGCGGCACGGCATGCGCCAAGAACCAGATGTTCTGCCAGTCATCCGCGCCGACGTTCGGGAGCCCGCCCATTTGGAACCCGCTGCCCTGCTTCACGACGGTGCAGAAGGATAAGCAGCTGGGTGACATTCAACCGGTGGGGAACTTCTACACGGCGGCCGAAACCGGGCATCTCCCCTCCGTCACCTGGATCATTCCCAGCGGCGCTCAGAGCGAGCATCCGCCGAACCTGGTCAGCGCCGGCCAGTCCTATGTCACCGGCCTGATCGACACCATCATGTCCGGGCCGGAATGGAAGAACACCGCCATCTTCCTGGCCTGGGACGACTGGGGAGGGTTCTACGATCACGTCAAGCCGCCCAAGGTCGACCGCAACGGCTATGGGCCGCGCGTGCCGGGATTGGTGATCAGCCCCTATGCGCGGCGCGGCTATATCGACCATCAGGTGCTGAGCTTCGACGCCTACCTCAAGTTCATCGAGGACCGGTTCCTCAACGGCCAGCGCCTGGACCCCAAGACGGACGGCCGTCCCGATCCGCGCACCAGCGTTCGAGAGAGCTCGCCCAAGCTGGGCAATCTCCTTTCCGACTTCGACTTCTCGCAGCAGCCGCGTCCGCCGATGCTGCTGCCGACGAACCCGCAGACCGATCTGGTTTCACCCGGCAACCTGCCGGTGCGCCTCAAGAAGGTCAAGGCCGGCAAGGCGAAGCACCTGGCCGGCATGTGCCAGTACAACAAGTAGCGGCAGCAATTCGCGGGCGTCTCGTCACGAGCGGGGCGCCCGCCCGGCCGCTCGGGAGCTAGACGGCCTTCTCGAGGATGCGATCCACGAGACCGTAGCGCAGCGCCTCCTGCGCGTCCAGGAAGCGATCGCGCTGAAAGTCTCGCTCGATCTGCTCGACGGTCTGGCCGGTGTATTCGGCCAGCAGGCGGTTCCCTCGCTCCTGTAGGTTGAGCAGGAACTGGACCTGGATCTCCACGTCGGGCGCCGACCCACCGAATCCTTCTCCGCCGATACCGGCCGGATGGAAGTGGATGGTGGCGTTGGGCAGGGCGTAGCGCTTGCCCTTGCTGCCGGCCGCAAGGAGCAGGGTGCCCATGCTGGAGGTCTGGCCCAGCGCCGTGGTGGCGACGTCGGGCGCCACGTAGCGCATGGTGTCGTGGATGGCCATTCCGGCGGTGATGGATCCCCCTGGGCTGGTGATGTAGAAGCTGATGTCGCGCTCAGGATCCTCGGACTGCAGGAACAGCATCTGAGCGATCACCAGACCCGCGAGCGTGTCGGTAATGGGCTTGTTGATGAAGATGATGCGCTCTTTGAGGAGCCGCGAGTAGATATCGAAGGCGCGCTCGCCGCGCGGTGTCTCCTCGATGACCGTGGGGACCAGGCTGGCGATCTTGTCTTGAGTCATGTCAGATTCTATGCGCCTCACCCCTCGACTCGCTCCCAGTCCTCGATGTAGCCCGCGGTCACGTCCTCGACCAGCCGGCGGTAGCTCTCGTATCGGGAGACCGAGAGCCGGCCCGAGTCGACCGCGTCCCGAACCACACAGCCCGGTTCGCCGAGATGCAGGCAGTCCGGGAACCGGCAGCGACCGATGAGTGGACGGATCTCAGGGAAGAGTGAGCCGACCTCATACCGATCGATGTCGGTCAGGGCCAGTGACCGCAGGCCTGGGGTGTCGGCGACGTAATCCCCTCCCTCCAAGGGCAGCAGCTCGGCGGCGACGGTGGTGTGGCGGCCCTTGCCCGTGGCGTCGCTGATCTCCGCCGTGTGCAGCTCGAGCCGAGGGTCGATGCGGTTGAGCAGGCTGGACTTTCCCGCCCCCGAGGGGCCAATGAGGGCCGTGATCCCGCGGAGGGAGGCGCGAATGGACGGGATGCCCTCCTGGGTGCGGGCGCTGCTCACGATGACCGGATAGCCGGCCGTCTCATAGATGGACAGGGCTTGGGCCGTCTCCTCCGGGGAGGCGAGATCCCGCTTGTTGAGGACGACGCTTGCCGGAATCTCGGCCTGCTCGACGATGGCCAGCAGCCGGTCGAGGCGGCCGGTGCTCAGGCTGGGCTCACGAAGAGAATGGACGACGACCACGGAATCGAGGTTCGCGGCCAGCACGTCTCGGAGCGTGTCGCGGCCGGGAGCGCGCCGGAACAGCTCATTGCGCCTGGGCAGCACCTCCTGGATGGAGGCGGTGTCATCCCGCAGGCGGAGGCGCACGCGGTCTCCGATGACCACCGGGTTGGTGGCCCGACGACCGCCCGACTTCACCCGTCCGGAAAACTGGACCAACCGGCGCTCGCCGTGGGGCTCGAGCACCAGGCAAAAGTTGGCCTGCGTCCGCAGGACGAGACCATCGACGGACGCGCGACCCGCAGATGGAGCGGAGGGCAGCCGCTCGGCCGTCGGGGAGGAGATGCGCCTAGCCTCCGGTCGTCCAGGCGGAGATGGAGCCCGTGGAGGGCGGGGGCAGGAGGGAACGCGCGGCCGCGAGCGGCAGCGGCTTCTCAGTGAGGCGTGGGTGGTCCTTGACCAGCTCCAGCGGCACGAGGTACCAGCGGCCTTCGGTCATCGGAATGGAGGCTTGCTCCGCGCCGCGAAAGACATGGTTGGGGAGCATGCTGTTGACATAAAAGGAGGTTGCGCTGGTGAGGCCGCCGGCGAGTGTCGGCAGCAGACGGCCGATCTCGCCGGCCTTCAGACCATAGCCGCCGAGCCAGGTGAAGTCGGCGTCAGACATGCTGCGGGCCGGTGGGGCCGTGGGTTTGCTGCAGGGCGGCGACTCCCTCGGGCTGATTCTCCTCCAGAGTAGGTGAGGGCGCTTCGAGCGCGCCGGCCTCGGCCTCCAGCTCACGCATGCGGTTTCGAGCCCAGTCATAGACGTGACGGCCCGTGTAGTAGAGCGCCACGGCAAACCAGAGCCAGAACCAGATCCGGCCCAGTGTGTGCGGCCAGCCGTAGACGAGGCTGACAACGGCGCCCACGAACCCGACCAGCAAGGCGATGCCGGCAGCGGCCAGACGGCGACGACGCAGCCGGTCGAGCAGGTCCATCAGCAGGACTCGAAGAGGGCGGGCGTGCCCCAGACCTGGGATGGCTGGACGGTCGGAATGCCCAGGCATTCCTGCAGATCTCGGAGCGAGGCGGGAGAGTGGCCGGCGTAGTGATTATTCATGAAGCCATAGATACGCTGGACGTGCCGGGCGATGCGATCGAGCTGGCGTGCCCAGTCCTGAAGGTCCGCGGAGCGGTCGATCTGAATGCGATTGAGGCGCTTCACGTCGGGACGATGTCCCAGCCAGCGCACGTAGGTGAAGTCGGTGGTGACCGCCGGCTCCGATGGCAGGCCCTCGAGATCGACGATGGTCCACGCCAGTCGATGCTCACGGAGGAAGTCGAAGGTTTCGGCCGAGGCCCAGGACGGATGACGGAACTCGACCGCGTAGCGGAAGTCGGTGGGAAGGTCGCGGACGAAGCGCTCGAGATCTGCTCGCGCAGAGGTCGCAAGGCTGGGTGGAAGCTGGACGAGGATGGGGCCCAGCTTGGGGCCAAGCAGCTGAAGCGCGGTCAGGAACTCGACCAGGTCGGCATCGGTATCCACCAAACGCTTGTCGTGGGTGATGAGCTTGGGCATCTTGGCGGCGAAAACGAAGCCGTCCGGGGTCGAGTCGCGCCAGGCGCAGACGGTCTCCGGTCGGGGAGGTCCATAGAAGGTGGTGTCCAGCTCGACGGCCTGAAACACCCGGCTGTAGAGCGAGAGATATTCGGAGGGCTGGGTGCGGGGCGGGTAGAAGGGGCCGACCCAGTCCTTGTAGAACCAGCCCTGCGTCCCCAGGCAAATGATGTCTGCCGCCGGATGCTGCGCCGCAGCGGACGACCCGATCGGATCGAGCGTCGACGAGGTCACCGACTAGCTCCCCACGGCGGCGGTGGCAGGATGATGGCGGGCGGCATAGTCGGCCACGGTGAGCATGGGCTTTCGCTCGTACTCACGGATCTCCTTCAGCTCCAGGAACAGCTCTTCGGGAGAGTAGTGGATGAGCTTCATGGTGGTGTTGATGTCCTCGAGCAGCCGGATATGGCGCTGATCCTCGAGGCGGCGAATCACCACCTGCACGATGGCAAAGGCCATCTTGCTCAGTGAGATCATGTCCTGATTGCGGTGGATCCGGTTCTCAAGGTCGCATTGGGCAATGTGATCGAGGCCGTAGCGCTCCAGGATGTCGATGAGCAGTCCGGTCTCGACCCCATAGCCGGTGAAGAACGGCAGGGTCTCGAGGAGCGATCGCCGCCCGGCCATCTCGCCGGCGAGCGGCTGCACCAAGCCCGAGAGCAGGGGATAGAAGAGGTTGATCAGCGGCCGGGCGGTCAGCTCGGTCACGCGACCACCGCCGGTCGTGAGCAGATTGGTGCCCAGGTTGAGGGGACGCCGGTAGTATCCCTTGACGAAGTCGATGCCGGTCTGCGAGAGGAGCGGGCCGACCAGCCCATAGACAAACTTGGGATGGATGTCGGTGATGTCGCTGTCGATCCAGACCACGATGTCGCCGGTGGTGACCGACAAGCTCTTCCAGAGCGCTTCTCCCTTGCCGGTGTAGGTGCCCTCCTCGGGGAGGATCTCCCGGTGACGGTAGACGGGAACGCCCATGCTTTCGGCGATGGCGACGGTGCCGTCGGTTGAGTCGCTGTCCACCAGCACGATCTCGTCAAGCAGCCGCACTTCATCAAGCAGACGGCTCTTGATGGTGCCGATGATCCGGCCGATGGTGGCCTCCTCGTTCAGCGCGGGGAGAGCCAGGCTGATGCGCACCTTCTGGTGCTCCTTGAGGCGCATCAGGTCGGCGAGGTTGGCGAACTCGTGGGAGTGGAAGGTGATCTCGGCGAACCATTGGTCCACGACGGTTGAGATGGTGGCGGCCGCGTCGACGGGAAGAGCATGGAGATCGTGGCCGACCTCGCCGAACATGGCGGGCGAGACCGGCTGGGCGGTCTTGACGATCAGCACGCCACAGCTCACACGCTCGGCGATGCGCTCGGGGAGGAAGCCGAAGAGATGGGTGGTGCGGGGTCCGCGGGCCGATGCTCCGATGATGAGCAGGTCGTGGCGCTCGGCCTCTTGAACGATGGCCTCCTCGACGAGGTCGCTCTCGACCACGATCTCTCCGGGAGCCGGAACCGACGTGGCTCCCCGACCTCGGGGCACGATGCGCATGACGGTGACGCCGGCATCGAAGTGGCGCGCCACCCGGCGGGCGGTCGAGAGCGCCAGATCGGCGTGCGGCCCGCCACGAACGGGGATCAGGATGCGCTTGGGTGGCCAGTGGACGGGTGCGCCTGCCGTCGTTGCCCGGGCAGGCTTGAAAACCATAAGGTCGCAGGGCGGTGAAATGATCAGGGGATCGAGTGTCGAACGCGCCAGACGCAGATCGGAGCGGACTGGGCCTCTCCAGCCCACCACCAGACGGTCGACCTGCTTCTCTCGCGCCGCTTCGCGGATGCCTTCCTCCAGGCCTCGCGACGCGCGCACCAGCACTTCCACGTCGGTCTCTGAGTCCCCGGCCGCGCCCATGCGCCGCAGGAGGCGGCGTCGCCGCTGGGCGACCGTGACGCCCTCGCTGAGTGATCGCTCCTCCGGGACCTCCACGATGCCGAGGGCAATGGCCCGGTCACCAGGGCTACAGGCGATGGCTCTGGCCAGCTCGATCTGCATCGCCCCACGCGCACCCGGGATGACGGGAGTCATGACGGTGAGGTGGTCGCTCATCATCCTCTCTCCCGTGTCTGGGCCGCAATGTTCTGGAGCAGTGGCTCGATCCGCCCGGCGTACAGGTGTTCCCATTCGTACTCTCGCATAACGCGGCGCCGGAGCCTTCCCAAGGGGTTGTCGACAGCCTGCAGCACCAGGGAGGCAACCGTTTCCGCCGAGGCGGAGAGCGGGAAGTAGGTCGCGTCGTCGCCGGCAAGCTCGCGGAACACGGGCAGATCCGTGGCCACGATGGGCAGCCGCTCCGCTCCCGCCTCCAGGATGGGCAGCCCGAACCCCTCGCCGGCGCTGGGCAGCAGGAGAACGTCCGCCGTCCAAAACAGGCCGGCCAGCTCGGGAGGCGACAGCGGCCGTCCAAGTTTTTGGGCGGCGAAGACGACCCTGTCCTCCACACCGAGCCGAGCGGCCCTCGCCACCAGCTCCAGCCGGTATTGCTCCGATCGACCGGGATGATGCGGCGCCGTGGGGCCGCTGACGAGGAGCAGCGGATCGGCCCCAGACGCCTTCAGGGCCGCGGTGGCGCCGATGGCCAGCTCGATGTTCTTGCGCCTCGTGATGCGCACGGGAAGCAGCATGACGAGGTCGCGATCCTCAGCCCCGGCGTCGCGCAGAAGGCGGCGCACCGGGGCAGGAATTCGTCCGAGGGTTGCAGCGTCGATCCCGTTGGGAATCACCTCGATCTCAGGACTGGTGGAACCGTATGCGGCCCAGATCTCGGTCAGCTCCCGGCGCCGTTGATCCGAGACAGAGACGTATCGGACACCGGATTGGGGGCGGGAGACAAGCTCCCAGGGATACCCCGCGTGCAGCTCCTCACGATAGAGCGGATTCACCGCGGCAATGTCGTGCGTCCAAGCGACAGTTCGGGGCTTTGGGTCCTGGGCGGCGAAGCGGCCCAGCGCAGCCGTGAGCGGCAGGTTGAAGTGCAGGGTGAAGGCGTTGTGGACAATGACCGCGCCGGCGTCCTGGAGGAAGGGATCAAGCGCATGCTCGATTTGGTGAGAAACCCGTTCGAAGTCCGGTCGCAGCTCACCGCGAGCAAGCTGGGTGGCGAGGCCAAGCTGGGCCGGCTCGGTCGCCGCCAGCAGGGCCACACGATGAAACGTGACGTTCGGAAGGTTCGGCCTGCGGCCACGTCCGGCCACGATAGACACCGCATGACCGGCCTGACTCATGAGCTTGGCATGCTGAAGAATGATCCGCTCTGCACCACCCGGCACTGGCGGTGCGGTGTAGTGCACGATCACGATGCGCACGCGCTACTGGATTTCGGCGACGTCCGATAGGAGGGGCGTGGCGCCCTCGAGGACGCGGATCGAGGGGCGGTCGCCATCGGTCACCTCGAGGGTGAGGCGATCATCGCCTACTCGCATGTGGCGCAGCCGGTACCGATGAAAGAGGTCATTGGCGATCGGGTTAACCCGCAGGCCACCGGCAACGGGCTGGAGATCGAGCAGAGTTTGCAGGAAGAGGAAGGGAGCGGCGGCCGCCCAGGCCTGAGGGCTGCAGGACACGACATAGGCGGCGGGGCTGGAATTGAACCGCCGGTCTCTGGGGAACCCACAGAACAGCTCGGGGAGCCGGTTGCTGGGGAACCGGAGGCCGGCGTTGATCATGTGGGTGATCACCTCGGCCGCTTCGGCGTCGTGGCCGTAGTACCGCATGCCGGCGGCGATGATGGAGTTGTCGTGGGGCCAGACCGAGCCGTTGTGGTAGCTCATGGGGTTGTAATTGGGTGAGGAGCGAGAGAGGGTGCGGATGCCCCAACCCGAGAACAGGTCTTCGTCCATGAGGCGGCCGACCAGGCGCTTTGCCTTGTCCGAATCGATCGCCCGCGACCATAGCAGGTGGCCCGCATTGGAGGTGATGGAGGTGACCGGCCGCTTGTCGCCGTCGAGCGCCTGGGCGAAGCAGCTCTCGGATTCCATCCAATAGTCTTCGTTGAGACGCGCTCGGAGGGCGGAGGCGTCCCTATCCAGCCGGTCCGCCAGCTCCGTTTGCCCGTGGCCACGAAGCAGGCCGGCGAGGCCGGACTTGGCCTGATAGACGTAGCCCTGCACTTCGACGAGCGCCGCCGGTAGCTTGGCGAGCGAGCCGTCGGGATACTGCAGGGAATCAAAGGAGTCTTTCCAACCCTGGTTGGTGACGCCTCCGGAGCGACCGGCTCGGTGCTCGACGTAGCCGTCGCCGTCGATGTCGCCATAGCGATCGATCCATTCAAGGGCACGAAGGACGGCCGGCAGCAGGTCCCGATAGAGCGCCTCTGCCGCGGCGGAAGCTCCCAGCCAGCGCATCGTCTCCACGAACAGGATGATGAAGAGCGGCGTGGCGTCGATGGTGCCGTAGTAGGGGAGGTGGGGGATCTCGCGAAGGTTGGCCAGCTCCCCACGGCGGATCTCATGAAAGATCTTGCCCGGCTCCTCCTCGGTTTGCTCGTCCACCTTGGTGCCCTGATAGTGCGCGAGCGTGTAGAGCGTGCCGACGGCGATCTCCGGGTTGTAGCTCAGCGTCTGGAGGGCGGTGATGGCGGAGTCGCGCCCGAAGGGCACGGCGTACCAGGGAATGCCGGCCGAGGGGACCATGTGCGAGCCGTTGCCCGACGGGCTCTCGACGGTAAAGAACTCAAGCAATGCGCGGACGTCGAGGCGGCTCTGACGAAGGAGGCTGCGATCGAAGAATTCGTTGTCGGTTTCCATGGCCGTCGAGCAGCGGTGCCAGTCCTCGTAGGACTCGGCAAGATTCGACAGCGCCACGTCGAAGGTCGAACGCGCGGGCTTGTCCATCGACGTCTCGGGCCGAATGGCGAGCGTAATGGACTGCGGCTCGTGAGGCTTGAGCCGCAGATCGAAGGCCATGGTGTTGGAGGACACGGACTCGGCGTGGCGATCGTATTCGACGACGGTGCTGCGACCAAGACGGTCGCGGCCGGTATAGGAAAAGCGGATGGCCTTCGGTCCGAAGCGAATCGAGGACCGGGTCCCACGACGCTGCCGAGCGAACCGGCGCACGGCGAAGATGTCCAGGAAGTCGGCGTCGACGGTCAAACTGACGGTCAGATCCACAGGGAAGTGATTGCAGTTATAGAAGCCCAGGCGCTCGTGCAGTGCGTGGCCGTCGACGAAGCGGCTGCGTCGAATGCTGATGGTCTGGCGGGGGACGAGCACACCGTCGGCGAGCGTCAGGCTGTGGTTCACGAACTGAAAGGTGGCGATATAGTTGCGCTCGGCGGAGTGGGATAGGTAGATGGGCGACCGACCGTCGATCTTGAGCTCGAAGGCACTGAGATAGCGTGTGTCTCGCATGTAGAGGCCCAGGCCATCGGCGTTCCCGCTCGGGATGTCCCCAAAGACATCCGTGACCAGCTGAAGCTGGTCCTCCTTCAAGGCCACGGCACTGCCGATATTGGGGTCTTCCCGGATCACGATCGCTGTGCGTAGGCGGCCCGCGCGAGGCTGGCGGCGATGACGGCGAGCACCACGAGCCACAGCACGAATCCGGCGCCGCTGGCGGTCAGTCGCACGACCAATAGGGTAACGATCACGGCCGCGCACATGCCGACGACGAGGGTCACATCCTCGGCCAGGAAGTCATAGATCCAGCGCACGATGTTGACCAGCGCCGTCATGCGGTCGAGCTACGAACTCCCACCGATTTGAGCCAGGTGACGAAGACCCAGGAGGCAGCCAGATAACCGGCGACCAGGATGGGGATGAAGAAGTCCTGCTTCCACCAGTGAACTCCCAGCCCCTCTCCCGTCCACAGCGTGCCGAATGAGGTCAACATGATGCCGACGACGAACTTCATGGTGTTCTCCGGCACCTGATTGAGCGGCTTGTGCAGTAGGATTCCGGCGGCGATGACGATGAGCGCCGCGGCTCCGGCCCCCGCGGCGGCCGCGCCGAGCGCTCGGCTCGCCGCCCCCAAGCCAATGACGATGAACACCACCTCGGTCCCCTCCAGAAAGACGCCGTTAAAGGCCGTGGTCACGCCGAACCAGTCTCGGCCTCCGGGCCGGGAGTCTCCCCGCATGCGCTCGGTTTCCTTCTGAAACTCCCGCGCCTCATTGCGCTGCTCCTTGAGCCCGCTGTAGCGCAGAATGGCCTTCCGCAGCCACTTGAGGCCGAAGACCAGGAGCAGGATGCCGATGATGACGCGCAGGTCATTCAGCGGGACCACGCGAAGCAACCCAATGCCGATCACGGCGACGAGGAGCACCAAGCCGATAGCGGCCGCTGCCGTGCCCTCAAACGCGTCGCGCCAGCTCTTCGTGAGGCCGACCGCCAGGACGATGGTTAACGCCTCAACAAACTCGACGCCTGAGGCGATGGCCGACGAAACGGCCACCAGAATGACACTTCCGCTCACACCGAATTGTAGGGGGGAAGAAGCGCCATCAGGCGCCCGTTTATGGCCGATGGCCCAGTTGTCTCATTGAGGTTGGGGTACGGCCTCGCAACAGTGTTGCAACACACTTTGCAGAGGTTGAGCCTTATGAACCTGCTTTCCCGAAGAGTCCTTCGGACTCTGGCGGCGGGTGGATTTGCCCTCGTCGGTTTCGTGGGCATCACCCACGCCTCATTCATTCATCGATCGGTGGGTCTTATCACCTGGGACGGCCAGACCGGAAACCCGCTCGGTCTGATCACCTGGGATAGCCCCTCCAGCGTGGGCGGCACCGTGGGACTCATCACCTGGGACGGCCAGGGCAGTGGGGGTTCCAACCCCTAACCGGAATCGCTTACTGCTTCGCGGCTCCTGCTCGAGCGTTGGGTCTCTCGAGCAGGAGCCATTTTGTTTTGTCAAGGCCGAGGCGGCCCGATCAACCGGCCCATCGAGCGGCGACTCATTGCCTGTCGCGAAGCCGCGTGCGCGGCAAGCTCCCGTATACTTGGGCGCTCCACAAGCCGCCGCCGAGCGCGGAAAAACGGGACATCAGGGGACATGACGAAGCTACCCAGGGGCGCCGCCGCCTACGTTGCCGCCGTGATGCTTGCGGGCTGTCTGGTGGTGGTCTACGCGCTGGTGCAGCTGGGCGCGGATGCGTCTCGCTTCTTTCTGATCGGCCCCATCAATGCGCCTCACTCACTGGTGGGCATCGCCATCTTCCTGGTGCTCGCTCCGATCGGGATGATGGCCGTCATTCTCATTCCCGAGGAGGGCGGAGAGCACAGCCGCCAGTCGCTCAGCGCCGCGGTGGTTCTGTCCTCGGTGATCGTCCTTCCCTGGTACATGGCGGTGCTGATTCTGACGGTGGCCACGCTGGCCGATCAGCTGGGGCAGCGGGCCGCCTACGGACGCCGGCCGGTCTATCGCGTGTTGTTCAATACGGCGGAGATCGTCCTCTCGACGGGCGCGGCGGCGGTCATATTCGGCGGCTTTCACGGTCGCCAGATCCTCATCTCACCCCACCTTCCCCAGGACACGGTTCAACTCCTGCTGGCCGTGTTCGGCGCGATCGCCGGCGCCTATGTAGTGTCGTATGGGCTCACCATCGTGGCCGTTTCCCTCAGCTCGGGAGTGGGCGTGGGCGAGCTGTTTCTCAAATCTCACCGCAACACCATCCTGCCGGAGGCAACGGCGGCAGTGGTAGGGGTGCTCTTCGGCTACCTGTGGCTGGTCGACCCGCCGTTGAGCCCAGTCGCCCTCATGCCCCTGGCGGTCATTTACCTGGCGTTCAAGAACTTCGTTCGCCTGCAGGAGCTGGACCGGCTGAAGTCGAACTTCATCTCCGAGGTTTCCCACGAGCTGCGGACTCCGCTGTCGGCCATTCTCGCGTCCAGTGAGCTGCTGTATCACAATGGCGAGCGCCTCTCGGCCGACAATGTGCGAGAACTTTCCCGAAGCAGCTATGAGAGCAGCAACCACCTCTTTCGCCTGGTCGAGAACCTCCTGAACGCGACGACCCTGCAGTCGGGCACGCTGCATATCCGGCCCGTGTCGGTGTCGCTCGACGAGCTGATCGGTGAGGCGGTCACACAGGTGCAGCCATTTATGGACAGCAAGTCCCAGAAGCTGTCGGTCACGCTTCCCATCGATCTGCCCGAAGTACTGGCCGATCCTCGCCACATCGTCCAGGTACTCATCAACCTGTTGACCAATGCCTCCAAGTACTCAGAGGCGGGCACCACGATTGGAATCGCCTGCGCGGCCGAGCAGCAGTTGGTCCGCATCGCGGTCACCGACGAGGGGATCGGCATCCCGGAGGAGGAGCAGCGGCATATCTTTGAGCGCTTCTATCGAGCGCAAGCCAATAGGGAGACTTCGGTGGTCGGCTCGGGTCTGGGCTTGACCATCGTGAAGTCACTGGTTGAGCTACATCGGGGCCACGTCGGGGTGAGCAGCCGTCCGGGGAAGGGCAGCTGCTTCTGGTTCACGCTCCCGCAGGTGGGGGTGGCATCGAGAGCATGAGCAAGATTCTCATCGTCGAGGACGACCGTAGCCTCCTCGAGCTCTTGGGCTTCGCGCTGTCCGGTGAGGGGTTTGAGGTGGTCAAGGTCTATGACGGCAACCAGGCGATCGACACCTGGCGGCGCGAGCAGCCCGATCTAGTCGTTCTGGATGCGAACATACCCGAACGAGACGGATTCGAGATCTGCGAGGTTGGTCGGCGGGAGCTGAGCACCCCGGTGATCATGCTGACGGCTCGAACCAGCGAGGAAGACATGGCCCGCGGTTTCGCCGTGGGCGCGGATGATTATGTGACCAAGCCCTTCAGCCCTCGGCTTCTGCTGGCCCGCATTCACGCTGTCCTCCGCCGAGCTTCGACGGCCGGCACTCCGGCCGTCGCGCCGGCCTTGGAAGAGATCGCCGTGGGCGACCTGACTCTCGACCCGCAGCGACAGGAGGTCATCCGGCGCGGGAAGCGGATCAAGCTGACCTCCACGGAGTTCCGGCTCCTTCACCTGCTGGTGACCAACCGGAACGCCGTCGTCAACAGCGAGACGATTCTCGATCGGGTTTGGGGGCCCGAGGGTCGAACTGACACCGGATCGCTGAAGGCCCACATACGACATCTTCGAGAGAAGGTGGAGCTGAACCCCAGCCTACCGGAGCTCATTGTGACCGTCCCGGGAATCGGCTATCTGTGCCGCCTCGCCGATGGCACGAGCGAGCGTGGGGCCGCGGCGTCCGCGAGTTGAGCGAGGCGCTTGGTTCGTCGGGGATCTCCGCCAGCCATACATTCGGCGTTGACCTGGCCGTGGTAAGGATCGCGGACGTGCACCCTCATGAGCATCCCGATCCGAGCCGGGTCGATCGACTGCGCCGGCGTCTGGTGGACGAGGCGACGCTGCGCGACCCGATTATGGTGGCGCGGACGCCGGAGATGGAGGGATTGCTGCTCTTGGACGGCACCAACCGGCGCGCCGCGCTGGACGCCATGCGCGTCCCCCACGTTCTGGCGCAGATTGTGGACTACGAGGACCAGCGATGCGTCAGTCTTCTGACGTGGTCCCATCTGGTCGACATGGACGCAGATGCCCTCTTGCGGGACATCGGCGCGGTACCGGGTTTGACCGTCCGGCAGGTCCCGCAGGATCAGGCGGACGTGGAGCTGGAGCGGGCGGGCCGGCCAGTGGCGATTCACCATGACGGGAAGAGCTGGGTCGTGCAGTCAGAACGGCGGGAGCCGCTGGGCATCGAACTGACCAGGCTGGTGGCGCTGTGGGAGCCACGTATGCAACGTGAGGCGAGAGATCAGGAAAGCATCGGCGAGAAGCTGTCCGAGGTTCGATCACGACCTGGCGGTCATGACTGGCCACTCATCACGTTTCCTCGGATCAACCGCCAGCAGGTGGTGCGGCTGGCGGCGCGAGGCACGCCCATTCCGGCCGGTATCACGCGCCACGTGATTCGATGCGGTCGAGCGCTCCGAGTGAACGTACCCATCTCGCTTCTGGACTCCCCGGGACCGCCGGCGGAAACCCAGCGCGCGTTCGAAGCGCATCTGGCCCGGCTCAATCCGCGCCGGTATCTCGAGCAGACGGTGCTCTTCGACAGCTAGCGGGTCACTGATCGGCGTCGAAGACAAGCAGCGCGACCTGGAGGCCCATCCGACTCTCAGGGTCAGAGAGCGAAACGCCCAGTAACGACTCGATCCGACCAAGGCGATAGATCAGTCCGTTCCGGTGGAGGAAGAGCAGCTCCGCGCCTCGCCGCACATTGCCTTCGCATTGGAAGTACACCCTGAGCGTGTGCAGGAGATCGCCATCATGCTCCCGGTCGTATCGGATCAGGGGATCGAGAACCCGAGCGGCCACGCAGGAGGCTTCGGGCGTTGCCCGTACGAGGCGCAACAACTCAGCCAGCAGATGCCTCTGCCGGCTGCTCATGAGGCCGTCAGCCCGAGGCCGCGCTCAGACCGAAGCTTCGGAGCCGCCCGTGTCGGTGCCGGTGCTGAAGGGAGGGTCCGAGGCGCCCGAACTGGGGACGCCCACCTGGCTCGCCTGCACCTCGTCGACCTTGCGCGTCAGTATGTTCAGCTTCGCGTTGATGGAGTCGAGGTCGCCCTTCGACGGCAGGTTGAGACGGTTCATGAGGCTGTCAACGCGGGACCGAACCAAGCTGGTCGTCTCCGCTCTTCGCTCGGAATTGCGGGCCCGCATCTGGTTGAACTCTTCGACGGCCTGCTCCCGGGTCTGCTCGCCTCGCTTCACCAGCTCGGTGAAGATCTCATCGGTCAGCTCGCCGGCGACGGTCACGGCGCCAATGCCCGCGAGGGCCAGCTTGCGCGCCGCTTCCAGGGGAGACAGATACCGCTCCCCACCGGACGAGGTCTGGCTCCAGGGCTCGCGCGGCTCGGTCGTCGATTCTTCCTTGGGCTCAGTCATGTCGTCCTCAGATTCTTTCCACCTCATCGTACTACCGTGGCAGGAGCAGGCAGGCGCTCGGCCGGCTCTTCAGGCGCAGGATCAACCACGGTATCCCAGAGATCGCGAACCTGTCGCAGGCCGTCGCGGAGTAGTTCACGGTGTTCCCGAGCGTTCAGCCAGCGTGACGCTCCAGAAGGGTGGGGCAGCGGAATCAATATCTGATCTTCGTGCTCGTACCGACGACCGACGATGGAGTCCAAACGGCGACCGGGCAGATACCGCTCGATGGCCAGCCCACCGACCAGAAGCAGGACGCGCGGCTCGAGGATGCGCAGTATCGACTCCAGCCACGGCCGGCATAGCTCAATCTCCGGTCGTGACGGCTTTCGATCGCCATTGCCCGTGGGACTCTTACCCGGGAAGCAGCGCGTGACCGCGCACATGTATACGCGGTGGCGAAACTCCATCTCCTCAATCCCCACGGAGGCCAGCCAGCGGAACAGCTCACGCCCGGCCCGACCGCCAAACGGAGTGCCGTTGTCGAACTCGACCACGCCGGGAGCCTGACCAATCAGCATCATTCCGCGGCGCATTCCCCAGTCGGTCAGAACTGGACGGGCGCGGTGGAGATAGCCCGCATCCTGACAGAGCCGGCAGGACCGCAGGCGCTCGTGGAGGAGGAGCAGCTCCTGGGGCGGCTCGAGGCTCACGTCCCAGTATCCAGGAAGAAAAATGAGAGGCCATTCACCAGAATGGCCTCTCATCGGGACCCCAAACTTCCGTTCAGGGTTGAGGGAGAAGGAGGAGCATCGGAAGGCGACCCGCTCTCGCGTGTCGACGCAGTCCTTGTGTGGCCGGGATGGAGCCTTCATCATCACCCGATAGTGCTACCCGTTGACATCTTTCCTATGAAGCGCAACGATCGTTGCGTCCTCAGGGGTGGGGCATGGCTACGATGGAGTGCCGCAACGCTCCGAGGAGCCCATGCCCGAGTTACCCGAAGTCGAGACGATGGTGCGGGACCTTCGCATCCGCGTCGTGGGAGAGCGCCTGACTGGCGGCCACTTCTCCTGGGAGCGGACCGCGGCTCATCCGGATTCCGGGACCCTCCTCCAGGGCATCGCCGGTCGCGTCATCGAGGGCATTGACCGCCGGGGGAAGTTTGCGCTGGCACGCCTGGACGACGGCTCGACCCTCGCCTTCCATCGAGGCATGACGGGGTCTGTGCTCGTTCGTGCGGAGGGCGCGCCGGATGATCGGTTCGTGCGCGCCTGGTTTCAGGTGGAGAACGGCTCCCAGCTGCGCTTCGACGATGCGCGAAAGTTCGGCCGCATCTATCTTGTGGGGCCGGACTCGAACGGCTACGTTGCGCCGTGGACGCGTCTCGGTCTGGAGCCCCTCGGGGAAGAGATGACACCGGAGGCCATCGGCCTCAAGCTTCGTGGACGTCGGGTGGCCATCAAGGCGGCGCTCCTGAACCAGACGCTGATCGCCGGTCTTGGCAACATCTACGCCGACGAGGCGTTGTTTGCGGCAGAAATTCATCCACTCCGGCCCGCCGGTAGTCTCGACGGCCGAGAGCTCGAGCGTCTGGCTGTGGGTATTCAAACGGTACTGCAGGATGCGATTGGCGCTCGCGGCACGACATTCAGCACCTACCGAGATGTCGAGGGCAATGCGGGCGGCCACCAATTCGCGTTGAAGGTATTTCAGCGTCAACCCGGCCCCTGTCCCCGCTGCGGTGGCGTTATCCTGCGCACGGTTGTCGCCGCACGCGGAACGCACTTCTGCAAAGACTGTCAGGTCTGACGTGCCGCTTCTCACCGTTTCCGGCATCGTGAAGCGATTCGGGGGGGACACCATCCTGCAGGGTCTCGACTTTCGCCTCGAACGCGGCGAGCATGTGGCGTTGGTGGGCGCCAACGGATCCGGCAAGTCCACACTTCTGCGCATCATCGCCGGTGAAGAGGAGCCGGATGCCGGGCGGGTGAGTCTGTCGCGAAATGCGCTCCTGACCTACGTCCCCCAGGACCCGCAGTTCCACTCGGAGCACACGCTGCACGAGGCCGTCATGTCGGTTTTCGCAGCGGCACTGGCAGCGGAACGTGAGATGCGCGAGGTCGAGCGACGAATGGCGGCCGGGGACGAGGGCCGCGAGCTTCAGGAGCGATATCGACACCTGACGGCGATCGTGGAGCACGCGGGCTACGATCTCGAGTCGCGAGTCGACCGGGTGCTTACGGGTCTGGACCTGTCGCCGGACCTCTGGAACCGGCCGGTTGAGCAGCTTTCGGGAGGACAAAGGACACGCGCCGGACTGGCCCGGGCACTCCTGCAGGAGTCTGATCTCCTCCTTCTCGACGAGCCCACCAATCACCTCGATATTCAGGCGCTGGAGTGGCTCGAGACCTTCCTCCGGTCTCAGCGCCAGGCCGTGTTGGTCGTCGCCCACGACCGCCACTTTCTGGAGGCGGTCACGTCGCGAACCCTCGACCTGATCCAAGGCCGGATCGATGACTACCCCTCCTCGTACTCGGGATTCTTGCGGCTGAGAGAGGAACGGCGCAGTCGGCAGAACCGAGAGTTCGCCCGGCAGCAGGAGGAAATCGCCAAAACGGAAGAGTTCGTGCGCAGATTCGGCGCGGGGCAGCGATCCAAGGAGGCAAAGGGTCGCCAGAAGCGCTTGGATCGCTTGGACCGCCTGACCGCGGCACCATCTGAAGCGTCTCTGCGCATCCGAGTGGATAGCCGGCGACGGAAGGGTGATCGGGCATTGGAGATTCGGGGTCTGGTCGCGGGTTACGAGCGGCCCTTGGTTCAGGCTCCCGACCAGCTTGCCGTCCCACACGGCAGTCGCGTGGCCGTGGTCGGACCGAATGGATCCGGCAAGACGACCTTCGTGCGCACGATTGTCGGCGATCTCGGGCCTTTGGCCGGCTCGGCCTCCTGGGCTCCAAACCTCAGGATCGGCTACTACAGTCAGACTGGGTCGGATTCCCTTGGCCATGAGGGCACGGTTCTCGAAGTGTTCGAGCAACGGTTCCCCGTCGCAGAGGCCAGCGCTCGGGACTACCTGGGTCGCTTTCTCTTCAGCGAAGACGACGTCTTCAAGAGGGTGACGGACCTATCGGGCGGCGAGCGAAGCAGGCTGGCCCTGGCCCTCCTGCTTCGCGAGCACAATGATGTTCTGGTCCTCGACGAGCCGACCAATCATTTGGACATTGGAGCGAGGGAAGCCCTCGAGTCGGCGCTGTCCGTGTTCTCCGGAACCGAAATCCTCGTCTCTCATGACCGCTACCTGATCGACAAGCTGGCGACGGAGACCTGGGCCGTGGAGGATGGCAGGCTCGCAGTACACGACGGAACCTGGAGTGACTATGTCGCCGGCCGCTACCGACGGGGAGTCGGGTATTCGGTCGGTCCTGAGCAACCAGCAGCCAGCCCGGATGCCCTGGCGGTCGTGGCTCGACTGAGGGAACGCCAGACAGCAACCGGAGCTACCCTCGAGCAGCTGGCAGCCGCGAGTGGATCGGCTGCCGCGGAACACCTGAACCGGCTCATGCAAGAGTATGCCGGTCACCTCGAAGAGCTGACCCACGATGTGGGCGATCTAACTCGTGCCCTGAGGTGACCCTGAAGGGGCTGCGAGTCCTCGGCATCACGGGGCCGATCGGCTGCGGAAAGTCGACAGTCGCAAACCTGACCCGGGAGCTGGGGGCCGTCGAGGTGATCGATGCGGATCGGATCGTACACGACCTCATGGGCCCGGGTACGTCGACTGCCGCAGCCATCGCCTCCGAATTCGGGCCCGAGGTCCTTGAGGAAGACGGGTCTGTCAATCGCCCGCGTCTTGGGCAGATTGTGTTCAACGACCGTAACCGGATGGCGGCACTCGAAGCGCTCACACATCCGGAGGTCACTCGCTGGGTTCGCCGGCGGCTCGACGAGCTGGCAGAGGCGGGCACAACGGGGGTGGTCACGATAGAGGCCGTGCGCTTGCTGGAGAGTCAGCTGGTGGACGAAGTGGACGGGGTGTGGCTCGTGTCCTGCTCGCCGGCGACGCAGATGGAGCGGCTCACCAGTCTTCGGGGGCATACAGCGGCGGAAGCGGAACGCCGCATCCAAGCCTCACCCAAGTTCAGCCCATCGGCCCGGTTCCAGCGTATTTGGAACGATGGGACGCTCGAGGGTTTGGAGACCGCAGTCAGGTCTGCCTGGCTGGCGACTCAGGAGGTCTGGGGGACGGCAGCCCGCTCCTAAGAGATCAGGGAGCCGGCGTCGAGGCGCGTCCGGCTTGGCCGAGGAGTGGTTTGATGGCCACAACGCGGTTGGTCGTACCATCCGTGGCATAGAGGACGTCACCCCTCGCCGCCACGCCCATGGGTTTGATCAGATCTGGACCCTCCACCGCTCCCAGCAGGTGACCCGTGGGACTGTACATCAAGATCCTCCCATCGGCGGGATCCGTCGCCGCGACATCGCCGTTCGCGAGAACCGCGCTGTACGGCTCCTGGTAGGAACCGCTCTGCCAGGACGGCACCGGCCAGCTCTGTTCAAAGGCTCCGGCTGCGGTGAACCGCTGGATACGTCGATTCCACATGTCGGTGACATAGACGGAATGATGGCCTATGGCGATCGAGGATGGCTCATCGAACTGTCCGAGCCGTGCCCCGGAGCGCCCGAAGTGGAAGAGCAGCTTTCCGTCTTTGGAAAAGACGCCGATTCGGCGGTTTCCGGTGTCCGCTACATAGATGTCACCATGTGCGCCGACCACGAGAGAGCGAGGACCAAAGAGCCCATAGCTCCCGCTGGTGCCATATCGGCCCCAGGTACGCAACAGTCGACCCCGCCAGCTCAGGACCTCGACGCGGTGATTCCAGAAGTCGGCGACGTAGATGGCACCGTGCTTGGAGACGGCCACGCCCATCGGCGACTCATAGGGGCTGAACTCCTCCGGCCCCCACCCGGCACGGCCGATCGATCGCAGGAAACGACCCGATGCGGAGAAGATGTCGATCCGATGATTGCCCGAGTCGGCCACATAGACTCTGCCGTTCGGGCCCAGCGCAATCCCGCGTGGATTTAGGATCTGTCCTGGCCGAGAACCCGCGTGGCCGAACACTCTCATGGTTCGATAGCCAATTCGTCGCACGGAGGGACCGGTCGTGCTCCCCTGTGAGGCGGCCGATCCCTGCTGCGATTTGGGGAGCAGGTCCCTTCGGACGTAGACATACAGCAAGCGGGCTCCTCGCAGTCCGAACGGACGGCGAAAGACGAACCAGCTCCAAAGGTTTCTCCAAGTCGCTGCGGATCGCACGGCCTTGAAGAGGTTGATGGCGGGGAATTGCTGAACCGGCGAACAGTTGGTGGTGCTCTGCGCGACACCGCTGGGGGGGCAGGGAGAGCCGGTCTGCAAGAAAACGGTTCCCGTCTGACCCGGCTTGCAGGGAACCTCTTGGGCAGCCGTTCCGCACCGACCGTCGTCGAAGGTGAAGCCCTTGTAATCCTCGGGGAACCACCAATTCCACCGATACTGAGCAACCGCATACCGGCTTTGCAGCTGCGCCCCATAAATATCGTGCTCGGGTCCCAGCATCAAGAGGATGGGGGCAGTGGGATGGCTGAAGTCGGCGCTGTAGGTCACGTCCTGAGGAGGCAAATTTCGGAAGTACCACTCAAAAGGCCAGCCCTGGAGGTCGGCGTTATCGACCTGGATCATTGGGGTGGTTCCATGGAGCCTGCTGGTGAGGGCAATGACCTGTCGCGCGACGGTAGGCACGTCGTTGGACGTCTGCACGTAGATGAGCATCTCGGTCGGATTGGCGGCGTCTGCATAGCTCAAGGCGAGCGCCGAGTGGGACTCCATCACGGCGAGGATAGCCAGGATGGCCACGATGGTGGCCCGGCCGGAACTACGAACCAGGGTGAGGAGCCGGCCACAGAAGCTGGCCGCCAGGAGGATGAGCGGCAGCAATGGGTGCAAGAAGAGCCAGGGCATCTTTTCGCCCGCCCAGCCGTAGAGGACGAAGGACAGCGCCGCCCAATACAGCAAAAAGCTGCTGAAGAGATGTCGGCGGGTCAGGGCCCAAAGGGCCCCAGCCAGCCCAAACAGGAGCGCGAACTGCTCGTACAGAGGTAGCAGGAGCAGGTAGTAGAACCACGGCTGACCGCCCCGCGCCACCCCGTGCTGGGAGATCCAGTACGTGAGTCCACCGAGAATGTCCTTGCGATCGGCGCTCAAGAGGCTTTGCCGCGTGTCCCAGAGTCCGTAGGGGTTGCTGAGAAAGGTGCTGTAGAGGACCACGGTGATAAACACGAAGATGCCGATTCCCAGAAGCCAGGTCTCGAGGCTGATGCAGCTCAGCGCCTGGCGAATGGACCCGCCGACCGTGCCCCTGGATATCCAATCCAGCAGGGCGGCGAGCCCGATGAAAGAAGCCATCACGAACAGGAAGATGTACGATGCCTCCATCGATGCGACGGCCAAAGCAGCCGCGGCCGCGAAGATGAAGACCGACCTTGTCCGTCGCGATCGGAGATAGGCAAAGAAAGCGAGCACCATGACGAGGGTGAAGCAATCCAGGTAGATGTCGTCGCGGGCAAAGCGGGAGAAGTAGAGGAAAGTGGGCGAGACCGCGAGAAAGATGGCGGCGATGAGGCTGCCGGGAAGCGTCATCTCCCGACGCAGCAAATAGGGCAGGAACACGATGGCCGTGCCGCACAGAACCGCGAAGAGGCGGGCGGTTGTCTCACTGTCCCCAAAGAGCAGGTAGAAGAAAGCCATCACGTAGAACTGCAGCGGACCGTGCATGAGGGGATCGTAGTGGTATCCGTCGCCCTTGTACAGGTACCAGGCATAGGTGGCGTGCAGGCTCTCGTCGTGATGCATCGCTCGGGTACCGAGATCGGCAATGCGCAGCGCAAACGCCAAGAGGATGATTGCCGCGAAGGCCAGCCGTGTGCGATCGATCTCTGAGGCCAGCAACCGCTGAACGGATGGCAGGAAGGGTCGATCCAGCCACAGGGAATGGCCTGAAGCGGGCTGGGGAAGGACGGCCTCAGACACGCAGACTGTCCTCCTGGAGCCGTGCGGCCACCCGGCTAGAGCGCTGCAAAGTAGCCCCTTCTGACGTAGAGATAGTACCAGGAGCCGTTTCGAGGCCCGAAGGGCTTACGGACGGTCTCCCAGCTCCAGATGGCCTCCCAGGAACGCGGATCGAGCGCCCTCTGGGCAAATGAGGACCAGGTCCAAACCTTGTAGTCCTCAGGGAACCACCAATCGAGTCGCCGCAGCCGCCGAGTGTAGTGGGTTCGCACCGCCGTGGGGATGGACTGAGTCTGGGCGTCCGACTGATCGAGCAGGATGATGGGATTCGAGACGTAGGGCGGTCTCAATGTCTGACCGGGCGCGGGATAGGCCACGTTGGGCATGTCTCTGAGGTACCAAGCGAACGGCCAGGTATCGGTGGAGTCGACGGTGACCGCGAGGGTATTGCCACCGGTCGCGCGGTTGGAGAGCCGCTGGATGCGGGTGGCGTCGGTGGCCGTATCCGGAGACGACTGGACATACACCATCATCTCCACCGGGTTGGCCCCGTCGACGTAGTTGAGGACGAGGGTGTTGTGCACGGTAAGGATCAGGAGAACGGTGAGCCCAGCGAGCGCAACCTGCCGGGTAAGGTCTGGGCGTCTCACCAAGGAGGCGATCTCGATGCCCGCGAGGATGGTCAGCGGCAGGAGCGGATGGATGCCAAGCCAAGGAAATTTCTCGCCGGCCCAGGAATAGACGCCGAGTCCTACCACCGCCCAGTAGACGAAGAACATGCGCAGGGCGCGTTCCTGAAGGCTCAAGCTCCGTGCGACGAACGTATGAATGATGGCGATCGCACCGCCAATGACGGCGATCTGCTCGTAGAGCCCATAGAGCAGCAGATAGTAGAACCAGGGCTGTCCGCCCCGAGCGACCCGATGCTGGCTGAGCCAGTACAACAGGCCACCGAGTAGATCTTTGCGGCAGGCGTTCAGATGCAGGGCGAGTGGGTACGGGCATTGACCCGAGGAGGCGAACAGCGGATGCGCCTGGTCCCAAAGGCCATTGAGATTGCTGCCGAACGTCGAGTACATCAGGACGATGAGAGCGACGGCCGCGGTGGCCGCATTCAGCCAATGTCGTCCGAGCACCTGGCGGACCGAACCCGAGAGAGGCGGCGAACCGGAGGCAGATGCGCCGACCACTCCCGCACCCGCAACCAGCAGGACCATCACCGGTGCCGGGAACGGGAAGCCCGTGGCCGCCGTGATGCAGAGGCCGGCCACCAGCAGCAGGAGCGCAGCGAGAAGCCATGGTGACGCGAGCCGGCCGCTCGCGTCAATCGAGCGTCGAACGAGAGCACTCTTCGTCCCTAGCCTTCCCAGACCCAGGAAGACGAGGTAAGAACTGAAGATAAAGGCAACAATATAGATGCTCTCCTTGGTCGCAAACGCCAAAGCGAGGGTCAGGCCCGCGGCATAGAGCTGCCACGGCCGGCGATCACGGAGGAAGCGAAGCACGAGAACCACGAGCAGGAATGTGAAGCACTCCATGTACGTGTCGTCTCGCTCGAACCGAGCGAAGTAGAGGAATGAAGGAGAGACGCAGAGGAACAGCGAGGTCAGGAGTGCCCCCAAACGGCCGAGATAGTCCCGAATCATCCAGGGCAGGGCCACGAGGACTGTCCCTAGGGTGACCGCCAAGAGCCGCGCGGTGGTCTCACTACCGCCGAAGATCAGGAAGATAAGAGCCAGCGCTTCGTGCTGAAACGGCCCGTGATAGACGGGGTCATAGGCATACCCATGCCCAGTTAACAGCTGCCAGCCGAACCAGGCGACCGTGGACTCGTCAAGGTGCATGGCACGTGTGCCCACATCCCACACACGCAGAATGAACGCGGCAAGCACCGTCAGCCAGAAGAGCACCTCGACGAGGGTGAGCTCAGAGGTGACAGCCCGGCCGGGCGCGGCAACCATGCCGGACGGTATCTGCCGCGACCTGTTCAGGCGATCGAAAGCCGGAAAGTCAGCCCGCCGCACGCGACCTTAATGCACCGAGCGGAAAATGCTCAGGAAATCTCGCCACGCTCGGCGGCGGCATATGCGGCCTTGAACATCTGGCGGGCCCGGCACAATCGCATACGGATCGCCTCGGGCGACGTTTTGAGGATGCTGGCGGTCTCCTCGGTGTTGAACCCTTCGGCCAGTCGAAGCGTGAGGCAGATGGCGTAGTCGGGTTTGAGGTGTCGTAGCGCCGCCTGGACGAGCTCCTGTTCGGGCACGCTTTCCTCCCCACCGGACTCGCTGAGCGACGATTCGGCGTCACGCCGGTCGCCCAGGCTGAGCCAGTTGATGATGCGCTTTCGGCGGAGCAGGTCTCGGAAGCGGTTGGAGGCGATTCGGTAGAGCCAGGCGCAGACGGCAGAATCGGCCCGGAGAGTGGGTAGCGCCTCGTAGGCGCTGAGAAACGTGTCGTGGGTGAGGTCGTCGGCAATCTCGGCGCTGCCGCTGAGGCGGTAGAGATAGTTGTAGATCGGTCCCTTGTAGCGCTCGTAGACGAGGGAGAACGCCTCGGACTCCCGGCGGCGAAGCCCCTCGATGAGCGACGCCTCGGCGCGTCCTGCGCCCCAAATCGCAGCTCCCGGTTCGCCTCCAAGAGCCGGATATGTCGGTACCAATGGCCGTCCAGTTTGATCACCGCGAACCCGGCCATCTTCAATCGGTTCCGGCGGATCAATAGTTTGAGTCTGCTGTCCCATTCTGATCCGAAAAGATGAAAGGGGGCTGAAAGCCAACTGGGGTCTAGGGAGGCTCGGTATTTCCGGGAAAAATTGGCTGTTGACACTGCCCGGCTCAATCTTTAAGCTGAAAACGAGAGCGGTGCGGGGGCCCTGCGATTGTCTGATCGTCATGCTCACGGAGGCGGTGGGCTTCACTTCGGTATGCACGTCGTCGACGCGCATGACCAGATCCTCGGGACGGTGCTACTGGTCCGGAAGGACTATTTCGTCATCCGTCAAGAGCTGGGGATGTTTCAGCTGGTGGCCCTACCGCGGGTGGCGATCAACGGCGTGATCGGCGGCATGGTGTTCCTGAATCTGACGCCCGGCGAGGTCGTGCTCTACGGCAGGACCTTGGAGCGCCGCGAGCGATCAAGCACGGAACCTATCAAGACGAGAGGCGCACGTCCGGCGCTCGTCCCTCAGACCACCTGAGAAAGTCCGTCTCAGTAACATTGCGGGGTCGTGAAGCCGGGATAGCCCAGCCGATTGAGTTTCGGTAGCGCATGTATCAACCTGATGGCTCCGATCCAATTCGTGCTGCGTGGCAGGCGCTCAGGGCGGCGGTGGACGACATCGAGGCGAGTGGAATGGAATCCGGCGACGCGCTGAAAGACCGTCTCCTCGGCATCGCGCATCGAATTCTGAGCGCAGTCGACGATCACGAAGAATCTGAGTCAGGAGCCTGGCTCGGACACCTGGACCGCGACTCACGGGCGATCGCCGATGACCTCAGAAGGGCCGAACGGCTCATCCGAGAGAGAACCGGCAAACTGGACTAGGCTGTGGCCTCGGCCGGCGAACTCGCCTCGGCGGGAGCAACCAGCGCCGTGAGGCCGTCCACCAGCAGTATCTGGACACGAGCCCCAACCGGCATGGTGTCCCCTGAGTTGTACGCTCGGGCGCTCCAGAACTCTCCTTGACCAACCCGAATCTGCCCGCCGTCTTCGGTGACCTCCTGCGTCACGATTGCCCGACGGCCAACTAGGTTCGGATTCCCACTGGGAGTATGGAGGAGGGCCGGCCCCCGCCCCGAGATCAAGCGCAACACTCGCGGCCGTAGGCCGGCGACATACAGGATCGAAGCCGCCCCAAAGAGGATCGCCTCGACCGGCGGACCTGCCAGACCAGTGGCTGCGACCACAGCAGCAATGACGGCCGCGGCCGTGACGCCGATGAAGAACAGGCCGGAGCCGATGACCTCGATGATGGCGGCGATGATCGCGACGATTATCCAGAGCCAGAACCAGATCAAACTCGGAGCATCTCCAGGTTGATTCCGGCACCATTATCGAGGCTGATTCGGTGGATGCGATGGATGAAACGAAAACAGCCCGGACCGCCGGTCCGGGCTGTTCGGAGCATGGTAGCGGGGGTAGGATTCGAACCTACGACCTCCGGGTTATGAGCCCGACGAGCTGCCACTGCTCTACCCCGCGTCGACACTCAAGTGTATGGCGATTGGAGGCCGGTCGTCAATAGGCGCTCGACGGCATCGGTGCCGGGCTTGAGCATTCCCGTTGCGGAGTCTGACGCGAATCGACACGAGCCGAACGGTTCTCGGCTTCCACGGGGCCCGTATAATGACGCGAAAAACTGACAGAAGTGCGGTTCCAATGCGCGCCCCCGTAGCCCGATCTACGATGGCCGTCGAGGGAGCCATGCCCTCCCATTCTCGGAGCCCGTTGCGCATTGGCATCCTCCTCTGTCTTGCGGCCATCGGCATCCTTTTCGTCGTCGCTGCCGTCCAGATCTACTGGGCGCGTGAGCACCTGCTGACCGGCGCGCATGAGCTTCAGAGCGCAATCACGACCGTCAAGTCTCCGGCGGCTCTGAAGAATCCCGGGCTGCGGACGATTGCCGTGTCCCAGCTCGCCGAAGCGCAATCCAACTTTGCGAGCGCTCGCAACGATCTCTACCTCTGGTCACCGATCCTATCCCGATTGAGCGGACTTCCCGGCTCTGCGCGGCAAATCAGCGCGGCGCCGCAGACGGCCTCCGCCGCGTACTTTGCCACGACGAGCGCTCTCGACGTGGTTCGGGGGGTGGATCCACTGTGGCCGCAGCTTTCCGGGGGCGTTCATTCGAGACCCCTGCTGGTCCGTCTGGCGGCGGCTCTCAGTCCTGGCGCGCCTCAATTCCGGGCCGCCGCTGGCGCGGCGTCGCAGGGCCTTAGCGCTGTGGCCACGCTGCCGGCGGACACTGGGAGCTATAGCTTGAACCAAGCCGTGGCGAAGCTGCGGCGAGATCTGCCGAAGCTGCACTCGGCCGCTCTGTGGCTCTCGGCGATGCCGCAGCTCCTCGGGTGGAAGTCTCCCTCCCGATTTCTCTTCGCTTGGGAGAACTCGCAGGAGATTCGAGCGGTTGGCGGCTTCATTGGAGCCACGGATCTCGTGACCGTGCGACGGGGTCACATGACAAAGCACTTCACGGGAAGCATTCTGCCGCATGAGATCCGCTTTCCCAGGCTCCCGCAGGCGGAGGCGGTGCTGACGGCGGAGTCGTCGTGGTTGTTCCGCGACTCGAACTTCTCCCCGGACTTCCCAACCAGCGCCCGGCTCGAGCGCTACTTCTATGGGAGAGACACGGGCAGCTGGCCGAGTGGTGTGGTGGACTTCGTGGATCAGGGTGTCCCGGACATCCTTTATGCCACGGGCCCGGTGTATGTTCCGCAATATCACGTTTGGGTGACGTCCAGGAACGCAACGACGCTCGCCAATCGCTTCGCCGGCCCTGGAGCTGCGCCCTACCGGGGCCCACTCAAGCACGGCAATCGCGACACCATTCGCAAGCAGTTCCTCGGCTTTGAGTTTGCCGCCATCGTGCGTCGATTGGAGCATTTGCCGGTAAGTCGGTGGCCGCAGCTGGCTCACGCCATGACGGATGCCGTCATTCGCCACGACATTCTCATCTACCATCAAAGGCCTGCAGTCGAAGCCGCCGTTCGGTCGTCCGGTCTGGCCGGTTCCTTCCCCACGAACCCGGGCGACTTCCTCTACATCGTGGACGACAACCGCTCATACAACAAGATCTCCCCATACGTGGAGGAGCATGCCACGTACACCGCCGACTTGCTGCCCAACTACTGGATTGACTCGACAGTCACCATCCACTATCGGGTTCTACCCTCGCCCTCCAGCATGGAGGGGGTGGGACCCGAGTTTGGCCGGCATTGCCCGCCGGGCACTGCAAATATCCGTACGGAGATATGCGGTACCAAGCATGACTTTCTTGACTTCTTGCGTGTCTATGTCCCGGCGGGAGCCCAGCTTCAGGCCACTTCCGGGCTGGAGCGGGTTGCCGCGGGCTACTCTCAGGCGGCGTATGGCCGGACTCAGCTATCGGGCTATTTCCTGCTGAGGCAGGGACGTGCGACGACCGTGACGTTCACGTACCAGACGCCCGCCAACGCTCTGGGGTTTGATGGGTTTCGACGCTACGACTTGACGGTCCCGCGCCAGCCCGGCGCCATGCTCCACTCGGTCCTGGTTCGGGTGCATGGCGTGGCTGGAGTCCGCTTCTCGCTCTCTGGACGGACGCTCGACACCTACGTGCAAAACCTGTTCATGACCCGGGACCGCCGCATCCAACTCCAGATCGCGGGTGGCTCGCAGCCTCAGCAGGTCGCGCTTCCGAGTCAACCACCCAACGGAGATCCCTTTATCCCGTGGTCATTCCTCAGGGGCGGTAGGGGCAGGATCTAGCGCATAGCTGGAAGGCCTCGCTCGGGAGGACGGCTGCTTCCCCGACGCCGGCGACCGATGCAGAGTTGGCACGGCCGCCGGCGCCCGTTTGCCCGGTCAGCTAGGCGTAGACTGGCTCCGCCAGATATCCGAGCTCGGTCAGCCGGTCGAGGATGAGGTCGACGCTCGCCTCGGTGCTCAGCTCACCCGTCCGCACCACGATCTCCGGATTCAGGGGCGGCTCGTAGGGATCCGATACGCCGGTGAAATTGGGAATCTCGCCCGCAATGGCCTTGGCGTAGAGACCCTTGACATCACGCTGAGCGCAGACCTCAAGCGGGCAATCGACGAAGACTTCGACGAAATTCTCGTTCTCTTGTCGAGCTCGATCGCGCGCCTCTCGATACGGCGAGATCGCCGCGGTTATGGCGATGACGCCATTCCGAGCCAGCAACCGTGCGACAAAGGCGATACGACGTATGTTGGTGTCCCGGTCCTCTTTCGAGAATCCGAGGTCCTTGGTGAGATTTTGGCGGACCTCATCTCCGTCCAGCAGCTCGACGTTCCGCCCCGCCTCACGGAACCGCTCGACAAGAAGGTTCGCAAGTGTGGATTTACCGGATCCCGAAAGTCCCGTGAACCAAAGTACAAAACCATTTTCAGCCAAAGAAGATGCTCCTCATCCGGGGAATCGTATTTGCCAAATGTCCCGAGGATTATACCGAGCGCCCGAGCGCTTCGGCCAATGTCACCCCGCGAGGGCGTTCTGGACGGCCGCGATTGCTGCAGCAACCTCGCCTTCTCCAATGTTGCCCATGTGACCGAACCGCACGACCCGGCCCTCCGGATCGCTGAGCCCGGCCGCCGCAATCACGCCGTGGTGCTGCAGCCGTTGTCGAAACGAGGCAGACCTCTGACCCTGAGGAAGGCGAAACACGGAGAGCGTGGGCGCCAGGCAGGCTTCCTCGGTGAAGGATGCGAGACCCAGTCCAAGGAGGGCCCCCCGGAAACGTTCGGCAAGCGTTTGATGTCGGTCGAACCTCGCGTCAAGCCCCTCCCGCTCGATGATGGCGAGTGCGGCGTCAAGGGCATAGATCAGGTTGATGGGGTGCGTCGAAAAGTAGCGCTGCGGATCCTCCATGACCGGAGCCCAACGCTGTAAGTCCAGATAGTAGGCCCGTGGTTTCTCGGCCCGACGCTCATATGCCGACCATGCTCGCGGGGAGACGCCCAGAATCGCCAATCCTGGAGGCATACCCAGAGCCTTCTGAGCGCCGCTCAAGAGCACATCGATGCCAAGGGACTCCATGTCCTCGCAGACGCCGCCGAGAGCGGCGACGCCATCCACGATCGAGAGGGCGCCTTCTTCTCGGATGATCCTGACGAAATCGGCGATCCGCGCCATGGCGCCCGTTGACGTCTCCACGTGTGTAAATGCAACCACCGTGGGACGGTGCCGCCGCATCTGAGAGCCCAGCTCCTCTGCCGTCACCGACGTTCCCCAGGGAGCCTGCAAAGGGATGACTTCGAGTCGGTACGCCTGGGCGATTTCGGTGAGGCGATCGGCGAAGTAGCCGTTCGACGCGACCAGGAGCCGTCCCCCCGGCTCCACGAAATTGACGATCGCGGCCTCCTGGGCGAGCGTGCCACTTCCCGAGAAGACAAACGTCTTGCCGCTCTCGTTGCCCATCACCATTGCCAGCCGTTCCAGGCACCGCCCGAAGATCTGCGCAAACTGCGCGCCGGTGTGTGAGATCGGGGGGGTGTCGAGGGCTTGGAGAATCTCTCGAGCCACGGGCACTGGTCCCGGAATCAAGAGGAGACGATCTTCATCTCCTGTCGCCAACAATGTCATCCTCCGGACCCGGTTCGCATCCAATACCCTTGAACGATGAACGATCAGAGGACGTCGAACCGATCCGATTCGGTCGACTGGGCGAATCGCAGCCGCTTTGTCTATTCTCTCGTGCGGGCGCTGTTTACGATCATCTTCCGGACGAGGGTGATTCGCTTTCGCTGTGAGGGACTGGAGAACGTCCCCGACGCGGGTGCGGCAATGCTCATGTCGAACCATCAGAGCAATCTCGATCCGGTGCTTCTTGGGTGGCCGCTGGTCAGGCCCCTGACGATACCTGGAAAGAAGGAGCTGTTCGGCGTCCCATTGCTCGGAGGGCTACTCACGCTGCTGGGGGCTTTCCCCGTCGATCGGGAATTGGCCGACGCTGGGGCACTGAGACGGTCGATCGAGGCGCTCAAGAGCGGGCGGCTGGTGGCCGTGTTTCCCGAAGGCGGACGAAGCAGAACCGGCGAGATAGGGAAGTTCCACACCACCTTGGTACGGGTCGCCGTCCGTCAGCGGGTGCCGATTGTTCCAGTGGCCATTGCCGGGAGTTCAGACGTGCTGGCTCCCGGCCGCGTGACGCCCCGACTAGGGCGGCGCATCGTGGTGGTTTATGGAGAGCCGTTGCTGTTCCGGAGCAGTGAGGTTCGACCCGCGGATGAGGACCTGACTTGCTGGGCAGAGGAGACCCGAGCGCGGGTGATTTCTCTGCACGAGCGGGCTGCCCTGCTTCTGCGGAACAGACAGCGATGAGAAGTTAGCGGATTGTCGTGTCTCGCCCGGAGGGTGAGCCTGATGGCCGCAGTGGGAGAGGGCCGCTTAGGCATATGGACCCCTCAACTCCGGGGGAAGCATCTCTGCGATATGAGCCCCAATGGCATCTTCGAGCTCTCGGCCTGATCGACCACCGGTCGTGATGGCCGGGCCTAGGCACACGCAGAAGCGGCCGTCGGCATCAACCGTTACCGCGCCCGGGACGATCGGCACACCTGCTCTCCCGGCGAGGGCCACCAGATTTCCCACGCCGATCTGGATCCTTCTCATGATGAATTGAGAAACGTTGCCTCCCTCTGGGAAAAGCAGGACGACATCGCCCCGGCTGAGCGCCTTGAGCACCGCGCGAGCGGCGGTGCTCCGCCGTTGCGCGCCGGCGGGCATATTGGGCATGCGGATGATGCCATAGACAGCGTAGAAGCGGCAGAAGATGGCTTCCGTAAGCCACTCGGGTATCGGCACAATTCCCCACAGGCGAGCATCGTGATAGGCGGCAACTCCCACTCCGCGAACGGTCGCGTCGGGTCTGGCCCGACCGATCACCGCCGAGAGAAGAGCGGCCGGCAACCCGACCCATACGCCCGGCCCATTGAAGTGGTTGGCCACGACGAGGCATGGGCCGCTCTCCGGCAGGTGTTCCAGACCGCCGATTGTCGGAGAGGGATGAAGTTCTTGGAGCACCTGCTCGCCGTCGGCCTGAGGAAGCCGGCATCGCCCGAGGATGGCCGCCCGGACGACGTGAATCCATACGGGGGCGGGAATGTACGAAGGCGCAGAAATGCGCTTGACGGGTAGCTTAAACTGTGTTGGTTGGGCGCTGCCTGTCCATTCTTGCTGAGGCGGCAGGTCGTCAGACGAGCCTGGGAGGTCGTCGCTGCTCAAGGGTTCCGTGATTCCAATCGTCGAAGCCTTCCTTGTCAGTCTCGTCCTCGGCATTTACCTGGCGCTGATCGTGTGGACATTCTTGGACATCCGGGCCCGTTCGCGAGACCCGGCTCTGTGGATCTTCGCGACGCTCGCCGCCTTTGTGCCCGTCGTGGGTTTGCTGGTGTACCTCATCCTCCGCCCTCGACAGACGCTCATGGAGGCATACATGCGGTCTCTGGAGGAGGAAGCACTACTTCAGGAGATCGAGGAGCGACCGGTCTGTCCCGGCTGTCGAGTTCGCGTGGAGCCTGAGTTCGTTCTCTGTCCGAACTGTCGAACCAAGCTCAAAGCCGAGTGTATGTCCTGCAAGAGGCTGATCGAGCTTGATTGGACGGTCTGCCCATACTGCGCCTCAGAGCGGAAATACCCGGTGGCGGTGGGCGTCGACCAATAGGGTGACCGGCGGGACGTACAACGCTACGATCCCGACCTGGCCAGAGGATGAGCGCCCCCGCGAGAAGCTGGCCAAGATGGGGCCAGAGGGCGTGACCGACGCGGAACTGCTTGCGATCCTGTTGCGCGTGGGCACTCGGGGGCAGGACGTGGTTCGATTGGCCATGGACCTCCTGGCGGAGTCTCAGGGAATCGTGGGACTGAACCGCTTGACCCTCACTGAGCTCAAGGAACGCAAAGGAATGGGCCCGGCGAAGGCCACCACCTTGCAGGCGGCGTTTGAGCTCGGTCGGCGTGCAGTGCTGGTAGACGGACCGGCACGGTTTCAGGTGCGATCGGCGCGGGACGTCGCCAACCTGTTGGAGCGGACGCTATCCGGAAAGCCTCAGGAGCAGATGCACGTCGTGCTCCTGTCCACCAAGAACCATGTCCTGGGAATGAGGATGGTGTACAAGGGAAATCTCAATTCGGCCATTGTGCGGCCTGCTGAGATATTTCGTGATGCCATTCGCGAAAATGCGGCCTCGATCATCGTGGTCCACAATCATCCCAGCGGTGATCCTGAGCCTTCAGCGGAGGATGTTCGAGTGACCCGGGATCTTGTGTCCGCGGGCAAGCTCCTCGACATCGACGTGCTCGACCACGTCGTCATGGGCAGCCATGAGAAAGGCTATGTCAGTCTCCGGGAGCGGAGGCTGGGCTTCGAAGAAGCATGAGGCGGCGGCGGTTCAGGTCCGGTTTGGTCGGAGTAGGAGAAAGCCGAAGTAGAGGATGGCTCCAACCACGGCCAGGATCAGGAGGATGCTCAAGAGCCAGAGGACGAATCCCACGAGTGCGCCCACCAGCTTGATGACAATCCAGGCCCCGACGATGATGAGCACACCGGCCAGAACGATGTGCCAAAAGTCGAACTTCATCAGTAACCTTTGTGGCCACGACGGCCGAACTGGGCTGTCCTTGTCACGAGTGTATCAGGTCACCGAGAAGCCCGGGAGTACGTCGATGACGAGATTCAAGGACAGGCAGGACTGGACATGAGCAACACGGATTCTCACATAGAAGCACTGGTCTCGGCCGGCGCCATCCATGGCGTGGATGTGTCTCCCGACGGTCGGTGGATTTGCTATGGCACCTCGGAGGGCGGCCGCACCCAGGTGTGGATTCAGTCTTTGGAGAACCGGAACGAGCGCCGGCAATTGTCTCCCGGCCCGGAAGCGGCACAGCAGCCCAAGTGGTCACCACGCGGAGATCTGATCGCGTTTCTCCAGGACGTGGGAGGGGACGAGAACTTCCAGGTGTATGCCGTTGATCCGCAGGGCGGCCGGATCATGGATCTGACCCGTTGTCCCGGCAAGCTGCATGAGAACTTCTCATGGTCGTGGGACGGACGTCGAATCGCCTATGTTTCGAATCGAGACGGCCAATTCGACGTCTATTCCTCGGATATTGAGAACGGGACTGTTCGCCGGCTGACGGATCACCCGTCCGTACATCACAGTCCCGAATTCTCTCCCGACGGCAGCCTTATTTCCTACTGTTCAAATCGAGCCGAGCATCGTTCCAACTGGGATACCCTCGTGGCGGCGACCGATGGAGGGGATGAGCGCCTGATCACCGACCACGACGGCGAAGCAGACGAGATGAGTTACTACGCCGGCCAGCTTCCGCTCTGGTCTCCCGATGGCCGGCGCGTGCTCGTGGCCTCGAGCATCCGCGGAAACTACGACATCATGGCAATAGACGTGGTCTCGCGAGAGCGGACTTGGCTGCTGCAGAGCCCGGATGACGAGATGAACGCCCGATGGTCACCCGATGGGGAGCGCCTCGCATTTGTATTGAACCACGACGGAAACCTTGTGCTCCATGTACGCGACCTGAGCACCGGCAACCAGTGGCGCGTGTCTCATGCCGAGGGAGTCAGCGGCAGCCTCGGCATGCGCGGGAAGGGCCCGGATTATCGCTGGACCCCCGACGGGCAATCAATCGTCTACGGATACTCCGGCCCATGCGAGGCGGGCAGTGTCTGGATCGTGCCTTCGATTGGAGGTGAGTCTCGCCTTCTCTATTCGTCCATGCCGGAGGCAGTCGATAAAGATGCTCTTGTTGCTCCGACAGTCGAGCGGTATGAGAGCTTCGACGGACGGACGATTTCGGGCTTTCTCTACTGTCCGAAGGCCGGCTTGCCGGCACCTGCCATCGTCATGCCCCATGGGGGCCCGACCGGGCAATCGACCAATGGCTGGAGCAGCCTCGTTCAGCATCTTGTTCGACTCGGGTATGTCGTCTTCGCACCGAACTTCCGTGGAAGCACGGGCTACGGCCGCGAATTCCAATGGCTCAACAAGAACGACTGGGGCGGTGCCGACCTGCGCGACATCGTCGAGGGCGCCAACTGGCTCGAAGCGAAGGGAATCGCGGCCGGCGTCGGGATTATGGGTGGCAGCTACGGCGGTTTCATGACACTCGCCGCCGTGACTCAATACCCTGAACGCTGGAAGGCCGCGGTCAGCATCTACGGCATCGCTAATCTGGAAACCATGTATCGAACTGCTCGGGAAGACATGAAGCAATTCCAGCTCCGCAATATTGGGAGCCCAGAGGAGCGTCCCGACTTCTATCGGGAGCGCTCTCCGCTCCACCACGTGGATCGGATCATGTGTCCGCTATTCATCTTTCAAGGAGAGCGCGATGCACGAGTGCCCCTGGAGGAGGCCGAGCAGATGAAGCGAGGATTGGCCGAGAGTGGCAAGCCCTTCGAGTACGTCGTCTACGAGGCAGAGGGACACGGATTCACCAAGTTCGAAACCCGACTCGACTACACTCGCAGAATCGGTGAGTTCTTCCAGCGTCATATGCCGGTTCGCGGCCGAGAGCCGATCTCGGTCTAGTTTCTAGCGGCCTGACTCATCTGGTCGGTTTCCCCGACGCTTGAGGAAGTCCTCGAGGTCCTGAAGGAGCACTTCGTTTGAGGGAAGCGGAGTAGCGGCTTCGTCCTGCTGCTCCTGGTCCGCTGCTTCCTCGAGTCGCGCGACGTAGGCGGACGCCTCGGGGTTCGCTTGAATGATCGCCTCGACCTCGTTCTCAAATTCACGCACCTCACGAGCGAACGCGCTCAGATCAAGTGACCAGCCGAACGCTGCGCTGATTCTCTCCAGCAGAGCCAGTGACACTTTTGGGTTGCTGGCGTTCGCAATGTAATGCGGTGCAGCGCCCCATAGGCTCATGGAGGGAAGGCCGCGCTCGCGGGCTGCGTCGTGGAGAACGCCGATGATTCCGGTGGGCCCTTCGTAACTCGAGAGGCTGATGCCCATCTCACGAAGCTTGTCCTGAAGGCCCGAGTCAGTGGCAAAGCCGGTCATCGGAACTGGTCGCGTGTGCGGGACCGCTGCAAGAAGCGCTCCCAGCGTCACCAGGCGGCCCGCGTGGACTCGTTCGAGAAAGTCCATCACTCCCTGCACATACTGCTTCCACCGGAGCTGTGGCTCGAAGGCCCGGAAGGTGATGACATCATGATCAAACCGAGGCCGCCTTCGGTACCGAAACACGGAGGTCGGCCATTCGATGGCTCGGATCATGTCTGACGTGAGGTGCACGCGGGGCCGCACCTGGGTGAAGTCATAGAACTCATCGGGCTCGACGTAGGCGAATGGTTGGCACGTCCATTGATCACTGAGCAGGGTAACCGCCGCCGTTGCTGCTTCGGCGGCATCACTCCAGCCCCCGAACGCCATCACCACTGTGGGAGCGCGGAGTGCCGGGAGCCGGGAGTGGGTTACGACGCTCAGGGGTCGCCTGGAACCGCTAGACGTAGCGAAGAAACCAATCGAGCATGTAGCCCAGACGGTCGTAGCGACGGGAGGGCTTCCCAGTCCGAGACAGCCCATGACTCTCTTCGGGGAAGCGGATGAAGCGACTGGGCACTCCCATTCGTTTCAATGCCGCGAACCATTGCTCTCCCTGCTCGATGGGGCATCGGTGATCGAGCTCCTGATGGAGTATCAGGGTCGGTGTGCGCACGTTCGCCGCAAATTTCAGCGGGGACTGGTTCCACAAAACCTCGGCGTTCCCTTCGGGCGTACCGCCTGCCCTATCCTGCCTGAACGGGGAGAAGTCGCTGGTGCCGCCCTGACTCACCATGTTGCATATGGACCGCTGGGCGCAGAAGGCGGCATACCTATCCGTGTGTCCGGCCAGCCAGTTGACCATGTAACCGCCGTAGCTGCCTCCGGCTGCCGCAATGCGTTGCGGGTCAACCCAACCGAGCTCTGCGATGGCATCGGTGAACGCCATCACATCAAGATAGTCGCGGTTGCCCCAATCATGTTTGATGGCGTTTTGGAACGCGCGGCCATACGAGGCCGAGCCGTGAGGATTGCAGTAGGCAACGCCAAAACCTTGTGCCGACCACCATTGCAGCTCGTGAAAAAAGGTGTGGCCATAGGCCGACTGGGGACCGCCGTGGATGTACAGCAGTAGCGGATACCGGAGCCCCGTCTGCAGTCCATGCGGTTTCAGGATCCAGCCTTCCACGGGCTCGCCATCAGCCCCTGTCACGACGAGGCGTTCCGGCTCTTCGAGTTGTATGTCGGAGAGCAGCTCGTGATTCTCGTGAGAAACCTGTTCCTCGGTGCCGTCTCGGCGCCGGTAGACCTCGGCTGGATGAGTCGCGTCTGACCGCGCATAGGCGATGTGCCCGTCATCGGCCACGGCGAACGAGACTGCGTCGACCCCCTCTGCGGTAACTCTTGTGATCGCCTCTCCATCCCACCGGAAAATTGCGGACGCCCCCTTCACGCTCACCGGAAAGAACAGTCCGCAGTGGTTCCACACGAGGCCCGGGTCGCCTGCAATGACCCAGTCACTGGCGAGGGATCGTCCGACGGCGAAATCTGTATCCGCCAAGAGATTGCGATTCTCGCTGCCGGACCAGTCGGTTATCCAGAGCTGGGAGTAGTTGTCCGACTCTCCCTCATCGTCGATTGTGAACCCAACAAACGCGAGGTTGGAGCCGTCGGGGCTGAAAACGGGGGAGGACCAGGATCCGTGGCCATGGGTGATGCGTCGTGGCGATCCTCCCTCAACCGACACCATCCAAATGTCCGAGCCCCGTCGGGTGTCCCAGTCCTCACTTCGGTTGGCCGCGAAGGCGACATGGCGTCCATCCGGTGACCATGTCGGCGACCGGTCGTTGCAGTCACCGTCGGTCAGCTGCCGCACCTCTTTAGATTCCACGTCAACCGTGAAGATGTGGGACCGGCGATCAAACGTGAAGCCGCTGCCGTCGAGCTTGTAGAGGGCCCGGTCGATGATCTTGGTCTTGGGGCGCTTTTCCTCCTTCTCCTCGCTGGCCGTGTCGGGTGCCTTTGGGAACTCGGTAGGCCCGGCGAACGCAATCAATCGCGAGTCCCGCGACCACACCGGCTCTCCGGCCCCCAGGCGCTGCTTCGTCAACTGGAACGCCTCTCCTCCGTCAGTACGAATGACGAATATCTGGGACTTCTCGGCACGGCCAGAGAGGAACGCGAGCGCCTTGCAATCCGGTGACCATCTTGGTGTCGAGTCCTTATCACCAGAAGTGAACTGAAGAGTACGTCCGTCGCATGCAACATGAATGTTGCCGACATAGTCGTCTTGTTCGCGACCGAGGGCTTTCACTACGTAGGCGACTCGAGTGCCGTCGCGACCGGTGTCGACGTCGCCAACCAGCTTCAGGCGGTAGAGATCCTCGCGTTCGATCCCCCGACGGCGTCGGCTGTTGCTCACCGGCGACGGATCTCAAAAGGGCTTGTGTGGTAGGTCACTGTTGAGGATGCCGTAATCATCACATCATTGTGTCAATGGGAAGATGGTGGAGGCGATACGTCGCCCTCGAGGAGGTTTCACGGGTGATCAAGCAGACTGCCGAGATTCGACCGTTCGACCGGATGGGTGCCTCTGACACCGAGTACGAGGCAGTTGCCGCGCTCAGCAATTCGGTGAGACTGGAAGCTCTGCCGGATGATCCGCCCACCAGTGTCGAGCAGATGAAGCTGGAGCTGCAGAATATTCCGTCCATCGTGGAGCTATCCATGTGGGTGGCTTGGGAAGACGGTTGGGCGGTGGGCAGGGCAGATGTCGCGGTGCCCCACATGGAGACAAATAACCACCTCGTTCAGTTCAACGTTGCCGTCGCCTCGGGGAGTCGGCGGCAGGGCTTGGGCACTCGACTACTGGCAAGCCTTACGCCCGTTGCTCGTCGGGAAGGCCGCCGACTGATGCTGGCGACCACCCGGAGCACGATTCCGGCCGGCGAGGCATTTCTGGCCGCAATCGGTGGAGAGATGGGCCTGGCGACCCACATGAACCAGCTGGAGATGGCGGATCTCAATCGAGACCTGGTCCGGAGCTGGCAGGAGCGCGCGGCAGAGCGGGCTGCAGGGTTCGAGTTGGTGCTGTGGGAAGGGTCATACCCGACGGAAGAGCTTGAGTCAATTGCCGCCGTAAAACAAGCTATCAACACCATGCCGACGGACTCCCTCAACGTCGAGGAGTTCCGGTGGACTCCCGAGCAGCTGCGCCAGCTGGATGAGTCGCTCGAGGCTCAGGGAGAGGTGCGCTGGTCGATGTTTGCCCGCGATCGAGCAACTGGTCGGTACGCGGGATATACGGAGCTGTATTGGAACCCGGCGAAGGCCACCATCGCCCAGCAAGGAGACACAGCGGTTCTCTCCGAGTACAAGAACCGGGGACTGGGGCGATGGTTGAAAGCGGCGATGCTGGACAAGCTGGCTCGCGAGCGGCCGGGTGTAGAGCGGGTCCGTACCGGCAATGCACAGTCCAACGCACCGATGTTGAAGATAAACGAAGAGCTAGGCTTCCGGCCTGCAATGACGGAGCTCCTGTGGCAGGTCGAAACCGACAAGGCATCGGCGTACTGCGAGCAGCGCGGATCGGCGGTGCCGGCGGCCTAAGCCGACGCGCCGGCTCGTTGGCGCATGCCCTCGATTAGAATCTTGGCCACTTCGGGCCGCGAGAACTCGGGTGGTGGAAGCTCTCCCCGGCTCAGCATCTCGCGGACCTGCGTTCCACTGAGCACGACGTGCGACTCGTGTGCGTGTGGACAGGTTTTCGTGGTGGCCATCCCTTCACAGGTGAGGCAGTAGAAGGAGTGCTCGAAGAAGAGCGGGGTGATGCCCAAGTCCTCACTGGGAAACTCCTCGAAGATGTGTTGGGCATCGTAGGTTCCGTAATAACTGCCGACACCAGCATGATCGCGCCCGACGATGAAGTGAGTGCAGCCGTAGTTCTTCCGGATCAAGGCATGGAATATGGCTTCGCGCGGGCCGGCGTAACGCATCGCGGCGGGGTTCACCGCGAGGAGAACTCGATCTCGCGGGTAGTAGTCCGCGAGCAGGGCCTCGTAAGAGTGCATACGAATGTCCGCTGGAACATCGTCGCTCTTCGTGGCCCCCACGAGAGGGTGAAGCAGAAGCCCGTCTACGATCTCGAGGGCAGTCTTCTGCAAGTACTCGTGCGCTCGATGGACTGGGTTCCGGGTTTGGAACCCAACCACTCTTCGCCAGCCCTTTGAAGCAAACCGCTCGCGCGTCTCCGCGGGCGTGAGTCGGTACTCGAGGAAGTCCCGTCCCTCGGGCAGGGTGAGAACCGTCAGTCGTCCTCCGATCGCTCGAGGCCCTTCATTGAATAGCGCCGCCACGCCCGGATGCGCTTGTTCGTCGGTGCGATAGACCTTGAGCGCTTCTTCCGGCAGATTGCGATCGAAAACGTCTTCGACGTCAAGAATCGCAAGCGGTTCCCCGTTCTGAGTCAATGCGATGCGGTCGGTGTGGGTCTCGACACGGAGGGAAAGAGTGATCGGAATCGACCAAACGGTTCCATCCGCGAGCCGCATGTCATCGACGACAGACCGGTAGTCTGCAGCCGTCATGAAGCCGCGAAGAGGACTGTAGGCGCCGATGCCCAGCATCTCTATGTCTGACAGCTCCCGTTCCGTCAACTCTTGTTGCGGGAGGTCGGCCGCTGTTTGCCGAAGCCGGTCGGCGCTTGCTGCGTCCAGCAGACAGGGGGTGAGCTGGCCGCCGTGGGGTATCGCGCCATGCCGGGCAGACGTTTGAAGCGTGGTCATAGGAGGACCCTCGTTGACTGGGAGATGGTCGACGTGGGCCTCCACAAGGACGGGGCCACGACCGTCGTCACATTGTAGGGCGAGAAGCAGGCCCATCTCCCGCCAATAAGATGCGCCCCCGGCTGAAACCGGGGGCGCTCTCAATGAGAACCGATTCGGGAATTAGGTGTTGGACCAGACGCAACCGGAGTGATGGTTGCTCCACTCACCCTGCAGATAGTAGTCGTGACCGGCGATCACTTGGTTGTACTCGCCGTAGCCATCGGAGCCGAGAGGGTTCCCAAAATTCCAGGCGCACTTGTCGCCGATCTCGTACCCTCGTCGATCGAACCAGGCGTTGCCGAGATAGTCGGTGATGGTTTCGTTCGCCTCGTGTGATGTCACGTTGATGGTCGAGTCGGCGGCAGGGTCGTTATTGGGGTACTGCCCCGAGCCGCACGCGGAGAGGTTGTAACCCGTATAGGGCATGTTCGCGTACAGCACAGTGGCACCGCTGCTGCTGAAGCTGCCGTGATAGGCGCAGAATGTCGAAACGAAGCAGCTGCTGCCCGAGCAGGTGCTGATACCGTTGCCCAGGAACACGAAGTACTCGTTGCTGGGCCCTGTTGGCCACCCATTGGCATTGATGGCCTTTACGACCTCCTGTTGGATCTGACCGTCCGTCACACATGCAAGCCTGCCACCCGAGGTGTTGCTGCAGCCGCTGGAGGGCGTGGAGGAGTCCCACCAACTGCCCCCGAATGACTCGCTGTAGGCAATGTGTGTGGTGCTCCCGTTGATGGTTTGGTAGTACTGCGTGTCGTTGTAATAGACGTTTGAGGTCTTGCCGCTATCCGCGGCAACGTCGCCGAAGAAACGATTGATCAACGACTGATACCCGGAGTCGGGAAAGCTCGATGACGGTCCCCAGTAAATGGCATAGGTGTGATGAGTTCCCGTCTGCACTGATCCACCGGCATGGTAGAGCAGGTTGTTCGAGTAGTAATAGGACTTCACGGCGTGATTCCGGGCGCGAACCACTCCAAGCATGCGGTGCTGACTGTGGATCCGCGAACCCGATGGTGCAGCGGCAAAGGCTGCCTGGGCACCGAGTAGGACCGATGAGACGCCGATGACGATCGCCAACCTGTGCAAGCCCAACCTCCTAAAGGTGGATCTGTGGTTCTCCCCTTGGGTTTGGAGAACTGACTCACGGTACACTAATTTTCTTCAAATATCCAATCGTCAAGGTCGCATTCGCTACCATGACTGCTGGCCTTGGTCGCCGACGACATTGAATAGGCGGCCCCGCCGCGCGAGCGTTACCACTTCGGTTTCAGCAATCTTGCCTTCACCGGTCTTCCCGACCAGATAGAGGGAAACCAACAGGCGGTGTCTACTCTCCGGAGTGAGGATCAAGCTTGGGGTGATCCTCAGAAACTGCAGACCTTCTCGCCGCCAACGCCTGCCGGCACGTAGGATTTTCGCGGCGATTCCGGGCATGGGAACAAGCCTCCGGATCGCGGCCGCATCGCCCCGACCCTCTTCAATCGCGACAAATCTCAACGTCTTGTAGGCCATGTTGCAAAGCGAAGTGCCGTCTTTGGGGATGGACGTCATCCAACCGCACTGTGCCTTGTGGAGGTTGGCGGTACAGGCAACGAGACTGCCAAAAACGAGGAACAGCGCCACCATGACGGCCGTACGGCAGCCGGCCTTTTCTGCCGCAGAGTGGGGTGCGATTTCCGAGTTGTCCGAGGTCGGATGGGCGCGAATCAGGGGTGTGGCAGTCTGGGTCAGCCGGACCAATATGGCCATGGGAGGTGTTTGGGAAGAGCGTTGGCTGCGATGGATTCCAGAGGACAGACTTCCATAGTCAACCCCAGGATAGTGGCGAATCCCTGGATCGTCCTGGTTGTTTTGACAATGGGATTTTTCATGATCCTGCTGGACACAACGATTGTCAACATCGCCATTCCGGACATCGAAAAGGGCCTGAACGCCAGTTTCGATCAGATTCTCTGGATTCTCAACGCCTACATCCTGGTGTACGCGGTGCTGCTCATCACGGCAGGCAGGATGGGCGACATCTTTGGCCCCAAGGTTCTCTTCATCACGGGCCTGGTCGTCTTTACCCTCTCGTCGGCGGCATGCGGTCTAGCCCAATCGCCGGAGCAGCTGATCGTCTTCCGTGTCAGTCAGGGAGTGGGCGGGGCGATACTGACACCGCAGACCCTTTCCGTGATCACCAGCATCTTTCCCCCGGCGCGTCGTGGGGCGGCATTTGGGGTGTGGGGAGCGGTCGGGGGCGTTGCGGCGGTAGTGGGGCCAACTTTGGGCGGCTTCTTGGTCACCAGCGCAAGTTGGCGCGCCATCTTCTACGTGAATGTGCCCGTGGGCATCATCGCGGTAGTCGCCGCCCTGCTTCTCATGCCGGAGGTCCGTTCGAATCGCCGTCACTCACTCGATCTCGGTGGCGTCCTATTGGCCTCGGGCGGCCTCTTCCTATTGGTCTTCGCGTTGATCGAGGGACAACGATTCGATTGGGGACCGATCAACGACTTCGGCGCGTTCTCGCTGGGCCACACGCGGTGGAGTGTCATCAGCATCTACAGCTTGCTGCTGTATGCGTTGGTGATCCTTGCCGTTTTCGTGTTCCTGGAGCGACGTGCCGACGAGCCGATCCTCCCCCTGTCGCTGTTCTCGGACCGCAACTATTCCACCGCGAACGCAGTCTCGGGCGGGGTCTCCTACGCGATCTTGGGCGTGTTTCTGCCCATGACCATCTACTTCCAATCGATCCTTGGTTTCAGCGCCGTGCACGCGGGCGAAACGTTCATTCCACTCTCGGCGGTTTCGCTGGTAACCGCGCCTCTGGCGGGCAGACTCTCCGACCGGATCAACGGGAAGTATGTCCTCATGTTCGGCACTGCCTGTTTCGCCCTAGGCATCGGCCTGGTAGTGCACACGATCTCGCTCTCCAGCGCCTCGACGGACTTCATTGTGCCGTTGATGATCGCGGGCCTGGGCATGGGCTGCACGTTTGCACCGATGGTGACGCTGGCGATGCGTGACGTGCACCCATCGATGGCCGGTTCGGCCTCCGGTTTCATCAACACAACCAGACAAATCGGACAGGCGCTGGGAGGCGCGGTGGGCGGGGCGATCTTGGGACATGCCGTCGCTGCGCAGTCGCTCGTGCAAGCGCGCCAGTTTCAATCAGCTCTCCCTCACCGCCTTCAGCCGCACTTCATTGCGGCCGTGCGGGCGATGTCGCGTCGTCCAGAGCGGTTTGGCGCGGGACAGGTGGGAAAGGTACGACTCACACATCTCTCGCCAGGAGCGGCACACCAGATGTCGTTCGCCATGCAGGAGGTCTTTCGGCGAGCATTCGTGAATGGCATGCGGCCCGCGATGCTGGTTGCGGTGGCTATATTGTTCTCGACGACGCTCATGGCAACCATGATGCGTGGGGGGCGGACCGCCTCCGAAGCGACCCGTACCGGAACACAACAAGCAGCGGCCGGCTAAGCGGGTTTTCGGCGCAGCTCGACCACGATTCGCTCGCTCTCGGACGGAGCTCGGGTCACCTCCCGAACCACCAGGACCAGGCTTCCGGCCGTCAGCAGGAACCAGAATGCGGCGAGAATGCCGTCCCTATGGGTGCCCGCGAACGGTGCATAGGTGGCAAGCCACCAGAGGTTGTAGTTGTTGATCTCATAGCTGTGGACAGGATTGGCCAGGTCGAGATGCTCGTTCGATGGGATGGGTGAAGCAGACAGCTCATACTGCTTCTGCCCGAAGAGCCGCAGGGCCGTGATCTCGTACAGGTTCTGCGCACCCACAAGGATCGGGCTCCGATCGATGTTCCAGTAGTAGAAGTACCAGAATTGGCCCCGCTTGTACCCCCAATTGAACCCTTGATGAGCGGCCAGCTGGGCATGGATTTCCTTGTACCAGAAGCGGTACTGGGGTGTGATGGTGCCGATGACCTGAATCCCCAAGCTGAGGGCGACCAGCCCAACCACAGCCGCCTTCATGCCCCTCTTCACGGTGCCCCAGCGTTCCAGCAGAACCCCGAGCGGCAGAACTAAGAACGGGACCGTTGGATAGATGTACCGAGGACCCCAAGCCGGATCTCCGTGCCAGTAGATGACGCTACTGAAGAGAAGCAGCTCGACCACCACTATGCCGGCGAAGAGGAGCGCAGTTAAGCGGTGCTGAGCATAGAATTGCCGCACTGCGAATGGCAACAGGAAGAGGATGGGCATGTACCAAAGCAGACCCTTTCCGGGACTGAGGGTCAAGCCGGCAAGCCCCTGTAAGATCGGCTCTCCGAAGGTGGGTGGGATTCCGGTCTTCGTGACACTGCCAAAGCGCGCGTAGTTCCAGACGGCGGCCGCAGCGAAGGCCGGCGCCGCGCCGGCCAGGTACACAGCCCAATCGAGGGCAACTCCCCGAAGCAGCTTGAGGTCGGTACGTGGCCGCCGAATTACATGCCACAGAGTTCTGAGGCTGTCACCCGTCTCGTCCTGCGAGACGGCATGTATGTACGGTTTCCTGACGGCCAGTCGAGCGCCGGCGAGGTAGAGCGGAATCAATGGGTAGAGGATCCCGGTATCGTATCGGGTCAGAAAGGCGCAGCCCAGTGAGAGCGACGCGGCGGCCACCCAGACCCGTTGCCGGAGTCCTCGCTGGACAAAGATGAGCGAGCACAACACCGAGAGGGCCAGAAAGAACGTCACCTGGGTGTGCTCCAGCATGCTTTCCGCGTCGGGCCAGGCGACCGTCGCAAGGGCGTAGATTGCGGTCAGGACCGTGGCGACACGACGAGAGTAGCCGAGCCGAAGGGCGAGCAAGAAGAAGACGATTGCCAGGAGGGCGCCAAAGATGTCGTCGAGAAGGTGGGTGGTGTATATGGGCGTCCAGATGTAGTCGCCGGTGACGTGATGCGCGAGGAACTTCCCCACGACGTACAGAGGAGCCATGGCGACGATTTGGCCCGGGTCGTAGATGGTGTACAGCTTGTTGTCCACACCATTTACCATGCGCTTGTCAGTCCAGCGGGGCTGAGTGACATAGATGTGGCCGTCATCCACCAACGATTGGGTGGTCTGGTAGCGCAGCCAGGTGTCCCCGTTGTTCTGGAGGTCGTTGGGTGCCGTGAACACGTAGAAGGAGAACACGAACAGCCCAATCAGGGCAGGCAGAAGCAGCCGCCGTCTCCGTGTCATCATGGCGACCAATACTACGAAATCAGCCCTCCATCTCACTCGATGCGGCCATGAACCCGCAGCCTGTTAAAACGGGACGGTTTATGTACAAAAAGGTGCTCGTCGCCAACAGAGGCGAGATCGCTCTGCGGATCATTCGCACTCTCCGTGAGATGGGAATCGCCTCAATCGCCATCTACTCGGATGCGGATCGCCGTGGGCGCTTCGTCCTCGAGGCAAACGAGGCTCACCGGGTCGGTGCCTCGCCGGCAGCCGACAGTTACCTCAACATTCCTGCCATCATCTCCATCGCAAAGCGTGCCGGAGCCGACGCCGTTCATCCAGGATACGGGTTTCTCTCGGAGAATCCGGACTTTGCGGAGGCGGTCAACGCCGAGGGCATTGCGTGGATCGGCCCCTCTGCCGCAACCATGCGTCTGACTGGCGACAAGATCGAGGCGCGACGGCGGGCACAGGCAGCCGATGTGCCCGTCGTTCCCGGCACGGCCGAACCGGTGCGGTCCATTGACCAAGCCCGCGAGTTCGTCGCTCGTTTCGGCTTGCCGGTGCTCGTTAAGGCCGGTGGAGGTGGCGGGGGGCGGGGGATCCGGCTTGTTCCGGCGATTGCGGATCTGGAAGAGGCGTTGAATCGTGCGTCTCGGGAGGCCGAGACCTTCTTCCGGAACCCCGATGTTTATCTCGAGCGCTTTTACCGGGGAGCTCGCCATATTGAAGTGCAGGTTGTGGGAGACCAACGGGGTCGGATCGAGGCCTGGGGAGAACGGGATTGCTCGGTCCAACGGCGCCGACAGAAGCTTATCGAGGAGACCCCGGCGCCTGGACTGGAAGAGGAGGATCGCCGGCGAATTCATGAGCTGGCCACCCGGTTCGCCGGCGCCGCGCAATACGTCGGTCTCGGAACCGTGGAGTTTCTATACGCCGGGCCCAATGATGTTTTCCTCCTTGAAATGAACGCAAGGATCCAGGTCGAGCACCCGGTAACCGAGATGGTCACGGGTGGTGACCTCGTGCGTGAGGGAGTATTGGTGACCGCCGGAGAGCGGGCGACCGAGCCTCCGGTCCCCCGGGGTCACGCTATCGAGGGGAGGATTAACGCTGAGGACCCAGCTCGGGGATTCGCTGCGGGACCAGGCCAGATCAGCCGGTATGTCGAGCCGGGTGGACCGGGAGTCCGAGTCGATAGCGGGGTGTACGCGGGGTACGCGGTGCCCCCGGATTACGACTCTTTGATGGCTAAGATCGTCGTGCACTCCGCCAAGCGAACCGAGGCGGTGGCCCGGCTGATTCGCGCCTGCGCTGAGCTCCAAGTTGAGGGTGTGCCCACAACCGCCGGATTGATCGGACGGATCGCGGCGACTCCGGAGTTCGTTGCGGGGGCTGTCACCACGGACTGGCTGGACGATCGACTTTCGGACCTCGTCGGATCGGAGCAAGCGCCACCTGAGCCGCAGAACGAGGAAGGCGCCCCTCGGGTGATGGACATTGCGGTGAACGGCAAGCGATTCTCTGTCGCGGTATATGACCAGTCCAAGGCGCCAAGATCGACGACGCGGCCGGCCCGCAGGAGGGAAAGTCCAAAGACTCGTAGCGGGAACGTCATTACCAGCCCCATGCATGGCACGGTGCTGGCGCTTCGGAAGTCGGTTGGCGACGAGGTCAAGGAGGGCGAGCCGGTTGCTGTCGTCGAGGCGATGAAGATGGAGAACGAAATCGTAAGCCCGCGCGACGGCAGAATCCTCGCATTCACGGTGTCCGTGGGAGACACAATCGAAGTGAATCAGGTATTAGCCAAGCTCCAGTAGGGCGACCGCGGGTCCTGGTGATTGACTGGGCTAGGTTGACGTGTCAGAGTTGGGAATGGTGGAGGCACCGCCGGGCTCCCTTAGTGCATCGACGAAGACTCCTCGATTCGTTCCGGATCGGGCCCGTCGTCGGCTCGACCGGCGCATCCTCGATCTCGTCTTCCCGCCACGCTGCGCCGGATGCCGACGGCCAGGCAACTGGATCTGTCCGCGCTGCTGGCCACGCGTACAGTGGCTGCGGCCCGAGGAGTGTGCGGGGTGTGGTCGTCCCACGAGCGGTGGAGTCAGCTGCCCAGGGTGCAGTCAAGCCAGCCGAGGAGAGGGCAGCAGCCTTGTACCGTTTCGGGCTGTGGCTCGATACGAAGGCATTGCCCGCCAGGTTATCCACGAGCTCAAGTATGTGAATCACTTTGACATAGCCACCGTCATGGCGCCTCTGATGGCTCAACGTGCTCGGGTGTGTGCCCGGCCCCACCTGATCCCGGTCCCACTTCATTCCTCCCGTCGTCGAGAGCGGGGATACAACCAATCCGAAATCCTGGCGCGTCACATGTCGAAGTCGCTGGGCTGGCCCATCGACTCCACGGGACTTCGGCGAGTCCAACAGACAGCTTCCCAAGTCGGACTTGACCTCGACCGGCGGCTGACCAATGTGGGTACCGCCTTTCGGTGGTCGGGCGGCTTCCCACCGCCATCGGTTCTCCTGATCGATGATGTCCGTACCAGCGGAGCTACTCTGGCGGCATGTGCCACCGCTCTCCGACAGGCGGGCGTTGGACAGGTTGAGGGGCTCGTATTCGCCTGCCGTCACGTCTCCGTGTCGTTCGACCACGTGGCTATGGATGCGACGTAAGTTTGGCCACGGTCTGATGCAGGGTCCGATGGATAAGAACGCGTAGAAGTTGAGCGCGCTGCGCGCTGCCGGCATAGGCATCGCCCGTGATGCCGGCAAGTGGCGCTCGCAGAGATGCTGCGACCTCCTCGAGATCCAACCCATCAAGATTGCTCCCCAGGATTGACGCTTCTATCGTGGGGAGTCGTGCCGGTCGCCGGAGCGCACCAGTCGCCGCAATTCGACAGCGCGTACAGACTCCCGCAGCGTCAAGAGTGAGCAGCACCGCGACCCCAACCAGCGCGTAACCGGAAGCCGGATGCCGCACCTTGGCATAGACCGCGGCTGTGCGTCCGTCGGGCACTTCTATGGTCGCCGAGGCGATGATCTCATTCCGCTTGATGGCCTCCCACGGCGTCAGATTCGCGCCGATCTGGACCTGGCGCGAACCGCTGGGACCGCAGACCTCAAGCGTCGCCTCTAAGGCCAAGCCGATGGCTGGCCAGTCGCCGCCGGGGTCACCGAACGCCAATGCGCCGACAAACGTTCCCCTCGCTCGAACGGCTGGGTCAGCGATCTGCTTTGCCGCCTGAGCGAAGACCGGTACGGCAGCTGCGAGATCCGTTGAGCGCTCCAGGTCCCGAGCCGTCGTAAGCGCCCCGATTGCGATCCGCCGACCCTCGACGTTGAGGTACCGCAGGCTCGCGATGCCGGCGACATCAACAAGAGCTGCAGGCCTCGATTGGCCCAGCTTCATGAGGGGAATGAGGCTCTGACCGCCGGCCAGGATTACCGCTCCAGAGCCGCTCGTCAAGGCATCGACCGCTTGGTCGATCGATTGGGGGCGGTGGTAGCTGCAGCCGGTTGGAATCATCCTTCGCCGCCCTCACTCGAAGAATGTGCCGCCAGAGAGAGCACCGCCCGAACAATGTTTACATAACCGGTGCATCGGCAGAGATTTCCATGGAGGGCCTCAGTGATCTCAGCTTCGGTGGGAGATGGATTGGTCGTGAGCAAGTCGACCGTGGTCATGATCATTCCAGGCGTGCAGAATCCGCACTGAAGCGCGTGGTGCTCCTGGAACGCGGCCTGAACGCGATGCAACTCACTGCCGGAGCTGAGGCCCTCAATGGTCGTGACCTCAGATTCATTGCACTGGGCAGCGAGAACGGTGCAGGCCTTTGCCGCCAAGCCGTTGAGGAGCACAACGCAGGCCCCACATTGGCTGCTGTCACAGCCGACATGAGCGCCCGTGAGGCCAAGATCGTCCCGTAGTACTTCGACGAGCAGGCGACATGGGTCGACGTCGATCTCGCGGTCCAACCCGTTGACTCGAAGGCGCACCTCAATTGCGGAATCGGCGGGCGTCATTGGCGATTCGCGGCATGAGGCACGAGCCGTGAATCGTGAAGGCGAATCGGAAGGTCGTCACAGGTCACATCAAACGGAGCCAGGGCGTGCTCGACGGCTCGGGCGATTGTGGCGAGGGCTCCAATTGTGCCCCCTTCGCCGGCGCCTTTGACCCCAAGTGGGTTGAAGGGTGACGGGCTGGCGAGGTGTTTCACCTCGATCTTTGGGACCCAAGCCGCGCGAGGAATCGGATACAGGAGAAAGGAGTCGCTGATCAAACTTCCATCCTCGGCGTACAGGAGGGCCTCGCCGAGAGCATTCCCGAGTCCGTGGGCTACTCCTCCGTGGATTTGCCCATCGACGATCGCCTGATTCAGGATGGTGCCACAGTCATGGACGACGACGTAGCGCTCGATCTCGATGCTTCGGAGTTCCGGATCGATGCGCACGACTGCGGCATGGGCGCCGCCCGCGAACGAGGTTGGGCGCTCCGGTGCGAACTCTTCATCGACGGCAACCTTTGCAAGATGTCCTCTGGATTCAAGACGACCTGCCAGTGTCTCGAGCGAGATTCCGCGTCCCGGTGCTCCTGCCACCTGCAGTACGGAGCCCGCGAGGTCAATGTCGAAGGCGGCCGCCTCCAACTCCTCGGAAGCTGCCTCCCGAAGTCGCTCTCGGAATGCCTTTCCGGCTGCAGCTGCGGCATTGCCGGCGATGACGGCCATCCTGCTGGCAAAGGTGCCGATTCCCGTGTCGACCAGATGGGTATCGCCCGAACGGTAGTCGATGAGGCTGATGGGAAGGCGCGCTTCACGTGCGAACACCTGCGAGAAACTGGTCGCATGGCCCTGACCCGTTGAAGGGGAGCCAACCATGAGCTGTACGCGGCCGCCAGGAGTCAGCTCGGCTCGCGCTCGCTCTCGCTCCAGGCCCGTTGACTCCAGGAACATGCTGATTCCCACGCCGCGGTAGATGCCGGCCTGGCGGTCCACCTCCTGGGCGGCACAGAGGTCGTCATAGCCAACCAGAGCCTTGGCCGTCTCCAGACAGGCGGGATACTGTCCACTGTCATACACCACCGTGCCGCCGGCGCGGCTCGGATACCCCGTGTCGTACGGGAAGTCCTCGGGTTGCAGGAGATTCCGAGCCCGGATCTCGAGGGGGTCGAGATCCAGCGCGTCGGCCAGGTGATCGAGCATGCGCTCCAAGACAAAGACGCCGAGCTCCCTGCCGCCACCCCGCAGGGGTGAGATGGGCGTCTTGTTGGTGTAGACGAGCTCCAGATCAAACCTGCACGCCGGTATCCGGTATGGGCCGAGAAGATGCTGCGCCGTGTTGAGCGGGACCACGGCCGCCGTTGGAAGGTAGGCGCCGCAATCCTGTATCAAGCGAGCGCGGAGACCCAGAACGTGGCCTTGCTCATCCGACGCGATATCTGCTTGGACGACCAACCCGCGGCCATGGAATGTTGTCAACAGGTCCTCGGATCGGCTGGCCTCCCAGCGCAAGGGACGGCCGATCGCCAGAGCTATTGCGGCGAGGGCAACCGTTTCCGGGTACGTGCGGCCCTTTGGACCGAACCCGCCGCCCACATCAGGAGCGACCACTCGTACGTCTTTGTCTGCCAAGCCCAAGACCTTGGCAATGGACCGACGGACGGCGTGCGGGGCCTGTGTTCCTTCGTAAACGGTGAGAGCGTACCCATCGGATCCGCTCGGATCGACGACCACGCAACGGGGCTCCATGGCCGCTCCGGCGGCTCGTGCCGCAGAGAAGCGCCGTGATACCACCCGTTGTGCCTGCTTGAAAGCCGAATCGACATCCCCGAAACCTCTGGTGAGTCGACCGGCCAAGTTTCCGGCGGCATCCGAGTATGTCCGGGGCGAATCCGGGAGGAGGGCCTTCTCCACGTCGATCACCGCCGGTAGGGGAATTAGCTCCAGCTCGAGGCGCGTGGCACCGGTCCTGGCCTCCTGGGCGCCGGTCCCGATCACTACGGCCGCGGCTTCACCGGCATGCCGTGCTTCCTCTCTCGCGAGGACGCTCTGCAGGCGGGTATCGAAGCCCGGGATTTCAAAGGGGGAGGGCAATTGGGCCGACAAGGCTGGAAGTTCGCCGGAAGTGAATACGGCTTCAACACCTGGACACTGATGCGCCTCCTGGGTGGACACCCCGACCAGGCGCGCGTGCCCGATGGGGGATCGGACGAATGCCGCATGGAGGAGACCTGCGATGCGCAGATCTGCCGTGAACCGGCCGTCACCACGGATGAGTCGAAAGTGCTCGGTCCGCGACCCGCTCTCGTGACGTATCTCATTCACGCGAGCTCCCTGATCGAACTCGGTCATGAAGCTCTTCCCTCGGGCCAAGGGCGAGATTCCAGAGACTCCATGGGCCGTCCTCCTGGCCTGAATGTTGCACTGCCGAGCAGGAAGCGGCACGTGTGAAAGGAGCGCCCAGTGGAATCGACTGTCTTGGACATCGACAAGGGAGCGGAAGTATTCTCGGCCGACGGCAAGCGGCTTGGGACAGTCGCCGAAGTGTGGGCAGCGACGTCGGCAGGTCTGCTGGAAAAGTCCGCCTCGAGCCTCTCCGCTGAGGCCCCCATCTCGGGCCAGTCCCAACTTCTGGAAACATCTGACGGGTACCTCAGGGTCGCCGACGGCGGGGTGCTCGGGATCGCGGAAAAGAATCTGTTCGTGCCGTTATCTCAAGTGGTAGCTGCAGACCGAGATGGCGGTGTGAGACTGGCCTGCGATGCCGAAACCTGCGAGAGAACCTTCATGACGCAGCCCGATCTCTTGCGAGGGGCATAGCATCCGGCTTTCGCCGTAACCCCCAGAAGCAACGCATACAAGGAACCGTCGCGGATTGTTTGCCTCACGGGACGAGGGGAGCGGGAGGCGAGAAACTGGTCACGTAGGCGGAGTCGCGGATCCTGGCTTGTGAGGCCGATACACGTCGGGAGGAGCGGAAGTAAATCCCACCAAGGAATCGTTCAGTAGTCAAACGACCTCAAGGGAGCCTGAAGGTTTGAACGTGTTCCCCACCTCGAGGATGTTCTCGCTCTGGTGGGGTTCCGGCGCACCGGCCGCAGACTGCACCCATGCGCCGTCGGCGTAGGCCGAGCTGAGCAGGCCGGTCTCCACCATTCCAGGCATAAGTTTCGAGGTGCCATAGACCCTCACATTGTTGTCGGAGATACCCTCCGAGATTCCGTCTGCGGTAGATTCCCAAACCACTTCGATCTCTTGCCCCAGGTTGCGGCCAATGTGAAGTCGGCGGCGTTCCTCGGCGACATTCCGAAGCTCCTGCGCTCGCTGCTTCTTGACGTTCTCAGGTACCTGTCCCGGCAGGTGCGCTGCCGCCGTGCCGGGACGCGCCGAGTAGGGGAAGACGTGCAGGCCGTCCAACTCGCAGGACTCGATGAATCGAATCCCCAGCTGGTGCTCGCTCTCCGACTCCTGAGGGAATCCGGCGATGAGGTCCGTTGTGATGGCAACACCTCGAATCTCCGCACGCGCGGCCAGGACGACCTGTTTGAACCGGTGGCAATCATACGCACGACGCATCCTGCTGAGTACTTCGTCGCTCCCTGCTTGGAGCGGCACGTGAAGGTGCCGGCACATCCGCCGGTCCTTCCAGAGACTGAGCCATTTCAAATTGAAGTCTCCGGGCTCGAGGGAGCTAATCCGAATTCGATGTATCGAGGTGCGCTCCAAGATGAGGCTGACGAGGCCGCCGAGATCGGGAAGCAGCTGCGACTCGCTTCCATAACTTCCCAGATCAACTCCCGTGATGACGACTTCCTTGTGGCCCGCATCAACCAGTGCCTTCACCTGATTGATCACCGCATCGGGCGGGGTGCTCCGTGAGCGGCCACGAGCCCTTGGAATGATGCAGTAGCTGCAGATGCCGTCGCAGCCGTCCTGAACCTTGACCATCGGTCGTGCTCGGGCCGCGGGCGGGCCGGGCGCTAGGGCCATCTCCGAGGCACGGCCCTTCCAAACGTTCTGGCCTCGTTGCAGCTCCAGATGTCGCAGAGCGATCTCTGGAACCGCATCCTTCTGACGGTTGGGGACCACCACGACGTCGTCGACTGGCATGGCGCCGCGGACGATGCTCGCATAACAGCCCGTGGCAATCACCAGAGCCTTGGGGTTGCGGCGCCGAGCCCGGCGTAGGATCTGTCGAGACTTCGAATCGCCCACATGCGTCACGGAGCAGGTGTTCACGATGTAGACGTCGGCAAGGGCATCGAAAGGCACGACCTTGCAACCGAGCTCGGCCAAGCGGCGACCCAGCCAATCTGTCTCTGCCTGGTTTACCTTGCAGCCAAGCGTGTAGAGGCCTACTCGCGGAGTGGTGTTGTCATCCATGGAGGGCTCCGGGGGTGTGAACAGTTCCACTATATCGCCGTCGGTCAGAGACCCCAGATACAGCGCCGGGCGGCAACAGGGGCTATGTGGTATTACTAGGTACTGTGCTCCAAACCGAGTCTTCCACAGCAGACCCAGAGCACGTCGCTCCGAGCCGCCGGCGGTCCTTTCGACGATTTCGCCAAAGCCTTCTCGGTGAGCTCCTCGAGGTCGCCATCGTGGCATTCTTGCTTTTTCTTCTTGCCCACGTCGCGGTGGGCAACTTCCGGGTCGACGGCAGGAGCATGATCCCGACGCTCCACAACAACGAGTTCATCCTTGTCGACAAAATCTCCTATGATGTCACCTCGCCCCACCGAGGAGATATCGTCGTCTTCAGGTACCCGCTGAACCCCAGCAAAGACTTTGTCAAGCGCATCATCGGCGTACCCGGCGATCGTGTCGCTATTCACAACCACGCCGTCTTCGTGAATGGTCGCAGGCTCAGCGAGGACTACATCGCGCAAGAGCCGGACTACTCGATGCACTCGATCCTGGGCGCGTCGGGAGACGTAGTGCCTAAGGGTGAATACTTTGTCCTGGGCGACAATCGGAACAACAGCGACGACTCCCACCTCTGGGGGCCGGTTCCTCGGAAGAACATTATCGGACGGGCCCTTCTTTCGTACTGGCCTCCTCAGGATTTCAACATCTTCACGGATCCGTCGACCTCGCGAACCAGAGCTGCCGCGGCGCGATGAAAAGCCATTCTCGAGAGCTTCTCAAGGGCACCGCCGATACGCTCGTCCTGTCCATCCTTGCGCAGGGAGAGATGTATGGCTATCAGGCTGTCAGGGAGCTCAACCGCCGCAGTGAGGGTTTCTTTCGGTTCCATGAGGGGACCCTCTACCCGATACTCCATCGGCTGGAGAATCAGGGGCTGCTTCAGGGCCGTTGGCAAAGAATGCCGAACGGCATGGAGCGACGCTACTATTCACTGACGCAACATGGGGTGCAGGTGCTGGCACAACGGCTCACGGAGTGGACCGGCTTTGCGCGTGCCGTTGACCTCATAACGTCAGGTGCCGGAGCGTAGGCCGGGTGGCGCATGATCCCATCGGCAAAATCGCTGCTGAGTTAAAGGTGCCTCGGTCACACCGCGGTGCGCTCCTGCGAGAGCTGGAGTCTCATCTCGAAGACAGCCGCAGAGACTTGGAGTACGCAGGTCACACGCCGGAAGAAGCGCGGCTGGAGGCCGCTCGTCGGTTTGGTGACCCAGTGATGGTGGCCAGAATGCTGAGCTCAGTCTACCGGCCCCGCCTCCGGAGGCTCCGAGTGGCCATCGCCGCTTCTCTCCTGCTCGGGGCGGCTTCCGCAGGATTTGGCGCAGCCGCCACCTTCGCCTCGAGCTCCCATCACACGCACGTCAAACCGGGACCCGCACGCCTGAGCCACCTGGCACATCCACGTCTCCGAATGCGGTAGGCCTACCGGCCGAACATGGACAAAATCTTCCTCGAGGGCGTCGAGCTGTACGCCCATGGTGGTGTTTCGGCTTCTGAACGAGAGGTCGGTCAGCGGTATCGCCTGGACATCATCTGTGAGGTCGACGTCAGCCGCGCGGCCTGTTCCGACGACGTCGTCGACACGGTCAGCTACGCTCACGTCTACGAGATTGCGCGTAATGCGCTTTGCGCCGGACCATTTGCTCTCCTGGAGAGCAGGGCGGTTTCCATCGCGGAGGCGCTGCTCGAGAAGCTGGCCATTGAAGGGGTGACGGTGCGCTTGCGCAAGCTCAATCCACCCATCCCAGCCGTGGTCGAAGCGGCCGGCGTCGAGGTGCAGCGGGCTCGGAGCTGAACGCCGGCGCGGTTACTGCTCGGAAAGCGGTTGTCGAAGCAGCGGGGTGTAGATCGAGCCGCCGGGGGTGAGGCGGCTGCTCATGGCGGTCAGGTGGCTGACGCCAAACTCTCCAAACACCGGGGTCGCGTTCGCAGAAGGCGCCAAAAGCTGTCGCAGCGCGAGAGTCGTGGTTCTTCTTGGTGCCCGCACGCGCGCCACGGTTAGGTGACCCGTGAAGTGTTGGGTATCTGGCTTCTCGAAGCCCGCCTCAAGAAGTGAACGATTCAGAACCATCCACAGCGATTGCAGCTCGGTAGCGCCGGTCGCGATTCCGATCCAGATTATGTTGGGCGCTCGACGATTCGGAAACGCCCCTATTCCGGCCAGCTGCAGCAAGAAGGGTCGGGACCGCGCGGCCGCCTTGACCGCCTGGAACAAGAGCTCCAGCTGCGGTGGGGACAGATCACCAAGGAAGCGGAGGGTGACATGGAGGTTGTCTGCTGGGACAAGCCGCAAATCTTCTGCCTTGAGGAGTCGATGACACTTGGTAAAGATGGACTTGCGGAGGGACTCGGGCAATTCGATGCAGATAAATACTCGTTGCGTGCCGGCACCTGGACCGGCGGTCGCTAGCGAACGACGAGTGGTATCGTTTGAGCGGTCCGTATGCTCACTTGTGCGGCAGCCTTCTGCGCGATGCCCTTCAACGCCTGGCCCGCAGCGGAATCGGGAGTCTCTACAACCACCGGCACTCCACAGTCACCACTCTCCCGAATCGCCGTATCGAGTGGGAGTTCACCCAGGAACGGGACGTGTAGCGACTCAGCAGCTGCACGGGCCCCGCCAGTGCCGAATATGTGTGAATCGTGGCCGCAGTCCGGACAGCGGAACGTGCTCATATTCTCCACGAAGCCGAGAATAGGAACGTGGAGCTGACGGAACATCTGAAGCGCCTTGGAGGCGATGCCCAGAGCCAGATCTTGCGGTGTCGACACAACAATGACGCCGGTAATCGGAATGAGCTGCGTAAGACTCAGCTGTGCGTCACCGGTACCGGGAGGGAGATCGACGACAAGATAGTCCAACTCGCCCCAGTTCACATCTTCAAGTAGCTGTTTGAGCGCGTGGCCGATCATCGGGCCTCGCCACATGACCGGCTTGTCGCCGGCAATGAACCCAAGGGATATGAGCTTCACCCCATGGGCCTCATTCGGAACCATCCTGCCTTCCTCGGCACGGATGCCGTCTCGGATGCCCATCACTTGGGGCACGCTCGGACCGTACACGTCGGCGTCGAGAAGCCCGACCATTGCTCCAGACTGTGCGAGAGCCGCGGCGAGGTTAGCTGCGACCGTCGACTTTCCCACTCCGCCCTTCCCGCTGGCGACGGCGATGATGTTGCGAATGCCCGGAAGCTGAAGCTGATTGCCGGTTCGTCCTCGCCCTGCCTGGCGAACCTGGGCGCTCATCTTCACGTCCACGTGTTCGACCCCGGGAACCGCGGCCACGGCATCACGAGCTGCGGCTTCAAACTGGTTGCGAACCGGGCAGGCAGGGGTCGTCAGCTCAAACGTGAACGCCACGTCACCACCGACGATGCGCAGGTCCTTGATCATGCCAAGTGACACGATGTCGCGGTGAAGGTCGGGATCTATGATCTCCCGCAGCGCGGCGAGAACCTGCTCTTCAGTTACTGTCGAGGGGGCTACTGCTCCCATAGCTGGTTTCCTTAGGAATGACGCCAAAAATCGAAGACTGGGGCCGGCACGTCATTCTAGCCGAGGCTTGAGGCGCCCTCGGCTGGATGTCAGGGCAATTCGGCCGGTAGGAAGGTTTGTCGGGATCGGCTAGGCGGCTTACCTTCGCCGGATGAATGCCGGAATGTCGAGGTCGTCCTCGTCTGACTCGGGAGCCTGATAGGACGACTTCGTTCGCGCCGCAGGACGGTCCGGCTGCGGTTCAGGAGGAGTCGGCTGGGCCGGAGCCGGTGCCGCAGGTTGCGTGGTCCGCTCGGCTCTCGTCGGCTCGGTCGCGTTTCCGGCCGCGCGTGACCGTTCGAAAGCGCTCCGGAAGCTGCCACGTTGCGCCTGCTGCGGTCGTGGCTCAAACCCGGTGGCAATGACGGTGACCTGAATCTCGTCCTTTAGAGACTCATCCGAAACTGCGCCGAAGATGATGTTGGCGTCGGGATCCGCGGCCTCCTGGACGATGCGGGCGGCCTCACCAACCTCATGCAACGTGAAGTCGTAGCCGGCGATGTTGAGCAGCACGCCCTTGGCTCCATTGATGGAGACGTCAAGCAGGGGGCTGGAGATAGCGGCTTGGGCCGCCTCGACAGCTCGGTTCTCACCGGCAGCCCGGCCAATCGCCATGAGTGCCGACCCCGCATGGGACATGACGGCCTTCACATCCGCGAAGTCCACATTGACGACACCCGTTTCGGTGATGGTATCGGAGATGCCCTGGATCCCTTGGTGGAGAACCTCGTCGGCAAGCGAAAAGGCCTCGGTCATGGAGAGCTTGGGATCGGCAAGCGTGAGGAGCCGGTCGTTGGGAATGGTGATGAGCGTGTCGACTCGCTCCTTGAGATTGGCGATGCCTTCCTCGGCTGTTTGCCGGCGGCGGCTGCCCTCAAAGGAGAAAGGTTTCGTGATGACACCTACCGTCAGTGCACCCACTTCCTTGGCAATCTGAGCCACGATGGGGCTGGCACCAGTCCCGGTGCCCCCGCCCATGCCCGCGGTAACAAAGATCATGTCGGCTCCACGGAGCGCGTCGTAGAGCTCTTCGCCGCTCTCCTCAGCCGCCTTCTGGCCGACGGCGGGATTTCCTCCCGCGCCCAAGCCACGGGTGATTTTCTCCCCAATATGAATGCGGACCGGGGCCGGCGATTGCATCAGAGCCTGACCGTCCGTATTCACGGCAATCAGCTCTACGTTGCTGACTCCGGAACGTGCCATGCGATTGACGGCGTTGCTGCCGCCACCTCCGATGCCGACCACCTTTATGACCGCGGGACTGGGAACACCCGAATCGGCGCCGTCACCCCGTCCGAAATGCCTCATGTTGTCCATCCGCTTCCTCCCCCTGACGTCAGAGACGCCGCAGTCTTTCCGTATTCAGGACGGCAGGCTTGCGCTGGGATTGCCGCCGCTCCCCCTCGGTGTATGCAGCAATATATCAGACCTGCAGAGCAGCTGGATCCACGAAAATTCGCCGGAAACGTGGATGTGAGTCGGTGCCGTTCCACGCGTGAAAGCCACCAGTTCGGCATGCCATGAGGGCGGACTAGGGTATGAACTCCTTGAGCCAACGGGTGACGCGTCCAGTATCGGGACGCCACCGTGTGCCTGCTGAGCTGCTCACGGAAGATATGGTCGCCGATTCCCTCCCGCGAGCCCAAAGCAGCAGACCGACGCTGGTGGCATACGCAGGCCGGGAGACCGTGTCGGTCAGGCCGATGATCCCGCTCGGCTGACCAACCCGGACCGGCATCCCGAGCACGTCACGTCCAAGGTTACGGATGCCCTTCAGCTCGGCCGTTCCACCGGTCAGAATCACGCCGGCCGGCAGGAGTCGTCCGAACCCGGCCCGATCGATCTCGCGCTTGATGAGGGTGAAGATTTCCTGCATTCGAGCTTCGATGATGTCCGCGATGAGCTTGCGCGAAACCGGTTCACCCTCCTCGTTGTCGTAGGTCTTGAGGTCCACGACGTCATCTGGAGCAACTTCCCCGGGGAGGGCCGATCCATACTGGATCTTCACCTCTTCAGCAAGGGCGAAGGGGGCGCGCAACCCCAGGGCCAGATCGTTGGTGACATGGAAGCCACCCACGGGCAGCGTGGAAGTGTGGCATACGCCCTGCTCGTAGAAGACGGCGACATCGGTGGTACCGCCGCCAATGTCCACGAGGGCGACTCCCACGTCACGCTCTGCGGCGGTCAGGACGGCCTCGCTGGAGGCCAGGGGCTGCAACACGAGGTCGTCGATGTCGATGCCGGCTCGCCGGACCGCACGCACCAAATTGTGGATGGCGGTCGTTCCCGCGGTGACGATGTGGATCTCGGCCTCCAATCGGTGGCCGGACATGCCGATGGGATCACGAACGCCCTCCTGACCGTCCAGGGTGTAGCCGCGAGGAAGGACGTGGAGGACTTCGCGGTCCTGGCTGATCGCCTGGACCCGAGCTGCCTCCATTGCTCGGTCCACATCCGACTCAACAATCTCGCTTGCACTCGAGGAGACCGCTACCACCCCGCGCGTATTGAGCCCTTGGATGTGAGCCCCAGTCACAGCCACGAAGGCAGAGTCGATGCGGTAGCCGGAGAGGCGTGCGCATTGATCCACCGCTTCGGTGATTCCGGAGGCAACCTCATCGATGTTGATGACGACGCCCTTCCGCATTCCGCGGGATGGAGCGGTGCCAACCCCCACGATGTTCAGGGCCCGATCGGCTTCGATCTCGCCGATTAAGGTGCAAACCTTGGTGGTTCCAACATCCAGGGCAACCACGGCGTGTTCACGCGGCACGGCGGATTCCTTCCTTGGCCTTCAGCGCCGTCTCATGGCGAGAAGGAGGCATACAGTGGGCGGCTGCGCAGATTGACGAATACGAGATGACGGGCCGAAGTCCGGGTTTGCTTCAGGAGTCCACGAAGGAGCGACACTCGGGTGACCAATGCCCTGCCGGAGGGCAGTCCCATGACCGCCTTCCAACCCTGCTGCGACTGCAGGATCAACCCGCGACGGCGGTCGAGGGTGAGCCGGTTGATGTGTGCCCATCCGAGAGACCGCTCCACGTACCGGCCCGCCACAATCGCCACCTCGTTCGCGTAACCGCCGAGAGGGACCGGATGGCCCGTCGCGTTCACCACCGCCGGAAGAGAGGAGCTCTGGACCTGTTGGATCAACCGGCCAAACTTGTCCACGAGATAGATCTGACCATGTTGCACCCAGGCAAGAACACCCCTGCGCCGGATTGCCCGGACCGTGACACTGTTTGGCAAGGACAGATCGACTCCGGTCACGAGTATTTCCGGCACCCGCCGGAGGTTGGCGAGGACAGTTGCGCCTTTGATTGTAAAGATGTTCTTGCCCTGCACCCCCGCCGCCCGGTCAATGGCGCCTTGCGACAGGCCTGATCCCACCACGTCCACTCCTCCCACGGAGAAGACCGGAGCCAGGAATGCCAGCAGGAGCACGGCTGCGGTGGTCGCGAACAATATGTAGCTCGGCAGAAGTGAAGGGCTGGCTGGTCGGTCCTCGGGTCGTTGCATCAACAGTTGGCTGCCTGACCAAGCAGAGTCTCCAGCCCTGCTGCCCAGCGACCGACGAGCTGTATTTCCGGCTCGAGGCACACACCGAAGCGGTCCAGCACCACCTCACGGGCACGGCGCATCAGCTCAATCACATCGGCTGCGCTGGCATTGCCCCTATTGACGATGAAGTTGGCATGTTTCGCGGAGATTTCGGCCCTGCCTTGAACCGTCCCCTTGAGTCCGGCCGCCTCAATCAAGCGGCCGGCGCTGTCGGAGTCCGGGTTCTTGAACGTGGATCCTGCCGATGCCTCGGTGATCGGCTGCGTTTCCAGCCGCTGAGCTTGGAGCCGTTCGATCACACTCAAGGCAGATCGTTCGGTATCCACCCGTACCCGGAACCAACACCGAGTTACGACTGATGCCGTCTGCCTAACTGGTTGTTCTCCAGAGTGTTTGAGGGCGCTCTTGCGGTAGGTAAAGCCGAGGGCCGACGGCTCCAGCACCTGAGTGTCTCCCCGTGCGTTGATGACCTCCGCCTTCAATAGCGCCTTCTGAACATCTCCATGATGCGCCCCGGCATTGTTCACGACACCGGCTCCCACCGTACCCGGGATGGCTACACCCCACTCCAAACCTGCGTATCCGCGCTTCGCAGTGAAGTGCGCGAGGCGAGCAAAGAAAACACCGCTGCCCGCCTCCACGGTCGCCCCTCCAGGCTCCGGAGTGACGTCAAGTGTCTTAATGCGATTGAGAATGACAAGCCCGGCAATACCCTGATCCGACACCAGTATGTTGCTTCCGCCACCGAGCACCAGCCACGGCATGCTGAGACGGGTCGCCATGGTCGCGGCCCGAGCGAGCGACTCAGCAGTTTCGGCGATTCCGAAGTAGTCGGCCGGCCCGCCAATCCTCCAGGTGGTATGGCGGCTCATGGGCTCATTGGCGGTTACCCGCTTGAGCCCGGAAGCTCGGAGCTCCTCGAGAACGGCGGGCTTAGCCAACGACCCTCACTTCCTGGAGCCGGCTGACGATCTTTGGTGCCAGCTCGCCAACATCTCCCGCCCCCATGGTGACGATAACGCTTCCTGGACGGGCGGTCTCAACGGAAAAGTGAACCGCGTCCACTCGTTGGGGGAAGAGCTCCGACCTGCCTCCCGAGTGCTCGATCCTGTTGCTCAGCTCCTGAACGATGGCGTCTCCGGTTCCCACTTCTCGAGCGCCATACACGTCGAGAAGCGCCACGGCATCAGCCTTGGAGAGTGCCCGCGCGAAGTCATCCAGGAGTGAATGGGTACGGCTGAAGGTGTGCGGCTGGAAGATCACAATCACCTCCCGCTTGCCGTCCTTGAGCGAGGCCAGAGCGGCGTCGATCTCAGCAGGATGGTGAGCATAGTCGTCGAACACCTTCACCCCGCCGACCTGGCCCCATAGCTGCAAGCGCCGCTCGACTCCGAGGAACGAGGTGAACGCCTCACGGAATGCTGAGGGGTCCTGACCTGTCAGCTCGCTGACGGCCGCGATTGCCGCCAGGCTGTTTCGTACGTTGTGAGCTCCAGAGAGACGGGTGTGCACGGGGAATGCCTGGCCCTGAGTCGCTACCGTGAAGGTTGTTCCAGTTGCCGTAGACTTCATATCTGTTGCGCTCCAGTGCCAGCGTGATCCGATCCCGTACGTCCGGCAAGCCGACCAGGATGTTCTGGCCGCGACCTCGGTTGCACGGGCGCTTTCTCCGGCGACAAGGATCCGCTCGCTCTGGGAGAGAAATACAGCGAAAGCGTCCTCCAGGTCGCCGATCGTCGGATAGCAATCCGGGTGGTCGTAGTCGAGACTGGTCAACACAGCGATGGTCGGGTGCAGCGCAAGGAAGGTGCGATCGTACTCATCTGCCTCGACAACGGTAATGGGTGAGGAGCCGGCATGACCCGGCCCCTCGGTTGCCTCCGTTGTCAGGGCCACACCGCCACCCAGGAGGGATACATCGGTACCGGTGCGCTGCAGGAGATGCGCACACAGGGCGGTTGTCGTGGTCTTGCCGTGTGTGCCCGAGATGGCGATCGTGGGTCCGGTGCTCGCTATGGCGCCCAAGACTCGTGCGCGCTTGACGATCCGTTGGCCCCGTTCAATTGCCGCTTCGACCTCGGGATTGGATGCTGCGACTGCGGATGAGATCACGATGAGGTCTGCTTGGCGCCCGTTTTCCCTAGAGTGACCGAGTGAGACGGGAATACCCAGCTGGCCCAGGCGATGAACGTTGGCGCTCGCATGGGCATCACTGCCGGAGACGCGAACGCCCTTGCCGTGGAAGTACTGCGCCAGAGCCATCATGCCTATCCCGCCGATCCCCACCAGATGAACCGATGAGACTTTGGCAAGATCCAGGTCGTCTTCCGTCATGCCGAGGCTGCCGCCTCGAGAACCGTGTCGGCGAGCAGATCCGCGGCCTCCGGACGCGCCAGCTCGGCCAGGCGGGAGCGCATCAGCTGCAATCGATCCCCGTTCGCCAGCAACTCCAGAATGCCCGTGACGAGCCCACCTCCTGATAGGTCCTGGTCAGCCATGAGGACGCAGGCGCCGCGTCGATGGAGCACATCGGCGTTGGCCTGTTGGTGCACATGCACAGCGGGAAGGGGAATGATGATGGCCGGGAGCCGAGTCACCGTGAGCTCCCCGAGAATCGACGCACCCGCTCTGGTCACTGCCAGCGTGCTCCCCCGCATGGCCGCCGCCAATTCCCTCTCATCCAGGAAGGAGCGGATTTCATACCGCTCGACCAGCCCCTGAGGGAGGTTGCCGCGAAACACCTCCAGATCTTGAAGGTGTCGAGCGCCGCAAATGTGAAGGACGCGGACCTCAGGTAAGAGCTGGGTGAGTCCTGCCATCAATGCATCGTTGATGGAGCGTGACCCCAGACTCCCGCCCATGACCAGAATCTGCCTCTCGTCCGCATGGTCAGTTGGTCGAAGGTTCGCCTCTTCGTTCTTGGGCGTCAGAAAGGCCCTCCGGACCGGGTAACCCGTGACTTTCGTACGGGTGGAGGGAAGGTACTTGGCTGCATCGGAAGTGGACAGGCAGACGATCCTCGCGCATCGGACGGCCAGTCGCACAGCTTTGCCCGGTTTGGCGTCGGGAAGAAAGACCACCACGGGGACCCGCCGAAGCCAGCCAGCCAGCGTGCCGGGCAGACTGACGAATCCACCGGTTGAAAAGATGGCGTCCGGCCGGTGGCGACCACGAAAGCGGACAACGAGAGACATGGTTGCGGCAATGACTTGGCACACGGCGATCGGCGTGCCGAAGAGCCCGCTCGGGGTTCTGATGCGCATCTGAACCAGACGTACGCCGGTCGGAGGCACCAGTCTGGTCTCTATGCCCCCACGCACTCCGATATACAGCAGGTCATCCGGAACAAGCGGAATCGATCGCGGCGGCTGCCGATCGTGGCAGAGCGATTCAATGACCGCGAGAGCGGGAACGACGTGCCCTCCCGTCTTGCCGCCCGTTATTACCAGCTTCATGCTCTGGGGCTGCTTCCGTGTCGGATTCGGTGGCCGCGAGGCGCCGCTGGGGATCATGGCTGGAAATGTTGAGCAGAATCCCAACTGCCAGCATCGAGATGACCAGCGAGCTTCCCCCAAAGCTTATGAAAGGAAGGGGAACACCGGTGAAGGGAAGCGATGCAGTGATGACCGCCACGTTGATGAATGCTTGAATGACGATCGTCGCCGTAATGCCGACGGCGAGAAGCCGGGAGAAGTCGTCTGGCGCGTATCGAGCCACGCGGAAGCCGCGATAGGCGAACAGAACGAAGAGCCCGATGATGGCTATTGCTCCGAGGAAACCCAGCTCCTCCGCGCTCACGGCAAAGATGCTGTCGGTATAGGGTGCCGGAAGGTAGTATTTCTGCTGGCTGTTCCCGAGGCCTACACCGGTGAGTCCACCCAGGCCCAGGGCGAGGAGCGCCTGGACGGTGTGATATCCGGCGCCATGGGAGTACTTCCACGGGTCCAGCCAAGCGGCCAGCCGCGCGCCCCGGTATGCTTCGAACTTCAGAGCGACCAGCGCGAGAAGAAAGGCTGCCGATGCCCCCAGGAAGAGATGATCGAGGCGGGCGCCGGCCACGAAATAGACGATCAGCATCGACAGCACGATGACGATCGCAGTTCCCATGTCCGGCTGCTTGAGGATGAGTAGACAGACGATGCCGACCATGATTCCGAAGGGCATGGAGCAGCGCGAGAAGTCGCGGATCTTCTCGCCCTTGCGGCTGAGCCAGTGAGCCATGTAGAGGATCAGAGCAATCTTTGCAAGCTCACTGGGTTCGACGGAGAGGGAGCTGCCGAGCTGAAACCATCGCTGAGCACCGTGTGAAGACGAGCCGATGTGGGGAATCAGAACCGCCCCGAGGAGCAGGACGCTGACTCCCGCAAACACTCCGGAGAATTTGAGCCAGTTTCGGTATGGGAGCCATGCTCCGAAGGCCAGCGCACCCAGTCCCGCAATCATCCAGACCAGCTCCCGCTTCAGGAAGAACGTTGGGCTGCCGTAGTACTGGAAGGCGTCGGAAATGCTGGAGGAGTACACCATGATCACGCCGATGCCCGCCAGAGCCAGCACGGACACGAGCAGCCACGCGTCGAACCGTGGTCGGAGCGCATGGGCCGGCGTAAGCACTCGTGTTTCAGTCGCCATCGATCATTCCCTCCACTGCTGCCCGGAACGCGTCTCCACGTTCCTCGAAATTCGAGTACATATCGTAGCTGGTACAGGCGGGCGCCAAGAGAACCGTATCTCCCGGCTCGGCCAGGCCAAACGCGGAGCGGACTGCCGCCGGCATGGAATCGGCTCGCTGGACATGCAGTTCTCCAAGCGCCTTATCCTCCAGTAGCCATCGCTGGATCTCGTCCGCCGCCTCGCCAATCAGCACGACGGCTTTGGCCTTGGTTCGCAAGTTCATCGAGAGCGGAGTCCACGGCAAGCCCTTTGAGCGACCGCCCGCGATGAGCACGATCGGTGAGGAGACCGCGTCCAGGGCGACCGCGGCCCGGTCCGGCGATGTGGCAATGGAGTCGTCGATGAAGATAACTCCACAAATCTCGCCCACTGCTTGCAGTCGGTGCGGCAACCCCTGGAACCCCGAAGTGGCCGACTGAATGGCTGAGGTCGAGGTGTGCAGGGCACGCGCGGCAGCAACTGCCGCGAGGACATTCTGCACATTGTGCCGCCCGCGGAGCCGCAGGTCCTCCACCGGCATGATCCGCTCAACGTCTTCGTCGCTGAAGAGAATCCAGCCCGCCTCTGCCGTGGCGCTCGGTGTTGGGGCGTCTTCCCCAAACCACACGATCCGAGCGGCAGTTTCGGACGCCATTGCTCGGACATGCTCGCTTTCCCAGCCCAGCACGGCGATATCGCCGGCGCCTTGACGGCGCAGTATGTTTGCTTTGGCTGCTTGGTAGGCCTGGAGCGTTCCATGCCGGTCGAGATGATTCGGCGCCAAGTTAGTGACGACGGCGACATGGGGGCTGGCATGAAGTCGCTGAAGCTGGAAGCTGCTCAGCTCCAGCACGGCGACCGAATTGGGAGTCAGTTCGTCGAGCAGGTCGATCATGGGCAGACCGATGTTCCCTCCCGCCCGAGCATCACGACCATCGGCCTGGAGCATCGCGGTAATGAGCGAAGTCGTCGTCGACTTTCCGCTTGTCCCCGTGATGCCCACGATCGGACAGGGACACCGATCGAAAAACAGCTGGGTGGCGTTCGTAACAGGCACCCCTTGGTTGAAGGCCTGGGTGAGGAGCGGGTTCGAGTCCGGGATGCCGGGGCTCACGACCAGGACGTCGGCATTTCGTACCAGCTCGACTCGTTCCGGTGAAAGCACTACTGGTCGCGTGCCCTCTGTCGGTTCACGACCGGAAGCCGCGAAGCGGGCGTCCGCGGCCGTCACTTCCGCCCCGAGTCTCTGGAGGTACCGGGCAACCGACGCTCCTTCACGGGCGTACCCAAGCACCAGCACACGTGGGTGGGCTTGGATGAACTCGTCACGGGTATCCATAGTTGGAGCCGACATCACGCTAGCTGAAGGCAAGGACGAACCCCGCCATCCCGGCAAGCATGCTGACGATCCAGAAACGCTGTGTCACCTCGTTCTCATGCCAGCCGATCAGCTCGAGGTGGATGTGAAGCGGGGAACCTCGCAGGATGCGTTTGCCACCGGTGAGCCGGTAGTACGACACCTGGACGATGACGGAGACGGTCTCGATGACAAAGACGAACCCCACGATGGGCAGCACGAGGGCCTGGTTCAACATGAGGGCCACCGTGGCGAGGGTGGCACCCAAGGCAAGTGAGCCGGTGTCGCCCATGATGATGCGGGCAGGAAAGACATTGAACCAGAGAAAGGCCAGCAACGCTCCCACCATGGTGAAGCAGAAGGTCGCGAGAAACGGCTTCGGCGGGCTGCTCAGAAGAGCGATTGCCCCGAAGGTCGCGAACGCCACAGCTCCGGTGCCCGCGGCCAGGCCATCCAGCCCATCGGTGAGATTCACGGCATTGGCGGTCCCCACAATGGCCAGGACCGCCAGCGGCCAGTACAGCAGACCGATGGCGACGAAACCGCGCACTGGTACGTAGACGAGGTTCTGAGCCCTCGGGGCCGTGAGATGGGGAATGTGCAGGATGATCACGATTGCAATGGCAATGAGGACCAGCCAGCTGAACTTGAAACGGGCCCGAATGCCTTCGCCGCCAATCCGGACCGTGGTGAGACGATCGTCGATCCAGCCCAGAACCGAGCAGAGGGCGATGGTGACCAGCGGCAGCAGCATGGATTGGCGACCGCGGAGATTGTAGGCGACGGTCAACGCCACCACCGTTCCCGTGAACAGCAAGCCGCCCATGGAGGGCGTGCCCGCCTTGGCGACGTGGTGCGGAAGTTCTTCGGCGATCTGCTTGCCCCACTTCCGCGAACGAATGAAGCGGATGAAGTAGGGTCCCGCGAACATGGCGATGGTGAAGCTCGCGACACCCGAAACGATCGGTGTGAGCAGAGGAATCGCCACGCGCGGATTCGGCCGGGGAACGACGCGAACTGCAAGTTGGAAGAGCGAGAGGGTGGTCATGAAGTGCATGTGATCTCCCCCGTTCCATCAAGCACTTGCCAGAGCACCAACGACCTCTTCCAGACGCAAGCCGCGGGAGCCCTTCACCAGCAGGGTGTCTCCCGGCCCAAGGAAATCGCGGGCAAGGGCAGCGGCCTGCTCATTATCGCGAGCGACCAAGACCCGCTCTTGGGGCAATCCCCGCTCAACAGCTTCGTCGGCGATCCACCGAGTGCGGGCACCAATCAGGATGAGTAAGTCGGTAGCCGCGGCAGCCCTTCCCACTCTTCGATGCTCGGTTTCCTCGGCCTGTCCCAGCTCCAGCATTTCTCCCAACAGCGCCAGATGCCGCCCCGGTTCTTCCGACAAGAGCTGGAGTGCGGCGATCATGGACGCCGGCGAGGCGTTGTAGCGATCGTCGAGGATCGAGCTGCCCTTTGGGCCTGGAAGGAACCGCGCACGGCTTTCCATCCGGAAGGTCGAGAGCGCCCCGCCGATGTCGGTCCAAGGAATGCCCAAGTGATGAGCGACCGCGGCGGCCGGAAGCAGGTTCAACGCGTTGTGTGTCCCCGGCGTTGGACAGTCAACGGCCAGTCCTCTACCACCATGGACGATGCGGGTGGCGAAACCATGGCGTCCGCGGCCAACGGTCTCCAGGGCCACGAAATCGAAACGCAGAGTGGTTCCATAGAATGTCGTTCGGGCCGAGGAGGCGTACCGCATCGGTTGCACAAGAGGGTCGTCCCCATTGAGAACAGCCAATCCGTCAGGCGGCAGTGCCTGAACAAGCTCAGACTTGCCTCGGGCGGTTCTCTCGATGGAGCCGGTGCGTTCGAGGTGATTCGATTGCACGTTGGTGACGACCCCAATCTGCGGTTTGGCGATCGCAGACAGGAGGGCGATGTCGCCCGGCTGGTACATGCCCATTTCGAGCACTGCGACTCGATGCCGTCCGTCCAGCCGCAGTAGCTCCAAGGGCAGGCCGATCTCGGTGTTCAGATTGGCCTCAGACTTCAATATCGAGGTTTCCCCCAAGGAACCGAGCGCATGGGCAATCGCTTCCTTGACGGTCGTCTTGCCGACGCTGCCCGTCACCCCCACCACCGTGACGGAATGCGAGGCCCGCCAAGCTGACGCGAGCGTCTGAAGTGCTTGAAGCGTGTCCGCAACCAGGAAGAGAAGACGATTTGCCGGAAGCGGCTGCTGGGGAATCCTGGATACCAGGGCTCCCAAGGCCCCGGCTTTGAAGGCTTGTCCCAAGAACTCGTGGCCATCGTGGGTTTGCCCCGGGAGCGCGACGAAGATCTGGTCATCTGAGACGTGCCGAGAGTCGACAGTGAAGCCGAGGACTTGCCGCTCCAGCGTCTGTGGGGACAACACACCTTCGGTCGCTCCTCGGGCGGTCGTGGTGAGCACGCGGGCCGGCACTCCGCGGATCACATCCGCGATCCTCAAAATGTGCATCCTCCGAATGCCTTCTGCGATTCGAGAACTCGCCCCGGAGGGCCGGCCGGAGGAATGTGGTAGCGCAGGAAGAGTGACTGCAGCAGATCATGGACGAGCGGAGCAGCCACCTCCGAACCCCACTGCCCATCCGGCCACGGGTAGCGAGGCTGGCGGATCACCGCAAGTACCGAGAATCGAGGTCGAAAAGCGGGAGCGAACCCAACCGTGCTGGCGATGGTCGATCCGGGGCCCAAGAGATAGCCCTGGCGCCCCTTGGGAGAGACGAGATTCGCCGTTCCCGTTTTCGCGGCCACCTGGTATCCGGGCACGAGGGCGCAGGATGCCTCTCCATACTGTCCGGGTGGGCCAAGAGCCGACTGGACCAGCATGCGCGTCAGCGTGCGAGCAGATGCCCAGGAGATGACCCGGCGGATCCGATGCGGCGGCCGGTACACGGTTGTCCCAGCGTAGTCAATGCGCGTCACGACTTCGGGGCGCATCAACCAGCCGCCGTTGGCCACCGCGTTGGCGGCGTTCAGCAGTTGCAATGGGGTGACCGTGACCGATTGCCCGTAGGCGTTCGTATACAGATTCGGGCACGTCCAGTTGCTCCCAGGGACGCCTGGCAAGGGAACGGATCCGGATGCCTCTCCCGCCAGGTCGATGCCGGTCGGCGCGCCTACCCCAAAGGCGCGAACGTAGGGATAGAAGCGTCGGGCGCCGAGCAGGTTTGCCACGTACGCGGCGCCCACGTTGGCCGAGTGTTGGAGCACCTGGGTCATTGTCTCGCGTCCGTTCGATGTTCCAACGTTCCAGTTCTGGACGGTGATGCAGGGATAGACGGCATAGCCCGGATCGAAGATGGTGGTTTTTGGCGTAATGACATGCTCGTTAAGGCCGGCCGCCATGGTCACGATCTTGAACGTCGAGCCCGGCTCGTAGGTGTCGAAGATAGCAGGATTCGTCCAATTCCGAGCCGGTGATGCCGCGAAGCGGTTCGGGTTGAACCACGGATAGTTGGCCATCGCTACTATCCGACCCGTGCGTGGATTGCTGATGATGACGGTACCGCTCGCTGCTTGGTGGTACCGGACGAACCGTCGGACATCCTGCTCGGCCACATCCTGCATGTAGGTGTCCAGAGAAAGGTGCAACGTACCACCGGCTTGCAGCCCCTGGGGCTGCGAACCGGCAACGGTTCCGCGCCATACATCGCCCTCGGCCCGGACGAGCCGGCGAACGGCGCCGATAGAGGCCTTTCCGGACAGTATTCGGTTGTACTGCTGTTCCAGGCCGTACTGGCCGCCATTGGCATCGACGAAACCGAGAACCTGGGACGCAAGGCTGCCTTCTGGATACACCCGGTTGGGGGAAGGCTGGAGGCTGATTCCAAGCAGACCGAGATGTTGAATCTTGTCCGCAGCGTTCTGTGAGATCCCCTTGGCCAGGCGTGGGTACACGAGCCGACTCTGCAGCAGACCCAGGATGCGGGTCGCAGCGGTGTTCAGGAGTGGCGCGAGCGCTCTCGCCTCCGCCACGGGCTGCGTGATCTGGTTTGGAGAAGCGTAGACGTCGTAGACCTCGTCGTTGATGGCGAGTGGGTTACCCACATCGTCGTATATCAGTCCCCTGGACGGGGGGATGCTGCCGGCGGTCGATCGTTCCGACATGGCCAGGGCAACAAGGCGGTGCTGATCCACCACCTGATACAAGGCGAGCCTGAAGCCCAGGGCGGCCGCGACGGCAGCGACGATAATGCCGATGACCGTGAGGCGCCAAGGATGGAGCTGAAGAGTGGTCGTCCGTCCTGGTTCTTGTTGTTTCCGTGGCGGCCGCGACCGCCGGCTCTGGCGTCGCGCTCCCCGAGGCGCCTGACTCATAGGCTGTTCTCGATCACCGATACGGCGTGTCTCATCCAGACGAGTGGTCCCGTCCTCACGACCGGCTCCCGCGGGACCGTAGGTGGCCGCTGCCGTATCGTGACCTGAAGCCAGAGAGCGGTGTCGAGCGATGGATGCTGCATCTTGAGTTTCGTCGTGGCGATGGTATCGATGCGTTGCTCGGCAAGCAAGCGATCCTTCTGGACGAGCAGCAAGGCATTGGTCGCGTTGAGCTGACTTTGCTGCACGGAGGCATTGTTGAGATCAAACTGTAGCCACGACGCCTCATTCACCTGGAGCAGATAGGTCAAGGCGGCCACGCTGATCAGCACTGTGGCCAGCGCAACCGGATAGCCAAGTGCCCAAGCGATGGGATTGAATCTCGGCACGACCCCCAGCCGCAAGCGTCTCGTCTGCCGGGACCTTGCCCTCGTGATCGTCCCGAGGTTTGGAGTCCGGTGCCGGGCTATGATCTGCGCCATGACTACTCACCTCCTTGCTGATGAATCACTTCCGCCGCCCGCAGCTTTGCGCTGCGGCTCCTGGGGTTCGCCCTTCGTTCTTCATCCGAAGGGCGAAGCGGCTTCCGAGTCAGGATTCGAAGACTCGGGTTCTTACCGCATACACAGATTGGAATGTCCGGCGGGCATACGCATCCTCGGCTTTCGGTCTGGAGGAAGCGCTTCACCAGCCGGTCTTCGAGTGAGTGGAAGGATATGACCACGAGGCGGCCGCCGTTCCCGAGCAGCGCGCGCGCTTGAGGAAGTGCCTCGCGCAGGCGTCGCAGCTCGTCATTGGTCGCGATCCGAAGCGCTTGAAAGACGCGAGTAGCCGGATGAATTCGCGACGATCGGGGCACCGATTCGGCGACGAGCCGGGAAAGCTCTTCCGTCGAGTCCAGGCGGCGCGTCGATCGGGCGCGTACGATGGCGCGAGCGATACGACGAGCATAGTGCTCTTCGCCGTACTCCGAGAAGATGCGAATGAGCTCCGCTTCGGAAGCCGAATTGACCAGGTCGCCTGCAGTGGCGCCGGCAGACGGCCCCATCCGCATATCCAGCGGCCCGGGGGCCTGAAAGGAGAAGCCGCGCTTGGGCTCCCGCAGCTGTGGGGATGAGACGCCCAGGTCAAAGAGAATCCCTTCGACGCCGTTGAACCTGTGGGTCTGAGCTGCCATGGTCAATTGGTCGAAGTAGCCTTCCCAGAGGACAACTCGATCCCCAAATTCGGCGAGATGCCTCCGGCTGCCCTCGATGGCCTCCGGATCGGCGTCGATGCCGAGAAGCCGGCCGCTTGGCCCTGTCCGCCGGAGGATCTCCTCGGCGTGTCCACCCCGACCGATGGTGGCGTCGATGAAACTCCCGTTTGGAGCAGGCGCGAGAAGACGGAGGGCTTCAACCAGCAGAACGGGCTGATGGAGCTCATGCGACGTCATGATGGGTCAGCTTCGGCCTTCGCGGCCGGTGACATGCTTCCCACCCCTCGGGGCTCCAAATCTCGAGGTGGTCGCGTCCGGCCGCTAGCACGACCTCATTTACGATGCCGGCTCGCCGCCGAAGGGTCGGCGGAACGGTAATACGGCCATTCTCGATTGGACAGTCAACGGCCGCGGAAGTGATGCTCGAGATGACAGCGCGGGCTTCAAGTCTCAGATCCTGATCGAGATCTTCAAAGCGCTGTAGCAGCAGCTCCCACTCGCTGCGCGAGTAGAGGGCGAGGGCCGTGTCGAGGGTTGGCGCAAGAACCGTCGGTCCCTCGAGCCGCCGCGCGACCGGCTCGGGCATGCAGAGCTCGCTCTGGTCGTCCAGGCTGGCGGGCGGATATACCCGCAACAGCTGTCCCCAATCCCCAGCCACCCGTTCCTCTCTTGTTCCCACTTACCACCACTTTACTCCACCAAGCCCCACACTGCAAAAATCTGTCACTTGATCTATGCGGCACGGTCGCTGCGGGTCCGATGAATGAGACAGCTGATGGAGATTGGGCATCTTCCACCAAGCCCGTCTGCTTGCGATCCCGGCCAGTCACAACCGCTTCATGGCCATAACCCACGACGCCAGGCTCTGGATGCGTGGCGAGCTTTCCTCGCTGATCACTTTGGCGCTGTTCGTCGTGATTTGGGCGGCAGTGTTGCTCTCCCTTAGGAGGTGAGTATGGCTTTCTTCGGATCGGGCCGACGGCGCATCCTAGTGGCTGATCCGATGCCATTCCGGATTCGAATAGACGAGCGGTACCGGTCTTGCCGTCACGTAGGAAGTCGCGTACACTGAGAACAACCGGGCAGCACTAGGAGTACACACATGGGATTTATTCACGCACCGGAATTGATCATCGTTCTGATCGTTGCGGTGATATTTCTGGGGCCCAAACGGCTCCCAGATGCGGGCAAGAGTCTGGGTAAGGCGATCCGCGGTTTCCGTGAGGAGACGAAGAGTTTCCGCGACGATGTGGCTTCGGTGAAGGATGAGACACACGGCATCCATTCCGAGGTGATGGGTGTTCGGGATACCCTTACGTCGTCAGTAAACGAAGCCGTCCACATCGAGCCCAAGAGCCCCGAGCCGACAGCGCCAGGTCCCGCTTAGGTTCACTAACCGCGTCGAGCCGCTCCGGGAGCCTCCTGGAGCACGTGGCACTGTGAACCAGCGCGATTCCGGCGAGGTCATCCTTAGCCGGAGCAACTCAGCCGTGAAGAGGATCCGGGCCTTGGGTTCGCGCAAAGGCCGTGATGCCTCAGGGCTGTTCGTTGCCGAGGGGCCACGCCTCGCCCTTCAGGCCCTCGATGCCGGCTATCCGGTCCACTCCGTGGTCATTGCACCAGAGCTGATTCGGTCGGAAACGAACATCCGACTGCAAGAGCTGATAGAGAAGCAAGGCGTTGCTCAACTCAGGGTCAGCGGAGACGTCTACCAAACGCTTTCTGGGCGAGAGAACCCGCGCGGCGTCTGCGTTGTCGCTCAGCAGGCTCCCTCAGTGCCCAGCGACATTCATGTTGCGGCGGACTCCGTATGGATCGCACTCATCCGTCCCCAGGATCCAGGGAATGTGGGAAGTATCATTCGGACCGCGGACGCGATGCGTGCCGGCCCAGTCTTCCTGATTGGCGATTCCGCCGATCCTTACGATCCACGGTCAGTCCGCGCGTCCATGGGATCGATCTTCACAACCAGCGTTCTCCGTCTCAGCTGGACGTCTTTCCAACAGCTATGTAGGAGCCACGGCGTTACGCCGGTTGGCGGCGACCCCGGCGGTGAGACGGGTCCCGAAGAGCTTAGCGTCGTGCCGCCTCTTTCGCTCGTGCTGGGAAGTGAACGAGAAGGATTGACGCCCGATGAGCGTGCCACGTGTCGCGCACTCCTCCGCATCCCAACGCACGGTGAGGCGGACTCACTCAATCTCGCCGTGGCCGCCGGAATCCTTCTCTATGAGATCCGTCGACTTCATCCGAGCCGTCAGCAAAGCTGACCGGCAGCTCCCGGGTTAGCCCGGGAATCCGTTGGTGATCGGGAGGCGTCGATCCTTGCCGAAGGCTCGACCACTGATACGAGGTCCGGGTGGCTGCTGGCGGCGCTTGAATTCGCTGACGTCCACCAACCGGACGATTCGACGCACGGTTGACGCATCGTAGCCCATGGTCACGATGTCCTCGATGGAGCGATCCTGTTCGACATATGCCTCGAGAATCGGATCGAGCACCTCGTAGGGCGGGAGGCGGTCGACGTCTCTTTGGTCTGCGCGCAGTTCAGCCGACGGTGGCTTGCACAGCACGCTCTCGGGAATGACCGGGCGGCTCCCTCGCGAATTGATCCAGTGGGCTAAAAGGTAGACGGTTGTCTTGTAGACGTCCTTCAGGACGGCGAACCCGCCGGCGGTATCCCCGTACAAGGTGCTGAATCCCACCGCGACCTCGCTCTTGTTTCCCGTGGTTAGCACCAGCCAACCAAACTTGTTGGACAGCGCCATGAGGACGTTCCCACGAAGGCGCGCCTGCAGATTCTCTTCGGTGATGTCCTCCTCGAGTCCTTCGAACGAGGGGCCGAGGACTTCGAGAACAGAGGCCATGGGAGCCTCGATGGGGATCGTGCGCATCGGGATGCCGAGGTTGGTCGCCAGCTCTTCCGCATCGGAGCGACTGTGATCAGTGGAGAAGCGGGACGGCATGGATACGCCCTGAACGTGGTCGTTCCCCAGGGCCTCTACCGCGATCGCCGCGGTGACACTCGAGTCAATGCCGCCCGACAGACCCACCACGGCCGTTTCGAAGCCATTCTTCCGGACGTAGTCTCGCGTGCCGAGCTTAATGGCTTCGAAGACCGCCTCCTCCATGCTCAATGCGCTCCCCGAATCGCGCGCCCGAAGTGCAGGTCTCGCCTTCTTGATCGGCCCTGCCAACGGGGTTGAGATGGGAGTTACCGGATGGGCGACGTTCGGCTCGAGATTGGACATTTGGCGTCGCCGGGTGTCATGGAGGCGGGCGCTAAACACGGCGTCGATATCGAGATCTGCGACGACCATGTCCTCCTGGAACGCCTTGGCTTCCACGACCACCTCACCTCGCCAATCGAAGATCATGCTTGCTCCTTCGAAGACGAGCTCGTCTTGCCCTCCAACTTGATTCACATAGGCGACGAAGGCAATCTCGTCCTGCGCTCGGGTGGCAATCATGCGGCAGCGACCGGCTTGGCGGTTGACCGCAAACGGGGATGCATTGATGTTCACGATCATCTCGGCTCCCGCAGCCGTTTCCACGGTGGCCGGGCCAACGGGGTACCAGATGTCCTCGCAGATGGTGATTCCAATGCGGACGCCTGCAATGGTGAAAAGTCCGGCCTGGTCGCCGGACTTGAAGTATCGTTGCTCGTCGAAAACGGCGTAGTTGGGGAGAAACCATTTGCGGTATACGCCCACGACCTCGCCACGCTGCAGCACCGCGGCAGCGTTGTAGATGTCGCCGTCGCTATCGACAAAGCCCACAATGGCCGTCGTGTCACCCACCTCTCGCGCGACTCGCTCCAGCTGCTTTCGGGTGGCGGCCACGAAGTTGGGTTTTAGGACCAGGTCCTCAGGCGGATAGCCGGTGATCGTCAGCTCCGGGAACGCGACGACGTCGGCGCCAAGGTCGGCGGCCCGCTTGCTCCACTCGATGATCCGGTCGGCGTTGCCCTCCAGATCACCGACCGTCGGATTCATCTGGGCGAGGGCGATGCGCAGGAGTCGAGTCATGGACTCCTCACTTCAGCACCTGCGAAGGCGCAGTCTCTCCATGGGCGCGGTGAGCCCGCACATTCTCGCACCGCCTCGATCCCTTCGGACTCGCCCGCACGCCATGTGCACAAACCTGGGTATCAATACGTGGATAGGCTGTGAAGACTGTGGAGAATCTACTCCCACAGCAGCGCCCAATGGCCGAGTCACTGTCGAAGCGGCCTCGCAGCGCCACCCGCGTCGCTCGACATAAGGCATAATCCCCGGATCCCAGTCTGCAGCTCATGTTGATGGACAATTTCATCGTTGGTATAGTCACTCTCAGACCATTTGGTTCCGAAGGGCTCGCTGTGCATTCTCTGACCGGATCTTGGCCGAGCATGTTCCTGCTGCTTGGCTTCGTCTATCTTCTCCTGCCCAATAGGATCGTTCGCCACTAGTCTTGCCCTCGGGGCAGGATACACTCGAATCAGTGTTGACCGGCGGCTCGTATGACTGGCGTCTGCGGCGACGGCCCGGTCCATGGCCGGTCGTGGCTGCCTTTGAACATGGGCTGCACGCGGCACTGCCATCGGGCTTGATCCTATCCCTGACGGAACAGGGTCCGCAGGGACCGCTCACCGTAACGCTGGCCCGTCGCGAGGCTCATGACCCGACCTGGACCGAGGATTTTCGGGAGAGGACGGTCGGTTCCGGCCCCTATGGTGTGAGACTGGAGCTCATCTTTTCGAGTGAACGTGCGGCAATCAGCCCGGACCGGAGGACTCTCCGTGTCGATCTCCGAAGAGCCTCGCCTTGGGGGCGCCGATCTCCGCCGGCTGCCCAGGTCTCGCCCGAAGTGCTTCTCGCAAACGCCGAGGCCCTCATGCGGGCCGCGTGGGCAAGATCGGCGTTCTCTCTGGAGAGTCTCGTGGGAGATAGCCTACGAGCGCGGCGTATCCAGGTGCTCGAAGCGATTCATTGTCTTGATGCTCCTCGGCTCCGGGCGGCATTCGGTCGAACCCTAGGCTTGGGGCCGGGTTTGACGCCGGCGGGAGATGACTGGGCCGCCGGTCTCGCTTTGGCGCTTCGAAGACTCTCCGCAGGTTCCGAAGAAGGCCAGCGGAGCGTTTCCACAGTATCTTTCGCTCTCAGGGTTACAGCTGCCACCAGACGAACGACTTCCTTTGCCCGGACTGTCGTTGAATTGGCATGCGTGGGCGAAGCGAGCAGTACTGCGCTGGCGGCGGTTGAGGACCTTGCCGGACCGACTCAGTGTCGGGGGTTCGAGCCATTGCTCACTCTCGGGCACACCTCTGGTGCGGACATGGGTGTTGGTATCGCCGACGGGGCAAGGCTGGTCGCGAAGCACAATGGCCAGACGCCGTACCCCCATCGGCGGCCGTTCGAGACCGCAGTCGCTTGAAACACCTGGAAACCATTCAGGGCCGCTACTACGACTCGATAAAACTGATGCGAATCTCAGAGTCGCTGCAGAAAGTTCCGGGTGTTGAGTCCGCCGCCGTCATGATGGGCACGCCCATGAATCTCTCCCTCTTGCGCGAGCAGGGTTTCGATTCGAGGGAGACGGCGGAGGTCGGGCCGGATGATGTGGTCGTAGCATTGGAGCTGGCTTCAACTGAGACGTTGCCCGATGCTCGCGCGACCCTCAACGACCTGCTCTCTCCCGCCGAGACAGCGAAGGACAACGGCCAGGCGAAGCCGGCATCACTCCGCTCCCCCAGGATCCGCGAGAGTCCCCGGCTGGTCATGGTAGCCGTTCCGGGTCGGTATGCGGCGATCGAGGCGTGGGACGCACTTGATCGGGGTGCTCATGCATTTCTGTTCAGCGACAACGTGCCGATCGATGATGAGATTGCCCTGAAGACAGCTGGCATCGACAGAGATCTTCTGGTCATGGGCCCCGACTGCGGAACGGCGATTCTCAATGGCGTGGGTCTCGGCTTCGCGAACCGCGTTCGCCCGGGAACCACGGGCTTGGTGGGTGGCTCCGGAACGGGTCTTCAGCAGGTGAGCTGCCTCGTCGACGAGCTGGGCGGAGGAGTGTCCGAGGCAGTCGGAACCGGCAGCCGGGACCTTTCGGAGGCGATCGGCGGAGTCATGACATTGGCGGCCATCGATATGTTGGCACGAGATCCCGAGGTGGAGCGGATCGGCTTGGTCTCGAAGGCTCCGCACGAGCCGACGGCGCGTCGTGTGTTGGAGCACCTCGCTCGATGTGGAAAGCCCTCGGTTGCGTGCCTGCTCGGGAGCGACATCGCCCAGGAGGGAGTTGCTCAGGCATTCACACTCGAGGACGCTGCCCGTCTGCTCCAAGGCCTTGCGGTACAAGAGCCGGTTCCAGAAGGGGGACGCTACCGCGGACGGCTCAGGGGCATCTACTGTGGAGGATCCTTGTGCGCCGAATCGGCCCGCATTGCCGCAAGGCTGGGGGTTCCGGCCGAGTGGACCGATGCCGGTGAAGATCGATATACCGTCGGTCGGGCGCACCCCATGATTGACCCGCGGCTCCGGTCGTCCATGGTGGAGCAGGCAGGCGATGCCTACGACGTTCTGTTGTGTGACGTTGTGTTGGGGTATCTTGCCCATCCGGATCCGGCCGGTGCGCTCGTCCCAGCAATCCGGGAAGCGAGTCATCGAGCGGCGTCGAGACGCACCCAGCTCAAGGCGTTCGTGGCCCTCATCGGCACTGATCAGGATCCCCAGGAGCTCAGCGATCAGCGAGCACAGCTGGAAGACGCTGGAGCTGAGGTATTCTCGAGCAACGCACAAGCGGCGCTCGCCGCGATCCAGTCAATGGCCTCGTGAACCCGGCTGTTGAGCCGATCGCCGTCGTCGGTCCTGAGGAGATGGCCACTCCCCTGCAGGATCAGGGCGTGACCTGTATCGAGGTCGATTGGCGGCCACCTCGAGCACTGGACGCCCTCAAGGCGTTCCGCATGACTCCTGGCCTGGAAGCACATCGCGTGGCGGCCAATCAGCAGGCCATTGATCGGGTTGTGCGCTCTCGTTGCCGAGTAATCGATGTTCGCTCGGCGGGCGACGTCGTGCCGGGCCTTGAACGGGGCACACTGCTCCACGCTGGTCCTCCAATCGACTGGATGTCAGCCTCCGGGCCGCTGCAGGGAGCGTTGATTGGGGCCGTGATGCTTGAAGGCTGGGCATTGGATCGGGATGGGGCCGCCAGGATGCTTGCCCGAGGCGAGATAGAGCTGGCTCCGTGTCACGAGCGTGACGCTGTAGGCCCAATGGCGGGCATCATTTCCCCATCGATGCCGGTCATGGTGGTCGAGAACGTGACCTTCGGCAACCGAAGTTACAGCACCCTAAACGAGGGCCTGGGCAAGGTGCTTCGGTACGGGGCCAATGATGATTCGGTCCTCGCTCACCTGCGCTGGTTGTGCGAAGCCGCGGCCCCCTTATTGGGGGAGGCGCTCCGGCACGCGGAAGGGATCGATCTCACGGCCATCATTGCTCAGGCCCTGCACATGGGCGACGAGCTGCACAACCGCAACAAGGCGGCAACATCACTCTTCACACGTCAGATTGCAGGCGACGTTTGTCAGGCGACAGAGACGCTGGGCAGAGATGCAGACGAGGCTGCGGCGCTGTTTCAATATCTGGCGGCCACCGACGTCTTCTTTCTGAATCTCGCTATGGCCGCGTGTAAAGCATGTATGGATGCGGCTGCCGGTATCCCCGGTTCGTCGCTGGTCACGGCCATGGCACGTAACGGCACTGAGTTCGGGATCTGGCTCTCCGGCCTCTCTCGTAGTTGGTTCACCGCACCGGCGCCTGCGGTCGAGGGGCTCTTTTTTCCGGGTTATGGGCCCGAGGATGCCAACCCGGACCTTGGCGACAGCGCCATCACGGAAACAGCCGGTTTGGGAGCATTCGCGCTGGCGGCTGCTCCGGCTATCGTCGAGTTCGTCGGAGGCTCGGTCGATCTCGGTCGCCGGACCACGGAGGAGATGGCGGAGCTTACCCTCGCCCGCCACCCGACGTACCAGATCCCGGCCCTCGGTTTCGTCGGCGTCCCGGTAGGCATCGATGCCGCACTGGTTTGCCGTACCGGGATTGCGCCAGTGCTCGATACGGGAATCGCCCACAAGAAGGCCGGCATTGGGCAGATTGGAGCCGGCATCGTCCGGGTACCAATCGAACCTTTTGAGCAGGCGTTCGAGGCGTTGGCAGAAATGGCGAGCGCCGGCACGACTGGATAGCCGCCGCAATCCAGCAAATACCGAACCGCCGGCCCGCGGGACGTTTCGCCCGCTCGACGGGCCTCGCAATGGCACCTAGAATTGCCAGAGGACGCTGCTCTGGGGGAGGATGGCTCTAGCCGGTCGGCTCTGCTTTGAAACGGGAGCCTCATTCGAGGGCCTCCTCTTCGGCGCTCCATTGGATGGCCGTCACGCCTGGGGCGAGGTGGTCTTCAACACCTGTATGACCGGCTATCAGGAGGTTATGACCGACCCGTCATACGCGGGTCAGATCGTGGTCATGACCTACCCGATGATCGGCAACTACGGGTGTCGTGCCTCGTATATGGAGTCGGACCGGATTCACTGTCGGGCGTTTGTCGTTCGGGACCTGTCGGACGTCGCTGGTCATCCGCTGGCCGAGAGGACCCTGGACGCCGAGCTGCGGCATCACGGAGTGCCCGGCCTTACCGATGTGGACACTCGGTCAATCACGCGCCAGATCCGGAGCACGGGATCCGTTCGTGCCGTTCTCGCCAGTTCCGAGGTCATCTCTGAGGCTGCGCAGGTTGAGCTCTGCCGGCAGCTGCCGGGACTATCCGAACAAGACCTGGTCGCTCAGGTGTCTCAGCGCGACCTCTGGAACCGGTGGGTTCAGCCGTTGCCCTCCGAGCTGGCCAGTCGGGAGGAAGGGCTGGACGGTACCCAACGGTGCAAGGGACGGCTTCGGGTGGTGTGTCTCGACCTGGGAATCAAACGAAACCAGCTGAGAGCGCTGGCCAGCCGGGGCGTCGAAGTGATCACGGTGCGACACAATGCCTCGCTTCAAGAGATCCTCGACCGCCGGCCCGACGGCATCGTCATCTCCAACGGCCCCGGTGATCCGGCTCAGCTCGAGCAGCAGGCCAATCTGGCCCGGGGGGTTCTTGAGCGCGCGATTCCCCTCCTGGGCATCTGCCTGGGGCATCAGGTTATCGCTCGAGCAATTGGAGCAACGACCTCCCGGCTGCCCTTTGGTCATCATGGGGCCAACCACTCCGTCAGAGAAGAGCGCACCGGCCGCGTATGGATCACGGCACAGAACCACGAGTTTCAGGTCGACGAAGCGTCGGTTCCTCTATCAACCGGCTGGTACGTCAGCGAGAGAAACCTCAACGACGGCAGTGTCGAAGGACTCCGCCATGCCACCCTGCCCGCGCTGACCGTTCAATATCATCCCGAAGGCGCACCCGGTCCTCAGGACCGCTCCTCGGTCTTTGACGAGTTTCTCGTCCTATGTCGCCGCAGTGCCGGGCGGTTGCCCGGGAGAGCGGAAGAATCTATGCCGTCCGTAGAGGGAAACGGGAGACCCGCGGCCTCGTCGACGGAGGTCAGGTTGCTCCCGCCTTCGACGAGAAGCGGGAGCCATGCCCCGCGGTCGGTACTCATGTTGGGCAGCGGGCCGATTGTCATTGGGCAGGCAGCCGAGTTCGACTATGCCGGCACTCAAGCATGTCGGGCACTGCGCGAGGAAGGCGTTCGGGTCGTGTTGGTCAACAGCAATCCGGCCACCATCATGACCGACGACGCATCGGCTGACGCGGTATACATCGAGCCGTTGACACCCCAGGTCCTGGAGCGGGTGATTTCGAGGGAGCGGCCGGAGGGGCTCCTGGCAACGCTCGGTGGACAGACGGGGCTCAATCTGGCGGTTTCACTCGACGAGCTGGGCATCCTTGATCGGTATGGCGTGCGCGTGCTGAGCACCTCGCTGGATGCCATTCGCACGGCAGAAGACCGAGAGCGATTCAAGACCCTGCTGCGCTCCATTGGCGAACCGGTGCCCGAGTCGCGATCAGTGAGCTCTCTGATTGAGGCGCGCGAGTTCGCCGATGTCACGGGACTGCCCTTGGTGGTCCGTCCTGCCTTCACATTGGGCGGAACGGGCGGGGGGCTCTGCGAAACCCTCGAGCGGTTTCTGGAGGTTGTGGCGTCCGGGCTGGCGGCATCGCCAATCAACCAGGTCCTCGTTGAACGATCACTCGCCGGTTGGCGCGAGATCGAGTACGAAGTCGTCCGTGATGGCGCCGGCACGGCGGTGACCATCTGCAACATGGAGAACGTCGATCCCATGGGTGTTCACACCGGGGATTCAATCGTCGTGGCCCCGAGTCAGACGCTCACCGACCGTGAGCACCAGCAGTTGCGGACGGCCGCGCTTCGGATCATCGAGAGCTTGCGTATCGAGGGCGGCTGCAACGTGCAATTCGCGTTGGCTCCGGCATCACACGAGTATTTCGTCATTGAGGTCAACCCGCGAGTGTCCCGCTCCTCCGCGCTGGCCAGCAAGGCTACGGGATATCCCATCGCGCGTGTGGCGGCCAAGGTCGCTCTCGGGCGCAGGCTCGAGGAGATACCGAACTCCATTACCGGCAAGACCACCGCCGCATTTGAACCGGCCTTGGACTACTGCGTGGTCAAGATTCCCCGATGGCCGTTCGATAAGTTTGGCGCTGCCGACCGCCGTTTGGGGACGCAGATGAAGTCCACGGGCGAGGCAATGGCCATCGAGCGGACCTTCGAGGCGGCCGTGATGAAGGCTCACCGATCGTTGGAGAAGCCGGCTGAAGACGCGAGTGCCTCGGATGCACCCGTGTTGGTCCGTGTGGCGAACGACCGGAGACTGGAAGCGCTCACGGCGGGTCTGAGACGTGGGGAGAGTCCCGAGGCTATGGCCGAAGAGAGTGACATTGGTGCCTGGTTCTTGCACCGTCTGCAGCGGGTGGTTCGAGCCGAAGAGCACCTTCAGATCAATGGCCTGCAGCCGGAGGTCGTGCGCCGGGCAAAGCGCTGTGGGCTCGCCGATGAGGCGATCGACCGCATACTGTCACTTCCGCCAAACACAACTTGGACCTACCGCAGCCGTGCCAATATCCGACCCACCTACAAGTCGGTCGACACGTGTGCGGCGGAATTCGAGGCGGTGACGCCGTACTACTATTCCTGCTTCGAGTCCGAGTCCGAGACGCCGGAGGCGGATGGAAGTGTCGTAGTGCTGGGCAGCGGGCCAATTCGAATCGGTCAAGGGATCGAGTTCGATTACTGCAGCGTCCAGGCGGCCGGCGCCTTGCGCAAGAGTGGACACTCCGCGGTTATGATCAACAGCAATCCAGAGACGGTCAGCACTGACTTCGACTGCAGCACCCGCCTGTATTTCGAACCCCTCGACGTCGAAGCTGTTTCCTCGGTCTTGGAAGTCGAATCCGGACAGCATCCGGATAGTGTGTCGGGAGCGCTCGTCCAATTTGGCGGTCAGACGGCGATCAATCTGGCAGCTGCTCTCGAGGGCCGGGGGTACACGATCCTGGGAACCTCGATTGAGAGCATCGAGCTGGCCGAGGACCGCGACCTCTTTGACCGGCTGATGGCAGAGCTTGGCGTGTGGAGGCCCGGGGGCAAGGCCACCAGCTCTCTTGAGGAGGCCATCGACATCGCCGACGGGATCGGCTATCCAGTCCTGGTCCGCCCGTCCTTCGTGCTTGGAGGCCGCGGGATGGAGATCGTGTACGACGCGCCCCAGCTTGAGTCCTACATGACGGGGGCGCTAGCCGCCCTACCGCGTGAAGCGGGAGCGGCGCGTGGCAGCGTGCTCGTCGACAAGTATCTCCTTGGTCGCGAAGTCGACGTCGATGTCGTCGCCGATGGAGAGACTGTGCTCATACCCGGACTCATGGAGCACGTGGAGCGGGCCGGCGTGCACAGCGGTGACTCCATGGCGGTGTACCCTGCACTGCATCTTGACGACGCCGTGCGGCGCCGAATCGTCGATCAGACGACGCTGATTGCCCGGCGCCTGGGCGTGAAAGGGTTGTGCAACCTGCAGTTCGTCGTGAGCGACGATCGCTCGCACGTAATCGAAGTGAATCCTCGGTCCTCTCGAACCGTTCCCTTCATCAGCAAGGTTACCGGGGTCCCCATGGTCGAGCTTGCGACGCGGGTCAGCTGCGGCGAGAGCCTTAAGTCACTCGGGTGGACGTCCGGATTGGAGGCCCCGCGTCCGGTTGTGGCCATCAAGGCGCCGGTGTTCTCGATGTCCAAGCTGCAACCGATGGACATGGCGCTCGGACCGGAGATGAAGTCTACCGGTGAAGTGATGGGGGCGGACACCAGACTCGATGCGGCCATTGAGAAGGCGTTCCTCGCCGCGCTCGGTGGTGTGCCCACGGGAGGCGGCGCTCTGTGCAGCATTGCGGACGCGGATAAGCAGGAGGCGTTGCCCATCCTGCGTCGGCTGAAGGAGATCGGCTTCCTGCTTTATGCAACCAGTGGGACCGCTTCCCTCCTGGCGGCACAGGGTATCGAGGCCCTCGTCGTCGGCCGAATCAACCAGAGCCGGCCGAGCGTGCTCGACGTCATCGACGATGGCCTGGTCAGCCTGGTTGTCAATACGGTTTCGAGGGCTTCAGGGGCCACGGCGGCGAAGCCCGACACCGGTAGTCTTCGTGACGGCTTCTTGATTCGAACCGCGGCGGAACGCCATCGGATACCATGCTGTACGTCACTGGACACGGCATCGGCACTCGCGGATGTCATTGCCAGGCATTCACGGGAGGAGAGCTTTCACGTCGCGCCATTGAAGGAGTACCGAGAAGGACTGGTGCGTCCCGAAGCCGCCGCTTCGCGGACGGAGTGAGACATGGCCATTGGGCAAGCTGGGCGCCGGTATACAATCGCTCGCCTCGCGACCAGGTTCGCCGCTGTTCCGACTTTGAAGCCCCAGGGCTGATGCATGAAGCCGGCTCCGTTCACCTATTACGATCCTCATACACTCGATGAGGCCCTCGGGTTGCTGGCTGTCCATGGCGATGCAGCCAAGATTCTCGCGGGGGGCCAGAGTCTTGTGCCCCTGCTCAACATGCGGCTGGCCGCTCCCGATGTGATCGTCGACATCAACCGGCTCCCGGACCTGGATTTCGTTACGACGGACAACGGCCTAAGGGTGGGTGCGCTAGCGCGCCAGGCGATGGTCGAGCGGGATGCTGCAGTCCGTGATGTCGCTCCCCTCGTTACGGAGGCCATAGCTTGGGTCGGGCACCGTCAGATCAGAAATCGAGGCACGCTTGTCGGAAGTCTTGCGCACGCGGATCCGGCCGCAGAGATGCCACTTGTGTTTCTGGCATTGGATGGCGAGCTGCACCTGCGACGAACCAGTGGGTCACGCCGGGTTTCCGCCGGGGATTTCTTCGTCCACATCATGACCACTGCTCTTGACCCGGAGGAAATAGCAACCGAAGCGTCTCTGCCTCCGGTTCCGCCCGGCTCCGGATCGGCATTTCTCGAGGTCGCTCGCCGGCATGGAGACTTCGCTGTCGCGGCCATCGCAGTAGTCGTCACCATCGAAGCCGGGCGAATCCGTCGAGCACGTGTTGCGCTCGGAGGCGTTGGGCCGACTCCGCTCCGCGCGACCAGAGCCGAAGAGAGGCTCGTGGACGAGGAGCCCACGAATGAGCTCTTCGTCGAGGCCGCACTCGCCGCCTCTCACGACTGCGAGCCGGTTACGGATATCCATGGGACAGCGGAATATCGTCGAGAGCTGGTCAGGACGATGGTTTACCGCGGGCTCGGTCGGGCGGTGGTCAGGGCTCGAACCGGTGCCGCGGGGTGACAGAAATCCGTTGCATACAGGTCGCGATAAACGAGCAGCCGCAAACGGCAGAAGTTCCCACCCGGATGCTGCTGTCCGACTTCTTGAGGTACACCGTTGGTCTTACCGGGACTCACGTGGGTTGCGAACACGGAGTGTGCGGCTGTTGTACTGTCCTTCTCAACGGGGATGCCGTCCGGTCCTGTTTGCTATTCGCCGTTCAAGCCGACGGAGCCGAGGTCACCACCGTTGAGAGTCTGACGAGAGAGGGCAGCCTGCACCCGCTGCAAGCGGCTTTTCGGCAAGAACATGCGCTCCAGTGCGGATTCTGCACAGCAGGTTTCTTGATGACGCTGATTCCCTTCTTGCGAGAGAATCCCCGGCCCAGCGCATCTGAGATACGGGAGGCTGTGTCGGGTAATCTGTGCCGTTGCACCGGCTACGTCAACATCATCCGCGCAGTGCAGTCGTACGTTGCTCTGTCAAGGAATAGCCCGTGACGACGAGATGGTTTGGAGACCGAGTTCCTCGGAACGAGGATCAGCGCTTACTGACCGGGCAGGGCAGATTTGTAGACGACATCAGCCCGTCGAACGCCCTCCATGCCGCGGTTCTTCGTTCGCCGGTCGGTCATGCCCGGCTGCTTCGTATTGATACGGCTGCGGCTCGGGCTCTGCCGGGTGTCGAAGCAGTTTGGACCGCGGAGGACCTCGGGGACGCGCTCCGCCCGTCTCCCTTGGTCGTGCCCCACGACTCGCTGACACATGGCCGCACGCAGTATCCGTTGGCGACTGATTCGGTGGAGTACGTCGGTCAGCCCATCGCCTTCGTGGTGGCGGCAGATCGGTATGTGGCTGAGGACGCCTGCGACCTGATCGAGGTCGAGTATGAGGCGCTGCCCGCGGTGGTCGACCTGGAAGCGGCGGTGGCGCCGGATGCACCACTCGTTCATCCTGATGTGCCCGAGAACGTTGCCGCTCACCTCGTCCAGTCCGTAGGCAACGTGGAGGAGGCCTTCCGTCGGGCCGACCATGTCATTGAGGAGCGTCTGGTTCTGGAGCGGGGTGCTGGACAGCCCATGGAGTGCCGGGCCGTCACCGCGCTCTTTGATCCGGTGGAAGAGGTTCTGACGGTCTACGACACGACCCAGGCGCCACTCTCGATCCGCAACGGCCTAGCTGTGCTCTTGGGGCTTTCCGAGAACCAAGTTCGGGTGGTCGCGCCGGATGTTGGTGGCGGTTTCGGGGTCAAGATCATGATGTTCTACGCGGAGGAGGTGCTGGTTCCGCTGGCCGCTGTGCGTCTCGGGCGGCCCGTGAAATGGACGGAGGATCGGCGGGAACATCTCATTGCGTCCAACCATGAACGGGGCCAGATTCATTGGGCGTCGCTGGCGGCAACGAATGAAGGGGTCATTCTCGGTGTCAGCGATCGGTTTCTCCACGACACGGGAGCCTACACGCCGTACGGCATCATCGTCCCCATCATCACAGCAACGCAGCTGCCCGGGCCGTATCGGGTACCGAACTACCACAGCGATGCCACCGTGGTCTATACGAACAAGGTCCCGGTGACGCCGTACCGCGGCGCTGGCAGACCGCATGCCTGCTTCGTCATGGAGCGGCTCATGGACCGGCTGGCAGATCGCCTCGACATCGACCGGGTGGAGATACGGCGACGCAACTTCATTCAACCTCACGAGTTTCCGTGGGACGTTGGTCTCACCTTTCAAGATGGCCGGCCGACGCGCTACGACAGTGGCAATTATCCCGAGGGCCTGGATCGCCTGCTGGAAGCCCTTGACTATGAGGGTTTCCGGCGGGAGCAAGCTGAGGCCCGGCTCGCCGGCCGTCGACTGGGTATCGGGATCGCCGCCTATGTCGAGGGGACAGGCATCGGGCCGTATGAGGGCGCACACGTGCGCATCGATGGAACGGCGAAGCGCGTGGTGGTGAGCACCTGCGTGGGCACACAGGGTCAGGGTCACGAGACCGCATTCGCGCAGATTGTTGCGGACGAACTGGGCGTGGAGCCGAGCGAGGTCCGGATTACCACCGGGGACAGCCGCGCCATGAACTGGGGCTCAGGCACGTATGCCAGTCGGTCGGCGGTCGTGACTGGGAATGCCATCGGTGCCGCGGCCCGGGTGGTACGCCAGAAGGCCCAGTCGGTGGCCTCGGGGCTATTCGAAGCGAGCCCTGACGACATCGAGCTTGAGTGGGGTCGGGTCGGTGTGAAGGGCTCGCCACAGCACAGTCTGTCCCTCTGGGACGTTGCCGTCGTAGCCAACCCCATCCGCTATGCCTACGGTGACCAGGCATCTGAGGCGATGCAGTTGATGAAAACTCGCGATGGGGCGGCCCTCGAGAGCGGTGAGGCTCCCGGTTTGGAGGCACGTGAGTACTTCGCCCCTGACCGGGCCACCTGGGCGAGCGGTGCTCATGGAGCAATTGTGGAAGTAGATGCGGACACCGGCTCTCCAGTGATCCTGCGCTACGTCGCCGTCCACGACTGCGGACGGGTCATCAATCCAACCATCGTGGAAGGTCAGATTCACGGAGGGGTGGCCCAGGGAATCGGCGGATCGTTCTACGAGCGCCTGGTCTTCGACGAGGAAGCCCAACCTCTCTCGAGCACGTTCATGGATTATCTGATCCCCACCTCGATGGAGGTGCCCGACATCGAGACCGTTCATGTCGAGACGCCTTCTACATTGAATCCTCTCGGCATCAAGGGGGCAGGCGAGGCGGGCGTCATCCCGGTGGCTGCTGTTATGGCATCCGCCCTGGAGGACGCGCTGTCAGAGTACGACGTACGGGTCAATCAGATGCCCCTGAGCCCGAGCGACATCCGAGATCTGATTCGTTTGGGCACCGACGTCATTGGGAGTCAGCCTGGGTAATTGGCAGGAATCCGGGTCGGAATCGATACGGGAGGCACGTTCACCGATGTCGTTGCGATCGACTCGGATACCGGCGAGATGGTTTCCTCGAAGACTCCCAGCAGCCCCGGCGACCCGTCTCAGGCGTTAGCCGCCGCGCTGGACAAGATCCGGCAAGTTCTGGGCCGGCCCTCACAGAATCTCGAGGCAATTATTCACGGAACGACCGTGGCCACAAATGCGCTACTGGAAGAGCGCATCGATTCGGTTGCGCTTATCACCACGGCGGGATTCCGCCACATCCTGGAGATCGCCCGCCAGAGCGTGCCCTCCGGATACGGTAACTCCTACTTCTGGGTGAAGCCCGATCGTATCATCCCTCTCGAGCGGGTCTTCGAGGTCGACGAGCGGCTCAACTTCCGTGGGGAAGTACTCCGGCCGCTGGATGAGGAGGGTGTCAGAGCGGTAGCACGTGGCATGCAGCGGCGTGGCATCCGGGCAGCAGCCGTCAGCCTGATTCACGCCTATGCGGACTCGGCGCATGAGAGGCGAGTCAAGGAGCTGCTTCTGGAGCACATTCCCGACCTGGCCGTCTCGCTTTCGTCCGAGGTGCTTCCCGAGTACCGGGAGTATGAACGAACCATGACGACCTGCATCGACGCGTATGTGAAGCCGGTCATGCAGGGCTACATCGGGAAGGCGGCGGAGCAGCTTCCACGATCCACTCCCTTCCTCATCATGCAATCCAATGGTGGAGTGCTCTCTGGTCCCGAGGTCGCCCGACGACCAATTTCGACCTTGCTGTCGGGCCCGGCGGCAGGCGCGCTGGGGGCCGGTTTCGTTGCCGGCCTCGCCGGCTACTCGAAGATCCTAACCGTGGATGCGGGCGGGACTTCCACGGACATCTGCCTCGTCGAGGAAGGGAAGCCACACATCAGCACGAGTGGTTCGGTTGGGCGTTTTCCCATACGGCTGCCGATGGTGGACATCACCACGATTGGAACCGGAGGTGGTTCGATTGCATGGCGGGACGCTTCAGGGAGGATTCGGGTTGGTCCACGCAGCGCTGGGGCTATACCCGGCCCGATGTGCTACGGGCATGGCGGCGACCAGCCGACGCTCACCGATGCCAACCTCGTGCTGGGGCGCCTTCCGGCACAGCTGCTCGGAGGGGAAATGCCGCTCGCCGTTGGAACAGCTCAGGAAGGGCTGCAACGTTTGGCGGCCGACTTCGATCTGCCCCTGCGCGCACTGTGTCACGGTATTCTCGAGATTGCCAACTGGAACCAGGTGAATGCGATTCGCCAGCTGACGGTGAAGAAGGGCCTGGATCCCAGAGAGTATGTGCTGGTAGCGTTCGGAGGCTCGGGCCCGCTCCAAGCGGCTAGAGTGGCCGAGCTGCTCGGCATCAAGACAGTTCTCATACCATGGGCCCCCGGCAACGTCTCAGCGCTGGGGCTGCTTTGCGTGGATCTGAAGACAGACCACGTGTTGACGAACGTGTGTCGAGAAGACGAGATTGATCTACCTGCGATCAACCGTGAGTTCGAACGCCTATCCGGAGAGGCGAACAGGGGTCTCGAGGCCGAGGGCATTCCGGTGGAGCGACGGCGGTTGACGCGCAGCCTGGACGTTCGCTACTTCGGCGAGGCATACGAGGTTCGAATTCCAGCCCCAACAGGTGAGATCGACCATCTCGGAGTGCGAGAGATTACCGAGGCATTTCACCGAGAGCACGAGCGACTTTATGGGTACTCGTACAAGGCCGAGCAGAAATGCGAGCTGGTCAATCTGCGTGTGGAAGCGATCGGGCTCGTTGATCGACCCTCGTTGCGGGCCGCCATCAGTGAATCAGGATCGACGGCGACTGCGTCCGTACAAATACCCGGAATCGACAGCGAAGACAGCCTATCAATGACCATTCTGTCTCGTGGCCAGATGGCGCCAGGCTACCAGCTGGCGGGACCGGCAATCGTGGCGGAGTATGGCTCGACCACCGTCGTCCCCACTGGATGGACCGGTCGGGTCGACTCCTGGAGAAATATGATCCTGCGTCCGTCCGGGGCGGTTCAGTGAAGGCCGCACCCAGCCAACCCGATCCCGTGCTGTTGCAGATTGTCGACGGCGCCCTGGCATCAATTGAGACGGAGGTCGAGTCCGCGATCGAGCGCACGGCGCGATCGCCCATGATTCGTGACCAACACGACTTCCGGGCTGGAATCCACGATCGGGACGGCAGGAAGCTGACCGGACGGTCCTACAGTGCCATGGTGAGCCCCATCATCCGTGATTTCCCTGTGGACCAGATGCATCGCGGAGACGTCTTTCTCCACAACGACGTGTACCTATCTGAGGGCGGGATCGGTCATCTCCCCGATCTGTGCTCGACCGTGCCGGTGTTCTTTGAGAGCGAGGTCGTGGCATTCGTGCAGGCATTCGGCCATCACGACGACATCGGCGGAATGGTGCCGGGAAGCATGCCGGCAAATGCGACCAGCATCTTCCAGGAAGGCCTAATGATTCCGCCGATCCGGTTGTACGATGCGGGGGTGCGGAACGAGGCGGCGTACGCCATCATCTTCCGAAACAGCCGGCTCCCGCACAGTCTTCAGGGAGACATAGACGGTGAGATCGCCGCCTGTCGAATGGGCGCGGACCGCATCAGTGAGCTGTTTGCTCGGTACGGTCGAGAGGCGATCTACTCCTGCTTCGAGGCGACTCTGCGCACCTGTGCCGATAACTTTCGCCGGGAGATACTTCCCCGGATTCCAGACGGCGAATACGTCTGGGAAGACTACATCGAACAGCATGGCGTGGCGGGCGCGGAACTGCACCCACTTCGCATTCGAATGGAGAAGCGAGTCGACGGGATCACCCTCGACCTACGCGGGTGTGCGCCCCAGTCGAAGGGTCCGATCAACTGGCCTGGAAACTACTGTGAGGGCCGGTTCCTGAAGAAATGGATCGCGGTTGCCCTCCGCAATCTCGCCGGCGCGCCCGAGCGAATGGCGGAGCTGGACATCAACGAGGGCATCTGTGATGTCTTGGAGATCGTCTTTCCGGAAGAACCGACCATTGTGTCGCCCCGATTCCCGGCTCCAACAAACGCTCGATCGTTCACGATTCTGCGCTTGATCGGTGTGTTTCTCGGGGTTCTTGCCCAGGCGGTCAACGGCAAGGTGCCGGCTGATCAGGAGACCATCCGCTACTGGGGGCTGCATGGCTTCGATTCTCGAGACGACACCTTCTTCCTGCTGCGGGAGGTGCTGGGAGGCGGATCCGGAGGCAGGTATTACGCCGACGGGAGTGATTGCATCCATATCGTGCCGGACTCGAAGAATCTTCCGGTCGAGTTCGCCGAGACTCGATTCCCGATCGTGGTTGAACGGCTTGGACTTGCTCAGGATTCGGGGGGGCCGGGCGCTCACAGAGGAGGCCTCGGATATCAGAAGGATATCCGAGTGCTGCAGGACGTGGACTTCATCTCCACCGCCGACCGTTCGATCCTTGGCTGCTATGGGGTGGCAGGCGGTCGCGCCGGCGCCCCATACCGGGCAATCGTGAATCCGGGCGGTTCGAATGAGGTGCGGCTACCCGGAATGGTCGACAATCAACCCCTTCAAGCCGGTGATGTGATTCGCCTGGAGACCACTGGCGGCGGCGGTTGGGGTGACCCGTACCAGCGGGACCCCGCGCTTGTCCTCAAAGACGTTGTCCAGGGAAAGGTATCGATGGAGTCCGCCAATCGAGACTATGGGGTCCTTTTCGCGGAATCGTCGGACGGGGACCTCATCGTCGACAACCAGTCTACGAGGGAGCGTCGAGCCGAGAGGCGTGACCACCAGCTAGGGCTCATCGATCGCGGGGAGGGGTACGAGATCCTGAGCGGTGCTAGCCGGTTACGTCCCGCGACTGGAAGACCAGCAGGGTAATCGCCACAAGCCCGGCGATATAGAGCCCGAGACCGAGTAAACACTCGCCCACCCCGGGGCCTGACTTGGTGACGAAGCTGCCGGTCATGGCCGGCGACATGACTCGACTGGGAAGCGCCTGGATGTAAGCGGCGGGCAGATGATTTGCGACAACCTGCCAGGCCCCTCCCAAATGCATGAAGATGCCGTCGAGGATCTGCTCGGCGATGGCCAGGCCGATGCCCAATCCGATACCGGCCGCCGGCGATTGAAATATGGTTCCCGCCGCGTAGGCCAGTGACACGAAGAACAGGCCGACGAAAAGCACGGATAGGAACGTCTTGACGAGGGTCAGGAGAATGTCCGCCGGAACACCCGAGGTCACCACGAATTGGTGCCCCGTGGCTGTGGCGGCGATACCTCCCGCCAGTAGGCCCACGAGCATGGCCAGCAAGAGCGACACGGTCACCCAGGCCATAAGGGTCACGATGGCGGAAAGCACGTACTCGACTCGATTGGGCCGGCGACCCAGCGTCAGACGAACTGTTCCCCAGGAGTACTCGTTTCCAGCCCAGGCCCCCGCCATGATGGGCCACAGAACCGCCCCGATCAGCGAGCTGAGAAGCAAGGCGGCGAGCAGACCCCGAACTGGAAAAATGTTAGGTCTCGAGGAGTCGGAGGCCAATCCCCACAAGACGAGCACCAAAAGAACGACGAGAACCAGAATCAGAATTCGAGGCATCCACCGATGCCGCATCTTGAGCCAGTCGGCTGCGAGGAGGTGTCTCATCTGCTCGGCCGCTCGGTAAGCCCCAGGAAGTACTGCTCGAGGCTACGTTCCTTGGGACGAATCTCCGAGGCGTAGAGTTGCTGTTCCGCCAGTATGCGATTGACGTCGGCGGCACGGCTCTGTTCCACCTTGACCACGATATATTCGCCCTCCTGCCTCGGGTCGCCAACCCAATCGAGCCCCTGCAGAACCCGCAGCGCCGCGGCTGCGTCGCCGATCTTGATCTCTACCGCGTCTGAGCCGGACAGCAGGTCGTCGACACTTCCCTGGACAAGCACCCTTCCCTGGTTCAAAATGGCGATTCGATCGCAGATCTGCTCGATCTCGTGGAGCACATGGCTGGAAATGAAAACGGTCTTACCTTGTTCCTTCAGCCGGCGCATCAGGTTGCGCATGTCGACGGTGCCCGCCGGATCCAAGCCGTTGGCCGGCTCATCGAGAATCAGCACGTCGGGGTCGTGCAGAAGTGCGCCCGCGACCGCCAGCCGCTGCTTCATCCCCAAGGAGTAGTGGCGGTACTTCCTGCCGGCATCACGCGCGAGGTCCACGAGGTCGAGCACCCGGCCGATTTCCTGTTCCCGGGCACCAGTCAACCGGGCGACGACCCGGAGGTTATCGCGTCCCGACAGGTACGGATAGAAAGTCGGGTTCTCCACGATTGATCCCGTGCGGTCGAGGATAGCCGTGAGGTGGCTGCGAATGTCCATCCCCAACATCCTGGCCGAGCCGCTGGTTGGACGGATGAGCCCTAGCAGGATGCGCATCGTCGTTGTCTTGCCAGCCCCGTTGGGACCCAGAAATCCGAAGATCTCCCCGCGGTGGACCTCCAGGTCCACCTGATCGACGGCGAGAACCGCCCGATACTGCTTGGTCAAGCCATGCGTCTCGATTGCCAACGCCGCCGGGGCCGCTTCGGATGTGATCAGACTCTGGTTGCTCCCCGGCACTCAATCGTCGCGAACTTCGGAGTCACGCTGTCTCTATCCTATCCGGCTCTCGGATAGCTGCAACGACACGAGCCCGAATCCTGTCAGTTGTTAGCCTGAGTCGTACCCCCTCTCTATCTCGATCCCGGGACACGCCCATGTCGATGGACCTGTTGCAACAGGAAGCCCACGAGATGCGACAAACGGTGTCGCCTCGGATGGTGCAGGCGAGCTCGATTCTCGCCATGTCGTCACTTGACCTCCAGCAGGCGATCAGCCGGGAAGCGCAGGACAACCCGGCCCTCGAGGTCGAGGAGATCAGTGTTTGTCCGCGATGTGGAGACAAGCTGGAGGGCTCCGTCTGCATTACCTGTGGAGAAGGAACGGCAGAACGGGACCCCACCGAGCAGTTTCTGGAAGAGGAAGCGAACCGAACAACTCCCCAAGCCGAGGAGGAAGAGTTCGACCCGCTCACGGTGGTCGCGTCGGAGGTCTCGCTCCAGGAGCGTCTCCTCCAGGACCTGGGCGCAAGCCTTCCGGGCGGCGACATGGCGATTGCCGAATACCTGGTGGGCGCGCTTGATGAAACTGGCTATCTGCGCACGACCCTCGACGAGGTAGCCTGGCAGCTTCAGGTCGACTACGAGGAAGTCGAAAGGGTTCTCAAGGCGCTTCAGGCCCTTGACCCGCCCGGCGTGGGGGCGCGAGACATCCGCGAGTGCATGCTGATCCAGCTCGATCGCCTGGCCGAGTCGGGAGTTCGTGTCCATCCTCTCGCACGGGTGCTCATCGAGGACCATCTGGAAGATATCGGCAAGCACCGGTTCGCGGTTGTGGCCCATCAGCTGCGAAAGCCGATTGACGAGGTCGAAGCCGGCTGGGAATTCATAAAGGAGCAGCTCAGTCCGTACCCGGCCTACATGTTCGAGGAGCGTGCCCTCGGATCCAAGTCGGTGCGGACGGACCGAGGTCAGGCGGTGACGCCGGACATCGTCGTCACGATCGACGAAAAGGGCAACCTCCGATCCGAGGTCATCGAGTCCAAACGGTATCAGCTGAGAGTGAGCCGTCCATACGAGAGCGTCCTTCGGCAGATTCGCGCCGCGGGCGACGCGATGAGCGAGGAAGAACGAGAACACGTGCGAGCCTACGTGCAACGTGCCCGGCAGTTCATCAACAGCATCCAACAGCGACGCAGAACCATGCAGCTGCTGGCTGACTTCCTACTTGAGCGTCAAAGCGGCTTCCTCAAGGATGGTGTCCGGCATCTCAAGCCGCTGACTCGTGCCGAGGCGGCCGTGGCCGTGGGTGTCCATGAATCCACGGTGAGCCGGGCGGCAGCGGAGAAGTTTGTTCTCATGCCCAGTGGGAAGGTTGTCCCGCTCTCGGACTTTTTCAAGGCGGCACTGCCGGTGCAGGACGTGATGCGCGAGATCATCGAGGCCGAGGGAGGACGCCACCTGACCGATCGTGAGATATCCGAGCGGCTCAAGGAGCGTGGCTACACGGTGGCACGAAGGACCGTGGCCAAGTACCGGTACCAGATGCGGATCTTACCCTCGGAGCTCCGAATCTAGCGTGGGGGACCGACTGGGCGCAGGTCTCGCCCAGGACTGCGGCCCATCATCCGCTGCTGGGACTCGAAATTAGGAGCATCCGTTCGTAGCATGGTCGCCGTCACGGCGGTGGGGTCTCGTTCGCGTCCTGCTTGCTTCAGATGCGAGAGAGTAGACGAACGGCCAGCAAGACAAGCAGGGCGCCGATGAAAGCAAAGGCAATGCTGGCGATGAAACCGGCAGCCCGCAGGCCGAACAGTTCGGCCATCACGAAACCGCCCACGATCGCCCCAACCCAACCCAGCAGGATGTCGCCGCAGCAGCCATACCCCTGTCCCCTGGTGACGAGCCCCGCCAGCCACCCGGCCAGCAAGCCCACGAGTAGCCAGGCGACCAACGCGCCCACGCCTCCGACGCCGACGTAAACCGTCATCACGATGCTTGGCGGGTCAGCCATTGTCCTCCCTCCCGTTACCCGTCATTCAGGACCTCGGGGAGACGCCCTAGTAGTATCAAACGGAGAAAGCTTGTCAAGAATGCCACGCGCCTCAGCTCGAAAGACCGTCGATGAGAACTCGGTAAACGGCCGCGCGGACTCATCTGAATCTACTGATCGAGAGACGCGAGACGCGGCCCTGTTCATCGATTGGGAGAACCTCAAGTGGAGCTTGAGGGACATCGGGCGGGTGCCCAACATCTCCTCCATATTGGATGCGGCCCGTGAGCGGGGGCGGGTGGTGGCGGCTCGGGCCTATGCCGATTGGCAGCAGGGAGGGCATCACCTCGATCCCCCCAACCTGTATCGGGCCGGGATATCGCCGGTGTACATCCCCTCTCGAGTCGGAGGAGACTCGAAGCTCCTCAAGAACAGTGCGGACGTCAAGCTCGCTGTCGATACCATCGACTACGCCCATCAATCGCCACACGTGCCGATTTTCCTGATCGTGTCCGGCGACGCCGACCTGGTACACCTCGCCACCTACCTCCGCATGCAGGGTAAGTATGTCGTGGCGATCGGAGTGTCGGGCGCCAGCTCCACACTCCTCACGGAAAGCGTAGACGAATTCCTACTGTACGACGTCGATCTCGATCCCGAGCCGAACAAGCAGACGTCGGCTCCTCGAAAGGGAGTCCAGGAACAGCGGGATCTGCAGCGAATGTTCTCCAATCTCGTAACCGCCGTGAAGCGGGAATCACGAGGAGGTCAGGGGGCCCTGTTCTCGGTCATAGCTCATGACCTACGCCACCGCTACGACTTCAGTCCTCGACGACTGGGCTTCTCGGGTTTCAAGCAGTTCATGCAGGAGGCCCAGAACCAAGGGGTGATCAAGATCGTGACCGAGGGCATGCAGGACTGGGCGTACCTGCCGGAGGACTGGGAAGCCATCGAGCGTCAGGAAGAAGCGTCGCAGGCTCAACCTGAAGAGGACGCGACCACCTCAGTCCGTCTCACAGACCTGGATCCCGACGATCTGCGCAATTTTCTGCGTTCCATCGCCACACTGGAATCGAAGTCCAAGTACCTTCGTATGCCCTACATCGTGGCCAACCTGCGCAGCAGCAGCACCCTCCCCTCGCTCTCGCGCGCTCAGCTCAAATCCTTGCTGAGGGACGCCCTCGCCGAGGGCGTCTTCAAGGCCGGAAGCCGGGAGGTGAAGAGCCACGCCACGGGGGCGCCCATGGAGCTGGACACTCTGGAGTTTGACCGGTCGCATCCGCTCGTGCAATCGGCGGTGTCCGAGCCGCTAACCGCTTCGGCGTAGCCCTGGCAATGCCCGCCGAGGCGATTCAGGTGAGCGTGACGACCGGCTCCCGAGAGATGGCCGGTGACATTGCCCGCTCGCTCGTGGAGTCCCGATTGGCCGCCTGCGTTCAGGTGGTCGGGCCGGTCTCAAGTACCTATCGGTGGGAGGGCTCGGTGCACGAGGACGCGGAGTGGCTCTGTCTGATCAAGACCACGCGGGCGCGCTTCGAGCAAGTGGTCGCAGGGATAACCGCTCTGCATGACTACGATCTACCGGAAGCTATTGCGATGCCGGTAGTGGCCGGTTCGGGCCCATATCTGGACTGGCTGCAGGCGCAGGTATCGCCGGCGTAAGAGCGCGCCTAGCTGGCTGGACCAGCCGACAAATGCTCATCGAGGTCTATGAGGAGATCACGCCTCGTTCCATGCCTCGAGGCTCTCGAGCTTGTGTCTTAGTCTGAGAAGGAATGGAGTTTCGAGCCGGAGGACGGATGCGCCCGGCGGTCGCAAGACCATCGATCCCAATCGCCGTGTTAGCCGCCCTGCTCCTTGCATTGGGGGCTAGCCTGACGGCAGCAGCAGGGGGCGCGGGCTTGGATAATGGCTCGCGCACGAGTGCATGCTCCGATGTGTGCGGTCCCATCCGCCATATCATCATCCTCGTCAAGGAGAACCACAGCTTCGACAACATCTATGGTCGGTTTCCGGGGGCGGACGGCACCCGCTACGCCGAGGTTGGAAAGCGCCGAGTCCGCCTCAATGTCACCCCTGACCGACTGAAGGAAGATCTGGGGCATGGCCAGTGGGCTTCGGTTCGCGCCACCAACAAAGGACGGATGAACCAGTTCTTCAAGGTGGACCGCGCCATCCAGAACGGGAAGGACATGGCCGACTCCCAGTTTGAACGGAAACAGATCCCCAACTACTGGAAGTACGCGAAGGACTTCTCACTCGCCGACCACTTCTTTTCGACGAGCCAGGGTGGCAGTTTCCCGAACCACCTGGTGACCATCACCGGCCAGACCCTGCATTCGGTGGACGAGCCCGTACGGCACGGCAAGCTGCGTTCATGGGGATGCGATGCCGGGAAGAGGACACGTGTACAGCTCTTCAAGTCCGGAGTGTCGTCGTACGTGTTCCCGTGTTTCAACGCCGAGACGCTGGCCGACGAGGCCGACGCCGCCGGTGTTTCCTGGCGGTACTACGCGCCGAGCAAGGGTCATTTCGGGTATTACTGGTCGAGCTTCGACAGTATCAAGCACATTCGCGACTCCCAACAGTGGGCCACGAACGTAGTGCCTGATTCGCGGTTCGACAAGGACGTCCGCAGCGGCTCGCTGCCCGCCATCTCCTGGCTGATTCCCGATCTCAAGGTGAGCGATCACCCGCCCGAAAGCATGTGCAGGGGCGAGAACTGGACGGTCGAGAGGATCAACCAGCTCATGCGGTCACCGCTGTGGTCCAGCACCGTGATTGTGCTGACATGGGATGACTTCGGAGGGTTCTACGATCACGTTGCGCCCCCCTATGTGACCACCTATGAGTACGGCATACGCGTGCCGCTGCTGGTCATCTCTCCGTTCACAAAGCGGGGCTTGATCTACCACGGCCGACTGGACTTCAGCTCAATCGTCAAGTTCGTTGAGGACCAGTACGGGTTACCGCATCTGGCCAACTATGACCGATCGGTCGACAGCATCGGCAGCATGGTTGACCCATCTCAGACGCCCTTGAACCCAGTCGTTCTGAAGCCGCGCAGCTGCCCCACTTCCGGCGCGCCGCCACCACCGAACTACTGATCGAGCGGCTACCGGCGGACGTTGACAGGCGCGGTTGGAAGGTCCGGCGGCTGGGCAGTATCATGCGGAGACGGGACTGACCGAAGGCTCCAGAATGGGGCCCGAGGCAGGCGAAAGGACGAAACCACCCCTGCTCCGCGCAATCAGACGAGCCAGCGCAGTGTCGGCCATTGCCTGCCTCGCCACTTCTCTGTTCCTACCCGGTCGCGCTACGATCGCCGTCGCGGGACCGGCTCTAGCCCACAGAGCTCCCATCGGCGGAGCAGTTCCGCTCGCGGTACGGTCCCGAGCAGCAACGCCAACCGCGGCAGTGGCGGGCTCCACACCGATCCTGGTGACATTTGGGCTGCCCCTGCGCAACGAGCGCCTGCTGGATCGATTCATCGCCCGTGAGGTACCGCTTGGGCACTACCTGACGCAGCAGGCATTTGACCACCTGTACGCTCCATCGCCGAGGCAGGTGCACCGAGTTGTGTCATGGCTCGCAGCTTCCCGGCTACCGCTGATCTATCGGAGCCCTGACGGCACGACCCTGACGACACGCGCTCCCGCGAGGGCTGTCGAGGCAGCCCTTCAGGTCCGGCTTCGCCGGTATCGACTGGGCGCCCACAACTTCTTCGCGCCGTCGTCGAACCCGTCGGTGCCCCGATGGCTTGGGATACAGACGATCAGCGGCCTGGATGATTTCGGCCATGCGCGCTTCATCGGCCTGAAGCGATTTGACGCGCCCGACACCGGATACGTCCCCAAGCAGTTTCGTGCCGCCTATGACGAGGCCGGCTACGGCTACGACGGCACGGGCCAGACCATCGGCATCACCAGCTACGGCGAGACAGTCCCGAACAGTGACTTCGCGGGGTTCGCTCGTGACACCGGCGAGCCCAAGCTCTCGTCGTGCAAGTCGTGCAACAGCGCCGACAAGATTCAGTGGTTTCTCCTCGACGGGAAGAACAATGACAACGACATTTCGGAACAGGCCCTGGACGCGGAGTACGTGCACGGCATGGCCGTCCATAGCCACCTCAAGTTCTGGCTCGGAGACGACGGCAGTGATGCCGGATTGGAAGACGCCCTCGCCGCGGCTGCCAACGACTCCTCGGTGCACCTCGTCTCGAGCAGCTGGGGCTATCCCAAGCCCCCCGCGCGGTTTGTTCGGCAGACAACCAACAGCTTTAAACACGCCGTCGCCGTGGGCACGACCTTCCTCTTCTCTACAGGCGATTTCGGCGCCGATTCCGGCTGTCTAAATCCGTCTCATCACTGTGCGAAGGCGCCCTACCCCGCCGACAGTCCGTACGTGGTCGCCGTCGGCGGGACCAACCTGCAGATGGACAAGAAGTTCAAAACCTGGCAGGCTGAAACGGCCTGGAGCACGCAGTTCGATGGTTCCGGAAGTGGTGGCGGCTGTGCCGCCATGATGAAGCGGCCCTCGTGGCAGCGAGGAGTGCGGGCTGCAACCTGTAAGGGCCGAGCGGTACCCGACGTCTCGGCGGATGCAGATCCATTCAGTGGGGCGGAAGTATGGTTCGACGGCTCGGCCCAGGTGTTCGGCGGAACGAGTCTGTCGGCCCCCATCATCACGGGGCTTGTCGCCGTCACCGACCGGTACCTGGAGCTGAACCATCACCGGCGGATCGGCTTCCTTGATCCTGTTATCTACCGGCTTGCCAACTCGCCGAACTACAATGCCTATTTTCACGACGTCGTCTGTGGGAGCAATCGTCATCTTGCCGGTCTCGGATGGGATGAAGTCACGGGGTGGGGATCGATCGATTGGTATGCCTTCACGCGTGGGGTCGCCGGCGACAGTGTTCCGGCCGTACCCGGGCGCACCAGCTGGAGCTGCCGGCCCGGATCCGGAACCCCCTTTGACCTCAACGCAGTCCAGTGTTCACGTTCGTTCAGCTGCCACGCGGTGGGCGCCTTCGGCACCATCTTGAACTCACCAGACGGATGGAGCTGGGCGGAGCCACGAAACACCTCCTCTGCGGCACGACTGGTGGGCATCTCATGTTCCGGTCCGCAAACCTGTTACTCAGTTGCGGCGACGGGCTGGCTTCAGGCCACCAGAAACGGCGGACGGTCCTGGGTGCCGCGAAACATCCATGCCAAGAACGCAACGGCCATCGCCTGTCCCGGCGTAAAGACCTGTTACGTCGTGGCCGGCTCCTCGATCTTGCGCACGACCAATGGGGCGACCTTCCAGCGGCTGGGGAACCCTTCCGGGAAGTCGTTGGTCGGCATCAGCTGTCCCAAGCGAAATCGTTGTTACGCGATTACTGCCGGCGGAGTCGTGCTGCGCACCACCACCGGCGGGAGCTGGTCGGTCGAGCCCGGCACCGGAACTCCCGGTTGGGTCATGTCGAGCCTCGCCTGTCCGTCCACCGACAGCTGCTATGCGGTCGGTTCGACCGCGACCGCGACCAGTCCCACGGCGGTTGTGTATGCCACGCACGACGGGTCCGCCTGGCAGTCTCAGACCATCGGGACGGCCGGCCCACTGACGGGCATCTCCTGCGCAAGCAAGCGAGTCTGTGATGCGGTGGGAAGTGCCGGCGACATCCTTCGAACGACAGACGGTCTTATCTGGGTACCGGCGATTCCCAACTCGCCCGTCGCCGGCCACAGCTTCACCGGCATCAGCTGCCCGACGGTTGCTCGTTGCTACGCCGTGGGCAAGTCCGGAGCGCTCATTCAGACGGATTCCGCTCCGGGGCACTGAGAGCCGCCGGCGATTCGCTGAAGTGCGCCACCGGCTTGTGGTCCGGATGAGAGATTGAGATGGAAGGGCTGCTCCGCCGGGCGACGAAGGTCTGGCCGATTCGAACGGTCGAGGGCACGCCGCAGACCTAAGCAGGCATGGTCCCGGTCTCGGAGTGTGTCAAAGCCTCTGCTTTGCCCGCAACCTCTCCACGCAACACAAGAAGGTGGCGTCCCTAGCCGGACTCGAACCGACGCACCTGGCTCCGGAGGCCAGCGCTCTATCCAACTGAGCTATAGGGACACGACTGCCGCTCTCGGGGCGCTGAGCGAGGATCTCGAATCGCCCACCCTCACTCGACCTCTATCGAAGCGTATGGCGTCGGGGCGACTGGTGTCAAAGGCTGCAGAGAGACATGACGATGGGTTCGATGCTGTGGATCACGCCGCAGCGGCATTGGACACAAGCCGGCGACCGAGGGCGGGAGAAACCTCAGCAAACCGAGACACGCACAAGACCGAGAGACGCAGGGCGCCGGTCACCTCGGAGCCCATGAACGAAGCGGCGAGAACCCTGAAATTTGCGAGGCACCCGGCCGAGGAGGGATGTGCCGGCTCCGATTCCCTTCCCCCTACGCGTCTTGTGACGCCCCTAAAATGTGATGTCGATCACGCTAATTATTTGGCGAGGGCTAATAATGCTGCATAGACTAAGGAAGTAGGGATTCAGGAGGTCAGGGATGGCGCAAGCAGTTTCGGCAGCGGCTTCGGACAAGCCCCACATTCAGCTGTCGCCGGGAAGGCGAAACGCCGTTCTCGGCGCTGTCCTGCTGGGTCTCTTTCTGGCCGCCCTGGACCAGACCGTGGTCGGCACAGCGCTCCCACGCATCGTGACCGACCTTCACGGAAACAATCTCTACACCTGGGTGGTCACCTCTTACCTCCTGTCGAGCACGATTAGCGTCCCGATCTACGGAAAACTGTCAGACGTGTACGGGCGGAAGATCATGCTGCTGGCCGGCATCGTGATCTTCCTGGCAGGGTCGGCCCTGTCCGGCCTGTCTCAGGACATGACCCAGCTGATCGCCTTCCGAGGACTGCAAGGCGTCGGAGCCGGGGCTCTCTTCCCGATCGCCCTTGCCGTGATCGGCGACCTGTTCACTCCCCGGGAGCGGGGGCGCTACCAAGGTGTCTTCGGTGGTGTGTTTGGGCTGAGCTTCATCATCGGACCGTTTGTGGGCGGTTGGATCACCGACAACATCAGCTGGCACTGGGTCTTCTACGTGAATCTGCCCATCGGCCTTGCGGCGCTGGCAGTCATCGTCGGCATATTGCCCAACTTCCACCCGGATATTCGAACCAGTGCTCGCGACCTCGACTATCTCGGAATCCTGGTGTTTACGGCCGCCGTTGTGCCCATCCTGCTCGGCTTGACCAACAAGGTGACTTCGAGTGGAAAGCTCAACGCCTGGACGGACCCGTCGGTTGGGGGCCTAATCGTCCTGGGCCTGGCGCTCGTCGGCGTCTTTCTCTTCATCGAGTCTCGAGCGAAGCAGCCCATCATTCCGTTGAGCCTGTTCCGCAGCAAGACGATATCGGCGACGAACACAGCCGTCTTTTTGGTCGCATTCGGCATGTTCGCGTCCATCATCTTCCTGCCTCGCTACTACCAAGCCGTGCGGGGGTACAGCGCCACGGACTCCGGCTACCTCATCTGGCCGCTGCTGGTGGGACTAATCGGCTCAAGTATCGTGTCCGGCATCGTCATCAGCCGGATTGGAAAGTACAAGCTGATCCTGCTCGGATCGATGTGCATTTTCGTCATCGGCGCGTTCGTCATGACCTCGTTGAATGCGACCTCCAGCGATGCCCATCTCTGGCTGGGGATGCTACTCATTGGTCTCGGCATTGGACCCTCGATGTCGGGATTCACGGTCGTGGTGCAGAACTGCGTGTCGGCTCAGGAGATGGGAGTTGCGACGAGCACCCTCACGTTCCTTCGACAGATCGGGGGATCGGTAGGGCTGGCCATTTCCGGCACCCTGTTCGGTCAGACGTTTGCCACCAAAGTGCCGCAGGAGTTTGCTGCGCAAGGGCTCCCGCGCGCCATGTACGCCCGGTTCGCCACGCATGGGACCGGCTCAGGCGGACAGCAGAGCCTTACCGGCGTTGGCCTGGCCGCGCAGCTTCATCGCCAGCTCCCGCCCGGCATGGCGCAGTTCATACCCAAGATCGTGACGGCCATTCACGACGCCTTCTCGGTCGCGATCGGCCAAATCTTCTGGTTGACGGTTTGGTCGGGAGTGGCAGCCCTCGTGGCCACCCTTCTCATCGCCGAAGTGCCGCTGCGAGGGGCTGCGACACCGGTCCGCGGATCGGTTCCGTCGGCCCCGGAGGATGAGCTGCCCGTGTATGAGGCCGCGGCAAGGTGACGACCATACTGGATCGGGAAGCATTGACGGCTGAAGTTCTCTTGCACTTCGACGGCTTGCTCAAGCGCAGGTTTAAGCGGCTTTGCGGCAGCGCGTTCGCGCGAGACGTGAGTCTGCCCCAAATGCAGGTGCTGGCGACTCTACAAGACCGAGGTTCTATGACCGTGTCTGAGTTGGCGAACAGCTTTTCGGTGTCGCCGCCCTCGGCCAGCGCCATCATCGATCGCATGGAAGAGCGAGGTCTGGTGCGACGCACGCGTTCGGATACTGATCGGCGGGTCGTGACGGTCGAGATCAGCCAGCACGGCCAAACGATCGTTCAGGAGTTTGCAGGCCTTCGAGAGAGCCAGACCAAACAGCTGCTGCAAGTGATGACAGAGGGGGAATTGCAGACCTGCCTGGACGCGGCGCTAGCGCTCGAGGCCGCGGTCGAACGTCTCCAGGCCTAGAATTCGCCGGACAGGGCGCCGACCGGAGAGGCAGCATGGTACATTGCTTGCCAGAATCGAGAGGCCGACGACCCGGCTACCCTGCCAATTTGACCGAGAGGAGCGTTGACCATGGAATTCCACATCGGTGCACGCATCCACGACAGAGATGATAACGACCTCGGCAAGCTTGGCCACGTCATCGTCGACCCGGCCACCGACGAAGTGGTCGAGCTTGTTCTCACCGAGGGAGGATTGCTCGGACGCGACGTGCTTGTGCCGGTCGAGTCGGTTCGTTCCGCCGATCCAGATGTTGTCCATTTGGAGCTCGACAAGGAGCAGGCCGGGCGTCTGAAGGACTTCGTCATTACGCACTACACGCCGCCGGATGCGGGCGCCTACGCGGGAGCGCCCTGGGCAGGCGGAGCCTTGGTGGCTCCGGGCATGGTCCCCGTGGGGGCCGCGGCGGGCATTGAGCCGCTCGGGTTCACTCCGATCGTCGACACCGAGTCCCAGATCCCGGAAGGCGACGTCGACATCGAATCCGGGTCTGAGGTGTGGGCAACCGACGGCAAGGTCGGTGTGGTCAGCGAGGTGGTCGTCGACCCGCAAACAAGACGCATCGAGTCGATCGTGGTCGAGCACGGTCTGCTGTTCCAGACCAATGTGGCGATTCCACGCGAACGGATCGCCGACCTCGGTGCCGGGCGTATCACATTGAATGTATCCAAGTCGGAGCTGACCGGAGAGTCCTGAGACTTCGGGCGCCGGTTCTCACCGTCCAGATCGGAGCAGGAGCTATCAGGGGGTTCCGGATGGCGAGGGCAATGGCGACGGCGCAGTTGTGGGGGTCGGCGGGCTGGTGGGTGTCGGCGTAGGGGTCGGGGTCGGGCTCGGCGCGGTTGTGGGTGTTGGGGTCGGTGTCGGTGGAGGTTGCGTTGGTGTGACAGTGGGAATGTGGGTCCGCCGCGGTATGGGCGTTGCCGTGGCGCGATGATGATGTGCCGGCGTCGGTCGTATGGTAGCCGTCGGACGTCGAGTGGTCGTGTTGATCGTCGCCCGATAGACAAGGAAGCTGGCCGCCGCTGCGGCCGCGACCAAGGCGATGCCTCCCAGGATGAGCAGCGTGGTCTTCCAGGGGTTGGGCGCGGAGATCTCTTGAGGCGTTCGCGTGACCGTCGGGGGCGCCGGCTGCTCCCTCCGAATGACCATGGTCTCTTGTGGCATGACGGGAGGTACCACCGGCGAGATCACGGTCGTCTGACCCACGTCGGGAACAGCCCGTCGCTGCATGGCCATGCCGAACTCTGCGGCGCTGCGGTACCGATCGGCGGGGTTTTTGTTGAGACCCCTCAGGATGACGGCGTCGGCCCAGGGCGGAACCGTGGGATTGATGGCGCTCGGCGCCGGTGGCGCGTCATGCACGTGCCGCATGGCAATGCCCAGGGGATTGTCGGCCTCAAAGAGGAGTCGGCCCGTTACCATTTCGAAGAGGACAACTGCCAGGGCGTAGATGTCTGATCGCGCCTCTGCCGGGTGTCCCTGGGCCTGCTCAGGGGAGAGGTAGTGCGCTGTGCCGAGCACCACCCCGGTTCTGGTGGCGTCGGCGACGTTCGAGCTCCGAGCAATGCCGAAGTCCGTCACCCTCACCGTCCCGTCGGGTGACACGAGAACATTTTGCGGTTTGATGTCTCGATGGACGAGGCCTCGTTGGTGGGCGAAGGAAAGGGCGGACGCGATCGATTGACCGATGCCGAATGCCCGATCGACGGTCAGCGGTCCTTCGGACAGGATCAGATCCTTGAGGTTCCGGCCCTCCACGAGCTCCATGACGATGTAGGACAACTCACCGTCCTCACCCACGTCATAGATCGACACAATATTGGGATGAGCCGATAGACTCGCCGCAAACTCGGCCTCCTGGCTGAACCGCTCGATGAAGGCCTTGTCCCTGGCGAACTGGGGGTGCAGGATCTTGATGGCGACTTCGCGACCGAGCCGGCTATCGCGTGCCCGGTACACCGTCGACATGCCGCCGGTGCCAATGACGTTGAGCAGGTGGTACCGGTCATTGAGGACCCGCCCCACAAGTGGGTCCTGCGGGGCCGGCGGCGTGGGCGGCTCCATCCTTACCCCACCGATCACGTGTTCAGGGGCCGAAGTTCCCGCAAGTATATCGCGGCGGCCTCTGAAAGGTGCCAGGCGGGCAGATGGACGGCTGCCGGCGGGTGTTGCGGCTAGGCGTCTGCCGGCGGAGGGGTAGGAGCAGCGTCCGCACTGAACGCAAGGACATTGTCCCGAATCTCCCGTTCTATGGCGTCGGAGATGTCGACGTTCTGACGGAGGAACTCCTTGGCGTTCTCGCGGCCCTGACCGAGCCGGGTGGTCCCATAGTTGAACCACGCTCCCGACTTCTCGAGAAGGCCCATCTCTTGACCGACGTCAAGGATGCTGCCCTCTTTGGAGATGCCCGACTCATGCATCATGTCGAATTCACACTGTCGGAAGGGTGGCGCCACCTTGTTCTTGACGACCTTGCATCGCACCCGGATGCCGATGCTTTCGGTACCCTGTTTGATCGTCTCGACTCGTCGTACTTCCAGCCGCAGGGAGGAGTAGAAGCGCAGCGCACGTCCGCCGGTGGTGGTTTCCGGATTGCCGTACATCACGCCAATTCGCTCACGGAGCTGGTTGATGAAGATGACGGTCGTCTTGGAGCGATTGATGGCGGCTGTGACCTTACGCAGGGCCTGGGACATCAGCCTGGCCTGAAGGCCCACATGCGAATCCCCCATCTCTCCTTCGATCTCCGCCCGTGGCACCAACGCCGCAACTGAGTCGACCACAATGACGTCGATGGCGCCACTGCGAACCAGCATCTCGGCGATCTCGAGCGCCTGCTCGCCGGTGTCCGGTTGAGCGATGAGCACGTCGTTGACATTTACGCCGATGCGGGCGGCATAGATGGGATCGAGTGCATGCTCGGCGTCGATATACGCGGCCATGCCTCCGGTGCGCTGGGCCTCGGCGATGACGTGAAGGGCTAGGGTCGTCTTGCCGGATGACTCCGGACCGAAGATCTCCGTGACCCGCCCGCGAGGCAAACCTCCAACGCCGAGTGCCAGGTCGAGGGCGATAGATCCCGTCGGGATCGTCTCCACCTGCATGGCATGGTTGTCGCCGAGGCGCATGATCGATCCCTTACCGAACTGACGCTCGATTTGGGACATGGCTGATTCGAGTGCGCGCTCCCGGTCGGAAACCGCCATATCGCCCTTACCTCCTCGTTCCCCTGCGGTCAGCATAGTCGAACGCATCATTCTCCGCCACCTCGCTGGTATGGCATTATAGTACATTTGTCCGCATTCGTGAGATGTAGCGAGTCGCGGTGATACCATCTGGCGCGCCAGGCAATGGCAACGAACTGGGAGGCGCCGTGTCTTCTCGACAATCGCAGGGGCCGACGATCGTGCCCGAGGAGACGATTCATTCCGAATCGATCTATCGAGGCCGGATCATCCAGGTCCGCGTGGACACAGTGCAGACACCGGCGGGCTCGACCACCCGGGAGATCGTGGAACATGCGCCCGTGGTCGCAATGGTGGCACTCGACGCAGATGGCAATCTGCTGCTTGTCCGACAGTATCGGAAAGCGGTCGAGGATGTCCTACTCGAGATTCCGGCTGGGGGAATCGAACCCGGAGAGTCTCGGGAGGACGCGGTCCGCCGCGAGATGGTTGAGGAGACGGGACTCGAGCCGCGACACATAGAGCCGCTCTGTACTCTCTATCCGTCGCCCGGAATGTCCGACGAGGTGATGTACGTGTATCTGGTCACCGATCTGGTTGGAGACGGGATCCCGACGGAAGCGACCGATCAGCTGTCGGTGATGCGCGTGGCGAGGGCGGAGGCTCTGGCTCTCATCCACACCGGGAGGATCGTTGACGCCAAGAGTGTTGCTGGGGTCCTCATGCTAGAATCCCGCAGTCTACATAACGAAAGTTCGAGGCGGGGCGAGCGCACACCATGGCGGTAACTCAGGCTCCGCGCGTCTCACAGCGTGGGAGAGACGCTCCGCCCTCACCGGTTCGCAAGCTGATGCCCCTGGCGGCGGCGGCGAAGGCTCGGGGAACCACCGTTTATCACATCAACATCGGGCAGCCTGACCTCGCCACACCCGAACCCATCCTCGCGTCTATACGGTCATATTCCGAGTCCGTCCTTCCCTATGCGCCGTCCCGGGGAATGCCGGAGACGCTCTCTGCCTGGAGCAGCTACTATGCCGCCGTGGGATACGACATCCCGACGGATGAGTTGATTGTTACCACGGGTGGCAGTGAAGCGCTGGCGTTCGCATTCATGGCCGTCGCCGACCCCGGCGACGAGATCCTTCTCTTTGAGCCGACATATGCCAACTACTTCGGTTTCGCCGTCGGATCCGCCATCGAGACTGTGGCCATCACCCTCGACCCCGAGGATGGGTTCCACCTTCCGGCATCCGCCCGGATCCAGGACGCAATCACCGCGCGCACCCGGGCCATATGCATCTCAAATCCGAACAACCCAACCGGCACAGTGTATGACCGTCAGGAGCTCGAGGAGCTTCTCGAGGTTGCTGTACGCAACGACCTCTTCGTCATCTCGGACGAGACCTATCGAGAGCTGGTCTTCGACGGGTTGGAGCACACGAGTATGCTGGAGTTCGACTCCTCCGAGGCGCGAGATCGGGTGATCATCGTCGACAGCGTCTCCAAGCGTTTCTCGGCGACGGGAGCTCGAGTTGGATGCCTGGTCAGCCGAAATCCGGCAATCATGGATGCGGTCGGCCGGTTTGCGCAGGCGCGACTCTCGGCCCCAACCGTGGAACAACTGGCGGTCGTCCCGATGCTGAAGGACCCGCTGCCCTACACAAGCTGGCTGAGAAGCGAGTACGAAGGCCGGCGCAATGCCGTGTATGAGCATCTGCTTCACGCAGACCTTGCCTGTCGAAAACCCAGCGGAGCCTTTTACATCATGGTCACGCTGCCGGTCGAGGACTGTGACGACTTCGCTATGTGGCTGCTGACCGACTTCGATTCGAATGGCGAGACAGTGATGGTTGCGCCGGGGGCCGGCTTTTACCTGACCCGCTCGATGGGACGGCAACAGGCGCGACTCGCCTACGTCCTCAACAAGCAGGACTTGGCACGAGCCGTGGACATTCTCGGCGAGGCCTTGCGACAGTATCCGGGAGGGCGCGCCTAATGCTTTCGGCTCCGATTGGCCTTCGGGAATCGCACTCCCGGATGGAGGGGCAGATACAAAACTTCCTCGATCACGTCGCGTCGGAGCGCGGCTTTTCTCCGAACACCGCAGGAGCCTATCGCAACGACCTCAAACAGTTTCTCGGGTTCCTACACGAGCAGGAGGTCGACGACTGGTCGATTGAGCCGGAGGTATTACGGACGTTCCAGATCTGGCTGCTCGATCGCCGCTATGCCGACACCACCTTGGCCCGAAAGATCGCCGCGGTGCGATCATTCCTCAACTTCCTTCGAAGCGAAGGGATCATCGATCGAGACCTCGCGGCCCATCTCGACTCACCCACCGTCGGCCGGTACCTGCCCCATGCAATATCGGAAGCGCAAGTCGAGGATCTTCTGGCGATGCCAAAGGGCGACAGCCCCATCGGGCTGCGGGACATATCGATGCTCCGCATGCTGTGGGCGACGGGCATGAGAGTCAGCGAGCTGGCGAGCCTCGACTTGAAGAGTGTCGATCTTCAGACGGATATCGTCCGGTGCCTGGGTAAGGGCGGCAAGGAGCGTGTCATTCCCTTCGGCCTCAGCGCCCGAGCGGCGCTCGTACGGTACCTCGACGACGGCAGACCCTATCTCTGCCGGCATATTGACGAGCCGGCTCTCTATCTCAATCATCACGGCGAGCGGTTGACCCGGCAGGGCTTTTGGCTCATCCTCAAGGCTCACGCCAAGGCCGCCGGTATCGAGGACATCAGCCCCCACACTCTGCGACATTCCTTTGCAACCCACCTCCTGAACAACCACGCCGACCTTCGAGTGGTTCAGGAGCTGCTTGGTCATTCGAACATCTCGACCACGCAGATCTACACGCATGTCAGCAGGGAGCGTCTCCGGGCCGTCTACGACCAGGCCCATCCGCACGCGCACATCAACGGGGAGTAACCATGCGTGCCCTGCTTGGGGCGTTGCTGCCGGCGGTGATGGTCTTGGGGGCCGGGACCGCCGCCTCCGCCTCTGAATACGGACCGGCCAAGCGCGCGCCGAAAGCCACGCCCCGATTGGTCACCGCCCTGAAGCGGCCCGTTCCGACCGCCAACCTCTGGGTATTGACCCAGCGCGTCAAGCTCCACAGCACGATCCCCATTCCGCACGTGGTCAATCCGCGATCGCCAAACTACGCAGTGGGGCGGATGGACACCTTTTGGGTGCTCCAGGCGAACTCTGACCGCTATGCGCGCATGCGCGCTCGAATCGTCTGCGAGACGCCGCACCTATATCTGTACGTCCAGCGCTCCATCCATCCGAGTCTCGCCAAGGCATGCCGCTCGGCACTCTACTTTGAGCGGCATATCTATCCCACCGACCGGCGCACCTTCGGTAGTGAATGGCGCCCCGGTGTGGACGGCGATCCTCACATCACCCTGGTGTTTGGTCACATTGCCGGATTGGCAGGCTACTTCTCGGGCGCAGACGAGTACCCCCGCGTGGTGAACGCCTACAGCAATCAACGCGAGATCATGTATGTCAGCGCCGACTACAGCAGTCTGGGGCAGTCAGACTTTGCCGACACCGCGGCGCACGAATTCCAGCACATGATTCACTGGCACCTGCACAGGCAAGATGAAGCCTGGGATAACGAGGGCGCCTCGGTGCTGGCACAGGTCATTAACGGCTACACGTCGGACGGTTTCGACCAGTCATATGCATCGAATCCGGTCCAGCTCGACTCCTGGTCCGATGGCTTCAACGATCCGAACTATGGCGCTGGCTTTTTGTGGATGGACTATCTCTACCAGCGGTTCGGCCAGGGCTTCATTCACAGCATGCTCCAGGACAAGCGGTACTCCGGGCTCAGTCTTGCCGCGCATGTCCTTCACCGACGAGTGCATCTCTCCCTTCGGAAGGTGTTTGGTGATTGGGTCGTGGCCAACTTTCTCAACGATCCACGACAGGTACCGAAGTACGGATATCGAAACAGCTCGGTGCACGTTGCGCCGGATGCGCAGCTCACCTCGGTCGGCGGCACATATCGGCACCTGATTCACCCATATCAGCCTCGGTACTTGGCACTGAAGAATCTCAACCACATTCACGGCATTCGCTTCACCGGTGCGCCCCGCATTCCACTGATCGACGCCGGGCCTGGGCCCTTCTGGTGGAGCAACCGATGCGACTACTGTGACACGACCATGACACGGGCTATCGACTTGCGGGGCTCACACAATCCCGTCTTGCGCTTCTCGGCCTGGTATCAGATCGAGAAGGGCTATGACTATGCATATGTCGAGGTGTCCAAGGATGGCGGACAGACCTGGCACGCCTTGAGACTGCCCGTCAGCTCGAATCAGAACCCCAACGGCAACAATCTGGGCAATGGCATCACGGGACAGAGTCAGACGGTCTCGGGCAACACAGCAGGATGGCTGAACCTTCACGCGTCCTTGCGGCGCTTCAAGGATCGTCGGATCCTCCTGCGCTTCGAATACGTGACAGATGACGAGTACAACGGCCAAAGTCTGGCGATACGCGCCATCCGAGTCGATGGCGTCAAGATGCCGGTGTCAATCGGCGATCCCGACTGGAAGCTGAACGGGTTCATGCCGGTGAAACGCAACTCTATTCCCATGGATTGGTCGCTGCGTCTCATCACCTATCGAGGTCCGAAACCGCAGGTACGCAGCATCGTGGTTGGTCCCAGCGGCTCGGCCGCCATACCGCGAAGGCTTCTCAAGCATGCTCGCCGGGCTTCTCTGGTTGTCTTTGGGCAGGCCCCCAAGACGACCGCGCGCGTACCAATCCAGGTCACCACGTTCTAGAAACGGCCGGATGACAACCGAGCTCCCGATCCGCGTACGTATACTATCGCAGTAGCTAAGACCGGGTGTCGCAGCCGGAGCTTGTGGGCGTGAAGGAGGAAGCTGGGTGAAGCTCACCTGCCAACAGGAGAATCTTGCTCGAGGGCTGCAGATCGTGGGGCGAGCGGTCGCTCAACGAAGCCCACTTCCCATCACCTCCAACATCCTCATGGAAACGGACGGTGATCGCCTGAAGCTCTCGGCGACAAACCTCGAGATCGCCATCACAACCTGGCTTGGCGCCATCGTCCAGGAGGCGGGAAAGGTCACGTTACCGGCCAGACTGGTGACGGAGTTCGTGAACGCCTTGCCCAACGAAACCGTGTCTCTCGGCGTCAAGAAGGGCGCCTCCTGTCACATTCAGGCCGGGAAGTTCGAAGCGGATATCCGAGGCATGGACGCCGAAGATTTCCCCCGCATCCCAGTGGCTGAAGAGCAGCCGACGGCGTTCGTCGAGGCCGGCTTGCTGAAGGAGATGATCGAGCAGGTGGCATTTGCGGCCGCCGTGGACGACACGCGTCCGGTTCTCACCGGTGTTCAGTGCACATTCTCGGATAGCGAGCTCACCATGGCTGCCGCCGATAGCTTTCGGCTGGCCATTCGGACAGGCGTGCTGGACGAATCGGCAAGCGGTGATTTCAGCGTTATCATCCCGGCCAGAACCCTCAGCGAGTTGAGCAAGATTCTTCCGAACGACGACGAAAAGGTGGCCGTGACGGTCACACCGAACCGGAGTCAGATCGTCTTTCAAGCGACCGATCTGCACGTCGTTTCTCGCCTGATCGAGGGTGCCTTCCCCAACGTCAGGCAGCTGGTGCCCAATAAGTTTCAAACGAAGGTGATCGTCAACACTTCGGAGTTGCTCAAGGCGGCGCGGGTTGCTTCCTTCTTCAGTCGGGACAACTCGAACATGATCCTGCTCGACATCAATCCGGCCGACGGCAACGGTTCTCAGGCAGGGCTAACGGTGACCGGTGCGGCAGCCGAGGTGGGCGAGAATCACGGACAGGTCGACGCGGTGGTGGAGGGTGAGGGCATCCACGTGGCCTTCAACTCCCGCTATGTCGCCGATGCTTTGGGCGCCATCCAGTCATCGCAGGTGGGGCTGGAGCTGACCGGACCCACATCAGCAGCCGTGATTCGGCCCGAGGGGACCGAGAACTACACCCACGTCGTGATGCCCATCCACACCACTCGCTGACCTGTTCGGATCGTCCGGCGGACGGATAACCGGGCGGTTACGAGTCCCCTTCACTGCCACGCTGCTCCTCGACCCATTGGTCGAGCGGCGTTCCGCTGGTAAACCGTCGCGGCTGCCGCCCCTGTAGCGCCGACATGACATTCTTCCAACCGTATCGCTGACCGAACCGAATGATCACCTGCAGACCTTCGTCTCGGGTTGATGCTCGCTGCCACTCTTGATCCAGCTCCGTCTTCATGGCCTGAAATTCTTCTTGGGACAGCCCCGCCATGTCACCCTCCAATTGTCCCCGGCCGCCCCACCGTGGCGGCTCTCCAGAAGCCATAGTATCAAGCGGCCGAGATGGCCTCGAGTCTGCACGGTGAGGGCGGATGTCGACGACCGGTCATGATCACGCGACAGAGCATGAGACGCTGTCACCCCGGCCCGGGTCGAGGCTCGGTGTAAGCGTTTCCCTCGAACATCTGAACCGCCTGAAGGAGGTTGAGGAGCTCGCCCTGCTTGCGGAGGGACAGGGGTTCCAGTCCTTGTGGATACCCGAGGCGTGGGGCCGCGATGCGTTTACCGTGCTCGCCCTTCTGGCAGCCAAGACCACGAAGATCCAGCTCGCGACGGGGATCGTCAATATCTTTAGCCGTACGCCCGCCATCGTCGCTCAGAGCATTGCCAGCCTCGACGATATCTCAAACGGGAGAGCCATCCTCGGTTTGGGAGCCTCGGGCCCTCGGGTGATCGAGGACTGGCATGGCCTGAAGTTTGAGAAGGTCTTGGAGCGCACGCGAGAGTACGTGGATGTCGTACGCCTCATCCTGAGCGGACGACGGGTCAGCTATGACGGCTCGGTGTTCTCGCTTCACGACTTCCGCCTTGGGTTCGACCCTCCCAGGTCCGGCATTCCCATATTTCTCGCAGCCACCGGACCGGCCAACGTGCGGCTGGCAGGGGAGATCGCGGACGGGTGGCTGCCCATCTTTGCCAATCCCGCCCTTCTCACGCAAGCCGGCGATTGGTTGGGCGAGGGCCTCGCCGCGGGCGGGCGCAACCGCACCGACGTTACGGTCGCCGCCTACATTCCCACGCTACTGGGTGGAGAGGAGAGCCGACGTCTCCTCAGGCGGCACGTGGCCTTCTACGTCTCGGCAATGGGGTCGTACTACTTCCGCCTGCTCGTTCGCAGTGGATGGAAGGAGGAGGCGGTGCGGATACGGGAGGCATGGAGGGCCGGCTCTCATGTGCGGGCGGCGGAGCTGGTGACGAGCGACATGTTGGACGGCATCTGTATTTCCGGTACGGTGGAAGAGGCAGCGCAGGCCCTACAGCGGCACCGGAGATCGGGAATCGATCTGCCGATCCTGACACTGCCTCAAGGAGCGAGGCGGGAGTCTACGCGTGCGACACTGGAAGCGTTAGGCGCCATCTCGGCCAAGGGGTGACAGGGCGGATGTCCACGCAGATGGAAGTCGTGGTTTACATAAGGAGCCACTCGGATCTTGCCACGGTGGCGGGAGCCGCGTTCGCCGCGCTCGGATTGCCGGCGTCCGAGGCTCAGAATGACGCTGCACTCGGTGGCGCATACTTCCGTCAAGCCGCGCTTGGCTTCGAAGCCACGGTCTTCGCGAATGCCGGGGACATGGAGGACGAGGACTTCGCCGGCTATGGTCACGCGCTCGGGGTCGTTTCCACCTACATGGATCCGGAGCTCGAGCTGGAAGACGCGGAGGCGCCGCTGGCGGACTACCTGGCCCGTCTTCTCGCCTTTCATCTGGACGCCGAGGTGGCGACCAGCTTCTATCTGGGTGGCCAGGACGGCGTAGATCTCTACGAGATTCGGGCCTTTCGTCGCAATCCTCAATGGGTGATGGATTCGGGTCCGACCGCGCAGAGAGTCTACATCTCGGAACGTCGCACCGTCGAATACGATGCCGACATCGGAAACCCAGACGCAGAGTTTGACGACGATGCGGATGACGACTAGGGAGTGATGAGTCCGGCCTGTGGGGAACGGAGAGGACGTCTACTACAAGGTCCGTGAGGTCGTCCGAGGCCGAGGGCACTCAGAATCCGAAACCTGCCGGGTGTACAAGGATTGGCATGTTGAGCTTCGTGTCGGCTCGGGCCATGTAAGTGTCTGGACATCCGACGGCATCGTCTATCTGACCATGCTCGAAAAGCCAGTCTTCTACCGAAGGGGCGCCTGGGAAGAGCACCTCGCCCGGCTTCATCAAGGCCGTCCGTTGATCGCTTCTACGGTCAACCTGCGGGATCTTCTCCGAGCTCAGGTGCTTGCCGGGATGGCGGGCGAGGAAGATGCAGACGCCCAGCCTACTCACGAGGCCGAGACATCCTAGAGGGCTTGGCCGGCTTCTGCCTGACCTCCCCTCGGTTCAGAGGTTTCGTTCGCGTCAGTTGTGGCGGTCACCCGACGCACAGTCGGGCCCCACCTCCACAGCCAGAAGCCCAGGCCCACGGCAAAGAGGCCGGTAGCAATTGCGGTCAACTGGGCCTGCTTGAGGCCCAGCATGACGACTGGCTCTGCCCGTACAAAGAAGATGCCGAACTGGCTGAGGGAGTAGGCCAAGAGGTATGCCGCAAACAGCATGCCCGAGCGAGGCATCGAGAACCGCAGCCAGTACAGTACCGCAAAGATGGTCAGACTGATGAGCAGCTCGTATGCCGCGGCGGGCTGGTATGCAATCTGATGACTTGCAGGAAAGCTGTGTGGATTGACATATCGCAGGCACCACGGGCAGTTCGAGGGATAGCCCACAATGTCGCCGTTGATGATGTTTCCGATCCTTCCAAAGGTTTGTCCAAGCGGCGCAAAGATGGCGCCCGCGTCTAAGAGAAGCCAAACAGACAGCTTCCGTCGCCAGGCGAGGTACACCATCATGGCTGCCGCTCCGAAGATGGCACCAAAGAAGGCCATGCCTCCTTCCCAGGTCGCCAGGATCTTGAGCGGATGGCTGAGGAAATAGCCGAGGTTCGACTGCACGACGTAATAGAGCCGGCCGCCGATCAGTCCCGCAATCACGATAGGAAAGAACAGCTCGAGGGCCCGGTCGCGTGGGAGCCCTCGCTGCTCGACGTAGGGTAGCGTCACCCAGAGCGCAACCGAAATTCCCACCACATACATGACGCCGTACCAGTGAATCGCCAAGCCGCCAATGTGGAAAAGTACGGGATCCACATTGATGTCGATCACCGAGACGATCGGGGCTAGCATGCGTCGGCGGTATTGGCTCCTGCCCGAATCGTGGCCGCGGCGCGCCGCAGCTCGAGACGGATGAGACCGACGTTGCACTGGTGATCGGCCAGCACCACGAGCACCAGGTCTCCGGCCGCCATGGCCTGAATGGCGCCTCCGGTGGCCGAGATGACGACATCATCGAGCTCGCCGAGCCCGGTACGCTGCATGGCTCGATTCACGGTGGCGAATATGGCGCCTGTGAGGGCGCCCAGCAGGTCTTCGTCCTCACCGGTGACCACGTTGGCCACCGGCCTTCCGTCGCGGTTGACCACGATACCGGCTCGCACGCCCTCGACCTGAGAAAGATGGTTGGCGAGCGCCTGAAGCGTTTGCTCTCCGAGGGTCACGCGCGGATCCCCTCCGTGATTTGGCGCGAGCGAAGTTCATCGAAGGCCAGACTGTAGGACTCAATGGCTCGCTCGTATGCGCCCTGCTGCATGTATGCGTCGCCGAGCAGGCGTTGAAGTCCGTGCACCTTCACGCCCGATGTCAGCAGGCGCTCGAGCTCCTCGCGAACCGGCCCCACCAATCGCGGGTCATGTGACTCGATGATCAGGCCATATTGGCTCACGGCTTGATCAGGCGCGCCCGCGGTCGTGAGAGCCTTGGCAAGCTCAAAGCGGGCTCCATTGTTGAGTGGCTCTCGACCAACGGTCTCCGCGAGATTGGGCAGGGGCGATTTGGGCGACGGCGGCGCGGTCTTCGGCTCACGACCAGGCATGGCCCAGCGTCGAAACGATCGGCGTTTCTCCTGCCTGTGGCTCTCCTCGTCACTATGGTCCTCGGGCGCGACCGGCGCATCGTCGTCTTTCCCGGCCACGCTGGTGGTGGCTGTCTGCGCCTCCGTCACGACTGAGGGAGGAGAGGGCTCATTAATCTCCGAAGCGGGCACATATGGCGTATCTCTGGCAGCGTGTGCCTCGTCGCCGGAAGCGGCTGCGCGGGCTGGTTGGGCCGGCTCGGACTCTCTGTCAATTGGCTGCGAACTGCTCGAGGACAGCTTGACCATGCCGGCGGTCTCACGGGAGTCGATCTGTCGGGGCGTCGGAACATCCGCCGCTTGCGGCTCGCCGTTTCGCTCCTGCCAGCCATGTTCTCCGCGGTAGGCTTCAGGAAGCGAGGGTGGCGCAACCAGGTGCTCCGTGGCATGGTCCGTGGGACTGCCGGGCCATGGCTCCCGAACATCCCACACAAACGAGGTCGGGCCGCGCGGGCGGAGCGGTCCGAACGGTCGGTCAAGAGGTGTTACAGACGGCTCCTCGGAACCGGTCTCGTTGGGCACAGGCCTGGTTCCTGGGCCCACGGGATGGGCTTCAGGTTGGCCGCCGGCGGTTGAGGGTTCGGAGGTAGTCGATTCAGGCTCCCTCCGTGCCGTCTCGGTCCGCTCGGCGACAACGGGCGGCACGACCGGCGCAACCGGCACGTCGGTCATCACCGGGAGAGTTGACGGCTCAATATTTTGTCGTTCGTTCCCGGACGAAACCAAGGAAGCCTCCTCCCCTGGCGCGTCCGAGGAACTGCTAGGGATCGGAGCGTCCGTCTCGGCCGGCTGAGTCGAAGGCGCGGTCGCGGCGGCAGGCGCCGGCTCGGGCGAAGAAACTTCCAGTATGGGCTGCTCGATCTTCATGAGGTCGTCGGGCAGGTCCCGAGCAGCTTCCACGCGTCGAACATCCCGTCCGCTTGGGTCCACGGCCACGGCCTTGGCCAGATATCCCGACGCCTCCCGCTTTCGCTTGGATCTGTAGCATAGCGCTGCCGCGAGCACGTTTGCCTCGAGGCAGTCGGGAGATGCGTTCAAAACGAGGGCGGTCGTCGCCTCACACTCGTCCCACAGCCGGAGGCGATACAGACACCGCGCCAACAATAGGTATAGATCCGTTCGCGTGTGGTCCTTTTCGACTTGTGCGCGAAGACCGTCGGTCGCCTGTGGCACCAAACCGCTTCGCTCGTTCAGGATGGCTACCCGAGAGGGCCGCACTTCGCACCCGGCGATCATGGAGACCAGTCCGCCGTCTCCCGATTGATGGTCCGCGGCGATACTCTCGTACCTGCCGGCCAAGTCATGACGGTGACTCGCGCTGAGAAGCCGTGCGAGGGCGGCGTAGGGCTCAACCCGGAGTGGATGGACCTGAGTCAGAACGACATAACGACTGATGGCCTCGGCCGCGTGGCCGTCTCGTTCGCCCACCTTCCCGAGCATCTCGGTTGCTCGGGCATCCTTCGGGAACCGTTTCAGGATTCCGTCGATCAGCGCTCGTGCCCGGTGTGTATCGTGCTGTGCAAACGCCTCGGAGATATCGGCGTACGCCTGTTCGAGGGCAATCGTCTGCGACAGCGTCCACACCCCTCCGAAAATCGCCTGATTCTATACGCCTACGTTCCAAGTCAAGCCCACATCGGCCCCCTAGGCCTTCCGTGGCCGGCGACCGGCGGGAGAGATGAACGGTTTCAGTCGAACGCCGCGACAGCCTCCTCTGGATTGGGTCCAATGGCAGCTACACGTACCTGATCGGATCGCAAGGTGGCTCTTGCGAGATCGCGAATCTCCTGCGGGCGAACCGCCTCCAATGACGCGATGACCTGCTCCGGCCCATCGATCCTTCCCAAAAGCAGTTCTTGGCTTCCCAGGAAACTGGCGACGGCGTGGGTGTCCTCGAGTCCGAGGGCGAGCCTTCCACTCAGGTATTGCACGGTTCTCCTAAGCAGAGTCTCCGGCACAACCCGCCTGGTCAAGCGTTCGATTTGTTTCAGAATCGCCTTTGTAGCCTGTTGGACCCGGATAGCGTCCACGCCGGCATAGACGACGGCCGCACCGGTATCGGCCACCTTCGAGCCGTATGCATGCACATCGTAGGCAACGGCCAATCGCTCTCGCAGCTCCAGGAACAGGTAGGAGGTGGTGCTGCCTCCAAGGATCGTCAAGAGCAGATCCTCAGCGTGCCGGCGCGAGTCGAAGCGCGAAACACCTGGAAAGCCCAAGCAGATGTGGGTCTGCTCAGTCGAGCGCTGCTCGAGGCGCGGGCTCGGCCGTCCCCATACGGGAGCAGGCAGATAGGAAGGAGGCCGAACCGGTTCCCAAGCTTCAAAGCAGCGGCGCGCCAAAACCAACACCTGCGCCGGGTCAATCGCTCCCGCCACTGTGAGGAGCGCGTTGTTGGGCCCGTAATGATGTCTCCAGAGGGATACGACATCGGCGCGAGTCAGCTCCGAGACGCTTTCGCGCGTGCCGGCCACATCCCGACCAAGCGGATGATCCGGCCATAGCGCGTCCTCCAAGAGGCCATGGACCCAATCTTGAGGGTCGTCCATGCTGAGCCCCAGCTCCTCGAGGATGACGGTCTTCTCCTTGGCCACGTTTTGGGAGGTCATACGGCTCTGCAGAATCATGTCTGAGATCAGATCAAAGCTTCGAGCCAGATGGCTGGCGTCAGTCTTCGTCCAATATGCCGTCGTTTCTTTATCGGTCGCCGCATTGATGACTCCGCCGACCTCCTCCACCGTCTCGGAGATCGCCCGGGCCGTAGGCCGGCGTACGGTGCCCTTGAACATCAGGTGCTCGAGGAGATGGGCGACGCCGGCCTTGCCGGCCGTCTCCCATCGGGATCCGACCCCGACGAAGAGGATACAGCTCACCGACCTGACGGAGGTCATGGGCGCAACCAGCACCCTCAGCCCGTTGCTAAGCTCGTGCCGCTCGTAATGCATGGTCACCTGCGAAGGAATGAACCTCTCCAGCCTGAATCGTGAATCGCACGCGTCCCTGCAGCTTTTGGCCGTGAAAGGGCGAATTCTTACTCTTGCTGACGAGCGTGTCCCGTGTCGGTGTCCACTCAGAAAGCGGATCGAAGACACAGATGTCCGCCCGCCTACCGACGGCGAGCGAACCGGCGTCGAGCCCCAAGGTGCGGGCGGGGCCGCAGGTGAGCCGCGCGATGGCTTGGACGAGGGACAACTGGCCGACCCGGACTAGGCGCAACAGCAACGGCAGTGCAAGCTCGAACCCGGTGAACCCGAATGCCGCCGGGCCCATACCCCCGAGCTTCTCGGACAGGGCATGGGGTGCGTGGTCCGTGGCTACCGAGTCGATGATCCCGTCAGACAGCCCGGCCCGTACTGCCTCCACGTCTCGTCGAGCTCGAAGTGGGGGGTTCACCTTGCGGCACCCGTGTGCCGGTGGCAGACCCAGGGAAGGCGCATCCTCACACAGCGACAGGTCAAGGTGATGGGGGGCCGCCTCGGCGGTGACGGCGAGGCCAGCCGCCTGGGCCGCGCCGATAAGCTCCACACTCCGATCGCAGCTGACATGGGCTATGTGGAGGCGCCCTCCATACCGGCGGACGAGCTCAATATCCCGCTCCACCATGGCCGCCTCCCCGGCGCACGTCCAACATGGATTGGGCGCACCCGCATCCGTTCCGTCGCGCGTCTCCTCGTGGGCGATGACTGGCACGCCCAATCTTTCGCTCGCCCGCAGTGCATCCGCCATAAGCTCGGGTGACATCACCGGGTTACCGTCGTCTGAGAGAGCGGTACATCCCTCGTGCTTCAGGGCGGACCAGTCGGCCGGCCCACTCCCGGCCAGATTCCTGGTAATGGCGCCGACAACGGCCACGCGGCAGCGGCCCTCACTCTGGACCATGGCATTGAGCTGTTCGACACGTGCGGGGCTGTCCGTCGGCGGCTCGCCATTGGCCATGGCGCAGACGGTGGTGAACCCCCCCCGGACAGCCGCCGAAGTACCGCTGGCGATCGTCTCCTTCTCGACAAAACCGGGGTACCGCAGATGGGCGTGAATATCGACCAAGCCGGGGCACACGACACAACCGCGGGCATCGATGGTCATGTCCATCCGCGGCTGGTCACATTCCTGCGGGGAGATCACGTCCACGACACGGCCGTCTTCGATCAGGATGTTGGCCGGTGAGTCGAACCCATTGTCGGGGTCGACCAGATGCCCGTTCTTGATCAGCAGGGCACGCGGACCAGCCGTGGCTGTCCCATTAGGCAGCCGCCCAGCCGGTAAGTCAGTCGCAGGAATGCGATCTAACCGGCGTTCGGCCTCTTGCCGTGATTTGCCTTTTTCATCCGCAACTTGCGGAGCTTACGTCGTCGGGTACTGGCCATTACTCTCTCGTCGTTCGGGTGCCGAGGCTCTCCGGCATGGTATCACGGCAGCCGCCGCAGCCCAATGAAATGAGGGGACGGCCCCGGCACGATAAGCCGGAGCCGTCAGTCTGCATCTCTGACGCGGCCTCAGGCTGCTTCGGGTTGCGATACACCTTCGGTCACGATGCGCAGCCCCGACGGTTCGCCGACCATTTCGGCTTGGTCCCCGGCCTCGAGTGCACCGTTGATGATCGCGTCGGCAAGGAGATCCTCCACGTGGGATTGAATAGCTCGCCGGAGCGGTCGTGCTCCATACTTTTCGTCATACCCCTTGTCGAGGAGGAAGTCCTTCACGCCTTCAGAGAAGGAGACCGTGATATGCTTCCGCGCGAGTCGCTCGCGCACCTCCTCGAGAAGGATGTCCAGGATGCGAAGGAGATTCGGTCGGTCGAGGTGCCGGAAGACCACGATCTGGTCGACGCGGTTGAGGAATTCGGGCCGAAACGTGCGCCGCAATGCCTCGAGCACCTTTTGACTCATCTGACGGAACGCGACATCGGAACCGGCCTCATCGAGGCTGCCGGCCAGGAACCCGATCCCGTGGCCCGGTTTGAGGTCGTGGTTCCCGACATTGCTTGTCATGATGATGATGGTATTTCGGAAGTCCACGGTTCTTCCCTGACCGTCCGTCAGACGCCCCTCGTCGAGGACCTGTAGGAGGGCGTTGAACACCTGAGGGTGAGCCTTTTCGATTTCATCGAACAGGACGATGCTGTAGGGATGACGCCGGACCTGTTCGGTGAGCTGACCCGCATCCTCGTACCCGACGTATCCCGGCGGGCTTCCGAAGAGCCTCGAGACCGTGTGTGGCTCCATGTATTCGGACATGTCGAGTCGAATGATGGCGTCTGGGCGGCCGAACAGAGTCTGGCCGAGCGTGCGCGCCAACTCCGACTTGCCCACCCCGGTTGGTCCTAGGAACAAGAAGGAACCGATTGGGCGGCGCGCATCCTTCAACCCGGCGCGAGACCTTCGGACGGCGCGGGCGACCGCCTCAACCGCTTCATCTTGGCCAACAACTCGGGCGGTAAGCTTTCCCTCCAGGTTGACGAGGTTGAGCCTCTCGGACTCGACCATCTCGCTGACAGGAATCTGTGTCCAGGTCTCGATCACTCGGGCGATGGTCGCGCTGTCGACGTGAGGTTGATGCATATCTCCGGCCTCATCTCGGGCATGGTCGAGCTCGTCCTGGACGAGCAGCTCCTGCTGACGAAGCTCGGCGGCGTGCTCATAGTCCTCTCGGAGGGCCGCTTCCTCCTTGTCGTTTTGGATGGCCTGCAGCTTCGCCTCCAAGGCGGCGAGATGCTCGGGACCCTCGCCCCGCTCGCTTGCTTCGATACGCAGGCCGGCGGCCGCCTCGTCGATGGCATCAATCGCCTTGTCGGGCAGATAGCGGTCGCTCACAAAGCGATCGGAGAGCGTAACGGCGGCCCCGATGGCCTCATCCTCGATCGTCACCCCGTGATGCTCCTCGTACTGCGCCTTGACCGCCTGCAGCATTGCGACGGCGGCTTCGGCTGTCGGCTCGTCGATCAGAACCGGCTGGAAGCGTCGCTCGAGGGCCGCATCCTTCTCGACATGCTGTCGATACTCTTCGAGCGTTGTCGCCCCGATACAGCGAAGCTCACCGCGCGCCAGAGCCGGCTTGAGCATGTCGCTGGCGCCCACGGCGCCCTCCGCTGCTCCTGCCCCGACGACTGTATGGAGCTCGTCGATGAAGAGGATGACATCGGGATTATCCCTAACTTCCTGCAGAATTGCTTTGACGCGCTCTTCGAATTGCCCTCGAAACATGGCTCCGGCCACCATGCCACCAAGGTTGAGCGCGACGATCCGCTTCCCTTGCAGCATGGCCGGAACGTCATGTTTGACGATTCGCGCCGCGATGCCTTCGACGACGGCGGTCTTGCCGACACCAGGCTCACCGATCAGGACCGGGTTGTTCTTTTGGCGACGACAGAGTACCGTGATAACCCGACGGATCTCGCGATCGCGCGATGCGGTTGGGTCCAACTTGCCGGCCGCTGCCTCGGCGGTGAGATCACGGCCGAACTGATCCAGCGCGGGTGTCTTACCGGGTGGCGCCTGTGTCGCGGTTTGTGTATCGCGACCGGATCGAGGAGCCGCATCATAGCCAAAGATGTTGGGGCCCGATGAGGCCGCTGCCCTGATTGCGCCCCGCATAATCTCGTCGGCGCATTGAGAGCAGAAGAAGTGAGGTTCTCGTCGTCCATTGACGAGCTGCTCGAGGCGCACCTGCGCCTCGCGTGATTGACAGCGTTCGCATTGCATGATGATTCCTATCTTGATCCTCGGACTGGATCGTGGAACTCAGAACGATATGACGGTACGGGTGCATCCGACTTTCTTGGCCGGCCCGGGCGCCGTCGAGGCGGCTGAATCGCTTCAAATACTTCGAGCACGTCTTCGGGTGTCAAGTGATCGCCCCCGAAGACGAGGTAGGCTCGCGTCCACAATGTCGGTATTCGGGTCATCTCCACAAACTCTGCCCGCATCACTCGGGAGGTGTGCGCCTTTAGTTGACAGGCAATGCGGTGCGGGGCCAGCGTCGGTGGTGCCGATACCGACAGGTAAACGCGATCGGGTAAGACTCGATGCTCCTGAATTTCGATACCGAGGTCGTCAGCCTTCTGCTGCAGGAGCTCCGCCAAGCGTTCCGCGGCCCGGCCACACAGGCAGGCCTTACAGCGCATCGGGCTCCAGACAAAGTGATAAACGAGCCTGGATTGCAATCGGTATTTCTGTAGTTCCACAAAGATTACCTACACAGAATTATACCGTAGACCCGGGCACCGACGTCGACTGGCTCCGCTGATCGACAGGTTATTCGGCTTTTAGGTCGGCGCGTTGCTAGCGGCGCTCAGTATAGCCGGAGTGCCGCCCCGAGCAGCCCAATCTCAGCCGGACGGTTCCCTTAAACGCGACAGAAACAGATCGGCAAGCTCTGACTCGTGAACGCGTTCCTGCTGCATGGTGTCTCGATCGCGCACGGTCACCGTGCCTTCCTCGAGGGTCTGATAGTCGACCGTAATGCACCAGGGTGTGCCAATCTCGTCCTGGGATCGATAACGCTTGCCCACATTGCCTCGCTGATCCCAGGCGGTAGCGAACTGAGGCCGGAGCGTTTCGTATATCGACCTCGCTCGTTGGTGCAGTTCCGGCTTGTTGGCCACCAACGGGAAGACGGCAGCCTTGTATGGCGCCATTCGCGGAGCGAAGCGGAGGACGGTCCGGATTTCGCTCGGTTTGGGCCCGGTCTGTTCCTCGGCATAGGCGTCACAGAGCACCGCGAGGAACGCTCGTTCGAGACCTGCCGCAGGTTCGATCACCCAAGGGGTATACCGTTGACCGCTCTCCTCGTCGAAATAGGTCAAATCCCTGCCCGAGGCGGCAGTGTGAGCCTTGAGATCGAAATCCGTTCGGTCAGCGATCCCCTCGAGCTCTTTGACCCCAAACGGGAAACGGAACTCGATGTCGGCAGTTTGCTTTGAGTAGTGAGACAGTTCGGACGGCTCGTGTCTTCGAACCGTGAGGCTGTCCTCGCGAATGCCGATGGCGTGCCACCACCCCAGCCGCTGGTCGATCCAATACTGCCACCACCTGTCATCGTCGCCTGGGCGGACGAAGTACTCCATCTCCAGCTGTTCGAACTCGCGTACCCGGAATATGAAGTTACCCGTGGTGATCTCATTCCGGAACGATCGCCCGATCTGGGCGATTCCGAACGGGATCTTCTGTCGGGAGCTGTCCAGAACATTGGCAAAGTTGATGAAGATGCCCTGAGCGGTCTCGGGCCGCAGAAACGCGCGAGCTGACTCGTCCGCGACGGGCCCGACGTGAGTACTGAACATGGTGTTGAATTGCCGCACCTCGCCCAATTGCCCTCCACAGGCCGGACAGACGTCCGGGCTGGGAAGGTCGTCGGCGCGCCATCGCCTCCGGCACTCTTGACAATCGGCCATGGGATCGGTGAAGCGCTGGGTGTGTCCGGATGCCTGCCACACGGCAGGATTGAGAATGATCGCCGAATCGAGTCCGACGACGTCATCCCGAGATTCGACCATGGAATACCACCACGCCCGCTTCAGGTTGTTGCGCAGGGCCACTCCCAGAGGGCCGTAATCCCAGAAGCCGTTGAGCCCGCCATAGATCTCACTGCTCGGATAGACAAAGCCGCGCCGCTTGGCGAGCGCGGCAATCGAGTCGAGGCGCGGTGGTTCGCCGAGTACGGCGGGTTTGGGACTCACGGCCATCGAACACCTCGTGGGGGACTGCTGTTTCTCGTAGTGTACCGGTCGGTAAGTGCTCGCCCGACGGGACGGGTTACGCGGGTATGGCCGGTGCTGTGCGCAGCGATTCCAAGACCCTGCTGCTCTTGGGTCGTCGCTCGAGGTGATACACGACGTAGTCGTGCAGCCGCCGCTCCATCTCCCCCTGCAGTGCTGCCTCCACGCGATTAAGACGCAGGACCTCCTGGGGACGAGTCTGGAGATTTCTGAGGATCTTGAGGGCGGGAACCGAGATTTCGACCGATGCCGGGTCCTGATACATGCAGTCCCCGCAGATCACACCACCCAACGCGGGGCTGAAATAGTTTTTCTCGGGGACGATCTCTTTTCCGCATCCAAGGCATGAATGCAGTTGTGGGCGATAGCCGGAACGGTCGAGAAGCAGCATCTCAAAGGCGCGAACTGCGATATCCCGTTCCCGGCGACCAAGACGGCGAAGAGTCTCAAGGGTTGCCGCATAGAGCTCGGAGCTGGGGTGGTTCGATTCGGGAACGAACGCGTCGAGAATCTCCGCGCAGTAGTGCGCGTAGGTCAAGGCCGTGACGTCCTCACCCAGAAAGAGGAAACGCTCGATTGCGTCTGCCTGGGTCACCACATCCAGATTGCGAGCAGCTGCCAGATCAAGCCGAACCCGCGTGAAGAGGTCAAGGTGGCCGCTTCGCCGGCTTCGCGCCCGGCGGACTCCCTTGGCGATGACACTAAATTTGCCGCGACCTGGGGTGTAGATGGTGAGGATGCGGTCGGCCTCAGCGTAATCGAGCTGACGAATAACCAGCGCTTCTGTGGAGTACCTGCGGGCTGACTTCATCTCCTGACCTGCATCACGAGATTCTCGCATCACGATTCCAGAGGAAGCCCACGGCGCTGGTAACCTGATGCTGATGCGACGGGCTCGTGAGGACTCGCCATGACAGAAACGGTCATCGGCTTTGACTTCGGTGGTACCTGGCTCCGAGCGGCAGAGGTGGGCCGGGACGGAAGCATTCTCTGGGATGAACGTCGGAGCCCCGCCCGTGACTATCCGAAGGATCTGGAGATCGTGCGCGGCCTGGTCGAGCGCCGAAGTGACGACGTGGTCGCGGCAGCCGTCGCCTCGCCGGGCCCCCTGGACTTCCACACCGGGGAAGTGATGCGAGCCGCCAATCTTCAGTGGCTGAATCAGTTTCCCGGGCGAGACATTGGGGAAATGTTGGGCGTTCCTACCGTCGTGGAAAACGATGCGGATGTCGCAGCACTGGCCGAAGCAACATATGGAGCCGGCAGGGATGCGGACGTGCTGGTCTACTACGGAATCGGAACCGGAGTGGGGAGTGGCGTCGTGGTCAACCGAGCGATCTTTCACGGCTCATTGGACCCGGAGTTTGGCCACCAGATCCTGGAGCCCGGTTCGGATCGGCGTTGCACTGCGGGTCACCGAGGATGTTTGGAGGCGTTGATATCGGGCGGTTCCTTGGTTCGTGTCTTCGGGAGTGTTGAAGCCGTGCCCGCGGAAGAGTGGTGCGAGATCGTGCCCCACTATCTCGGCCAAGCGCTTGCGAACGCCGCGCTGTTTCTGTCTCCACGGGTGATCGTCTTGGGAGGCGGCGTGATCGACCACCGGCCCGACATCGTCCCTCCGGCGATCCGAGAAATGGAGATCATGCTGGAGGGCTTTGTTCCTCGACCGCGCGTGATGATCTCGGAGCTGGGCAAGGAAGTCGGCATACTTGGCGCGGCCGCGGCCGCTTGGAAGATCTATGCCGAGGATGCTGCCAGCCGCTGACGGCTGGCTATGGATTCGGCTCAGGAACAATCAGGTCGGGCCGGGAGCGCTCGGTACGGTCCTTCGCTTGCTCCCGTCTCCAGGCGCTGACTCGAGCGTGGTGACCGGACGTCAACACTTCGGGTACCTCCCAGCCGCGAAAGGAGGCAGGTCGGGTGTACTGCGGGTATTCGAGGATGGAGTCGGTGAACGACTCCTCTCGTGTGCTCTGCTCGTCGATCGCCCCGGGAAGGAGCCGGACGACCGCGTCGATCACGCACATGGCCGGGAGCTCTCCGCCGCTGAGCACGTAGTCCCCGATGGAGAGCTCCTGGGTTGCCAGGTGTTGCGACACGCGCTCGTCGACCCCCTCATAATGACCGCAGATCAGCGTCATTCCCCCTGCGACGGATAGCGCCGCGGCCTGCGCCTGGGAGAATCTGGTTCCACGCGGAGACATGAGGATAACGGGACGATGGGTATGGTCGGGAATCGATTCCACCGCCGCGAAGATCGGTTCTGGGCGCAACACCATCCCCGGCCCTCCCCCGAACGGGTAATCATCAACCTGAAGGTGGCGTCCGAGCCCAAATTGTCGCAGATCGATGAGGTTCACATCGACAACGCTTCGGTTAATGCAGCGTGAGACCACCCCGAGCTCGAGCCAGGTCTGGAGCATCTCGGGAAAGAGCGTCACAACGTCGACGCGAAAGCTCATTCGAGCAGTCCCGGCATGAGGCGAATCGTCATCGTCCTAGAGGCGAGATCAATCTGCTCCACGACATCGCCGATCGCTGGTATAAGCTGTTCACGGGTTGGTCCCTGCAGGAGGTACACGTCGTTCGAGCCGGTGCGCAGAATGTCGGTGATAACTCCGACGTACTCCCCCTCAGTCGTCTGTACCCGCAGCCCGATGATGTCGTCTGCATAGAACTGGCCCGGGGGCAGAGGCATGGCTTCCGAGCGAGGTATCCACACGTCAAGATGGTGAAGGCGGTCAGCTGAATCGCGACTGTCCACGCCTCGCAGCTTCAGAAGAATCCGCTCTCCTGATCTGACCCGCTCGACCTCCCGGCGCTCCCGTTCGTCGCCAATGTAGACGACCTCGACCAGGTTGAAGCGGTCTGGAAAGTCGGTGAGCGGCGCGATTCGCACTTCTCCACGGACACCGTGTGCTCCGGAGACGCGTCCGATCAGCATCCAGTCGTCAGGCCCACCGGCCATGGTGGGTTACTCGATCTCGAGAATCGCGTGCTCGTGGTTCTTGATGGCTGCCACCTTCAGCAGCGTTCTCATCGCCTTGGCCACGCGGCCGCGCCGCCCAATGATTTTGCCCACGTCTTCTTCGGCGACGTGCAGCTGATAGATGGTGTACTCGTCATCCTGGGTCGACTCGACGCGCACCTCATCGGGATGGTCGACGACTGACTTGGCGAGATACTCGACCAGGCCTACGATGTTGCCTTCCACCGCGTCCTCATCATCCTGCGATGTCATGAGTATCCCGGCCTAGCTTACTCTGAGTCCTCGGCCTTCTTTCGAGAGGATCGCTTTGCCGGGGCAGGCTCCGGCTCATCCGTGACGTCGGTTTCGGCAGAGGCAGTTGCCTCCGTAGCGTCTTCCGCGCCGGCCGCCGAAGCGCTCGCTCGGCGCCGAGCTTTCGGAGGCTCGGCCCCGGCCGGCTTCTCGGTCGCGGGCTCGGACGCCGACCGTGTACGCCGGGTCTTGCCTCCAGACCCAGCTGGAACGGGTTCGGGCTTGCGCACGCTGGATGGATCGATGCTGACCGACGAGAGCAAACGTGCGACTCGATCTGTCGGCTGCACGCCCTTCTTCAGCCACGCGATGGCCTTCTCGCTGTCGATCGAAATGGTTGCCGGCTCCGTGACCGGGTTGTAATACCCGATCTGGTCGAGATAGCTGCCGTCGCGTGGTGACAAGGCAGGGGTGATGACGATGCGGTACGACGGCTGATGCTTGGCCCCGACGCGATGGAGCCTCATTTTCACAGGCACGATACGTCTCCCAGCCCCATCACTTCATCCGAGATGGGTTTCGTTCAATGGAATCGAGGAACCAGGGCGGCGTCAACAAACTGAAGGCGACAAGCGGACACCGCTTGTCGCCAGATCCTCTCGTCCGTCCGCCCAAGACTAGAGGTCTCAGAGGCTTCCTGTCAAGCTGACGACCGGCCGGCGAGCGCGTTCCCGAGGGTCACTTCGTCGGCATACTCGAGGTCACCACCGACCGGCAGCCCCCGAGCCAGCCGGGTGACCGCGATGTCGGAACCCTCGAAGAGGCGCGCGATGTAGGTCGCCGTGGCATCGCCTTCCAAGTTGGGATTGGTGGCAAGGATCACCTCCGTGGCCGAGGTGTCCTTTGCCCGCTGCACGAGCTCGCGGATTCTCAGCTCGTCAGGCCCAATGCCGTCCATCGGAGAGATCGCGCCGTGAAGGACGTGATAGACACCGCGGAATCGGGCAGTCCGCTCGATGGCGACGAGGTCCAAGAGGTTCTCGACGACGCAGATCACCGCGTGGTCTCGGTCCGGACTTTCGCAGATGTGGCAGGGATTTCGGTCCGACATGTTGAAGCAGACGGAACAGGTGACCACGCCTTCTTTCAGATTGCGGAGAGCCTCGGCAAGGACGAGAACCTGATCACCGGAGCTACGCAGTAGGTGATAGGTCAACCGCTGGGCTGTCTTTGGGCCGATTCCGGGAAGACGCGCCAACTCGGTGACTGCCCGATCAATAGACCTCGGGCGCGATGAAGACTCATTCACGTGTGAAGCGGATCCGGCTCTGTCCGGCCCTTGGCGACGGCTTAGCTGAAGCCGGGAATCTGCATTCCCCCGGTGACTGGACCCATCTTTTGCTCGGTAAGTTCTTTGAGCTTGCGTTCAGCGTCATTGACGGCGGCGGCGACGAGATCCTGGAGCATCTCTACTTCCTCCGGGTCCACAACCTCCGGCGAGATGGTGATGCTCTCGAACTCTTGCCTGCCGTTGAGTCTGGCCGTGACAACTCCACCGCCGGCCGTCCCTTCGACTACCGCTGCGGCCAGCTCTTCCTGCGCCTTGAGGATGCCCTTCTGAAGATCTTGAACCTGCTTCAACATGTTGCGGTCGAGCATAAGCCCTCCGGAGCGCAGTGTGGTCGATTCTATCAATCAGGGCTCTGCCTCCCCCGCGCCGGCTCAAGAATCGGCTGCTCTGAGCCTGGGGACAAGGAGGTCGACCGAGTCGGACCATCGTCGTTCGCAGCCTTGCGAACCGGCGCTTCAGCCCAAGCTGCCGTTTGCGCGGTTGACACGGTGGAGGGTCGTCCTGCTAGAAGCCCTACTTGGCGTAGTCGACGGCGCGAGTCTCCCGGATCACCATCACCTTGATCTGGCCGGGGTACTCCAGCATCTCCTCGATCTTCTGGACGATGTCACGGGCCATGCGGTGAGCCCCGAGATCGTCCACCGAGTCCGGCTTCACGACGATTCGTACCTCACGGCCTGCCTGAATGGCATAGCTCTTCTCGACGCCCTCGAAGGAATTGGCAATGTTCTCGAGTGCTTCGAGGCGCTTGACGTACATTTCCAGCGTGTCGCGACGCGCGCCCGAGCGGGTGGCCGAAATCGCGTCGGCGGCCTGGACCAGGAACGCCTCGACTGTTTGCGGATCCTCGTCGAAGTGGTGCGCGGCGATGGCGTGCACAACCTTCGGGGACTGGCCGAGACGTTTGGCAATATCGGCACTGATCAATGCGTGCGGCCCTTCCACCTCATGCGAGACGGCCTTGCCGATGTCGTGGAGCAGGCCGGCACGACGGGCCACATTGACGTCGGCGCCCAGCTCGGAGGCCATCATTCCGCAGAGATGGGCAACCTCGACGGAGTGTTTGAGGACGTTCTGCCCCATGCTGTACCGGAAGTGTAGACGGCCGAGCGCCTTGACGAGGTCCGGGTTGAGGCCGGGCACGTTGGCTTCGAAGGCGGCCCGCTCCCCTTCCTCCTTGATCATCGTGTCCACGTCCGCCTTGGCTCGCTCAACCATCTCCTCAATGCGGGCAGGGTGAATCCGCCCGTCCAGCACGAGCTTCTGAAGGGCGATCCTCGCCACCTCGCGCCTGACCGGATCGAATCCGGACAGCAGGACGGCCTCAGGAGTATCGTCGATGATGAGGTCCACACCCGTGGCCATCTCCAGGGCTCGAATGTTCCGGCCCTCACGGCCGATGATTCGTCCCTTCATCTCCTCGCCGGGGAGCGGCACGACCGAGACGGAAGATTCGGATACTTGATCGGAGGCCCACCGCTGAATGGCGGTAGTGATGATTTTCTGCGCCCGCTCGTTGGCGGTCTCCTTCGCTTCGGCCTCGACCCTGCGGACCAGCTGATTGGCGTCTTCCCGAACCTCGTCCTCAATCGCGCCCAACAGGACAGCCTTCGCTTCGTCACGCGTCATGCCGGAAACCCGCTCCAGCTCGTGTCTGCGTTCCGCAACCAGATCCTCCGCCTGTCGACGAACGGACTCGATCTCCTGCTCACGCTCGTCGAGGGCACGTTCTCGCCGCTCGACTGTTTCGACTTTCCGGTCGAGATTTTCTTCCTTCTGTTGAAGCCGGCGCTCCACGCGCTGCAGGTCGGACCGTTGCTCGCGAATGTCGTTCTCGGCCGCGGACTTGAGGCGGAGCGCCTCATCCTTGGCTTCGAGGACAATTTCCTTAGCTTCGGCTCGTGCCTGGGCAAGGCCTCCATCGGTGGCCACTTTCGCGGCCACGGTCGCGCGTTGGGAGTCCTGCAGTCGGAACCAAAGCCAGGTCGCGGCGAGTATCGACGCTGCCACGAGAATGGCCAGCACGATAACGACGAAGATCATGAGACTCGCCCCTGGATGAATGAAAATTCAATGAAAAGCGCTTCCCCACTATACCGGGCACCGAGGGGAGCGTCAAACCAATTTCAGCCAGATTCTAGCCAAAATCGGCGGCCTCGGAGCCGATCGGGGACCCCTTGGCCTCGTTCCAAAGCACATCCAGCTCTTCCGCTGACAGGTCCTTCAAGGCACGGCCTCCGGCCCGCGCCTGCGCCTCTACCTGCTGGAAACGATGCACGAATTTCCGGTTAGCGGATCGGAGAGCTTCCTCGGGGTCGATCTTCAGCCGGCGTCCCGCACTGACCAGCACAAAGAGGAGGTCGCCGAGCTCCTCGAGCGCCCGTTCTCGTGACACGGTCGGCATCACCTCTCCTTCCAGCTCCGCCAACTCCTCCCGTGCCTTCTCGAGCAGCGCATCGATGGTCGGCCATTCGAAACCTTGGTTCGCCGCCCGTCGCTGCACGGCATAGCTGTACGGAAGAGCCGGCATGGCGGTCGGAATACTCGACAGGATCGACGTCCGCTGCGGCTTCTCGGCCTGCTTGAAACTCTCCCATCGTTGCAGTACGGCGGCGGAGGTAGGTAAGTCAAGGTCGGAAAAGACGTGCGGATGCCTACGAATGAGCTTCTTCGTAATGCTGCCGATCACGTCCTCGATACTGAACTCATCTCGCTCGGCAGCGATCTGTGAGTGAATGGTGATTTGGAAGAGGAGGTCTCCCAGCTCCTCCGCCAGCTCCGTGTAGTTGCGCTCGTCCAAGCTGTGGAGCACCTCGTATGCTTCCTCGATCAGATGGGTCTTGAGGCTGTCGTGTGATTGCTCTCGGTCCCAGGGACACCCACCGGGAGCTCGCAGTGTTCGCGTTACGTTCAGCAAGCCCGCGAACGTGTGGATGTCCTGCGTCTGGGCGAGCGGAGGCACGTACACGGCGGTCAGGTGATCCACCTCGATCCGGTCGAGCTTAAACAGGGCTACGCGGCTCTCCGCTTGAGACGGAGTCGCTGCATGTCGGACCACCGACACCTCGTGGTCCTCGGGCCAGTAACGAGTAAGCCACAGTTTGACCGAGGTGGCCAGGTGCGACGACTCCACCTGACTGATGAGAAGGGGGGCGGTCGGCGCAGGAATTCTGACCGGCTGGTGGCCGGGCTTCCCGGGCACTTCGCCAAGGGCGTTCTGTGATTCGAGCAGATCAATGGTGGCGGCGTCGATGAACTGCAGCCAGTCTGCGTCAAAGTCCTGAACCAAGGCAAGTGCCGGCTCGATGTAGCTCAGGCCCTGCACAATCCTCACTTCCTGTTCCTGTGAGGCAGCGAGGGATCGGAGAAGTCGAACCGTCGTCTCGTCCACTGCGGGGCTACCCGGCACTCCGTAGAGAACATCTGCCTCGTCAGCCAGCTCCAGCAGACGGCCGACGATCCGTCCGTAGACTTCTTCAATCGTGTCGGCGGCTTCGTATACGTCGTCGAACGATTGAAGCTCGAGATACGGGAAACGCGCGGGCAGCATTTGTACGGTCGGGTGCTCTGCGGTTCGGACGTACAGACGGGCGGCCTGCTCCAAGATCTCGACTGCCTCGAGTGTGAGCCGCGAGATGTCACCGGGACCGAGACCCAGCACGGTGATGCGGTGCTTGGGTACGCTCATTCCCTAGTCGAACAAGGAGGAATTGTGGTGGGCGGGTATCAGAACGTCGAGTGCCCGCGGACACGCTTCGATTACGACCGGGGTGAGCCCGATGGGGTCACCGTCGACCTGCACGGCGAGCGGCGGTTCGGCCTTGACCACCACTCGACGCGCTCGCACTTCGTCCGTTGCTCCGTCTTGTGAAGCGCCCCTCAGGAAAGGTCTGAGACTCTTGAGCGCGTCCGTCGGTTTCCTGCCGTGGAACACTCGAACGTCAAGCAGTCCGTCATTTGCGACGGCCGAGGGAGACGGCCTCGCGATGCCCCCATAGAGTCGGGTGTTGGAGACAAGGATCATGAGGGCGTCATGGCTCCTGCTGTTGCCATCCATCTCCATCTCGATGGCGGCGCCGGTATACCTAGGCAGGATCCGGGCAGCACGAACCACGTAGGGAAGGACACCGAATCGCTGTTTGCGCGTCTTTCCGGCTCCCAACGTTGCTGCGACTTCGGCATCGAGCCCCACGCCGGCCATCAGCAGAAAGTAGCGGCCATCTGCGCGTCCGAGGTCGACAGTAATGCGTCGAGCGGTAGTCAGCTCCGTCGCTGCTCTGACCGGGTCAGATGAGAAACCCACCTCGCGCGACCAGACGTTTACGGTCCCGAGCGGTAAAGACGCAAGGCACACGCCTCGCCCTGCCACTCCCTGGAGGACCTCGTTGATGGTGCCGTCGCCCCCGGCCGCAACCACTACGTCGCTGTTCCCATTGGCCGCTTCGCGGGCCAGACGTTCCGCATCGCCCTCGCCCGACGTGGTCGCGACGTCGAGAAGCCAACCGGCTCCTCTCAGCACGGCGAGGGCCGACTCGAATTGCCGAGAGCGCTTCAAGGCTTTTCCCGCGGCGGGATTGTGCACCACGACCGCGTGGGGGCGATCCAACACCCTTATGGCCTCCTCAGATGCCGGCGCAGTCACTCTTGTCCGGCGGCTGGGATGGTGGTCCGATCGAGAAGACGGCGGATCACGTCCGCATCACTCCACGGGATGGCGCCCGCTCGGGTGGCGATCGATTGCTCATGACCCTTTCCGGTTACCACCACAATGTCGCCCGGTCGAGCCCGCTCCAGCGCCATTCTGATGGCGGTTTCACGGTCCGGCTCGAGCACCCACTGCCGTCCCTCCAGGTCTCTGGGGGCCCCGCTCGCTACCTCCGCCATGATAGAGGACGGATCCTCCGAGAATGGGTCCTCGTTCGTAATGACGAAGAAGTGGCACTGACCTGCGGCGAGGCGCGCGAGGACAGGGCGTTTCGCTCGGTCCCGGTCGCCGGCCGCACCGAATACGGCGATAATGCGGCCCCGCCTCCGATCCGCCCGCGCCTTGAGATCTTTCATGACCGACCCGAAGGCCTGCTCCGTGTGCGCGTAGTCCACGAAGACTTCGAAGCCCTGCTTTGCCTCGATCTTCTGTAGACGCCCTGCCGGGAGCGTGGCCTGCTCCAACCCCGAGGCGACGGTCGCGAGATCATAACCGAAGAGCAGCCCGAGTGAGGCGGCAGCCAGCGCGTTTGACACGTTGAACTGTCCGACGGTCGGCAGCGAGAACTCAGCTTCGGAGTCGCAATACCGGAAGCTGCAGCGGATGGAGTGGTCCGTCTCTCCGAGGATTGTCCCCCGAACACCCGCCGCTTGCTCAATGCCGAAGCGCAAAAGATCCTTTCTCTTGCCAAAGCGTTGCGCTGAGATGGGATCGTCAGCATTCACTGCTCCGACTGGGCCGGCTGAGCTGTGTGCGACCAGGTCGAAGATCCGTGCCTTCGTATCAGCGTAGGCGTCGATGCTTCCGTGGTAGTCGAGATGATCGGCCGCAATGTTGGTAACGGCGGCCGATTGAAGAGTGGTACCAGTCACTCGCTCCTGCGCTAATGCATGACTCGAGATCTCCATAACAGCCGCCTGATCTCCGGCCTCGACCATGTGCCTTAGGGAACGTTGAATGTGCGAGGCGCTGGGGGTCGTCATCCGCCCCTCAGACCTGGCAGACCTCCTGCCGATGGTCGTCTCGACGGTCGTCATCATGCCGGTCGCAGTTCCGCCGGCCTCCAGCACCGCTCTCAGCAGGTAGCAGGTCGTCGTCTTGCCATCCGTCCCCGTTAGCCCGAAGACCGGGATCCGGCGACTGGGATGTCCGTTGATGGTTGCGGCCGCCAGCCCCAGGAACCGGCGTGCGTCGCTCACGAGAATCGTTGTCGCTTCGAGAGGGAGGGGATGTTCGGCGACAACTCCCACCGCCCCTCTCTTCAGGGCTTCTTCGGCGTACCGAGCACCGTCCTCCTGATGGCCGGGAATCGCGACGAACAGCCAACCCGGCTGCACCTCGCGGGAATCTTCTGTCACGTCCACAACACTGGGGTCGGCGTGGAGCCGCCCGTGCATCCCAACGGCCTCGAGGAGGTCGGACAGTCTCATGCCTTGGGTCGCAGGACCAGGCGTACGGTCATGTCTGGAAAAGGAAAGAGGCGGCGCCAAGCGCCGCCTCCACCGGTTGCCGTGACTAGGTCAGTCGGAGTAGTCGAGGACGATACAGTTGCGACAGCCACAGCGGCCGCACTTGATACCCTTGCGTCCTCCCATGGAGAGAACGTCATCGGGTGTGATCGTCGAGACGCCTTCGGGTCCTTCCCTCAAGAAAAGCTTACGGTTTCCACAGGAGAGACACACGGGCACAACCTCCTCGTGTGTGAGCGACCGCCTCTCGGGAACCGGAATTGTCTCGTACATTGGCCACGAACCCTTCCCATGAAATTGACGAGCACAAGAAGCCTTGACCCGTGACTCACCTACTGTATCAATATCGAAGTCTTAAGTCAAAGACCGTGATCTAGCTCACATTCGAGGCAGAATCAAGGCCGACTCGACCCGGTTCAGGGAAGGTGAAGGCCGGAGGGGAGAACCACGGTGAAGGTGAGCAGCGACATCAGCGCCGCGAGAATCACCAGGACGCTGATCGGATCGACGTGCCACCGATGGACCACGGTGCGGACGAGTGAATGGGGCATGCTTGCCATGGCTTACTGTCCGGTCGATCGGCGTCATCCGGCAATAGGAAAGGCTTCTCATCTGCTAACCGGCGCAAAGGCCGGTCGTGAAACTCACCTGGCTCGCCTGAGTGCCCATGGATTCCATTCCTGGCCGGCGGCTGTCGGATGGAAATGATCCAACCGTATGCGGGACACGGCGATCTGAGGTCGATAGAACAAGGGAATCCAGAATGCTTGCTTCATCACCATTAGCTGCCATTGACGGTAGAGCGCGGCCCGTTGGTTGAGATCGTACACCGCGCCGGCCGTGGCAAAGATGTGGTCGAGTGCCGGATTGCGAATGCCCGAGTAGTTGATGTCCGCGGGTGTAGGGTTCCTCTTGAGCCGAGCGACATGCGTCGAAGTGAACTCAAGCTGATAGTCCGTCTGCGGGTCGGGTCCTGGGAGTTGGGCAAGAACGCAGATATCCTCCCACCCTCGGGCACATGGGCCGTTCTCGCGATAGCTTCCGGTAAGGTTGCCGTCGCTCCAGTGAGCATCGTCATACGTCAGGTTCACGCCGATGCGCTGCCACATCGTCTGCAGTGTCAGGATCTCCTGTAGGCGAGCGTAGTCACCCTTTGGAGCGATCAGGAAGATGTTGAGCTGGCATCGAGGTGCCGTAATCCGACATCCCCTGCGATAGCGATAGCCGTCTTTGCGCACGAACCATCCGGCTCGTTTCAGCAGCAGGCGCGCATCTTGGATCTGCGGGTGATGGACGAATCGACGCTTGATGGGGTCCCAGGTACCGCTCGCAGCGAAACCGTCGAATCGATTTGGTTGCTCGGGAGTCGCGGCGAGCAGCCTTTTGGCTCGCTCACGGCTCAGGGCATAGGCTGCACGAAAGACTTTCAGACGGTTGATGGCCAGGGCTAGAGCCTGCCGCACCCGGGGGTCACCGAGGGTGTTGACGTAGAGATAGCGGGGCCTCCGTCCGGGCAGGTTCTGCACCCAGCGCCCCGTGATGTTGAGCTCCAGGTGCTCCAGCCCCGTCAAGGGAGCCAGCGTCATGTGTAGTCCGCGAATCGCCGCGGGCGTAAGAATCTGCCGGTTGCGATTGAAGTCCAGGTCGTAATAACCCTGCGACAGCTCTACGGCTCCGGACCTGACGGCCTCCACAAGGTTTCTGTCGCCGGGAAACGTTTGGACTATGACGCGCGCAAAAGCGGGGCGCTTGAGAATGGTCCAGTGCGGGTTGCGCACGAATGTGACCAGTCTGGGGCTCGTCGCCCTCGCGACGTAGGGCCCGTCCACCGCGAAGTGCGGCGCCAGGAAATTGGTGGTCGATTTGTAGATATCGAGGAAAGTCGCACGCCAGTTTCCCTTCCACATCTGATGACGTGGCAAGACCGGCGGTAGATCGAACAGGAGGGGCGAGTAGGGACGGGTCAGCTGAAACGTCACGCTTCTTGGGCGGGAGGTGGTTACCTTCCGCACTGCCCAGCACACCGCGGGACACAGCACCGCCCAACGCCGTACCGCGACGTTGTACCCAAACTTGACGTCCGCGGAGGTGATCGGCGCTCCGTCAGACCACTTGAGCCCTCGTCGGAGCAGAAAAGTGATGGAGGTGCCATCGGGACTGATCAAGCCATTTGCGGCAGTTGGGACCGACTGTGCAAGCATCGGGAAGAGGTGCCCCGACGGGTTCACACCCAAGAGTCCGGCCCAGACGAAGTTCGCAAAATTCTGCTCGTCGGGGCTGGTGATGGTGACCGGGTTCAACGTATTGATCGGCACGAGGATGCCGATCGTGAGCGTGTTGCGAGGAGGGGGTGAGGAATCGCCCGTCGGGCCAGGGTTTCCCGGTCCGCAGGCGGCGATGCCCAGGCAGATAAGGAGACCAAGCGTGAGGCTTCTGAAGTGCGGGATGGGGCTGGGCAAGCTGCTTTCTCGGCTTCTATTGAGGTAAAAGGCGAACCGGGATCCGGGTCCGTGTATTTTACTTCTCGATGACATAACTCGGCATTCGGCCCGGTTCTTGCGCGGATGAAATAACGCCACATGGAGCGAGGGTCCTATGGTTGCAGGCGACGAGGATTATCTCAACCGTCCGGAAGACGAGTACTACATCGAGGAGGTTGATCCCGAGCGTCAGGAGGGTTGGACAACACGGTCCGACATCGCGACGGACGAGGCGGAGCCCTACCTCGCCCCCGTAGACCCGCCCGTTCTTCCGTCGACCGACCAGGGAATCGAGGTGGCGACGGGGTTCGGGACGACTTCGGAAGACGCCCCGGTTCGACCTGATGCGCCTCCCGGCGATGCCTCGATTGTGGAGGAGGTCCGGCGAGTGCTGCGGGAGGATTCGGCCACTTCACATCTGCGTCTCGACGTTCGTATCGCCGACGGAGTGATCTATCTTCACGGTCCCGTGTCCGATGCCGCGGACTCCGAGCTGGCCGAGGGAGTGGCCAGCCGGGTGCCGGGAGTCGTCGGCGTGGAGGATTGCACGCAGGTCCAGCCGACCTAGCCCCTTTCCAGGCCGGGCGTGACCTCCGCGGGACACCAATAAAATTGCGGTGAACTGGAGGTCCTGTGGCCGCCCGCCTGGGAGCGCTCGCCTACCGACACCGCTGGCCCATCATTGCGGCATGGCTTGTCCTGTTCGCGGGTACAGCAGCCGTCGCTCCCCGTGTGACCTCGGTACTCAAGGGCGGCGGGTACAGCATTCCCACATCGCAGTCGGACCGAGCTTATTCGCTGCTGACACGCACGTTTGGGTACCGTGCACTCGCCTTCACGGTCGTCTTCCACCGAGACGGAGCCGGCATCGGCAGAGCCGCCCGGGCAGCCATCGTGTTTCGAAAGCGCCTCTCTCGGGCGTTGGGGAGACGGCTCCAGTCATCCGGGGCCATTCTCTCGGGCGATCGTCAAATTGTGTTCGTGCGTGTGTACACTCGCCCACGTCAGGACTTCGGTATCCCCCTCACCAGACGGTTGCGCCCACTCGTCCCTTCAGGCAAAGGGTTCACCGGATACGTGACCGGCCCCTCGGCGGTCTTCTACGACATGGAACGGGTCAGCGACGATGATCTGCGCCAAATGGAGATCGTGACATTCCCGATCGCTCTCATCATTCTGCTGATCATCTTCGGGACTTTGGTCGGATCGGTACTGCCAGTCAGCATGGGGCCACTGACCGTAACGGCTGCCCTGGCATCCATCTTCCTTCTCGGGCACGTCTTGAACATGTCCATATTCGTGCTCAACACCGCGTCGATGCTCGGGCTGGGGGTGGCGATCGACTACTCCCTCTTCATGGTTCAGCGATTTCGAGAGGAGCTGAAGCGTCAACCAACCACGGAAGCGGCACTGGTGCGCACGGTGGAAACGGCGGGCATGGCCATAACCGTGTCCGCGATCACCGTCGCGATTGGGTTTCTGGGAATGACCCTCCTCCGGATCACCATGCTGACGTCACTGGGCGTCGGCGGTAGCGTGGTTGTCGGCATATCGCTCCTAGCCGCTCTCACTCTGTTGCCGGCCCTCCTTGGAGTGCTGGGACAGCGAGTCAACGCCCTGGCGGTGGTTCCGAGCCGTCTGTCGACCGGTCGGTTCTGGAGCCGGCTGTCGGCACTGGTGATGCGGCGACCATGGCCGGTGATCGGCGCTGTACTGGTCTTTGTCGCCCTGATGGCGAGCCCGGCCCACGCACTGAGGGTGGGAGTTCCCGGCCCTTCCATTCTTCCCAAAGACTCGCCGTCGCGTGTTGGGGCAGAGCTGCTCTCTCGCCATCTCGGCCTCGTCAGTGAGTCTCCGGTCCTGGTAACTCTTCGATCCGATACGGGGTTCCGTTCCTCCGCGACGAGGCTGGGTCTTCTTGCCCTGGCAGGTCGGATCTGCCGGCAAGCCATCGTGGCCGGCGTGAGCGGTGCTCCAGTGGTCAACCATGCTCGTCAGGTTGTCGGCTGCAGACGCGCTCTGGCTTTCGGCGCTGCTCGCGCTGCGTCGCTGTCGCAACGCCGGGTTGCCCTCTTTGCGCTGTATCTTCGGGCGGATCCGAGTAGCGCGGCCGCTGAGGCGTTTGTTCGCTACCTACGAGGCTTGTCGCCCCCTCCTGACGTCCATGTGCTGATCGGGGGCCAAACGGCAGCTCAGCTTGATTTCGATACCTTTCTCTATGACCGGTTCCCGTGGGCGATCCTGTTCGTGGTCATCTCCGTGTTCGTGGTGCTGGCACTGGCATTCCGGTCGCTCCTCCTGCCCATAAAGGCGGTGGTCATGAATGGCCTCTCAGTCCTTGCGGCATGGGGCGCAACCGTTTTCGTGTTCCAGGATGGGGCCCTCCAGCAGATCTTCGGCTTCACGGTCACCGGTTCTCTGGACTCCATCGTGCCCATCTTTGTCTTCTGCGTCCTTTTCGGCATCAGTACGGACTACGAAGTCTTCCTGCTCGCTCGCGTCCGTGAAGAATACCGGCAAACGGGCGACAACACCGCGAGCGTTTCACTCGGCCTGCAACGCACCGGACGGATGATCACGAGTGCGGCGCTGATCATGGTGGTTGTGTTCGGCGCCTTCTCGTTTGCCCGATTGGTGGTCATCAAGGAACTTGGTTTCGCCATGGCCGTGGGCGTCCTCGTCGACGCCACCGTCATACGGGCGCTGTTGGTCCCCGCGGCCATGCGCATTGCAGGCCGCTGGAACTGGTGGCCAGGAATTCGAGGGGCTGTGCCAAACATGGGGGGCTTTGCGGCAACGTCGGGTGCGGACCTCAGATATGAGACGGAACAAGTTGTCGCGGCTCCCGCCAGCGGGGTCGATTGAGTTTCGGTTCGAGAGGCATTTGGGGAGGTCTTGCACGTCGGCACGCCACGTATTGGAGCCGAGCCATCTCTTGACAAAAGAGCGCGAACCGGGATAGACTGACGAAGTCGGGTCGTGCCCGAATGTGAGTCTCGGAGAGAGATGTGGGGCGAGTTGTCGTACCGAAAACCGCGGAAACGGCGGCAAACAAACCGCTCCGGTATCTCCACCTGGCTGCCAGCGCGCTGGCTCTTGCCGCAAGTCTCATCTCGATCCTGACTCAGGTTGTCGAGCACTTCAGTAAGAAGCCGACGGGAAAGGATCAGCGCACCTCTTTGGGGACTGCGCTCCTGGGGCTGTCGGTTCTGCGCATGGCACCCGGTATCATCCGCAGCGCTCGAATGCTCGCGGATGACGTGAAAGGCAAACCGACCAAATAGATGAAACGCCGGCCTTCTTGAAGGCCGACGCGACGAGGACAACATGAGAGATGGAATTCATCCCGAGTACGTGGACGCCACGGTCCACTGCAGCTGCGGCCATACGTTCACGACTCGCTCGACGAAGAGCAACATCCGTGTTGACGTTTGCTCCAACTGTCACCCGTTCTACACGGGCAGTGCGGGCCGTCTGGTGGATGCAGCCGGGCAGGTCGAGCGTTTCAACCGCCGGTTCAACATCAAAAAAGATCAATAGTCAGGCGAACGGCCGCTCCCGGACCAAGGCCCACAAGGTTGGCCATGTTCCAACCTATGGTCTGCCGGTAAGCTGAGGCCAGAGTGGCACAGTTCTACTATGGCGGCCAGGCCGTTGTCGAAGGCGTCATGATGCGGGGACGCCATGAGGCGGCGGTGGCAGTGCGACGCAGCAATGGAGAGATCGCTCTCCATTCCGAGCCCCTGCCGCGTGGGCTCTATTTGTCTGCTGTGGCGAAGCTTCCGCTGGTGCGCGGGCTCGTCGTTTTGTGGGAGATGCTGATCCTCGGCACCCGCATGTTGCTCTGGTCCGCAAATGCGCAGGTCGAGGACCAGCTTGAAGAGGAGCTCCCCGGCTATCTCGTTCCTCTCATGATGGGGATATCGCTGCTGTTCGCGATCGCTCTGTTCTTTTTTGCGCCGTTGTTGCTCGTTCGTGTCGCGACGGGGATTCCGGGCATTGGGGGACACTCAATCCTCCGAAACATTGTCGAGGGGGTCATCCGCCTGGCTTTGCTGGTTGGATATCTGGTGCTGCTCGGCCGAATGCACAACTTGCAGCGCGTTTTCCAATATCACGGCGCAGAGCACAAGGCCATCAACGCCCACGAGGCGGGCGCCATCCTTACCCCGTCGGGCGTCCAGCGCTTCTCCCTCCGTCATATCCGGTGTGGAACGGCCTTCCTGCTGTGGGTCATGGTCGTCTCCATCTTCGTTTTCTCGATCCTGGGGAATGGGCCCATCTGGTGGCGCTTCGCTTCCCGGGTGGTGCTCGTCCCCCTCATCGCCGCCGTCAGCTATGAGATTCTTCGGATTGGTGCTCGGTTCTACTCGGTGGCGCCCGTGCGATGGGTCATGACACCCGGCTTGTGGCTCCAGGCCCTCACGACCCGTGAGCCGGATGATGGTCAGGTCGAGGTGGCGATTGCCGCCCTGGAGCGGGTCCTGGCAGCCGACGGTGTGGTCGCGGCCAAGCCCGTCGCCCAGGCGGTGCCTGAGCCCGCCGCTCCCTAACTTCCGATGCAAGAGCGCCTGGCTGCCTTGGAGCAGCGTTACCAGGCCCTGGGCGAGGAGATGTCGAAGCCTGAGGTGGCGACGGATCGCATCAAGCTCCTGGAGCTGGCTCGCGAGCGGGCCCAGCTGGAGGGTCCTGTCACCCTGCTCAATCGGCTTCGGGATGTCGAGACGGGCATCGCTGAGGCATCAGAACTGGCCGCCGACGGCCATGATACCGAGCTCCAGGACCTGGCACGGGAGGAGCTTTCGGAATTGGAAGAGCGCCGAGCGACCCTGCTAGAGGAGATCCAGGTGGCGCTCATCCCCGCGGACCCGAATGACGAAAAGGACGTCATTCTCGAGATTCGTGGAGCGGCGGGAGGCGACGAGGCCGCACTCTTCGCACGCGACTTATTTCGGATGTACACGCGCTATGCCGACCGACAGCGTTGGAAGATCGAGATTCTCAACCTCAGCGAAACCGGACAGGGGGGAATCAAGGAGGTCGTGTGCCGAATCCAGGGTCGTGGCGCGTATAGCAAGTTGAAGTTTGAGTCCGGGGTTCATCGCGTCCAGAGGGTTCCGGTCACGGAGTCAAGTGGTCGAATCCACACGTCCACCGTGACGGTGATTGTCCTTCCCGAAGTCGAGGAGGTGGACGTCGATATCCGTGACGAGGACATCCGCGTCGACGTCTTCCGGTCCTCGGGTCATGGTGGTCAGAGCGTGAACACGACCGACTCGGCAGTTCGCATTACCCATCTTCCGACTGGAATCGTGGCAACGTCGCAAAATGAGCGCAGCCAAATTCAGAACCGGGCCAGCGCCCTGGCAGTGTTGCGGGCACGCGTGTACGACGCGGAGCGCCACCGACGTGCAGCTGAGCAAGGAGCCGCGCGGAGGAGTCAGGTTCAGACGGGAGATCGCAGCGAGAAGATTCGGACCTACAACTTCCCCCAGGATCGACTGACGGATCACCGCGTCGGGCTCACCCTGCACAACCTGCCCGGGCTCCTCGAGGGTGACATCGATCCCGTCATTGAGCGGCTCACCGAGGCCGAGGAACGAGAACGACTTGCCGAAGAGCTGGCGACTGCATGACGACGGTCGCGGCAGCCAGACTTGAGGCTCGAGAACGCCTCAGCGCCATTGCACATGAGCCGCAGTTGGAAGCGGATCTTCTGCTCGGGCACGCCCTCGGCTGGTCCCGCTCTCGACTCTTTTCGGAATCTGACCGGCGACTCTCTACCGCAGAGAGGACCACGTTGAAGCGGCTGACGAAAGAGCGTATGAGCGGTCGTCCGATTGCGTACGTGCTTGGTGAAAAGTCGTGGTTTGGATTCCACCTGTACGTTGACGGTTCGGTGTTGGTCCCGCGACCTGAAACCGAGCTACTGGTGGAACGAGCCATCGAGCTGGCGACCGAAGTGAAGTCCAAACGAATCGCGGACATCGGCACCGGCTGCGGCGCCATTGCGGTGGGTCTCGCCTCTCGTCTCAGCAGCGTCGAGATCGATGCGGGCGACATCTCGGAGGCCGCCCTTGCCGTGGCGCGCAGGAACCTGCTCCTGCTGGGCCGTGCTGCTGCCCCCGTCCGCTTCTTCATCGGCGATCTGATAGCACCTCTGGAACACGTTCCCGACCTGATCGTGGCGAACCTGCCCTACCTCGCATCATCGGACTGGGTGTCTCTCGGTCCGGAGGTTCGCAGCGAGCCCCCGGAGGCGCTCATCGGCGGACCGACCGGGACGGAGCTGATCAGACGACTGCTCAATGAAGTTCATAGACGCGGATGGCAGCCGCACTTCGTCCTGGAGATCGGCCATGACCAGGGCAAAGCGCTGTCCGATGCTGCCCGCGACGCCTTTCCGGCTGCGAGAGCACAAGTCGAGAAGGACTACGCCGGATGCGACCGAATTCTGGTCATTCGGCAACCGGATGAGGCGTGACGGGGCAGGCTATCGAAGACGCCTTCCCAGTGGAGGAGACGATGGTGGTGCCAGCCCGTCAAATCGGGACCGCTGAGGAGATCTGGCAGGCCGTCAACGCTCTTCGAGACGGCGGAGTGCTGGCGGTTCCTACGGATACGGTGTATGGACTCATCTGTCTCTACGATTGCGAACCGGCCATCCGACGCATCTTCGAAATGAAGGGCCGTCCGGCGAGCAACCCGCTTCCGGTTCTGATGGGCTCGGCCGCCGAGCTGCCTCTGGTCTGCCGGGAGGTGCCGCAGCAGGCCTGGGGCCTCATCGGTGAATTTTGGCCTGGGCCCTTGACGATTGTCCTGCCCGCACATCCATCTCTGTCTCCCATGATCACGGCTGGGACGGGCACCGTTGGGGTGCGTGTGCCGAAGAACCAAAGGCTGCTGGAGATCCTCGAGACGGCGGCTCTACCGGTGGCCTCAACCAGCGCCAATCTGAGCGGCACGCCTCCCGCTGAACAGCAGGAGGATCTGGGTGTGATGGCCGATCTGGTTGATCTCGTGGTCCCCCGAGACTCGTCGGCCGGTGTCCCTTCGACCGTGGTCGACCTAACGACGTCCCCCGTACTGATTCGCCGGCGGGGATCTGTGTCGGTCGAGCGCGTCCGACAGGTCATGGGAACACGCGTGGACATTGCCGCCGGGGTCTGAAGGTCTGGGCCTCAATACATTAAGATGAGGCAATAAGAGTGGACGTTGAAGGTGAGGAGTAGGCCACTCCTTTCGAGAGATGGGTTCGGCTGGTGAGAGGACCCACCGGTGGCCGAAGTCGCACCTGAGCCCACGCGGTAGCTCCGTACGCTGAAGAGGGCCGCTCCAACGGCGGCCAAATGAAGGTGGTACCACGCGTCAGCGCGTCCTGAGCATCAGGGCGCGCTTTTTTGTTCGCTGGCGGGATCACCGCTGATGGAGGAATTATGACCACACAAAGCCCGGCAAGTCTCCCGAAGACCTATGATCCACATGCGGTCGAGGCGTCAATCTACGAGATGTGGGAACGGAACGGCTACTTCCAGCCCTCGGAAGATCCGGAGGCAGCTCCCTTCTCGATTACCATTCCACCGCCCAATGTGACGGGGGAGCTGCATTACGGTCATGCTTTGACGTACTCGATCGAGGATGTCCTCGGTCGCTACAAGCGGATGGCGGGCTTCTCGACCCTGATTCTTCCGGGAACCGACCATGCAAGCATCGCCGTTCATGCCAAGGTCGAGGCCCTCCTGGCCAGTGAAGGAGTCCGCCGGCGCTTCGAAATTGGTCCAGAACGGTTTCTGGAACGTGCCTGGGCCTGGAAGGAGCGATACGCGGGCTTCATCTCCCACCAGTTCCGGGCACTCGGAGAGGGATATGACTGGAGCCGTGAGCGATTCACCATGGATCCCGCCTACGTCCGGTCGGTTCTCACCATGTTCGTCCAGCTCTACGATGAGGGCTATATCTATCGCGGATCACGCGTTATCAACTGGTGTCCAGATTGCCAGACCGGTGTTTCCGACATTGAGGTGCGGCAGGAGCAGCGAACGGACCCGCTCTATGTGGTGCGTCTTCCCTTTGTCGACGGGTCGGGCGGCATCGAGGTCGCAACGGTCCGTCCGGAGACGATGTTTGGGGATGTCGCAGTCGCGGTGCACCCCGAAGATGAGCGCTACCGGCGCGTTGTTGGGCAAATGGTCCGACACCCGCTCACCAATGAGGAGATCCCGGTGATTTCGGACAGCTTCGTGGATCCTACCTTCGGTACGGGAGCCGTCAAGATAACACCTGCCCATGACTATGCCGACTTCGAAGTTGGCGAGCGACACGGCCTGCCCATGCCGGTCGTCATCACGCCCGGGGCGACCATGAGCGCTTCCACGGGTGAATACGCCGGCCTCTCGGCCACCGAGGCCCGAGAGCAAGCGGTTGCCGAGTTAACGCAAGGTGGGTACTTGGTCCGCCAAGAGCCGCTGGAGCATAGTGTGCCTCTGTGCGACCGATCAGGCACCGTGATCGAACCGATGCTGTCAGAGCAGTGGTTCATGCGCATGGACGAGCTGGCACGTCCGGCCATCAAGGCTGTGCGTGACGGGCGTGTCCGCTTTGTTCCGGACCGCTGGGCTCGCGTCTACCTGGATTGGATGGAGAACATCCGGCCATGGAACATCTCACGTCAGCTCTGGTGGGGCCACCGCATCCCCATCTACTACTGCCGGGATGATCACGTCACGGCATCCGTCGAGCCGGTGAAGAGCTGTCCGAAGTGCGGATCTACAGAGATCGTGCAGGATCCGGACGTCCTGGACACCTGGTTCAGCTCGGCCATCTGGCCGTTCGCGACGCTGGGGTGGCCCGACGAGACGGCCGACTTGCGCCGCTTCTACCCCACCTCATTCATGAACACGTCGAGTCAGATCCTCTACCTCTGGATTGCTCGCATGATCATGATGGGCATCCACTTCATGGGCGAAGTGCCCTTCCCCGTCGTGCTCATCAACCCGACGATCCTCAATGAGAAGGGTCAACGGATGAGCAAGTCACTGGGCACCGGCATTGATCCGCTGGAAATTGTTGGGCAGTATGGTGCCGACGCGGCCAGATTCGGTGTGTTCACGGCAGGGAGCATCATCCAGCAGGAGATCCGAATCAGCGGCTATGAACGAGCGGACGAAGGGAGAAAGTTCGCCAACAAGGTCTGGAATGTCTCGCGGTTTCTGCTCCAAAGCCTCTCCTCCGCGGCCTCCGAAGCCGGCGAGCAGCCGCTGAGCCTGAGCCTGCCCGACCGCTGGATCCTTAGCCGCCTTTCAATCGTCCGGGACCAGGTGACTGCCGACATGGAATCCTTCGACTTAACAAGCGGCCTGCGCAAACTCTACGATTTCTTTTGGTCGGAGTTCGCGGACTGGTACGTCGAGTTCAGCAAGACTGAGCTCCGAAGCGATCAACCTGCTGAAGTGTCGACGGCACGAGCCGTCCTATGGTCGGTCCTGGATCGTGCCCTGCGCCTGCTGCATCCCTACATGCCCTTCATCACCGAAGAGATCTGGCAACGCCTCCGCCTCGATCCACCGTCGCACGCCCTCGAGCTTTCAGAGCTGAGCCAACCGCTTCCGCCGTCCATCATGGTCGCTCCCTGGCCCGGTGAGGGACCAAGAGACGAAACTGTCGAAGATTCGATGGGTCGGGTCATGGAGGTGGTCAGAGCAATCCGGAACCTCAGGGCGGAGCACGGAGTCAAGCCTCAAGCACGATTGACTGCGGAGCTCAGCACCTCCAGCTCCGAGTCAAGGCTCACGCAGACAGCAGGCGTCATCAGGGACTTGGCCGGCCTGTCCAACCTCACCATCTCCAAGATCCCTGGAGAATCATCGGAGGACGTCGCCGAGGCCATCGCCGGGGATGTGACGGTTCGTATCCCGCTGAGCCAGCTCACAGACGTAGGGGAGGAGATTGCTCGAATGAGTCGCGAGATCGATGCCGCCGAGGGCGCAGCAGCTCGGGCGGAACAGCTGCTCGGCAACCCCAGCTTCGTGGAGCGTGCGCCGGCGCACGTGGTGGATGCCGAGCGTCAGCGCCTAGAGCGATCCAGGACTACGATTGAACAGCTACGCCGGCATATGGAAAGGCTGAGACCCGAAACGTGACGGAAATAGACCGCTTTCTGGAGCTGGCTGCTCTCGAGCTGATCCGGCGTGACGGCGTCCGCCTGATCCGGGGTCCCCGAGCCAATGCCGATTCCCTCGCCTGGACGCCCGGTTGGAACGAGTGGGACCAGGTGCTCGTGGGAGACGGACCTGGCGTCCAGCCCGCCGTCTACGTCTTTGCGCGCGGCGAGGGCCTGGAGGAGACGGAGCTCAAACATCGCGTCGACCGCCTCGCGGAGATGATCGTAACCTCTAGCCCGATTCGACGCGGACCCACTGGCGCCGGGATACGCATGATCGTCATCCTCACCGGCAGTTCGCTCAATCCGAGTGATGGCCGTGGTTTCGCCCGAACAGCCCCCAGCCGGTACTATGCCCAGTTGAAGCCCGAAGTGTACGCCGTCGATATCTCGCATCGCCGCGTGTTTGGGACGCGGATTGCAGGGCTGTTTCCGTCGAGGGTGACGACGGCACTCAAGCAGGCCCTGCAGGATCTCGACGCTGGTGCTGTGGCTGACGAGGCATCCCTCCTCCAGGCGCAGCGCTCCGTGGCAAGCGAGCGAGAACGGTTCGTGTCGACCCTACGCCGCAACGTTCCCTATGTGACGTACTCGCTGCTCGCATTGATCTGGGCGGTGTTTGCCTTGGAGGCGTTCTATCCCGCCGGACTCGGCGCCACCCGCACGTTGCTCCACTTCGGTGCCCTTCAGCCGGTTCTTGTGGAGCGTGGTGAGTGGTGGCTCCTTCTGAGCGCCATGTTCGTCCACGTCAATTTCATCCACATCCTCTTCAACTCCGTCGCGCTCTACAGCATCGGCACGCTTGTAGAGCGAATCTACGGGCCCTACCGGTACGCGGCCATCTACTTCGTCTCCGGGATCTTAGCTTCGCTTGCCAGCTTTGTCTTCATGCTTGCCTCTGGCCAGCCACATGAAGTTGCCGCCGGCGCCTCCGGAGCCATATTCGGGATCGCCGGAGTGGTGATCGTCCTGGGCGTGCAGCGAAATTCAGTTGTCCCGCGCCCGGTCGCCGTCCAGCTATCGGTCTTCATGCTTGCGCTGATCGTCCTGAACATTGCGTTCGATGCGTTCAGTCCCCAGATTGACATTCGTGCCCACATCGGCGGTCTCGTGGTGGGAATGGTGATGGGATACGTCCTGGCCCCCAAGGTCCCCGATGACCATGCTGGACGGGTGATCTCCGGCCACGAAGCCCTACATGATCTGTCCTGAGCATGAGCTTGCTCCCTGAGCCGCTGGTCGCCGGCCAGGCCGCGGAGGCCGATGGTTCCCGGAAGCTGATGTTGGTCGACGGTCACGCACTGGTCCACCGGGCCTTCCACGCCCTACCGGAGCTGACGACGACCTCCGGCGAGCTCGTCAATGCGGTCTTCGGGTGGACCTCGATGGTCATCAAGGCCATCGACACCCTTCATCCGACCCATGCGGCGGTGGCCTTCGACTGCGCGGTACCGACATTCCGGCACGATCGATACGCCGGGTACAAGGCGACACGCGCACGGACACCGCCACCGCTTGTTGGCCAGTTCGATCGGGTGAGACAGGTTGCACGTGCCTTTCACATGCCGCTGATCGAGCAACCGGGCTATGAAGCTGACGACGTTCTCGGCACGCTCGCATTCCAAGCCGAGGAGGCCGGCGTGCCGACGGTCATTGTCACGGGTGATCTCGACACCCTTCAGCTGGTGGATGGTCTCGTCACCGTTCTGACGAGCAAGCGACAGCTGAGCGAGACCATCCTCTATGACGTCCCCGGAGTCTACGGACGGTTCGGTCTATCACCCCGACAGATTCCGGACCTCAAAGGTCTTATCGGCGACACTTCGGACAACATACCGGGGGTGCGAGGGATCGGTGAAAAGACAGCAGCCAAGCTGCTCTCTCAGTACGAGTCCATCGAAGGCATTTACGAGCATCTGGATGAGCTTCCGGCAAAGCAGAATGAGCTGCTCGCTCCCGTTCGCGAGCAGGTGTTTGAGAGCAGAGAGCTGGCTCGCATCATTACCAGCGCTCCCGTGCAGCTGGATCTGGATTCGGCCGTGCTCCGGGACTTCGATCTTCCGCGGCTCATCGCTCTTTTCCGAGAGTTAGAGTTCAGGTCTCTGATTCCACGGCTCCAACAGATCCGCCCCGAGGAGCAGCTTGGCGCGATGACCAACCTCTCGACAGGCGGCGCACCCGAGCAGCAGCTCTCTCTCTTTGGACAGATCGAGACGTCCGAGCACGTACAATCCCCAGAAGCTGCCGAGGAACCGACTGAGGACCGGCTCAGCCCCACGCGCGTGACGGTCGTGGCGACGAGGCAAGACCTGGAATCCCTGGTCAGGGAGGTCGTGGAGGCGGGCTTCTGTGCCCTGGTTATCGAAGCCGAGGGCGGCCACATGGTCGACGCCCAGATGGTCGGCATCACCCTGGCGACCGTCGAGGGCGAGGCTCGGTACATCCCGCTGGGGCATCGGGCAGGCTCCCAACTGGACGAAGATGCCGTGCTGACGTCTCTGCGATCGGTTCTCGAGGATGAGACCATCCGCAAGATCGGACACGATCTGAAGCAGGTGATGATCTTGCTGGATGTCCGGGGAATCCACCTGCGGGGGCTGGAAACAGATACCATGCTTGCCAGCTACCTCGAGAATTCCTCGTCTCGGATGCTGGCACTCGATGCGCTCGCGGCCCAGCGGTTGGGCATCGAGATCATGACCAGAGACGCCTTGCTGGGAACCGGAAAGAAGCAGCTGGCGTTGCGGGACCTCGATATCCCGAACCTCGCGACCTTTTCAGGAGTTGCGGCCGACGTAATCCTGCGCCTCGCCGGTCTGCTCCGAGAGCGGCTGCACCATCGCAAGCTCCTGCAGCTCTTCGAGGACGTAGAGATGCCGCTGGTCTCGATATTGGCCGAGATGGAGGCCAATGGAGTTTCACTGGATTGTGACCTGCTCCGGCGCATGTCTGACGAGCTGGGTGAGGCCTTGGCCACCATCGAGGATCGGATCTTCGCCCGGGTCGGTCACCGATTCAACATCAACTCGCCGCCGCAGCTCGGTGAGGTTCTGTTTGGGGAGCTCAAACTCCGCAAGAGCCGGCGCACAAAGACCGGCTACTCGACGGACAATGAGGTTCTCGAGAAGCTCCGTGATGCCGATCCTATCGTCGAAGACATCCTCGAATTCCGTCAGCTCATCAAGCTGAAGAGCACCTATGTAGACGCGCTGCCGCAGCTCCTGAGTCCCCGAGACGGCAAGATTCACACGGAGTTCAATCAGGCAATCGCCTCCACCGGGCGCCTGTCGTCCAGCAACCCCAATCTCCAGAACATTCCCATCAGGACGGAGATCGGCCACAAGATCAGGCAGGCATTCGTGCCGACGGCACCCGGCTCGATACTGCTGGCTGCCGACTACTCTCAGATCGAGCTGCGCGTGCTTGCGCATCTCTCCAAGGATCCACGCTTGGTGGATGCGTTTCTGAACAATCAGGACATCCACGTCGTTACGGCCGCCGCCGTCTGGGGGATTGATCCCCACCAAGTAACGCCGGATCAACGGCGGATCGCCAAGGTGGTCAACTTCGGTATTGCCTATGGCATTGGCGAGCAGCGACTTGCTTACGAGACCGGATTGAGCCGGGAGGAGGCGGCCGCCTTCATCGACAGCTACCGGAAAACCTATGCCGGTGTAACTGACTTCATGGAGGGGATCCGGTCACAGGCACAGCTCTACGGTCAGGTGTCCACGCTGCTGCACCGGGTCCGAAGCATACCCGAGATCCACTCCAATCACCCAGGTGTTCGCCAGGCGGCCGAGCGGGCGGCAATCAACATGCCGGTGCAGGGTACGGCGGCGGACATCATGAAGGTCGCCATGATCAAGGTGTTTCAGGCCATGAAGGACGCGCAGGTAGAAAGCACCATGCTGCTTCAGGTGCACGATGAGCTCGTGTTCGAGGTCCCAAAGATGGAAATACCAGTGATGGCGCAGCTTGTGGAGGCAGCAATGGGTGGCGCCATCGAACTGGACGTGCCGCTCGCCGTCGAGGTCAATGTGGGACCCAATTGGGGGGAGATGCGGCCGTACCGGCCTGAGGCCTAATCACTCTCGCTAACCCCGTGCAGCGGACAGGCCTCACAGTGATCGAATCGACAGAACCGGAGTGACAGGTCGAGAAGCCCCTGCTGATGGACCGCTCGGTAGGGGCGGATGGTTACACCCGCGGATTGGAGCTTGTGCCGAAGGGCCGCAACCCAGCGATTATCCCCGGGAGCCGGTAAAAGCGCCAACAGCCTTCCGGCATCCTCGCCGCGATACGCAGCCAGGTACGGAACACAGACGTTGATGACAATGTCGCGTGCACGAGATTGACCCACCAGAACAACGTCGCCTTCGACCGCAAACCGTTCCCACAAAGTGAGTGGGTCGGCGTCGTCGAACAGGTGGGAGAGGCCCAGTCGATGCAGGTCGACGAGTCGGGCCAGGGCGCGCAGCCGGCGGGCCGGATGATTGCTGGGACGTACCCGGAAGGTCTTGAGCTGGCCGGGAGCCAGCACTGGACCGTCCAGGTAGGCGGCGAGCAGCCGCCCCCCGGATAATCCGGCTGCCTCCAGAAGTAGCTCCTCCACTTCATATACGTGGAGCGAGCTGAGCAATGCGAACGGAAGAGCCTCAGCGATTCTGCGAAATGGCTCGCGGTTGGCGCTGAAGCCGAGAGACTCGGCCAGGGCGCGGTACAGCGCCTCGTCCGCGCCAATGGCCTCCACATCCGCCGTGAGCCCGCGCACCTTCTGCTCGATGCGTCGCTCGCCGCGTTCGACCAGCACCCCGAGGGCCGTCTCTGGTGTGGTGAGCTGGGCGGGACAAGGAAGTGACGGCGGCACGGTACCGTCATAGGAAGCGAGGAGTGTGTCGAGCGGTGCGGTGAGCAAGCCTGAGAGCTCGAGGATGGGAACTTCTGATCCGGACGACGTCAGCGTCGGGAGCGTCGAGTCACGACTGAGCACCACATGAAGGATCGTTCCATCGTAGGCCGGGTCAATTTCATGGCCATGGTGTCTCCACGCGCTGTCCACGACATGAATTTCCACCTGCCCACGTCGAAGATTCCCCTGAAGATCGGCAATGATGGCGTCCCGAAAATCCGGCCCCGCGGAAGTACTGAACCATCCGGGAAAGATGATGTCGTATCCGGCGGTCCTGGCTGCGGCAGTGTCAAACCGGCGTGTTTGCCAGAGCCACCAGACGAACCGCTCCTCTAGGTGAGTGTGGCCGAGCGCTCCCTGCTTGAGAACAAATCGGGACTCGGCGATGGCCTCCGAGCCCTGCTCGGTACACGCCGCAGCCGCTTCCGGTCGGGTTCTCGACCCCATAGCCGGGAGTATAATACGCGGTTCAGGAGGCGATATGATTGACGTCGTCGAAAGTCTTCGGGAGCGGGTCAGAGAGGTCGCGGACTTTCCACAGGAAGGCATCCTCTTCTACGACATCACCACGCTCCTAAAGGATGCCGAGGGCTTCCGACAGTCCATTGACCTGATGGCCGAGCGTTGGCGGTCGGCAAGCATTGACGTGATTGCCGCCATGGAGTCTCGAGGGTTCATCTTCGGCGCCCCCTTGGCATATCTCCTGGGCGCCGGCTTCGTGCCCATTCGGAAGCCTGGAAAGCTCCCTTCGCTCTCGATATCCAAGGAGTACGCTCTCGAATACGGCGTGAATGTGCTCGAGATGCACCGAGATGCTGTCCAACCCGGTCAGAACGTGCTGCTCGTCGACGATGTCCTGGCGACGGGCGGGACGATCGCCACCTCACTGGACATTGTTCGCGAGCTAGGTGGAAACCCGGTCGGCGTCGTGGTTCTGATCGAGCTGGATTTTCTCCATGGTCGGGAGCGACTGCAGCGCTACGGTGTGGATGTCACCTCCTTCGTTCGATACGGCGGCCCGGAGGACCGTCTGGACTAAGGGAAGTCGAGCCACCGTGGTAGCATGTGGCGCCAGAAACTTCTCGTGGGAGAAGTCTTTTTTTGTTTGTGGAGGATGAGCGCGCGGGCGCCCTGGATGGCGCTCTGCAGCCGGTGCTCTGGCGGAATGGGCGAGTCGAACTCCTCGACCAGACCCGTCTGCCGAGTGCGCAGGAGACCGTCGTTTGCGACACCGTACAGGACGTTGCCCACGCGATACGAAGCATGGTTGTTCGCGGGGCGCCTGCCATTGGGGTGACCGCTGCCTATGGGTACGCGCTGGCGGCTGTGACCGCCGGCCCTGGGTCAGAGGCTTCGGAACTGAGCGGTGCGTATGATCTCCTCCTTAGCACCAGGCCCACGGCCGTCAATTTGCGGTGGGCCCTCGACCGGATGCGAGCTGTGGCGGAGGCATCGCGTTACGCCGACGTGGCCGACCGGCTTCTCGCTGAAGCGGCAGCGATACACGGAGAGTCTTATGAGGCCGATAGGCGTCTCTCCGAACTGGGAGCCGAGGCGTTGGGCGGACGCACCCGCATCTTGACCCATTGCAACGCCGGGCCACTGGCGACCGCAGGGTACGGGACGGCAATTGGAGTGATCCGGCGGCTGGCTGAGCTTGATTCCCGCGTGAGTGTCTTCGCCGACGAGACTCGGCCATTCTTGCAGGGTGCGCGGCTCACCGCTTGGGAGCTTTCGGTGCTCGGGATTCCCGTTACCATAATCACCGACGGAATGGCCGGCCACCTCATGCAGCAAGGAGAGATCGACGCCGTGGTCGTGGGCGCAGATCGTATTGCTGCGAATGGCGACGTGGCCAACAAGATCGGAACGTATTCGCTCGCCGTGTTGGCGAGGGAGCATGACATCCCCTTCTACGTGGCCGCACCCACCTCCACCATCGATCCCCGCTGTCGGGCCGGCAGCGAGATTCCGATAGAGGAGCGAGACCCCTCGGAGATCACGATGTTCGCTGGAGTTCAGGTCGCGCCGGCCGGCGCGCAAGCTCGACATCCTGCTTTCGACGTCACGCCGGCCCGATTCATCGCCGGCATCATCACCGAGAACGGGGTTGCCCGCCGACCATGGGAAGAGAGCATTGCGGGCCTTGTTTCCGAGGCGGTTTCCGTTGCTTGAGCCTCGTCTCGGCGTCATCGGTGGCAGCGGCCTTTACGCCATGCCGCAGCTGCACAATGCCGAGACAGTCGAGGTGTCCACGCCTTTTGGCGCTCCGAGCAGCCCGATCACCGTCGGCACCGTCGACGCGGTGCCCGTGGCCTTCATCGCGCGCCACGGCATCGGGCACACGCTACTGCCTTCCGAAGTCCCTTACCGGGCGAATATTTGGGCCTTGAAATCGCTTGGAGTGTCTCAACTCCTCAGTGTCAGCGCCGTGGGGAGCTTGCGCGAGGACTATGCGCCCCGAGATATCGTCATTCCGGATCAGATTTTTGACCGCACACGAGCCAGGTCGGCAAGCTTCTTCGGTCGAGGCTTGGTGGCTCATGTGGCGTTCGGGAACCCCTTCTGCCCGGCGCTCACACAAGTGCTCTTCAGCTCGGCCCAGGCGACGGCGGCGACCGTTCATTGGGGAGGCGCGCTCGTGGTCATTGAAGGACCGGCATTCTCCACCGTGGCCGAGTCGGAGGCTTACCGGAAGCTCGGCTTCAGCATCATTGGCATGACGGCGATCCCGGAAGCCAAACTCGCTCGAGAGGCAGAGCTCTGTTACGCCACCCTGGCCATGGTGACGGATTACGACGTGTGGCACCCGACCCATGATTCCGTCACGTCCGACATGGTGGCACAAACGCTCCGAGAGAACATTGACACGGCGCATTCCGTCGTTGCCAATGTCTCCGCCAGGGTGACAAGTATTGGGGTCTGCCACTGCCAAGACTCTCTGGCGTCGGCGTTGCTCACACCGCTGGACCTGGTGCCTGCTGAAACGCTCACCGACTTGGAGCCGCTTTTGGCAAAATACATGGGTCGTATGGGCAGACCCGTGAAGGGCGATCCCGACAATACCGTCGAGGTCGCGATTCGGGAGGATGGTTAACCTCGTTGAGGCTGATGTGAGTACTCTGGTAGTCGGATCCATTGCATTGGACACAGTGGAGACGCCCCATGGGAACGCGACTGACGCGCTCGGAGGGACCGCGGTGTTCTTTTCGATCGCCGCCTGCAACTTCACCAGCGTCAACGTGGTCGGCGTTGTTGGGGAGGACTTTCCCGAGAGGCACATCGAACTGCTCCAGGGCAGGGGGTGCAATCTGGACGGCCTCCAACGGCGACCGGGGAGAACGTTTCGGTGGGTGGGGAGTTACGACCAGAACATGAACGTGGCGCATACGCTCGACACGCAGCTCAACGTGTTCGAGTCTTTCCACCCGGAACTGCCCCTTAGCTATCGTCGACCGAGAACGTTGTTTCTCGGAAACATCGATCCAGAGCTACAGCTGATGGTCCTTGAACAGTGCGGAGCGCCTACCCTCACTGCCCTGGACACCATGAACTTCTGGATCGCCCGAAAGCGGGAAGCGCTTACGGATGTCATCAGGCATGTTGACGTGGTGCTCGTGAATGAGGAGGAAGCGCGGGAGTACGCCGGTGTGTACCCCATCCACGAGGCGGCCCGCTACATCCGGGAATTGGGTCCCCACTCTGTGGTCATCAAGCGGGGAGAGTACGGATCGGTGATGTTCACGGACGGAGGCTATGTGGCGATCCCGGCATTCCCGAGCGAACAGGTGAAGGACACCACCGGTGCCGGCGACAGCTTCGCCGGCGGATTCCTAGGGTATCTCGACAGGGCAGAGGAGGTAAAGGCAGACGTGCTTCGACGGGCGCTTGCCTACGGTACGGTCATGGCCAGCTTCACGGTGGAAGACTTTTCCATCGACGGTCTCTCATCGGTAAGCGAGCGGCACATTGAGGAACGGTACGAGCGGCTCCGAGATATCACCGCGATCGAGCCACTGCAGCAGTCACAACGAATTCCAGTTCAGAGAGGAGCCTAGCCGTGCAGGACGTTTTGGCTCGAGGAGACGTGAAGGACGAGGTTCTTGCCGAGGGCGGCAAGCTCCGAATTGAGTGGGCCGACACCTCCATGCCGGTGCTGTCCGCCATCCGGGAGCGCTTCGAGCGCGAGCGGCCGTTAGAGGGGTTCACGATCGGTGCCTGCCTCCATGTGACCACCGAGACCGCCAACCTTGCCCGGACGCTAAAGGCTGGAGGTGCGGACGTGTATCTCTGTGCCTCCAACCCATTGAGCACTCAGGACGACGTGGCGGCGGCATTGAGCACTGAGTATGACATCCCCACCTACGCCATCAAAGGCGAGGACAACGCGACGTATTACCGGCATATCTCAGCCGTCCTCGATCACAAGCCCAACATCACCATGGATGACGGATGCGATCTGGTCAGCATGCTTCACAAGGACCGGCCCGATCTCCTCCCCAACATCATCGGAGGCACGGAAGAGACCACCACGGGCGTCATCCGGCTACGCAGCATGGAGCTCGACAAGGCGCTTCGTTACCCGGTTATCGCGGTCAATGAAGCGGATACCAAGCATCTGTTCGACAACCGCTACGGCACCGGCCAGAGCACGATCGACGGTCTGATTCGAGCCACCAACGTCCTCGTCGCGGGTAAGCGGATGGTGGTGGCCGGCTATGGATGGTGTGGACGCGGCGTCGCCACTCGTGCGCGGGGTCTGGGCGCGCACGTCATCGTGACCGAAATTGATCCGACCCGGGCTATCGAGGCGGTCATGGATGGGTTCGAGGTCATGCCGATGCTGGAGGCTGCTCGGATCGCGGACATCCTGATCACCGTTACAGGCAATGTCAACGTCCTGGACGCCGAAACCCTGCGATCTCTGAAGGACGGCGCCATTGTGGCGAATTCGGGTCATTTCAACGATGAGATCGACATCGCGGCGCTGCGCTCCATGTCAGAGACCAGTCGCAGGGTGCGAGAGTTTGTGGAGGAGTTTGTGGTGGACGGCAAGCGGGTCTACCTGCTCGCCGATGGGCGCCTGTTGAATCTGTCCGCCGCCGAGGGCCACCCCGCTGCCGTGATGGACATGAGTTTTGCAGATCAGTCCCTCTGTGTCGAGTATCTGGTCCAGAATCACGCGAAGCTTGAGCCTCAGGTGTACCGGGTTCCCGAGGCGATCGACAAGGATGTGGCCCGCCTGAAGCTGGCATCCATGGGTCTGAAGATCGATTCGCTGACCGAGCAGCAGAAGGAGTATATGAGATCCTGGCAGTCCGGCACCTAGCCGATCTGCTCAGAGTGATCTGAAGGAGGCGGAGGGACGGTGAGACCTACTCGTCGTGCCCCCGTCACCTCTCCTTTGCCGCCGGATCAATCCGGGTTCGTCGCATGTCGGGAGGTCCATGGGGCATGACCAACGTCTCTGATCTCAAGCTGCTGTTGTTCTGTGGAGGCTCGGGCACGCGGCTGTGGCCCATGAGCCGCCGCAGTCGTCCGAAGCAGTTCCAGCCGCTCCTCGGCGAGGATTCGCTGTTTCAGCTCATGGTCCGCCGCCTCGCCGATGGCTTCGGCATCGAGAGCGTCTTCGTATCGACCGGGGAGCAGTATGGAAGCCTGGTGCTGGAGCAGGCGCCTGATCTCCCCCGGGAGAACATCATTGCCGAGCCGGAGATGCGCGACACACTCGCCGCAGTCGGCTACGCCGTCACGGTGCTGGATCACCGTTTTCCCGGAACACCCGTGGCCACGCTCTGGGGGGCGGATCACGTCATTCGTCAGGAGTCAGTGTTTATCGAGGGTCTTCGGGCGGCTGCCAAACTGGCTGTGGGAAGAGGATGGGTGGTCAAGCTCGACGTTCCGCCGACCTATCCCAACACTGGTCTCGGGTATATCGAGATCGGCGACCGGCTGGATCGTGTGGACGGCTTCAATGTATATGGCTTTGTCCGCCAGATCGAGAAACCGGATCTCGAAACGGCCGAGCAGTTCGTCGGCAGTGGCCGCTTCCTCTGGAACACCGGCTACATCGTCTGGACGACCGCCAAGATCCTCGAGCTGTATGAGCGCCATGCTCCCGAAACGTCGGAGCGCCTCCACGTCATCGGACGCAGCCTTGGCCGGCCTGGCGCTGACGAGGTCATTCGCCGCGAGTTTCCCCGGATCGAGCGGCTATCCGTTGACTACGGTCTCTTTCAGAAGATGGGCGGGGCCGAATTCGCCGTCATGCCCCTGGAGTTGGGATGGAGTGACATCGGAGCTTGGGATGTGCTGCGAGATGAGCTCACGGCGAGTTCGGGGGAGAACGCGGTTCGGGGCAACCACGTGGAGATCGACACCCACAACACGTTGATCTACGGTCGCCCGGACAAGACGATCGTGACCATCGGGCTCAATGATTTCATCGTCGTCGACACCGACGACGCACTGTTGATCTGCCCTGCGGGTCGGGCGCAGGAGGTCAAGGCAGTCGTCGATCGCCTCAAGTCCGAGGGCGATGAGCTGGTCTGAGGCCTGGAGGCCTCCTACACGAAGTGGTTGGCGAGGAGGAGTGTCAGATAGCCGATGGCAGCGCTGAGGATCAGCACCAGGGGCGGAATGATGGGAATGGCCGTCAACGGTCGGTCCCGATTCTCCTCGGCGAAGAGCTGACCCTCGGCCTTCGCGAATGCTGTGTAGCCGACCCGAATCGGGGTGAGAGAAAGAGAGGGCGAGGATTCGTCTCCCTGCCGCCTGCCGACCTTGATGACCAGCTTCTTAAGCGGATGCGACCAGGTCCACTGGAGGACGGCCAGGGTGTCGCGGTTGTAAGGAATACTCACCAAGAGAAAGCTTACTGCGAGCGCGAAGAGCAGGCCGAAGGCGGGCAGTAGCGGACCGATATAGTCACCGGTCAGAACTGCCAACAGGTAAACCGAGAGTAGCCAGCCCCCTATAGCGATGAGCCCATAGATGACGGCTGCAAGTGCGAACTGTCGGGGCTTGAGCAGACGCAGGTTCCAGAGGGCGATTGTGTAACCGGCAAGGGTGCCCCCGAATAGAGTGGCGAGCCAGATCAGGTTGGGATTCATGGGCTGCGGTTCCAGCCGAAACGCGATGCGGGCGCCACGGGCGGTGCGGCACTCAGCACACTGAGCCGCCTCTCCCCGATTCAGGTCTCCGCAGCTCGGGCAGGCCCATCCCATGCGTGTATTCTATGCAATCAACGGGGCGAATCGTGACGGTCGGTCCGCGACCGGAAGTGGAGTCGAATGGGAGACCCCATGAATCCGAACTGGTCCCGCAGGCGGTTTACCAGGAATCGCTCGTAGGAGAAGTGGACCAGAGAGGCGTCATTGACGAAGCAAACGAACGCCGGAGGACAGACGGCCACCTGGGTGGCATAGCGGAACTGAAGCCGTCGGCCCTGCCGAGCAGGCGGTTGAAAGTCGAGCAGCGCGCGCTGCACCACATCGTTGAGCCGGCCTGTGGGCACCCGCTTGGCCCGTTCCCCGGCGACGCTGAGGGCCAGGTCCAAGATGTGAGGGACTCGCTGCTTGGTCAAGGCGGACACGAACACCACGGGCGCATAGTCCACAAACTTGAAGGCCTCTGCCAGCTCGGCCTCGCGGAATCTCATGGTGCGGTCGCCCTTCTCCACCAGGTCCCACTTATTCACGGCGATGACCAATCCCTTGCCCTCGCGCTCAACGAACCCGGCGATGTGGGCGTCCTGAGCGGCCGGTGGGCCGGTTGCATCCAGAGCGAGTACGGCTACATCCGCTCGATCGATGGCTCGGTGAGAGCGTAGAACACTGTACTTCTCGATGCCGGGTTCAATTCGGCCCCGGCGGCGAATCCCTGCCGTGTCCACGAGAACAACGGTCTGCTTCTTGAAGCGCAGCTCCGTATCGACGGCATCGCGGGTCGTGCCGGGGGTTGGCGCAACGATGGTCCTCTCGGATCCCACCAGCGTGTTGACCAGCGACGACTTGCCAACGTTCGGCCGTCCGACGAAGGCGATGCGGACGGCCTCGACGTCTTCGGCGGCGCTGGTGACGGCCGGTAGAGCTGCGTCAATCCGGTCGAGGAGGTCGCCCGTCCCGAGACCGCGCTCGGCGCTCACCGGAACCGGGTCTCCAAGGCCCAGTTCGTAGAACGCCATCCCGCCCTCCATGAGCTGCCGATTATCGGCCTTGTTGGCAGCCAGAATCACGGCCTTTCCGCTCTGCCGCAGGATCTGCGCAATGTCCTGGTCGAGGGGTATGACTCCGTCGCGCACATCCACAACCATGACAATCACGTCGGCCTGTTCGATCGCCACCCGTGCCTGCGCCATGGCCATCGCAGCGATATCCTCAGCGGCCCCGGTTGTCAGTCCTCCCGTGTCGACAAGCGCCACGTCTCGCCCGTTCCAGTCATAGTCGCCGTATATGCGATCCCGCGTGGTGCCCGGGACATCCTCGACGATGGCGGCCCGTTCACCGATGAGGCGGTTGAACAGGCGGGACTTGCCCACATTGGGCCTGCCCACGAGGGCCACGAGTGGCTTGGCCATGGTGGAGTATCAGCCCTTCGCGAGTCGGTCGATTACTGCGCCGTACGCCGCTTCAACGCTCTCCTCCACCGACCGGTCGGTGGTGACGATGATGATGGCATCCGTGGCCTGTTTGAGCGGAGATGCCAGCCGATTGCTGTCCTCGGCGTCACGAGCCTGAATATCGACGAGGAAGTCAGCCTGTGCCGGCTCAGGGGATGCTTCGAGCTGGCGCTGTCGCCGTCGGCGCTCCGCTCGCGCTTCCGGTGTCGCGGTCACGAAGAGCTTCACGTCCGCGCTGGGAAGTACAACCGTGCCGATGTCGCGACCAAGCATGACGATAGGACCTGCACCGGCGATACGGCGCTGCGCCTCCACGAGCACCCGCCGGACGGATGGATGCGCGGCCACCTGCGAAACCCTGCGGTCGATTTCCGTGTGATGGAGCCCGGCGGCGGCGAGAATCCGGCCATCGGCGAAGAGATGGCTCTTCTCCTTCAGGTCGAACTCTACCTGGCGTGCACGGCCGGCGAGAATGTCGCCGTCAGCCAGATCCAGGCCGTCTTCGAGGACGGCTCGGGTGACTTCCCTGTACATCAATCCCGTGTCGAGAACGGGGATGTCCAACTGGCGGGCGATCGCTTCTCCGATGGTCGACTTGCCGGCCCCTGCCGGGCCGTCGACTGCCACCTGAATCCGCAGCTCCTGAGCCCGCTCGCGCACGTTCATCGGTTGCGGGGCCTGCACGAAAGCGCTCCACTTCCCTCTTGCTCAGGTCACGAAAGCGCCCCGGGGCGAGCGTCCCCAGCTCGACGTGGCCGATGCGCACTCTTTCAAGGTATACCACCGGATGCCCACAGGCAGCGCAGAGCAGCCGGATCTCTCGCTTTCTGCCCTGCGTGAGCACAACTGTCAACCACGTATTCCCGCCCTCGTTTCCCACCGGTACGACCGACTTGGGAATCGAGAGTCTGCCTTCCACCACAGTCCCGGCCCTCAGACAGGCCATGTCTCGGGTCGTGACGCCACCCCGCACAAGGACTCGGTACTCCTTCTCGATCTCGTTTCGCGGGTGCATGATGAGGTTCGCCCACTCTCCGTCGTTGGTCAGCAAGAGAAGTCCCGCTGTGTCTTTATCCAGCCGTCCCACAGGGTACAGCCGCTCGCGTGCCGAAATGAGCCCGACGACTGTGTCTTCACCACGAGTTGACGTCGTCGTCGTAACCACACCTCTCGGCTTGTTGAGCGCTAGGTATCGGCGTTGCTCGAGCCGCAGTGGTCTTCCGTCCACGATCACGCCGGCTCCGGTCGAGTCGACAATCTGACCGATGCTGGCCGGCTCGCCGTTCACAGTAACTCGCCCCGCCCGGATCAGCTCCTCGGCCTGGCGGCGGCTACTGACTCCGGCTCGGGAGAGGAGTTTCTGAAGGCGCTCGGCCATTCCTCAGCGGGGGTCGAAGGGAGCCGAAACGAGACCGCGCCGCCCGATCGTTAGCCACGGGGCTTCCCAGCCGGGAATGGGTCCGGGCCGCACCCGGATGCGACGGATGAGCGAGGCCGTTGACCACCGGTTCCAGTCCGAACCAGGCCAGACGTAGTCATGAAATGCAAAGTCAAGCAATCTGGCGGCATCCTGAAAGCGGTCATAGTCGCCCGCTCCCAGCACCACCGCAAGGATGACATGACCACCTCGACGCGCCGCTGCGACCACGCACCCACCCGCCTGATCCGTTGTTCCCGTCTTTACCCCGATGGCGCCCCGATACCAGTTCAGCAGCAGGTTGGTGGTTACGAGATCGAAGGTTCGGCCCTTTTGGGCTCCATGAACAACCGCGTGTCGAGTGCCCACGATACGTGCCAGCAGACGATTGCCCAACACAAAGCGAGCCATCGTAGTGACATCTCGAGCACAGGAGTACTGATGAGGCGCGTCCAATCCAAAGGCGGTCACGTAATGGGAGCAGCGCAGACGATAAGCCTTTGCTTGGCGGTTCATGAGGGCGGCAAAGCGAGAATCGGTTCCCATCATCGTCTGCGCGAGCTCTTCGGCGGCGTCATTTCCAGAAGGGATGAGCATCCCGTATAGGAGCGCGCGAACCGAGAGCCGGTCTCCGGCAACGAGCCACATTGTTGATCCTGGTTCTGACGCCGCCTTAGAGCTGACCGTCACCACTCGGTTCAGCTTCAGCCGGTTCACCGCGAGCATGGCGGTCATCAGCTTGGTGATGCTGCCGATCGCGTGACGGGTCGACGGTGATCGCGCGGCGAGCACCCGTCCGCTGGCGCCGTCCGTCAGCTGCACGATGGGTGCAGGTATCGAGGGTACCGTGTCGAGCGAGAGCCTTCCCGCCTGCGTCGAGGTGAGCTGCCATCCCATGCCGGGTTCGCGCAGCTCGGGCCCCCACCCAATGAGGAGAATGGTCAGCAGGGCGGTTGCGGCGCCCAGCATGGCGGCCCGAAGCCGCCGCGGGGCGCCGGATCGACTCATATAACATGATGGCATGGTCTCTCGAATCCACGAAATCGTGGGCCATTTGGCCGACGAGCTGGAGCGCAAGAATGCCGCTCGCGACAAGGCCCTCCTCGATACACGAAAGCTGATCCGGCAAGCTGCCCTCGCTATTCGCGCATTGCATAGGGGAGATGCCGAGGAGGCGGGACAGCTTCTCGAGCACGGCTCGGAGATCGTGCGTCAGATTCGGGAGGACCTTTGTTCATATCCGGACCTCTATTGGTCGGGGTACGTTCAGGATGCCCAGAAGGAGTATGCCGAAGCGTCGCTGGTGTCGGCTCTGATTGCGGGTCGACCACCACCCGCTCCCGATGAGCTCAACGTAGAGCTAGGTCCCTATCTCAATGGACTTGGAGAGGCGGCGAGCGAGATGCGCCGCTATGTCCTCGATGTCATTCGCCACGGCGGCGCCGAGAGACACGCCGATGGGGAGCGGGCCCTCGCGATCATGGACGACATCTATACGGCCCTCATCACCGTCGATTTCCCGGACGCCCTCACCGGAGGGCTCCGCCGCACGACCGACCTGGTGCGTGGCGTGCTGGAACGAACCCGAGGCGATCTGACCATGTCTCTGCGGCAGGCACAGTTGGAGCAGGCACTCACCCTCAGGTAGGGGGAAACCACTTCAGTCGCAGGCCCGGGGCGCAAGCAGCTCCGTCGGGACGGCGGCTAACCTGTCGAGAAGGCGCCGTTGATAAAGAGCATGGCCAGCTCTACGCGGTAGGCCCGCGCATTGAGGGCTGATCCATCCGGCGTTCCTCGCCTTGTCCGGATGAAGTGGCTGGTCCGAGTCAAGTGCGAACCCCGTGTGCCGGGCCAGCTCCGAATGGCCGAGCCATGCGACCACCAGGGGCGGAGGCCCAGAACACCCAGAAGCCGCTCCCCACCATTGCCGGCAGCAGCCGAGTGAACCGCGAGTCGACGCGGACGGGCGCCGCCCGAGGGCGGATTCACCGTCAGGGTGGTCTGTATCTGGCCGCCACTGACGTAATCCGTGGCATCACTGGGCGTAAAGGTCGCGGTAAGTGTGTCCTGGCCCTGATCGGGCACCGTTCCGGCCCCGGGATCGTATGAGAAGGTGCCGGGCACATCGGCGGTGGCGTCGAGCTGGGTGGAGTCGAGAGCCGTGCCGTAGGTGATGGGATCGGGAGTGGACCAGGAGAGATTGGGCGTCG
>JAJPKF010000010.1 GCA_021323865.1 Pseudomonadota bacterium | reverse complement strand
GGTGTCCGTCCCCCCAAAAACTGGTCCACTTTGAGTCTCGTGGTTTGAGAACTTCAGTAAGACCAGTTGGAGGTGGTATGGCGGCAGCGAAGCCGTACAGTGTCGAGAAGATCATCCAGATCCTGCGAGAGATGGAGAAGCTGCAAGGGCAGGGTGCCCAAGAACCACAACTGGAAAAACCCTGGTAAGAACGCGGCCCTGCGCTTACTCCTTGCGGAAGTACTGGCCGAAGCACGGCAAAACTCCACTGTGGCCTTGGCACACCGACAGGATCATTTCCCACGACGGTCGAGGCGTCAAGCACAACGCTAGCATTCCAGCGTGCGAGTATCACGGCCGCCGCGATCCCTGCTGGCAGATTGCGAAGTCGGGGGTCAAGGCCGCGCACTACAACACGAAAGGAATGAGCTAGGATGACAAACGGCCGGATGCAAGTCTTATCAGTTGCGGCGGTGGTGGCGGCGCTGTGCCTCACCGCGTCCGCACCCGGCGTGCGAAGCTGGGCCTCGGACCCGTCGAGCGAGCTGAACGCCGTGTCCTGTCCGGGCTCCCGGCTCTGCGTGGCGGTCGGGGGGCCCGGGATTCTGGTGAGCCGGGACGGCGGTATGAAGTGGCAGGTCCGACCGATGCCGCTGTTGAAGGTCAAGGGAGCCCGCTTCTCGGAGCTAATGAGCGTCTCGTGCTCGGGCCACAAGCGGTGCATGGCCGTGGGAGAGGGCGGCGTCGTCATCGCGACTCGAAATGGGGGTCGAAGATGGGTCTCACGATTGCCGCCACCAGGACCGGCATACCTCGCAACTGTCACGTGCCCATCGGGCCGCGAGTGCGTCGGAGTTGGCGAGATACGGCGGGGCCGGCTACCGCCAGTAGTCACGTTCACGCACGATGGTGGGCGGACTTGGCTGGAGAAGCGGCCTCCCGGGTGGATCGTTCAGCTCGCGGGCTTAGCCTGCGTCGGCAAGGTGGCCTGCGTCGCGTCCGGGGACGGCAAGGGGCGCGGAGCAGTTCTGGTGACGACGAGCGCAGGACAACGCTGGCGGCCGAGGCTCCTCGAAGCAGGAACCCAGTTCGTCCCTTCCGTGTCCTGCTGGGCTCGGCTGCGTTGCGTCGGCCTTGCGTCCGAGGGTATTGTCATAAGCCGCCGCGAAGGCGGGCGTTGGAAGTACCGGCGCATGTTCCGCAACATCAATACACAGGACATCTCGTGCCACCGGGGAGGCGACTGCGTTGTTGTGGGTGGAGGGCAGACGGGAAGGCATGGCTTCGTTCATGGCTTTGCCGCCTATAGCCGAAATGGTGGCCGCACGTGGCAAGGCGGGAGGATGCATAGGAACGTGGGCGAGCTCCTGGGTGTGTCGTGTTGGACTCGGTTTCGCTGCGTCGCCGTTGGTCTGGGCGGGCCAAGGGACGTGCGGTTCGGACGACAGATGGCGGGCGAACCTGGGTGACGGCCCGACTCTAGCGTCTCCGGCATTACGCCCTCGGCCTACGACGGCACCTTCACCGCTACCGCCGGTCGGGTGACGGCCAGCAGCGCTCGATGCTCAGGGTGCCCGGGTTGCTCGCTCGAGGTCGGGCTTCATCTCCATCTCAGAGATGGCTCACGAGGAAGATCACCAGGAACAAAATCCCGAACGCGGCGAAGATGATCATGAGTCGCAGGAACTGGGCGCAGCCGATGCCCGCCATGAGCGCCATGCGGTCGAGGTAAGTGAGACGGTCCTCGGGCGCGGCCTCCTCGCTCGTGACGTAGCGCACGTCGGGCTCGGGAGCGGCTCGACCGGTGGGGTCGAGATCGGGCCCGCCGGGCTTGAGATTGGGGTCGTAGGGAGGAAGAATGGCCATGATGGACCGCTAGGAGGCCACGGGCGCCGGTGCTCCGGCAAGCCGCGCCATCGCTTCGCGAACCACCTCGCGCTCCGATTCGAATGTCAGACGCTCGAGCGCTTCGGGAAGTGGATACCACTGCGCATCGTCGACCTCACTGTCATGTTCGGTCGGGGAGCCCGAGCGGTACTGCATGAGGAAGAACTCGACCTGCTTCAGAAAACGCCGGCCGTGCATTTGATAGAAGAACGTGATCGGCGCCAGCGGGGCAATGACGGTCGCATCGACGCCTCCTTCTTCACGGACCTCGCGAACGGCCGCTTCGGCCGCTCCCTCACCGGCGTCGATGGTGCCCTTGGGAAGCTGCCAGCGATTCCGACCCTGTGGCTTGATCAACAGAATGGCAGGCGCACGGCGGTCTCCATCAACGACCACACCGCCGGCCGAATCTTGACGTATCCGGCGCCCCACGTTTCCAGGCCTCGAAAGGGTAGGCGGCGCGAGAGCGCGGCCCTCACGCGGCCGAAATGCGCCGGATTCTAGCACGGTGCCTCCCGACTCGAAGCCCGCCGGAGCCGGCTGTTAGGACCATTGCGGTCCTACAGGAGATCGACCGGATCGACGTCAATGGCCGCCTCGGAAGGAACAACGTCCAGAACCGATTCGAGGGGCAGCCCACGGATGATGAGATGCCACTGGTGGACCTCGTTCACTCTCGCCACGAAGGCGGGCGCCGGGCCCATGACCTCGAGGTCGAGGCCGCGGTCCGCGATGGACCGGGTTAACGCCGCGGCCAGATCTTGGGCTCGCTCGGTGAGCCGGTCGAGCCGGCGATCGCGCAGGATGATCCGGGCCATGCGAGTGAAGGGGGGATATCCGGACTCGTGGCGGAACGTCATCTCCTGGCGGTAGAAGGACCAGTAGTCATGGTTCATGGCCGCCTGCAGCGCGTAGTGATGCGGCGTGTAGGCCTGCACGATGACGCGGCTGGCGAGATGCGACCTGCCGGCGCGACCGGCGACCTGGGTAATGAGCTGAAAGGTGCGCTCGCCGGCTCGAAAGTCGGGCAGATGCAGGCCGACGTCGGCGAGCACCACGCCCACGAGCGTGACGAGCGGGAAGTCAAGCCCCTTGGTGATCATCTGCGTGCCCACCAAGATGTCGGCGTCATGCCGGTCGAAGGTCGCGGCGATGCGCTCGTGGGCCCCACGTCGTCCGGTCACGTCTCGATCCCAACGCAGCACCCGGGCCGTCGGGATCAGCCGCTCCACCTCCTCAACAACCCGCTGGGTGCCGGCGCCCAGGTAGCGGATTCGGGTGCCGTGGCAGGCAGGACAGGAGTCGGGAGGTGAGAGCCGGCGATCGCAGCGGTGGCAGATGAGACGGTCGCGGGAGGAATGGTACGTCAGTGGGATGTCGCAGCGGTCGCAGGTCGCGACGTACCCGCAATCACGGCACACCACCGCGGTGGCGGAGCCGCGACGGTTGAGGAAGAGCAGGGCCTGGTGACGGGATCGGAAGACCTCGTGCAGTGCGTCCAGCAGGGCGCGGCTGAAGATGCTCCGATTGCCCGCCTTCAGCTCCTGTCTCAGGTCGACGATCTCCACGGGGGGCATGGAGCGGATGCCGTCTTCCCCCGACTGGACCTGACCGGAATGGGGCCAGACCGGCCGGTCCGGTAGCTCGAGCAGGACGTACCCACCACGCCGGGCCTGGTAGTAGGTGGAAACGTCGGGAGTGGCGCTCCCCAGGATCACGGGAATGTTGAGGATGGAGCCAAGCCGCACGGCCGCGTCGCGGGCGTGGTATCGCGGCGACTCGCCCTGCTTGTAGGAGGGATCGTGCTCCTCATCCACCACCACCACTCCGGGCCTTGGCAGTGGGGCGAAGAGCGCCGACCGGGGACCGACCGCGATCTGCTTCTCCCCACTCCTCAGGCTCTGCCACTCGGCCTGTCGGTCGGCCTCCGAAAGGGAGGAATGAAGCACGGCGACGAGGCCCGGAAACCGATCCGAGAATCGCTTGACCGCCTGAGGCGTGAGGGCGATCTCCGGCACCATGACGATGGCGCCTTCGCCCCGCGCCAGGCAATCCGCGATGATGGCCATGTAGACCTCGGTCTTCCCGCTGCCGGTGACGCCGTGCAGCAGGAACACGGTCGAACCCGGGCGCGCACGGACGGCGGCGACCGCCTCCTGCTGCGCCTGAGAAAGCTGCGGGGCCAGGGTAGCGCTGGCCCGAGCCAGTCCGGCAGCCTCTTCTCGGCGAAGCAAGCCCGCGTCCAGCAGCGCCCGGATCTGTTCGCGCCCCCGCCCCAGGGCCGCCACCACGGCCGTCTCCGGCGACGGGCCGGATCGACTCAGGTATTCCAGAACGGCAAGACGAACCGGAGCCCGCCGAATGCCGCCGTTCTGCAGGGCCGCACGGCCCTCGTCGGATAGGGACAGCAGATCCGTACCCGTGCCGCCCGCACGAGCCGCAACCGGCTTGGCGACGCGGGCCCGGAGGCGAGGAGGAATCATGGCCGCGAGCACGTCGGACAGCGGCGCGGCATAGTGAGCTGCAATCCAGCGGCCCAGCTCCAGCTGATGCGGCTGGAGGCCCAGGTCCTCCTCCGCCAGCCCGGCGACATCGCGGACGCGATCCAGGCTGGTGTCTGCCGCGACGTCGACCACCAATCCGGCCAGCGTCCGGCTCTGGAATGGTACCCGGACGAGCTGACCGATCGTCAACCGGCCTCGAAGGTCATCGGGGATTCGGTAGGTATATGCCGACCCGGCGGGACCCAGCCGCGTCAGGGGAACGACCTGGACGAAGCGATCGGCCGGCGGCCTCCGTTGATCCGTCACCGAGGAGACTGGTCGGGAGTCAGGCAGAGGCGGCGGCCGGCTCGACTCCCTCAAAGACGCGCTCCATCGCCTCCACGGCCGGCGACTCCATGGCGAAGAGGGAGGTGCAGGCCGCCCCGATGAAGTCACAGAAGAGCGGGTGCGGGCGGTCGAGGCGCGACTTGAACTCGGGGTGGAATTGCGACCCCACGAACCACGGGTGGTCCCGCAGCTCCACCATCTCCACCAGCCGCCCATCCGGCGAGAGCCCGCTGAGCACCATGCCCGCGTTGACGAGCGCCTCACGGTACTCGTTGTTGAGCTCGTACCGGTGTCGATGACGCTCGTAAATGATGGGCTGGCCGTAGGCGGCCGCGGTGCGCGTGTCGTTGACGATCCGGCAGGGCCAGACGCCCAGCCGCATGGTTCCACCCTTGTCGGCCACATCCCGCTGGTCGGGCATGATGTCGATCACCGGATGGTTGGTGGTCTCGTCGAACTCGGTGCTGTTGGGCTCCTGAGACTGAAGCACGTGGCGCGCGAACTCGATGACCGCCACCTGCATCCCCAGACAGAGGCCCAGGTAGGGAATGCGGTTCTCCCGGGCATAGCGCGCCGCACGGATCTTTCCCTCAACTCCGCGCGGTCCGAATCCGGGACCGACGACGATGCCGCTCAACGGCCTTAGGAGCTGCTCCGCGTTCGAGTCCTGCTCCAGCTCCTCCGAGTCGATGCGATCGATGGCCACGTCGACGCCCTGCTGCAGTCCGGCGTGACGGAGGGCCTCGACAATGCTGATGTATGCGTCGGGGCTCTTGACGTACTTGCCCACCAGGCCCACGCGAACGACCGGCTTCTTCTGCTTGATCTGACTCACAAGCCGTTCCCAGGCGCCCAGATCCGGCACGCCACTTTTGACGTCATCGCCGAGGCCCAGCTCGTCGACGATCAGCCGCCCCAGACCGGCTCGCTCCAGCACGAGCGGCACCTCATAGATCGTCTCGCAGGTCGCCAGGGGGATAACCGCGTCCTCACGCACATCCCCAAACAACGCGATCTTCTCGCGAAGTCCCGCCGTGACCTCGTAGTCGGCCCGGCAAATGAGGATGTCCGGCTGGATACCGATGCGCCGCAGCTCGTTGACGCTGTGCTGGGTTGGCTTGGTCTTCAGCTCGTCGGTCGCCCCGATGTGGGGCAGCAGGGTGACATGAATGTAGAGCACGTTGTTGCGGCCGACGTCCTTGCGCATCTGGCGTATGGCTTCCAGAAACGGCAGGCCCTCGATGTCGCCGACGGTGCCGCCGACCTCCACGATCACCACGTGGGCGTTGCTCTGCTTGGCCACCCGGGTGATCCGCTCCTTCATCTCGTCGGTGATATGGGGAATGACCTGAATGGTGCCGCCCAGGTACTCGCCCCGCCGCTCCTTGGCGATGACGCTGGCGTAGATCTGCCCGGTGGTGACGTTGCTGTTGCGGGACAGATTCTCGTCGATGAAGCGCTCGTAATGCCCCAGATCCAAGTCGGTCTCGGCGCCGTCCTCGGTGACGAACACCTCGCCGTGCTGGTTGGGCGCCATGGTGCCGGGATCGACGTTGATGTAGGGGTCGAGCTTCTGAATCGAGACCTCGATCCCCCGGCTCTTGAGCACGCGACCGATGGAGGCCGCCGTGATGCCCTTTCCGAGCGAGCTGACAACGCCCCCGGTCACAAAGATGTACTTGGTCTCCGAGCTCACTCCACCTACCTCTTGTGTTCCATGACCACGACCTGCATGTCTGTGGGCAGCCCACCCTTGGCGCCGAGGCTCACCTTCGGCACCGCCTCGACCGACTTTGAGCCCATTTCGCGCATGAATCGCTCCACCGGCTCCAGCTCCTCCGACTTCGTGCCCGCAATCCGGTAGTGCATGGGAATCACGAGATTCGGCTCGAGCTGACTCACCACCTCGGCGGCCTTCGTGGGTCCGATCACGTGGCCGCCACCAACCGGGACCATGGCCACGTCCACCGTGCCCAGATGCTCGATCTGCTCGTCGCTGAGCGTCTCGGACAGATCGCCGAGGTGACAGATCCGGAGACCGTCGACCTCCATCACGTATGCCGTGTTGCGCTTGTGCGGGGCGCCATTCGCGCCGTTCGATCCGGCCATGATGGGCTTCCCGGTGCGAACGCCGCTGATCAGAACGTCCGCGATCTCGTACTCGCCCGGGCCGTCGACGACGAAGGGCTCGCCGTTGACACCGCCGGCGAACGAGTGATGCTCGTCGCCGTGGCTGACGGTGACGATAGAAGCCGTCGGCCGGCCCATGTTGATTCCGTATTTGGGGGAGAAGGGATCAGTGACGATGCTCGCTTCGCGCCCGCGAATGCGGAAGCAGGAATGCCCGAGGTACGTGATCTCCAACGGTTTCTGGCCCCATGGCACGCGCAGGCGAACCGCCCGGCCCCGCGCCCATACAGTCTATACGGATTCTTGGACGCTCGTCCTAACGGTGAATCGGGGGGATGCTTCCGCTCACTCGCACCGGCCGGGTGGTAGTGAGCCACCCGTGCTCGCTGCACCAATTGCCGTTCCGATACTGGACCGAGCAGTGGAACACCGTGGGCGCGTTCCTGAACGATCGCTCCCTGACCTCGAAGCGTGAGCATCGCCCGATTCGAGGTTTCGAGTACCGCCTCGTTGCCTACCGAAACCTGCGTTCTACCCGGTTCGGTAGTGCTCGATCAAGCCATAACCAAGACGCCCACGACTCCCGTTAGATATGTTCCATTCCTGATGTAATCTGCAGGAACCAGCAACCACATGTGTCCGTTCCAGTGCGCGGCTATTGTACCGATTGAAACATATTGAGATGGCATGCTTGCTCGGGTTGCTGAACACCTTCCAGGACGAGCATCCAGATCCTTGGAGAGCCATGGATCGAACTGGTCGGTGTGGGACGCGCTGTTCAAGTCGGTCTTGGTGGCTCGGAACGAACAGATCCTCGATCGACTCGAACATCGGCAGTGTTTTCCAGTTCATCGCAAAGCCCCCAGTTCTCAGCCCTTTGCTGTAGAGGCAATGTCGTCCGCGGCATGGGGAGAAGCCGGAGGCGGATCACCAATGGTGGGCAATCGGATGCCGCTGAATTCGAGCATGACCGGAAGAGCGGCCACCAGGGGGAGAGCAATGAGCATCCCCAAAATACCGAGCAGCTTCGCTCCCAGCAGCAGCCCAACCAAGGCCACGAGTGGTGACACCTTGAGCGTGTTCGCGTACACCCGAGGGACGATAACGTGGTTTTCGAGCTGTTGATAACAGAGAAAGCCGCCCAGGACGATGACTGCTCGGATGGGGGAAATCGTCAGTGCAATCAGGACCGCGGGAACTGTGCCGATCAGTCCCCCAAACATCGGGATGAAATCAGCGATACCGACGAACATGGCCAGCGTGAGGAAATGCGGAACACCCGCCGCGAACATGACCAGGGCGGAGAACACGACGGCCAGGCCGGAGGTGATCAACTGGCCCCGAACGTATCCTCCAACCTGACGACGGAGCTCTGCGAGGATCCGGAGAACTCCAACTCGTCGCTCGGTCGGAAACATCCCGACAAAGAAGAGTCTAATCCTGTCCTGATCGACCAATAGGTAGAGGGTCAGCACAACGATCGTGACGAGGGCTATGGCACTGTCAAAAACCGTCAGCGCGAGCCGGACGAAGAATTTGTCCTGACCCCGTATGACGTGGGGAAGAGACCTGAGGGACTTCTTTAAGCCAACGTGAATACCGTGCCGGCTGAGAAGCGATTGAAGCTCCGCAATGTAATGGTTGCTCTGGTGGAGAAGGTCCCGCGTCTGCGTCACGAGGCCTGGGACAATCAGCACGAGCAGCGCGACCAGGGTGACAAAGAGCGAGATCGTCACGGCTGTCAGTGCCCAGGCCCGGCTCAATCCTCGGCGCTCCAACCAGCCGAGATAGGGCGAGAGGGCGGCGGACAGCATCACAGCGATGCCGACCAATACGATGAGGCTCCAGAGCCGAGTGACGAGGTACACCGCGAAGAGCACGGCAAGAATCTTCAGCAGCGTCCGAACTTGGATGTCGACCGTTATACGTTGGACCGGACGAGTATCGAGATCGACCTTAACGCTGTCTTGGATTTGGCTGGCTTCGTCCTCGAGGTCAGTCGGCATTACCGAAACCCACTCCGATCTGGCCATGTAATCCCGGCCCAGCGATTTGGGTCGGAAGTCAATTCGGCGCTCCAGAATCCGACGTTCGTCTCGCAGAAATGGGTCGATGGACCTAGTGTTCCTGGCCCGGAATCATTACCCAGTGGTCCACGAGCGGTCTTTCTCATGCGCCGCTGAGGATTGGAATCTGGGTCGTTTTGCTGTACTCTTGCTGTACAGGTTAGTTTCGTCTCGTGTCTCGATTCGCACGCTCCGCTCGTTTTGGGAGGCACACCGCCAAACTCGATGGTGAGGGCCCAGGGATTCGAACCCAGGACCGACGGATTAAAAGGACGCATGTATGGCTTCTGGCAGCATCCACGAATGTCCAGGAGTGGCGTGTTTCCGCGGATTTCACCCACATGCATGGCTCACTAGACGCAGCTGGACGCCCCGCAGATCGGCACTTTTGCAGTACGAGTTGCAGTACAAGTGGGGCTGCCGAGACGTCTGTCTGTCCGATCAATGCGATGCCGCAGCACTCAGGGACTTCGACTCCTACTCGGGGACGAGAGCGGCTTTGGCTGGATATGGCCAGCAGCCACCTTCACCCCTTGTCGCCTCGGGGGCTGGAGACATGCGCCATTCGATCAGGTTGTTCGATGCTGGCATTCAACGCAAAGGCAACCACGGCCTCGGGAGTCAGTGCGGAGCCTTCATCCCACGAGCGTTGCCAAGCGTCACTCTCGGACTGCGTTCGGGCGGCCTCGAGTTCGCGCTCATTGAGGAGTACATCACCTTGCGCCGCTCTCAAGCCGGCTTCCGCGACCCATGTCGCGCAACCGGACCAGATCCTCGCCGCGTCTGCCAGGGCGCCAGATTTCGCGAGGGCCATCGCGATGCACTGGCACGACAGCAGCGAGCCGAGATCGATGTTCAACCGCTGATGCTCTCTCAGGGACGTCCTGAGCCGGTTCATGCCGGTCGCGAATTCCCCGAGAAAGCACTCAGCCAGGCCCAGGTACATTTCGATGTACACCGGCCAACCGACGTGGGTTAGTTGATTGGCGGCGGCAAGCTCTGCCGCGACGCCAAGCGCCTCATGGCCGGCCTCGGTTGCCGCTAGGGCGTCACCTGCGTAGAGGTAGGCCCCGGTAAGGTCACTCATAACCCGGAGGCACAATCCGTAGTCTCCTGCACCGCGCGCCTCCTCGGCAGTCGACCGTCGCATCTTGATTGATTCGTCAAACTGGCCCCGTTGGAACGCGATGCACGACAGGTCGTAGCGCACAGTGGCGCCCAGCGAGCGAAACCCAAATCGCTCACACAACTCCAGACTCTCGAGCAGACACCGTTCGCCTTCATCGACTTTGCCGTACGACGCCCGCGCCACGGACATTGCATGGAGACAGGTTGCCAGCTGGTATGCGTCGCCGGCTTCACGAGCGAGACGAAGCGCGGCCTCGAGCGCGGCAGCCGCTCGCTCGAAGGATACGATGACGCCAACGGATGAGAGCCTGCCCAGGTAAGTGAGAGCGGGGATATCGTCCACCGTCTCACTGCCCGGCGCCGGCAGCACCTGTTCGATCGCCTCACGTGCCCCTCCGTATGCGCCCCGGGCCAGGAAATTGGGGTACATACTCCCAACCACCCGACTCGCCTCCGGCCGCCTGTTCACTTCGAGGAGGTACGTAACCGCGCTCGTCAGGTTATGAAAGTCGGGCGCCAATTCCAATGCGACTTGCGGTCCTTCCTCTCGCCGTCGCCTGTAGTTCGCATCAGCCAGGGTGAGGAAGTATTCCGCGTGCCGTGCGCGAAGAACGGGCAGCTCGGCCGCGGCCTGATCTCTACCGAACTCTTGCATCGTTTGCAGCAGACTGAATCTCGGCTGAGCGCCATCAACCGCCCTGACGAGGTTCTTCTCCACCAGAGACGCGGTGCCCTCGAAAACGTCGATGTCGCCTTCCTCATTGCAGACGGCGTCTGCGGCATCTAGCGTCCAGCCGTCCACGAAAATGCTCAGCCGCCCAAACAGCCGCTGATCCGGCTCGCTGAGCAGGTCGTAGCTCCATTCAATCGCGCCACGCAGCGTTCGCTGTCTCGCGGGGAGGTCCTTTGCTCCGGTGGTCAGCAGCTTCAATCGGTTGCTCAGCCGATCCAGAATGGCCGGCAACGGAAGCATGCTCACCCGTGCCGCAGCCAGCTCGATCGCCAGCGGCAGCCCATCCAGCCGGGCGCAGATCTCGGCCAGGGCCGGCGCGGTCTCATTGGTTACGGCGAAGTCCTGCTTCACCTCTTTGGCTCGCTGAATGAACAGCGCCACCGACTCGTAGTGCGACAGGTGGTCCAATGGTGGCAGGTTCTTGCCGTCCGGCACCGTCATTGCCGGCACCGCGTACCTACGCTCCCCGTAGAGCTGCAACGGCGTTCGACTCGTGACCAGCATCTTTACGCCGGGTGCTTGCCGCGACACCTCTCCCACGGCCTCCGCGGCTTCGGTCACGTGCTCGAAGTTGTCGAGGATCAGGAGCATCTCCTTCTGCTGGAGATAACTCGCAATCACGTCGACAAGTGGCGTCCCTCCGGACTCCCTCAGATGCAGCGTGGCGGCCATGGTTGGAATCACGAGGCCGGCATCTGAGATCGGCGCGAGCGATACAAAGAACACGCCATCGGCGAAGTCGTCCAAGAGGTCGGCGCCCGCCTGCAGGCTCAGCCTGGTCTTACCCGTCCCCGCCGGTCCGGTGAGCGTGACCAGCCTTGCCTCGGACTGTCTCAACAACTCACAGACCTCGGCCACCTCCTTCTCCCGTCCAATGAACGGAGTCGCCTGTATCGGGAGGTTGGTTGGCCGTGCACCCAAGCTCCGCAGCGTCGGGAAGTCGGCGTCGAGACCTGCGATCGTCGCCTGGAAAACGTGCTCGGGTCTGATCAAATCCTTCAGCCGGTGATCGCCCAGGTCAACCAACGTGACCCCTTCCGGCAGCTTGTCCCTGACCAGCTCCTGCGTTGCCGCGGACAGCAACACCTGGCCACCGTGGCCGGCCGACAGCAATCTCGCCACCCGGTTGACAGGCTGACCAAAGTAATCACCGTCCCGCTCCTCACACGCTCCTGTGTGCAGGGCCATCCGCACCTTTACCGCATAACCATCCGGCCAGGGCTCGGAATCAATGGCCAGCTGAGCGGCGGCGGCCGCCTTCACCGCATCCGGCGCGGTGGAGAAGGCAGCGCAACAGGCATCGCCCACCATCTTGAAGACACTTCCTCCGAGGCTCTGGACAGCCGACCGCAGAATCTCGTCATGGCGCCGTATGATGGCAGACATGGTTTCGGAGTCAGCCTCCCAGCGCCGAGTGCTGCCCTCTATGTCCGTGAACAACAAGGTAACGGTGCCCGTCGGAAGGCTCCAGGAGAGTGCGTCCAAAAGACTCGCCTCTGTGCCGCCTGATGCCGTGCTGACCTCCAACCTCCGATTCCGGTCAGCCGCTCAACGATGTGCGCGATGGGCTGACCCTGTCTGCTCCTCGACTGCGTCTGACCTTGTTCCTCGCCAGGAGTATCCGTTTCTAACTCACCTGACGATGCGGCGGCGACGCTTCGCCGACTCGTCGCCTTCCCACATTGGCAGCGCATTCCAAGCCATCGACGCATTTCGGGCGTGGGCTGTCGGGTCCTTTAGGCGTCCCCTGATCCGTGCACTCCGTGCTCCAACTGCCGGTCGTACTCAGCCTGGTCAAAGTGTCCTTCTGACCTGGCGATCAACCCGTCGTCTGCGAGAGTCCAGTCCTCAAAGCCTTGAATGTGCACGCGCTTACCCTTGCCTCCTGGCCCCGCGTTTGTCCCGATGAGAGTCCAGTGGTATCTGATGCCGTCATCGCCGGCCACGATGTCGTCCATCAACACGCGCATATCGGGAAACGCCGACATGAAGGACCGGGCCACCTCCGTGATCGCTTCGCGGCCCTTGGCCGGTTCTCCGTCGTTGATCGTCAGCCGGCCATCGGGCGCATAGTGCGCGGCCACCGTTTCGGGCTTCCCGCTGCACCAAGCCGCCGTGTACCTCACTGCGAAATCACGAATCTTGTCGTGCGAGGTCATGTCGATTATTACTCCGATCTGGGGCTCAACCTTCCAGCGGCTCGCGGAACCCGGCAACCTGTTTGAGCTGGCCATCCTCGCCAAACTGGACGATCGTCTGTCCCTCGTGGGACGCCCCATTATCCAGAGTTAGCCGCCAGGCAAATCGCGCCCAGTCCCGGTGAGACTGGGCGGGACCGAGGCGCTCGATGTGAAAATGTGGTTGGTCTTGCCGGTAGCTTTCGGCGGCTGCGACGAGCTCGTCGAGATTCCTCGCCTCGAAGCTCGCGTACTGGACGTTGACATCCTCCGCGAGGGCGTTCTCGGCTGCGGCCCGTCGCCCGGCGCCATCCATTGCGTTCCACATGGCCACATAGCCGTCGATCGCCTGTTCCCGCGTCATTCCATGGTCCTCCATGCACATGGTAAATACGAATCGCCGCGGGCCGCCGTGGCCCAAAACTGAAGATCGCGAACGGTTTGGACTGGCAGAACTCTGGTGAGGGCGCTGGGATTCGAACCCAGGACCGACGGATTAAAAGAAGCAGTGAGGGCCATCTTGGGTCCTCCCCCGCTGTCCACATATGGCGTATCTACGCCGGTTGCTTGGAATCCTGGATGTTGCCAGACACTCGAAGATTCGCGGTTTAGCAGTACCAATTGCAGCACAACGGGCCTCGCTTGGCCAAGTCGGACGCGACGCCCATGGAACTCGGGGTTCCACTGTGGGATCGGCTTCGGTGGATGGATCGATCATGTTCCAAGAGGACATGGTCCTGTCTATCTTTGGATGTCGCCACTGATGCGGCCGAATTGAACAGGAGGCGCCGTCAGTCCCAGTGGAAAGCGTCGTTTATGCCGCCGTCGTGCAAGCCGCGCCTATAGCCTTTGATACACCGCGCACGTTAGAGAAAGTCGAGAGCTTAGCAAGCCAGGCTGCCAATGAGGCAGCCGACCTAGTCGTCTTCCCGGAAGCGTTCGTATCGGCTTACCCTCGCGGTGCGGCATTTGGAGCCGTGATAGGTAATCGCACGTCGGCCGGACGCGAGCAGTTCAGGAGGTACTGGGACAGCGCCATCGATGTTCCGGGAGGTGAAGTCGACCACTTGGCCAGGATCGCTCGGGATCAGGGTATACATCTTGTCATTGGGGTCGTTGAACGTGAGCGCGGCACGTTGTACTGCACCGTTCTGTTCTTCGCTCCTGACGGACGATACCTGGGCAAACACAGAAAGGTGATGCCTACAGCCTCTGAACGTCTTGTTTGGGGTTTCGGCGACGGCTCGACCTTACCCGTCTTTGACACCGCTCTTGGCCGTCTCGGCGCAGTCATCTGCTGGGAGAACTACATTCCGATGTTACGCATGGCGATGTACGCCAAGGGCATCGAGCTGTATTGCGCACCGACGGCCGATGCACGCGACACGTGGATCGCGACGGTCCAACACATAGCACTGGAGGGGCGCTGCTTCGTCCTCTCCTGCAATCAGTTCTGCAAACGATCGGACTACCCATTGGACTACGAAGCAGAGTGGGGCGATGATCCGGACTTTGTGGTGTGTCGCGGCGGCAGCTGCATTGTCGATCCACTAGGGCGAGTCATCGCAGGGCCAGATTTTGAGGGCGAAAACATTCTAATGGCGAAACTCGATCCGGCAGAGATCGCGCGCGGCAAGTTCGACTTCGACGTCGCGGGTCACTACGCCCGGCCGGACGTGTTCTCGCTGCATGTGAATGAGAACCCGCAACCCGTGGCGGTGATTTCAGGGTCAATGTCGACAACAACTGACGGAGGGTAGTGGAGGACAGGTATGCGGATCGCCGTAATCGGTGCCGGCGGGACAGGCGGCTACTTTGGTGGAGTTCTCGCTCGCGCGGGGAACGATGTGAGCTTGCTGGCGCGTGGGGCGCACCTGGAAACCCTTCGGTCTCGGGGACTGACCGTCAAGTCTGGGCTGGCGGGCGACTTCACCCTGCCCGTCCAAGCCACCGACAATCCGCACGAGATAGGGCCGGTAGATCTCGTGATGTTCTGCGTAAAGGGATACGATACAGACGCCGCCGCCGAGCTCATTCAACCCTTGATGGCTTCAGAAACGGTGGTGCTCCCACTCCAGAACGGTATCGACGCAGCGGAGCGCTTGACGCCATTCGTTGGGAAGGATCATGTGCTGGGAGGCGTGGCGTTCATCACTGCATCGATCACGGAGCCAGGCACTATCAGGCAGACCGGGGGCGCTGGCAAAATCCTGCTAGGCGAGATGGAAGGAGGAGGGAGCCTGCGTACCCGCAGGATTCTGCAGACCCTCCAGTCCGCTGGGATCCCGGCACAGGTTCACGACAACATCCAGATCGCTATCTGGGAGAAGTTCGTTTTCATTTGTGGTTTCGGGGGTGTCACCGCATTGACCCGACTGCCGATTGGGCCGGTGCTGGCCTCACCGGAAGGGTGCGAGCTGACCAAGGGAGTCATGAAGGAGGCGGCTCTGGTCGCACAAGCCAGCGGGGTCCCGTTGACCGACGATGCAGTCAAGCGCTGCTTTGCGCTGGCACAATCCTTTGAACCTTGGGCGCGGGGCTCGCTCTACCATGACCTCGCGGCTGGCCGGCGGATGGAACTCGACGTGCTTAACGGCACCGTTGTTCGATTGGCCGGATTGTACGGAGTCTCAGTTCCCTTCAACTTCGTCGTGTACGCCGCGCTTCAGCCGTACGCGCAGGGCGCTGTCCCGGACTTCGTCAACGCTTCTGCGGACGTTGACCACTCCCGGACTCCTTCGGAGAGACCGGTTGGCCCAATATCGCCGTCTCTGTGAGCCATCGCTTCCGGCGACCCAAAATGACGAAGCCTCGTCGGCGGTTCACTCCCGTTCACCCTTCCGGTCTTCCCCTTGCCCGACTCGTCCTGATGGCTAGGACTCCTCTTGGGCTTTCCTCCCAGCTTCGAACCCCATCGTTACCAGCGACGCCCGTGGAAGGTGGGGACCGATCTAGGCACTAATCTGGATGCTCATGGGATCACTCATCTTGTGCGACCTCGTGTCGCAAGCTGTACTTTTGCTGTACAGGTTAGTTTTGTCTCGTGTCTTGACTCGCACGCTCCGACCGTTTTGTGAGGCATCCCGCCAAAACTCGATGGTGAGGGCGCTGGGATTCGAACCCAGGACCGACGGATTAATAGTCTCCCGGTACCTGCCAGCAGCCTCCGGATGGGCACCGCCCCCGGCGTGCCGACACTTTCGCCTGCAGTATCGAACCCTCTGGGTGTTCACGAACAACCCCCTTCTTTGAAGAGGTTATCTCCTATGAACAGGCAGGCATGGCAGCAGGCCACGAACCGAAGACGCGGCCGAAACGGGGACCGGCGGAGCCAGTCGCCCGGAAGACCCCGATCGCTAGGACGCGGCCAGCTCCATGGCCGGAGACGAGTCGGGCCGCAGGGCGGGCACGTATTCCACACCCTTCAGACGGCTGGTCGCCCAGTCCGACGCTTCCCGATCCAGCTCTGCCCGCAGCGTCTTCAGGCCCATGCGCCGGCCGCTGCGGATCCGCGAGCGCAGCCACTCCTGCTGACGGCCTTCGTCGAAGTGCCCCAGGACGATGTGCCCCAAGCACAGATACAGGCAGTAGAGCGTGAACTGCTCCTTGGCCACCGCCCGCGGACGGCACCGGATCGCATCCATGTTGATCTGCACCTCATAGGTGCCGTCGTCGAGCAGGCGCATGCCGACAGGCTTGCCCTGATGGCGCTTGGCCTCCTCGGCCGTGGGCGCCCGCCAGATCAGTACCTTCGAAACTCCAAACTGCTCACGAATCTCCTCCCACTCCCGAGGGCTCATGGTACTCAGCGTTTTCAATCTGTCCTCTGGAAGTGCTCACGTCTCGCGCTCATAGTGCGGCCTCGACACGCGGCACGCAAATAGCCCGGAAGTACAAGCAGAGAGGCGGCCCTCTCTGCTCAGCCCAAAAGTACTAGCCAGCCGAGAGAAGCGACCTCTCATACTGAAGTCGTCGGTCAGGGCGCCGCGAACCGACAATGGACCCGAAACGAGAGGTGTATGGGCGACCAATCAGTGCTGGTGGTCGAGGAAAGCTCGATCTTCAGCGATCTCGTGCGCGACCTTCTTGAGGCCGCCAGCTTCTCGGTAACACAGGCACCGACGGCCAAGGACGCGCTGGCGCTCCTTGGCGAGCGTACCTTCGACGTTGCCGTCATCGACGTCGACCTTCCCAAGGTCGGCGGCTTTGGGCTGCTCGGCTCCATCCGGGCGCTGCCCAACGCGACCACCATGCCCGTCCTGCTGATGACGGCCAAGGGCCGGGAGAACGAGGAGCCGCCGGAATCATCTCCGCTCCCGAACGACTACATACTGAAGCCGATTGACCCGGTTGACCTGATCACCCGAGTCCGTGCGGCCACAGGGCGTGCCACCCTCCCCGCATCCATGGTGGCAGCTGCGGCCCCGGCCGGCGATCAGCCGTCCGCGCCGCGTTCCAAGTCGGTGACCGGTGGCAAGATCATCACCGTGTTCAGCCTCAAGGGAGGGGTGGGGGCGTCGACCATCGCCGTGAATCTGGCCGTCACGTTCCAACGGCTTTGGTCCGAGCCGACCGCGCTCGTCGACCTCAATCTCGAGGCCGCCGGGCTCAACATCCTACTCGACATCATGCCGACCTCAACGCTGGACGAGCTGGTGGTTCAGGACGGCAACATGACGGCCGAGAGCATCGGCCAGTACCTGATCGCACACAAGTCGGGGGTGAGCCTCCTCTCGGCCCCCGCCACACCGGAGCGCGCCGAGCTGGTTTCGGCTGCCGGAGTGCGCAAGGTCCTCGGTCTACTCAAGGACACCTTCGACTACGTGGTGATCGACACGGCCTGCACCTTTGCGGAGCACACACTGATCGCTCTGGAGCTTTCGGATCACGTGGTCATGCCCGTGATCGCCGACATCTCGTCGGTCAAGGCGGCGACCACGACCCTCGACATCTTCGCGGCCCTCAACATTTCCGAGGATCGCGTGGTGCCGGTGCTCAACGAGCTGATACCCAAGGTCGGGCTGTCTCGAAAGCACGTGGAAAGCAGCATCCATATGCCCGTCACGCCCATTCCCTTCGGGGGCGGCAAGGTAACGGACTCGGTCAACCTCGGCGCGCCCATCGCCCTGACCGAACCCGATTCCCCCTTCTCGCACGCCATTCAGGCGCTGGCCTACGAGCTGAGCCGGCCGGAGTCCAAGACCAAGCAGCAGCCCCAGCAGTCGGACCTGCTCAGCAAGGTACGCAAGCGGCTGCGGGTGACGTGACGGGCCTCGCCAATTTGAGCCCCGAGGCCAGATAGATAGCGCAAAACGGTTAGCCAAGAAGTCCTATAGTGTAGGACCATAGCAACGTTCATGGTCCAGGTGAAGATACGCCGGGGTCCCTCCGGTCGGAAGGAAAACGAGAGAAATACGATGTCCGATACAGCTCAGAATCCCCTCACCGCCAAGCGTGTAGGTCAGTATCTCGTCGACGCCGGCGTGCTCAAGCGCGACCAGCTCGAGGAAGCCCTCGAGCGTCAGAAGCGCATGAGCCGGGCCGGGTTCCACGTCCTCCTGGGGACGATCCTCGAGGAGATGGGGGCCATCGACCGCCAGAGCCTGGAGGCCATCATCCTCCGGCAGCGGCTCGACGAGGGGAGCGTGAGCCTCGGCTCCGAGGCGGATTGGGCGCCCTACCGGGCATCCACGCCGGCCGAGGAGGAGGCCTCGCCGAGCAACGGAACCACGACAGAGCCCGAGGCGACGGCGCCGGAGGCCGTGGTGGACGCGCCCGAGACCTTTTCGGACGCGGTTGTTGTCGAGGAAAGCGAGCTGGTGGCTGATCAGGAAGCAGAGCCATTTGCTCCCGAGCAAACCGAGGTAGAGGCCGAGGTTGCCGCCGGGTATACACCCGAAGCGGAACCGGTGACCCCGACCATCGAGAGCATCGCCGAGCCCGAGGTGGCCGAGTCCGAGTGGGCCCAGCCGGCCGAGGAGCAACAGGAAGTGACCGAACTGACGCAAGAGGAGCCAGCCATGGCCGCAGCCGAGACCGACGTTGTGGAGAGCCCTGCTGAGGAAACGGCCGTCGAGCCGGTCACGGCGGAGTTGGAACCGATGGGCGAGCCCGATACGGCAGCAACATCTGAGGCCGTGAGTGACGACTCTCCTTCCGAGGAGGAAGCTCCGATCGAGGCGGCAACCCTGCCCGCGACCGAGCCCGAAGCCGCCGAGGCTGTCTCTGTGGCCAGCGGTGGCGTGGAGATGTACGGCTTCGTGTTCACCCGGCGGCCCGACGGCGGCCTGTCCCCGACGGAGGTCTCAGCCGTCCTCTCTCAGCTTCGAAAGCAGGTCCGGACGCTCGAGGAGCAGATGGCCGAGGCCAACGACAGCCTGGCCCACATCGACAGCATGCGCCGGTATGGCGAGCAGACCATCAAGGCCGCCGATACGATCGCCGACCAGATCACGGCGGAGGCGGAGAAGAACGCGGGCGCCATTCGCGAACGGGCCCAGCAGGAGGCTCGCCGCATCATCTCCGACGCCAAGGCCCAGCACGACGGCATCCTCCAGGAGGCCGCCGACAAGGCCAAGCGGATGGCCGCGGAGGTGCGCAAGAATGTCGAAGAGCAGCGTGAGCTCAACGACCGCTTCGTCGAAACCGTCGAGCGCATGCTTGCCGAGGAAAGTCTGACCGAAACCGCCTAAGTCCTCACCTCCCGAGGGCAGCGGCCCTCAGGAGGACCCGGTGGCGCAGACCGAACATGGCTCTCCACCGCCGGCCGATCGACGGCCCGTTCGCGAGACCATCCACGGCGTAGAGATCCAAGATCCCTATCGCTGGTTGGAGGACGGGGCGAGCGAGGAGACCCAGCGGTGGGTGCAGGCCCAGAACGAGCACGCGGCAGCGGTTCTATCTCGCTTGCCTGGATCGGACCGGGTTCGAGCCCGCCTCGAGAGCCTGTTCAACATCGGTTTCCTGGGCACTCCGGTTGAGGCCGGTCCGTGGCTCTTCTATGGCCGCCGATCCGCCGGCCAGAACCAGACGGTCCTCCGAGCACGACGTGGCGTCGACGGCGAGGACCGCGTTCTGGTGGACCCCAATGCCGAGGACCCAAGGGGCACCACCGCCATCGATTGGTGGTATCCCTCCTGGGACGGCCGCTATGTGGCTTTCGGGCTGTCGACCGGCGGGAATGAGGAGAGCACGCTGCGTATCGTGGAGACGGCTTCGGGCCGCGTTCTGCCGGATGCCATTCCGCACACCCGGTTCGCCACGGTCGCCTGGCTCCCCGAGTCGGACGGCTTTTATTACACCGGCAACGTGAAGTCCCTGGCCGGCGATCCATCCAGCGCGGCCGCCTACTATCACCGAGCCGTCTATCGGCATCGGCTCGGTACCTCCGACACAGAGGACGAGGAGATCTTTCCGGACGACGGCGATCCGGAGACGGTGCCGGCAGTGGCCGTTTCGCGCGACGGCCGCTGGCTGGTGGTCAGCATCAACCGGGGTTGGAGCGTTGTGCGACTGGCGCTGCGGGATATGGAGGCGGCTCAGGCGGAATTTCGGGTGCTCAACCCGTCGATGGAGGCGGTGGTCCAGGTGATCACGGCCGGGGCCGACATCTATCTCCACACCAACTGGGAAGCGCCTCGATACCGGCTGCTCCGACTGGATCCGCATCATCCCGACCCTGAGAGCTGGCAGGAGGTCATCTCCGAGCGGCCGGACTCGACTCTCGAACACGTGGCCGTCGCCCGAGACCGGCTGGTGCTGGGTTATCTCCACAATGCGACCTCGACCTTGGAATGGGCCACGCGAGAGGGCAGGGAGGGCGGCTCAATCGACCTGCCCCAGATGCACACGCTGACGGCCTTGAGCGCCTGCGACGACGGGGACGACGTGTACTACGGCCTCGAATCGTTCACGGTTCCACCCGAGGTGCTCCGTGACCGACCGGGTCGATCAGCGCCGCAACTATGGGAGCGCGTCGAGGCCGACATCGATGTCGATGCGTTCACGACCGAGCAGGTGTGGTTTCCGTCCAAAGACGGAACCCGCGTCTCCATGTTCATCACCAGGGGGCGGAATGTTCCCAAAGACGGTTCGGCGCCGGGGCTCCTCACCGGCTACGGCGGGTTCAACATCAACCGAACACCGCTCTTTGACCGCGGCATGATTCTCTGGCTCGAGGCGGGCGGTGTGGTCGCGCTTCCCAACCTTCGCGGAGGCGGCGAGTACGGAGAGGAGTGGCACGAGGCCGGGAAGCTCGACAAGAAGCAAAACGTCTTCGACGACTTCATCGCGGCGGCCGAGTATCTGATCGCCGAAGGCTATGTTTCGCATCAACGGCTAGGGATCATGGGCGGCAGCAACGGCGGTCTGCTGGTCGGTGCGGCCATGACGCAGCGACCCGATCTCTTTCGGGCGGTCGGCTGTCTGGTGCCGCTGCTCGACATGATTCGCTACCATCACTTCCTGATCGCCCGGCTCTGGATTCCCGAGTACGGCAGCTCCGACGATCCCTCTCAGCTCCCATTCCTGTTCCGCTACTCGCCCTATCACCACGTGTCACCCGACGCCGAGTATCCCGCCGTGCTGTTCATGACCGCGGACTCCGACACGCGCGTCGATCCGATGCACGCCCGGAAAATGGCCGCTCTTCTGCAAGCCCATGGGCGAACCAAGGGGCCGGTGCTGCTGCGCATCGAGACGGAGGCCGGTCACGGGGCCGGCAAGCCGGTGAGCAAACTGGTCGATGAACGGACCGACCTGTATGCCTTCCTCATGTGGCAGCTGGGACTGACGCCTCCGGCCTGAGGCGCCTTCGAGGCGCTTCTCAGGCCGAGCCAGACCGGTGCCTGGGTTGCTACACTCAACATGAAAGAACGGTGAAAATCCGGCCGGGAGGGACGGATGTTCGACTGGTTGGGCGCGCTGGTGGCCGACGCGCTCGAGGGCGACTACCTGCTGGTCGTGGCGGCGTTCCTGCTGCTGGCCTACGGCATCTGGCGGATCACCGTCAAGATCCTGGATCGCCCGATTGATCGGCGTCTGCAGCGCTTCTTCGGGCTGACCTGTCAGATCGGGCTGACCCTGATGTTCGAGCGGCTCTACGAGTTCTCGCGAGCGCATATCGCCGTCGACCAGCTCACCGCCCTGGCGTACTCGAACGGCTATCGACTGCTGGACTTCGAGATCACCCATGGCATCTTTTTCGAAGCGCGTCTGGAGCAGCTCTTCCTGCCCGACCAGCTCTTGATGCACGCGATTTATGGCTTTTACGCATTCGCGCACCTGTTCGTGACGTTGGGCTTCCTGATCTGGCTCTATCTGCGTCGCAATCAGGCGTTCAGCTTCGTCAGAAACCTCTTCTATCTCACCACCGGCGTGGCGCTCATCGTGTACATGACCTTCCCGGTCGCGCCGCCGCGCATGTTCCCCAACTACGGCTTTTTCGATCCGGCCCAAATCCTTCACCTGGCGCCGGCCGGTGGCGCTCAGCTCACGTCGTACACCTACAACCCCTTCGCCGCGATGCCCAGCCTGCATCTGGTGTACGCACTCATCGTGGGGGGAACGCTGGTGGTGGTCGGGCGGCACCTCTGGCTGCGGCTGGCGGGCGCCCTCTATCCGTTCCTGATGCTGGCCGTCATCTTGATTTCCGCGAACCACTGGATCATGGACGCCTTCGGGGCGGTGGTGGTGGTCGCTCTCAGCGCCCTGCTGCTGTACCTCACCACGCGAACCGCCTCCGCGGCACGCTCCTTCATCACCGCGCAGGGACGGCAAGGCTTCCGAGCGCCCGGGCCAGGCTGAGCCCTCAAGAGGCTCACCGACCGCAGGCGCCTACCGACTCAACGGGGCGGCAGGACGCAGAATTCGTTTCCCTCCGGGTCGGCCATGACCACGCAGTCCTGGTCCCCTGGCCGATGTCGGCCCGGGTCGTTCGCGCGTTCGATGGCCACCTCGTCGGGGTTATCGAAGGCCACGCGATAGCCCGACGCTTCGGACCAAAAGCGGGCCAGGGAGCGCTGATCGTGCGCGTCGATGGTCAGGTTGTAGATGCGCAGGGCCACGACGAGCTCCCGAGAGCGGCGGCTTGATCGACGATCGACCGGTGCGGCGTTGCGCCACAATCTGATGAGACACTAGTCTAACGAGAGGGGCCACGAGCCCCGAATCGCCACGGAAAGAGGCAGGTGATCGACAGGCCATGAGCGTGATGAAGCGCATGGGCACGATCTTCGGCGCCAAGATGAACAAGGTGCTGGATCGGGCCGAGAACCCCAACGAAACTCTCGACTACTCCTATCAGAAGCAGCTCGAGCTGCTCCAGAACGTGAAGCGCGGTCTGGCGGAGCTGGTGACCAGCAAGCGCCGAACGCAGCTGGAAGCCGACCGGCTGCAGGCCGAGTCGCAAAAGCGGGAACAGCAGGCGCGACAGGCGCTGGCGGCCGGCAACGAGGACCTGGCCAGGGAGGCGCTTCAGCGCAAGCAGCTCATCGACGGTCAGCTCACGGGCCTCTCCTCCCAAATCGCCGATCTCGAGCAGCAGCAGCAGAAGCTGACCGATGCGGAACAGCGTCTCCAGGCCAAAATCGAGGCCTTTCGGAGCCAGAAGGAAGTCATCAAGGCGCAGTACACCGCCGCCTCGGCACAGGTCAAGATCAGCGAGGCGGCCACCGGCATCTCCGAGGAGTTCGCCGACGTCGGAATGGCCGTGCAGCGGGCTCAGGACAAGACGCAGCAGATGCAGGCGCGCGCCGGGGCCCTGGACGAGCTGGTCGACTCGGGCGCGCTGACCGACTACACCAGCAATCAAGACGACATCGATCGACGGCTGCAGCAGGTGACCGACAAATCGTCAGTGGACCTGCAGCTGGAGCAGATGAAGCAGCAGATGGGCCTTCCCTCGCCTCAGGAGCAGCCACAGCTGACCGAGGGCGAGAAGACCCCGCAGCAGTGAGGGGCGGCCGGTGATCGTGCGCATTCAGGGCGAGGGCCAATACGAGGTCGACGAGGCCGGGAAGGGGCGCCTGGAGGAGATCGACGGCCGCCTGTTTTCGGCCATGGAGGCCGGAGACGCGGGAAGCTTCCAGGCCGCGCTGCAGGAGGCGGTGGGTTACGTGGAGGACGCGGGGAGGCCGCTCCCAGCGGAACGGCTCACGGCCTCGGACCTGATCCTTCCGGCGCGCGATACCTCACTGGAAGAGGCCAAGCGCCTGTTCAGCGACGAAGGATACCTGAAGCCGGTCGAAGCCTAGGCGGAAACGGCAGCGCTGCCGTCCTCAGACGGCACATCGACGGTCAGATACCGGTTCAAGGCTTCGCGCCAGTAGGGCAGGCGAATGCCCAGCTGGGCGGCTCGCCGGTTGGTGAGCGCCGAGTAGCGCGGGCGGCGGGCCGGCGCCGGATAGCTCTCCACGGGCCGGACCAGACCGGGATCCAGGTCCGCCGACTCGAGAACCGCGCGTGCCCACTCGTCCCGCGTCGCATGTCCTTCGCTGACCAGATGGAAGATGCCGTTCGAACGGGTTGAAGCCAGGCGGACAAGGGCAGGCGCCAGATCACGAACATAGGTCGGGCTGGAGTCCTGCGTGGTGACCACGTCAAACGGCCGGTTCGCGCGGCCATGATCCATCACCCAGCTTACGAAGCTCTTCCGGCCGCGACCATACAGCCACGAGGTGCGCACGATGGCATGCCCGGGAGCGAATTGCTCGACGCATGCCTCACCCTCCAGCTTCGTCCGGGCGTAGACGGAGAGTGGCTTGGGTGACGCGTCCTCCAAAAGCGGCTGACCCGGCCGGCCGTCGAACACGTAATCGGTACTGATGGCGACCATGAAGATGTGCAGCGAGCCGCACACGGAGGCAATGTTCCGGGCGCCGAGGGCATTGACGCGTCGCGCCCGAACGGGCTCCCGCTCGCAGCCGTCCACGTCCGACATGGCGGCGCAGTGGAAAACCACGTCGACCCGCCGGTCGCTGAGCCGTCGCCACACCTGGTCCTCGTCGGTCACGTCGAGCGCCGAATGGTTCAGGGCCACCGCCCCGGGAAGAACGGAGGCCAGCTCTGAACCCAGGAGACCGCCGGCGCCCGTGATCAGGGCCTTCATGCGCGAGCGTCCTGGAGCCGCTGGTCGTACTGCTGTGCGTAGTAAGCGGCGAACTCGTCGCCTCGACACGCCCGCCACCAGGCATCGTTGGATCGGTACCACTGCACCGTCTCGGCCAGGGCGGTGTCGAAGTCCTGCCGCGGCGACCAGCCCAGCGCTCGAATCTTGTCACAGCTCAGGGCGTACCGGCGGTCATGACCCGGCCGGTCGGTGACGTGCCGGATCAGGGACGGCGGCCGTCCGACAAGATTCAGGATGCGCTCCGCAACGTCAATATTCGGTCGCTCGACGCCCGTCCCGATGTTGTAGATCTGGCCGGGCTCGCCTCGTTCGAGGAGGAGGCTCAGGGCCACGCAATGATCTTCGACCGCGAGCCAATCGCGCTCCTGACGACCGTCGCCATACAGCGGAAGCGGAGCCTCCTGCAGCGCGTTGGTGATGAACAGCGGAATCAGCTTCTCGGGGAATTGATACGGGCCGAAGTTGTTGCTGGCCCGGCCGATCAGGGCCGGCACTCCGTGGGTCGTGTGGTAGGCCAATGCCATCAAATCACCGCCGGCCTTGGAGGCCGCGTAGGGGCTCCGTGGGCGCAGGACGTCATGCTCGGACGATCGCGCCGGGTGCGCTATCTCTCCGTAGACCTCGTCGGTGCTGACTTGGATGTACCGTTCGACCTGGTTCACCCGGGCCGCCTCGAGCAGCACGCGAGTCCCTTCGATATCGGTCCGGACAAAGTCCGACGAGTCACGAATGGACCGATCGACGTGCGTCTCGGCAGCGAAATTGATGACGGCCGAGCAGTTTCTGATCGCCCCGGCGACGGCGACGGGATCGCAGATATCGCCCTTGATGAAGCGCATCCGTCCGTCGGCCTCGCAATCGGCGAGATTGGCGCGATTGCCCGAGTAGGTGAGCTTGTCGAGAACGGTGAGGCGACAATCGGGCCAGCGGTTCAGGGCATGACGAACGAAGTTGGAGCCGATGAAGCCGGCTCCCCCAGTGACAAGCAGCTGCAAACAGTCTCCACGTGGGCGGCGGACGCCGCCTCAAAACCAGGCTCTGGACCCACAATGGTACACAATTGGCCGCCCGGACAAGAGGAGGCCCGGCCGGGAGCGGGCAGTCCCGGGCCGGGCAGCGGTGGGGGAGGAGTTTGAGGCGTGTGACAGACGCTCGCGATGCGCGGCGCCGCTTCCACAGCTTGAACTACGGCCGGCGGTTACGCCCGGATCAGGAGAGGACCGAAACCAAAGGCACAGCCGAGTGGGTCTACGCCACTCCGAGGAGCCGCCGCCACCACGGACGCCGGCGCCGCCGGCGGCTGCGCGGCCGGGATGTCGAAGGGCCGGGCGAAAAGATGGCGCTGTGCCGCGCCTCCTCCAGCATGCGGTCGGCCGAGGCGGCGCCGTCTCGCGCCGCGGCGTTGCTCGGATCATGAAGCGCCGCGGTGTGAAACAGGTGACTGGCCCGTGCCAGCTCACCCCGCTCGAGATGCGACTTGGCCCGCGCCACATAAAAGGCGGCGGCCTCCTCGTTCGACATGTCGACGAGCCGCCGTGGCTTACGACGTCTTAGCACTGAACCCCTCGGGCTTCGCGCCCTTCACACCCACTCCGGCTAACTCTATCCCACCACACGCAGGTTCTCTATCTGCGGCCTCACCTCAGGCCGGTTTCGCCAGTGTCTCCCGCCCTCCCTCAGGCTCCCACCGGTTCGCCCAGCGCTCGATCTCCCGCACCACGCTGCGCAGCTCCCGCCCCTTGGGGCTGAGGCCATAGCGGACACGAGAGGGCGAGCCGTCGATGCTCGACGTCTCCACAATCCCATGCTCGGTGAGATCACGCAGGCGCTCACACAGCATGCGGCCGCCGATCCCACTCACTGCCTGCTCCAGCTCGGAAAAGCGGCGTGGGCCGTCCATCAGCACGCTGAGAATCAGACAGGTCCAGCGCTTGCCGAGAATGTCAATAGCCCGGCAATAGTTCGGGCAGAGTAGGTCCGGGCGTGCATCCATGTCAAGGCCAGCCGATTCTAGCAACGCCCAACCCCACTCGCTCCTTGACCTGCGCCAGCGTTTCGGCGGCCGTCGGCCGGACTCGATCGGCCCCCTCACGCAGAATGCCCACCACGTGGTCGGGCGCCGCCGCCAGCTCCCCATAGCGGCTCTGAATCGGCTCCAGCGCGTCCACGACCATCTCCGCCAGCTCACGCTTTAGGTCTCCGTACCCACGCCCGGCGAAACGCTCTTCGATCCGGCTCTCGGTTTCGTTTGACAGTAGCCGGTATATGCTCAGCAAATTGAACAGACCGGCTCGGGAGCGATCGAAGACCACGTCCCGGAAGGAGTCGGTTTGGGCGCGCATGATCTTGCGGCGGATGACATCCGGCGGGTCGAGCAGCCCAATGGCTCCCTCCGGCTCGCTCTTGCTCATCTTGGAGGTGGGGTCGGAAAGTGACATGATCCGGGCCCCAACTTGACGGATGGACGGCTCCGGCATGGTCAGGGTCTCACCGAACAGACCATTGAAACGATCGGCGATGTCGCGAGCCAGCTCCACGTGCTGCTTCTGGTCCTCCCCCACGGGCACGTAGTTGGCATGGTAGAGCAGGATATCGGCGGCCATGAGGACGGGGTAGTCGAAGAGGCCGGCGCTGGTCTGCTCGCGCTGCTTGGCCGACTTGGATTTGTACTGGGTCATCCGGTTCAGCCAGCCGACCGGCGTGACCGAATTGAGGATCCAGGCCAGCTCCGGATGCTCGTGCACATCCGACTGCACGAAGATGGCAGACTGCTGCGGATCGATACCGCAGGCAAGGTACACGGCGGCCAGCGTGAAGATGCTGCCGCGCAGCTCGACCGGGTCCTGAGGCACCGTGATGGCGTGCAAATCGACGATGGAGAAGATGTTCGCGAAGCGGGGCTGGTCGTCGACCCAGTTCCGAATGGCGCCCAGGTAGTTTCCCAGTGTGATGTACCCCGAGGGCTGGATGCCCGAAAACACCACCGGCTTTGCCTGCGCCTCCAGGCCGACGGAACGAGACGGATCGACGGCTACGGTCACGGCACCACCCGAGAGAGAACGTAGCTCAATTGTAAAATCGCCTATGCCGACATCCACGCGACCGGCCGCCGGAGTGCCGGCGTGACTCTGACGGCTCGCGGTGTCATCTCCCGACGACCGGGTGAGTCGCCGGTGCTGGAAGACATCAGGATCGAGGACCCCGGTCCCGGCGAGGTGCTGGTTCGGATCGAGGCCAGCGGCGTGTGCCACACCGACTTCATGTATCTCGAAGGGCTGGTTGGCGACGACTTCCCCTATCTGCTGGGTCACGAAGGCAGCGGGACGGTCGAAGCGGTGGGGCCGGGCGTCCAGTCACCGCAGGTCGGCGACTACGTCATCCTGGCGTGGCGGGCGCCGTGCGGCTCCTGTCGCTTCTGCCTGATCGGTCATCCGAGTTTCTGCTCCGCGAGCCTCAATGCCGAGCCGCGAATGTTCAGCGCCGACGGCGAGCAGCTCACCCCCGCACTGGGCATCGGCACCTTCTGCACCCACACTGTCGTGGCCGCCAGTCAGGCGATACCGGTGTCTCGCCAGGTGCCGGCTGCCTCCGCCTGCCTGATCGGCTGCGGGGTCATGACCGGCGTCGGGGCGGCCCTCTATGCGGCATCGGTCCGGCGAGGCAGCAGTGTCGCCGTATTCGGCTGTGGCGGCGTGGGCGTGAGCGTGATCCAGGGGGCGCGTCTCTGTGGGGCACGCACCGTGATCGGGGTTGATGTGGCCGACAACAAGCTGGAGTGGGCACGGCAGTTCGGCGCTACGGATACCGTCGACGGGCGCGCGGGCGGCACGGTGGAACGGATCAAGGAACTGACCGGCGGACTGGGCGTCGACTACTCATTCGAGGCAGCCGGGCGCAGCGACACGCTGAACGAGGCAATCTGGTGTCGTGACCTGGCCGGAACCTGCGTGATGATCGGCGTCCACAGCTCGGAGGCGGCCATCCGCCTTCCGCTGCAGCAGTTCTTCAATCTGGGCGGATCGCTTCGCGTTTCCTGGTATGGCGACTGCCTGCCCTCGCGGGACTTTCCGCTGCTCTGCGACCTGTATCTCAAGGGTCAGCTGAAGCTCGACGAGGTGGTCTCCAGCCGGATTGGGTTGGAGGACGTGGACGAGGCCTTCCACGCCATGCACGCGGGCCGCGTGCTGCGATCGGTCATCATCCTCTAGCGGTCGGTTCCCTCCGGGTTACGGGTAGAGGTTGCTGAGAGCCTCGTCCAGTGTCGGGTAACGGAATCGATAGCCGAGCTGCTCGGCCCGGGCGGGAATGACATTCTGGCTGGCGAAGACCACCGACGCTCGTTCGCCCAGCATGAGGCGGACGGCGAGCGGAATGCCCGGGGCCCAAACGGGGCGATGCAGCGCCCTGCCGAGGCTGTGAGAGAACGACCGCATGTCGACCGGATGCGGCGCGACCGCGTTGAGCGGTCCCGAGCCGTCCGCTCGCTCAAGCGCAAGGAGAATGAGGCCAACCTCATCCTCGATGTGAATCCAAGAAACGAGCTGCACAGGCGGGCCGAGGATGCCCCCCATGAACAGCTTGAAGGGCAGCGCCAGGCGGGGCAGCGCTCCACCGTCGGTACCCAGTACCATACCGGCGGTGCGCAGCAGGGTGACGCGAACGCCCAGCTCTTCGGCTGCCCGAGCCGCTTCCTCCCAGCGATCGACGACCGTTGCCAGAAAGTCCTGGGCCGGCGGGCTGTCCTCGGTCAACTTCTCGTCGCCTCGGGACCCGTAGTAGCCCACTGCCGAGCCGCTCACCAGCACGGTCGGAGGCCGCTCACACCGATCCATCGCCTCCACGATTGCCGTGGTGGCATCGATGCGGCTCCGGGCGATGCGTTCCTTTTGCTGCGCCGTCCAGGGCCGGTCGGCCACCGGCTCACCGGCCAGATTGACGACACCGTCGACCCCATCCAATTCCTGCGCCCACGACGGCGAGACCTCCGGCGGGGACCAGCCGACCGATCGAACCGAGGAAGGCAATCGAGGTCCGGCTCGATCCGGTTTGCGGGTCAGCGCCACCACTTCGTCGCCCCGTCCCGTCAGTGCGCGGCACAGATGCGAGCCGATGAATCCGGTCGCTCCGGTTACGACGATTCGCATGCTGCTCCCGTTCGACTAGGCGGCTCTGCCAGCCGGTCGGCAGGTCTCGCGCTCGCCTGAGTCTAGTTCCCGAGAGACGGTTTCCGATACCCAAAATTGAGGCCAAAAATGGCTTCCAGAATTGCTATCGTTCAATCAGGGGGGCGGGAGGATGGGCCACGATATCCTGATCGTCGACGACGATCCCGAGATGCTGCGCATGCTCTCCGTGTTCCTCGACGGCGAGGGATACGCGGTGCGGCAGGCGGCCAGCACCGACGAGGCCATTCGCCTGGCCTCGGACCATCGGCCGGATCTAGTGCTGATGGATCTGGTGCAACCGGTCGAGAACGGTCTCCTGTCCGCCGAGAGGCTGAAGTCGACCAGCTGCTCGGATGTCCCCATCATCGCGATATCGACCGCCGACCCGACCATTGCGCGTCAGCGGGCCATGGCGTGCTTTGAGGCGTGGCTGCCCAAGCCCTTCAGCCTCGATACCCTTCTGCACTTCGTGGCCCTTGCCGAGGACGTGGCTGCCGAGCAGGAGGCCGAGCGGCGCGGCGCAGGAGCGCTGGGATCCGGCGTCACTGCCGCGCCACGCCCGCACTAAACCGGCTCCAAGCCGGCAACTTCGGCAGCTGTTGCCCTCTCGCACCGCGGACGGCCCGGTCGTCCTTCCGACTCAGGGAGGACTCGTCGGCTCGCGAAACGGCCGATGAATGCCGGAGGGAGGGCCTACCCCTAGCGGTGTGTCCGAATGTGCCGAACGCGCAGCAGCCGTTGAATGGCCGTGATCGTCGGCGGCGTCAACGCGAAGGATTTACGCCCGGGATGATACACGTACGAGCAGCCGCCCACCCTCGCCACCACCAGCACGGTGCGGGTCCGATACACGAAACGCAGATCGTAGATGTCGGCCGCCGTTGCACTGCAGGTGGCCCTCAACGACTGAAAGACGTGCAGGTGGTTGAGCAGACGGACGAGATGGCGAACGCGGCCGAGCCGGTTGATGCGAACGCTTCGACGTGTGAGCCCCTTGATGGGTTTGTTGGCCGGGAAGTAGCGAGCCACCACGGCGTCCGGCCTTCCGTATATCAGGCGCGGCGGTCGAGGGCCCAAGACGGCCCGCTTCCAGGTCAGTCCGCCATTGACGGTGTGAAAGAGGGCCGAGCAGATCTGACGGCACTGCAGGAGTGAGCCGATCACCCAGCCTTGGGTGGCATTGACGGGCGCGATCCCTGCCGCTTGGACGACCCATGCCCCCAGATGGTCGGTCCACGAGCGACCTCCGTCGGTGGACACCAGGACGCCCTTGGAAAGCGGCCGAGCCGAGTCGCCGCTCGGGATCCAGCCGACGCTGGGATTGACGAAGTGGATGCCGTTTAGGACGTCATCGGTGCTCGACGAGTAGGAGCCCGACCAGAGGCGCGCCCATCGTTTGCCCCCGTCGAGGGTTTCCAGGAGAAGCCCCTGGTGACAGAAGAGGGCGCCGCTGTGACAGCTGGTCAGCAGCAGCCACCCATGGACCCTGGACAGGAAGTCGATGAAGGCGGCACAGCGGTGTTTGAAGTGCAGCCGCTTCACCCATGTCCGGCCGCCGTTCACCGTCTCCAGCAGCGAGGTCTGACAGCCGTTCTGGTGGAGGCCGGGGTTGGCGGCGATGCGGGCGAGGAACGCGCGGCTCGGGGTGGTGGTGGCAAAACCCTTTCTCGGAGAGACGAACTCCAGAGAGCCGATGCCGCCAACCTTCGTGAGCACATGGCGCCAGGATGCGCCCCCGTTGGTGGTCAGCAGCGAGTAGGCATAATCAGTCCCGCTGTCGACAACCGCCCAACCAACGCGCGCCCGTCGAAAACCGAACGTCGCGACCGTGAGGGGCGCGGGTGGGCGAAATACCCAAGACCACGACCGTCCGCCGTTGGAGGTGGTGACGATCCCACTGCGGCACCCCGGGGTGCCCGGGCCGGAGCAGCCGCCCACGGAGGCCAGTGCGAAGGCGAGATTGCGGCCCCGGAGCTGGATGTCGTTCAGGGTCATGCTGGCCGTGCTCTTTCGCCACGCCTTTCCACCGTTGGTGGTCTTCCAAACGCGGGTTCCGGCCGCCAGCGGCTGAGTGACCATGCCCAGCCGCGGACCGAAAAAGCTGACCGACGTGTATCGGGTCGCGACGTGGGTCACCGGTGTGCGCGTGGGGGTCGGAGTCTTCTTGGGAGGCGCCGACGACGACGATCCGCAGCCGGTCAAGACTGTGGCGAAGGCCAGGACGGATAGCGGCAGGCCCATGGCTCTCGGTCTCAACAACCGGCCGGATCCGGTCATCGCCTCACCCCAATCCGCAACAGCCTGGCAACCTCTTCTGAAGCCACCATACCATCAGCCGCGGGGTCGTTCCCAGCCGCCGTCACGGCTCTGCCAGCGACGCCGCTCGTGAGGTATGGGGGAACGCGCGGAACCGAGAGCTTCACAAATCACGTCTGCGATTCCTGAAGGCCGCGGTCATGAGCGGCCTTACGGCAAGTGCGGAGAATGGGTAGGCCGGCATCGCGGGGCCGACAGGGTGCATTCCGGCAACGCCCGGACAGCCCAGGCATCGAGTCTTGACTCGTCGCTACTTCGGGCCACCTTGGGAGTTGGATGCCAGCCATTGGGCCCCCGTTCCTCTGTCTCGACCAGGGGCTCCAGTTGGCGTAGGGCGGGTTGCCTCCTCCCCGCCCCCTACCCAACGGCCGGGAAGACACTTCCTGGCCCTGTTCTTGCGCCTCCCAACGACCACCATGGACATGGAGGCGGCCCTGCGCTACCTCGCACTGGCGACCGACTACGACGGCACCCTGGCCGGCGACGGCGTGGTTCCGGACCGCGTCACACAGGCCCTCGGCCGGGTCGCCGAGAGCGGGCGCCGCCTGATCCTGGTGACCGGCCGGGAGCTGGACGACCTCCACCGAGTGTTTCCCTATACGGACCGGTTCGACCGGGTCGTGGCCGAGAACGGCGCCCTCGTCTACGACCCCTCCTGCAACCGGGAGCAGGCCTTGACGGAGCCGCCGCCGCCCGCTTTGGTGGAAGAGCTGAAGCGGCGACACGTGGAGCCTCTGCACGTCGGCCGGGCCATCGTGGCCACCTGGCACCCGCACGAGCAGGCGGTTCTCGACACGATCGCCAAGCTGGGGCTCGAGTATCAGGTGATCTTCAACAAGGGCGCAGTCATGGTGCTGCCGTCGGGCGTGAACAAGGCCAGCGGCCTGGCGGCGGCCCTCGCGGACCTGGCCCTGTCGCCACACAACGTGGTGGGAGTCGGCGATGCCGAGAACGATCACGCCTTCCTCTCGGCCTGCGAGTGCGCGGTGGCCGTCGGCAATGCTCTTCCTGCGCTGAAGGAGCGAGCCGATTTCGTGACAACGGGAGACCACGGCGAGGGCGTCGTCGAGCTGGTCGAACGGCTGCTCGAGAACGACCTGAACGATCTGTCCCCGACGCTGGCCCGCCACGACATTCTCCTCGGAACGGATGACGACGACCGGGAGCGACGCCTCTCGCCCTATGGCCCGGTGGTCCTGCTGGCCGGCACCTCGGGCGGCGGCAAGTCGACCATCGCCATGGGGTTCCTGGAGCGCCTCTCTCAATCGGGATACCAGTTCTGTCTGATCGATCCCGAAGGTGACTATGCCGATTTCTCTCCGGCCGTGAGTCTCGGCGACACCGGACGCCGGCCGACCGAGCAGGAGATCGTCGACGTGCTGGGCGATCCGGCTCAGAACGTGAGCGTCAACCTCCTGGGCGTTCCGCAGCCGGACCGGCCGGCATTCTTCTCCAGCCTGTTTCCCCATCTCGTTGAGATGCGGGCCTCGACCGGGCGGCCTCACTGGATCGTGGTCGACGAGGCGCACCACCTACTGCCGGCGGAACGGGATCCGGATGCCGTGATACTGCCCAAAGAGCTGTTCAGCATGTTGCTGGTGACCGTTCATCCCGAGCACATCTCCCGCTCCGTTCTGGATAGGGTCTCCACCGCCATCGTGGTCGGCGAAGATCCCGACGCCACACTTGCCTCGCTTGGCCACGCGACCGAACGTTCCGCGCCCAAGACCGGCATCAGCCGGCTGCACTCGCCCGAGGTGGTGCTGTGGAACACCGGCAGCGACACGGCCGAGAAGCTGCGCTTCGAGCCCTCCACCATCGAGAGTCAGCGGCATCGCCGCAAGTACGCGGCGGGAGAGCTGGCTCCCGAAAAGAGCTTTTACTTCCGGGGGCCCGATGGCCGGCTCAATCTTCGCGCCCAAAACCTGATGCTCTTCTTACAGATAGCCGAGGGGGTGGACGACCAGACCTGGCTCCATCATCTCCGCAGCCACGACTACTCGACCTGGTTTCGAGAGATGATCGGTGACCGAGAGCTGGCCGAGGAGGCGGCTCGGGTCGAAGACGCCGAGGGCGATGCCGGCACGAGCCGCGAGGCCATTCGAAACGCCGTCGAGGCGCGCTACACGGCGCCGGAGTAACCGCAAACCAGCCGCCTCCGGTCGCCCCTAGAATGACGTACCCTTTGGCTGCCAGATGACCATGGAAGCTCCTCTCCCCTACCGGTACTCGGCCTGGGACGGAAGCCAGGACGTTCCCGACTTCTCTCCCGACGAGATCCTCGATCAGCTCGCCGACGACCTCCTGCGGGCCGGCGACCCGCGGAAGGCGCTGCGCAACCTGCTCCAGCGCGGGTTCACCCTCCCGGACGGCCGCAGCTTTGACGGCCTGCGCCGGCTCCTACAGCAAATGCGGCGGGAGCGGGAGGCGATGCTCGACCGTTACGATCCCTCGCGCACCCTTGACGCGATCCGGGAGCAGCTCGACGACATCATCCAGACCGAACAGGCCGGCATCCAGGCCCGTCGCGAAGACGCGGGATCTCAGTCCGTGGAGAACTCGGGTGCGGGGCCGGAAGGCCAGTCGGCTGCGGCCGAACCGGGAGCGGCGCCGCCGTCCTCCACGGGGCAATCGGAGCCGGGGTCGTCGGCCGGCGGGGATGGGTTTCAACAGATGCTCGAAAACCTGCTGCATCGAAAGGAACAGCAGCTCGACGCGCTTCCCCCCGACAATGCCGGCCGCATCCGGGGTCTGCGGGAATATGATTTCATCTCTCCTGAGGCCCGCGAGGCGTTTGAGCGGCTGATTGGAGACTTGCAGCGCCGCGTGCTGCAGCAGTACAGCCAGGGCCTCAAGGACGGCATCGGTCAGCTGTCGCCCGAGGATCTTGCCGGCACCCGGCAGATGGTGCAGGACCTCAACGAGATGATCGAAGCCAGTCAGGCCGGCGATCGGGGCGCCTTTGCTCGCTTCATGGAGCGATGGGGCGACAACTTCCCGCCGGGTATCGAATCCCTCGACGACCTCTTGCGCCATCTCCAGCGGCAGGCGGCACAGATTCAGTCACTCCTCGACAGCATGGATCCACAGGCGCGCAAAGAGCTGGAGGACATGATCCAGGAGCTGCTGCGCGACGACCGGCTGCAGCTCGACCTCGCCCAGCTGGCCGCCAACCTGGAGGCCATGGGCTACCCGATCTCCGGCTCCGGCTTCCCCTTCGAGGGAGAGGACGCCCCGGGCTTCGGCCAGGCCCTGGACATGATGCGCCGTCTCCAGGCGATGGAGCAGCTGGAGGACTCTCTGGCCAGAGACCCCCTCTCGGCCCTCATGGACGCCGGAGAAGCCGGACAGGACCCTCACGGCCTCTTCGGACGGCGGATGGCGGCACAGATCGAGGCGGTCCGGGACATGGCCCAGGCGCTCCTGGAGGCCGGCTACCTGAAGCGCAACGGAGACCGCATGGAGCTGACGGCGCGCGCCATTCGGCGGCTGGGAGACAGCGCGCTGCGAGAGATCTTCCAGAAGCTCAAGAATGACCGGCAAGGCGGACACCAGACGCACCGGCGCGGAGAGGGCGGCGACCTGGCCGCGCACAGCCGCCCCTATCAGTTCGGCGACCCGTTCCACGTCGACCTCCGCAGCACCCTGATGAACAGTGTTCGTCGAGGCGCACGGTCTCCGCTCCGCGTTCTCCCGGAGGACTTCGACGTCTACGAGACCGAGAAGGCGGTGCGGCATGCCACCGTTCTGGCGATCGACACCTCCCGCTCCATGTTTCTACGCGGCCTGTTTCTGGAGGCCAAGAAGACGGCATTGGCCCTGGACAGCCTCATCCGGAGTCAGTTCCCGCACGACGCCCTCTACGTCATCGGCTTCGCGGACGTGGCCTTCGAGCTGACCCGAGAGGAGCTGCCCGGCCTGGCCGAGAACTACATGGTACAGGGCACCAACTACGAGATGGCTCTGTCGCTCTCGCGGCGCCTCCTGGGCCGGCACCGCAGCGGCAACCGGCAGGTTCTCTTCGTCACCGACGGTGAGCCGACCGCGTGCGCCATACCGAACGGCGGCATCTATGTCAACTACCCGGCGCCCGGATTCGTGCGTCGGGCCGCTCTGGCCGAGGCGGCCCGCTGCTCCCGCGAGGGGATTGTGATCAATACCTTCATGCTGGACGACGACCCGGCCCTGGTGGGGTTCGTGGAACGCATGACGGCAGTGAATCGAGGGCGTGCCTTCCTGACCGGTCCATATCATCTCGGCGAACGGGTGCTCCTGGATTACCTCGACCGCCGAGTTTCCAAGCGCTACTAGACCGAATGGCGGAGGGGAACCATGGCGGATGAGCTGATCGTCAATACCGTCTCGACTGCAGCCACGCACGTGTACGGACGGACTCTCAACTCCACGCGCAACCATCACTTCGTGATTGACGGGACCCGCGATCCCAAGGAAGAGCTTACGCCGGTGGAGGTGTTCGTCAGCTCCATCTCCTCGTGCTGCGTCCACTGGGTCGAGCAGCTCGCTCGAGAGGCAGGGGCCAACCTCGACGCGGTAACGGTCGAGATCACTGCGATTCGGCGCGCGCAGGAGCCCACGCGCTTCGACTCCATCGAGCTGGTCGTGCGAGGGAGCGGCCCCTCTCAGCAGGAGCTCGAGCGCTTTGTGGAGGGCTATCGGGCCCGGTGTCCCATCTATCGAACAGTGGCCCAAGCGGCCGAAGTGGGGTTCACGGTCCTTGCCGATGAGGTCGGCTCGTAGGTGCACGAATGGCCGCCGCTCTCGAGATTCATCCTACCGGAGTAAGCATGATCAGACGCATCGTGGTCATCACGACAACGCTCATCGCTCTCTATGCGATCCTCTTCCGCGGCTGGCCCCTGGCTGCAACGCACAGCGGGCCGACCGTGGGCGTCTTCCCCGTTGGGGGCCTTCCAAGCCCAAGTGCCTTGGCGTCACAACCACACTTCTCCCTCGGACCGACACGACAGATCAGCAATCCGGCGGACCAGCTGGACAACGCGGAGGTGGAGCTGGCGGCCAGCCGGTCGGGACGCTACGTGTATGCCGCCTGGATCGGCGTGAATGAGGTGACGGGTCGCACCTACGACATCCGTTTCGCCGCCTCCGACAACGGTGGTAAGAGCTTCGGTCGATCAATCGGGCTACCGGGCTCGGCCCCCAACGGCCGGCACCCCGGCGGCCCCTGGGATCCGGCGGTCGCGGTGGGGCCGAACGGCACCGTGTACGTTTCGTTCATGATCCAAGCCAAAAACACCTTCTACCCGGTCGTCGAGGCATCATTTGACCATGGCCGCACCTTCCCCCAGGTCTCATACCTTCGGGTGCCGCCGAAGGACGCCGGCAACTTCGGTGATCGGGATTTCCTGGCCGTGGCTCCCAACGGCAGCCTCTACCTGACCTGGGACTTCAGCCCGAGCGCGGCCTCCGTCGACGTTGCATGCCCACCACACTCGAGCTGCTACTTCAAGGCGGGAGAGCTGAACATCGTGGTGCAGAAGTCCGTCGACGGCGGGAAGTCGTGGAGACCGATGATCCATGTCACTCCTGGATTCCCCAACGGAGGGGCCGACTCGGCTCCCCTTCTGGTCCAGCGGAACGGGCACGTCGACGTGGACTTCCAGGCGTACCATGTGAGCCACGACGGCAGGCACCGGCTGAGCACCGCCCATGCCTACTTCACCGATTCCACGAATGGCGGAACCTCCTGGTCCCGGCCGGTTCGGATTGGCCCCACGAACCCCACCATGTCACATACCAATTGGTGGGTAGATGGTGATATGTCCGGCGACCGGGCCGGCAACCTCTATGCAACCTGGGACACGCAGGACGGAAAGCACGACATCGGCTGGCTCTCCTATTCCGAGGATCACGGGAGGGTATGGTCACGGCCGCGGCGAGTGACACCTGACGCCACCAATGCGCTCCACATCGTCGAGGTGTCGGGAGGGCCGGCAGGCATGGCCGACGTCGCCTGGCTGTCGTCCAGCTCCCCGAAGGGATATGGGCTCTATCTCCGAGAGTTCTCGATCAAGAAGGGCTGGCTCACCGGGGCCGTGCGGGTGTCGAAGCAGTTCGGCCGGACATCGCATTGGCCGGGGGACACCTTCGGCATCGCGGCACTCCCCGGTTCCGGCATCTCGCACCGCGTCCTCCTGAGCTGGGCCAGCCTGGTAGGCAGCAACGCCAACTCGCGGGTAATCGCCCGGGTCGCCACCTTCATCCAAGGGAACAAATGACCGGATTGGCGAACAAAGCGGGCTGCGCCGCCGATATCTCGGACAGTCAGAGCCGTCCGCGGGTAGCTGACCCGCCCCCAATGTCCTGAGCCGACCGCAGCTGACGGCGGAGCGCACGACTCGGATGGACAGCCGGCGCTTCCGCCCCATTGCGCTGTTTCTCCCTCGACAGGCTGCCGGCTCATCTCCGGTGGCCCAACTGGCCTCTGCGGACCCCATTGTCCGAGCACTTCCTGCCTTCCGAGCAGGATCTCAGAGGCACGTTCCGGACAGAAGAATTGTAGTTACGGACCCGCAACAATCTCGTAGCGTGATTGGTCGTATGTTGGGGAAGGAGGGCGGGAACCGTCGCTCCGGAATTCCAGTTGGAGGAAAGGAAGTGAGTCAGACGTCATCGACCAGCCGATCTCGTGTGCTCCGCGTCGCAGTCGCCTTTGTCCTTTCTCTCGCATTTCTCGCTGCCGGCCAGGTGGCCGGCAGGGGATTGCCGGCCGGACTGGCAATGCCGGCGAGGGCCAGCTCGGGATGCCAGCTCAACTCACCAACCGGGGCCGTCCATCACGTGATCTATCTGCAGTTCGACAACGTGCATTTCCGTCGGGACAATCCCAACGTTCCCTCGGACCTCGAACAGATGCCGCATCTGCTCAACTTCATCAAGCACTACGGCACGCTGCTCACCAACCACCACACGCCGCTGATCTCACACACGGCGAATGACATCCTCACCTCCCTGACCGGTATGTACTCCGATCGCGTGGGCCAGCCGGTCGCCAACAGCTTCGACTACTATACGCCTTCGGGGGCGCCAGACTACACCAGCTCGTTCAAGTACTGGACGGACCCCGTCTCCTCCACGGACACCTCCTACAACCTGATCACCGATCCGCAGGGTGACAACACTCCCGCGCCGTGGGTGCCCTACACCCGGGCAGGATGCGATGTCGGCGCATTCGGGACGGCCAACATCGAGCTGGAGAACGTCAGCTCGGACGTGAACACCGTCTTCGGGCCCAACTCACCCGAGGCGCAGGAAGCAGCGGCCAACCACACCAAGGCCGTCGCCGACTTCGAGGGAATTTCCATCCACTGCGCCAAGACCTCTTCGGTGTGCTCTCAGGCCAACGGCGGGGTGGCCGACAAGCTGCCCAGCGAGCCGGGCGGCTACAACGGCTACAACGCCCTCTTCGGGGCCAAGTTCGTCAATCCGTACCTCACCAATGGCGGCACGACCGTCAAGGACATGTTCGGCCAGCCGGTCACGGACGGCAATGGAAATCCCGGCTTCCCCGGCTTCGATCCCTCGGCCGCGCAGTCCCTGGGGTATGTGGCGGCAATGCAAGAGCACGGCATCCCCGTGACCTATGCCTACATTGCCGACGCCCATGACAATCACGGATCCAGCGGCGGGACATACGGTCCGGGCGAAGCCGGATATGTGGCCCAGCTCAAGTCATACGACCGGGCGTTCGCCAAGTTCTTCCGCAATCTGCGTCGCCACGGCATCAATCAGTCCAATACGCTGTTCGTGATCACGGCCGACGAGAATGACCACTTCGTGGGTGGACCGCCGAGCCCCGCCGGCTGCGACGGTATCCACACGCCCTGCACCTACAGCAAGATCGGCGAGATCGACGCCAATATGACGGCGCTCCTGCAGAGCGATTTCGGCATCACGACGCCCTTCGACATCCACTTCGACTCGGCGCCAGTCTTCTATCTCAACAACCAGCCGGCCCAGAACGACCAGACGATCACCCGCCCCTTTGAGCGGGCCGTGGCCAGGCTGAAGGTCCCCAATCCCATCACCGGGCAGACCGTCAAGGCCGCGCAGTACCTGGCCGACCAGGCGGAGATGCGCCTGCTCCACATGATCACCTACGACCCGCTGCGCGACCCGACCTTCACCATGTTCGGCAACCCCGACTACTACTGGCAGACCTACCAGGCGGACTGCGCCAGCACGCCCACGCAGGTCTGCGAGGAGGGCCACGCGGGCTTCGCCTGGAACCATGGCGACATCCAGAAGGACATCGTGAACACCTTCCTGGGCATGGTTGGCCCTGGGGTCAAGCACCTGGGCATCGATCACATGGTCTGGACCGACCACACCGACATCCGCCCGACCATGATGGCGCTCCTGGGCCTCAAGGACAACTACGTTCAGGACGGCCGCGTGATCACCGAGATCCTGACCCGGTCGGCGCTCAATCGAGCCGAGCGTCGAGACGGCGCGCTGCTCCACAAGCTCGGGGCCTGGTACAAGCAGATCGAGGCACCGGTGGGACTGCTGGCGATGAACACGCTGCGGGCCAGCACCCGTGCGATGGCCAGCGGCACGGCCAAGGATGACTCGCGGTATCAGGCGTTCGAGGCAGAGATCAAAGAGCTGACCCTGTTCCGCAACGCGCTCGGCAGCGAGATCAGGGCGGGCCTCCATCGCGTGGAGTTCGAGAACCAGCGGATCCCGCGACCGGAGCTGCATCTCTGGATTGAGTTCAGCCGGCTGCTGATCGGTTTCTCGAACCTGATGGCGCACCAGTAAGCTCCAGCCCACCAATCTCAGCGGCTCCCGGCATGAGCTGGGAGCCGCTTCCCTTTCATGGTTCCGTCCCAGACGCCGGCCCCTGCGGGGGCGGGATTTCCCGCCCCCGCACTGTGGACCCGCCTCGGGCCTGGTATCCGGCACGGAACTCGCTGAGTACTTGCCCGCGGCGCCTGAGCCGGTGCAATACCTGGATGCGCGTCCCGCGCGCTTCCGCTAGCCCCACCCGTCTACCGCACCGAAACAATCTTTCCCTATCTGGGGGTAGAAGTCATCGCATGCCCATTACTGAACGGATAGGCCAGAGCGGCAATGTCGGCCATTACGAGGTCGGCGACCAAGAGCTGGCGGTCGGCAGCACCCTCGGTGCACCGAAGATCGTCACCGTCATCAAGGCCACAGGCGCACTGGAGAAGGTGTTCGACATCGACGCGGGCCTCACCGTTCTTGGCACCCTCATGGTCCGGCATTACGACGTCGAGACCAACGCCTATCTCCCGCCATCACCCGGCGGCCGATTCACCATTCACCCGGAGCATCAGACTCACGAGTACACACTGTCCAACGGCATTTCCGTCCTGGAGGCGGTGTTTGCCCTCAACAGCGGCGCCGTCAAACCCATCGGCAAGAACGATGACGGGCGAGCAAAGGGGACGCGTGACGACCACAAGAGCGGCGATCCACCCGCCGTCTACCTATCCATCCGGATCGAGAACGAGACCGACCAAGACCTGAGAATGGCGACCCTTGCCTACGCCGTCCTGCGTGGCGACACGTCTCACGACGTGCTGGTCCGGTATGACCCAAAGGTCAACGGCCTGGTCGCCTGGAATCGCTCAAACCGCAATCAGGCGCGGGTCATGGGCTGCTCCCGGCGGATCGACGGCTATGAGACCACGCTCGACTACGCCAAGGCGATCTCGCAGACGGCGCCGGATCTGTCGGGTAAGACGGATGCACCCTATGACCCGTTGGGCATTCTGCAGGTCGACAACGTTATCCCGGCGCACGACGCAGTCGAATTCGCCTTCCTGGTCTGCGTTGGACGAGGACGGGGCCAGGCGGTTGCCGCCTTTGTCCGCGCCCCCCAGGCAGGAGAGGCGCTCGCGCAGACGAAGCGCCACTTCCACGACCGGCTGAACCAGACGCTGGTCTACACCCCGGACGTTCACGTGAATCAGGGCGTGCTGTGGGCCAAGGCCAACATGCTACGGGTCCAGTCCCTCGCGCCGACAGGCTGGTGTTTCACCAACGACCCCACGCGGTCCAGCAACAGCGTCGCTCGCGACACCGCCTGGTACGGCATGGGCGCGGACCATCTCGACCCCCACTTCGTAAGGGATTCCCTGCTGGCCTACGTGGAGCGACAGGAGAAGAGCGGCCTGATCGTCGAGTATTACGACATACGGACGGGCAGATCGGAGGATTACGGGCTCAACATCAACGACAACACACCACTCCTGCTCATGGCGCTCTGGCATCACTACAACGCCACCGGAGACGACGAGTTCCTCCGGAGTGTGTACCCGGCGGCCATCAAGGCGGCCCGATACATCCTCTCCCAGCGAAACGACGAAGGTCTCGTCTGCTGCACGGCGACGGGAACCGGAGATTGGGGCATCGCGGGCTGGCGAAACGTCATTCCCAACTACCGGCTTTCGGGTGCGACCACCGAGATCAACTCAGAGTGCTTTGCGGCCCTGGAGACGGTGAGTCAGATGGGTCGGGTGTTGGGTCATCACGAGCAGAGCCGGTATTTCACCGACGAGGCCGCGGCCCTTCGCAACGCGATCAATGACCGCCTCTTGAATCCGGCCAACGGCCTCTACTATCTCAACATCGATCTCGACGGGCTTGCACACAGTGAGATCACCTCGGATCTGGTCTTTCCCGTGATGTTCGGCGTGGCCGACGAGGAGACCGCCGCCCGCATCGTGGCCCGCCTCAGCAACGAAGACTTCTGGACCGAGGGAGGGATCCGGACAACGCCTCGGGATGCTCCCACCTACAGTCCCAAGGCCGGGTGGGGCCTGGTCGGAGGGATATGGGTGGGGGTGTCGTTTTGGTACGCCTTCGCTGCCGCCCGGTACTCGCCCGAGTTCATGGCCCAGGCGCTGAGCACCACCTTCCGCAACTACTCCGCCGATCCCAGGCGCAACAACACCGTCCCCGGACAGTTCTCGGAGTGGCTCGACGGCGAGACGTTGACCAATCAAGGGATGATGCTGTCTCCCTGGTTCCCACCTCGCTATCTGTGGGCGGCTCTGGAAGGAATGGCGGGCTTCGGAATCGAGGCGGGCGAGGTGATGATCGAACCGAGGATGGCGCCCCAGTGGAAGTGGATGGCCGTTCGGAACCTCCCATTTCGAGGGCGATCCCTGACCTGGCTGGTCACCCGAGAGCCGGACACGCACATCTACGCGAGCTTCCAACACTCCAACGTCAACGCCGCGACCACCAGCTACGGAGAGGACATCAGCGACGGCATGCTGATCTCGGGAGACTCCCTCTGCGGCATCGGGCTGCGACAAGATCAGCGGGTGCTCCTCTTCGTGGGCAACACCCAGGATCGAACGGTTACGGGCCACCTCCGGTGGCTGGAAGGCCCGGCCGGTGCGGCCTATCGCGTACGGAGATTCGACAGCCTCCTGGGGCGGTGGGAGGACGCCGCCGAGCTTCTGTCGACGTCCAATCTCCGGCGGGGTATCACGATCCAAGTCGAGCGGAGCGGGTTTTCGCTGTTCGATCTGCGTCAGGAGATCTGACTCGGGCTGGCAGCTGTCGCCGGCCAACGGGTCGAGGTAGACGGGCTCCAGGATGCCAGATCCAGACCTTCACGATCTGTTCAGGTCGTGCTCAGGGGATGTTCACGCGGGGCTCGAATACTGGAGGTACAGACGCATCGCGCTGACTCCACCCGAGGTTCTCTCGATGTCCCCGTATCACGCTGCCCGAGGGCTGCATTCCGCCTGGCCGGCCCTCTTCGCGACTCTCCTCGCGACGCTCGGCGTGCTCCTTTCCACAGGGCTCGCCGGGGCACGGCTGTCGCCCGCCAATCTCGGCCCTTTCACCCATTCGGTCCACAACCGCCGGAGTGATCTGGTCTGCGTGGCGGCCCGGGGTTGTCCCATCAAGCACATCATCTTCATCGTCAAGGAGAACCACTCCTTCGACAATCTCTTTGCTCACTTTGCCGGAGCCGATGGTGCTTCCCATGCCCTGGCCGGCCACCGTCGCGTTCCGCTGAGGCGCACGCCCGATCACCTGCCCTTCGACATCGGGCACACCGGCAGCTCGGCACGGTCAGCCGTGAACGGCGGCCGGATGAACCGCTTCTACAAGCTCGCCGGCGCCATCCAATTCGGGCGGGACTACGCGGACAGCGCCTACGTCCACTCCGAGATTCCCGATTACTGGGCCTATGCCCGACGCTTCACACTGGCCGACCACTTCTTTTCCACGATCCTTGGGCCCAGCTTCCCCAACCATCTCGTAACCATCGGCGCGCAATCGGGAGGCGTCATCGACAATCCCTTCGGGCAGACCAACAATGCCTGGGGCTGCGACTCCAAGGGACCGTCGGCGGTGCGGATGGAAACGCCCGCCGGCGCAATCAGCAAGATTCGCCCGTGCCTCAACTTCAACACCCTGGCCGACGAGGCCGACCGTGCCGGTGTCTCGTGGCGCTACTACGCCGCGCCCTACGGCTCCTCGGGCTACATCTGGGCGGCCTTCGACGCCATCCGGCACATCCGAGACGGTCAGGATTGGGCACACGCCGACATCCCCTACGAGCGCTTCGCCTCCGACGTCGCCCATGGCCACCTGGCCGACATCACCTGGCTAACCTCAGACCTGCAGCAGTCGGATCATCCCCCGGCCAGCATTTGCGCAGGGGAAAGCTGGACCGTGCAGCAGATCAACGCGATCATGAAGAGCAAATTCTGGAAGTCGACCGCCATCATCCTGACCTGGGATGACTTCGGGGGCTTCTACGATCACGTACCACCGAAGCAGGTCAACAACATCGCCCTGGGGCCGCGCGTTCCCACCATCGTTATCTCTCCCTACGCGAGGCGGGATCGGGTCGTCCATCGTACCTACGACTTCAGCTCCATGGTGCGGTTCTCGGAGGACGTCTTCGGTCTCCATCATTTGCGTGAGTATCAGCCCTCGATTCCCAGCATCTCGGGCATGTTCCGGTTCCACCAGCGGCCGTTAGCGCCGCTGCTCCTGCATCCTCGTCACTGTCCCGCCTACACTCCCGGCGTCGACGGTACCGCGACCATCAGCGCCCTTACGGTGACCCAGGGGCAGGACCAGCTCTCCCTTACTTTGACGAACGGCGAGCGGGTCACGACGTTCCTGAATCGGTCCAGCCGGGTTCAGGCGCTTCAGGGATCGGCCCCGGCCGCAGACGTCGAGGCGGGCGACGCCGTGCACGTGCAGATGGTGCCGGACCCCACACAGGCGGGCTACTACCGGCTCGACCGGCTGCGGGACTTTGATCTGGTCTTCGAGCGGTCGCTGCGTGCCTCGGTTCAGACCGTCGACGTCAAGCATCGCATCGTGCAGCTGGTGGACCGGAAGAAGCGCACGGTCAACGTGCTGGTCGGCAAAGGCACCAAGATCCTGCGGCCCGACGGACACCGGACTCGACTCCAGCGCCTGCGCCCCGGCTCACGAGTGGACCTTCGCGGCTACCTCGATCTGCAGAGCCGTGTCATGCAGAACCCTGAATCGATTCGCGTCAGGCGGTTGCCGGCTTCCTAGCCGGCTGACGTCAGCCGATGATGCGGTGCCAGCGTGAGCCGCCCCGGCAGAACCAGAGCCGGCCCTGATTGTCCACAAAGACGTCGCCGGTTGCTCCCGTCGAGGGGGGCCGGTCGGATGATGAAGGGATGAGCCTGATGGCGGCAGTTACTCCGTCGAAGACGCCGCCTCGGCCATGTACGCTGCGCCCATGGACGCCAATCAGCCCTTCGCCGAACACGCCGGCGGTCGTGTGGCTGGTCCCATGCACGCCGTTCCCGCTACTGCTCGTCCCCAGCACGCCGTCGCTGGTATCGCTCAGGCCCTGCACGCCGATCTTACCCAGCCGGGACCCGTCGGTTCCCGAGCCAAACACGCCGACGTCGGGCAGCGACGCAGGAACGGCGGCATCGCGAGCGATGCCCTGCACGCCCGGGTTGCCATACCCGAAGACGCCGGCGCCCTTCTTATAGGCATAGCCGACGACGCCCGAACCGGTGTCCGTTGTCCCGCGAACGCCGTCGAGAACGCCTGTGCCCACGACGCCCTCCGCAAAGGCGGGTTTGCCTGAGCGGTTTCGGGCAGCGGCGTCGAAACCCACGCCGTTGGAGACCCCGGTGGCCACGAAGCTGTTATCGCTGGTCTTCGCGAGGGCTGTGCCCACGCCAAAGACGCCCGTCGCAACGGCTCCCACTCCGATCGCTCCGGCCCCGCGGAGCAGGGTCGACCGGGACAGCCGAGCCGGCATCGGCGGAGGGCGGTTGTCCAGCTCCGCCCGCATCGCGGCGACCTCCTGTCGCAGCGCTGACACCATCTCACGCAGCTCTTCCACCGACTGTCCGTAGGGCTCAGCCGGCTGGGCGGAAAGCTCCAGGCCCGAATCCATCTCTTCCCCTTATCCGGTTGCGGCAGACGTTCGACGAACCAGGCACACTTCCGTCGCGACCAGTTGTCTCCTTGGACAGCCTACCGTGAGTCGCGGGTATGGTCAAATGAGTCCGCGCCGCGCGCCGGTTCCCGTCGACTCGGGTTTAGTAGCCGCCGCCTCCGCCACCGCCCTTGCCCACGATGGTGAATGTGCCCGTCGCCAGCGGCTGACCCTGAGAGCTGTACTGGACCTGATAGCTTCCGAGCTTGGTGACGCCGTGGGCATGGAGCTGGGCCTTGGTCAAGCTGAGGCTGGCCGACTTGGTGGCAACTCTGACCTTCTGCGTCCAGACGACCTTGGGGTGCGGGCCGGAACCCCGTACGAAGGTCAGCGTCAGTATGACTCGCTGGCTGGGCTGCTTGGAGAACTGAGCCACCCAGGCAAGTTTGGGGGGCGACTGAAAGTTGGTGGCGGCATGCGTGACCGAGGTGCCCGCCAGACCGGTACCGAACGTCACCTTGCCCGAGCCGATGGTGTTGCTGCTTGTGGTCGAAGCGGTGGTGGGCGTGGGCTTGACCGGCGGCTTGGCCGCCTTGGAGCCGCAGCCGGCCACGAACGCGGCCGCCCCGACAAGGATCAGCGTGCGTAGAGCGAGATTCATAAGAGAACTAACCTCGAGGGCATTATGATACGCGCGAAACCGGGTGCGGCAGTCGGCATCCCGCGCGGATGGTAGCACGATTGAAGCCAGGCGCTCACCGCCGTCACGACCATGAGAACGCACTCCGCGGCCGTTTGGGGACATTTGGTCCGCCGCCGAGTCAGCTGCAGGAGGGCTCATCCGTGCAGGATGTTGACGGCCCGAGCTGCGACCAGCCCCACGGTGACCAACGAAGCGAATGACTGCACCATCATCAGCAGCTTGGCCCAATTGGTCAATGGCATGGTGTCAGTGGGGCTAAAGGCCGTGGCGTTGGTGAAGGCCACGTAGAGGTAGTCCACGAAATCCGGCGACCAGGTTTCCGGCGCACAGTAGGGGGTGGCCATCTGCGGAAAGAGGAAGTCGGGCTGGCGGTGGATCATCATGCGACGGAGATAGGGGCCGCCGCGGTCCAGCTCCCAGTACCAGAGGGCAAAGACGATCACATTGGTGAGCCAGATGGCGGACGCGGATATCAGGAGCTGCTGCCCGCTGGTGCTCTTGGCCTGGAGGAGCACGTGGATCAGCTCTGCAAGGGAGATGAGATTGGCGATGTTGATCAGCGCGATGAGGACCATCGAGAGAAGGCGGGGGATGGGCGTTCCCCTACGTGTGGGGCTGCGGCGCACATAGATCAGCGGAATCAGGAGGATGCCCTCGAGCGCGGGAACGATCCATTTGTACTGGGCCGGGAGCGCCAGCCGCTCGGGCAGGACCACCCACAGGCCCATGGCCACGATGACCGCCGCGGCCGGATACCAGGGTGCCTCGTGCCGAGTGGGGTAGCCCCAGGCCGCCCGTTCTTCCCGCTGTTCCTTGGGCGACTCGGCGCTGCTGCTCTCCGTCTCGGTTAGGGCATCCCGGCTCACGCACCATTGTCACGCGCAATCACGCGCGCGTGGGAAGGGTCCTCGCGTCCGGCCAAAACGGGTCGCAAAATTAAGGTATTCTTCAGGTTCGAATCAGTAGGCCTTCACCTGGCAAACCTACGCTGAAAGTAGGCAGAGGCGGGCCCGCCGGGATCCCATTCTTTCCTCCCCCACATCAGCCCAACCCGCGCCCGCCTCTCCTCCTCCCCCTCGGCCTCGCCGCAGCAGGCGTGAGCCGGCCATCCAAGGACCTAGAATTGCTCGGAACGGCAGCCGACGGCTGGGATTCGACCCCGGCACCGTCACGAGATGAATCGTTTGCGGAACCGTCCGCGGCCGCGCTTCCCACACGCAGCATGGATCGCGCACGAATTCTGGTTCTCGACGACGACGAGCAGATACGGGCTACGCTCCGCCGTGGGCTGCTCTACGCCGGCTTTGACGTTTCCATGGCGGCCAGTGCCGACGAAGCGCTGGACCGAGCCCTGGAATCGCCACCGGACCTCGCCATTCTGGATATCATGCTGCCCGGAGTCGATGGCCTCGAGGTCTGCCGGCGGCTGCGGGAGGATCGCCCCGACCTGCCCATCATCATGCTGACGGCCCGAGACTCGGTCTCCGACCGCGTGAAGGGACTCGACATCGGCGCGGACGACTACGTCGTCAAGCCCTTCGCCATGGAGGAGCTGCTGGCGCGGGTTCGGGCCCATCTGCGCCATGGCGGCCAACCGAATCAGACCCTCCGGTACGCCGATCTCACCCTGGACACGGGAACGCGGGACGCCAAGCGAGGCGACCGGTCACTGCAGCTCAGCACCACGCAATACGAGCTGCTGAAGCTCTTCCTCACCAATCCTCGCCAGGTGCTGACCAGAGACGTCATCATGGATCGCGTCTGGGGGTACGATTTCGAGGGCGAGTCCAATGTGCTGGAGGTATACATCAGCCAGATCCGGCACAAGCTGGAAGAGGATGGCGAGCCGCGCCTCATTCACACCGTTCGAGGCGCGGGCTACACGCTGCGGTTGGATTCAGCGGGCGCCGACGGCGTCGCCGCCGGATAGGAGACGCGGGTGTCGCTTCGCGCGCGCCTGACACTGCTCTACGGCGGTCTGCTCGGGGCGCTGCTCCTGGCATTGGGTCTCGGTGCGCAGGCGCTCATGCAAGGGAGGTTCGCGGATGAGACCCGTTCCACCCTGACGTCGGCCGCTCAGTGGGTCTACAACAACTACACGCTGGAAACCGCCGTGGGCGGCCATCTGGTCGTCCGGCTGCCCGCTCAGCACCCGTTCAGCACTCCTGATACGTACTTCGAGATCGTCAACGGCGACGGGACCGTCGCCGACCAGTCGTTGAACCTGGCCCCCGCCACACTTCCGCTCGACCGCCACGCGCTGCGGCAGGCCTACTTTCACCGGCACTCCACCTTTGAGCAGGTGACGCTCGGCCATGATCAGGTCCAGGTGTATTACACCCCGTTCGTCTACTCGCTCCTGCCGCACAACCGCGCCAACGCCGTGCTGGTGGTGGGCAAATCTCTGGCCGACATCAGCCGAGCGAGCAACCTCTTCAGCGCCTGGTTCTTCGGAGGTGAAGCGACACTGCTGGTCCTGGTGATCGTAGCGACCTGGCTGATCACCGGCTCGGCGCTCAGACCCATCAAGGCCATGACCGCCCAGGCCGCCTCCATCGCCGAAACCCGCGACTTCGCGGGCCGCGTGCCGGTCGACAGCCGGACCGCCGAGCTGCAGCGGCTGGCCCTCACCTTCAATCACATGTTGGAGTCTCTTCAGGAGGCCTACGCCAACCAACAGCGCTTTCTGGCCGACGCGTCCCACGAGCTGCGCACACCACTGACCGTCGTGCAGGGCAATCTCCATTACCTGGAGGCGGCCCCCGATGGGCCGGTGGCGGAACGCGCCGATGCCTTGCACGCCGCCCGTATTGAGGCCGACCGCATGGGTGTCCTGGTGGGCGACCTGCTGGCCCTGTCCCAGGCCGATGCCGGACAGGGCATCGATCGCCGGCCGGTGGAGCTGGATCGCATCGTGCTCGACGCCTACCGACGCATCAAATCCCGGGAGACGGCTCGGGACGGACATGGAGCGACCACCATGCGGCTGGGCCGGCTGGACGAGGTGCTCGTGGAAGGGGATGAGTCTCGCCTGTTGCAGCTCGTCCTGATTCTGCTCGACAATGCCGTCAAGTACACGCCGGCCAACGGCGAGGTGACCCTGGAGCTGGCGGCCCCGACCCCAGAAACGGCCACCATCTGCATCGCCGACACGGGGCCCGGCATACCCGAGGCCGACCGAGAGCGCATCTTCGACCGGTTCTATCGATCCCCCTCAGCACGCGCGAGCCGCGAAGGAAGCGGCCTGGGACTGGCCATCGGTCGCTGGATCGCTCGAGCCCACGGCGGTGACATCGAGGTCACCTCGCATGATCCACATGGCAGCCGGTTCGTCGTGACTCTGCCCAGGATGCCGGAGCCGGCGCCGACAGAGCGGTTGCGTTCCATTCGGGAGCTGCAGACGGCCTAGCCGGCTTCAGACCCGCATCCAGGCGGCTTAGCTCAGGTCTTCCTGTCCTGGGAATCCAGCCAGGCTCTTGACCCGCGGATTCCCGCCATCCTTGACCCCTCACGTTGTGATGGCGAGGATGCATGCTTGAGGTAAGCCTCTCTCCAAATAGTGGTCGCGAAGGAGTCAGCGATGGCTGGATCGGCCAATGACGGCACTGACGTGCGCGCGGCCGTGGAACGCTTCAACGAGGGCTTCAACGCCAAGGACATCCAGGCGGTAATGCAGTGCATGACGGAGGACTGTATATTCGAAAGCACCGCGCCTCCGGACGGCGGCCGGTTCACCGGCCAGGAGGCGGTACGGTCCTGTTTTCAATCGTTCTTTGAGAGCTCCCCCGAAGCGGAGTTCGAGGGCGAGGAGATGTTCGTCGCCGCCGATCGCTGTGTGGTGCGGTGGGTCTATCGGTACGGCGATGGGGCAACCGCAGGGCACGTGCGCGGAGTGGACGTCATCCGGGTGCGCAACGGCAAGGTTGCGGAGAAGCTAGCCTACGTAAAGGGCTAGCCTCTCCTCCAGAGGCGGGAGGGTCAGAGGGGAATGGTCAGGCTCTCGAGATCCCGCGGGTAGTAGGTGAGGAGCTCGACACCGTTGTCCGTGACCAGCGCCGTATCGGAGTGCCGGAATCCGCCCAGGTCGGGCGCGTAGAGGCCCGGCTCAACGGTGAAGACCATGCCCGGCCGAACCTCGGTGTCGTCGCCCAGGTCCAGGAACGGGCCCTCGTGGTAGCGGAGACCGATGGCATGACCGGTGTGATGCTTCCAGTACTGCATCAGGTCGTTGGCCTCGAAGTATGCCCGGGTTGCTCGGTCCACGTCTGAGCAACGGGCGCCCGGCTTGATGGCCGCGAAGGCAATGTCCTGCAACGCCACCATGTGTTCGAACATACGTCTCTGGCGATCGCTCGGAGGCCCGACGATCATGGTCCGCTCCAGCTCGGAGTTGTAGCCCCACATGGGACAGCCGGCTCCTGTGACCAGCACATCTCCCGACTGAAAGGTGATGTTGCCGGCGAGAGCATGAGGGATGGCGGCGTTGCGGCCGATCTGCCCCCGATAGCCGGCTCCCGGGCCATCGGCAAAGGGGTCCTGCGCCTGATAGAGCGGGCCGAGGGCGGCCAGCATCGAAAGGGTCGCTTCGAAACCGGCTCGCTGGCTGACCTCGGTTTCGGTCGCGCCCGGCCGGGTGTACGTCTGCAGGAGTCGGTGGGCCAGATTGCCCCACACGCAGCTCTCCTTGATCAAAGCGATCTCGGCCTCGGACTTGATGGCCATCAGGTCTTCGACGAAGCCGGCCAGGAGCTGGACCGAGGCGCCGGCGGCATCGGTGAGCGACGGACCGCGATAGCCAAGGATCCAGGGGTAGCCGTCCTGATCGGCCCCGACTCGCGGGTTGATTCCCATGTCGTGGAGCAGTCCCGTCAACACTTCCATGGGGTGCGGCTGAAACGGGTACTCGATGTAGTGCTCAACCCGCTCGAAGCCGGTCCGCGCTCGGGCGTGCTCGCTCTCGAGACGCGGCACGAACATGGCCGGGTCGCCGGAGCGGTTCAGGACGAAGGCGATGGGCCGCTCGGTCGGAATGAAGGCAAATCCCGTGAAGTACAGGATGTAGTAGTGATCGAAGAGGACGGCCCCGTCGAGATCGAGCTGCTCGACGTGATCGAGGAGGCGGCGCCGCCGAGCCGCAAACTCGGCCGACGTGATGGCCATGGACGTGATCATAGGGGCGTTCTCCTCTCCGGCCGGTGTTGCTGACCGGCCCTCCATTGTGGGCCGAGCCCTGAAGCTATCCGCGCGCCGCCTGGATTCGGATGGCGTGGGGCCGCCTGCCGAAGGCCAGACGCCGCGACCAGGTGCTGGCCATGCGGCGCATGTCCTCCCGGTCGAGCCGTTGGACTGTCTGCACCGTGAAACCTCGCGCCCCAAGGGCGTCACAGAGCATCTGCAGACCCGCGTCGACGCCCGAGCCGGCGCGATCCAGTGTCTCGGCATTGAGGGTCAGCTCCAGCTCCACTGAAGGCTTCATGACGGTGGTGAGGGCATCCCATGCCGAGGAGCGGCCGTCGAGCAGGCCCTCCAGAAGGCTTCCCCACGGATAGTTGACCGTGACGCGATCGGCGATGCCCATCAGGTCAGCGTCGAGCTTGTCTACATTGGCAATGAGAAAGATCGCGTTGGCCGGGGCCCTCCGCGAGGCAGGGCGGACGTTCTCCCGAGCCGCGTCCACGCCCATCGAGAGGACGCCCGGATTGGCGCCTGCAACCTCGACCACAAAACGGCCGTCACCGGAGCCGATGTCGAGCCAGACCGGCCTTCCCGCCGCCAGACGATCCAACTCGTCACGATCCAAGTCGTAGCGCTGCTTGCCTCTAACGGCCTCCATCGACCTCCTCTGCAAGCGAGATGCGTTCTCACTAATTAGAACATCCGTACTATACTGATGTAGAACGCCTGTGGGACGGGACAACGATGCCACGCTTCGCCGTTCGAGAGATCCGGTCCAAGTCGATTATCAATCGGGTTCAGGGCATGCCCTTCAACTGGAGCATCAACCCCTACCGGGGCTGCCGCCATGCCTGCGTGTACTGCTACGCCCGGCCCACGCATGAATATCTGGGCCTCGGAGGTGGACAGGAATTCGAAGAGGTGATCTTCGCCAAGATCAACGCGCCGGAACAGGTCCGTGTGGAGCTGTCCCGCAGAGGCTGGCCCGGCGAGACGGTTGTGATCGGAACGGCGACGGATCCCTATCAGCAGGCCGAGTCTCGCTATCTCTTGACTCGAGGAATCCTCGAGGCGTTCCGAGACTTCCGCAACCCGGTGAGCATCACCACCAAGTCCCCGATGGTGCTCCGTGATCTGGATCTGCTGTCGGAGCTGGCGATCTCTGCCGAGGCCACGGTCTGCCTGACGGTGACCACCTTGGACGAGCGGCTCTGGCGGCTCATCGAGCCGACGACGGCGAAGCCCAAGAAGCGTCTGGAAGCAATCTCCTCACTGGTAGATCGTGGAGTACGGGCCGGTGTTCTGTTGAGCCCGATTCTGCCGGGCCTCACGGACGATGAAGGGCATTTGGAGGAGGTGATCGCGGCGGCAGCCGGCCACGGAGCGCAGTTCGTCAGTTCCAATACGCTCCGACTGGGTCCCGGGATCAGCGAGTTCTACCTTCCCTTCATCGAGCGTGAGTTTCCCAAGTTGAGGAAGGCCTACCGCGATCTCTATCGGGGCAACTACGCACCCGGCTTCTACACAGAGACCATCCAGAAGCGCGTCGAAGACCTGCGCGAGAAGCACCGGATCTCCGGTGAGCGCAGGCCCATCAAGCCGGCCATGGCCCCTCGGGATCAGCAGCTGGCGCTCTTCCAGGCCGCCTAGCCGCCCTCCGAAACGCGTCCCAGCCGGCGTCCAAGAACGAGCAACCGGACGTAATGCGCAAAAGAGGCTGGGGCGTACTGGGCCAGAGCCGCCCCGCTCTCTCCGACATGGCGCAGCGCAATCTGCCGCTGCCGTTCGGCGGCGGCCAGCTCCTGAGCGAGCTGATTCCTGCGGTCGGCCACGCGTTGCAGCTCGCCGGCCCGTCGGTCGGCAGCCGCCCGAGCTGCCTCCTCCTCGATCTCCTGGATGCGCTGCAGCACTCTAGCTCCCTCCATGACGATCCGCAGGCGGCAGGCCTCAACCGACATGCGCTCTCGGGCATATCGGCGACGGATAGGGTCCATGCGGGCGTCGGGCAGAGACGTCGCCGTTGAGCGCTCCGCCTCTCGCCGGACCGCCGCGTACCAGCGGAGGATCGCGGCCGCCTCACGCGCCGGTAGGATGGCCGGAAGGTCGCCTCCGTGCTCGTCGACCGAGGCGGCGTTCCGGATTCCCCTCGCCCAGAGTCGCGCCCGAGTGAGCGGACCGACGCCGGGAATGCTCGCGGTCAGGACTGACCGCGATGAGAGGGCCCGATGGATGAGGCGGGACCGATAGCTCTCGAGCGCCTGCTCGAGCCGCCGCCGCTCATCATCATCGATCTCCTTGAGCACCACCGCGAGCCGGTCGAGGTCAGCCCGCATGATCTGCTGGATACCCGCTCGCGCCGTGGTTGAGTATCCCGAAGGCGTGTCAGGGGGATCGCCGGTGCCCGGCACCGGGAAGTCTTGCAGCTGAGACTCGCGTCGACGGCAACGACGTTGGGCCGCACGGGCCACTCGGAGGGCCCGTACATGCGACACCAGGGTCCTGTACCAATCGCGACCGGAGGGCTCCTGCAGGAACGCCGTGAGGATAACGCCCACTGCCAGGACCGGCAGGCCGGCAGACATGCCGAGACGGACATCCAGCGGAACGGCACCGGCAACCGCCGGCATCTGGTCCAGTCCGGCAGCCGCAAAGCAGCCGAGCACCATCAGACGGATCCGGTTATCCGGTCCGGCGAGCCCCGGCCGGCCGATGTGGTCCCGTACCCAGCTCGGCATCCGGTCGGGGACCGGCTCCAACGGCTGCAGGAGACCGAGCCTCCCAAGCGTCAAGAGACGTCCCGGCTCCGCCGCCGGATCGAGAGCCGGCGTTCGGGCGGCCGGCCCGTCGAGCGCGGCACGGAGGGTCCGGGCCAGCCGGCGCACAGTCTCGTTGCCTGCCCCGATTAAAACGCGAAAAGCGGGTGACGATTCAGGGCTCCGAAAGTCCTCCGCCGAGAAGAGCAACCGTTCGTCTCCCGCGTTCAGCTCAGGCCAGAGCTTCGGATCCCAGGCCAAGGCCATCAGAGAGGTGTAGATCACCCAGTGCGAGAAGTTGTCGACCGTAGCATCGAACAAGGTCTCGTCACGGCCCGGATGCTGATAGTTGGGGTGGCCCAGCTCCTGGGAGCGGTATCCACGAAGCCCGGGCACGAACATGCCGTCATAATCCACCAGCCGCAGCCGGCCACCCACGAGCATGACGTTGCCGTGCTGCAGGTCGCCGTGTCCCACACCGGCGGAGCGCAGGGCCATCGCCATCCTGAGCCACGACTCGGCCAGCTTGGACAGGGCCGCCGGGTCGTTCAGTCGTTTCTCGACCGCTCGGTCGAGAAGCTCGCCGTCCACCCAGTCCATCTTGAGCAGCGGGTAGCGAGCCGTACGGACGCGGATGCCCGTTTTCAGATACGAGAAGCCGACCGTGTAGGGCAGGGCCGCCGAGCGCAGGTGTGCCCCGATGGTCTGGTAGCGGAGGCCCATGTCGGCGAAGTCTCGAAAGAAGCAACGAACGGCGATGCTGTTGGGTCCGGCCGTGAGGCGGTACACGCTCGCGAAGTTGCCCGTGACGGGCCTCGGCACCCCGAGGCGGGTGAGCTCGGGCTTCATGACCTGCAGCTCCGGATCGTCCAGATTGCGGGCCGGGTTCTGGACCGCCTCGTTGTATTCCTGCGGGGATGGCCAGGTCATGGCCGATGCGAGCTGGTCACGATGCCAGGACCGGCCTCCGGCCGAGACCGGGGGAAATATCCATGCGCGGCGAGCGGCGGATGTGGTTCACGCATCGGTACCGGCTGAGCCTCCTTCATTGGGGCCGCCCACGGGTGGAGACGTCCAGGCGAACGACGGTGCAGTCGTCATTGCGCAATGTGCCGGCCTGACGACGGTGTTCCATCAGGCCGGCGAAGTCGGCCGGCTCGAGAACCTCCAACAGCTCGCCCCATGCCCGACGACCTTCCCGCAGCAGCCACTCGGCGACGGCATCCGTCGCCAGTAGGAACGAATCCCCCGAGCGCCAGGAACCGGCGGCGGATGCCGCCAATGCCGGGCCTGAAGAAGCCGGCCCGGGAAGACTGGCGAGCAGCGCCGGACGGCTGGAGAACTGGTCCACGTTTTGAAGTGGAAAGGCCCGCACCAGCCTTCCCGCACGAAGGTGGAAGAGGCAGGAATCACCCGCGGCAATGGCGGCCCAGCCTCCGCCCTGATGCTGCAGGTCATGCATCACCGTCAGCCCCACAACTGTGGCGTAGGCGCCCTGCCGCAGCTTCTCGGCCGCGTACCAGGGAAGTGGCCGGTTGGGGATCGCATGGCGCCAGCGTCGCCGGGCGGCATGGAGGCCCGAGCAGAGCCGACCATCTTCGAGGCGGCCTTTGGCGTATGCAGTGACCAGCTCACGGGCCCACAAGCCGGAGAACGAGGTTTCGGTCGCGCCGTCGGCCACGGCGGTACGTAATCTCCACGCCTCGGTCTCCACTCGACACTCGGGGGCAAAGGCATCCTCGTATTCGGCCGGCAGATTTCCCCGCTTTTGCAGCCAGAAGCCGGCCAGGCGAACATGCATCGCCCCAACCTTAGCGCAGGTTGCCGGGCCTCGTCCCGATGTCGAGAAAGCGAATCACGGACACCATGTCCGCGTTGAAGACGAAGCCGCGAGAACCATCGGTCACGGCCATGCCCTCCTGAGCCGCGATGGACCGCATATGAGACGGCAGATGACTGGACATGCGGAACAACAGCTTGGCATATTCGTCGGGCAGGTTCGTCTCCGCGTCGGGAAACTGAATCGGCGACGCGGCGCTGGACGACAGATGCAGGTTAAACAAGAGCACATTTCCATCGGACGTCTGCACCTCCGTGAGGGCCGCGGCGGCCGATGACGGGTCTCCGTCGGTCGATTCGCCATCGGTGATGTTCATGACCACCGGGGGGAAGGAGCCGCCGTGGGTTTGGGCCCAACCGGCCGTGATGTCGCGGGCCTTGCTCAGCGCCTCGCACATGGGGGTTCCACCCTTGGCGACCGGATCGAACCACACCGGAAACTTCACGGATTCGTCCACCAGCCCGCCGGCGCCGTCCTCAACCTTTCGGGCTCGCTCCTCGACCCGAGCAGGCGCGTCGGCAAGCTCGCTGATCGGTACCAGGTCGCGACCGGCGAGCGTCCCGGAAAGGGCGGCGGACACCTTGCCGCCATAGCCGATGACCCCCACGTCGTAGTAGTCGCGAACGCCCTCCTGCTTGGCGCACTTGATCACGAGATTCTGGAGCAGCCGGTTGACGGCATCAGCCACGCCGTCGGCTTTCTTTCGCCCCGACTCGCCGGCCCCGAACGAGTCATCCATGGAGCCCGATTGATCGATGAGGAAGAGGAACATGGATGGATTGCTGCGACTGATCTCTGCCGAGTAGCTCATTTTCCTGTCCCTTTGCCTTCAGGTGATGAAATGGATTGTGAACATTATAAAGGTCGCAGCTACTATATCTGAATAACCATGAGATAGATGGCCCAAACGGGGGAGGCTAAGCGTCCTCTGGCGCCAGGCGCTTACTTCGGGCATCACCTGTCCAGCAATCTGAACGATCGTGTGAATGGAGTGTGACTGTGTATCAGCTCATGGATAGGCTGGCCAGGCTCTGGGTACGCGCGAGCATCGCCCTCTGCCAGGACAATGAGGAAGGGCAGGGAATGGTCGAATACGGCCTCCTCGTGGCTCTCATCTCCGTCGCGGCAATTGCCGTGATCGTCCTGATTGGAACGGGCATCAAGAGCACGTTCCAAGACGTGGTGAACGCCCTCTAACCAGCAGGACATTGGGGAGCGGCCTCAGCCCGCTCCCCGCTCCGCCGATTGCCGCCAACCCTCTGGTCGGTCCCACTTGGCGACGGCCAAGATGTCGGATGCCTCAACGCGCCTTCGTGGCGTGGAGAGAGGCGTTGGCATCCAAAAGCCGGCGCCCATTGAGGAGATGTCCGTGGCCGGCGAGGGCGTGCGCACAAGCACTCGGCACTTCGCCTTCCCGCATCCGCTCGGCCGCCACGCGGAGGTGATGCGCCGCGAGGTCCATCTGGGCCGCCGCCTCGTCATAGCGCTGCGCCGCCGTCTCCCGATCGTCTCCCATCGTTCCTTCCCTCCGCCGGCCTTATCGAATCGCGAACCCGCCGGTAGGCTCCGACGCGTCCTCCGGGTGCACCTCGACCCGATCCACCCGAGCGGAGGGCGGTCCCTGGCGACACCATTCGCCGAAGGCGGCGACGGCCTCCGGCTCGCCGCAGGCGAGCGCCTCGACGGTTCCATCCTCTCGATTCCGGACCCATCCGGTGAGGCCCAACCCCTGGGCCCGGCGTCGGGCGAGGTAGCGAAAGTTCACGCCCTGAACATAGCCATGAATGCGGAGTCGGACGCACGAGAGCATGGCTAGCTCTCGGCGACCAGCCAGATCAGGTCGCCATCGTGGGGCCGAACACGGGTGGCGGGAGCGGACTCATCCCCGGCTCGGACCCTCTCGAGAGCAGCGGCCTTATCGGACCCCGACACAAGGAACACCACTCGCCGTGCGGCGTTGAGCACCGGATAGGTCAGCGTCAGGCGAGAGACCGCGTGCTTGGCGCCCTCAGACGTCTCCGGAAGGCTGACGGAGCACACCAACCGCGTATGCTCCTGAAGAGCGGGTGTCCCGGGAAAGAGCGAGGCGGTGTGGCCGTCCGGCCCGAGACCCAACAGGATCAGATCGAGTCGCGGCACCGGATCACCCGTCTCGGTCGCCAAATCCCTGAGGTCTCGCTCGTAGAGCCGGGCCGCCGCTTCCACATTGATCTCACCGGCCATCCGGTGAACATTCCAGGGCGGGATGTCCACCCGATCCAGCAGCGTTTCGCAGGCCATGCGGTAGTTGCTTTCGGGGTCATCGCATGGAACCATTCGCTCGTCGCCAAAGTACACGTGGACCCGGTCCCAGGGAATGGAATCATAGGGCTTTTTCGTCAGACGCTCGTACACGGGCCGGGGTGTGTTGCCGCCCGACAACGCCAGGCGGAAGACGCCGCGCTCCTGCACGGCCGCTTCCAGGTCGTCGGCGATGAGGGCCGCTCCTCGCTCGGCCAGCTCGTCAATCCCGCCAAGGGTGTGGAACTGGCCGGAGGCCGAGAACGTCATCGGCTTGATCTACGCGGCGATGACCGACAGATTTTCGGCATGGGCAAGCGCCTGCTCGAAGACGGGGTCCCCTCCACGAAGGGCCAGGCCGGTTTGGATCAGATCACAGTCATCGGGCCATTGCACGTGGCTGCGACGAGACACCTCGGTCACCGACGAGCCGCGAATCCGCGCCACCATCTCGGGTCCGTCACGCGAGAGCACGAAGCGATCAGAGGCCTCCTGGGGACCCGTGGCGATCTCGACGCTCCTGAGTCCGTCCTCGGCGGTCGTCGGCTCGACCAGGACCGAAATGTCCCGCGCACCGGTGGTGTCGGGGCATCGCACGCCGCCTTCGGTGTCCCACCTGAGCGCCGCGGCCAGCCAGGCGAGGAGCAGCACCGCCTCGGCCCGCTGCCTTTGGCCACATTCAACTCTGACCCGCTCCACGGCGGCCAGATGGCGGGTACCCTCCTCCCCGGGAAAGAGCTGGGCCATCACCTGGCGCCAGGGCAGCAGTCGCTGCCAGGTGAGATCGTCAACGATATGCGTCCCGGTCTGCACCAATCGCTGTAGCTCCGCAAAGTCCCGAGGCAGCTCTCGAAAGCCTCGAGAGTCGAGGATGATTCTCTGGCTGATCGAGGCCAGCTGCCGGAAGGCGTCGTGTGAAAAGGAGGGGTCGGCGAGCCACCACAGACAGACCGGCAGATGGCTGACCAGCAGCGGCTCGACCACTCCGAGCACGTGACGGCTGGAGCCGCCGCGGGTGTGGATGGAGATCTGCTCATAGCAGACCAGTCGATCCCGGACCCGGTGACACTCGGTGGATACGGCAGCAGAGATACCCGGCTCAGCCTGCTCCTCTCCCGGAATGACGAGAACGGCTCTGGAGGGGAACGTCTGCGCCAGCGAGGCGAGGGTTGCTTCCGCCTGCCGGGCGACCTCGGCGGTCTCGGCATACACGACCAGATTCAGCGTTCTGGCCCGAACGAACCCCGTCTCCGCGTCAACACCGTCGGGCCGGCAGCGCAGCTCGGCCAGCCGGGCCTCGATGGCCCCCACGGTGTCGACGGTGCTGCTGCTTGGTGCCGTCATGGAACTATGGATTGCGCCACTGGCGGCCGTCCGTTTGGATGAGCTCATCCGAGGCGGGAGGGCCCCAGCTGCCGGCAGGATAGTTGGGGAAATCGACGGGTGTTTCTGCCCAGCGGTCAAGGATGCCCTGAATGACGTCCCAGCCTTCTTCCACCTCATCCGTGCGTGTGAACAGCGTCGAGTCCCCGCGCATCGCGTCAAGCAAGAGCCTTTCGTAGGCCTCGGGCACATGACCCGAAAACGTGGCGCCGTACAAGAAGTCGAGATGGACCGGCTGGATTTGGAATCCCTGGCCGGGAACCTTCGAATTGAGCGTGAGCGTCACGCCCTCGTCGGGCTGGATGCGCATGGTCAGCACGTCATCCTGCACCGGACCCGAGAAGCGGTTGAAGAGCATTTGGGGCGGGCTCTTGAAGGTCAGCGTGACTTCGGTGGCGCGACGCGGCAGCCGCTTCCCGGTGCGCAGATAGATAGGAACGCCGGCCCACCTCCAGCTGTCGACACACAGCTTCAGGGCGGCAAAGGTGTCGACGTTCGACTCCGGAGACACTCCCTGCTCCTGGCGATAGCCGGCGACCGGCTTGCCACCCACCCAGCCGGGGCCGTACTGACCACGAACGGCTTGATGATCGACCTCACCGCCACGAACCCGGGTCATGGCCTGAAGGACCTTTACCTTCTCGTCGTGGATGGCCTTCGGTGACCAGGAGACAGGCGGCTCCATGGCCACAAGGCTAAACACCTGGAGCAGGTGGCTCTGGACCATGTCGCGTAGGGCGCCGGCGCCCTCGTAGTAGGAGGCCCGATTCTCCACCCCGATGGCCTCCGCTGCCGTGATCTGGATGTTGTCGACGTAGTTGCGACTCCACAGCGGCTCCAGGATACCGTTGGCGAACCGTACCGCCATGATGTTCTGGACGGTTTCCTTGCCCAGATAGTGGTCGATGCGGTAGATCTGATCCTCGCGCAGGTGCTCGTGGATTCGCCGGTTCAACTCCCGGGCGCTATCGAGATCGTGTCCGAAGGGCTTCTCAAAGATGATGCGCGTCCAGGGGGTCTCCGAGGCGCTGCCGGTGAGGAGCCCGGCGGCGTGGAGGTTCTCCACGATGTCGGCATCGAACTGCGGCGGGGTGGCGAGGTAGTAGAGCACGTTGCCGCAGGTGCCGGCGCGCTCCTTCAAGGAATCCAGCTCGCGTTTCAGCGCACGATATGAGTGTGGGTCTTGGAACTGCCCCTGACAGAAGTGCAGGGACTGGGCAAAGCTGTCCCACACAGCATCACTCAAGCCCTGGTCGCCGAAGCTGCCCACCGCCTGTCGCATGTCGGAACGAAAGTCCTCATGCTCCTGCTCCCGTCGAGCCACGCCCACAACCGCAAAGTGGGGCGGCAACATGTGGCCGGCCGCCAGACTGTAGAGGGCCGGCAGCAGCTTCCGATGGGACAGATCTCCCGTCGCGCCGAAGATGACCACGGTCAGCGGCTGCGGCACCGCCTCGGAAGGCAGACCGGCCGCGAGGGGATTGACGAGGGGAGCTTCCAACGCGGTGGTCATGAGACGGCTCCTGCCCAGGAACTGAACGGCCCGAACTACGCGGCCGTAGGCTCGTACCTCATGCTACCGAGCGGTTCCGGTGGATCTGGACGATTCGAGCCAAGGGCCATGACAGCTCCGGGGTCCGGGCGGCTGAACTCATCGCTCAATCAAGAAGCCGGCCCACACGGCTATGGACAGGATGTGAGGAGAGCGTGTACAATTCTCGTCAGCGGCCCCTGCCTGTTCATCTGGTTTTCATGTCTCTGACGGTGTCCGTCGGGAGGAAGATGCGCCCGCTCCGTTCCCTCGCCGTCGTTGGCTTGGCCCTTGCCTCGATTTGGCTCGCCACGGTGCCGCCCGCCGCCTCGGCATCAAAGGCCCACTCGCAGCCGGTGTTTCGGACCGAGTCCCATCAGGTCGGGGATCTGTACGGCATCGGCACGTACATCGCCCAGCGGTATCCCACCCTCGTGGCCCCAACCCTGTTTCGCGTCGCTCAAACCGGTGTCGACTGGGTCCGTGAGGAGTTCACGGCCAGCGACATGCACTCGGGGCCGAATATCCCCTATCACTTCCCTCGCTACGACCGGGTCATCACTCGGGAGGTGCATCGGGGACTGCACATTCTGGGGCTTCTGGACTACAACGATAGCTGGTACCGGGCCAACCACACCTGGATGGGCCATCGACACATCTACCGGCTGACCAACCAGTTCGTACGCTTCGTCGATGCCGTCGTCCGCCACTACCGGCACCAGATCTACCGCTGGCAGGTTTGGAACGAGCCGGACATCCGGCTCCGCTGGCGGCCGAAGCCGCGCGCCGCGGATTACGCCTACCTCCTCCGCCGGACGTATACCACCATCAAGGACGCGAACCCGCAGGCGAGGGTGGTGATGGCCGGGCCAAGCGGGTCCGACGCGCACGCGGTGGACTTCATCCACAAGGTTCTGCGGGACCATGGGCGCGCCGACATCGTGGCCATTCAGCCCTATACCTGGATTCCCGACTGGACGCTCCGTCAAGAGGTCAGTGAGCTGCATCGCTTCCACCGGCCCATCTGGTTCACGGAGATGGGTTGGCCGGGACAGGCCGGCTGTCCTCAGTGTCAAGACCCCATTGCGCAGGCCGACAAGATGGCGACGCTGTACCTCATCGGAGCGATCGGCGGAGTTCGCAAGGTCTTCTGGTACGACTTCCGCGACGACGGCATCCGGCAAACCTTTGCCGATCATTTCGGCTTGGTCGAATACAACTACGCCACCAAGCCCGCGTATCGAGCCTTCCAGATCGGCCTGCACTACCTCAACCAGGCGACGCTCATCGGCAAAGCCAAGCTCTCCGGGGATATCTCGATCTACCGGTTCAGCAATCACGGCCACTGGTTTTATGTGGTCTGGAACCACTCGGCCGTGGAGCAGAGCGTCGACAGCGGATGGAGCTACCGAGCGGTCAAAGCCTTCGATGCCCTCGGCCACGTGATGGGTGGCGTTTCCCGGCACCGACTCCACCTGCTCATTCCAGCCAACTCGGTCGAGTACCTCGCGCCCTCCGGTATGGCGCCCACGGCCAGACCCTCGTACCCGATCCCGGTTCCTCCCGGTCACACCAAGTGAACCGGCCAGGCGCCACGGGTCTGGCCCCGACCGGCCTCGTCTCCCGGGCGGCGGCCGCACTGCTGGCGATATCCCTCCTCGCCGCAGGCGGATCCCGGCCTGCCTTGGCGTCCGTGGCGCATCGCCTTCCGGTGCAGTTCACGGGCAAGCCCAGACATTTCGGCGACTATTACGGGCTCGGCACCTACATCGCCCAACGCTATCCGAAGCTAGCCAAGCCGGCCCTGAGCCGGGTTCGCTCGACCGGCGTGAACTGGGTTCGCGAGGAGTTTACGGCCAGCGACCTGCATCACCATCCTCACGGCCCGTATCACTTCAAGGCCTACGATCGCGTCATCCACCGCGAGATTCGGGGCGGACTACACGTCCTGGGGTTGCTGGACTACAACAACACCTGGCTCGCCGGACATGACCACACGTGGATGGGCCATCACGACATGGCCAATCTGATCAACAACTTCGTGAAGTACGTCAAGGCCGTGGTCAGCCATTACCGGGGCAAGATCTTCTTCTGGCAGGTCTGGAACGAGCCGGACCTTCGGCAGTTCTGGGAGCCACATCCCGAAGCGTCCGATTATGCCCACCTGCTCGCCGCCGCCAATAAGGCAATCAAACACATCGACCGCCGCGACCGCGTCCTGATGGCGGGGCCCAGCGGCCGAGATGCTCATCCATTTCGGTACATCCGCCGGGTGATCCTGAATGGTGGCAAGTTTGACATCATCACCATTCAGCCGTATGCGACCCTTCCCGACGCGCAGCTGTTCTCGACGGTCTCCCGTCTGAAGCGCTGGCACAAGCCGGTATGGTTCACGGAGATGGGCTGGGCCGGCCAGGTGGGATGCGGCCCCTGCGGTCGCTCCGGCTTCCAGGCGCGCCGTCTGGCAACCCTGTACTTCATTTCCGGGCTCGCCGGCGTCGACCGGGTGTTTTGGTACGATTTCCGTGATGACGGCGTGAGGCCCATCTTCCCTGATCACTTTGGGTTGGTGGAGTGGAACATGGCCGCCAAGCAGGCCTACGTCGCCTATGAGGTCAGTCTCTACTTCCTGAATCAGTCGAATCTGATGGGTGTCGACCGGCTGACGAGCCAGCTGACACTGTACGAGTTCCAGCGTCATCACCGCACCTTCTATGTGGCCTGGAACGATGGCCCCGCTTGGAGCGTGGTGAATCTCGTCTGGAAGCTCCACGCCGTACGCGCGCTCGACACCTTCGGTCAACAGACGTCGGTCAGCGGCAAGGGGATTCTGCACCTCGGGCTGCCGCCAGACGCCGTGCAGTACATTGCCGGCCCACACTTCGCGCCGCCGCTGTCGATGCCGCCGGGATTGCCCATTCCGCCTGGACACACCAAATAGTGAGCCGCCGCCCCTGCCGTCTGTTCACATCTGTCCTGCCGGTGGTGATACTGGCGGGCGCATTCGCGGGCCCCGCCGGCGTTTGGGCGCGGCCCTACCGTCCCATGCCTCAGGGCCCCCTGCACGGTCACGCCAAGCGGCCGCATTCAGGTCTGCATTTCCGGTGGCAGTACCGGCATCTGAGCGACCTATACGGCCTCGGGACGTACATCGCTCAGCGCTATCCCGACGAGATCGGGCCCTCCATGTACCGGATCCGCCGAACCGGCGTTCACTGGGTGCGCGAGGAGTTCACGGCCAGCGACCTCCATCATCATCCCAATGGGCCGCTCCACTTCGCCGTCTATGACCGGGTCATCGACCATGAGCTGCACAACCATCTGCATGTCCTGGGGCTGCTCGACTACAACAACACGTTCGACGGCCTCGATCACACCTACATGCCGCACGCCGACATCGTGCAGTTTGCCGCTGACTTCGTGCGCTACGCCGTGGCCGTCGTGGAGCACTACAAGAACAAGATCAGCGACTGGCAGATTTGGAACGAGCCGGATCTATCGGAGTTCTGGAAGCCTCATCCGAGCGCACCGGACTACGCCTATCTGCTGAAGCAGCTCTATCCTGCCATCAAGCAGGTCCAACCCAATGCGAAGATCCTCCTCGGCGGACCGAGCGGCCGCGACCCCCATCCGTTTCGCTTCCTGTGGCGAGTCGTGCGCGCCCATGCCCCGTTCGACATCCTGACCATCCAGCCCTATGCCGATCTGCCCGACATGCGACTGGCGGACCAGATCCAGCGACTTCGCAAGTTTCACGAGCCCATCTGGTTCACCGAGATCGGTTGGGCAGGTCAAGTGGGTTGCGAACCGTGTGGCGACGCTGTATACCAGGCTCGCCGGCTGGCCACCATGTACCTGATCAGCGCGGTGGAGGGCATACAACGAGTCTTCTGGTACGACTTCCGAGATGACGGCCTCGGCCTCAGCTTTCCCGACCACTTCGGCCTCGTGGAGTGGAACTTCAAGGGCAAGGCGGCCTATCGAGCATTCGAGGTGAGCCTCGCGCTCCTGGATCGGGCCAACCTGCTGGGCTGGACCTCCGTCGGCTCCGGCATCCGCCTGTATCGCTTCAAGACCTATCGCACCCACCGACTGTTCTTCGTGGCCTGGAACACGACCGACTCAGAGGCAACGACCACGGTTCGATGGCCCAAGCGGCATCAGGTCCTGCACATCCTCGACGACACCGGCTCATCGCTCGGCTGGCGGCGTGGCCTCTACCTGCATCTGTGGATGCAGCCGGTCTCAGTTGAATACCTGCTTGCGAGCCGGGTGCGCATTCCCGGCTTCGATCCCCAGGGTCTCAAGATCGCCCCCGGTCACACGCGAGCCGTGCCCTAGGCCTTAGAAGCCCTCACGCCTCGAAGACGATTCGCCCACCCACGATCGTTCTGACGACCCTCGCACCTGTGATGTCCTCCGGGGCAATGGTGGTGATGTCCCGATCCAGGACGACGAAGTCGGCGAGCAGACCGGGGCGAAGCTGCCCCTTATCCATCTCGGAGCAGGTGGCATAGGCGCTGCCCTCGCTGTAGAAGCGCACCGCTTCCATCGCCGTGGTGCAGTGTTCCGGCCCTAGCTGGACACCCCCGGCCGTGCGTCTCTCCTCTGCCGCGCGAACGCCCATCAGGGGGTTGCCGGGGGTGACGGGGCGATCGGAACTGAAGGCAACGCGGACCCCGAGGCGCCGGAACCAGGCGACGGGTGAGTTGTTGGCGGCCCGGAAATCGCCCAGGGCCGGCGGGTAGGCGTCGCCCAGGACCGCGATGTCCTCCGGTTGCAGCACTGCGACGATGCCCAAGCGGGCCATGCGTCCGATCTGGGCCGGGTCGGGCAGGGTGACATGCTCGATTCGATGGCGAGGATCGGGGCGACTTGCGGTCCCCTGAGCCCGCTCGTAGGCATCGAGCGCTGTCTCGATGGCCCGGTCGCCGATGGCATGGGTCGCAATCTGCCAGCCCGCCTCATGCGCCCTGCGGATCAGTCGTTCGAGCTGGTCCGGCTCCCAGGTCAGCAGCCCACGGCCGCCGGTATCGACATAGGGCTGCCGCACGGCGGCCGTGCGGGTGGTGAGGGCGCCGTCGGAGAAGATCTTGGTCGCTCCCACTCGCACCAGGTGAGAGTCGACCTCGAGGCGGTAGGCCTGGGGGGATGGCAGCGGCTCATCCGAGCCCGGGTCACCCAGCAGCTGGATTCGCGGCATGAGCGTCATCCGAGTGGGGCAGTTTCCGGAGGCAACGGCGGCGGCATAGGCGGTCATCTCGTCGGCAAGGGGAAGCGTCTGGCCGGTGGCGGCGTCGCTCGCGCTGGTGATGCCCTCCGCCGTGAGGGCGGCGGCCGCATCTGCAACGGCATCGCGACAGTCCTGAATGGATGGCTGAGGCAAGACCCGCCGCACCAGCTCCATGGCCGTTTCTTTCAGCACCCCGGTCGGGCGGCCATGGTGATCGCGTTCGATTTCACCACCGTCGGGGTCGAGAGTATCGGCGGTGATGCCTGCCAGCTCCAGGGCAAGACTGTTGACGGCCAGTACATGCCCGGACGTGTGCCAGAGGGCCACCGGGCGGCCGGAGGCGGGCACATCCAGTTCGTCGCGACTGGGATGCCGGGCCTCGGCCAGCAGGTTTTGATTGTAGCCGCGTCCAAGGAGCCAGGAGCCGTCAGACGACCGGCCGGCCCGCTCCCTCACCCGAGCCTGAATCACTGCGATCGTCGGCGCCGCCGATTGGGTGACGTTGATGAGCCGCAAGTTCAGCCCCAGTGAAAGGATGTGCATGTGACAGTCGTCGAACCCGGGCAGGACCACGCCACCCAGCAGGTCAATCATCCGGGGGGTCGGGCCGACCGCCGAACGCACGGTTTCCGGGTCGCCAACTGCGACGACGCGCTCCGCCCGCACGCCGACGGCATGCGGGGCGCCCTCGACCGGCGATCCATCCGCGATGGCGCAGTTGGTGAACAGGATGCTTTCCGAGCTCATGGGTGGTCTCGTTTCACTGTAGTTGCCGGGCCAGGCGGGTCAGCGCGGGTGCCGTATTGGATAGTGGGGCATGAAGATGCCGGCCGTTACGAGGGAGCCATGAGTGAGCGCGTCCTGGACGAACGCACGGCCCCGCCTGAACCGTTCTCGTTGTTCCGCTCGTGGTACCAAGAGGCGCGGGCCGATCCTCGGAACCCGCTGCCCGAGGCGATGGCGCTGGCCACGGCGGCGGTGAATGGCGCACCCTCTGTCCGCTTCGTGCTCCTCAAGGAGATTGACGATCGAGGAATCATCTTCTTCAGCAACTACGAGGGCCGCAAAGGAGGAGAGCTGGCCTCCAACCCACGAGCGGCCGCCGTCATCTTGTGGCCCTATCCGCGACGGCAGGTACGGCTCGAGGGGGCGGTGGAGCGACTGACGGCGGCCGAGTCCGATCGCTACTTCGCGACCCGTGACCCGGGGAGCCAGGTCGGCGCGTGGGCCTCGCCGCAGAGCCGCGTCGTCCCCAGTCGTGAGGCTCTGGAGGCCATGGTGGACGAGGCGGCGAAGCGCTTCGAAGGGAACAGCGTGCCGCGTCCCGACCACTGGGGCGGATACCTCGTGAGGGCCGAGAGCGTCGAGTTCTGGAGTGGACGCGAGAACCGCCTTCACGATCGGCTCCGGTACCGCCGGGGCGAATACGGCTGGGTGAGAGAGCGTCTAGCGCCCTGACCGCGCGGCGCCGGACGATCAGGCGCGGGTGGAAAGCCGGGCCCGGATGTCGTCCGGGCCCAGGTTCCTTCTCGCTACTCCAGAGGCATCAGGAAGATGGAGTCGAGCTGCAGCGCGCCGCTGGGCAGCGGCTGCACCCCACTGATGGGGATGAGATGGCCCTCCTCCATGCATTCGCCGCACTTCCCCAACCCTCTGACCTCGCCCGGGACCTGCACGTCGGCGTCGATGTCCACCTCGACATCGGCGGTGTGCGAGCAGTCGAAGTGGGTTGGGACCGTCACCTTGGGCATCAGTGCAGGCTCACGTCATCGAACCAGACGGTTCCGCGACCGTAAAGAATGCACTGGATCACCACCGCCTTGACACCGCTGGGGACCGTGAAGGCCGCGGTATCCTTCGTCCAGCCCTGTGTGCCGCTGTTGAAGCCGAGCACCCCGGGGCCACCCGTGACGGTGTTGGGTGACTGCTTGACATAGCCGATGAAGTAGTTGGCCGAGGGATAGGAATTGGTGCCCGCCCCAAAGTCGCACCCGTTGCAGGACTGGACGCCGGTGGTCTTGATCCAGCCACTGAAGTGATATGTCTTGCCGGGCTTGACCGCAACGAGCTGCTGCCAGAAGAGGAACAGGTGCGGCTTGTTGGCCGTCCAGCGGATGCGTCCGCTGCTCTTTCCGGAGTGATGCACGTGGGTGTCGAAGGTCATGTCGGCACGCTTGCCGGGCGGAAGCGTCTCGGTGAGGAGATCGCCGCGGGTCCAGCCCTGGTTCTTGCCGGATTCGAACCCACCGTTGATGAGGCTGCTGTGATACGGATGTGGCTCGTGCGTGGGGTACTGATGGGCAATGGTCCCGTTGGGGGCCAGCTCGATGACGCCATGAATGTTGGAGTCGCCCATGAGGATGTCTTTGTTCTTTTCGACCTCCAGATAGGCCGGCGCGGGCAGGTTCTTCCACTGCTGGACGATCTGCTTCTTGGAGTTGATCTCCAACACCCGGTTGTGCTCCGAGTCGCTGATGAGATAGTTCTTGCCGTAGTTGTTGAAGCTGCGGGGCCATTCCAGCTTGTACCGACCGAAGGCATCGGTCCCACCGTAGCTGTAGACCACCTTGTTGCAGGCGTGGTTGATGGTGATCACGCGGGCGTTGTCACTGTCGGCGACCATCAGATCGCCGTTGGAGAGCAAACGCGGCCGGTGCTGCCGGAACATGAACTTGGCGCACTTCCAGACGACCTTGCCCTTCATGTTGATCTCCCACACGGTGCTGTTGAAGCGGGAGGAGATCAGGATGCGTTTGTGGGCCATCATGACGGCATCGTTGGGGTACAACAGCTGGCCCCCGTCGCTGAACCGACCGCTGCCCAGGTTGCCGTTGCCGCCGCCGAGCTTGTCGGTCGTCCAGAGGGTCTTGCCCTTGCGGTTGATCATGAACACCCGGTTGTTGTTGGTGTCGCTGATGAGGATGTCCTTCTTGCCGACCGGATAGGCCGAGTGGGGGAAATCGAGACCCCCGGTGTACACCCAGTCGGGTTTTCCCTTTGAGGTGAGCTGCACGATCTTGCCGCCCGAGCGGTCCCAATTTCCGGCATCGGTGACGAGGATATCGCCGTTCGATTCACGAACGGCGGTGAACGGCAGATACATGTAGCTCTGAGCGGCGGTGGGATGCGTGTAGACGTGGCCCTTCTTGGGCTTCACCCCACTCTTGAGCGCGGTGTGAGCCGAACTGGCGCCACAGGCAGCCACAACTCCTAGCAGTAGGCCCACGGCCACGGCGCCGGGGACGGACGGAACGATTCGACGCATGAAGAAGCTCCTGGAATGTGCCAAACTACCTCCGTCGTCGGGAAAAGCGCAGGCCCCATTGCAGCGGGATGCTTCCGTCGAGGCGGGGGCAAGTGATTCTAAAGGAATGGCTCATTCCTGACCATCAGCGCGCGATAAATGCCTGGGGAAGCCAGCCTCGCAGTCTCGCTCGTACGATGAGGAATGACACAGTCAGCGGGCCGGCGAGGCCAGATCGAGGAGCTGGTCACCGGACGGGATCCGCGAGAGGTGGCGGCCATGTTCGACGCCATCTCCCCGCGCTACGACCTCATGAACCGGCTGATGACCATCGGACGTGATCAGCGATGGCGCCGACTGGCCGTCGCCATGGCCGACCTGCGTCCCGGAGACCGTGCGCTCGACGTGGCAACGGGCACCGGCGACATGGCGCAAGCGCTGGCCGCAATGGTGACGCCGGGCGGCGAGGTGGTGGGTATCGACATAGCCGCAGGCATGCTGGAGCTGGCGCGGCGCAAGCTCCGGGGCCTCCCCGTGCGGCTCGAGCAGGCCGACGTGCAGCAGCTCCAGGCGCATGAGGAGTTTGCCGCGGCAACCGTGGCGTTTGGCCTGCGGAACTTCGCCGACCGGCGTGCCGGTCTCGAGGCCATGATCCGAGCACTCCGACCCGGCGGCCGGCTGGTGGTACTGGAGCTGGTTCCCACGCAGGGGCCGGCAAAACCGCTCACCATGTTGTGCGAGCGGCGCATTCTGCCTCTGCTCGGGCGGGTGGTGGCACGCAACGGTGCAGCGTATGCCTATCTGCCTGAATCCATCGAGCGCTCCCTCACCACCCCCCAGATGGAAGCCTTGTTCCGGGATTGTGGCTTGGTAGACATCCGATCGCGCCGTCTCAACCTCGGCACGGTGGCCATCGTCGCGGGGGTCAAGCCGCACGGGTAGCCAAAGGCTGGTGGCGGCGGACGTGCGGCGCTCCCTCTCCTCCGGAATCAGGCGCGCAGACCTCTCGATGCCGGCGATTGCTCGCGGCCAGGCGCGGCAACCGGCACATCGAGCTCGCCGAGTCGCATCGTTACGAGTGGCCAATGCGGGCGCAGCATGATCCGGTTCTCCTTGGCCGGTGGGAGTATGAGGGAGAGAGGTGAGAAGGAGACCGCGATGACTGAGAATCAGCACCAGGACTGGCACGAGCTGGCGCAACAGCTGCGGGTCGACAGTATTCGCTCGACCACCAGGGCCGGGTCCGGGCACCCGACCTCATCGATGTCGGCGGCCGATCTCATGGCCGTTCTGATCACCAAATACCTCCGTTTCGACATCGATCAGCCGGACAGTCCCAACAACGATCACTTCGTGCTGTCGAAGGGCCATGCGTCGCCACTGCTCTACGCCATGCTCAAGGCCGCCGGAGTGATCTCGGACGAACAGATGCTGTCGCTGCGCCGGTTCGGCAGTCCCATCGAGGGCCACCCGGTGCCGCTGATTCCAATGGTCGACGTGGCCACCGGCTCACTCGGCCAGGGGCTTCCGATCGGTGTAGGCATCGCGCTGGCAGGCAAATACCTGGACCGGCTTCCCTACCGAATCTGGGTGTTGATGGGCGACAGCGAGACGGCCGAGGGCTCCGTCTGGGAGGCGTTCGATCATGCCGCCCATTACGGTCTCTCCAACCTCACGGCCATCATCGACGTCAACCGGTTGGGCCAGCGCGGGCAGACCGAGCTGGGCTGGAACGTCCAGGCCTACGCGGCCCGAGCCCGCGCCTTCGGCTGGCATGCCGTCGTGATCGACGGTCACGACTATCGGGAAATCGACAATGCCTTCGGGGAGGCAGTGACCACCGAGGATCGACCGGTGGTCATCATCGCCAAGACCCTCAAGGGGAAGGGTGTCGACTTCGTCGAGAACAGCAACGGCTGGCACGGCAAGGCCATTCCCGCGGACGACGCCGGCAAGGCCATCGAGGAGCTGGGCGGCGAACGGAACGTCCACGTCTCCGTGCGAAAGCGCGACGAGAGCCGGCAGCCGCACATCGGCAGCGATCGCGGGCCGGTTCAGCTGCCTGCCTACGATCTGGGCTCGAAGGTGGCCACGCGCCGGGCGTACGGGGACGCGCTTACGGCGCTCGGGAAGGCCATGCCCGATGTCGTGGCGCTGGACGGTGAGGTCTCCAACTCCACCTACGCCGATGAGTTCGCGAAGACGTACCCGGAGCGTTTCTTCGAGATGTACATCGCGGAGCAGCAGCTGGTGGCGGCCGCGGTGGGACTCCAGGTTCGGGGGTACCGAGCCTTTGCTTCCACGTTCGCGGCGTTCTTCAGCCGGGCGTACGACTTCGTGCGCATGGCCGCCGTCTCCCGAGCGAACCTCAAGCTGGCGGGCTCGCATGCCGGCATCTCCATCGGCCAGGACGGCCCGTCACAGATGGCGTTGGAGGACCTCTCCTCGTTCCGGGCCGTCTGCGGCAGCACGGTGCTCTACCCCAGCGACGGCAACGCGACGGCCAGGCTGGTGGAGAGCATGGCGGACATTGAGGGAATCGTCTTCCTGCGCACCACACGGGAGGGGACTGAGGTCATTTACCGCCCAGATGAAGACTTCCCCATCGGGGGCAGCAAGGTGGTGCGCGAGTCGGCCGACGACCAGGTCCTGATCGTGGGGGCGGGCGTCACCCTCTTCGAGGCGCTGAAGGCCGCCGATCGCCTGAAAACGGAGGGTATCAACGCTAGGGTGATCGATCTCTACTCCGTCAAGCCGGTCGATCATGAAACGCTGCACCAGGCCGCCCGCCACACGGACGGCCGGGTGATCACCGTAGAGGACCACTGGCCGGAGGGTGGAATCGGATCGGCGGTTGCCGACGCCTTCGCCGGCGAGGGAGATGTGCCCTCCTACTCCGGTCCGCCCCTGCGACTGACCAAACTGGCCGTGCGCGAAATGCCGGGCTCGGGGACGCCGGAGGAGCTGCTGCACTGGGCGAAGATCGACGCCGACGCCATCGTCGCCGCGGCACGCAGTCTCGTGGGCGAATGGGCCGGGGCCATGAGCGCGTCCTAGCGCCCGGCGGCCAGCCGGGAGGGCTTTGCCTAGGCCAACAGCTTCGCCTTGGCCCTCCGGAACTCGTCGGCATCCAGCATGCCGGCCTCACGGAGCCTGGCCAAGCGCTCCAGCTGCTCGATGAAGTCTGATTCGGTCGGCGGCGTCGTGGGGTCGCTTCCAGCCGAGGCAAGACGAGAGGCGGTCAGCGCCGGCTCGGTGGCTTCGAAGGGACGGTTGTGTCCACAGAACGGACAGAACTGAGCCGTCTGGGGCACCTGCTCCCCACATTGACGGCATGGGCTGGTCGGCCCCGACGGAATTGCCGTCATATCGCTTTCCTCTCGGTCCGCCAGGCGGCGTGATCCTTGAGCCCCCCTGGGCCCAGTCCCTAAACTAGGTCATTCTATTCCGGCGGCCCAAAACGTCACGCAAAAGGAGCATCGGATCGTGGACTCTGCAGGTCTCAACCCGGGTGCCCAGTCGGGTTACGCGGGCCAAGCTCGGGGCGCGAGCTTCGGCCATACCCTGACCTCGCTGCTCATCTGCGGAGGAGCGGCGCTGGCGGCCGCGGCGGCTCTCAAGAGCATCGGAGGGGGGCTGCTGGCTGAGGCAGCGGCCATCGTGTGCTTCGCGGCCCATCCCACGCTCCAGGAATCGCTGGAGCAGCGAGAGCTCAGCTTTTCCTCCAAGCTCTACACGCCCTGGATGGCGGCCATCACCGGCCTGACCCGGCGGGAGCCCTTCCATGGAGGCATCTCTCCGGCCGGCATTCTCCACGAGCTGCAGCAATACGAGCCACCGTGGTATGTGATTGTGGCCAGCGCCGCGGTGCTGTTCACGCTCGTGGACCTGGTCGTTGGCTTTGCACTGGGCTTCGTATTCGCCATCGTGGGTCTGGCTTCCACGGGTGCAGGTCGAGTTGCCCTCATTCTGATCCTGCTGGCGATCAACTGCTTCATCGCCTATCGTTTGGGTGCCTGGGTGGGTGAAGTCCTGCATCAGCGCCAGTTCCTCCTAATCCTCGGCGCAGTCTTCAGCGCCCAGGTCATGGGTCAGGCCATCAATGCCCTGGCCGGCATCGAGACACCCGGCCTGGCGGTTGGGGCGGTCATCTTGGGCACCATCATATGGTCCATTCCCGCCTTCATCGGCGTATGGCGGGGCAAGCGGCATCACACCGGTCTCGCCCCCGCCACGGCGAGCGCCTCCGGACCGAACGTGACGATGGGACTGACGCCGAAGGCGGGAGCCGATATGCCGTCGACAGCGGCGGGCGGCCAGGCCGACAGCGACCCACCAGAGAATGCGGGGCCCGAGGCGGAAACGATACCGGCGGTCGTGCAGGCAGGCCAGATTCAAAGCGAGAACGAGCCTGCCGCCCAGAAGTCCCGCGTGTGCCCATCATGCGGGATGGCGGCCATCCCCCGGGCCAGGTTCTGTTTGAATTGCGGCTCTACGCTGCCGGAGGAGCCGGCCTAGGCCGCGCCTAAGAGCCCAGAAATTCGCCTACAAGGTGGTTGAAGCGGTAGGGGTTGAGCGCCTGCGGCCAGTGCCAGTCGTAGGGCTCGATCCCGGCCGCGTTCCCCTCCACGATCTCGAGACGGGCTTCGGGTATGGCCGCTGCCAGCTTCTCTCCATGCTGCAGCGGTAGCAGTTTGTCCTCTCGCTGCCAGACGATGAGTGTCGGAACGGCGATCGATCGCCAGCGGTCGGCCTGCTCGCTCCCGGCCGAATCGACGAGCACCAACCGCTCGACCAGCGACGGTGACTGCGTCGTGAGGAGGAGGCCCGCGCCGCCGCCCGCGGAGAGACCGCACACGCGGGTCTTCTCCAGACCCAGAGCCGCGGCAAAGGCCGCCAGCGTCTGCGCATGCGCGGCAAACCAGGCGCCGAAGTCGGCGGGGGGCCCACTCCCGGGCGCCGGAGATTCCCCGTAACCAGGCAGATCGAGGGCGATCACGCGACTGCCCTCCGCCAGGGCATCGATATTGCTTTCCCACACCCGCCAGGTACTGATCGGAGCATACCCATGGACGAGGATGACGGGCGGACCGCTCCCCTTCTCCACGTAGTGAACGGGCTGACGTTCGACATCAATCGTGGCCTCGCTGAGGCCGGTGATGGTAGCGCTCATGGACCGGATTCTCCTCGATCGCTTTCTTTCATTCTGCGACCAAGCACCCCCACTGGGTTGATATCCTGACATGTGCCTGAGCGGGGACCCGCCGGCGCGGCTTTGACCACCCATCCTGCGAGCCTGGCCCCATGACCCGAACCGCAACCGAGACGGCGACGGACGAGCTGTATGAGGGCGGTCTGGTCATGCTGATGGCCAGCGACTTCGACCGGACCTTTCGCTTCTATACGGAGGGGCTCGGGTTCCAAGTGAAATACCGCGCGGGGAGCGACTGGGCTGAGATCACAGCCGGTGACATCTCCATCGGCCTTCACGGCTGGCAGGAAGCGCCTTCGGCCGAGGAATCACCGGGCCGCATCTCCATCGGACTGCGGGTGCAGGATCTGGAGATGGCCGTGGGACGTCTGCGTGAGAACGGCGTCCAGTTCCAAGGTGAGATCGAGGAGGACGCCGCCGTCAGGATCGCCAACTTCCATGACCCCGACGGGACACGGTTGTACCTCTACGAGGAACGCGGGGGCTGATCCCGCCGGCGCACGAGTGGCCCGGCGTATCGTCGCTCTGCCGGACGCTATCCTGACCCACGGGAAGGGCGCGTGAGCCGAGCCGCAGGGGCCTGTCGGCTGAGCCGTTAGGGAAAGCGCCCGGTGGCCCGAATGAGCGCGTGCCACGCAGGAGGCGGAGAAGCGGAGCCCGGGTAGCATGCCGCCAGGACGGCCCGGGCCAGCTCTTCAGGGACCGCTAAATGGCGGTCGAATCCCTGCAGCGCGTCCCAGGTGTGAACCAGGATTTCCTCGCAGGCGAGCCAGAGATACTCCTCGGCGGATTTTGGTCCAGTAACGTGAAAGAGCCGGATGTCGGGAGACACCAAACGGCTGGCGTTCGCCAGGGCCTCGGCCACGGGGACGATCGAGGCGAGGATTTCCGGCCGGCCGGCGTCCTCGAACTCGATGCACCTGACGGCGATGAAGTTTCCGGAGCCGGACGCCATATACAGGGTGTACTTGGCCACGGCACCAACCATGTGAACGATGGTTCGACGAACATCCCATTCCAGCTGGCCGGCCGGAACGGACCAGTCCGAGTCCGCCAGCGGCTGGAGGGCGGACGCCGAGAGCTGGGCGCTCAGACGCAGCGCGTCGGCGGCAGCGGCCGTGGGCACCACAGGCCCGTCAGATGCCGGCAAATAGCCGCCCCTACTGCGGTGCTGCGGGTCTCTCACAACGTCCCCGGGACCCAAGCTCGGTCCTACTGTTGCTCAAGGTCCCGTTCCCAGGGCTCCAGCCTACGGGTGTGTCCGCGATCTGCACCGGCAATCATCGGAGTGGTGGCTCCCTCGCCGTTGAGACCCGGGGCTGCCTCCTCGGTGGACGTCTCCGGAGACTCATGGCCGTTCAGACTCGGGACCAGCGTCTGCAGCTGGTACTCCGGCGAGTCGCCATCGACCAACGGCACGCCGGGTGCGCCAAGACCCAGCCAGGTCGCGGTGGAGGTGGAGATGACGGTGCGACCTGCCTCACCTCGACGAAAGCGTCGGAGCAGGTTCTTGAGAACGGCGGCCCTCCCGGACGGCGACCGGAGCTGTCGCCGCGCCATTCATTATTCATGGGCTGCACCACGGATGTAGCGCAGGCTTCCTACCTGCCGTTGCGGAAGCGGCTGGTGTCCACGACCTGAAAATCCGATCCCCTGATGCGATCGATGATATGCAGCGCGTCGTGGTTCCAGTGGGAATTTGAGGCACCCGTGATGTACCAGGGGCTGCCGTTGTCGGCCACAATCATGCCGTAGATTTTGAGGGCCTGCAGGAGTACGCGTGCCTGGGTACCGAACCCCGCCAGAGACACGGAGGCCTTGAGCCGGACCCTCAGCCCCATGGGCGGGAGCTTGCGGCTACCGCTGACGCCCGCTTCATGGCGCGCGGGATAGATGAAGGACGTGCGGCTGCGCGGCACGGTGAATCGCAGGGCATGATCGATGGCCCCGGACTTCACGTCCGCCCAGCGCACGAGACCCGGCAGGATGGGCAGCCCGGCCGCGTCGGCGCTGGTCCATCCCTTGGGACGGAGGTGATTGGACTCCAGGTTCCAGATGGCTCCCGATCCGGCCGACCATCCATTGGCCGTGTGGCGGGCGGCGAATAGCTCATAGAGGTGGCAGTTGGCCTTGTCCACGACGAGCAGATGTCGATCGCTACCGGCCTCGATCTTGGGGTGGTTGGGGATCGGATAGGGGCCCTTGTCCGATTGCGCCGCGTAGTGAAAGGACACCCGGCTCATGGGCGTGGACTTGCCCACGATGTTGTAGGGAATCCCATAACCGGCATACGACCCAAAGTCGGGATGCAGACCGACGTTCCAGCCGATGGCGTGAAGGATCTTCTTTGACCCCTTGGCCACGGGCAGGGTGTTCACGGGCCGGTTCCAGACATTGGTGACCGGGAATATGGGGCAATTGGGCGCCCCGGGGAGGGTGACCGATCCGGCGGCGGCGGAACTGGCCACGCCCACGGGAGCCGCGGCACCAGCCACTGCAAGCATCGTGGCGACCGAGCCGAGCAGGACCCATACGATCTTCACGGTTTGTCTCCTACAGGTGGATCTGATTCAACCTGGGTCGTTCGGGAAGGCGGCGCCATGGCATTGCCGGCCTGACCCATTCGGCACCCAAGCCGCCTCACCACCAAGAGCTCAGACCAGCTATTCATGATGGACTGCGTCGCGTTACACTCGCGGCAGCCTTCCATTAATCCCTTCTGCCTGGATTGCGCCCCGGACCGTCAGGCTGCCCGGCAGATCCATTTCTCTTATGGCCGAACGACCGACGCGCACCCATGCGGCCACGACGTGGCGCACGCTCACGACGCCCTGCCCCGGTCTTCTCAGGCCCGCGCGGCCTTCAGGCGGCCGAGCATCTCCGCTGCTCTCGTGAGCACGTAGAGCCCGAACCCGAGGGTGGTGATGAAGAAACTGACCGGATAGGGCAGGTAATATCCGAGCGTCAAGCCCGACCAGGTGATCAGGAGGCCGACGGCGATGGCGAGGAGAATCGCTCGGGAGGGTCGCACGGCCCAACGAGTGGCAATCGCTGCCGGCATGACCAGAAGCGCCAGGGTCAGGAGCGCCCCGACCACCTGAACCGCCTCGGTGACCGACGCGGCCAGAATCATGAGAAAGACAACGCTCACCAGGCGCCCGGGGACACCCCGCACACCGGCCACGACGGGATCCAAGCTGGCGAAGAGCAGCGGCCGGGCGATGACCATCAAGAGCACGATGCCGGCGACCGCTACGGCGGCCGCGATGAGCGCATCGCGACCGTCGATCCCAAGAACCGAGCCGAACAGGGCGTTGATGCCGCCGGCGCCGTTCGCACTGCCCGATGAGCTCGAGGTGTAGATAGTCAGCAGGAGCGCTCCCAGGCCCAAGACCCAGGCCAGGGTGATGCCGAGAGGCACATCGTAGGAGGGCGTCGTGCGGGCAACCGACGCCACGCCGGCAGCGACGGCGACGGTGATGACGAAGACGCCCATCAGCGGGTCGAACCCCAGCAGTAACGACCCCATGGCGGCCGTGAAGGCCACGTGTGACAGCGCCTCGCCGGCAAACACCAGCCGCCGCATGATCACGAAATAGCCCGCCATCCCGCCGATCACGGCCACTGCAGTGGCGGCCAGGGCCGCGTTGCGCATGAAGCTGTTGGCCAGGATGCTGGATATGTCGGCAATGGGATTCGCGGAGAACTCCGCCAGCCACGTTGGGCTCACGGACTGCGGTTCCCGGCTCGGAATGGGTTCGGCCGGCGGCCCAGGCCGCTCGTGGCCCTGGCCAGCAGATAGGCGCCCGTCGCCAGCGTGGTGACATAGAAGCCGACCACCGAGTAGGGATCGGCATAGAAGGCGATGAAGATCCCCACCCAGGCAAACAGCAGGGCCAAGGCGGTCGACAGGGCAATGGCGCGCGCCGGCCGCGCCGTCACCAGCTGTGCCGTTGCCGCCGGGGTCACCACCAGGGCAAAGATGAGCAGGGTTCCGACGACCTGAATGGCCTCCGCCACGGCGAAGGCCAGCAGTGCCAGAAAGACCGTGGAGAGCAGCCGGGTGGGCACTCCGCGCGCGAGGGCGACGTCGGGATCGAGCGACGCGAAGAGCAGCGGGCGGCCGATCAGGACCAGGCCTACGAGCGCTGCGAGGCCTGCGACGCTGATGGTCTCGAGGTCACCGTCTGAGATGGACAGGACGCCCCCGAAGAGAATGCTGTATGCGTCCTCTGCCTGGCCGGGGTACAGGGTTAGGAAGAGCAGGCCGAGACCCAGACCAAACGTGAAGACGGCGGCAATGGCAATCCCGTCGCTCTGCCTTCCTGTGCGACGATCCTCGAGCATGCCCATGCCCAGCGCCGACGCCACTCCGACGGGCAGCAGGCCGGCAAGCGGCGGTATGCCCAAGAGCAGCGCCGCCACCGCGCCCGTGAATCCGGCATGGGAGAGCGCGTGGGCGGCAAATGTCTGGGCCCGCAGGACCACGAAGTATCCCAGCGGACCGGCAACCAGGGCCGTCACCGCAGTCGCCAGGAACGCGTTCTGCATGAAGTGGAACTGCAGCATCTGCTGGAGGTCCAGCGCCAGATTCCAGGACACCGATTAGACCCCTAGGGCCGGAAGCTCCTCGGAATGATGGTCGACGCATCCGATTCCCTCCGGACGTCCCACCACCAGCAGCTGGCCGTCTCGCGTGCGGAGCACTTCGATTTCCGTTCCGTACAGCGCCGACAAGACGTCGGAGGCGATGACCTCCTCCGGTGAGCCGGTCACCGCGCCGCCCCCGGCCAGATAGCAGATCGAGTCGGCGAACGGCAGCAGCGGATTCACGTCGTGAGCCACCAGCAGCACCGTCGCGCCCACCTCGGCGCTCACCTCGCGGACGCTCCGGGAGATGTCGCGCTGGTTGCGGAAGTCCAGGCTGTCGAGTGGCTCGTCGAGGAGCAGCAGCTCCGGGCGCGTCACCAGGGCCTGCGCAATCAGCACGCGCTGTTGCTCACCACCGGATAGCTCACCGATCGGACGGTCGGCGAGCGCTGTTGCTCCCATCAACTCCAGCGCCCAGGCGACACGGCGCCGGCGGTCCTGACGGCGGGCCGCGCCTGGGAGGCCGGGGAGCGCCGGCAGGGGCAGGCCCCACCGATGGCCATCCAGACCGAGGGCGACGAGATCTCGCCCCCGGATGCGAACCTCGGGACCGAAGTGCCGTCGCTGCGGCACGTATCCCACACGTCCTCGCGCGGCTCCAGATGGGCGACCAAACACGCGAACCGCTCCGGCCGCAAGGGGCACGAGGCCGAGAATCACCTTCAGGAGCGTCGACTTCCCCGCCCCGTTCGGCCCCAGGACGGCCACAAACGAACCTGGCTCGATCTTCAAATCCACATCGCTCCAGACGGGACGGCCGCCCAGCCGGACCATGGCGCGACGAAGCTCAACCGCCGGCCACCCAGTCGCCGGAGACGCCGGCTCGAGGGTTGGGGCGGCGGGGACGTTGGGGGCGGTCACCGACCCGTGGCCCGG
>JAJPKF010000030.1 GCA_021323865.1 Pseudomonadota bacterium | reverse complement strand
CGGCGAGGCGCGGGAGAAGGCGAAGGAAGACAAGCGCGACTACGATCGCGCCCGCCGCGAGCGGCAGCGGAAGGCTTCCTAGCGGGCGGCCTCCTCTGGAAATGGAAAGAGGCGGAGCGATAGCCCCGCCTCCTGTTGTGTCGGTCTTGTCCGCCGGCTCGTACGCCGGACGGAAGCCCGCTCTCTGCGGCTATGAGAGGCTGAACGGCGGATATTCGTCGGTCATGTAGTAGTAGTAGCTGTTCACGCGCATGACCGTGCGCAGCGCCCCCTGCGTGAAGCTCAGGATGCCTTCGGGATAGCGGCCGGTGATGAGAATCGCAAACCAGGCGACGATCGAAGCCACGTACGAGGCGACGTAGACCACGGCGGCGAAGATGAACGCCGGGATCGCCAGGAGGAAGCGAAAGAACACCGTCACCCGATTGCTCTCTCCTGAATACACGATGCTGTACTGCACCGGATAGCTTTCCGCCTTGGCGTCCGTACCGCTCCAGGGCGGATACTCGTCGGTCATGTAGTGCATGTAGGCGAATGCATCCGTGAGCATGCGCATGTAGCCCACTCCAAAGCTGTACAGCCCGGGAGGGTATTTGCCCGTGAAGAGGATGGCGAACCACGCCAAGAGTGACGTGACCATGAAGCCGATTCCCCAGATGTACACGACGATCAGGTTGGGAATGACGAGGAGGCCTCGAAAGAAGGTGGTGACCCGGTTCCGCTCCAACGAGCCCTGGGCGAACGTGACCTCGACCGGGTACGGTTGTGCGGCGACGGCGGCAACGGCCATAAGCTACTCCTTAGCCCTTGTTACTGCCACATCGTAGGGGCATCGGCGTTGTCACGTCAAACCGAAAGTGACGCCGGCACTCCGGGTCAACCCTTTCCCTGTCATCGTCGGAGTCCACGCCTGCCGCGCGGAGATCCGGGACCTGAGGCTCGGCCGCCGTAACCTCATCGTGGCTTTGGACGTGTGCAGCCTAGCCGCAGACTGTTCGGCATCGGTCGGCAAGCAGGCTCAACCGTGCTCCGCGGAGGGCAACCATTCGGGGACGTTAGTGGTGTACCAGCACGTTCACGATGATATCGGCCGCCCACCCACTTGCCAGGAGCACGCCACCCAGGATCATGAGCGTCCAGGTGAGCCGGCGTGAGGGGCTGGGCAGGCGGCCCGGGCTGAACGGTCGTGTTGAGCCGTCGGGCTGGGTGAGGGGCCGGAAACAGCTGATGCACGCGGCCGAAATGACGTTGTTGGTAGCCCCGCAATTGGGACACAGGCGCGTGCCGGTCGCGGGAGGAGGCATGGCTGCGCCCGCGACGACGCCGGTTTCATCCTGCCCTTGATATGTCCCACAGTCGGAGCAGAAGACCGCCTCTCGGGGCAGCACGGCCTTGCACTCGATACAGCTCTTGACCTCGGCTCTCGCCACTCATGCCCCCGCCCCTGTCGTTGCCAATTTTAGGCATGTTTTCAGGATTTGCTCAGGAGTGGTTCAGGGCCCCTCCCTAGGCTGAAAGTAGGGGCAGCAGAGACCCGCCGGCAGGCATCGCTCGGAACGGTGCTTGCACATAGGTCTCGACAGTCCAATATCACTTCAATAGTTGCGCCCCCGGGCGCCATGGAGGAACAGATGAACAGTCACCATCGTCGAGCTCTCCGCTCAGTGGCGGGGATCGCCCTCGCCCTGGGCGTGATCGCGGCCCTGACCGCGTGTGGGTCGAGTGGGCAGGGCGCCAACGCGCCTTCCAAGGGCAAGAGCAGCAGCTCGCGCCTGCCCACCCTGCGCTGGTACGGCCTCGCGGGTACCGCGAGCTGGGCCAACACCCTGGATCCCTCTCAGGTCACCGACTCGATCTCCTACAACGTGATGAACATGATCAACGGCGGCCTCGTGAAGCTGCTGCCGAGCGGCAATCCGGGACCTGATCTGGCCCAGAGCTGGACGGTCAGTCCCAACCGACGCGTCTATACCTTCACCCTCCGACCGCACCTCCGGTTCAGTAACGGCGACCGCCTGACGGCTCAGGACGTGGCTTGGTCCATCGAGCGGACCCTCTCTCCCGGCACGCATTCGCCCGTGGCGCTGTCCTACCTGGGCCATATCGAAGGGGCCAATGCGTTCACGACCGGAAAGGCGAAGACGCTCGCGGGTATCAAGGTGCCGAACAGCCGTACCATCCGGATCAGCCTTGATAGCCCCATCGCCTTCTTCCTGAAGACGCTCACCTATCCGACGGCCGACGTACTTGATCCGCGCGTCATGCGCGGCAAGAAGCCGCAGGTCTACTTGACCAACACCTGCTCCGCCAACGTGGGCGCGGGGCCGTTCGCGGTCGTGTGCCGCAACAAGTCCTCGAGCCTCAGCTCCTTCTATCCCTCGGGCACCACGCCCACGATGACGCTGGTCCCCAACCGCTACTACTACGGCCCCAAGCCGCACATCCGAGTCGTCATGCCGGTGATCCCGGACACCCAGACAAACTACAAGGATTTCCAGTCAGGTGGTGTGGACGCAACCGGTATCCCCACGGCTGATATCGCGGCCATGCGCAGTCACCCCGGGTTCTACCAGTATCCGACCTCGGTGGTGGACTACATCACGCCGAATGAGAAGATGGCGCCCTTCAACAATGTGCACTGCCGGCTGGCGCTGGCCTATGCCATCAATCGGAACGCCATCGACAACCATATCCTGCAGAAGACGGAAACGCCCATCTACGACGTGCTTCCGCGGGGTCTGCTTGGGTACTACAACGGCGCCGACAACCCGCACTACAACCTCGCGAAGGCCCGGGCGGAGCTCCGTCTGTGTCCCGGAGGACTCCATAGCTTGACGATCCCCTACCAGCACACGTCGGTGGACATCGACAACGAGTACGGCGCCATTCAGCACATGTGGTCCGCGCTGGGGATTCACGTGACGCTGCAGCCCCTGACCTTCAACGGCTGGCTGAACATCGTCACCAAGTCACTGCAGCAGACGCATACGGCGATCTCTGAGAACCTGTGGATCGAGGACTACCCTGATCCCTACGACTACATGACGCTGCTGCTGCGGGCCGGCCAGAATTACGATATTGGCGGCTTCAACAACCCCACCTACAACAAACTGGTGGATCGCGCCGCCATCGAGCCCAATCCCGCCATTCGTGCCCGCCTCTACATGAAGGCCCAGCACATCGCCGTGGGCCAGGGCGCCTGGATTCCCGTCGGCAACCAGACCGGGTTCGCGCTCGTCAATCCCAAGGTGCACGGGTTTGTCGGAAGCGAAGCCTTCGGCATCCTCGTCCCCAAGAACAACGACTGGAGCAACATCTCCATTCACTAACCGGCTGCGAGGAGCGAGCGCCACAGACATACGTTCTGTGGCGCTCGTTTACTCTTGACCCCCGGTTGCTCCCGCGGCGGTCGGATGGCATGCCGGTCCGGGCACTGGATCCAAGTCTGGGGTCGATGATCGATCTCCCCGCCTGAATCGCATTCGGGGAGCCGGAGGGGCCGGCTCGCCTCTCGAATAGGGCGGACCTACATCGGCGGAACCAGCTGGAAATAGCGCTCGAGCATGCCGGCATCGCCCTGGACCTCCAGCCTCGAGGCGGGAAGCCGGCCCCAGAGGAACAGCATCAGGTCCGAGGCCGAGCCGCGAATCGTCACGCTCGGGTAAGTGGCGCCGGCTTCGAGGAGTCTCGGCTCGGGGTCAAATCGAACCAGCCACGAGCCGTTGCCTCCGGACTCTCGGAACAGCAGCGTTTCACCCGCTCCGGCCGGGGCGGCCTTCGCCGCCCTGCGGAACGGGGCCATGACGGTGAACGTATGGCCCACGGCATCGCGGGCCAGTTCCGCGTCCATCGACGTGGGAGCCCCGTGCGCACACTCCACATCCCAGCGATGGATGGCTGTCTCGATGGGCAGCAGTCGCAGATAGTGCTGGGCGGTTTGATCACCCGACCAGCTCCATACGGGTGTTGAGGGGTCGGTGGCCTTGAGGGTGGCGAGGCAGGCTGACGCTCCCTCGGCAAACCAATCCACGAGGCCGACGGGGACGGTGTTGGGATCGCTCCGACCGCCCATGAGCGTCGACGATTCGAACCACTCCAAGAGGCCGGGAAGCGATTGGAGCATCGCTCTTCGCAGCCCCGCCGGCTCCTGGGCCCGCTCGGCGACGATGGCCGTCTGAGCCCGCTGCACCGCTCCCGTATGCAGCACCACATCGGCTACGATCCATCCGGGACACGAGGGTACTGTCCGCGTCAGGTCCCGCCGCGCCACGGCCGCCAGTCGCTCAGAATCTTGCTTCAGGTGTTGAAGCCGGGTTGACCGTTGCATGAGGTCCTTGACTAAGCGAAATCTTTCCCGGACCCTAATCGGCCGGGCAAGGTCTCCCATGCGCGTCCGACCCGGGCCGGCGGGCTTAACGCGGATTCGGCCGGTAAGACGCTTCTGGCCGTCAGGCGACCTGCAGCTGCACCGTGCCGGCGTAGGGGATGGCCAGCTCAAACTTCTGCATGTCCCACGCTGCGGTGGGACATCGTTCGGCGCAAAGCCCACAGTGCACGCAGATATCTTCGTCCTTGACCATGACCCGGCTGGTCTGGGGTAGCGCTTCCGAGACGTACAGAGCCTGCTGGAGATTGTCGGCCGGCGCCATGAGCCGCGTTCGCAGGTCGTCCTCCGGTCCGTCGTTGGTAATGGTCAGGCACTGCACGGGGCAGACGTCGATGCAGGCGTCGCACTCGATGCAGAGCGGAGCAGAGAAGACGGTTTGGATGTCGCAGTTGAGGCAGCGCTGCACCTCACGCGCCGTTTGCTCCGCCGTGAAGCCGAGCTCGACCTCGATGTGCAGATCCTCGAAGCGCTTGGTGAGGTCGACATGCTGCATCTGCTGGCGCGAGGACGGGTTGTAGTCATTGTGGTACGACCACTCGCTCAGGCCCATCTTCTGACTGACCAGATTCATCCCATAGGGAAGACGCTCGGTGACGGGAACGCCCTGACAGTGGTTATGGATGGAGATGGCCGCCTGATGCCCATGCTCCACGGCCCAGATGATGTTCTCCGGTCCCCAGGCGGCGTCGCCACCGAAGAAGACGCCCGGCCTTGTGGACATATAGGTTGTCTTGTCGACCACCGGCATGTCCCACTTGCCGAACTCGAGGCCGATGTCTCGCTCGATCCAGGGAAAAGCGTTCTCCTGTCCGATCGCGAGGATGACGTCGTCACAGGGAAGGATGACCGTGTCGACGACGGTCGAGTTCCTGGCCCCCTCATCCCACTCAAGGACATCGAATTCCATGCCCACCAGGCGGCCTTCCTTCAGAACGAAGCGCTTGGGCGCGTGGTTGATAACAATGTCCACGCCCTCCTCCTCCGCGTCATCCAGCTCCCAAGGTGATGCCTTGAAGTAGGGGCGCGGGCGCCGCGCCATCACCTTGATATCGGTTCCGCCCAGGCGTCGGGAGGACCGGCAGCAATCCATCGCCGTGTTGCCGACGCCGATGATCAGCACCCGCTCGCCGATGGCGTCGACGTGTTCAAAGGCGATCGATTCGAGCCAGTCGATGCCGATGTGGATGTGGGTGTCGCCAATCTCGTCATAGCGACCCGGGATCTCCAAATTCTTGCCTCGGGGTGCGCCGCTACCGACGAACACGGCGTCGTACCCCTCATCAAGAAGGCCGGCCAGGCTGTCGACCGGGGTGCTGTAGCGGACCTCCACTCCCATGTCGAGGATGTAGTCGATCTCCTCCGTCAGGACCGGCTCGGGAAGCCGGAACGCCGGGATGTTGGTGCGCATGAGCCCACCGGGCTTGTCCAGCTTTTCAAAGATCGTGACGTCGTAGCCCAGCGGCATGAGGTCGTTGGCGACGGTCAGCGACGCCGGGCCGCAGCCGATGCAGGCCACGCGCTTGCCGTTCTTGCTTTCAGCCGCCCTCGGGAGCCGTCCGCTGATGTCGCCGCGATGATCGGCGGCGACCCGCTTCAGCCGGCAGATGGCCACCGGCTTGCCGTCCACCCGCTCCCGCCGGCACGCGGGCTCACAGGGGCGGTCGCAGGTCCGGCCGAGAATGGCGGGAAAGACATTCGACTCCCGGTTGACCATGTAGGCGTCGGCGTAGCGCCCCTGGGCGATGAGTCGGATGTATTCCGGGACGTTGGTGTGCGCCGGACAGGCCCACTGACAGTCGACGACCTTATGGAAGTAGTCCGGATCGGAGACATCAGTCGGCGGCATCGGCGGCTTGGAGGTGAGCACGTCGGTCATACAGCAGTTCCGTTGGAGGGAATGCGAGCGCCGCGATGGCGGCGGGCCATTCTCCCACAATCCGGCGCGATCCCTCCCTCGTTGAGAGGGAGGCGCTTGGGGTCCCTCGGCGCACCGGCCCGCTCGGTTCGAGGGAATGACAGGGCTGCCTGATTGTCGTTTCACAAGCCTACCGTCACGGTCAGAGGACGACAGACCCCGTTACCCTGAGTGGACAGACCAGAAAACAGGACAACGGGAGGCGGAGTGACCATTCGCTGGGGGATTCTGAGCACGGCCCGAATCGCCGCGTCGGCGTTCCTGCCCGGGCTTCAGGCGGCAGGCGGCGGCGAGGCGCTGCTTGTGGGCAGCCGCGACGAGGGCCGAGCGGCTCAATTCGCCGAGGCCAACGGCGTGGCCGAGTCTGTCCCAAGCTACGAGCGGGTCATCGACGACCCACGGATCGACGCTGTCTACATCCCGCTGCCCAATCGTCTGCACGGAGAGTGGACGATCCGAGCGCTGCAGGCGGGCAAGGCGGTGCTGTGCGAGAAGCCGCTGTGCGCATCCGTCGACGAGACCCGAGCGGTGATAGCTGCTGCCTCCCGCTCGGCACGTCCGCTCTGGGAAGCATTCGTCTTTCCCTTCCACGACCAGTTCGCGCGCGTGCTAGCGCTGGTGCAGGAAGGCGCGATCGGCCCGCTGCGGGAAATCCAGTCGGAGTTCCACTTCCGGCTGACCCGCTCGACCGATATCCGTCGTGATCCGGTGTTGGGGGGCGGCTCACTCTACGATGTGGGCTGTTATCCCGTCCGGTTTGCCCAGCTCATCTTCCGGGCCACGCCGGTCGGCGCCGTGGCGGTGGCGCGCTGGAGCGCCGATGGGGTGGACGAGGAGCTTCATGGCGTGGTGTCCTATCCGGAATACCGGTACCTGCACCTCTCGTGCGGCATGCTTCGCAACACCGGGACGGCGGCCCGGATCGTGGGCGACGAGGGAGAGATTCGCGTCTCCAACCCGTTTCATGGGCGCGAGCACGACATAATCGAGATCCGGCGGGGGGCTGGTGTTGAGGTCGAGCGCCGAGGGTCGCGCGAGCCCACCTTCGCTTCCGCCCTTCGCCACGTCCACGCGGTCCTGCGTGGCGAGGAGGCGCCTCGGCACACGGCCCCCGAAGACTCCCAGGCCACAGAGGAAGTCATCGATTTGCTTTACCGGGCCGCCGCCAGGCGGCTGGACTGAGGTCGGCCCCTAGACGGGACTGGGAGCGGCGAGTGGCTCGCCGAGAGCGGAAGCATGTTCGGGAGCGTTCCGGCTCTCGAGGGAGGCATCAAGCACCTCCATGAACGCGTCCACCACGGCCGGGTCCCACTGGGATCCCCGTCCCTTGAGCAGGATGTCACGGGCAGCCTCCAGACTCATTCCCCGCCGGTAGGGCCGGTCGCTGGTCATGGCGTCATAGGAGTCGGCCACGGCCACAATGCGGGCGCCGAATGGGATGTCATGCCCGCGAAGGCCGGCCGGATACCCGCCTCCGTCCCAGCGCTCGTGATGGTGGCGCACGACTTCGATGCCATGCGCGAATTCCCGGTAGCGACGCAGTAGCTGGGCTCCCGCCTCGGGATGGCTCTGCATGATGGCCTGCTCCTCCTCACTGAGCCGGCCCTCCTTTAGGAGGACGGAATCGGGGAGGCCGATCTTGCCGATGTCGTGGACGCGGGCGGCCGAGATGACGAAGTCGGCCTCGGGCATTCCCGGCCGCTTGTCGAAGCACCGGAGGAGCCGGGTGGTCAGCTCCGCCACACGACGGGAATGACCACCGGTATAGGGGTCGCGAAGGTCGACCGCATCGGCCATGCTCTCCAGCATTTGGAAGGTCGTCTCATGCATTTCCCGGGCGTCCTTGAACGCCGAATATACCAGAAACGCGGGAAAGAGCAACAGGGCCAGGGCCCACGGATAGGTGGCCAGGAGCAAGGCGCCCAGAACACCGAGCACGTACTGCATGGCTTCGCCGATTCCCGCCCCACGGACGAAGGCCCAGACCACGGCCATGGGCGGCTCGCCGCTGATGGGGCTGAGAACGGCCGGCAGCGTGAGCGCGTCCGTCATCCAGTACACGGCCGAACCGGCGAGGAGTCGGAGTGGATAGGGCCCGGGGAGGCCGTGAATGGTTGTGGAGGTGAGAGAAACGACGATGGCGTAGCGGGCTACGCTGGTGGCAATGTCACTGAACAGGGTACCGGAGTGGCTCCGAGCCAGCAGCTCACCGCCCAGGACTCCGGCTCCGGCCAGCAGCAGCGCGACCCCGGGCGAGGCCGCGGCCGCGAGCACGTAGAGCGGCACCGTCGCCAGATACAGCTTGAGGTTGTGCCGGATGTGGACCGGGTAGTGATAGGAGGCGGCCACGGCCACTGCGAGGAGGGGCAGCAGCAGGAACTTAAAGCCTGTGGTGTCGTGGCCGGCTGGTCCATACAGCGTCACCACTCCGGCGACGCACGTCGCCACGGGGACTGCCACGACGGACACGAGCGGCTGAGGGCTCAGCCGCTCGAGGAGGGAGGGTACCGCTGCTCTCTGCCTCACGGAGATCTCACCGGCCGCTGCCTGTTTGGCCCTACCAGTAGACGCTCACATTACTGTTGGACAATCCGGTTGCGGTCGCGGTCGGCGCGAGCACACCCAGCATTGTCATGGTGACCGGAACCTGGCTGCCCGTGATCGCGTCTACCGAGACCCGGTAATGCCCGGCCGGCTGGTCGGCGACGAATGTGAAGTGCTCCACCTGGCCGACGAGGCCATCGGTGGGGACGTACAGCAGCACGTGGGTGCCGACGGGAGCGTGAATGGTGTAATCGACGGATCGAAGATCTGAGGAGCTGTCCTGAATGGTGGCGCTGATGTCGAGCGCCTTCAGGCTGGAAAGGAGCACCACGGGGTCACTCCGACAGGGGCCAACGGCGGCGAGCGCCGGCTGTGTACCGACAGGCAGCAATCCCCAAACGGCTGCAGTTGCCAGCGTCGCGACGGCGGCCATGGAGCAGGCGCGCCGGGCGGTAAGGCTGATGGCCTTTACGAATCGAGTCATGTAGATCACGTCCTCTCTGTATTGACAGGCAGCGGCGGCCTTCCGTCCTAAGACATTCGGGCTAGGCGCCGCGGAAATACTGTATCGCCCCAGGTGATGCCACAGGGTTGCGGATGGGTTGCGCCGGTTGCGGTTTCGTTTCCGTAGCCGCTCAGCCCGGCCGGCCGACCACCGTGGAGCCGACAACCAGTCGGCCGAGGACATCTTCGTCGACCTCGTAACCCCGGCCGGATGACTGGGGGACGTCGATCCGGCCGTCGGCCACCTCGATGGGCGCCTTCAGCACGTCCTGCTCGAAGGTTTGGGCGGTCGAGCTGATCTCGGCGGGCAGCGAGAAGGCCTCGCACGCGCTGAGATGCACGCAGAGAGCCCGGCCGATGCCGGTTTCCAACATGCCGCCGCACCACGTCTCGAGACCCTGGCTCCGGCACTCGGCCGCCAGGCTCAGGGCCGCGCTGGGGCCGCCGGCTCGGGCCGGTTTGATGCTGACCATTGAGGCGGCCCGCAAATGCGCGATGGTTGCCGCGTCCTCCGCACGCTCCACCGATTCGTCCAAACAGATCGGCGTGGATAGGGCGCCCGCGACACGCGCGTGGCCGAGCAGATCTCCGGGCGGCAGCGGCTGTTCGATGCAGAGAAGGCCGAATCGGTCCAGCCGCACAAGCTCGTCGACGTCGGTCACCCGGTAGGCGCCGTTCGCATCGGCGGAGAGGGGGACATGGGCGAAGCGGTCGCGCACCGCTTGCAGCATCGATTGGGCGGTTTCGGGAGTGATCTTGATCTTGAACCTTCGGTATCCATACGGGATCGCGGCATCGATCTCGTGCAGGGTTCGCTCTAGGTCGGTGGCTGAGCCGATGCTGGTTCCCGCCTCGATGTGTCTTCGACGGCCGTCCCAGAGACGGTGCAGCGGCACTCCAGTCATCTGTGATCGGACATCCAGGAAGGCCTGCTCCACGGCCGTCTTGGCCGCTCCGTTGCCGGCCACCCAGGCATACGTCGAAATCAGCTCTTGGACGGAGCCCAGCTCTCGCTCGACCAGCGGCGGCAGGATGTGTCGCGAGAGGACCGGGATGACGGTGTCGACCGACTCCGGCAGATAGTCGGGCCGGCCGAAGACCGGCGCCTCACCGTATCCCGTGTGCCCATCCTCGGTACGCGCACGGAGGATGACCGCATCCTTTTCCCGCAGCGAGCAATAGCCGGTGGTGAACGGCGATCGGAGGCGCAGCCGCAGGTGGAGAATCTCGAAGCCGGTGAATCTCACCATCCGATACCCATTTCTTCGGAAGTGCGCCCTCCGTCCCGGTGGGCTCGTCCCATGATGCGACGGAGACACGGCGCGTCTCGACACACCAAACTGGCATTCTCAGACTGCTGTGACCGCGTTCACACTGTCGTCATGGCGGAGTCGGTAGGATGAAAACGTGCACTCTGAATCTGACGAGGTTGTCGCCGTGAAGTCCCGCATCTCCAACCTCACCATTCGCGCCAAGACGCCCGACGACGACGTCTGGGTTGTAGATCTGCGCAACCGTCTCAACGATCACCTCCCGCCCTCGACCCTGGAGTCCTTCCGGCACTGGGAACGCATCGATCGCCTGTCTGAGCACTCCTACGAAGAGCGGCTCATCGGGGAATGCGATGGGCAGCGGGTGGCCTACTTTGGCCTGGAGCGGCTGTGGTGGTCAAAGCGTCCGGGCAGCTATTTCATCTACATCAACGTCGAGCCCGAGCGCTGGAGTCAGGGCATCGGCTCGCAGGCCTTCGATCATCTGCTGGCCCGCCTTTCGGACCTGAAGGCCGAGCGGGCATACAGCGGCGTCCGAAATGATCGGACCGTGGCTCAGGGGTTCGCGGAGCGCCGTGGCTTCAGCAAGACCGGGCATGCCGATCGGTGGTCGCGCCTCGACGTGCGTACGGCGAACCTGGAAGGGTACGTCGGCGTGGAGGAGCGGCTGGCCGCCGAGGGCATCCGTCTGACCACGATCGCCGAGACCGGCGAGGATGAAGCGCTGCTGCGGAGGCTGCATGCCGTTACCGAAGAAGCCATCGCCGACGTCCCCTCATCCGAGGAGTTCAGCGGCTTCCCCTATGAGATGTTTCTCGAGGAGCTGCACGAGCCGCAGATGGCTCCGGAACGGGCCTGGATGGCCATGCATGGCGATGAGCCGGTCGGTACCGCGGTTCTGCCGCTTCGTGGCGAGCACGCTGCCTTCAATGGATTCACGGGCGTCGCCCGCGCCTACCGCGGTAAGGGCGTGGCGCGCGCACTGAAGCTGAAGACCATCGAGTGGTGCCGCGAGCATGGCATCGAGGCCATCTACACCGCCAACGACGTGACGAATCAGCGAATGCTCTCGATCAACCACAGCCTCGGCTACCAAGAGCTACCCATCGCCGAAGAGGTGATGCGGCAGCTCTAGCTGCCGCGAGTCTACGCAGACCCGAGGTCACTGCCATCCCAGACCGTCCCTATGGGACGGCCCGGGATGGCGTTCCGCCTAGCTGACGGTGCTGTTCTTGGCGAACTCCGAGGTTCCGGCCGGTTTGGTGGAGGAGGGCGGCGTGGTCGCCGTCGCCGTTACCACCTTCCCGGTCGTCACGGGCACCAGGAAGGTGGACAAAGACCACGCTCCGGAGGCGTCGGCGGTTGCGGTACCGAGATAGGTCCGCGCCTGGCCATGTCCGGACGGATCGGCCGGGCTGGAGGCCAAGAAGACGTCGATAGTGCAGGAGGCGCAGGCCTTGCCTCCGATGCTGCTGGTCGAGGCGGTGGTGATGGTGGGGCAGAGCACGCCGGTGTCAGCGTAGGGGCGCGAGGCGGTGGTGCAATTCGGCCCGCTCGCGTTGGGGCCTGCGAGCACGATGCCTCCCGGGGTCCCGGCGTTGTCGTAGACGGCATTGCCCTCGACGGCCTCGATCGTCGCCTTGTCGGTCGGGGAATCGCTTTGGTTGCCGATCTGGACGCCCGGCCCCTGATTGCCGGCGATGACGTTGCCGGCTCCGCTCGCCCGGCCCCCGACAAGATCGCCTCGGGCGCCGTCGTGAGCGTAGAGCCCACCCGCCTGGTTCCCCAGAGCTGCCGCCGAGGCGCTGAGACCGATGGTGTTTCCCTCGATCACATTGGAGAACACCCCGCTCGTCACTCCACCGCCGTCGATCTCGACGCCGTATGCGGCATTTCCGGAGATCAGGTTTCCGGCGCCGGGCTGGGTTCCGCCGATGATGTTCTGTTTCGCGGGAGCGTCGATGAGGACGCCGTCCCCGCCATTCTGCAGCGCCTTGCTGCCGTCAACCTTGGTTCCCACCAGGTTGCCGGAGACGGTGTTCTGGGCCGCTCCGAAGTCGAGAACGACGCCATTGCCGCTGTTGCCGCTGATGATGTTGGAATCGCCGGCTGAGGTCCCGCCGACGGTGACGCCGGCCGAGTCGTCGATCTCCAGCCCCGTCGTGTTCCCCAGCGTCTTGGAGTTCGAGGTGTTGGTGCCGATGTAGTTGCCGACCACGGTCGTGGGGAAGCCGGCGGAGTGTCGGGATCCCGCGCCGCTGATGACCACGCCTTCTTGATTACCGCCGATGATGTTTCCGGCGCCGCTACCCGTTCCTCCGATGGTGGTCGAGCCGTGACTGACCACGGGCGCGACGTTGATGCCGGTGCCCGAGTTGCCCAGCGACTTGCTTCCGGTAAGGTCGGTGCCGATCAGGTTGCCCGTGATGGTGGTTCCCGTCCCGTCGGCGATGTCGATACCGTCGCCATTCGCGCTGATGAGGTTGGCCGTCGAGCCCCGCTTGCCCCCGATGGTGGCATTGTCGTTGGGCTGGATGCCGCTGGTCGGAGCGCCGAAGGCGGGTGCGATGCCGGCGGTTTGAATGGTCGGCCCGGCCCCCCCCGACGGGGTGGGCCCGATGATGTTGCCTTGAATCGTGTCCTTGGGCGAGCCGAGGAAGACGATACCGTCGTACTGATTGCCGCTGATGACGTTCATCGTCGACGGCTCGGTGGACCAGCTGCCGCCGATCTTCGCCTTTGCGGCCATATAGGCGAGCGCGATGCCATGTCCGTTGGTCCCGTGAGCGTTGGCCTTTCCGGAAGGCGTGAGACCGACAAACGATCCCTGAACTGTTTCTCCGGTGCCTCCGAGGCGAATCTGCGCGTCTCCCGGCCCTTGACCGAAGCCCTCCACGCTCAGCCCCTGCACCGTGTCGTGATCGGCATACAAGTAGAGACCGTCGTCGTGGTTGGTCAGCGAAGCGGAATCCAGCTTGGATCCGTCCAGCACGATGCCGATGACCGCGTTGTCACTCTGCCCGAGGCTGTTGGTATTGGGCGTCGTGCCCGGCTGGGAATAGCCGTCGATGGTGGTCTGGTCGGCCAGTACCTGAGGCAGGAGGGCCTGGAGAACGATGGTACACACGGTGTGGTTTGTCCCGCCGATCTTCTGGCTCTTGCACCCAGAGGCGTCGGCCGGGATGTTGAAGTCGATGGTGTCACCGAGACCGTCATGGTTGGCGACAAGAATCGCGCAGCGCAGGGTGAAGCCGGTCGAGCCCGACGCCGGGCAGTGCGTGTAGTCGCCGCTGTGCTTGCCCTGGGGGTCGGCGGTGCTGGTGACGGTCAGGGTCTGTCCGGTGCTGATGGTGTTGCTGCTGCCGGTGCCACCCGGATAGTCGGCGTCGGCGCGGTTGATGCCGCCGTCGACGTTGATGGTTCCGCTGAAGGCCGTCTGATCCGCTGCTTGCACCAGTACACGACCGCCGCCGCCACCGCCGGACGTGTTGCCGGTCCCGTTGGCGCAGTTGCTCGACAGGCCGGGAACCAGGTCGCTGTCGAGCACGCAGGCGTTACCGCCTCGTGCCTCCACGACGCCACCACCCTTCAATGTCTTTGCGTGCACCTGAATGGAGCCGCCGGCTCCCGCTCCGCCGTCGTCGTTGTACCACGCGGGATCTTCGGGGCTCGGACCGCCCGCGTCCTGCCCGTCGGCCATGAGCTTGCCCTTCAGCTTGAGCGTGGTGGCCGTCACCAGGAGCACGCCGCCCCCGTTGCTGCCGCCGCCGCCGCATCCGCAGGTGGTGAAGGCGATCCCGCCTCCGCCGCCGCCCGGCAGCACCGGATCGCCGGAGTTGTCGTAGGTGGGACCAGGTCGCCGGTCGCTGTCGTTCCCGCCGCCCAGGCCACCGTGAGAGCCGCCAGCCGCCCCTTCCGAGCCGGCCACACCGGGCGGCGCTCCACCTTTCCCCTTGCCACCTTCCTTGCCGCCCAGGTAACCGCGACCGGTCATGTCGATTCGTGAGGTTTTGTCCACGTTGATGGTCACCGCGTTGACCGAGAGCGTGCAGCTGGAGATGGTAGCGCACGTCGCCCCGGGCGGCGAGGTCAGGACGCCCCCATTGGCGAGCTTGAGGGTTCCGACCGTGACAGAGTGAGTGATCACCCGGGCGCCACCCGAGATTTTGAGGGTCAGCGCGGTCTGCTTGGGAGCGACCTTGGCCTTGAACCAGCTACCCAGGTAGGGCGTGTAGTCCGCCGGAGGGTAGGCATTCTTGGGCGTGTTGGCGGCGATCACCAGCTGCGACGTTCCCTTCTTGCCCGTTCCATGCCAAGAGATTGTGCCCGCGCCTCCCGCGCCGAGGGGTTGGTTGTCGTTGAGCAGATTGGGATGGCGGAGGTCTCGGCCGCCATAGGCCTCGACGGAGCCCTTCCAGTGGGAAGTGCCATAGGTGATGGCGATGCGTCCGCCGCCGCCCATGCCGCCAAAGGAGCCGCTGCAGATGTTGGGATCACAGTCGCTGCCGCCGTCGGCGGCGACGGTGCCGGTCCCGAGGAGTGCGGCGGTGTTGATGTTGATGCCGCCGCCCGAGCCGCCACCGCCGCTCTGGCCGCCAAAGTAGCCGGGATCGTCGCCGTTGGCGTGGACTGAGCCGTCGACCACCAGTTTCGATGTTGCCTTGATCTGAATGAGCCCACCGCCGGATGATCCGGCGTTGGTATCGCAGTCACCGCCTCCGCCCGCGCCGGGCTGGTTGGGGTTGAACGGGTTTCCGTAGACCTCGTTGCGACCTTCGAGCTTGTAGGCCCAGATGGAGCTGGGGCCATAGGTCACGTATGGCGAGCCTCCGCGGCCGCCGTAGCTGCCGCCGGCCAGCTGCTTGGCTCCCCCAGTCGCCGTGCACAGCGCTCCAGCCCCACCCGAGCCGTCGGCGGCGAAGTCGCTACCCTTGCCCAGGTCCATCTTCCCGCCGGCAAAGTTCAGGCCGCCGGCCCACACGAGGGACGGAATGTCCACCTCGCCGTTGTTGTTCCAGTCGCCGAGCGCCGCGTCGACGAGCCAGCTCGGCAGATGCACGGCCTGGGCGATGTCCTTGGCGCTCAGGTGGCCGATGTTCACCGTCTTGGCCTTGATGGTCAGCTGGTCGATGAGACCCAGAAGACTGCCCGCCGTTTCGAACGCCTTGGCTTGCACCTCCAGGTTGAAGCCGGCCCAGGCTCCCCCGACCATGAGGATCGAGCCCTTGGTGATCAGCCGCGGGGTGGTGAGTGTGCTGAGAGAGGCGCCGAGCGGGAAGGCTTCGAGCACGCCTCCCGGCGTGAAGACCACGTTGTCACTGCCGAAGTCGGCATGGCCGTACAGAAACGTCGGTACGCAGATGATGAACACGCCTGGGATCTTACCCGTCAGAGCCAGCGCCGGACACGCCTTGTCCTGCTCCGCCTTCTGCCCCATCGGATCCGTTGGCAGCTTGCCCGAGATGCTGGCCACGCTGGCGTCGTTGCCTCCCGACTGGGAGAACCCGGTGTGCTTGTCGTTGGGGATGGCGCCGCAGTAGGGGTCATCGTTGGGATCGGGCGCCTTTTGGCAGTCCTGCTGGTCCTGGTTGAGCAGAGCCTGGGGGCCGGATGAGATGAGACTCTGCTTCTCGCTGTCGAGGCTTTGGAAATTGGTGTCGCCCGTGCTCAACGCGAGGCCCTCGATAGTCTTCACGGCCAGCAGAAAGAACGCCTTGGGGCGGGACTGGACGTTGGGTTTCAGGGGGAGGCTGATGTTCTCCTTGACCACCCGACCGTCAAACCCGGTAATGGATTTGATGGTGAGCAGATGTCCGGCAACCATGCCGGCCGCCGACGTGCTCACAAACTGCCCTGAACAGGTGAGCTTGGCGGTGTATGAGCCCTTCGAACCCTTGTGGTTCAGGTTGGCTTTGACCGCGTAGTGACAGCCGCCAAAGGACCCCGCGTAGGTCGTCCCGGCGGCGAGAAGGGCAGGGGCGCCGGTCGCCATTGAGGGGATGACGGCGAGGACGACGAGGGTGAGAAGGCGCAGGAGGCGACGGTGCATGGGTTCTCCCTATCCGCGTGATGCCAGGCCGTCCGCCCCGAGTTGCCCGCCCGAGACCTTGACGGCCTAGCTGACCTGCATACGCTTGCGGGTCATATACAACCCTATGCGACAAGCTGCCTCATCTTCAAACGGGCGGATGTACCCGGGGGAAGGATGGCGATGCTTCTAGCGGAAGCTCTCCTGCAGCGTGTCCAGCGCCTCTGAGCCGGGGCACAGCTCCTCAAAGGGCACCTGTGCCAGTGGCGTCTCGGCGGTGTTGCTCAGTTCGTGGGCATCGGCCCGCGCCTCGTCCACGTACAACAGTCCTGTCACCACCTCGCCCGCCGATTGGCGCTCCTGCAGGTAGGCCGTGACCGTGACACGATCGGTGGGGTCATAGTCGGGAGGCAGCGATCGGAAGCGGACGATGCTGCCGTCGTGCATGGGCACCGCGGTTACGCCCTCCGCGGGGATGGTGGCCAGGATCTCCGATGCCGGCATGACGAAGTCGGCCTCCACCGCCTTAACCTCGTGCTCCCGTGTATAGAGGTACGACTTGGTCGAGCCCTCGTGGTCGTTGAAGGTCACGCATGGGGAGATGACGTCAACGAGGGCGAAGCCTCGATGGGCGAGGGCCGCCTTGAGAATCGGCACGAGCTGGGTCTTATCGCCCGAGAAGCTGCGAGCCAGGAACGTGGCTCCGACGCCCAGCCCGAGCATGATCGGGTCGATGGGTGCCATCTGGTTCGGGTCGCCCTTCTTGGGCTTGGAGCCGACATCCGCGGAGGCCGAGAACTGTCCCTTGGTCAGTCCATACACGCCGTTGTTCTCCACGACATAGACCATGCGCACATTGCGTCGAATGGCGTGACACATGTGGCCCAGACCGATGGAGAGGGAGTCACCGTCACCGGATATGCCGACGTAGGTCAGGCCCCGGTTGGCGGCGTTGGCGCCGGTTGCGATGGGAGGCATGCGTCCGTGGGCCGAGTTAAAGCCGTGGGCGCCGCTGACGAAGTAGGCAGGCGTCTTGGAGGAGCAGCCGATGCCGCTGAGCTTAGCGATCATGTGCGGAGGAATCGACATCTCCCACAGCGCTCGCACCAGGGCGGCAGTGATGGAGTCGTGCCCACAGCCGGCGCAGAGGGTGGACATTGCCCCCTCGTAGTCGCGCACGGTCAGCTCCAGCTCGTTGCGATGGAGGGAGGGGTGGGTAACGATGGGTTTGGCTATGGAGGGCATGACCGTTCCCGAAGGAGTACAGCGGTAACTGAGTCTAGCGGCTGAAAAGCCATTCCATTTCGGCAGCCGCCCGGGCCGAGGCGCATGTCGAGCAGATATCGCCGAACACATCGCCCAGCAAGCGGCGCGGTGACCATCTTCCTCCGGTGGAGCGACATCCAGCACGACGGCGCCAACTTCACCACCCTGGCGATGACGAGAGTCGAGAATGAGATATCTGAGGTTATCGCTGCGGGGAAGCAGATCATCCTCGTGCCCTTCTTCCAGTCCTCCGGCCCCAGCGCCGGCCACGCCCGGGAGGCTGGAGGGGCGCGACTCAGCAGAGCGCCTCGGGCAGCACCGTCACCTACACGTCGAGCGGCGGCGAGGGCCAGTGTCCCCAGACGGCTTCCGACTTCAACACCGTCGACGCCAGCGGAAGCAGCACGGCGCCGGCGTCCCAGGCGTACGCCCAGACGGGAACGGTCACGGCGGTGTCGGGCTGCACCTACAACGCTCAGAAGAACACGAACTCGGGCGGCACGGCCACCGTCACGTACGGCTTCGCGGCCTCGTCGATCGTGCAGAACCAGACGGACCTGAGCTGGGGCTGTGAGGCGGGAACCCTGCCCCAGTGGGAGGTCACCAACCTCCGCCCCAACCCGGCCAATCTGGCTGCCGTGTGCGACGGCTACGCCACCCAGAACTACATCCCCAACTACTGGAACAGCACCTTTCAGGGCGACTGGGACGCCTATCTCCAGCAGCTCGGTCAGTTCTTTGACTGCTGGTACATCGACGGTGGCGGGCTCTGCAACGTCGACTACGGGTATACGGCCCTGGACGTCGCCTACGTGCGTGCGGGGCTGGGGCTCACGGACGAGGGCCAGGCCTACCAGCAGCACTGGATCAACGCAACAACGGGCAATTCTGGCCACCTCGACGACGACTCGAACGTCGAGCCGCAGCTGTATGAATGGGCGCAGGCCGCCCCGTCGAGCTGCCCGGACGCAAACGGGGTGATCGCCGGCAGCCCCAACTTCGCCGGAGAGTGGGACGCCTGGCAGCGTTGCCAGCTCTCCCAGCACTATGTGTCCGATTTCTACTACTCGCCCGTGATGTACCCCGTGACCGACACCGACCAGCTGACGGACGGCGAGTGGGAGTCCGAGGACGTGGCCGTCTGGGCGGACGGCGCGGGGCTCCCGCTGGGGTCAAACGGGCTCAACTTCGAGTGGGCCCAGGACAGTACGATCAGCGACAACCCTCCAGCCTCGACGACGCCCCAGGCCCAGATCGCCATGAACATCCTCTACGGCGAGAACTACGGGAACCTGCCGCATCCCCCGTACTATGAGCTGCAGTCGGTGGACTCACAGACGGCGTACTGCACCAAATCAGACCTGGCCGACTGCTGGTACTACCAGCAGCGCCAGCCCCCCTCGCAGTACCCACACCCCGACTGCTATCCGAACTACGATCCCGCCGAGGACGTATACCTCGCGCAGGTCTTCGGCAGCATCACCACGCTGGAGGTCTACTACGACGACCTCGATGAGATATCCGGGCACTCCGGCCTGAGCACGGCCTACTCGGACTGGGAGACCAATACCTTCGGCAACGACTTCTATAGTCAGGCCAGCCAGAATTGCAGCACATGAAGCGGGGGCGACCCGGTGCCGCGCTGCACGGAACTGGCTGTGGCAAGGCCCAAACTCTTGGAGGCACCAGAGCATGTTACATCCACCCACCATCGTTACCTCAGACGATGGCCTTATCGCCGTCGCTCAAGCCCCTCGCAACCATGCAGATCTCAAACTCTTTTCCTTCGCATGCTCCCTCGTCGTCGCACTGGTGGCAGCGCTGGCTCCGGCCGGCGTCACAGAGGCCTCGGCCTCGCATCCCACGAGGTATATCGAGGCAAGCCTCGGTCCCCAATCGCCCGGCATCTGCGCCCTCACCACCAAACATGTCCCGAGGTGCTGGGACGACGAGGCGAACTTCTACACACCTCCCAAGGGCGCCTACACGCAGATCAGCGTGTGCGGAGCCAACGACAATGCGGACACCGACAACTTCGCCTGCGGGGTGCGGCGCAACCGGTCGGTGCGGTGCTGGTCCATCGAGCCGACAGGCAGCCAGACGGGTCAGCTGATCAAGACGACGCCCTACGGGCCGGTTCCCCATGGGAAGTTCGTTCAGGTGGCCGCCGGACCCGACGACGCCTGCGGCATCCGCCCCAACGGAAGGATCCACTGGTGGATCGACGCCGGCAACATGGGCACCGCCGACCCCCTGCCGCACGACCGGTTCACCCAGATCAGCCTGGGCGGCGGCAGCGTCGACCGGTGGCAGCAGTATTACGGCTGCGGCGTGCGGTGGGACGAGAGGATCGCCTGCTGGGGCAAGGCCTGGGCCGGCAACCCCGTGCTCGTCGTCGCAGGTCCGCCTAGGGGACATTTTCGCCAGGTGGACGTTAACGGGGCCTGGGCCTTGCGAACGGACGGCGAGGTGTCCTGTTGGCAGTACGCCCGGCCCAAGCCCAGTGGGCTCGACCTTCACTACCGCTTCATACAGATACAGGGTGAATGTGGGTTGCGCCGTAATCTCAGGATCTCCTGCTCGGGTCCGAACGGCCGGCACCCCTTCCCGGGCCACTCGTTCCGCCAATTCACAAACCTGGACGGCTTCTGCGGCGTGCAGCTCGACGGAACGCTGTATCCCCCCGTAGGCCCCGGGAACTGCGACCTGCCGTGGGGCGACTCGCAGGACTACTGACGGCTTCCCGGAACGGTGGCACGACTGACGGTACCGGATTGTCCGATAATATGCCGTTCGTGTCATCCACTCTGTACGCACAGGAGGTCAAGCACGTGTCGCACTGGGGAAGAAGGCTCACTCTGATCGCCGTCTGTAGCGCCCTAACGATCGGCATGGTGGCGACGCAAACCTGGGCTTCGACGGGTGGCAAGAAGCTCGTCGGGGCGACCATGGAGGTCGAGCATGCCGTCAACGGCAATCCCGACATGGCCACTGCAAAGACCACGGGTCACTTCAATACTCTGGGAGACGTCAGCGGCTCGGTGAGCGAGGTGGTCGGACCGAATGGGGGCGCGCCCACGCTTACCCTCATCATCAAGCTGTCCACCTCCAAGCACGACGCTCTCAAGATCAAGGCTCATGGCCCGGCGACCGATGCGCAACCCAACCGGAACCCCGGCTACGCCTACAACCTCAAGCTCAGTTACAAGGTCATCTCCGGAACTGGGAAGTACGCGCACGCGTCGGGTCACGGCACCATCCATGGTTGGTCGTTCACCACACCCACCAGTCCCGACGTCACCGAGCTGCTGCGCTGGTCTGGAACATTGAAGCTCGGCTAGAGTGCCGGCGGCGGCAGGCCAGGATACGCATGGTCTGCCCCCGTCTATCCGGGCAGAACCGTGAACCCCAACGCCTCGAAATGCCGATCGAGGCCAAAGAACTCAGTGAGCTTGTGGCGTTTGGCGATGGCCGCCGATGTTGCTCGGCGACCCTGACAGAAGTCCCCGAGCCATAGGCCCGACGAACAGACGGCCGGCTGACGGAGGTGGTTTGGCTGACCCGCTAGGTGTTGACGCCCATGTCGGATCGATCGCCTTCCGACGAATGATCCTGGGTGCTGGGCCGGCCCTCTAGCTCGGGATGCTCCGGGTTCAGGAGCTGCGCGGTGATGCCGTCCACAACATGCTGGGCGCTCAGGGGGAAGCCGCCGTACACCAGAACCGAGCGGAGGCGTCGCTTGAACACCGCCGTCTCCAGGGTGAGGAGCGACCGGAGCTGTGCGTCTCGATTTTGCTCCACCACGAAGTTGACGTCGTGGTCCACGAGGAACCGTTCAACCGAGTCCCGGAACGGGAAGGCGCGGACGCGGAGATAATCGGCGGCGACGCCACGTCGTGCGAGGATCGTCAACGCTTCCCGTACGGCGAGATCGCAGCCGCCCACGGTCACCACGCCGATGCGGAGGCCCGCAGCGGCGGACTGCAGATCATTCGAGCCCGAGCCGTTCCCACCGTCCCCGTTCCCCGCCGCGGCGGCGGGGGAGGCGGCCCCATTGGGCCAGGTCTCGAGGGCGGCCTCGTCGTCGCCGTGCGGCCGAAAGGCTTCGGCGGGCACGACCACTGGTTCGGGGACGCAGCGCTTGGCCGCCAGGTGTTTGAGCTTGATGCGGTCGACGACCTCCTGATACTCCTCGGGATACTCGGTGTAGGCGGCGGTGGCGTTGTGGCCAGACCCGCGAGTGAAGAAGGCGCCCCGTTCCGATGCGCCCGGGACGGTGCGCGCGGCCACAAAGTCGGCATCCCAATCGGAGTAGCGATAGAAGCGCTTGATCTTGGCCAGCTGTGCCTCGTCGAGCACCCGGCCCCGGTCGGGCCGGTAGGAGTCGTCCCAGGCCAGCCGCGGCACGACCCAGTCGTTCATGCCGATATCCAGGTCCGACAGCATGAAGACCGGCGTCTGGAACCGCTCGGCCAGGTCCAAGGTGAGGACCGCGAAGTCGAAACACTCGCGTGGGTCGGCCGGGAACAGGAGAATGTGCTTGGTATCCCCATGCGACGCGTAGGCGCATTCGAGGATGTCGCCCTGCTGCGTGCGCGTCGGCATGCCGGTTGAGGGGCCGGTTCGCTGGATGTCCATAACCACGGCGGGAATCTCGGCGTAGTAGGCCAGACCCAGCAGCTCGTTCATGAGGGAGATACCGGGGCCCGAAGTGGATGTGAACGCCCTGGCCCCGCACCAGCCGGCGCCGATGACCATGCCGATGGCGGCCAGCTCGTCCTCGGCCTGGATGATCATGAAGTTGTTCCGGCCGGTCTCCCGATCGCGGCGGAACCGCCGGCAGAAGGCCTGAAAGGCGTCCATCACCGAGGTGGAGGGAGTGATGGGATACCAGGCCGCCACCGTGGCGCCGGCATAGACGCACCCCAGTGCGGTCGCGGTGTTGCCGTCGATGAGGATCTTGTCTCCAGCCTCGCCCACGGGCTCGAGTGCGAAGGGCAATGGCTCGAAATGGCCCTTCGCGAAGTCGTAGCCGAGGTGCAGTGCCTTGCGGTTGGAGTCGCGGAGCTTCTCTTTGCCGGCGTACTTCTTGTCCAAGAGCTCTTCGACGAGCGAAACGTCGATGCCCAGGACCGCGACGATGGCGCCGGCATAGGCGATGTTCTTCATGAGAATGCGCTCGCGGTTGCCCGCGAAATGCTCGTTGCAGAGCATGGCCAGCGGAACACCTAAGAACGTCACGTCCTCGCGCCTCAGCGCCGGGTCGAGCGGCCAGGAGGAGTCATACATGACGTACCCGCCGGTGCGCACCTCCTGGATGTCGCGGGCATAGGTCTGAGCGTTCATGGCCACCATCAGGTCGTAGTCCAGGGCTCGGGCGGTGTTGCCGTTGCCGTTCACCCGGATCTCGTACCACGTGGGCAGACCCTGAATGTTCGACGGAAAAAGATTCTTGCCGGAGACGGGAATGCCCATGCGGAAGATGGCCTGCATGAGGAGACTGTTGGCGCTGGCCGAGCCCGTCCCGTTGACGTTGGCCAGCTTGATGGCGCAGTCGTTGACGCGGAGGCCGAGCCGCGAGGCCTCTGAGGGGGATTCGGTGGTGAGCGTCATGAGGTGGTGCCTTGCTTGTTGTGAGGCCGGTTTCGAAACCTGACCAGCCGGTCTATGTCAATTGTGCGGCAAGCCTGCATGCCGACTCACGCCCATGACCGGCCCCGATCTCCACACCGGGGAGAAGAGACAGGGCGGCCCGCCCTCGTCCCCTATAACCCGGTTGAAATAGGAAGGCCGGCGACCCCTAGGGACCGCCGGCCTTCGACTGACTCGAATCGCTACGACGTGACTTTGAAGGTGGCCACGGAGAAGCCGCCGCTCGATTGACCGATGGCCCCAACCGAGTACGTCTGGCTGACCGTCTGTCCGGTCGGAACGTTGACGGTTTGCGAGAAGCTGCCGTTGCTGCCCGCAGTCGCCGTGGCCAGGAGCGTGGTGCCGCTGGAACAGAAGAGTGAGGTGCAGTTCCAGAGGATGGCCACGCTCTCGCTTGGCTTGAAGGCGTTGCCCGCAACCGTGGTCTGTGACCCCTGGGCGCCGCTGTTGGGGTGCACCGTCAGCGTCAGCCAGGGCTTGAAGGTCACACCGTTACTCACGGGAGTTGCGCTGTTTCCCGAAGCATTCGAGGCGCCGTTGTAGGGGCCCTTGTTGCCCCACCAGTCGTGGGTAGCCGTGGTCGTGCCGGTGCCGTCCGTCCGCACGGCGTCCTGTCCCGAGCTGACCGGTCCCACCGTGCTATAGACGACCGTGGTCGTCGATCCTCCGGAGGCGTTCACATCGTCGTTCGAGCACCGGCCGATGGTCGACGCGGAGATGGTGGCGGTCGACGCTCCATCCTCGGTGACGCAGTTCCCGCCGTAGAGAATCTGCGCGTACTTGGCCGTGAGGGTGGCTCCGTTGTGGAGGTTCACGCCGCTCCAGTCGCCCGCCGCCGGTGTGGATGAGGCGCTGGTGAGGACGACCGCATTGGCCAGAGTGCCGTTGAGATGGAGGGCCGAGGAGCCACCGTAGGTGCCGACGCGCAGCGTTGCTCCCAGGAACTCCACCGTGGTTCCTGCTGAGACGGTCAGCGAGCACGGGCAGGAGCCGCCGTATCCGCTGATGTCCATCCGGCCGGCGCCGTTGGTGCCGTCGACGACGTAGGGGATGGTCGTGCCGCCGGCCCCCGCGTTCTTCCACGTCCCCACACCGGAGTAGGTACCGTAGCCGCCCGTTCCGATGCCGATGGCATCGTGACCGTTGCCGTTGACCGTCAGGTTGCTGAGGCTCGTGAGGTTGGTGGGCTCTGAGCCGTTACCGCCCTGATCGTTGTAATACATGGCCCATCCGGCATTGTTGCTGATGGTGTCGCCGGTCATCGTCACACCGTCGTAGATGGGCGTCGAGATGTCGACTCCGTCCGCGGCGGAATTGGCAATCGTCGAATTCGTGATTGCGGCGTTGGCGCCGCCGCCGTTGCCGCCATATTGGTTAAATCCCGTGCCGGCGTACTCGATGTCGGCGTAGGAGATGGTGACCGCGGTGGGGTGGGTGCCGTCGGAAGAGTCCGCGTAATCGATGCCTCCCCAGTCGCCTGGACTCCGGGAGCCGGGAGCCTTGCTGCTTGTCAGCGTCACCGGACTTACGGCTGTCCCGGCCACGTTGAGGCTGGCGTTGGGTCCGTACTGACCCACGCGGAGGGTCACCCCGTTGAACTCGACCGTCGTTCCCGCGGCGATGGTGAGGTCGCAGGGACAGGAGCCGCCGTAGCCACTGACGTCCATGCGTGTTGCGGCGCCGTTCGAGTCGTCCACCACGAGAGGCACGCCGTGCCCGGGAGTTCCCGGGTTATGCCAGGTGCCGATTCCGGAGTAGGTGCCGTAGCCGCCGGTGTTCATGCCGATAGCGTCATGCCCGTTCCCACTCACCGTGAGATTGGTCAGATCGGTGAGGCTGGTCGGCAGCTCTCCTCCCCCACCCTGGACGGCGTAGTACATCGCCCACCCTTGGTTGTTGGAGATGGTGTCGTTGGTCATGGAGACGCCCGCGGAGATCGGCGTCGACATGTCCACTCCGTCACCAGAGGCATTGGAGATGGTCGTGTGGCTGATGTTGGCGTCTTGGCCGCCGCCATTGATCTGCGAGAATCCCGCCGTCGCGTACAGGATCTTGGTGTAGGTCAGGGTGAGCTGACTCGGCGTGCTCGCCGTGCCGGCGGTGTCGTCGTACTGGATCCCGCCCCACTCGCCGGCTGTGTGCGCGCTTGGTCGCTGGTAGCCGAACAGCGTGACCGGCGCTGCGCTCGTGCCGTTGACGGCCAGGGAGGCCTGGCTCGAGTAGTATCCGACCCGCAGGGTGGTGCCCGTGTTGAACTCGAGCAGCGTGCCGGCAGCAACCGTCAGGTCGCAGGGACACGAGCTGCCGTAGCCGGCGATATCCAGGCGGCCTCCGGTCTCGTCGGCCCCCAGAACGATGGGCACGTTGGAGCTGGGCGCCCCCGGATTCGTCCAGGTACCCGTGCCGGAGTAGGCGCCGTAGGAACCGAGGTCAATGCCCACACCGTTGTTGGTGTTGTGGGAGATCGCGAGGGCGCTGAGATCGGTGAGATCCGTGGGCACCCCCGTGTATTCGATCGGCCAGTCGTTGTACTGAAGCGTGTCGCCGGCTGCCGTGACACCGCCGGAAGGCGTCGTCTGGACCTTGATGCCGTCGTTCGAGGAGTTGGAGATGGTGGTGTTCTCGACTATGGCGTCATTGCCGCCGCCGTTGTACTGATTGAGGCCGGTTGAGGCGTAGGTGATCTGCGCGTCGTTGATGCTGAGTGACGTGCTGACACCGGAATTGGTCTGGTCGTCGTAACTGACTCCCGCCCAATCTCCGGGTGCCGGTGTGGCCTCGGCACTGGTGAGGATCACCGGCTGGATCGGTCCGCTGGCAGATGACGCCGGTCGGGCGCCCGAGGGCAGCGACATCGATGATGAGACCGCCGGCCCAATCGTCAGCGATGCGTTTGACCCATATACCCCGACGTTCAAACCCACGCCCGTGTTGAACTCCAGCGTCGTTCCCAAAGCCACCGTCAGGTTGCAGGGACAGTGTTGGTTGTAGCTGCTGACAAACAGCGAGCTTCCGCCGCCGTCGGCGCCCACGACGATGGGTATGGTGGTGGGACCACCGACGTTTTGCCAGGTGCCCGTGCCTTCGTAGGCGCCGTAGTTGGCCGTGGAGACACCCACTTGGTCGTGGCCGTTGCCGGCTAAGGTGAGGTCATTGACGTTTGTCAGGTCCGTGGGTGGATTGTCATAGTACAGGCCGTAGTCGGGCTCCGACGTGAAGGACGTCGGATGGAGATTTACGCCGTTGTTCTCGATGGTGTCCGAGGTGAGTGTGGGGGTGCTGTCGAAGCCGTAGCTCTCGATGCCGTTCCCGTTCACCTGCGAGATGGTTGAGTTCTGAATGGTGGTATTCAGACTGTTCACGTAGATGCCGTTTCCGGTTCCATCGCCGGCGTCGTTCAGATTGAGGTAGCTGACCGATGCAGTCGAATCCGTGCCGTCCCCGCCGGGATGGATGGTAAGGTCGCCCCAATTGATCGAGGTGTTGTGGCCGGTGTCGCAGTTCGCGGCCTGAGACTGCCAGAAGGAGGCAATACCAGGGACGGTCGTGAGGGTAACCGGTTGCGCGGATGTCCCTTCGATGTTGAGGGTTCCTCCGGCGACGTCGATGGAGCCTCGGTATTGCGAGGCGTTCGGCGACTCGTAGTCCGAGATGTTTATGGCGGACCCGGCCTTCAGCGTCAACGTCCCCCCGGGCAGAACGTGGATAGTCCCGGCTGCCGATTCGTAGTTCCAGCATTGGTTACCCTTGGCGCCGGTGTAGGCATCATTCGCGTCAATGATCGTGACCCCCGGCTCGACCGTCAGACTCGCACCGTTGGGGATGGTGATGTCGGCTTCCATGATGTAGACGCACTTGCCGGCCAGCGAACCGCTGGTGATGTTGATGCAGTTGGCCGTGGTCAGGTCCAGGGTGGTGGGAATGTCAGGACTTCCCAGCGTGATGCTGCCGACGTGGCGTCCGTCGTAGGTGCATCCCTGCGCCCAGGCATCCAGCCGGTTCAGATAGGGTAGCGCCCAATCAACACTGCCGCACGTGGCCGGGTTCAGCCGGCCGCCCTTCGCCCAAGGGCGGGCGCCGAAGAGCTGGGCCGTGGTCATCCTCGCCGGGCCCGCCTTGCCCAGAATCGGGATGGGGGATCCCCAAACCCGGTGAATCGCCCGGCGGAAGGGCACCATGGTCGGTGCTCCGGACTCGACGCCCGTCGCCAGGTCCAGGGTAGAAGCGTGGCGCATGGCAGTGCGGTCAATTGCCTGAAGACGCGCCTGTTGCCGCCGAGCGAGCGCGATTCGGATCGACCGGGGCATCTGGCGATTATGCGGAACGCGTGCCCAGGAGGGAGGCGAGTAGTGCGTGGCGGCCGGAATTTGAGCCGGGTGTGCCATTGGCCCCAGAGTGGCGGCGTGACCCCCAGGGCCTGCGGCTGCTCCGGCGGCGGTCGAGGTTATGGCCGAGAAGGCCAGCAGCGTCGCGATAATCGCGGCTGCGAATCGTCGATGATGATGCAACATGCTGTGAAACTCCTTCTGATCACTCTGTCTGTGGAACCCGCCCGACTTACCTCATCCCTTCAGACAATGCATGGGTCCTCCTCATCGCTTCCGGATCCAGAACCAGGTGCGGCCGCCGTCGATCACGATCTGGAGCAGATCGTTGTGGGAAGTGCGGCACCACGACATCACGTCCAGCCGGTGATCCGGGTTTCCGGACAGCACTTCGATGGTGCTGCCCGAGGTGAGCTCGTCGAGGTGGCGCGCCACGATATCCCCGACAACAGACCAGGGCTCTCCGCCGGCGTCCACCAGCGCGTCAGGTCGTGTGCCGGGTGTGGCGGGCCGAATCGTTGGGGGTACCAGCTCCGGGTCCTTCATAACTCTCGAAAGGACCATACCGGGTCGATGTCACCGTTTTGTCACCGCCCGGTTTAGGCCGCACAAGGCATGAGAATTCGTGGGGACGTGCGGGACCTTGACCAAGTCGGAGTCGGAAGCCCACCCTGGCAAGGTGTCACCCGGGTCGGACTCGGCATCGCCCTCGCTTACCGGCCGAGTCCGATCACGCCCTTTCCAGACCGCACCGGGCTAACTGGACGAGCAGGCCGACGCAGCCGTCCAACTCCCGCTTGCGTCGGCGGGTCGGGCTCCGATGTGGATCCGAGCCCGACCCCCTCGATAGAGCTACGAGACGCGCTAGCGGAGCGGCGGCGCCTTGGAGGACAGCCCCGCCACGTCGACGGCACGGACGAAGAAGCGGTACTTCTTCCCCTGCTTGACGTGGAACGTGTACTTGAGCTTGCGCGTCTGCGTCACCGGCTGGAAGCGCCTGCCGCCGACCGAAACGAAGACCTCGGAGAGCTGGAGCGGCACCTTGCGGGTCGACTTCCATTTCAAGTGGATGACGCCACCGGACCGCTTCCCGACGTGCAGCTTGATCTTCGGCGCCTTGGCGTCGATGGTGTTGAGGGACGTCGGGGTCGTGATCGGCGGGTTGTAGTCGAAGAAAACGCTTGCCGACTCACGGATCTTCGTGCCGGTCCTCAGGTGCGCCTTCGGGTTCGCCATAAAGCTCACCCATGCCTCGCCGTTGGGCGGGTTCGTGTCCGGCGGCAGGTCGATGTTGGGAAGAATCCAGGTGACCGTCCGGGTCGCCTGATCGAAGGTGAACTCGGTTCCCGGGAATGAGGACGGCCCAGGCTGCACGCTGGCGGGATCCAGGTGGGAATCGAGATGCAGCTTCACCTCCACGTTGAACGCCGGCGCAGTGGCCTTCGGTTCGTTGTAGAAGTCGACCCGGTAGGTCATCGGTTGCGCGACGATCCATCCCTTATGACGGGCGCCGGCCGGAATCGACCGGATATCGTTGGGGTCTTGCGACGTGACCACCGGCGGGCAGAGTGAGGCGAGCGCCAGCCCCATGACGTCGCTGCCCACGGCGCCCGCGGAAAGCGCGTTGCCTGCCGAACCGTAGAAGCCGGGCGGCCCAATCGGGCTCACGAGCACGATTACGGACACCACCACTCCCACCGGCCCGCCGATCAGGAGGCCCAGCCCGAGCCCCACGGCATCCTTGAAGAGCGTCCAGCCGATCCCCTTTGCCCCGCCCTGCCCGGCGACGGCATCGCACGGCGAGGGCGGCACGTTGATCACGCCGGTCGTGCCCGTGACGCCTTGTGCGGAGGCGTAGGGCGAGCGCGACCCGTGACTCGCGGAAGCGGGAGGTGTCCCGGCGGAGCCCGGGGACGGACTCTCTCCCACGAACGTCACCTGGGCGACGTTGTCGTGGGCATTCCCGACCTTGGTGCGCTCGTCGAGGGTAATGAGCCCATGCTGCTCAAACGGTAGAGCCGAGAACAGCAGCTTGGCCCCTGCCTGGACACGCATGGAAGTCATCCCCGCGGTCCAGGCGGAGGCATCGACGGACTCGACGCCTGGATCGCCGAGCGCCGTTACCGTGTCCACCTTGGCGGTGTCCGACGCGGTCGCCGAGGCCTGCGTGACGAGGTAGCCCGTATGGAAGGCCTCACCTGCCCCGACCGTCATGTACGCGCCCTTCGCGCTGAGGGTATACAGGGGAGCCGAAGCGCCCATGCTCCCCAGGGCTTGTTCGCTATCCACGGCCAGGCCGGCATCGGTCGCCAGTGCGGCATTCCGCGTGAAGTTGCCGAAGAAGGAGGCCATAGGGTCCTTCAGGGTGTCACCCGGTTGGGGCGCATTGCTGGCGTGGCCCGGACCGATTTTGATGCAGTAGCCGGGGCCGCAGTATTCGGGGTCGTTCTCTTTCGGCGAGGGATTCACGGTGACTCTTCCGTGAGTCGTGGCATCGGCGAGAACGCCGGCATCCGTCAATCCAGTCATGAAGGCGGTGAGGCCGGCTCGCTGGTTCCCGTCGGGTAATCCCTCCAGGTACGCCGGCTGATCGGCGGCCGGCAGCGCCAGGATGTGCTCGGCCGCGAGGGTGTAGTCGCTCAGGCCGATCTTGAAGGCGTTGTCGACGATGGCGTTCGCCGTTAGGTTGCTGTCACCAGCCTGCCATTCCGTTTCCGTGAACTGGCCGACCAGGCTGGTGACCATGACGACGGGCATACCCACGGCGGCGCTGTGCCGGGTGCCGAAGACGGCGTCGGGCGGCACATCCACGCCCCACGTCACATCGGCGCTCTGCCCGGCCGGCACCGGTATGGCGGCGTACTCAACCCAGCCGTCGTGCGTCTTGCCGTGCACGAGAAGCTCCGGTCCTTGGGGGCCTCCCGCGAGATTGGAGAAGGGCTCAGGCGACACGTATGACGGGAACGTGAAGGCAATGACGGCCACCCCGTCGACCGTTCCGGTGTTGGTGACCCGGAAGATGTGCTCCGCGCTGATTCCTGGGACGTTGGAGAGAATGTCGGTTTGCGCGATACCGAACTGTGGCAGGGCGGGAGAGACCTCGAACGGTGTTCCGGATGTCTGAGCGAGCACCTTTCCCTGGGCATCGGTAACCTGGAGATCATAGAGCCCGGCGGGCGCGGCGGGAAAGTGAGCCGTGAGACTGGAGTCGGTGGCTTCCAGGCCGTTCGAGGTGCTCGTCAGTGACCCGGCGCTATTGAGGAGCTTTGCCTTGGCCGCGCCGCCAAGATTCGACCCGGTGACGGTCAAGGAGACGCTTCCGTCGGTTGGGTCGATGCTCACGCCGATGGGATTGGTGGTGGAGCTGGGTGGGGGAGGATTGCACACGACGGTGGCGCTTCCCTCTACCGCGTCGGCATAGCCGGCATTGGATTGGGCAAGCCAGTAGTCGCCCGAGAAGGAGATCGGCCAGATTCCTGCCTGGTCACAGGTGACCTCGAAGGAGAGGACGGTGGCGCCGACATTCTCCGGGCTGCTGCTCGTGCCTTCGCCGAAGCCTCCGTCGCCGTTGGCAAAGTTGTTTCTAACTCCTCCGCCCCATCCGGTCGGGAAGCTGGCGCCAGTAATGGTTATGCCGGCAGGGTCGAAGCCAAAGATGGCATGGTAGCCGGTGATCCCTGGCTGGGGCAGGCCGCCGAGGGTCACGGCCAGCGTGGTGCTTTGACCCACGGACGTCGTCGCCGAACCACCGAGCTGTGCATGCGAGATCAAGGACCCGGGAGTGACCCGAAGGTTGGACACCTTGCCGGCAACCGGCAGCAAATAGATGTCGGTCGCCCCGGCCGTCGTCGCGCCCGCTGGCGCAGTGAGCGTCAGCTCCCCGCCGTAGGATCCGGGAGTGAGACCGAGCGCCTTGGGCAGGTCTATAGGGCCCGCGGCGGCTGGACAGCCCGATCCCGACAGGGTGTGTTGGGTCGTGGCCGGTGCCGGACCGCTGATGACCAAGCTCCAGCTGCCGTCGACGCAGAATCCCTTTGTGCCCGCGGTATCGCCGCTCAGCGTCAAACGATCACCCTGGCTCCACTGCAGCGAGAACTCGAGGTCCGCCAGCGTTGCGTTCGAGGACAGACTTCCTCCGCCCGGAACCGGGGTGCCTGGCTGGGGCACGATTCGCGGCCAGATGGCGAGCGCGGTGCCGTCCGGGGTCCTGGCCGATGATTCGGAGCTTACGAGCGGCTCCACGGCCAGTGTCAATGTGTGCAGGTTTTGCCCGCCTGAAAGTACGAAGTCGGCACGCGTGGGGCCGTAGGGCGCCGGAGTTCCGAGAGCGCTGACTTCAACCGTCGCGCCCGTGCTCAGTCCGTGGACAGTCCCGGTGCCGTTTCGGTCGGTGACCATGAGGCCAAGCGGATTGCGGGTTGAGGCGTCCGCCACGCCCACGGTCACATTTGGAAGCCGATGGCCGGTGCTGTCGTCGACGGTCACCCTGAGGCTTGCCGATCCGGCCGATCCCGACGCTTTCGTGGCATAGATGTACTTGGGCGCGCCCACGGTGGGGCTCGTTCCATTGGCGGTCGTCACCGTGACCGGCACCGATGAGCCCGCTGCTCCCGGCGGGGCGGTTGCCTGGACTTCGGTGCTTGAGATCACCGTGAAGCTGCGCGCGTTCTTGGAGCCGAAGGCGACCTTGGTGGTGCCCAGCAAGGCGCTGCCGAAGATCGTCACCACGCTTCCTGCGGGTCCGGCGGATGGATTCAAACGGAACGCCTCGGGCGATGCCGTTTCTGAGGTAACCGAGGCGGTCAGCGTGGATGCCCCCTGTGTCACGTCATAAACGAGGTCGCTGCCGATGAACAATCCGGTGACGTAGTCGAAGGCGTTGACCACTGAGCCTCCGTTCAAAAGCTGGAACGTCTGGCCGGAGGACAGCTGGGCTTGTGGATCGGTTTGGAAGTCGAGCGTGCCCCCCAGATGGACCGTCCCCTGGACCGTGATCAGGGGAGCGCCCGATGGCGTGGCAAGGACATTCGCCCGCGTGGTCGATGACGAGAGATCGGTGAGATTGCCCGCGACGGCGACCTGGGCCGGACTGGCGACCGAAATCACGCCGAGATTGGTAACGTCTCCGTTCACGGTGGTCTGACTGTTTTGACCGGCTGTGAATGAACCCTGGTTGATCAGGTTTGCCCCGAGAATATTTGCGCCGAGCGCTCCGTTGCCCGCTGCTCCCGGTATGTCAACCGTCCCGGTGTTTGTCAGCGTGCCTCCCGTGGGGAGACTAAGGACCAGATGGGCGTTGCCGTCGTGATCGAAGCCGCCGGCATACGCGACGGAGATGGTTCCGGCGTTGCTAAAGCTTGCCGAGGCATTGATGGTCGTGATCGGCCCCCGGCCATAGTCGAAACCTTCGATGACGGCTTGCAACGACTGTCCCTTGGCAATGTTTCCGGAGAGCGTGATGGTAGGGCTCTGCGATGACAGCGTTGGGTCGAATACCTCAAATGCGCCCGCTCCGGTCCCGCGGAAATGGAGGCTGGCCCCATCCAGGAGGTCGACCGGGGCATCGGACGCTCCGCTCGCGACGCGACCGGCATCCTGCTCGAAGGCTCCGGCGTCCATGAATCCGACGCCACCGTTCTCTGATAGGGGATCATTGCTGCTCGAGATGAGCCCGCCGGCCTGATTGAAGAAGCGGGTGCCCGCCTCCAGAGTCAAGGCGGAGCCGGTGGCGACAGATATCGAGCCCTGGTTCCGGATGGTGTCGCCCCCCGCAAACTCCAGACTCGCGGGGCCGCTCGCGGTCCCGACACTCACGGACCCGCCCTTGTTGGTCAGGCTCCCATAGATGATGCTGGGGCCCGCGGCTCCGTTGGTTGGAGCGTTGGCCATTGCCAGCGTTCCGGAATTGACCAGGGTCGCGCCTGCCGGCAGCTTCAGCTCGGCGTGGGCATTCCCGTCGTGATCAAAGCCGCCCGAGAAGCCGATGGTCATCATGCCGGCATTGACGAAGCCTCCCTTCGCCGTGACGGTCGTGATCGGACTGACCCCATAGGTGAATCCCTGGACCTCGACGTCCAGAGATTGGCCGGCGGCGATATCACCCGCGATCTCGACCCCGAGGCTGCTGTTCTGGGCGTTGGGATCGAACGCTTCGAAGGCGCCGGCTCCGGTGCCGCCGAAGCGAATGCTCGACCCATTCAGTAGGTCGACGGGGCCGTTCCCGCTGCCCGACGCCACCTTCCCGGCGTCCTGCTCAAAGTGGCCAGCCACCAGCAGTCCCGCCTCGCCCGAGGACGGCTGCGCTTGATTACCGTTAGTGATCAGGCCGCCGGCCTGATTCTTGAGCGTGGCGCCGATGGCGACCGCCGCCTCCGAGCTGTTACCGATAGTGATTGCGCCCTGATTGAGTACCGTGTCCCCCGCGGCAAATTCCAGGCTTGCCGGCCCGCTGGCAGAGCCGATGTTGATGGCCCCACCTTGATTGGTGAGGTTCCCGGTGAAGATGCTTGGACCGGCGGCACCGTTGGGAGCGTTCGCCAGCGTAAGCGTTCCGGTATTGACCAAGCTGGCTCCAGACGGCAGCTTCAGCTCCGCATGTACGTTTCCGTCATGATCGAAGCCTCCCGTGAATCCGACCGTGATGGTCCCGCCGTTGGTGAAACTTCGGGCGGCATTGACCGTCGTTACCGGCGTGACTCCATAGGTCATGCCGCTCACCTCGATATCCAAGGACTGACCCGAGACGAGGTTGCCGGCCAGATTCATCCCGTAGGTGCTGTTCTGAGCATTGGGATCGAATACGCGGAACGCGCCCGGACCGGTGCCCGCGAAGGTCAGCCGAGAGCCGTCGAGTAGGTCGACAGGGACATCGCCGGCAGCAGACGCGATCGCCCCGGCATCCTGCTCAAAGGAACCGCTGACCCATAGTGAGCCGTGATTGACGATGGAGCCACCGCTTGCGTTCAGGAGAAGAGCGCCGGAGGTGACCGTGACGGCGGCGCCGTTGCCTACGGATAGCGCTCCGCGAAGCGCCGATGGTGCTCCGCTCGGTCCCAACGTGAGCCCGCCCGATTGGACCTGGAGGCTGTCGCCCTTTCCCAAGAGCAATCCGGCTGCCGAAGCAGATGAATGGACCGTGACAGTGGCCGTTCCCTTCGATATGCAGGCATAAACCGTGGCCGACGGCTCCCCATTGCTCCAGTTCCCTGCCGTCTCCCATTGACCGTCACCGGCCGATCCGGTCCATTTGGTCGCCTGGCTCGGGCAGGACGGCACCGGCGTGGGTTGGACGGGCCCGTCCAGTGCACGGAGCTGATGTCGGCCCGATCCGCCATGTTGAGGCAGCGTCAGGACGGCGTGCACCCGCCTGCCCGGCGCAATCCTGAGGAACCTGCGGGTCTGGGCATGGGCTCCCGCGATCAGCTCGTAGGTATCGATTGCGTGGCGGGACGGGAGGGCAGGGGCAGACAAAGCAAATTGCCCCTTTGCACCGGTGCTGAGGCGACGGGTGGCGCCGGTCGCCTCACTCACCAGCCGGATGGGCAGATTGCTCGCGGGACGACCGTCTGCCCATCGAACCATACCGGCCACGATGCCGCGATCCGGACCCAGGGCAATCATGAGACTGGCATGCCCCTGGTCCGCAATGTGCGTAACCGTCGAAAAATAGCCGTCGGCACGGACAGAGATCTGATAGCTACTCCTCCTCGGGTGGGAGGACGGGAGCGCCATCCGCATCGAGAACGCACCAGACGGCGAGCTGTGGGTAGTGTCGCTGGTGCCCGTTCTGAGATCGATCGCATGTACCGTGGCGCCGGCAACCGGCCGGTTCGTGATCGTGGACACGACCCGTCCCGTAACGGAGCGATTGCCGGGCTTCGGCGGAGAATCGATCCGGCCGGGAAGTGAGCCTGCTGCGCCGGGTCGCTGTCCGGCCAGCGCGGCGGCTGGCGATGAAGCAACGAGTACCGCGAGCACTGCCAACGCCGTGATTGTTCGGGTGCTTGATACTCGGAATCGATCGGCTCGATTCATCGGTCTCCTCCGTCTCGAGTTCGGTAGGTGCGGCTGGGTCAACAGCGGGCTCAGGCATGAGCCTGGCGGTTAGGAGTCAGTTCCAGAAGGGACCATACCGGGTCGACGTCACCGTTTTGTCACCGCCCGGTTCAGGCCGCCCAAAGTGCTGGAAACCGAGTTGGCTCCAGAAAGGACAGCAGTCCCGACCGCCCGCGGAAGGAGCGGATCTGGCCCCTCGCCTAGTGATACGCTGGCCACAGCACGCAGCCTGACCGGCCGACGGTGTCGGGAGCCAAATCTGGGGCGAGTATTGCGAGGTTCGCGGCCGGATGTCGGCACGCATCCATTCGGGCCTCCGCGGATCGTTGACGAGGGCAGTGTACCAGAGAGAGCGTTACGAGACCGTTACACAGCCGACCCAGTCGGAGATGCCGATCTGGCCGTCAGGCTGCGGCGAGGGCCTCCCTCGCCTTCCGCTCCAGGTGCTCCGCGCCCAGCTCGTGGAACCGGCAGGCTGCGGCCTCGAGATGTATCACCCCTTCGGCCAGCCGCCCTGTGCCGGTCAGAGCTCGCCCGTAGTCGAGCAGTGTCAGGGCTTCCAGCCAGGCAAATGACAGCGTTCGCGCCTCCTTCAAGGCCTCGTGGAAGCAGAGCTCCGCCTCCTGCATTCGGTTCTGCGCAACCCGCAGATCACCTTTGACCCGGAGAACGTAGGCCGTCTCGATGCGATTGCCCTCCGCCCCGGCCTCTGTCTCCCGGACCACTTCCTCTGCCTGCCCGCGGCTCTCCTCGTCCCCCATGCCCAGGTACGCCTCGGCCAAGGAGAGCGCCGTAAAGGTGTCGGGGACCCGCCCGTCAACACGCCAAATCGGCGCGAGCCGGGTGATGGTGGATTCGTGCCGGTCCAGGGCAGAATCCAACATCGCCATGGCTCCCTCCATCAACTGCCGTGATTGCTCCGTGGATGCTTCGGCGGTCATGCGTTGGCCCTCCGCCAGCAGCTCCGCTGCCCGGTCGAATCGGCCCTGACTGATCTCGAGTTGGGCCAGAATTCGCAGTGGCTGGCTGGCGTGCAACACGCCTGCGAGCTCCCGAGCGACGCCGACCCCGCGCTCGAGATGCGTTCGGGCTTCGTCGCATCGACCCAGAAAGGTCAGGAGGTTGCCCAGGGCGGCGAGCGCCAGGCTGATCAGGTTGGGATCACCGATTTCCTCGCCGATCTTCAGAGCATGGCGGAACTGCGACAGCGACTCCTTAGGCTTCCCCATGAGGAAGTTGATGTTGGCCAAGTTGTAGACGCCCGAAAGCAGACTGGTCCGGTTATCGCTTGCCTCCAGCTTGACAACGGCACGCTCCAGTGCCACCGCTCCCTCTTTGAGGCGTCCCAAGAGGAACAGGGCAGTTCCCTGCCGCATCTCCGCATCGCCGGCCACGGCGTCCAGACCGAACCGCTGTGCCAGCACACGCGCACGGTCGGCTATCTTGAGGCCTTCCTCGTACTTTCCCTGGCCCATGCGCAGCACCGAGAGGCTGACCAGGAGGGCGGCCAGCTCTGCTATCGGATCGTCGTCCTCCAACAGCTGCCGTATCGGCTCGACGGCGGCCTCCCCCTCCGCGGATCTGCCGTGACGCTGATACGCGAAACCCAGGAGCGTAGCCGCCTCGGCAAGAGCCGCGCGCTCGTCGACCTGCCGGTACCAGGCAATCGCCGCGTCGAGCAGCTCGATCGCTTCCTCGTAGCGACCCCGGCTTTGCAGCTGTCGAGCGAGCTTGACCCGACTGCGAGCCACATCGGCGGGAGTGCCATACTCTTCTGCAAGAACCATCAGCTCGCGATAGTGGCTTGCCGCCACGTCGGCCGCGTGCACCTGAGCGGCCCGATCGCCTGCCAGCTCCAGATACGGCCTGGCTCGCTCCGGCGCGTGAGAACGGCTGAAATGGTAAGCAAGCGTGCCGGCATCCTGGGGTCGAAGGCGTTCGGTTGCCTCCGCAATCTGGTCATGTAGTCTGCGCCGCCGTTCGGGCGAAAGGGTTCGGTACACGCCCGCTCGAATCAGGGGGTGTCCGAAGGCGTAGCCGGTTCCTCGCTCCTCGACAAACTTCTGGGCCAGGGCCTCGTCCAGAGCGTCCAACAGCTCCTCATCCGTTGCGTCCGATGCCTCACGGAGGTCACCGAAGGTGAACTGCATGCCTGCCGCCGAGGCCAGGTGGATTAGCCGGACAGAAGCCGGATTCATGGCGTGCAGCTTCGCCGTGACCAGGTCGCTGACCTCACGAGGCGGCTCGATCTCGTGATCTTCGGCGATCTCCCAGGTATCTCCGGCCACGCGCAGCCGGTTACGACCAACAAGCGAGGAAACGAGCTCGCGGAGAAACAGCGGGTTTCCCAGGGTCAGCTCATACAGGACATCGACGACTTCGCTTGCTACCGCGGCCCGGTCTCCGAGCAGCGCCTCCACCATCGAGGCCGCTTCATCGCGGGCCAAACGAAGCAGGAAGATCCGGCTGCACAGCTTCCTGCGAACCAGGCTTTGCGTCAGGCCATGCAGATCCGAGCCCGGAGGCGCCTCCTCATCTCGGTACGTGCCCAGGATGAGCCATCCGCGGTCTGCGGCGCGCTGCGCGAGGTGCCGAAGGAGGGCAATGGTCGCGGCGTCGGCCGAGTGCAGGTCGTCAATGACCACCACCAGCGCCCGACCCTCGGGGGTCAGGCGGTCGAGTATCCGTTCCGCCTCCATCAGAACCCGCCGCTGCTCGACCGCGGAGTTGGAAGTCGAGGACGGTTGAGTCAGTCCGCCGGCAGCGGGATCGGCGAGCGCCAGGAGATAGGGATAGCCGGATAGGAGCGCCGTCAGTCCCTCACGCTCCCTGCCCGACTCCAACGCCTCCACAAAGGGGCCGTAGGGCAGACGCTCCACGGCATCGTATGCGGCTCCCCAGAGGACGATGTCGCCGTCATGGGCAGCGGTTCGTGCCAGCTCCTCGGCGAGCCGGGTCTTTCCGATACCCGGCTCACCCGTCAGCAGCATCATTCCGCCGCGGCCTTCTCGCGCTCGTTGAAGGAGACTGGTGAGCAGGTCAATCGCTCGCTGTCTACCGATCAGTGGCAGGTCCGCCGACTGCCTGATCGGCGGCGGCACGGCGGTCGTCGCAGCTTCGGGACCGGCTCGGCCCCTGCCCGCCAGAAGCTCCTGCTGCAGCAGCACCGTCTCGGGCTCCGGCTCGACGCCCAGCTCTTCCCGAAGCGCCTCCCGGCAGAGTTGAAACTGACGGATCGCGTCATGACCCCGGCCGGCCAAAAGGTAGGCCCGCATCAGTGCCCGGTGCGTCGCCTCGTCGGCAGGCCGGCGTGCCAGTGCTTGGCGCATCTGTTCGATTGCGCCGCCGATGTCGCCACGGCTCTCGAGCTGTTCGGCAAGCGCCAGCCGCAGCTGGTGGTACAGATCTTCGATCTGTTCTCGCCGCGGCCCGGACCAATCCGAATACCGTTCCTCGGGCAGGACCTCGCCGCCATACAGCTCCAGGGCCGCGGCCAGCCGCCCGGCATCGTGGGTCTCCATGGCTCCCCGCGTGGCCGCTTCGAATGCATCCGCGTCGATCCAATCACAGAGCAGGACGATAATTCCGGCCTGCTGGGGAAGACATGAGCTCCCGGAATCCGAGCCCACGTCCAGGGCCCGGCGCGCCCGATGCAGCGCCGTGCGGAGGCTGCGCTCCGCGGAATCGGGAGAAAGATCAGGCCACAGCGCCTCCATGACCTGTTCGCGGTGGAGCCGGTGGCCTGCCGTTACCGCGAGCAGCTCTACCAGACGACGAGCTGTCGGACGTTCCCAGTCCCGGTCCTGCAGACGCCTGCCCGCGACTTCGACCCGGAGACCACCCATGAGATGGATGCGCACACCGGACGCCCCGGAAGAGACGGGAGATTCCAGCTGCGCCCGCGCCCCATCGGCCAAAGCCGTCGAGTCGCCCCGTCCGGCGCTCGACAGCCCGCGGGAATCGAACGGAGACGATGTCTTCGGTTCCATATCCCTGATCAGTTCCGTTGACCGAAGGAGCATCGGGATCTCACGAGACGCCACCCGTCCAAGACGGTGACCAGGGGACAATGCCCCACCCGAGACTTCCTCTCCTCGCCCACGGCTCCCTCGCAGTGGATTATTGTAGTCAGCCGAGTATTCCTATGAGAAGCGTCGCGCAGCGTCCGCAGCCACGTGGCAATGGGCCCACGACCGGCATGCTTGTTGCCCGATAATTGGCCCATGGACGTCACCGACGCCGCCCCGGCCCATTCGTCCACCCTGATCGGTCGGGTCTTGAATGGCCGCTATCGGCTCATCGGCGTAGTGGGCAACGGCGGCATGGCCACCGTATTCCGGGCCGAGGACGTCCGGCTCGGCCGCTGCGTCGCAGCCAAGGTGCTGCACAGCCATCTCTCCTCGGACGCGGAGTTCGTGGCCCGGTTCAAGCGAGAGGCAGAGGCGGCCGCCGGCCTATCGGCGCACCCCAACATCGTCTCGGTGTACGACGTGGGCGACGAGGACGGCCTCCAATATCTCGTCATGGAGCTGGTCGAAGGGCCGAACCTTAAGGACATCATTCGCACCGAGGCTCCCCTTTCGGTCACGCGCGCCTTCAACATTGGTGCGCAGGTGGCCTCAGCCCTCGAGTTCGCCCACAAGCAGGGCATCATCGATCGGGATATCAAGCCGCAGAACATCCTGATGGGCAATGACGGCGTGGTGAAGGTCGGCGACTTCGGAATCGCACGGAGCGCCGATGCCACGCAGATGACGAGGGCGGGAACGGTTCTGGGAAGCGCCCACTATCTGGCCCCGGAGCAGGCCTACGGCAACACCACACCCGCCTCGGACGTCTATTCGCTTGGGGTGGTGATATTCGAGATGCTGACGGGGCAGCTGCCCTTCGAGGCAGAGGGTCCGATCGCCGTGGCGCTCAAGCACGTGAACGAGCCCTCACCTCCGCCCAGCGCGTTCAATCCCCGCCTGCCGTCCGCGGTCGACGCAATCGTACTGCGCGCGATGAGCAAGCAACCTGCGGACCGATACCGCAGCGCAGGCGAACTCGGGTCTGCCCTGCTCAGTCCTTCCGCGCAGCAACAGGCGCCAGGCCCTGCGGCATCGCCGCCACGACGTCCAACGCGCACGGTCGTCGGGGCCGCAGCACCGGCGCCACACCGGTCCCATGGCTCCTTCTGGGCGCTCCCGCTGGTCTTTCTGGCGGTATTTGCGGCCGCCGCGTTCGCAGGGTGGGCCGTGTACACAGTCGCGACGCAGACGGCGAGCCCGGGACATCACCCAGGTAGCCATCGGTCGAGCCGCCGTACCGGCTCCCACGTGGGAACGCCGACACCGACTGGTCAATCGAACCAAGTGGTCTCGGGAGCGACGACGGTTCGGTTGACCTACATCTTCGTGGACCCCGCGGCGGTTCGGCCGGGACAGAGCACCAGCCTTCGGTACACGATCAGCCGCTCGGGCCCGTCACACCTTCGAGCAAGATTGATCGCCACCCTGACCGGCGATCAGAATGGTCAAACACTCGGGGACTCCGGTGATGCGTCGACCGTCACGCTTGGTGCCGGAAGCCACCAGTACTTCCGCTCCTTCGTGGTTCCGGCCTCAGCCAAGCCCCAGTCCTATGCCATCACCGTGACGGTGCAGAGCCCCGACGGTTCCCAGACCTACGGCTCCATCCATCTGGATCACCTCATCACCGTCCTGACGCCACAGGGAGCATTGCCCAACCCGTCCACCACCACATCGCCGGTCGGAACGAGCAATGGAACTCCTCCGCTACAGCCCGGGCACGGACACAAGGCGAAGAGGCAGACGCCTCCGCTCCGTCCTGGAAAGGGACGCGGCCACGACCGCAACTTCAGCCAGGGAGACTAACCGCCGCGCTGTCAGGTGGCGACCGTTCCCGCCAAAACGTATAGTAAGGTTGGCTTTTCGTCCGGAGGTATGACTTGAGGACGTCAGGCGACCGACTCCTCTTTGCCAGACTGGCGCTCGTCCCACTCTGCGCCCTCGCCTTGGTTGCCGGCGTTCTGCTGCTGGTGCCATCCCTGGTATCAGCGAGCAGCCGGTCATGTAGTCCGGTGTCCTGTGGACCGGTGCGGCACGTCGTCATCATCGTCAAAGAGAATCGGAGCTTCGACAATCTCTTTGGCCGATTTCCCGGCGCGGACGGCACCCGATACGCCTGGAAGGGCAAACGAAAAGTCAAGATGGGCGAGACGCCCGACGTGCTGAGCGAGGACCTGGGTCATGGCGGTTTGAGCGCCATCCAGGCGGTCGACAACGGCAAGATGGACGGCTTCTACAAGATCCCGGGGGCCATCCAAAAGGGAAAGGATGTTGCCGACTCCCAGTTCCGCGAGCGCGACATCCCCAACTACTGGCGACTGGCCGCACGATTCGGCCTTGCCGACCACCTGTTCTCGAATGTTCTGGCGCCCAGCTTCCCCAACCATTTGGCACTGGTCGCCGGGCAGGCTCTAAATGTCGTGAATAATCCCAAGCGCGTGGGTAACACCGAGGCGTGGGGTTGTGACGCCGCAAGCACCGCGCGCGTCCAGTGGTATTTCAAGGGCAAGGGCGGCGTGCGGTCGCCTTGCTTTAACGTCCAAACCCTTGCCGACGAAGCCAATGCCGCCGGCGTTCCCTGGCGATACTATGCCGAGACGGCGGGCAAGTTCGGCTATGTATGGTCGACGCTGGATGCCATCCGCCACATCCGTTACTCCAAGCAGTGGAAGACCAACGTGGTGCCCGAGGCTCACTTCCTCAAGGATGCGCTTCATGGCCGGCTGCCGCCACTTACCTGGCTGACGCCCACGTGGTCGGGAAGCGATCACCCGCCGCAGAGCGAATGCGCGGGCGAGAACTGGAGCGTCCAGGCCGTCGATGCCATCATGCACTCCAAGGCTTGGAAGAACACCGTCATCATCCTGACCTGGGACGACTTCGGCGGCTTCTATGACCATATGGCTCCGCCGCAGCACGATCTGTATCGCTACGGGCCTCGCGTGCCGGCCCTGGTCATCTCACCATGGAGCCGCCCACACTTCATCGATCACAGCCGCTATACGTTCAGCTCCATCGTCAAGTTCGTGGAATCAACGTATGATTTGCCTCATCTGTCCCACTACTATCGCGGCATCGGTAGCATCGGCGATATGCTCGACTTCCACCAGAAGCCTCAGAGCCCCCTGTTTCTGAAGACTCGGGCATGCCCGGACAAGAACCCCCCGGGTGGCGGCTACCGGTCGCCCTGAGTGGGCGCTGATAGAGTCGTCAGTGACGCGGTGCGCCGGTTGTCATAGCAACGGAACCGCGGCAGCAGTGCAGCCAGGGCGAGCGTGCCCGCCACACAGAGAATGCCTCCCGACACCACGGAGGCGCCGACTGAGAAGCCTGTGGCAATCGCCCCGGCCTCGACGTTTCCCAATGTCGGCCCGCTGGAATAGCTGAGCAGCTCGATGCCGGCCAGCCTGCCTCGGAGGTGGTCGGGAATCGTCTGGTTCCAGATGGCGCTCCGGAAGATGCCGCTCACCATATCGGCAGCCCCAGCGATCGCGAGGAATAGGAGCGCCAGCCAGAGGACGCGGCTCAGACCGAAGCCGACAATGGATGCGCCCCAGACCGCCGCGGCGATGATGATCGCAAGCCCATGGCGGTGGACCCGGCTCGACCATCCGCTGCTGGCCACCGCTACGAACGAGCCCACGGCCGGCGCGGCCAGCAGCAGGCCTAGGACCTTCGCCCCTCCGAAGCCCACCGCGATTGCGGGAAAGAGGGCGTTTGGCATCCCGAAAAACATGGCTACCATGTCGACGAGGTAGGTACCAAGCAGCTCCTGCCGGCTCCGAGCGTAGCGCAGTCCTTCGACGACGCGCGCGATGCTGGGCCGCTCGGCGCCTGGAGGTGGCGGCACGGCATTCATGGCCGCCAGGGCGACAAGTGATGCGCCAAAGCTCGCTACATCCACTCCGTAGGTCAGCGGGAGGCCGAAGCCGGCAATCAGCAGTCCGCCCAGAGCCGGGCCTCCAATCATGCCCGCCGTGCCCACCGTGGATCGGAGCGCACCGGCGGCGATCTGCTCGTCTTGACCCACGAGGCGCGGAGCCATCGCGTCCAGGGAAGGACGCTGCAGGGCGTCCAATCCGGCCATGACACCGGCGCCGAGGTAGAGGATCACGAGCTGCGGATGACCCAGGAGCGCGTTGCCCAGCAGCACCAGAGAGACGAGCGCCAGCGACAGCTCGGTGAGCTGAACCATTCGCTTGCGGCTGTGCGCGTCGGCGAGGGCGCCGCCCAGGAACGCCAGAACCAGAATGGGGCCGATCTCCACCAGGCCCAGCGCGCCCACGGCCAGGGACGAGTGTGACAGCGCGTAGACCTGAAAGGGAATGGCCACGGCGGTAATCATCGACCCGAAAAACGAAACGGCTCGGCCCAGGAACAAGAGCCGGAAGTCCCGATGGCGCCGCAGCGGCCCCACGTCGAGGAGCGCTGCACCGGCGGCTCGGCGGATGCGTGCGGCCAGCTCGAAGGAGGGTTGTTGTTCGGCGGGCGAGTCGCCGCTCATCCCGCGTGCCTCAGTTCGCGGCCGTACCGGTTCTCGACAGCCGGCTTAGGAGCCGGAACGATCGAGAACTGAGGCCTGCCAGGAGACCAGATCGTTCAGTTCTTCCGCGCCCACCTCGTGGCCAATCGGGTACTCCCGATAGGTCAGATCGGCCCCCACGGACTGTAGGAAGTCCCTGCTGATCCGGGCGTACTGAACGGGAATCACGCCGTCGTACAGGCCATGAGCCTGGAAGACCGGCAGCGCCGTCAAGAGCCCTTCACGATTCGGCAGCTCCGAGTGCAGTGGAAGTGACCCGCTCAGCAGGGCCGCGCCGCCGAACCGCTGCGGATGAAAGAGGATCGCTGCCCCCGCTACGGCGGCCCCCATGCTGAAACCTCCGACGAATAGCTTCTTGCCGTCGAGCCCGTGATCTGTCTCCACTCGGTCGACGAGGCGCATCACGAGAGCGACCGCCCGTTCCAGGGTCTGGCTGGAAGGCCGTCCCTGAATCGCCGCTTCTAAGTCGTACCAATGGTACGCATCGGGACCGAGCGGGTAGGGCGCGCGGGGCGCGACGACCGTCAGGCGAGGATCGACCTGCGTGGCAAGAGAGAGGAGGTCGCGTTCGTTGGCACCCCGCCCATGCAGCAGGATGGCCGCTGGATGGGGCGGCTCTCCGACGCGTGCGGGCGCCACTTCATAGATGAGATCTGATGATTCAGCCATAGAAAAAGCGGCGGCCGGTCCGGGCCGCCGCTTCTCATTATCTTGGCGGCGTCTACTGCTGCTTGACGGCCTCGATCTCGAGGGTCACGTTGACGGTGTCACCCACGAGAAATCCGCCCGCCTCGAGGGCCACATTCCACTTGGCCCCGAAATCGTGGCGATTGAAGGAGGTGGTGGCGCTGAAACCGGCGACATAGGTTCCGAATGGAGAGGCGCCGCGCCCATTGTCCGTGACGTGCAGGGTGACTTCCTTCGTCACGCCCCGAATGGTCAGGTCACCGACCAGGTCGAAGGTGCCGTCGTGTTGGTTCTCGACGCGGGTGCTGCGGAAGGTGATGGCGGGATAGTGCTCCACATCCAGGAAATCGGCCGAGCGGAGATGGGTGTCGCGCTGCTCGGCGCGCGTGTCGATCGTCGAGGCATCGATCTCAACATCCACACGAGCCTGATCAACCTGATCGTCGACCGTCTCGATCGTTCCGGTGATGCCGGAAAATCGACCCTTCACGGTGGAGATCATCATGTGCTTGACGGAGAACTCCACGAGCGAGTGACTCGCATCGATGTTCCAAACGGTCTTGGTCGTGGTCTGCGGCTCGGCGATTGCGGTAGCGGTCATGGTTTGTTCCTCCAGAGAAATGCGCCCAACGGGGGCTCCTACCACTAGTTTAGCACTAAACAGTTTAGGAATCAACTGTCGCTGACCTGCGCTAGATTGGAACGCGCATCCGGCTTGATCCGGCTCTCGGGCGGGCTCGTATCTACGAGCAGGAGGGCCGATGAGCCTTCATGTGCCCGTTCGCTCCCCATCGCCGTGCCATCTGCTCATCCCGTACTCGGAAGGTTCGCCATTGGCCCGGGATTGGTCCGATGACCAACGTCTCATTGGCGAGTTTCAGCAGGGGAATGAGGCTGCCCTCGAATCCGTCTATGACCGCTATGCCACCCTTGCCTATACCCTCGCCCGAACCATCCTTGCCGACTCACAGGCGGCAGAGGATGTGGTGCAGGAGGCATTTCTCAGCGCGTGGCGCAATTCAGAGCGTTTCGATCCGGCTCGGAGCAGCCTTCGCTCCTGGCTCATGACCATCGTTCGGCGTCGGTGCTTCGACCGTTTGCGCGGCATGTCGGTACGGCCCCAGCTGGATCCGGAGGCCGACGTCGCAGAGGGGGCCGGCAGCTCCGACGTGTGGCGCGAGGTTGAGGACGCCCTCACGGCCCAGCACGTTCGATCGGCGCTTGCTCAGCTTCCCATCGAGCAGCGGCAGACCATCGAGTTTGCCTACTACGGAGGCCTGAGTCAGACCGAGATCGCCGAGCGGATGCAGGTGCCTTTGGGGACCGTCAAGGGCCGCATCCGTATTGGATTCGACAAGCTACGGGGCCTGCTCGCGAACCTGGAACTGGACGCTTTGGGATGACTGAGCACGTCGGAGACCTGCTGCCCGAATATGTCCTTGACCTTCTCGACGAGGAGGAACGCCGGCAGGTTGAGGATCACCTCTCTTCCTGCGCGGACTGTTCCAGCCGTGCCGCCGAGACGGAGGACACCGCCGGCAAGCTGCCCCTGGCCCTGCGGCCGATTGATCCGCCTCCGGCCCTTCGGAGCAGAGTCATGGCCGCGGCGGCACAAACGAGTGAACACCCCTCCCGCGCTGCGGTACAGACGCCGCCCCCTCCTATCCAGCTCCGGCCCCGGCCGCGTTCCTGGACCGGTCCACGAGTCATGGCACTCGTCGCGGCTGCGGCCGTGATTCTGTTCGTCGTGGGCGTCAGCTTGGGACGCGAGCTGCAGCGGCCGAAGACGTCGGCGATGGCGTCCTACCGTCAGCTCGTGGGAACGTCAGTGCTGCACGGCGATCGCATTCGATCCTTTCCAACCGGTTCCGTCGGGGCGCATGTGGCCCTGGCGGTCAGTCCCCATGGCGCCAGCAGCCTCATCGTTGGTCCCACGAGGCCGGCCGGCGCTCAAAGGGTCTATCAGCTCTGGTTCATTCACGGCCGTCGGCCCCCGGTGAGCGCCGGCATATTCCTGGGAGGATCGGTGGCTCATCGCATGTCATTGGCGCGCTCGGTGAGCGGTTTCCAGACTGCGGCGGTGACCGTGGAACCCGGGCCGCGTGGTTCACGCCAGCCGACGACCAAACCAATCCTGGCCACCTCGGTGGCACATCTCTGACCAAAACCGGCCAGGGCGTATCCGGGAGGAGCTAGCGCTTCGGCGGCAGACCCAAGCGGGCCGGTGTCAAGAGCACGGCCATTGGATGATATGGCGCATGCCCCTGCTGAATGGCAACTCCCACCATGGCCCCGGCCGCGTTGATGCCGTCGAGGCTGAGGACCGACCAGCCGCTCGTCTGCGGCAACAGGCTGTTAACGGTGGCCATACCCCAGCCGGGACGCCAGAGAAATCCGGCGCGGCGCGCCCGCCCGCGACCCAGCTCACCCACCACATAGCCTGCCGGGTTGACCGCTCGGGCCCAGGACGGGCCGTATCCGGCCGGCGACCACAGCGGCCTGGGCCGAGAGATGAATACTCGACCTGCGGCTACCCGAATGCGCCACATGCACGCCTGAGGCGCCCCATTCCGTCGGCGCGAGCTGCCGGTGATGAAGAGGATTCTGCCGTTTGGCGTGGAGGTGCTGGTGATGGCGGTCGCCATGGTCAGCTGGCGATGTGCCGACACCGGCGGCAGGCGATAGGCGCGGCCGTTCGGCGTCCAGAGAACCCCGAAGGTGCGCACGGAATCGAGCATCTCGGTTCCGACGGCGTCTCCCTGGGCATCGGCAGCCGCCACCAGCGGGTTGCGAAACCCATGGTTGGCGTGCAGCGTGTGGAGCCGGTAGCCATGACCTGCCGGCCGCCATACTGCTCCCAGCGAGCGAGCGGTGCCGGACCCGTACCAACCGGTCACATCGCCGCCCGCATTCATGGAGAGCGGCTGTCCCCGCGCACCCCGCGGGGTCGGCAGCCGGAACCACCTCGTGGTGCGAGCTGCTCGGATCACGTACGGGCTCAGCCGGCCGGAGTCGGACAGTCCCCACGCGGCCACGTTACCCTCTCGATCGACACCGGCCGAGGCGGTCATGGGTCTGTCGCTCTTGGGTGGCTTGAAGATGGTGGCGTGCGCGTCGGCGTAGGAGAGAACCTGGTGGACGAGACGCTGATGTCTGTCTCGAACGTCCACGACCCCTGCCACGCGGCCGAGATCATTGATTCCGGTCGCCTCGGAGGCCGCCGGCCCCAAAGGATGGATGGTGTACAGCGGGGTGCCGCCGGGTGCAGGTACAGGTGAGACGGCCTTGGCCAGCTTCAGCCAGCTGACATGCGTGTAATAGTAGTAACCGCCCAGGTAGCCGGGCCGGCCGAAGCTCTCTCGCCAATGATGTACGTCGATCTGGTCCCAGCCCGAGGCCGATCCGTTCTCTTCCATGATCTGAATGGCGCCGTTTCCGTGCTGGCCCACATTCACGGCGGACACGACACCCGTATGCCCGGCCGGGTCGGCGGTCGGGCCCCAGAGGCTTACGATGTCGCCGGGCTGTGGGAGACTCCCGTGACCCGGATAGCCGACCGGGATATGCAGGCGGCGGTGCGCGATGGGAACGAAGTCCGCTCCGCTATCCACCTTGCGGACGATCCTGCCGTAGACGTCCCAGAGGAATCGCTCGCTCAGCTCCACGCACTGGAAGCCGTCGGTGTCGAACGGTGTTGCCGGTGAGGTGCCCGGTCCGCAGGCAAACACCCCGTCCAGGCTGGCGCCGAAGGGGAAACCGCCGGCGGCGATACACCACTCCGGCCCCGCTCCCTCACCCGCACGGAGCCGAGTCTTCTTGCTAATGCCGGCCTCACCCGCGGTGGGCGCGATCGGCGAGTGATGCGGGTCCCACACCGGACCGGCGACGGCCACCCCCGGCCGGGCAGCGGTGACAAGGTTGGTCGATTTGGCCTGCCGCCTTCGGCTGCTGGTGAGCTTGAGTGCTCGACTTCCGGCTTGAACCTTGTTGGATGTGGGATTGGAAAGGTGACGGCGAGGAACGGTTATCGCCGTCCGGCTGCTCGACAGGGGGAGAGCCGTCGACATCTGTCCAGATCCCGTTGATCGTGCGCCGCTGGTCCGGGAGGGATGCTGCTGCCCAGGAGCCAGCGGGGAGTGATGCCCGCCGGGCGTTCCGACGGCTGAGAGGCGACTGGGAAAGCTGAGCCAGGAGGCCGCGCGGACGGATCCTACGCCGGCGCCAACGACCAGCAAGACGCTGACGAGAGCGATGCTCCAGCGCCTCGCCCGCCGCCGTCGACGGCCCTCCGAGCTCCATCCATACCGCCGCAGGCCGACCGGCTCCACTGGTGGACGCCACATGACATCCTCCATCGCCGGCAGCTTGGCGCGGCCGTACCGCAAGCCATGCGCCATGGCCGTTGTCTCCTCCTTCCCAAAAGGCAACGAACTATGCTAGTCGATGCATAAGCAGCGAGGTGAGTTTGAGGCTAGCATCTACAGAGCCCCACCGCTCAAAAGAGCGGGATACTCCAACTCCCGAGAGGTATCCCAGCCGTGAATCAGTTTGAGGTTGTTGTGGTCGGCGGCGGTCCGGCCGGCAGCAGCGCCGCACACTGGTGCGCCCGCGCGGGGCTCTCGGTGGCGGTCGTCGATCGGGCCGAGTTTCCTCGCGACAAGCCCTGCGGTGGGGGCGTCACCACGAGAGCCGCCGGCGTGCTGCCCGGGCCCATCTCAGAGGTGGTTGAGCGGGAGATCAGCGGAGTTCGCTTCACGATGAAGCCATGGACCGACTTTTCTCGCCGGGCTCCCACTCCAGTTACCTATCTCACCCAGCGGCGGCGCTTGGACGCCTTGCTGCTGCAGCAGGCAGAGGCCGCGGGTGCACGAGTGTATCAGCGAGCCGCCGTGCGAACAGTCGAGCCGGCCGGCGCCGGCTTCAGCATCAGAGCGGGAGCGAGCGTCCTCAGGTGTCGGTACCTGGTGGCCGCGGACGGCGCCAATGGGTTGACCGCGCGGCTGGCCGGCATGCGCGTGGATCGGTGGAAAGGCATCGCATTGGAGGGCAATGCTGCCGCCGATCCGTTTCCGGAGCGCTGGCGAGACGTCATGGGCGTTGACTTCACGCACGTGCGAGGTGGCTACGGATGGCTGTTCCCCAAGGGCGACCACCTGAATATTGGCGTGGGCGGCTGGCACGGCGTCGGACCGACGTTGAGGCAGCGCTTGCAGGCACTGTGCAAGACCTATGGCTACAATCCGGACGATCTGTGGGGAGTGCGAGGCCATCCGCTCCCTGTGAGGCGACCCGGGTCGCCACTCCAGCAGGGCAACCTCCTGCTCGTCGGCGACGCCGCCGGGTTCCTCGACCCGTTTACGGGTGAGGGCATTTACGCCGCCGTATGGAGCGGCCGGGCGGCGGCCCGAAGTATCGTGGATGCCGAGACCGGTAATCCTGAGGCCGTCAACCGCTACACCGACGACGTCCGCAAGGACCTGCTGCCCGATCTCCGCGTCAGCCGGAAGCTCTACGATCTCTTCCATCTTGCTCCGTGGATCTGGACGCAAGGGGTTCGGCAAGAGCGAATCTGGCGGCTCGCATGCCGGCTCCTTAGCGGAGAGCAGAGCTACGCCGGCGCCAGTGCGGGAGCCGGGTTGGCGTCCTCGACGTTAAGCGCGGTGTACGAGGTTCTCAAAGCGGTATCACGCTCTGATTTCGGCCGCAACCCGCCCGGGACCGCCCGGCGGCCCCTGTTCTTCGCCGCCTGAGGCCTGGGGGGCACAGATGTACCATGAGGCATTGACGACCCGGCCACAACTCGGGACGGTTGGAGGCACGGCATGGGCGTGAGGTAGTCATGCTCGCGCATTACGGGCTGATTGCCCTCTTCCTCGTTGCCCTCGTGAAGGCCATCGGCGTTCCCATACCAATCCCGGCAGATGTGCTGATCGTGGTGGCGGCGACCGGATCGGCGAGCGGGAAGCTGGTGTTCTGGCAGGCCTTTGCGGTGCTGCTCGTGGCCATGGTGGTCGGCGAGATGATCCAGTTCAGCCTGGCCCGAGGGCCTGGACGCCATCTGCTGTACCGCTTTGGGCCGGCCATCGGTTTGACCCATGCCCGGCTCGACCTGGCCTTCGATCGCGTCAAGAACGTGGGGGTGGTCGGCATCGCCGTAGCAGTTGTGACACCTGGAGTGCGGACGGCGGCGATTCCGGCCTGCGGTCTCACCACCATTCCCATGCGCACCTTTGTGGCCGGTGTGACGCTGGGCACGAGCATCTATTTGGCGCTGCAGTTCTTCATCGCCTTCGCAGGGGTCAAGCTGATCCTGCGGTTCTGGAGCTCGGAGCCGCATGCATGGCTTCTTCTGGTTCTGGTGCCGGTCGCCGCAATCTCAGCCTGGATCTTCGTTCGGCATCAGACGCGCCACGTTCCGGCGCTCGATCCCCTGTCGGTGGGGGCCGGTCGAGTGCGTTCGCACCGCTGTCCGCTGTGTCTGATGGCCATGGCTGCCGAGGCCGTCTTGACCCGTCGGGCAGGGGAGCCGTCTGTTGCCCTTGATGCGGATGTGGATGGGCGAGATGGACACCGCCCCGTCCCCCTGGAGCCGAGGCCACGGGAGCGGCCCGTTCCGGTCGACAGCGGTCGCTGAGCTGATGCTGCCCATCTCGCCGCCCATCGAGCCCATGCTCTCCCGGAGCGCCGACGGCATACCGGTCGGCGAGCGATGGCGTTACGAGCCCAAATGGGACGGCTTCCGGGCGCTCGTCTTTCGAGACGGATCGGAAATCCGGATCATCAGTCGCAAACAGACGCTTCTCAATCGTTATTTCCCGGAGCTCCTCGATGTCTTCTCGAGCGGGCTTCCCGATCGAGCCGTCATGGATGGAGAGATCATCATGGTGGGCAATCGGGGGCTGGAGTTCGAGACCCTGCAGATGCGTCTGCACCCGGCCGCGTCTCGCGTCGAGAGGCTGGCAAAGGAAACGCCGGCGTCCTTCGTGGCCTTCGACATCCTGGCTCGGGACGATGAGGACCTCCGCCCCATGCCGCTCGAAGCTCGCCGGCGCTGCCTCGTTCAATCACTGCGGCCCGTCCCATTCCTGTGCCTGACGCCACAGACGTCCGACGCGGGCGAGGCTCAGTCCTGGTTCACCCGGTTCGAGGGTGCCGGCCTGGACGGGGTGATCGCCAAGGAGGTGGGCCGACCGTACCTCGACGGTCAGCGCGAGTGGGTCAAGATCAAACACCAGCGAACCGCCGACTGCGTGGTGGGGGGGTATCGGCTGGCGTCAAAGGGCGACGGAATCGGCTCGCTCCTGCTTGGTCTGTACGACCAAGAGGGGAACCTCCATCATGTCGGCCACACCTCCTCGTTCAGCACGAAGGAGCGGCGAGAGCTGCTCCAGTTCCTGCATGACTATGAGGGTGAGGGCAGCTTCGGCCACGGACGAACGCCCGGCTCGCCGAGCCGCTGGTCGCAGGGACGCGACACCACCTGGATTTCGCTCCGTCCGGAGCTGGTATGTGAAGTCGGATTCGAGAAGCTCGAGGGTGATCGGTTCCGGCACGCGGCGCGCTTCCTGCGGTGGCGGTCGGACAAGAGCCCCCGTGAGTGCACCTACGACCAGCTGCAGCCGCCCGAGCACTTCGACCTGTCGGCAGTCATGGACCTCAGTAGTGCGGAAGCCTGATTCTGAATCGACGCCCCGCCCCGGCCGGTTTTTCACGAAGGTAGATTGGATTCGGCGCTGCTGCCTTGCCCGCCGGCGCTCGATTGTGAGCGCAGTGTGCTGCGGGTGATGTCCCGCTCCGCAACGTCGTGGGTCGGAGCCGTTGCAGTCTTGGGCTTTACGCTGGTCGTCGCGGGCGTGACCGAAGAGAGAATCGCCACGGCTCGCGCGGCCCGTGCCCATCCGGCGATGGACCTCTCCCCCTCCTGCGTCCGCAGTCGATTGCGCGCCGGCGGCCTCGACGTGGTGCTGAAGAACGTCATCGCCGACCGGTCCTACCGTTTCATGGCTGAGTCCCTTGGCGACTCCAGCACGCCCCAGGCGCATGCGCTCGGGCGGCACCGCGCCGGTCGTCACGGAGTGGTGTTCTTCACCTATCCGCGATCTCGCGAGAGATGGCGCCCGGGCTATTGGCAGATCAACGCCCTGCGCAGGATCGGAAGCGGTCGCCTCAAGGAGGTGGCCTGGGCCCGGTTGCAAGTGAGACACCGTCACTGCTGATCCCTCCTGGGAACGCATGCTGGTGAGTTGCGATTGGATGCTCCGCCACCATGTCTGGGCAAGACCCATGCTGATCGTTGGACCACATTCGAATGGTCATCCCTGAAGGGCGCCAGCGATGGGACTCTTTACACAATCCGCTCGGTTCCCTGATGGCGCGGCATACGTCCCTTCAGCCCGTCCTGTCGGCCCGTCTTCCCGTACCCATGGGGTGGGCCCATGACTGCCTTGGTCAGCCGAAAGCAGGCGCTGGTGGGTCTAGCCGGAGCGGCCGGCGCGGTGATAGCGGCAGGCGCCGGTGGGTACGAGCTGGTGGAGCACGATGTGCTTCCCGGAAAGCACTACCTGGAGCAGCTGACCGGCGCGTGCTCGGTTGCCGTGCCGCCCCAGCATTTTGGCCCGCTGGGCATGCTGGTGAGCGGACGTTTCTATTCGCACGCGCGCCATCGTGAGGTCGGCTACGCTATCGGCTATCCCCATGTCTACTTACCCAATAGACCGCCGCCGCTGGTCATTTGTCTCCATGGACACGGTGGGAGTCATCGGAGCTTCGACGTACAACGGTTGGCTGCCCTGCTGCTTGGCGGCGTTCCCGCCGTGAGGGCCGCCTTCGTCGCGGTCGACGGCGGCGACGGCTATTGGAACCGGCATCCGGGCGACGATCCCATGAGCATGGTCATCGACGAGCTGATTCCGCGCTGCCGGCTTCTGGGGCTAGGCCGGGGACAGAAGCGCATCGGGCTCTACGGCTACTCGATGGGTGGCTACGGAGCCCTGCTCCTCGCAGAGAAACGGCCTGATCTCGTGGGCGCGGTGGCGGTCATCAGTCCCGCCCTCTGGCTGTCCTACCAGGAGGCACACGCGGCCGATCCGACTGCCTATGCATCCAAACAGGCCTTCGAGGCAAACGACATCCTGCGGCATCGAGGACGGCTGCGCGGTATACCCATCCGGCTGGCGACCGGCTTCGACGACCCCTTCTATTCCGATGTCCAGGTCGTGGCTTCGAAGCTGCCGGCCGGAACGGTGAGCGTGTTCTCGAAGGGGTGCCACACCGGAGGGTTCCCGGCCGCCCAGGTGGCGCCCTCTCTCGCCTTCCTGGGTCGCTATCTGGGAAGAGGCTAGTCTTGGCCTCTGTGCGGACGGATCCCCCGAGTGACGAAGATCACGAACGGGCCGCGACTCGGCGCTTCCCCACTTCGGTATGATGGATGGTGATCAACGAGATGTGGGTCCCCAACCCTTGAGAAACAGGATTGTTCTGCGGTGGGCAGCGCTCACCGCCGCGCGCAAGGTGGTTTCTCGCGGGAGGGGTGCGCCCATCCCCGTTCGATCCATGAGGGCGGAAACGTAAGTCCATTTCGATTCCAGAAATCTGGAAACCGTGGATCGAATTTCGATCCACGGTTTTTTTGTTCTCTTCACACGCCGGTCTGCCGAGTCGAGAGAGGATGACATGACGCAAACCCTTCAGCTGACGCAACACGTGGCGACGCCGGCGGGCCTCGAGTCCATCCAAGACGCCCTCACCGTGGAGCACGTGACCAAGCGATTCGGTGGCCAGTCCGCGGTGCGAATCCGGCGCAAACCGGGAAAGGTCGTGGTCGCGGTCGACGATGTCTCCCTCAGGGTGCGTCGGGGGGAAATCTATGGCATTCTCGGGGCCAATGGATCCGGCAAGTCCACTCTGATCCGAGTATTCGCCACCCTGCTGCTGCCTGATGCCGGAACTGCCCGCATCTTCGGCTACGACGCTGTTGGCGAGGCTGCCGTCGTCAAGCGCATGATCAATCGCGTCTCAGTGGAGGCATCACTCTTCAAGAAGCTGTCGGCAATGGAGAACCTGATGTACGCCGCGCGGCTCTACAGCGTCAATGTCAGGGCGGCTCGGCGCGAGATCCCGCGCCTATTGCAGGCGCTCGGCATCCCCGTTGCCCGTATTGGACAGCCGGTCGACAAGATGTCCCGGGGCATGCAGCAGAAGGTGGCGATCGCCAGGGCGCTCCTGACCTCGCCGGTCCTGCTGCTTCTGGACGAGCCCACCACCGGGTTGGACCCTCGCTCCAAGAAGGATGTCCAACAGTTCATCTTGGAGCTGCGTCGCGAACACAATGCCACCGTGGTGCTGACGAGTCACGACATGGATGAGGCCGACGCCCTCTGCGACCGGCTGGCCATCCTCGACCGTGGAAAGATCGTCGTCGAGGGAACGCCGGCCGAGCTCAAGGAGAAGCACCGGCTGGAGCAGGGCTTGGACCGGGAGCCGACCCTGGAAGACGTCTTCATGGAGGTCACCGGTCGTCGCCTCGACGAGGAATACGAGGAAGGAGAAGGAGGCGAGTAATGATTGCCAGCGCCCCATTGATGCGCGAGATCAAGGCGTCCTATGCCCTGGTCGAGCGCAACATTCATCTCTCCAAACGGTACTGGGCCTGGGAGGTGGCGTTTCTCGTCTACACCATCGCCCAGTCACTGGCCGTGGTCTACATGGCGGATGCCGTCCCGAGCATAACCCATCACCACGTCGATACCCGGAGCATCGTGCTCTACCTGTCCATCGGAACCCTGACCTGGTCCTACATGGCGTCGCTCTTCATCGCCATCGCCGAGAGCGTGCAGTGGGAGCGCTGGGAGGGAACCATCGAGTACAGCCTCATGGCACCCATCTCGCGGCTGACGTATGTCCTTGGGGCCTGCCTCTTTGCCGTCATCTACGGTCTGGGACGGACAGTCTTCGTGCTGGGCGCGCTGATGCTGACCTTCCATCTCGACGCCAATGCCGCGGGATTGTGGCCGGCGCTGGCCATCGTCGCCGTCGGGAGCGTCAGCTTCGTCGGCATCGGCATCATGGCCGCGACGCTTCCGCTCCTGTTCACCGAAAAGGGCGCTCAGATGACGTACGTGATCGAAGCGTGCCTGTTGCTCGTGTCAGGCGTCTACTATCCGGTGACGGTCCTCCCGGGCCTGCTGCAGGTGGCGTCGCATGTGTCTCCCGCCACCTACATTCTGTCGGGAACACGAACCATGCTGCTGGGCAATCCCAGCGGGTCCGCTCTGGTGGGCTCGATCGTGCCCCTGGTGATCATCGGCATCGTAACGGTCCCCCTGGGCATCTGGTTGTTCGCGTGGGCGGAGCATTTCGCCAAACGCACGGGACGGCTGAAGCGGACCGGTTAGCGACGGGAGAATGACCGCGTCGCTGGGCGTTGGGGTGATCGGCGTTGGGGCAATGGGACGGCGCCATGCCGAGAACCTCTCCGCGCCCGGTTCGGGTGCCACACTGGTCGCCGTCGCCGATGCCGACCCGGGCGCGGCCCAGACGGTCGCCGGCGCGCTTGGCGTGACGGCCACCACCGTCGACGGGTTGCTGGCCGATCCCCGGATCGACGGCGTCGTCATTGCGACCCCGCCGGAGACGCACGCGGACATGATCATGGCTGCTGCGAGAGAGGGCAAGGACGTACTGTGCGAGAAGCCGGTTGCCGCGTCGGTCGCCGAAGCTCGCCGTGCCCAGGAAGAGGCAATTCGACACGGGATTGGCGTGCAGACGGGTTTCATGCGGCGCTACGATCCGTTCTATCTGGAGACCTGGGAGCGCATCCGCCGCGGCGAGATCGGAAGGCCCGTTCTCTTCACCGGGATCAGTCGCGACCGGGAGCCTCCTTCCCGCTCCTACTTCACCTCGCCGGCCGCGGGCAACCTGTTCGTCGAGTCCGCCGGACACGATTTCGATCTGGTGCGCTGGCTCATGGACGACGAAATCACTCACGTACAGGCCGCCGGTGCCATCATTGCCAATACCGGATTAGCCGACGTGCAGCCGATGGATACCGGCTTCGCCACCCTTCGACTCAGCCGAGGGGGAGCCGCCTCCGTCCAGGTCTACAAGAGTGCCGGCTATGGCTATGACATCAGATCAGAGATCGTGGGGACAGATGGCGCCGTGACGGTCGGCGAAGGTCCGTCCGGCGGAGCGACTCGTATCCGTCCCGGCCAGAGCGGCCCGGGTCGATACGGCCACTGGCTGGAGCGTTTTGCCGATGCGTATCGGGCAGAGATCGTCGATTGGGTGCGCCGGACGAAGGCGGATGCGCCGTATCGCGTAACGCTGGACGACGGCATCCGGGCGCTGGCCGTCTCTGAGGCGGCGGAGCGATCCAGACGAGAGGAGCGGCCCGTTCCCGTCGAGGGGTAGAGTCGATGCAATCGCCACCGCTTCTTGTGATCTGGGACCGCCGAGGAAGGAGGCGTTTCTCCCGGGCTGAGCGCCCGTGCCCCTTCCGCCGACTCGATTCCGCCCCAAGATTCGGAATGGTTGACGCGAAGCCTCCGCCCGTGCTTTCGTAGGACAGCAGAGGCAACATGAAACGAGCCGTGTTGGGAGTCGGACTGGTCGCGGTGGCGCTTGCCGCCGGAGCGGTCGCGTTGCTGGCGATGCCCGGCCGGCAACCTGAGGCGGCGGCCGCGTTCGGTCGCGGGACCAGCTCTCCCATCCTTCTGATACGTAAGTTCTACACCGCGGTGGACAACTGGAACTTCGGCAATGCCTACCTGCTCGTCGATCCCCATGCCCGTCCCGCGTTCCGTCCCTGGGCCTCCGGCTATTTCACCACGGTGGCGGTGTCATTTGGAGCGCTCCGCGATCCCGGCTACCGGGTTCGCCGCAAGACCGGCCTCTATACCTGTGTCGCGGTCCGGCTGCGGGCGAGGCACCTGGACGGACAGACCAGCATCGACGGTGGGTGGTACATGACAAGGTTCACCCGAGCCCGCCACTGGCGCATCCTACTTCCGGGATCGCGGCTCATACCGGACGGTCGTCCGCGCCTCCTCCGGCGGTCTGCCTGCGGCCGCCACATCCGTCTGTAGGCGCGACCGCCCGCTTCTGCCGGACACCGCGGTCTCCTGCGAGGTCTACGTGGCTCCTGGTGAAGCGGTGGAACCCACCATTGAAAGCTAGTCCGGCTCCTGATCCTGGACCGTTCCAGCCAGCTCGGCGCCCCGTTCGATCACCCGGACACCGGCACGGATCGCGGCCCGGGCGGCGGTGCTGTCTTGATCGCCCGACAAGAAGTATCGCCACGCCTGGAGGTAATAGGCGGCGTAGTCGGCCGCGAGCTCGGCCTCGCCGCGTTGAGTCAGCAGCTCCACGAGGGCCGTCCGGTTACTCGACCACACGGTAACAAACGGTTCTCCCAGAAGCTCGGCAACCCGGGGCGCGGCCGGCGATACACGCCAGCTCATGGCCCGCAGCGCAACCCGGAGATGCGGCCCCAGAAGATCGGCCACCGACTCACCCAGCCGCTCCAGATACTCGGCGTGCTGCAACAGCTGCTCTTTGAGCACCGGGATTCCTGATCCGGTCGCGGGAGCGGGCGGGTAGGTTCCCCGAATGAGCCGTACCGTCTCTCGCGGTGCGGGCACGAAGTCCGGCATGCGATACAGCCGGTTGGCGACCACGATCTGCACCCGCGGCACGTGGAGCCGTTGCGGCGTCGCGGCCAGAAAGATGTCCTCCGCCCGGCCGGCCAGACGAAGCGCTTGTTCCACGTCACGGTAATAGGCGTCGGCCTGGGTATCGTCGGCAAAGAGGACGTGAATGTCCACATCGCTGAGGGCCGGCACGTAGTCCAGCGGGGTCGTCCACACCTTGACCGTGGATCCCTTGAGGTACACAGCCGCCAGCTCCGCATCAGGCACCATCTCTGTTAGCGCCTGCACGAACGCGTCACCCGCGATCTCGGCCTCCCGCCGCAGCTTCTGGGGATCCGGGTAGTCCTTGTCCCAGGCGGGGAGGGAAAAACTCCCGGCGGGAACCGATTCCAGACTGCTCATATGTCCCGGCTGCCGGTGTCCATGCGGACGATGGCGGGTGTGAAGGCGCCCGTCACCTCGACCAGGTCCCGCTGCGCCTCCATCACCAGCTCAATGGGCTTGTAGGCTTGCGGCGATTCGTCCAGCCCGCCCCCAATGAGCGTCACACCCATGGCCTCCAGCAGTTCATCCCGTTCGGTCGCCTTCAGTTCCCGAGTGGCGGCGCGACGGCCCATTCTCCGACCGGCGCCGTGTGAGGCCGATTCCAGCGACTCGCGGTTGCCCTTCCCGGACACCACAAAGCCTGGAGACGCCATCGATCCGGGTATCACGCCTTCGACACCCGGCCCCGCCGGCGTGGCCCCCTTTCGATGCGTCACGAGCCAGGAGCCGTCCCGCTCCTCTTTCCACGCGAAGTTGTGGTGGTTCTCGACCACGTGCATTACATCTCCGCTCAGACCTGCCAGGTCCACCACTCGGTCGTGGATGACCCGGTGGTTTTCCGAAGCGAACTGCCCCGCGAGCTCCATCGACATCCAGTACTCGCGACCCAGCTCCGATTCCAGGTCGAGCCAGGCCAGACGGATTGCCTCTGGAGGCAGATCCCGGCGACGTCGCTTCTCGGCGGCCTTGGAGTAGTAGTCGGCGATCTTGAAGCCCACGCCCCGCGAGCCCGAGTGTGACATCAGCGCCAGCCGGCGCTTTCCTCGCCACTCGACCGCGCCCCACTCGACGAAGTGGTTGCCGGAGCCGCTGGTGCCAAGCTGCTTCCGAGCCGTATCGCGCAAGCCGCGAAGGAAGGGCGTCAGCGACCAGTCCGCGTCGAGGACCGGGGAGGAGGGCTTGGCTGGATTGTCCTTGCCGGCGCCGAAGACCGTGCCGGACACCAAGGCACGCTTCAGCCGATCGCGATCCTGCTCGAGGCGCTCACCCGGCACGTCGACCACCGTGAGCCGCATCCGGCACGCGATGTCGCTGCCGACGGCATAGGGGATCACTGCGTTCACGGTTTGCAGCACACCACCAATGGGCAGCCCGTAGCCGACGTGGGCATCAGCCATCAAAGCTCCGGCTCGGCTGACCGGTAGCCGCATGGCCGTGTCCATCTGCTCGAGGGCCGCCTGGTCGATGAGATCGGCGCCCCAGATGGGATAGGGCAGGGGGGATGGCCTGAGCGCCATGCCTGGCTCTGTGGTCGCCGACCGATCCTCCTCCAATCTGCGCGCCAGGAGACCAAGGCGGTCGTCGTCGACGAAGGCAGTCGGGTCGACTCGGCACTGGTTCAGGAGGGTAATGATCTCGGCGTCTTTCAGACCGTCGCGGCGCAGCCGCTTGGCCGCGGTCAGGGCCATCCCGACCAGCGGCCCCTCGCGCCAGCCGGCCTTGATGAGGTCTCGTCCGTTCATCTCACTTCGCTGGCTCCCGACTCCCGTCCCTGATTCTTCCACCCTGTTCCCGGTCAGAAAGTGGCGGCGAATCATGATTGAATGCTTCCGGCGCCATGGGAAAGAATTGACCAACCTCGGGAAAAGGAAGCGCCATGAGATCGTTGGCCGCCGTACTGACATTGGGATTGGTGGTGTTGGGTATAGCGCTCACCACGGCTGCTCACTCCTCCGGCGCCCAGGGCCTGACAATGCAGGCGGCGCGGGGGCTTGTCCACCAGCGCTTTGTCCGCGTCGACGGCACGCTGCACCGTGTGCCCACCCTGTCCGCCGGCACGGTTGTGAGCGCCGAGGCAGCCGGCGGCTATGCTGCAGCCGACCTCACCACTGTTCCGTCGATTCCGCACCAAAGCCTGGGGTGCAGCAACCGAACCTCGGGCGGCGACGTTCGCGTGAATCAGGACTGCACCGTCCGGCGCCAGGCGGAGGAAGCCATCGCAGTCAACCCCATCGATCCGAATAACCTCATCGCCGGCCAGAATGACTCCAGCATCGGCTGGAACCACTGCGGGTTTGACTACTCGTTCGACGGGGGCACCCGCTGGGGATCGGGCATCCCGCCCTTTTACGAGCGCCTCAACCACCCGGTCAGCCCTCACACGATCGCCGGTGGCCATGGAACCGGCCATACCTACGATGCCGCCAGCGACCCCTCGGTGGCGTTCGACTCGCGCGGCAACGCCTACTTCTCCTGCATCATGTTCGATATCAAGGGCAATGCCGGTGGCATCCTCGTTGGTCGCTCTCCCGCCGGCGCCGGAGGCTCCTTCTACAACGACGTTCCCTCACCCGCCGGCGGTGTCGATAAGGCCCACTATGTCGTGGTGGAGGACAACAGTGCGTCGGCCGGGGTGGACAAGGAGTGGATCGCCGCCGACAGCTTTAAGCACAGCCCCTACCGGGACTCCGTCTACGTGACCTGGACGGAGTTCCTGAACAGCCCGCGCTGCGCTCAGGGGGGTCAATGCTCCTCGCCGATCTACTTTTCGCGGTCAGGAAATCATGGATTGACGTGGTCCAAACCGAAAGAGATCAGCGGCAACAGCGGGACCCTGTGTTTCGACGGCAACCTCTTTGATCCACGACGCAGGCCGCACGATTGCGATCTCGACCAGGGATCGGAGCCGGTCGTGCTGCCCAACGGCAACCTCGTCGTGGTCTTCAACAACGGCAACACCCGGGATGGCAACCCCAATCAGCAGCAGCTTGCCGTGGTCTCGAAGGATGGCGGCCGAACCTGGTCGAAGCCCGCGCTTGTGGGTCGGGACGTGGTGCGGAAGGAGCCGCAATGCCGCCTATCGGATGGTCCCGATCAGTGCGTCCCTGGTTCCTTTGTGCGCGTGGATGACTTTCCGCTGGTCGCTGTTGACCGCTCCAATGGCCACCTCTACTCCGTTTGGGACGACTATCGTGACGGTCGTTACGACATCCGCCTTTCGGGTTCGACCGATGGTGGTCGCTCGTGGGTATCGCGCCGTCATCCCGTGTATCGGGAGCACGGGTTCGATCAGTACATGGCGGCCGTTGCGGTCAGCCCCAGCAACCATGACATCGCGCTGAGCTTCTATGTCACACGTCGAGTGCCCAACGAATATGGTCACCATGGCACCTTCCGGTCCGGACAGCCCGGCGTGGAGAAGGAGGAGAGCGGCTATCTGCTGGCCGTTGGAAAGGGCCTTCGGGACGCGTTCTCCGTGTCCTCTCTGGCGCCGTCCTTCCCGCCACCCGACGGTATTCAGGCGGGCTTCAACGGCGACTACAGCGATCTGGTCGTGGTGGGCGACGCGGCCCATCCGATCTGGTCGGACACGCGTAATGCCTTCAAGGCGTCTACCGGCACGTTCCACGACGAGGACGTGTTCACGACCACGCGTAAACTCCGCTAATGTGCCTGCCCGGTTATGGACGTGGATCGATGAGGGCGCTATGAAAGAGGCCGGCGAAGCGCGAGCCTGAAGCGGCCGGTCCGTCGCCGACTTGTCGATGCCGGTCCGGTAGGCTAGCCGCTGGACCGGCCGCGCTCCTGCAGCTGCTGCAGCTTCTCCAATGCCTGCCGCGGCGTCGTGTTGTCGAGGTCAACCGCCAGCAGCTCGTCAAGGATGCGAACCGCCGTCGACTCAATGTCGGTCTTGGGCGTCAGGTCCGGATCCGCGAAGAGGGCCAGCTGCGGCCCAGGGGCCGGTTTCCGCCCGTTGGCGTTCCGCTCCAGCTGTCGCAGCAGGCGGTCCGCCCGAACCGTGACGCTGTGCGGCAGCCCCGCCAGGCGCGCCACATGGATGCCGTAGGAGCGATCCGCCCCGCCGGGCGCCATGCGGTGAAGAAACACCACCTGACCCTCGTGCTCGGTGACCGCCGTGTGCAGGTTCTCCACATGTTCCAGATGCTCGGCCAGCTCGGTGAGCTCGTGGTAGTGGGTGGCGAATAGGGTGCGGGAGCCGATGCGCTCATGGATGTATTCCACCACCGCCCGGGCAATCGCCACGCCATCGTAGGTACTGGTGCCGCGTCCGATCTCGTCGAGGACTAGGAGGCTCTGGCGGGTGGCGTGATGCAGAATCGCGGCCGTCTCGATCATCTCCACCATGAAGGTGGAGTGACCCGAGGCGATGTCGTCCTGAGCGCCCACCCGGGAGAATATGCGATCCACGACGCCCAGCTCAGCCTCTGTCGCCGGGACGTAGGAACCGATCTGGGCCATCAGAGCCACCAGGGCCACCGTACGAAGCATGGTCGATTTGCCGCCCATGTTCGGTCCGGTGAGCACGATGATCCGGCAGTCCTCGTCCAGCACGCAGTCATTGGGAACGAACGGATGGTCTGGGTTGGCCGCCTCGACGATGGGATGGCGCCCCTGCCGGATTGTGAGCTTGGTTCCCTCGCCGAATCGCGGCCGGCAATAGTTGTTGGAGAGGGCCACGGCCGCCAGACTCTGCCGCACGTCCAGCTGTCCGATGGCGGCTGCCGAGGCGCTGATGGCCGGCCGGCGTGAGCGAACCTTGTCATGGATCTCCTGGATCAATTGCCGCTCGAGCGTCTCTGCGTCCTCTCCAGCGCTCTTGATCTCCACCTCCAGCGCCTTCAGCTCCGGCGTCGCGAAGCGCTCGGCGTTGACCAACGTCTGCTGTCTGGCGTAGTGGTCGGGCGCCTTGGCGGCAGCCGACTTAGGCATCTCCAGGTAGTACCCGAAGACCCGGTTGTAGCCAATCCGCAGTGTCTTGATGCCGGTGGCCTCCACCTCCTGTCGCTCGAGTGCCACGATACGGTCTCGTGCACCCGTCATGAGGGCGCGCAGGCGGTCCAGCTCGGCACTGTAGCCTGGTCGGATCGCCGGACCTCCCTCGGGCTCCAGTGCCCGCCCCAGCAGCTCGGTTAGGTCCGGGCACGGATCGAGCAGCCCGGCCAGCTCTTCAAGCGCCGGCGACCCACCCTCGAGAAGGTTTTGGATCTCGGCCGTCACCAGCAGCGACTCCCGCAGGTCCTGCAGGTCGCGCGGTGCGGTGCGCTCCTGGTCCACCCGAGCCAGGATGCGTTCCAGATCGGCCACCCGCCCCAGACAACCTGCCAGCCGGCGGAGCAGTCCTGGGGCGCGGACCAAGGCCTCGACGCCGTCCAATCGCCGCTCGATCTCGATCACGTCGGTGAGCGGACGGGCGATCATCTCCCGCAGGCGCCTCCCGCCCATGGCGGTCCGGGTCCGATCGAGGACGCGCAGGAGGCTCCAGCCACGACTGCGTTCGCCCCGACCGGGCAAAAGCTCCAGGCTGGATCGGGTGGCCGCGTCGAGAGACATCGCACCGGTTGGGTCGTAGTGGTGAAGGCCGGCGACCGTCTCCAATGCCCTTGGATTGGTGTCTTTGAGGTAGGCAACAACGCCTGCCGCCGCTACCACGGCAAGGGGGCTCTCGGAGAGCCCGAAGGCGGCCGGCGAGGCGCACTTGAGGTGTTCGAGCAGGCGTCGCTCGGCGATCGAGGGTCGCTCGTCCAACGTCGCAAGGTCTCTTGGGATGGTCTCCGCGGGCAGGTTGGTCATATCTGCTGCCGGGCTCACCAGCAGCTCGGCAGGGCGCAGCCGCAACAGCTCGGCCTGCAACAGCTCCGACGCGTCGACCCCCCTCACCTCGGTGGCGGCGAACTCGCCGGTCGACACGTCTGCGTATGCCAGGCCGAAGCCGTCCTTCCCGACTGCCACCGCGGCGAGGAAGTTATTGCCGGCAGGCTCGAGCATGGACGGCTCGATCACCGTCCCGGGCGTAAAGACCCGCACCACTGCCCGGTCGACCAGTCCCTTGCCCGCCTCGCTCATTTGCTCGCAGAGGGCTACTCGGTGGCCGGCATCCAGGAGCCGTTTGATGTAGGATTCCGCCGAGTGATGAGGAACCCCCGCCATCGGTACCCGGCCCTCGCCCCGCGGATAGGAGCGAGCCGTGAGCTGGATGCCCAGTACCCGCGCCGCAATCTCCGCGTCCTGATCGAACATCTCGTAGAAATCCCCGAGGCGATAGAGGAGGACGGCGTCGGGGTGCTCTGCTTTGATGTCCAGGTACTGCCGCCGAGCCGGGGATGTCATGTGCTGTTCTACCGCAACGGAAACCCCGTCGGCAGTTCATCTGTCGGCTATCCTCCAACCAAAGTGGTTGACCAGAGATGGACGGAGGCCGCCCGCAAACTTCCCACACCTCGAGTCAACGTGCCTGGCGACTCTCGGACGTAGTCGCGAAGGCTCACGCCGCATTTGACTTGCGTGCGCACGAACGGTACGCTTTGCCTAGCGGTACAGCCAGAGACGTGGCGCAAGGGGGCCCGCAGACATTGTCAAGAGAATGTGCCCGGCTCGTCGGACTGCTCTTCGCCGCTGTGCCTCTGGCTGTTGCGCCCATCACCTGCCGGTTGGCGGTGGCTGCGGCCGCAGCTCAGGTTCGTCCGAGCCTCCCGGGTCGGCCGGCCGACTCCCGGCATCTACTCACGTGGCCCAAAGATGCGGGCTCGCGTGTCAATTCCCATCCTCGTTCCCTTGTTGTCGCCACGGCATCCACTGCCCATGCCCTGGTGATGAACCTCCACGACCGCAGTGCCTCGGTGATTTGGCACTCGGCCTTCAAGGCGAACGGCTCCGTTTTGTTCGGCACGAGCTGCGGAACCAACGATTCGGGGTTGACTAATGTCTCGACGGTGGACTCCGGCAATGGCTACGTCCATGCCGTTGCCCTTTCCGGCTTGGCGCCGGCCACGACCTACTATTACGCCACCGTCTCGGGTACCACCGATGACAATGGCGGCGTCTGCTATCAATTCACGACGCTCCCCGCGTCTGAGCTTCCGCCGCCCGCTGTCGCCTCGGGCAGGGTTATGACGGGACCGACTTGTTCATCACCGGTAACCTCCGGTATCGTGAGCGTCACCGATTCCCAAGGCGGTGTCGCCTCGCTGCCGAACGAGACGGATATCGGCTCCCCCACGTCAGCCGCCCCCGGAGGGTACGCGGTTCCCTTCTCGCCCACCGCGGCGGCCGACTCTTCCGGATACCGACAGGCGACCCCAGGCGACGCCGTCACGATTACCATCGACACCGGCGTCGCCCGCGCTTCCACGAAGGCAACCTGGAGCGGCGCCTCCACCGTCCTGTCCATGCCGACTCTTTGCCTACCCGTGCCGGGCGCTCCCCGACTGCAGACTGCCGTCGGAGGCGTTCGTCAGATCTCAGTGTCTTGGCAGCCACCGACATACGCGGGCGGGAGTGCCATCTCGGGTTACCGGGTGACGGTTGCGAACGGCTCTGGCGGGGTGATCTACGCGGCGGCCGCGACGGCGACGTCTGCAACCGTGACTGGCCTGAAGAACGGAGCGACCTACTCGGTCTTTGTGAGGGCGCTCAACACAACCGGTGCCGGCAACCACTCTGCGACCATGCAGGCGACCACGTTCTCCGTCCCGACGGCTCCTCAGACCCTCCAGGGAAGTGCCTCGGACTCCCAGGTGAACCTTTCGTGGCTACCCCCAGCCTCGAATGGTGGCACGGCCCTAACGAGCTACACGGTGCGGGTGAAGGTCGGCGGGGTGACTCAGGCGACATACTCGGGACTCAATCCCGCTACCATCTGCTCGAGCGGCACATGCCGGTACACGGTGTCGGGGCTCACAAACGGCACCAACTATGCATTTTTCGTCAACGCCGTCAACGCAGTGGGCGCGGGCCCCTCGGCATCGGTGTCGTCAAAGCCGCACGCCGGCCCCTAGACGAGAAACACCACTCGCAGCTGTAGCCTGGTCCGCCGTTTCACCCTCGTCATGATGTCCGTCTGCGGGGACCATTGGAACGCCTGTACTATTCAGTAGGTGTTGGGAGCCGTTTGACGCGAATCCGCGGAATCGGTGAGACTTCAAACGGTTGGCTGGGAGGGGGACACGCTTGCATGACGGTCCTGCGTATCGATCCGTGGGAGCCGGAGTTCGGCGCTTCAGTCGAGGCTGAGGACGACCCTGATCGGCCGCCGCCGCCCCTCGAATTCGACGAGCCGCTGGCCTGGGCGCCCATTACTTGTATGCCGCCCGCGACCGTGCCCTGCTGTGCCTTCATCGACGGTGTTCGGCGGGTTGACACTCGTTTGTTCGCCGAGGAGGCGGACGTCGTTGCCCCCGCTCTGGCCGGCTCGTGGGCCGTGGGCGTCGCCTGGTCCAGCCGGCCACCGGTGGTGGACACCGTAAAGGTGCGCCGGGTGATCGTTCTCGGTCGTGGGCTGGACCATGGCACCATCACCGCTTCCATCGGCGGTCATCGCATCGAGTACCGCGTCGTGGCCTCGGACGCCAGGACGCCGAAGCAGGTGCTCGACAAGTTGCAGGATGCGATGCGAACCGACGAGGCGGCGCTGGCCCAGGCGGTTGCCGACACGGGTCGGGCTGAGGTCATCGTTCAGGACGGTCCGCTCGACTATCATGGCGGCAAGCCGACCGTGGGCCTGGTCAAGCGTCAGACCCAGCGATATCTCGACACCGAGCGTCAGCGGCTGCTGGCCATGCTCGAGGTCGGTCAGCGGACCCCTCTCTTCCGTTTCGAGCGGGGCCGCATTCCGCGCTACTCGTGGTATGCGCGCATCGCCCCGCGGCGGCGGATCGACGGGTCAATTGCCGGCCTGGTCCGTCTGGAAAGCCATCAGGAGGCGGGGCTCGAGGAGACCCGACGGCTCGCCGACACCATTTCGGGCATGCTGCCCAGCTTTGCGGCGCCCATGTGGCGGGACGCCCGGGCGCCACAGAATCTGTATCCCGTCGGACAGCTTGAAACAGTGCTCCGCAACCGCCTAGGGGAGCGAGACGTCGTTCGGCGCGCAGTCGAGGCGGCGCTCTGGCGGATGCTGGATGACTGAGGACCAAAGCATTCCAGTCGGCATGATCCTCGGCACCGAGGACTCCTCACCGCTGGACTGGTGGGTGGCCGTGGCCGAGGAGCACTACCTCCAAATGGACGACGTGGTCCTGGTCAGAACCGACGTCCCCGGCCGGGGCGAGCTGGCCATATCCGGTGTGGTCGATATGGTCAGGGCCAGGCACGAGGCCAGCCGCTACGAGAGCGACGTATTTCTGGCCCAGGAGGGCGTGCTGCCGCTCCAGGTGGCTCGAAGCGCTCACGTGGTCACGACCCGTCTGGAGCCGGAGTTGTGGGTCCCGCCTCGTCCTGGCGATTGCGTCGCGAGGGTCCGGGGCGTCGAGCGGGACCAGGCACTCCACTTCGACAGCATGGAGCAGCGCCTGGTGGCCGGGCTCTCGCGCGACGAGCAGCCCATCTTCGTCGACCTTTCGTTTGTCGACGGACGGCGCGGGGCTCATGTCAACATCTCGGGCATCTCCGGCGTCGCGACCAAGACCACCTACGCCACATTTCTTCTCTATGCCCTGTTTCACTCCGGTGTGCTCGGTACGCGGGCCGCGAACACCAAGGCCCTCGTCTTCAACGTCAAGGGCGAGGATCTGCTCTTTCTCGACCAGCCGAATGCGCGTCTGGAAGACAAGGACCGGGCGCGGTACGCGAGTCTGGGTCTACCCCATGAGCCCTTTCAATCGGTCGGCATCTGGGCTCCCGTCAAGCGGGATACCGTCGAGGCCATCCCCGACACCGGATCGCGCCAGGAAGGGGTGAAGGGCTACTTCTGGACGGTCCGTGACTTTGTCAAGGAAGGCATGCTCCGCTTCCTGTTCACGGAGGCGGGCGACGAGCGCAGCCAGGTAGCCGACATCGTCTCCCGCGTCGAGTCGGCGCTCCAGCGCGAGGCACAGGACGTCGAGGGCTCGCCCGCCAGCGTGTCGGTTCTGGACGAGAATCTGAACCGCACGCACGTGAAGTCGTTCAAGGAGCTGTGCGCGCTCATCGAGCGCCGCCTGGAGTCCTCGGACTCCGGTTTGGTCGCGTACAGCAGTCGCGGCACCGTGTCGGCCTTCCTCCGGCGGCTGGACGGCGCCCGAGCGCAGGTCGGCCATCTCATCCGCGGTACCGAGGCGTCCGATCCCGCCGATCACCGGATCGACTGGCAGCGCAACCAGGTCTCGGTCATCGACATTCACAACCTCCATGACCGGGCCAAGCGGTTTGTGGTCGGGGTGGTGGTGAAGCGACTGTTCGAGGAGAAGGAGGCCAGCGGGTCGGCCGAGCCGCTCATCTTCATCGTCCTCGACGAGCTGAATAAGTACGCTCCGAGGGACGGCTGGTCGCCAATGAAGGAGGTGCTGCTCGACATCTCGGAACGTGGCCGGAGCATGGGCATCATCCTGATCGGGGCGCAGCAGACGGCCAGTGAGGTCGAGCGGCGCATCGTCTCCAATGCCGCCATTCGCATCGTCGGCCGGCTCGATCCGGCCGAGGCACTGCGGCCCGAGTACGGGTTCCTGTCGGAGACGGCCCGCCGCCGGGCGGCGCTGCTGAAGCCGGGGACCATGCTCCTCCAGCAGCCGCAGCTCCCCATGCCTCTCGAGCTGCTCTTTCCCTTCCCGGCATGGGCCACCAGATCCAGCGAGGCGCCACGGGGCGGTGGACGCACCGCCTTCGCGAGGAAGGGCTCGTGAAGATACTCCATACCTCCGATTGGCATGTCGGGAGGAGCCTGCACCGGGTTCCTCGGATCGACGAGATGAGGACCCTGCTCGACGAGGTGGTCGGCGTCGCCACCGCTGAGAATGTCGACGCCGTCCTGGTCTGTGGTGACGTATTTGAGCATCTCTCTCCCTCGGCCGAGGCCGAGCAGCTGGTCTACGACGCCCTCCTGCGTCTTGGCGAGGAGGAGCGGGCGGTCGTCCTGATCGCCGGCAATCACGACCATCCCGGACGCTGGCGGGCATTGGCCCCACTCTTCCGGCGCTTCAATATCCACGTCGTCGACGACCTCCGGCCGCCCGACGAGGGTGGGATCCTCCGGATTACGGCGCGTGACGGTCGGGAGCGCCTGGAGGTGGCCGCGGTTCCCTGGGTTTCGGAGCGGCGCCTCTTCAATGCGACAGAGCTCATGGAGGGGGGAGAGCGGCCGTACACCGCCTACGCCGACGGCATGGCAAACAGCATTCACCAGCTCTGCGCAGGGTTCTCGCCCGGCGCCTGTCATGTGCTTGCCGCCCATCTCTTTATCAGTGGCTCCATCCCGTCGGGGACGGAGCGGCCGCTTCTGATCAGTGACATCTACGCCGTGAATCCTACGGCCATCCCGGCAACCGTGCAATACGCCGCGCTGGGACATGTCCACCGGCCTCAGGAGCCGCCTGGTGTTCCCAACATCCCCTGCCGGTACTCTGGCTCGCTCCTGCGCATCGACTTCGGGGAGGTGGGCCAGGAGAAGATCGTCAATGTCGTGGACGCGCAGCCGGATCGGCCGGCTCGCATACGCCCGGTTCGTCTGAATTCAGCCCGTGCCCTGCGCGATATCCATGCCGGCTTGGACGATCTCGAGCAGCATCGGATCGAGGGAGACGACGCCTATCTCCGCGTGTTCCTCACCTGTGATGCGCCTCAGCCGGGCCTGAACGACCGGGTACGAGAGATTCTGCCCAACGCACTGCAGGTGAGTCTCGTGTATCCCGAGGCCCAGGAGACGGAGACGGCCGACGTGCGCTCCAAGTCTCCGCGGGAGCTCTTCTCCAGCTATCTGCAGGGCCGGTATGGCTCACCACCCGACCCCGCCCTGGTCGATCTGTTCGAATCGATGCTTGCGGAGCCTCGGGAGGGAGCGGGTCAGCAGCTCCTCTGGCCCGCCATGGCGGCCGATCCGTCCGCTGTCGAAGCCCTGGAGGTAAGCGAGCAGGTGGCTGCGGGATGAGGCCGCTCAGTCTCACGGTCGAGGGCCTTACGGCATTCAGGGATTCGCAAACGGTCGATCTGGAAGGCCTCGATCTCTTTGTGATCACAGGGCCGACCGGCGCCGGAAAGTCCTCCATCCTCGATGCCATGACTCTTGCGCTGTACGGAAAGATCTGCCGTGCGGAGCACGCCGATCTCAAGGACCTCATCAGTCACAATAAGGCCGCGGCCACGGTGCAGCTGGAGTTCAGCGTCGACGGCAACCGATATCGAGTGGCTCGTCGGCTCCCGCGCAAGGGGCTGGCGGCGGCCACAGTCGAACGGCTGAGTGATGGCGAGTTTGTGCTCGACGTCGAGTCGCCGGGGGTCAAGGCCATCAACGCCAAGATTCAGCAATTGCTGGGCTTGGACTTCGATGCGTTTACGAAGGCGGTCCTGCTGCCCCAGGGTCGCTTCCACGAGTTCCTCAGTGGGGACGCCGCCACGCGCCGCACCATACTCAGCCGGCTGCTGGACCTGGAGCGCTACCTCAGGATGGGAGCCGAGGCGCGTGCGAAGGCCCGCGATCTTTCCCGGGCGCTGGAGGAGCGAGGCAGACGCATCGCCGAGGACTATGCCGATGCGACGCCGGCGCATCTCGACGAGGCAAGCGGCCGGAGCCATGAGATCGCCGAGCAGGCCAGATCGCTGCATGATGCCGAGCGCCTCGTGGGCCGGGGAGTCGAAGAATGGAGCCGCGAGCACACCAAGCAAGAGACGGTCATCCAGCACAAGGACACGCTCGACGCATGGGTGGGCACAACCCTTCCCGAGCTGGCGGACTCGTGGGCCGCCACTCAGGGCCGCCGCCAAAAGGCAACCGCGGACCTGGAATCGGCCGGAAGAAGCCTGGAACGGGCGGAAGACAAGCGTCGGGAAATCGAGACGTCACTGATGAAGGCCGAGCAGCGGTGGGGAGATGAGGCGGCCCTCCTGACGCTCAAGCAGGCTGCCGAAACGGTCGAGGCGGAAACCGCACAGCTGGCAGCGCAGCAGGACAGGCTCCGTCAGGAGCAGGCCCGACGGGATGATCTGGTGGCGGCCCTCGATACTCTCGAGTCCGCTCGCGAAGAGGCGGAATCAGAGCTGCACCGCCTTGAGGAGGAGCAGGAGCGACTTTCGCAAGAGCGCCAGACGGCAACAATCGCGTTGGAGCTTGCCGAGGCCCTCGAGACCCTGGCGCAGGCCGAGCAGGCGTTAAATGCGGCGGGGACCGAGTGGCGGAAGTCCTCAAATCGACGGCGCCGCTCGGAGGAGGCACTGGAGCAGCTGCGCGTAGGCCACGCCGCCCTCGATCTTCGCCGGCATTTGCACAGCGGTCAGCCGTGCCCCGTGTGCGAGCAGATGGTTGCCACCGTCCCAGAGGGGGCGTCGGGCGATGCGGCACGTCTGGAGGAGGCCCGACGGGAGCTTGACGCGGCCAGTCATGCCGAACGGCAGGCGCATGAGGTCGCGTCTCGTGCAGAGGAACGGCGCGATGCGGCCGCTTCCCATGTGGATTCGGCCCGGGCGCGGGTCCCGCCAGGCTTCGAACCGCCTCGTGCGCCCGAGGCTCGGTCACTCCTGGAGAAGAGTCGGGTGGCGCTCGAGGCTGGGAACCGCCTGCTGGAGCAGGCCAATGCCACACTTCGAGAAGCTCAGAAGGCCTCTGATCTGGCGTCCGCCGACGCGAAGACGGTCCAGGAGCGCTGTCACATGCTCGAGGAGCAGGCGACCGAGCTGCAGCGGCGGATCGCGGAGGCACGGAAGCGGCTCGAGCCGGCATTTGGGAGCGAGCCGCCCTCCGACGTGGCGGACCGGATCGAGGCACAGTTGAATGAGCTGCGGGGCCTTCGCGGTTCCTTGGCCGCGGCCACCACGCGCCGCGAAGAGGCTCGTGCGGCGCGCGAGCAGTCGCGGGACGCGCTCGACCACATCGTAGGCGAAGGAGCGGACGTCGAGCGCCACCTGGCCGAGATCCGAGGCGCGTCCCTGCGGGTGCTTGAGGGGCTGGCAGTGGCGGTTGGCAGTGACGCTGCCCTTCCGCCTCCATCGCAGGGCAATGTCGACGACGACCTGTCGTCCCTGCAATCCGCGTGCGCAAACGCCATCAAGGTGGCCGAAGGCGCCCTGACGGAGATTGCCGAGGGTCTGGAGCGACTCCGGTCACAGGCCGTACAGCTCGCCCAGGGTGTGGGTCTTGACGTTGAAGGGTTGACGGTCGAAGACATTGCCGAAAGGCTGCGGCGTGCCGCCGACCAGGCCCGGCGAGAGGCGGACGAGACCGCCCACGAGGTGGACCGGTTGCGAGAACGGATTGCCCGCCGTCAAGAGATCGAGGCGTCGATGGCGGCCGACGGAGCCCGTCGCGATCTCTATCACCGCCTGGCCCTGGAGCTGCAGGCCGACCACTTCGTCGCCTACGTCCTGAGGGAGAGCATGACCTCGCTGGCCGCTCAGGCCACCGTGGAGCTCAAGGCGCTCACCGACGGCCGCTACAGCATCCGCCCGCGCGAGACCAATTTCGAGGTCGTCGATCATTACAATGCCGACGAGCGGCGCAGCGTCTCGACGCTATCGGGGGGCGAAACGTTTCTCGCCTCCCTCGCCCTGGCGCTCGCCCTGTCGGGCAGCGTTCGCGATCTGGCCGGCAACGCCGCCGCCGCTCGCCTCGAATCGATGTTCATCGACGAGGGGTTCGGCGCGCTTGACGGGGAGACGCTGGAGACGGCAGTCGACGCCCTGGAGCGGCTGTCTGGCGACGGGCGCATGATCGGCGTGATCAGCCACGTGGGCATGCTCGGGGACCGCATCGAGGCCGGTCTGGACGTTCGCAAGTCGGCCGGGTCGAGCACCATCACCCGGCGGGATCAGGCGGCCGCTTAGGTCAATCCGCCCAGACCATTGTCGACGAGTTCACACGGGTTGCGTTGGGGACGCATGTCTCGCGGTCGATTGGGTCCGCGGACCTGCAAGACGTGCTGGAGAAAACCATTAATCGCCAGGGAGTACCGAGACTGATCCGGTCCGATAACGGCCGGGAGTTCATCTCTACGACGATCATCGAGTGGCTGGAGCAGCGCGGCATCGAGGCGGCCTTCATCGAGAAAGG
>JAJPKF010000024.1 GCA_021323865.1 Pseudomonadota bacterium | reverse complement strand
GTGCGCCGACTTAAAGCACATTCTCTCGACCGCACCCAATCCCTTGCCCTTCACCGTCACCATATTGCCCCCAGCCAGTGGGCCGCTCGCCGGCCGGACCCCCGTAAGCGCCAGCTCGTAGCTATATCGATCGGCCGGGGTTACCGGAGATACTTGGCTCGAGCCATTGGCGGCAATAACCAACGCCCTGACGTTAACCACATCGGGATTCTTCCCCTTGTCCGGTTCCGGGGGCGCCTTCACCTTTAGCGAGGTCTCCGTTCCTCCCGCCTCGGGCTTCACACACTCCCCACTGTGCGCCGACTTGAAGCATACTCTGTCGACCGCACCCAATCCCGTGCCCTTCACCGTCACCACGTTGCCCCCGGTCAATGGGCCGCTCGCCGGCCGGAGCCCGGTAACCGCCGGTTCCGCCTGAGGCACGACGAGATTCGCGGTGGCATCGTGCTGGGAGAGGTCCGGGTACTGGGCGTTTGACTGGAGATCCTCGGCCCACACCGAATAGCAGTTGGCATCGCAAGAGCTACCCCGGTAGAGATTGTCGCTGGGATCACCGACCCACCCATCCTGAAGACGCTTGAAAGCAAACCGGCCCTTGGAGTCAGTCTTGGACCGCTCCCGCTGGCACGCATGAACGCCATCAGGTACTCCGTAGGTGGTGTGAATGAGCTTGTAATAGCAATTCTGGAGGGTGACAGGAGTGTCCTGCGCAGCCTGGCCGTCCGGAAACTGAACTGTGCCGGAAAGCTTGTGCTCGGCGGGCAAGACCCGCAGATACGTGCCGACTGCTCCCACCTTCCCTGAACTAGCGTCATAGAGCGAAGGCCCCGTCACGACATTCCAGATGTTCCCGTCGCTGAAGGGAAAGGAAACGGTACACGTTGAGGCCGATGAGCCACTGCCGCTCTTGCATCCGGACACCACGCTTCCTACGAGGGTGGGCTCCCAGTACTGTGGGTTGGCCAGATTGGAGACTGCGCCTCCATCAACCGCGGCTCCCCAGTTCCATTGGATACCTGACTGAGGCGGCGTGTAGGTAAACGTAACCGCCTGGCCCTCTGCAACCGCCTGCGCTGAGGCGACCAGCGTTCCCCAATGGGTTGGGTCCGAGGGGTAACAGCTGTGAGGCTGATTGTAGATTCCAGGACACGCAGGGGGCGGTGATCCCGGCTTGTCGGCGGGGAAGGTCACGTTAGGGGCTCCGGGTACTCTGAGTGAAGTGCGGAGCGCCAGCGCTGAGCCGGTCGGATGCGTCTTGAGCTCGATGCCGGCGAGGATGGGACGGGCAAGGAGGGGGTTCGGGGCCACCACAACGCCGATAATGGCGCCACATATCAGCCCTGTAAGGCCGACGCGGCGTCCACCGGTCCTTGTGGATGGCAGGCTTCCCTCGAGGTGAGACACGTGACGACTCCTTTTCAAACGGTCGCGATACCCCCGGCCTCCGTCGCCACATCAGGTCAGACGGTAAAGGCCCGGCTCTGGGCACCGTCGGTCTGAATTGGGAGCTCTGACACGTCGAATCCTATGGCGGCGCTCTCACCACCTGATATCGGTCAGAACATACCACACGAGGCGTTACCCGAGCGTCACAGCAGCGGCACGCGGCGGCTGCCTTGAGCATCCAAGCGTTATGATTCGCCACCGAGTGTTCCGAGACACCGAGCGCCATAATGCCCGGAGCGAAGGAGAACTGCGTCCGGCCTAAAGCGCTCAGAAGACGCGGCCTGACAGTGCTACCGTTAGGTACGGGCAGATCCCTGCGTGACTTCCGCCATTAGAAGTCGTTCCCGATTGTCGAACGAAGGTGGTAGTCATGTCAGCGACGTTCCGTCGGTATTCGCGCATCTTCGCGGTTATTGGCGCGACCTGTGTACTCCTGGCGGGCGGGGCTGTTTCCGCGCAGGCCTTCCATCGAGGTGATGTCGCGCATGGCGCCTCCGCCGATGTCTCCTGGCCGCAGTTCGGATACGGCCCCACCCACGCCGGCTGGAACTATCGAGCCAAACAGATCGACGCCCACAACGTGTCGACCCTCGTGAAGCACTGGAGCTACGGAGCCGGCACGCAGCAGGGCGACGACATCGTGGCAGCCGGCTCGGTGTTCTTCACGACGAACGGCAAGCTGGTTTCGGTCGCACTTGGCACCGGCAAACTGAACTGGTCCGTCCCCTGGAGTGGCCTCACGGATCCGGCATACCTCAACGGCACGCTCTTCGCCACCGACAAGACCGCGCCCAACCGGCTGGTCGCCCTCAATCCAACCAGTGGCAAGACGCGCTGGTCGGTCAGCGGCCCATCGCTATCCTGGCCGACCGTTGCCGGCAAGGCCGTGTATGTCACCTCCTTCAACCGCCTGCTGGCCTTCCGTCCCGATATCGGGCATCTCCTCTGGGCGACGACCATCGAGCGGTGCCCCAAGGGGATCAAGGGCTGTGAGCTCTACATGAACTCCATCACGCCGGCGGTGTATGGCGGGATGGTCTTCGTGAGCTCGCACAGCCAGTACCTCTACGCGGTCGGCGCCGCTCATGGCAAGCTCCTTTGGCACTCCCAAAGTCTGAACCCGGGGTCCGGCCATCCCGTCGACAAATCCGGACCCGTGACCGTCGAGGTCAGCCACGGCCACGTGCTGCTATTGACCAACCTGCGAGTCATCTGCGTCAGCCACACCACTGGTCACATCCGCTGGACCTACACCCAGGGATATGTTCAGAGTGCCGGAGGCGCAAATGGCATGTCCGCGGCGTACGGTCTGGTGTTCGAGACGGGCCTCGGCACCGGCCCTCACGGTGCCAACCCGGCCGGAGAGGCAATCGATCTCAACACCGGGAAGCCCAAGTGGCAGTTCTTTACCTACGGCTACTCTGCCGAGTTTCCGTCGGTGGCGAACGGCCTTCTCTACGCCGAGGACTCCGCGTCGGACATCTTCGCCTATTCGGTAGGCAATGGCCACCGAGTTGCCGTCATCACCGGCCTGGGGACCTACGGCCCGACCTATCCCGCCATCGTGGGTTCGAATGTCGTCGAGAGCAACTTCGACTTCAAGCTGCCGTCCTAGCTACAGCTGCTCGACCGGAGTCGACCGGAAGGTTCAGCCTCCCGGACGGTGATCGTCACTCGTTTAGAAAGCTGGCCGTCCGTGCCCGAAGGGTTCCGGCTAGCTCCACTAATCGGATAGTCATGACGGCCATGCCCTGATTTCCGATGGGCACGTCCGAGCTGATGCCCAGCGGGGACCGGCTCGAGTTCGGCCTGATACCCAGCTCGGCATTCGATATCTGCCCGCCCGTGGCGACGCCGCGCCGACATTTCGGGCACGGCGCTGCTCTCTGAGCTGATGAGCCTGGCCATCCGCGGCTCGAGGATGCCGCGGTCGGTCTCCTCAACTGCACACGTCCCCGCAATTCCTTTTCACCTCAAGAGGGGTCGATGTCTCCGCCATCCCCTGCGATGATGCCAAGCCGGCTCATGGGCTTGTGCAGCGCGGAGGGAAGTTCGTAAGCTGGAAACGTCAACGCAATTTTCGTCGGTCGAGAACCCAAACAGTTTTTCCCTCGGAGGATCAGAAACGGTGGGTTTCATTCTGCGCTGGGTTTCGGTACACCGGTTGCCGTCCCATCATCGACACGTACTGCTCTTGCTCGCATCAGTGCTCGCCGTTCTCTCCTCCGGCGTTTTCACTGCTCAGGCTGCGCCCGCTCCGCCGGCTGTTACCTATGCCTTCAGCGACTCCACGGTCGTCCCAACCCCATCGCTGCTCCGGGCACGCCTTGCTGCCGATGTCTCCCAATGCCCTGCCGCGAATCAACCGATCAAGTCCCTGTCCCTGGGTCAAGCGGTGTCCGACGCGTACGCCTTCCTCAAACGGAAGGCCGGCGGGCAGGCTTTGAGTCAGTTCGATAAAAGCGGCGACGGCACGGGCTCTGGAATTGCTTCGTCGACCGCTCTCCAGGGCGAAGTCGCGGGTTCCCCCGGCCTCGCGCTGGCATCACTCCTCGCCGCTCATAGGGACCAACCGACGGTTCCGGCTTACCTCGTCAATGCTTCGACTGTGCTTACCCAGGTCGGACGCCCAAACGACGCTCTGGCATTCCTAAACGCGGCCGCCAAGTTGAAGGACTCCCGGCCGGGCCCGCTGGGCATCAGCGACGCCACGGTAGCCAAGAACGATCGGGCGTACGCGCTGATAGCTCTCGGTCACTTTGGCATGGCCCAGCCCCTCCTCAAGCAAGCAATTCAGGTTTCGCCCACGCTCGTCGAGGCCGACGACAATCTGGCTGAGGCGCTCAACTGTCAGGGCAAGACCAGCCAGGCGGTCCGATTCCTCGCCGCCGGTCTGCGTCGGGACGGCTATCGGGGCAACGACATACCCAACGTGCAGGGCGAGGGCAGCCTCCAGGCCAACCCGCGCGACATCTTCGACCTGTCGGCCGGTACGACCATGGACATGCCCAATGTCAAGTGGCCGCGCAGCCCTGTGCAGGCGGTCGGCCTCCATGCCAAATATCAGGCCATCCAGACCCAGGGTTTCGATCAGGCACAGGGCATCTCCAACCAGATGGCGGCGATCCACCTGCCGTTCAACTTGCCGGCGATCAGCCGGGACCGCGTCGACAGCATACACCTGGCGATTCTCACGGCCTTTCAGGAGCCAAAGCTCGCCCGTCTCTATAAGAAGATGCTCGGACTCCAGACCGAGGCCGCCAACATGACCCAGGACTTCTGGGGCGTGCAGGTCATCAAGTGGACCCAGACGATCAAAGACGAAAAGCAGCTCAAGGCGACGTGCACGTCCGGAACCACGCGAAAGCACGCGGCTTTCCTCAATCTCATGCACCAGCTCGACATGTACACCGCACGGCTTTATCAGGCCTACTCCCACTACGCCACGGGGCTCGACGCCAACATCTACAATCCTGCCTTCCACGACTATGCCAATCTGGAGATCGACCAAGCGCTCAACGTGCTGTACTACAGCGTCGTGTTCGGCTCGCTCTGGAATTGGGCCAACGAGGAGTGGATCTGGAGGTCCATATGTGTTGGCGTGCCGGGCACTCCTTCATCAAAGGGAGGCTTCCCGGTTCCGACCTTCAAGGCGGCAAAGGCTTGTCCCGATTTCGTCAAGGGAGTATCCTTCAAGCTCAAGCTGAAGATCGTGTCCTTCGAGGTGAACTGCGAGAAGGTGAAGCTCGAGGTGGCAACCAAGGGGTTGATCAGCGCCTTTGGCGGGGTCGAAATCAATCCGGGGTCAGGAAAGGTCACGGTGACGGCTGGGCCAAAGGCCGGTGGGTCTGCCGGCCCCTTCACGATCTCCGCCAAGGGCGGCTTCTACATCACGGTTGACAAGACCGGAATCACCGACTACGGCGAGAAGCTCAGCGCTACGGTCTCCGCGAACTGGGGGACGTTGACAGCCAAGATCGTCGAGGCCAAGATGGACATATCCCTGGCCGGAGCGTTCAGTCCCTAGAACCCACGCGGCTCAAAACGTGAGTCGCTAGGGCTGGACGAACAGGACTTTCGCCGGAGGTTTGTGGCCACCGAAACGGTTCCTGTGTCGTCGAGACCAGCTTCGACTTCAAGCTGCCGTCCTAGCCGGGGCTGCTGTTTGACGGCGGTCGCCCGTGGGGGTTCAGCCTTCCGGGCGACCATCCGCTCGTCGTTCGGAGCCTTCGCTGGCCCGCCGCGAAGCGTTGCGACTACCTCTAATAATCGGGTAGCTATGACGACCATGCCGTGATTTCCGACGAGCGAGCCCGAGCTGATGCCGAGTGGGACCGGCTCGCATCCGCGCTTGCCCAGCTCGGCATTCGATATCTGCCCGCGGATGCCGATGCCACGCCTGAGATCACCGGCCAGGAGCTGCTCCGTGAGCTGGTGAGCTGCGGCGACCCGAGGCTCCAGGATGCCGCCGTCGCTCTCTTGCTCCTGCAGCCGGAGCTTGCGCGGGTCGTCGAGACGGACGCAGCCCTTGACGCGGAACCCCGTCGCCGGCTGGCCGTCACCGTGGTTGTCGCCGCTTCACTGCAGCGCGAGTGGAAGTTCTCGCTGGACATCTACGCCCCCGACCGGCCATGGATCGATGCGCCTCCTCTGGCCATCCGCTTGGGCCTCCCCGACCCCGCCGAGGACTTCGGCCGCGCCGCGCTGCACGCCGCAGGGGACCTCCTTCGGGAGGAACAGGAGTTTCCGTTCAACTACGAAGAGGGCTGGGAACACGCGGTCAAGTGCCTCATCCGTCAGCGTGCTCGCGAGTTGACGAGGCAGAACCCGGCGAGTCTCGGGGGCGGGCGCGATGGCCCGTAAGCCTGTCGGCAAGGCAGCAGTCGAGGGATTCATGGAAGAGCTCGGAAGGCGCTTTCGAGGAGCCGGCCGCATTTACATTGCGGGAGGGGCGGAGATGGTCTTTCTTGGGTTTCGTTCCGAGACCGAGGCCATCGACTACTCCGCCGACATCCATGACGAGTACGGGGACCTCACGGCGGCCGTCCGTGCGGTGATGGCCCACCTCGATGTCAGCACCGAGCCGGCGGGGCCCAGCGACTTCATTCCCTTGCCCGCCGGCTGGCAGGACCGGAGCCGATTCATCGCGCGGCATGGACGGTTGGACTTCTTCCTGCTTGATCCTGTTTCGGTCGCGTTGTCCAAGATCGAGCGCGGCTCGAGCCGCGACGTCGCGGACGTACAAAGCCTTCTTCAGGCAGGGCTGGTCGATCTGGCCGCCCTTCAGTCGGCATTCGAAGAGGTGGTTCCGCGGCTAGAACGTGAGTCGCTACGGGTGGATGAACAGGACTTTCGCCGGAAGTTCGAGTCCTTCGTCGGCATGTCCGAGCGCGGCTGACTCCCCGCCTCGGCGACCGACGGGCTGCCGGCCGCCGAGGGGTCGACTCTCGCCTAGCTCTTGGGTGCCCGCCCGACGATGACATTGCCCAGGAAGTCCCCGGCGAGGCAGAAGGACCGGTCGGCACAGGTCACGGCCGTCAGGTTGGTGGCCAGGAAGTCGGCGGGCGTCAGCGACCACGTCGCCACTCCCTTGGCGGGACTGGTCGACGTGAGCACATTACTCACCTGGTCAACGGCAACACAGAGCGGGCCCGTGGTGCACCACATGCTCTCGAGACCTCGGCCAACCGGTATCTGGCCTTCCGTCCAGGCTGAGGCGCCGCCGGTTGGATTGGTGGACCACAGAATGTTGCTGACGCCCGCGCCCTCGGTGCTCACACAAAGCGTCTTCGATGCGCTGAGGTCGATGCAGGAGACATCTGCCGGCGAGCCCGCGCCGACGGTAGGGGTGGTGACGCTCCAGGTGCCTGCCTTGCCGGCAAGGTGTGCAGACCTGGATGTCAGGATCTGGTTGTATGCGTCCGTGGCCACGCAGAGGTGAACCGACGGGCAGGACACGCTGTTGAAGTAGCTCGCGCCGGCGACCTGGATGCTCTTCCAAGCGGCGACACCACCGGCCGGGTTGGTCGACCGCCAGATGCCGGAGTACGCAGATACCGCGATGCACAGGTGCGTCGAAGGACACGAGATTGACTGGAACCCGCTTTGCTGGGAGGGTACGAGGATCGCCGCCTTCCAGGACGATGCGCCGCCGGTGGGCTTCTCGGAGGTGAACATGGCGTCGCCGAACGGGCCCGAGCCACCACTGTATTCCACCGTACCCGCCATGACGCACAGCGTGACCGACGGGCAGGCTATCGCCGTCGACTGCGGCTGGACAGCGCCCGCTTCGCCTCCTCCCAGATTTGTGACATGCCATGCGCCCGCGCCGCCAGTGGGCTCGCTCGAGAAGACCGCGTTGCCGAAGTTGTCGGACAGGACGCACAGGGAGACGGACGGACAGGAGGCTCCCGTGATCTCGTTGTTCACCGCTGCCACGTAGTTGTCCCAGCTGCCGCCGTTCGGCGCTGTTGAAAAGAAAACGATGCCGCCCACCAATCCCACACACGTCGACGTGTTTGGGCAGGAGATGCCGTTGATCTGCGTCTGGTAGCCGGGCGGGTACCCCAGCACGTTCCCTGATGCCATCCAGGAGGACGCCTTCCAGGGCGTCGTCGAGACGGCGACGTTACCGCCGTCGTCGTCGGTGACCGCGCACAAGACGGCCGGCGCCGACGGAGCTGCCCGGTTCGAGGTGCAGGACACATTGTTGAGGTGATTCGGGCCGGGAGCGCTTCTCCTAACCCTGCAATTCCCTGCCTGTTCCCGGCTGCCTGAATCTCTTCGCCACATCCGACAAGCAGTCGAAGATTCCTCCGTCCAACTGTCAAGAGCAGCCAGGCGGATGCTACGACCATGGCTTACCCGCGTGCAAACGTGGTTCCGGTTCGATCGCCGTCAAGTCGGACGAGAAATCGATCGACGGGCGGCGTTACTGGATCGGATCTCCCGAGCTGTGACCGCTGCGGAGCGCACGATAGAGGCCGGCGGCTGCCAGCGCTCCCAACCCTGGGGCCGCGACGTAGATCCAATAGTGAGACCAGTTCATGGATGCGAGCGCGGGACCAAAGGAACGAGCCGGATTCATCGACGCACCACTGATGGGGCCGCCGAACATGGCATCCAACAGCACGGTCCCGCCGATCGCCAATGCCGCCGCTTCGCCGACGGCACGGGTATCGGTCGCGACCGCCATGATGACAAACATAAGGAAAAACGTCAGCACAACCTCGAGCACGAACGACTGGCCGTCACTCCCACGAGGCACCGTCGCTCCGACCGAGGCGGCGGTGCCGAACATTGCCCGCAACAAGAGCGCCGCCGCGGATGCGCCTCCAAGCTGCGCCGCCCAATATGCCGGTACCCTTTCGATCGGAAAGTGGCGAGTCGCCGAGAACGCGAGGGTCACGGCCGGATTGAGGTGCGCCCCCGAGATGTGTCCCGTCGCATAGATCATGGTTGCGATCACCAAACCAAAGGTGATCGCGATGCCGACGTGCGTGACCTGTCCGTGGGTGACGGCATCGATCACGATCGCGCCGCATCCCGCGAAGACGAGCGCAAATGTGCCGACCGTTTCCGCGACCAGTGCCTGCCAATACCCAGATGCGCCCCATCCAGCCGCTTCGCCCGAGCCCTCCACGTCCCGCGAGCTCACCGCTGGGAAGACTCGTCGCGCTCAATCTTCTTCAGCAGATGACGAATGCGCCGCGTAAGCTCGAGCGCGGTTCGGTCGAATGCGCGGGCGCGCTCCGTCTCACCCTCCACATCCGAAGGGTCGGGAAGGCTCCAATGAATCCGCTCCGGAGCGCCGGGAAAGACGGGACACACCTCCCGAACGCTGTCGCAGACCGTAACGACGTAGTCAAACAAGTCGTCCCTGAGCGCATCCATCGACTTTGAACGCTGGTGGGTGATGTCGATGTTCATGCGGGCCATCGCCGCCACCGCCTCAGGCTTCACGATGCTCGGCTGGCTGCCGGCGCTGAACACATCCACCGAGCCGCGGCTCAGGTGCCGCAGAATGCCTTCGGCCATCTGACTTCGCGCACTGTTGTGCGTACAGAGAATCAGGACACGGGGGCGGTGAATCAAGGGACCTGCCTCACTCCAACGTTCGTGTGGCTCAATTCAAACCTGACCGCGTGCACTGACGGCACGTCGTCCCTTTCCTTGCGGTTCCTCTGAAGGCTAGCGCGGTGCACCAACTCGAGAGCGATTGCATTGATATCCATCGATATTATCTACTTGACACAGAGGTAACGATAGATGAAACATGGAAGTACAGAGTCAGCCGTCGCAAAGCGCAGCCAACTGCTGCGGGATCTTCACCTTGGATTCGGGGTACTGGCCCGCCTGGTATGGGACAGACTGTCGGAGCCGGAGGACACACTGCGCTCACTCGCTGAGCAGTACTCGTTCCCTTACCCGTCCGACGAAGCGCTCAGGGCCCTAGACCGCTTGGCAGAGTTCTACTATCCCGCAGATTGGCGCACTAACTCACCGCGCATCGAAGGCACGGATACCCATCGTTCTGTGAGCAAGGTCGAAGATGTCGCGGTTCGATATGGACACACCCTTGGGCCAAATGACTGACCGATTGGGCGCAGGCCAGATCTTTAGTAGCCACGGTTCGTACTTGCCAAGATTCTCAATTTCGGGTACGGCCACGTCCAAGCGGTCGTGAACTCCTGTCAAGCCCACATGAACGACGAGGTGGTCAAGGCTGAGAGTGCACAGAACAAAGTCAGGCAAGTGATACCCGGCTGCGGTCCTCAGTGGATTGGCTCTGGAGAGCCCGAGACAGACTTTATGGCCCTCGAATATTCCTCGATGACGGCCCAGCCACACATGCGAACCGACAGGCGGCGCGTGAGGTCCAGAGCCATCGAAGAACTCATGCCGCCATTCGTCCGAGAGCTGGAGGGGTATTGAGTTGGCGTTGCAAGCCATTGCCGTAACTTTGACGGCCCACTGCGCTAGCACGTACTGCATATCCGGTTCCAACGCCACTCTTGGTTGGGTGCCTTTGGCCATAGGCTCCAGGGCCGGTAGTGCCCGTTGGTCTAGAAGGTTCATCCAGCCGTTGTTACAACGACTGCAGACATCAGGCGCTATCCAGCCGCGACCGAACCCTTCACTCCGGTCAAAGCCGAGACGCTTCAGAGTGCCACTCTGGCGTACAGAATCGTACGCTAATCGTGCCCTCCATATATTCAGAATGACCGGAGGAAAACACTTCTCACGAAATCCCTTGTTGGCGATGATGTGCTCACCCTTTCGGCTAGGTCGGCCACCACACCAAACACATTCCCGTCGCCGCGTAGACTGAGTCAAATGACCAGAGCTGAGCCGAAGGACAGAGGCAACGGACACGACGGAAGATCGTCGCGCAAGATCAGCCTACATCCCCTCACGCTCGAACAGGCAACCAAAGCCTTGCTGGAGACGCCGCCACCAAAAGACGAGAAGGACAAGGCGGACAAGGACCGCGATTAGTCCTTGACCACCTTGTCGTACATGAGGCGCTTTCCCTTCGCCTGACGTACCGCCGTGATAGTCCGCTCACCGTCGGACATCTTCCGGGTGTTGTATCGGAAGTCGAACTCCGACAGGTAGCGGTTCAGGTGCCGGCGCGACACATGGTGGTGCGTTCCATCGATAGAACGCTTGAGCTGACCGAAGTAACCCTCAGCCGTGTTGATATGCGCGTGATTACGCGCATACTCTCCCGCTCGGTGATTAACCGTTTGGTGGTCGGCTAAAGTCCGACCGAGAGTCGCGTACTCCCTGCGCTCATCGGTCATGAGAGTGGCAGATGGGTCAACGTGGGTCGAGAGCATGTGGTCCAGGTTTGCGCTGGTCACGCGCTCGAATGCCTGAGATCGGACTTGGCCGCCACGCTCCACCAGCGTGACCACGGCCGTCTTGTTGTCTAGAGTGCGCCGCCGCGTCTGGGAGCGCGTCTCCCCTGGCTTTGCCTTTGCCACGCCGCCTACCCACGTCTCGTCTGCTTCGACCACGCCAGACAGGAGCGCATCGTGTAAAGGACCACCCTCCATTGCGTAGCGGATGCGGTGACAAATGAACCAGGCGGTCTTGTAAGCCACGTTCAGTGTGCGCTTGATTTCCAGCGCGGCCACGCCGTTCTTGTTTGAGCACATCATGTGCTGCGCGAGTAACCACTTGAACAGCGGGACCTTGCTGGACTCATAGATGGTGCCGACCAGGACCGAGAACTGCTTCTTGCAGTCGTGGCACGTCCACTCACGGCGATACGTCGGCCGTCCTAGCCGCGTCTTCCGCCCGTTCGTGTTGATGAGGGTGGAATTATCGATGGAGCCGCAGTGCGGGCAGATGGGACCATCCGGCCAGCGCAGTTCTTCCATGAACTTCCACGCCGCCGTCTCATCCCTCAGGTGGGCCGCAAGACTCACAATGTTGATGTCTTTTGGCTCTATTTTCCGCGCCATTACTAGCCTCCCGTCGATCTACTCCATTTTCGTTGTCGGGAAGGCTCTGTGTCAAGTAGATAATATCGATATCCATCGATGTATTCTGCTACGCTTCTGATATGAGCGCCACCCGTTTAGTCGAGCTGCCGGTGCGGCAGCGGAACACGCCCTGCTGCGCTCCCGTCGTGCCGGCCCGACTGACCGGCGAAGAAGTCGCCAAGCACGCCGCGCAGCTCAAGGCGGCCGGCGACCCGAGCCGGCTCGCCATGCTTGATCTCATCGCCCAGCAGGCGACTCCCATCTGCGTGTGCGATATCTCCGCGCGGTTCGATCAAAATCAGCCCACCATCAGCCATCATTTGCGCATCCTCCGGGAAGCTGGGCTGGTCGAGACCGAGAAGCGGGGACTGTGGTCCTACTACTGGGCAACCGAAGCCGGCCGACGTCTGCTGGCGCTGTTGGAGGGGCTCGAAACACAACCGGAGAGGAATGAGTCATGACGACAACGGACATCACCGAGGCGGTGCGCACCCGCTATGCGGCCGCGGCCCAGCAAGCCCGGACCGGTCGAGCGTGCTGTGGCGGCGACGCTGACGACGGCGTCACCGGAAATCTCTACACCGATGTCGAGACCGAGGGCCTCCCGGATACCGCTCTCGCTGCCTCACTGGGATGCGGAAACCCGACCGCCCTGGTTGACCTGCACGAAGGGGAAACCGTGCTGGACCTCGGAAGCGGCGGAGGCATCGACGTGCTCCTGAGCGCTCGTCGTGTGGGAGCCACAGGTTTCGTCTACGGGCTCGACATGACAGACGAAATGCTCGCCCTCGCTCAGAAGAACAAGGCGGAGGCCGGCGCAACCAACGTTGCCTTCCTGAAAGGACAGATCGAGGAGATCCCGTTGCCGGCCGACTCCGTGGATGTGGTGATCAGCAACTGCGTCATCAATTTGGCGGCAGACAAGTCGCTGGTGCTCAACGACGCGTTTCGCGTGCTGCGCCCCGGCGGACGTTTCGCGGTCGCCGACGTCGTCTCCGAAGGGCATCTTCCCGATGGCTTCCGCAAGAACATGGAGGCGTGGGCCGGCTGTCTGGCCGGCGCCCTCGACGTCGACGAATACCGGCGGCTGCTCACCAATGCCGGCTTCGTGGACGTCGAGATCCAGACCACCCGTCGCTACACCGCCGGTGAGGCCGGAATCGATTCCTCGGAGTGGCCCGACGAGTGGAAGGCCGCCGACGGACGCCTCATGAGCGCGTTCGTTCGGGCGACGAAGCCCGCAGGTGCCCAATCCGTGCCGGTGTCGGTGACTTCATCGGCCGATGGGTGTGAAACCCTTGGCTGCTGCCGCTGAAAATTCGGGGCTTACGCTCACAAGCTCGCAGAGGCGCTCGGCATTGGCGCCACGCTCGCGTGCTCGTACGCCTTGAATCATCTGCGGATTCACGGCGCTTCGGGCGGAGCCATCCGTGAGGTGGGTGCGGGACAATCGTCCAGTTGAGCGCGAGCGCCCGAACCCTGCGTGCTAGGAGCGGACGATGAACGCAATAGCTCGCCGGATGTTCGAGCTCGTCGAGCCGATTGGTCTCCTTCCCTACTCGGCCGAGGAGCCCAACGAGGCCATGTTCGCGCTGGGGTTTACCAACTATTGGGACACCTACTTCGCCGGCCGGGCCGCACCCCTGGGGCTGGTGCCGGCCGAGGTGGTGGACGCGCTGTTCTACAACTTCGCGCCCGGTGAGGTGGCTCGCCACATTCCGCAGGTCTGGCGTACCACGACGCCCGAGGCCGCCATCGCCGCCCGACAAATGGGCTGCGCCAAGGCGCTCCGCCGGATCCTGGGCGATCGCGTCGATTCGCCCTCCTTCTCCCGCGCCACCGAGCTATTGCTGAAGGCGGCAGTCAGCGCGCCGTTCGAGGGCCGGCCCATGTACGCCGCGCTGCGCGCGCTCCCTATTCCGGAGGACATGGTGGTCCGCTTGTTTCATGCCGCATCTCTGCTGCGTGAGCATCGTGGCGACGGGCACATCGCGGCTCTCGTGTGCGAGGGCATTGGCGGCCTGGAAGCGCACGCGCTCTTGGCCCTCGACATGGGCATGCCGGCGGAGAAGTTCGGACGCATGCATCACCTTCCGGCAGCGCAAATTGCCGGCGTGATCGCGGGAATACGCGATCGCGGCCTGATCGGGGATGACGGCTGGCTGAGCGAACAGGGTCGCGCCGTCAAACAACGCGTCGAGTCGCTCACCGACGACCTGGCGGCCAAGCCCTACGAGAGCTTGACGCCGGGCGAGCTCGACGAGCTGATGACCGCACTCGAGCCCATCGCCAGGCTGTTAGTCGCCGCCCAGGAATAGGGTGCTTCCGCGTTTGACCATTGCGGACCGGCGGCCGGTTGAGGCGGCGATAGCTTCACAAACCTGCGGCTCTACTGTTGAAGGGACAGGCTTGGACGCAGGCAATCACCCATCAGGGCATGCCGATAGAAAATGCTTGAACCGGTACTCTTAGCGTCTCGGCCATCTGTCCGGCGTGTGAGAGAGAAGCTAATGATGATGAAACTTCAGGCAGTCACCCGAGGCTCATGAGTCTTCATCGACCGAACTTTATCGGATAGGAGTAGCGGCATGTCGCTCGTTCGAGTGCATAACTTTTCCGTTTCGCTCGACGGATTCGGTACCGGCGAGGGGCAGACGATGGAGGCTCCCTTTGGTCACGCGGGCAGCCGGCTCCACGGTTGGTTCTTTCAGACCCGCACGTTCCGTGCGATGCAGGGCGAGCCCGGTGGAAGCACGGGGATCGACGACCTATTTGCCCGAGATTGGGACCGCGGAATCGGCGCGGAGATCATGGGCCGGGGGAAATTCGGCCCCTATCGCGGCCCCTGGACGGACCATGAGTGGAATGGTTGGTGGGGCGAGGATCCGCCATTCCACACGCCGGTCCTGGTGCTCACGCATCATGTGAGGCCGGCTGTCGAGATGCAGGGCGGCACCACATTTCACTTCGTCGACGCCGCTCCCGAAGATGCGCTGGCGTTGGCTCGCCAGATGTGTCCCGGACAGGACATCCGTATCGGCGGAGGCGTGGCAACCGTCCGAGAGTTCCTTGCCGCCGACCTCATTGACTATCTCCACATCGTCGTGGTGCCGATCCTGCTGGACCGGGGCGAGAAGCTTTGGAAGGGCCAGGAGGCGCTGGAGGACCGCTTTGAAATCGAATCGGTCAGCAGTCCCAGCGGCGTCACACACGTGACATTCACCAGGCGAAGGGCCTCTGAGAGCTGACGCAACGTCCGCCACGTCCAACGGCAGCTCGCAATCCGTCGACAATGGACTGATGCTTGAGGCCATGGCGTGCCGCTCGGCGGCCGGTGCATCAGACTGGATGTAGAGCATTGCCGTAGAGCCTAAGCGCCCCGGATTGGGTTCGCTTGCTCGAAGACCCCCCATGTCTATGGACACCCGCTGACTCCTCGCTTCCAAGCGGCAGGCTTGGCTCCGTGAGGCACCTCGGGGCAGAGAACCCCGCCGCTTAGGACGGGATCCCCGACCTCGCTGTCAGCTCCTTGTACCGTGGCAGAAGGGCGTCCCATCGCGACTCGTCGTTGGCGACCTCTCGGCCCGCCAGATAGTCGCCCAGATCCTCCACGTGGATCTGGATTCCAGCACCGTACGCGAACAGCTTCTCGGATGGCAGCTCGAACGTCTCGGCCACGAATCGAGTGCCGTCGCCGTCGACGGCGAGAGATATGTCGATCAGGTGCTCGTCCGCTCGCTCGGCGAAATGCCGCACGACCAATCTTCGTGGCGCTTCGCAGGCCTCGATCCGTCCCGTCCCCTCCGAGCCGCTGGCGAAGAAGCGGCGCCGATACATGCCGCCGGGACACAGATCGCCATCCACCTCGCCGATCCATTTCTGAAGCCGCGGCGGTTCGCTAAGCGCCGCCCACACATCGCCAATGGCTGCCTCGAACCGGTCCTCCATTCGCAACACCCAGCGGTCGCCATCTGCCCGCACCCTGCCGAGCAGGCGGCCTGAGCTGTCCGTCATATTGGCCTCCTCTTCCTATATATGTAGCGTCACGCCTTTGCCAAGGGAAGAAATACCTTTCTTAACCCGCCGGACATGGCATCAAGACCTGTCATTCAACTCCCGTCGGGTCGGCTCGACCTCAGGATCACATGCAAATCGGCCGCGGTAGTTCTCTGCCCTGTGCGGGCCGGCGCTTCTACACCGGTGTGTCGTCCTGTGGGATGTCGAGCCGCATGAACATATTCGACGAAGTTTGCTCGTAGCCGTCAAACGGGTCGCAGGACACGAAACCATAGGCGCGGTAGAGCCTGCGCGCGGGCTCGAATGCCTTCATGGTTCCCGTCTCGAGGTAGACGCTCCTACACCCCCACGAAGTGGCGAGATCGATCAGCGCCTGTAGGATCGATCTCCCAACACCGAGGCCACGAGCCTCAGACAGCACGTGCATTGACTTAATCTCGGCGGATTCATCGTTCAGCGGCCTCAGTGCGCCCATGCCGACAATCTGGTTCCGATGTTCGGCGACGAAGAACTCGACTCCGCTCTCGTGCAATCCCGTGAGGTCCAGCGCGAAGACGTGTTCGGCGGGAGTAACGCCACGACAGAATGCCAAGTGACGCTCCAAAATTGGTCCGACTTCGGGGGCGTTGGGAGCCGACCTTATGACGTCGATGGCGATGTCTTGGTAACCTCCGTGTCCAAACCGATGAGCAGAATCCGAGTGCGTCGTGCGATTCCGCGACAGGGGGAGAGCTCGTGGACGTTTCGCGGCGATCCTGCAGTGGCATTGGCAGCCAGTGTGTAACCCCGGGGCCGAATCAGGGTACGCTTCCCCGCGTTGTTGTTGGCCTCGCCGACAAAGTCGGCGTGGTTCAGGGTCGGCACGCCCGCGAGCGCCGCGATCCTAATCGGCCTGATACGACGACAGAGTGGTTAAGGGCGCGACCCCGCCTTACCCAGCCGGCCGGCATCGCTGTCTTGGCCCTAAAGAAACGAGGGGTAGGATGACTCTCCGGCTAACCAACCGTAGCCGGGCGCACGCTGCGTGGGACGAAGGAATGCGGGATCGTTGCGGCGCGCGGCCGTCTGTAGCTCCAACCTTCCGGCACTGCTTGTGGGGGCAAATCCGCCGGAAGACACGCTTCACTGCGCGGAACCGCGCCTTCGCCCTATCGCGCCCAGCCCAGGCGATGCCGTTGAGGCTACGCCTCACAGAGAAGCCGCCGCAGGCGACTGATGCATAGGCGTCGCCATGGCCAACTCGATGGAAGGTCAGGGTGGCAGAAGGGGCAATTCTGCGAGCGAACCCCCCGCATAGGCCCCATGACCAAAGGTGGCGGACGTGAGCGGGACTGTCGAAGGCGCGCACGAGCCTCTGGAGCATCAACCTATTTCGAGTGGTGGCCCGACGCCCGGGGCCGGGTGCCCTCCGCACGTACCTTATCGTCACCGACCAGACATCATGTGGAATAGTCGACGACGTAGGACGCCCCGGGGCACCCCTCGCCACGTGGTCAACGCGCGGCCCGCCCACGCGAATCGTCGGATACCGCGTGGCTGCGCAGCCAACCAGGGCCGTAAGCGCCAGGCCCGCGGCCGCGAGGCCTAAGACTGTCTCCCGGACCATCGAGCCGCCCTCCTTCGTGAGAACTGATTCGGCGTTAGGAGCCACACATTCGTTCTCTCTAACTGTTGTAGTAGGGCAGTTTGTACTGGGTCCCTCCGATGGAGATGACGAGGTAGCCCGCCACCTGAGCCGGCGGTGTAATGCTTCCATCAGTGGCGGTCGCCGCCGTCGTCGGCGTCAGCATCACACTCCCGCCGAGTGTCAGGTTCCCGCTGCCATCGACCTTGAGCTTGGTGCTGCCGTTCTTGTCCAACTGCAGCAGCGGGCCCGTGGACTGCGGTGTCATTCCACCGCCGCTGTTCGTCGGCCGGTCATTGCCATAGATCAACGGGCCCGTGTAGTTGTAGGCGTTGTTCGTGGCGTTGGTACCGATTCGCAGCGCATACAGGCACGACGCGCCGGTGCTGGCCGTGAGCGTCGAGATTTGCTCGGCAATCAGCCCTGTTCCTTCGGTGCTGGCGAACACGCCTCCGTAGGACCTGGAGCTGACGCCCTCCACCCCAAATGACGTGCTGCTGCTTCCATAGACCCCGACTGAGCTTGCGCTGAGGCCCCGTACGCCATAGCCGCCGGTACTCGACCCGAAGACGCCGCTGTTGGTGTCGCTCACACCCTGGACGCCGACCTTCCCCAGTGGCGAACCGGGGCCTCCGGCTCCCGTACCATAGATCGCGACATTCGTCCCGTAGGCGGGGAGCTGGCTCCCGGACACCTGACCCAGCACACCGATCGCGCTCGAGCTGTTGCCCTCCATGCCATACCCGCTTCCACTCGTTCCGAGCACGCCGGTGTTGGTATCGCTCACTCCCTGCACGCCGATCTTCCCCAGTGGCGACCCACTGGGACCCGCTCCCGTGCCGTACACCGCGACGTTGGTGCCGTCAGGCGGGTATGGGCTGCCGGTTATCTGACCCAGGACGCCGACTCCGCTCGCGGATATACCGCCCACGCCTGCAGCCCCCGTATACGACTGGCCTAACACGCCAAAGGAGTCGTAGCCGCCGCCGCCGCCTTCGCTGGTTCCGAACACGCCCACACCGCTCAGTGTGTGGCAAACGCCTTTGACACCAAACCCACTTGCAGTCTCTCCGTACACTCCCCCGGCATAGTTGAGACTCCCGGTGGAATCCACCCCGTACGCGACCACCGCGGTGTTTTGTCCGTAGGCTAGGACACCTTCGGCGTAGCCGTAGAAGTCGGTGGTGTACGTACCGGTCTTGAAGCCGACAGTTGCCCCGGACTCGCCATCTGCGTAGAACGTCCCCGCGGCGTAGGATGCGCTAGCCTCCGCAGCGGGGGCGCCGAGACTTCCGGCTATCTCCGTTGCCGCCAGCGCCGCGACGCTGGCGGCGCCGGCCTTGAGCAGACCGGCCCGTGAAACACGCGACACAGGGCTCCGTCTCGGGCGCAATGTCCTCGCGTCCTCTTTCGCCTCGCATTCCCGGTCGTTTAGGCTTGCCTCCAGCGCTTCAACCCGTGCCGCATACTCCCGGTTCTCCTCTCGCTGCTCCTGAAGGATCTGCCATAGCTCTTCCACCGTCGGTGCCGCTTGCGGTTCCATGCCATTGCTCCCGTCTTCTCGGACTGAAACCTCTCTTTCGAGAAAAAGTCATTGTACGTCAGTTTGTCTTCTCTGTCACTACCGAAGGCATGATCAGAAACATTGCCGTGTGGCGGGTTCCGGCCACGGGCACCAAGACGATTTGCCGGCTGCAGGATGTGAACAAAGACAGCACGATTCACTGCTGTGAAAGACCGAATGGGCACACCGATTGTTTGACGTCTCTTCACTCTCGATTTCCTGCAGACGGCACTGGATGCGTCAAAGACCTTCGGCGATGGCTTTGATCGAACCCGGCCTGGGCTCATTCGCCGGTGACAAGCGTGAGGAGCGTGTCGACTGCTATTTCGAACGGGCGGGCGCTCCTGTTTACCTGCGCGAGTAAATTCGCTCCTTGGAGCGTTGCGAGCAGAGTTACCGCGAGGTCGTCCGGGGCGATGTCGGGCGGTAGTTTTCCGTCGGCATGTAGCGAGCGCAGACCATCGCCGATGGCGGCTGCCCACTGATCGAACCCGGCCGCGATGAGGGCTCGGGCCTCGGGGTCGCACTCAGCCAGTTGACCTACGAGGGAACCAAGTGGGCAGCCACCCTTTGCTTTGGTGCGCTTCGCCGCAGTAATCACCATCTTCCGCCAGGCTTTCATGCCGTTTGCGCTGACGAGTGCTTGCCGCTGGTTCTTGACGATTGTTTCGGCTTGGTAATCGACCACCGCCTGGACGAGTTCGTTCTTGTCAGCGAAGTAGTGGTACATCTGTGAGCCACTGACATCGGCTGCCGCTCTAACCTCCTCCAGGGTGGTCCCAGCTACCCCATGGTCATGGATCAGGGCGGCCGCCGCCTCCACTATGCGTGCGCGGGTGAGTGCTCCCTTTGGGGTCAGCCGTGGCCGTTCACTTGTCTCGTTGACCATCGCTCAATGCTACCAGGAATTTGGGTTTGACAACCCAGTTCTGAATGGTTAGAGTGGGTTGTGTAACCCAATTTAGAGGGAGGGGAAGACCCCCACGCATGAATGACCCTTACAGGCAAGACCGCCTTGGTAACGGGCTTGATAAGTGAAGATCTGCAGCAAAATCATGGCTAACAGCTAAGGAGTATCCATATGAGCGCATACGTCATTGTTGAATTCACACTCAAGGACCCGGATGTCTATCGTGAGAAATACGCCGGCAACGCTGGAAAGACCGCGATCGAGTGCGGAGCCGGGGTTCTCGCCAGCAGCAACTGGGCGATTCTCGATGGCGATCCCATGCACTCGTCAGGCGTGATCGTGCGGTTTCCGGACCGTGAGACAGCCCTCCAGTGGTACAACTCGCCGAAATATCAGCAGTTGATCGGAGTCCGAGGCATCGCGATGGACGCCCGTTTCAGCTTGCTTGATGGGCTCCACAGGTCCACAGAAGCGAACAGGGAATCAGCGTGAGCACTCCCTTAGGAAAGACGGTGCTTATCACCGGTTCTAACGTCGGGATCGGCAAAGAGGTGGCCCGGCAGCTGGCGTTACGTCCCGAGATCGGCCGCATCTATCTGGCGTGTCGGAAACAAGATCGAGCCTCAACAGCAAAGGCCGATCTGGAAGCCGACACCGGCCGACACATCTTCCAGATCATTCTCATGGACGTTGCCAATCTGGGTTCGGTGCGCGCAGGCCTAGCTGATGTCGACGGATCCCTTGATGCGCTGGTCATGAACGCGGGTGTAATCGGCAACAAGTCCTTGATGGAATTGACCGCTGACGGGGTCACGAAACTGTTCGCAACGAATGTTCTCGGTCACGCCGTTCTCCTCGAAGGGCTCCTGGCCCAGAATCGACTCAACGAGGTGGCAGTGTTCGTCGCAAGTGAAGCAGCCCGGGGAATTCCGAAGCTCAGGTTCAAACGGCCGGCCTTTCTTTCAACCTCCACAGACGAACTCACGGCCGTCATCGACGGCAGCTACTTCGCCGAAACGAAATATGATCGGAACCTGGCCTTCGGTCAGGTGAAGTACATCGGGGCCTTATGGATGGCCCACCTGGCGCGCCAATACCCAGACCTCCGCTTTATCACCGTGAGCCCGGGCAACACCACGGGAACCGAAGCCGCCAACGGCGCGGCGCTACCGCTCCGCTTTGCGGCCAAACACATCATGCCCCACCTCGGTATCTCTCACGAGCTTGAAGTGGGCGCGAAGCGACTCGTCGACGGTGTCATCGATCCGAGCCTGTCGAGTGGTGTGTTCTACGCCAGCGCCGCCAACAAGTTGACTGGTCCCTTGGTCAACCAAGCGGAAATCTTTCCTGACTTGGCCAACGCGGCGTTTCAGGACCACGCGAACGAGGCCATCCACCGTTTCACCACCCAGTGACATTGCGCAATAGCGCCGACTCGCGTTGAACGAATGCCCGTGGTTGACGGTTTGCTTCGCCGTTCGGGCGACCACCAATGGGTTCCCCGCGAGAATCGCATGCGCTGGCCGCCGCTTCGCAGTTGGTTACTGTCCAACTACTGTCCACGTCGCTTGCCCATCGAGGCACCGTTGCGACAACGACACATGCTGCATGCTGCTCTTGGTGATCCAGTTCGGATCTAGTAACCATCAGGTGGTGGGCCCGGCTGGATTCGAACCAGCGACCAAGGGATTATGAGAACGTTGTTGAGGCATCGGGCCATGTCCAGCATCGTCTAGGGCTGGCGTCCTGACGCCATTCGGGGGCAATCGCGTTCGTCGTTTGACGAGGGTGGACACGTCCGGACAACGCTAACTACTGTACAAAGACTGTACCACACAGCTGAGGCAGTCCAGCTTTGCTCCACTTCGCATGAGCCCTTCGCAATCCGAGTCTGGGTGGTCTACTGCAGTGCGCGAGGCAATCCATCTGCCTAGAAACGACGCGCAAACAGCGGGTCGCGACATCCACACATGGCAAACCCCAGATCTGACTGCAAACCGAAGCATTTGCCGGTTCCGGTCCCGTCGACCCCGCGCCCCGTTCCTCCATCCGCGAGATGTCCCAGGGTACAATCTTAAGCGCGGCGCCGCCCTTAACAGTTGCCAGAACTTAGCGCTATCATGCTATGTCTTCCGGGGCTGCCATGCGAAAGCGCGCGCTCGCGGACTAAAACCCGTGGCAAGGGCGTTTTCATCGGACGTCTCAGCCCTAGCCCGATTCGGTCGATGATCGGGGATGCCCCAACGTAGTAGGTCACAGGAACGAGCCGCCAGCATGGGAAGGTTCGATGTCGGGAAAAGAACGTGATATGAGTGATGAAGGGCCGAGGCCTGGGGACCTTGAAAAACGCCTCTTCGATCAGTTCCTGCTGATGGACGGTGGAGGTTTGGAGTCCATGCTTGTTGAGAAGGCACGCGGCGGCAACAACGACGCCGGAAGTCGACCTATTCTGGCGTTCATGAGCGACCTGGGCGACACGGACGACTCCGTTGCCCAGTGCAAGGGGCTAATGCTGAGCATATGCCCATCTCTTACTATCGTCGATGTCTGTCATACCATGACCCCTTTCGACATAGATCAGGGTGGCCGCCTAATCGTCGATCTCCCGCGCTTCTTCCCGGAGGGGACGGTCTTCGCCACCACCACCTATCCTGCTACCGGGACGGAGACCCACTCCATCGCGCTCCGGATCGAACGAGCCGCACTTGGTGGCGCTCGCGGACAGTGGGCAGGATCAGGCGACGGGTTTCCGCGGGCCGATGGCTCCTACATATACGTGGCGCCGAACAACGGCATACTCACTAGGGTCATCGAGGAGCATCGGTATGTGGAGGCCTACGAGGTCACGAGTACTGACGTTATACCGAGAAAGCCTGAGCCAACATTCTATAGCAGGGAAATGGTAGCAATACCGTCGGCACATCTGGCTGCCGGCTATCCGCTGGCGGCGGTGGGCCGTCGGTTAGACGACCCAGCGATAGTCCGTTTCGCCCACCCCGTAGCCTCGATAGAAGACGGGTCCATAGAGGGTGTAGTCATTGATATTGATCTGCCATATGGCAACGTCTGGACTGACATTTTCCGCGATGACCTTGCAAGCCTTGGCATCGAGTACGGAACACTGCTTCGCGTTACGGTGAAAGGTGTCCTATACGAACATCCGTTGGAACGGACGTTTGCGGATTTCGGCGGTCGAGGTGAGACCGGCATCTACATCAATAGCCGGGGATATCTTTCTCTCGCACAGAATATGGCCGATCTAGCTAAGGCAGACAATATTGGTCCCGGAGCGCGTGTGACCTGCAGTCTCGCTCCCAACGGGGTCGACCGCGGTGTGGGCCACCGGGGCCGGCAGCAAGCACCATCCGAGATCACTTGGCGAGGGAGGTAGCTCATTGGACGATTCGGATACCTACACACGGCTCATCGTACTTCTTGACGAACACCAGGCACAGTATCGACTGATCGATCATCCGGCCGAAGGTCGGACCGACATCGTCAGCCCAATGCGGGGTAACGAGCTGCGCCAAGCTGCTAAGTGCATGATCGTAATGGTGAAGGTGGGCAAGAAGACCTCCAGGTGGGTCTTGGCAGTCGTCCCGGGCGATAAGCGCATTGACCTGAATGCCGTGAAGAATCTCTTCCGTGGTACCTACGTGTCGATGGCTTCTGCTGATAAGGCTGAGAGTCTTGCCGGCAGCGTTGCGGGCACGGTCCTGCCTTTCCCCTTTCACCCGGATCTTGTCCTGATAGTCGATCCGTCCCTGCTGGACAACGAGAATATTTACTTTAACGCCGCCCGGCTTGATCGCTCCCTCGAACTAAGGACGCGCGACTACGTAGCGATTGCATCGCCGCGGCTCGAACGTATCGCAGTCACAGAGTAAACCACAGCCTCGAAGGAGGCAGCCAAAGGCTAGTGACATGAGCCTGACGCGCCGCTCCAGCACGCTCGGTCGGAGTGCCCGGAGCAACGCATTCTGGAACGGACCTGACGAGGTCGCACAACTGAAGGCTGAGCCGAGCCAGGAGGATCTCGCCACTGCGCAGGGACGCATCCGGGATCTTATTTTCGCCCGCACGTCTAAGGGAGATGATCGATTTGCGAACGAGGCGCGGTTTCTTTTCTCTCTCCAGAAGAGCGACCAGAGTTTGCCAGGATATGCGACCCTTGACTTCAGTTACATACGGGACATAGGACGCGTTGTTCGCTCCATTGAGCGATACGCCAAGGATGCGTCCGTCACGAGACCGCTCAATCTGGCTCTTATAGCAGGCCCGGGTGAGGGCAAGTCGTACTTCGTGGAGTGCGTGTCCCGGAAGCTGAAGGTCGCCGTAGAGGCTATTCTCTTTAACATGGCGAGCATGCGCGACGCTGACGACTTGGCGTCCGCACTGGATTCGGCCAGGAACGTAACGGTCTCGGGCCGCGTTCCCCTTCTCTTCTTGGACGAGTTTGACAGTGATAGCAGAAACTACAGCCTCCTACTGCCACTCCTGTGGGACGGGGAGATGGCGTTGGGTGCGCGTAGGCTTACGCTAGGTCGGGCGGTCATCGTCTTATCAGGAAGCAATACCGACCTGCCCTCGGCTCTTGATGACGCCGCCGACATGGATGAGCAGGGGACGGTAGGCCAGGCCAGTGAGACGAAGTTGGTCGACCTGATTTCGCGCGTCAACGGAGGGGTCATTCGCATCCCACGCCTTGCTGGGGAGCATCGGCAGACCGACAAAGTCTGCATCGCGGTCGCACTGTTGCGGCGGCGATTTTCGACCGGAAGCCCGGCGGGGCAAGAACGTCCGGCCGGAGGCGAGGACCCCGGCTTTACTGGCGAGCCGGGCGAGGATGCAGCCAGGGGTAAGGATCCTGGCCTTCTAAGGGCGCCGGCGAGCTTCCTGCGCTTCGTTTACAACGCACGCTTTAGGTACAGCGTCCGAAGCCTCGACCATCTCATTGGCGTAGTCACGAGGATATCGGCCCAAGACGACCGCGGCGCTATTGAAAATGGCATCCTGAGACCCGAAGTTCTCAACAGAGTACTCGGCGACGGTGATGAGTATAAAAACAGCGGTCTCATCTACCACCTCATGAACGATCAGGGGATCGCTGGTGTCCAGGAGCTGTGGAAGCAGTGCCAGGAGCACGACCATTACGTGCCTGTTTGGGCAAAGACATTTGATGACCTCAATCCGCCGGTGGCGTGGACCAAGCAATCAGCCGGGCAGCTTGCTTACCAATTAGACCATGAGTTGCGAGGCGAGGTAGCCACTACTGGACCGATCGATATGACTTCATATGCTGGAATCGAGCCGCTGCACATAACCCAGTTGTGGTTGGATGCTGAGAACGGCCAATGGGTTCACGGGAACAAGAACTTACGGCACGTCTTCTTTAATCTGAACACCCTACGCCGACTCTTCGAGGAGTTCGTTTCGGGTGACCCAGACGCCCAGCTAAAAGTCGGTCGAGAGATGGGGGAGGCTTTTGGTACGGACTTTGTGGGGTTCTTGGGGGAGATAGGCGAAGCCGAGCCAGACATGCCTAAGCTCATTGGTAACTGGTGCAAGTTTGATGTCAGCGGGGGGTGGGGTTTGTGGAGCGCATCACCCAACGAGACAGGTGAGTCAGGCAATGTGAGCATCCGAAACAGCTTCTTCTCTGGTATGGCGACGAAAGGGGTGGGCGATCACAGCTGTCGCTACTGCAGCGTAGAGCAGGGATACATCGAAGGGGTGCTTGAGCAGCTGGCACGTGCAGCGTTCGTGGAAGAGCCCCGGGCCAGCGTGACCAGGAAGCAATGCGGAGTTGAAAATGCGGGAAAGGACCCCCGGTCTGCTTGCTGCTCGTTCGAGTTCGCCATAAGGCAGGCCGAGGCGGAAGAGAGCGCCAACTGACGCGAAACGGCGCCTAGCTTGAACTCAATCCTGACGGTCGAGCAACTCCTCGACGAATTCCGCGCGGAGGAGCGCCTGGCCGATGACGTCTTGCATTTGACGGCCAATGAGACGGCGCTTTCGCACGCCGTTCGATCGGTTCTCTCCTCGAACCTGCATTCCCGCTACTTCTTGGAACATCGGAGTATGCGCGGCCCAACGACGGCCCGCCTTGGCAACTTCGTGTACCGAGGCTTGGACCATGTCAGCGCCATGGAGGCGTCCGCCATTCATGTGTGTCAGGCGATGTTTGGCGCCGCGTGGGTCGAGTTCCGATGTCTTTCAGGAATTCATGCCATGCAGACAACGGTAGCCACCCTAACGAAACCGGGCGACACGGTGATGAGAATTGCGACTAAGGACGGCGGGCATTTCCTTACAGAGACAATCTGCCGCCTGTTCGGTCGTCGAAGCTGCACTTTTGTCTTTGACAGAAGGACCCGCCGTCTCGATATCGAGGCCACGGCGCGCGTGATTCGAGATAAGAGACCGGCACTGCTTTACCTCGACCTGATGAACTATCTATTCCCATTTCCCGTCAAGGAACTCCGCGAAATAGCTGATGGTGTGCCGATTGTTTACGATGCTTCGCACACATTGGGCCTCATTGCAGGAGGGCAGTTTCAGAGCCCCCTGCGAGAAGGGGCCGACATTCTGCAGGGCAACACGCACAAAACTCTCTTCGGGCCGCAGAAGGGCCTCATCCTCGGCAACGACGAGTCGCTTATGGACCAGGTAATCTATGGTCTGTCGACCGGCCTAGTAAGTAGCCAGCATACCGCCGAAACCATGGCTCTCTTCGTTGCGCTCCATGAGACGTACTACTACGGTCGGGAATACGCGATACGGACGGTGGCAAACGCGCAGTTCCTCGCTAGAGCGCTCTACGAAGGTGGGCTCTCTGTGCTCGAACCCGAGCGAGGGTTCACGGCGAACCACCAATTGTTTGTTGATCTGCGCCCAATCGGATCGGGGCCGTCAGTCCTTGATCGGCTGATCCGTGCCAATATATCTGCAAACCGCACCATCGCTTTCGAGCATCTTGATGCCCTCCGCATTGGTGTCCAGGAAGTTACGCGCTACGGGTTCGACGAAAACGACTTGCGGAAAGTCAGTCGACTGCTCATTCGGGTCGTGCTGGAGAACGAACGACCGGATGCCGTTCGACAGGACGTAGTCAGGCTGGTTCGCTCTCGACGCGCGATTCATTATGCTGCCGAATCCCCAGAGAGAGCGACAGTCGAGGGGACAGAACAACTCAGGACGCGGATGTCGGTGACGAGTGGCCCACACGACGAGCCATACGGGCAAGCGACCGCCCAAATCAGTACTGAGGTGAGGGACGGCGTTCGGTCGGGCGATATTGGCCTCCAGCGTGCCGCTGCTAACCGGTGGTTTGACCTAGAGCTGTCTCGGATCAGCGTCGCTGGGGAAATCTCCCGGCCGCTGTTCGGTCTGATCAGGAAGCTAGGTGAAAGCATGGGCCCCGTTGAGGGCCAGTTCGATAGCGCTGGAAACATCAGCTTCGTTGAGTCGGAGCACGTCTTTGTGACGGCGTCGGGTGCCTTCATCGGCGCCCTTACGCTGGATGATTTCGTGAAGGTCGTAGGCCAGCACGGCAATAAGCTGATGTGCGAGGGCATCGGTCCTCCGTCGACGGAGGTCCTGCTCCACATGGGTGCCTATTCGGTCACCGAGGCCCGGGTCGTGGCCCACTTCCACCATGTTGTAGACCCTCGCACGCTCCCGGATGCCGTGTCCGTGACCGGTCCTCACGAGTACGGCTCACGGGCGCTCGCCGACGGCGTGGCACGGGGGCTGTCAGGGGGGCGGGTCGTATACATTCGAGCCCACGGGTTCGTGCTTGCTGCTGCTGATGTGCCGAGTTGCCAACTACAGCTAATCGGGCTGCTGGAACATCTTGGGTTGACCGGTCTGACAGCATGAGGGGCGGTCGCTGACTCCGAGAGCATGGAAAGACCTGCCCGGAGGCACCGGCCCGCCTTTTCGACCTGTCTGCTGGACAGGCGAAGCGCTCGAGCTCCTTGACCAGACTCAGCTTCCAGCTCGCTCAGTCGTCATCTCGTGTGATTCCGCCGCCGAGGTAGCAGAAGCCATACGGGCGATGAAGGTGCGGGGCGCTCCCGCCATCGGAATAACGGCAGCCTATGGGATGGCGCTGGCCGGGCTTCATGCGGTAGATCGGCGCGACCTTGCTCAACGCCTGACGCGTGCCGGCGAAATTCTCACTCGTGCGCGCCCCACGGCGATGAATCTCGAATGGGCAGTAGAGCGAATGGCAAGCACATTCCAAAGTCTTGGTGGTCAGGTTGGTATCAATGCCATCCAAACTGCCTTGATCAAGGAGGCACAGACGATTCACAAAGAATCGGTAGAAGCCGACATGCGCCTGTCGGAGTTCGGGGCGGACCTGCTCCGAGGCAGATCACACGTGCTCACTCACTGCGATACTGGCCCTCTTGCGACAGCAGGGTACGGGACCGCCCTTGGGGTCATCCGCAAGGCCCACGAGCGCGACCCAAACGTCTCCGTGCTCGTGGACGAAACGCGCCCCCTCCTGCAAGGTTCTCGTCTTACCGGCTGGGAATTGTCGGTGCTTGGGGTACCAGTAACCATCCTCACCGACGGAATGGCCGGATACGCTATGAGCCGAGGCGACGTAGACGCCGTGGTTGTTGGGGCAGATCGAGTCGCAGCCAATGGCGACATCGCAAACAAGATTGGCACGTATTCCCTGGCTGTGTTGGCCGCGGCGCATGAGATCCCGTTCTATGTGGCGGCTCCAACGTCTTCACTAGATCTTGTAACGACCAATGGCACTCTCATTCCGATTGAGGAGCGCGACCCTCGCGAAGTAACTTCATTTTGCGGGATCCCTGTCGCGCCCTTGGGAGTCCCTGCCATGAACCCCGCCTTCGACATAACACCGGCAAGACGCATCACCGCAATAGTCACTGAAGCGGGAGTCGCCCGTCCCCCATACGGCGAGAGTCTGCGGCAAGCTACAAAGAGGGCTGCGCTGCGAAGGGGGTCAGTCGGCGCGGCGGCTCCGACGGTCCACAAGTGAGCAAGGCAATCCCAATCGGGGTATGGCGACGTCGCTAGAGCTCCGGCAGCGCACCTTCCTGGCCTGCGATTGCGGTACACGTGCATGGTGACTTGACATTGGCAAACAACGCCGGTAACTTGCCATACCAATGGAGTCACAACCGGCCTTTCTCCAGCGACTTCCGCACATGCCCCCTTCCGCTGGCATCTATTGCCGCATCTCAGAAGACCGAGAAGGCGCTGGCCTCGGGGTAGAGCGCCAGCGGCAAGATTGTCTAGCCATCGTCGGACGCCAGGGCTGGAAGCTGTTTGACGTGTACACCGACAACGACATCAGCGCCTACAGCGGCAAACCGCGTCCTCAGTACAAGCGCCTGTGTGAGGACATCGAGGCCGGTCTCATTCGGGCGGTTGTCGTCTGGCACCTGGACCGTCTGCACCGTCAGCCCCGGGAGCTCGAATCGTTCATCGATCTTGTGGAGCGACAGGGCGTGCAGTTGGCGTCGGTGTCGGGGGACCACGATCTCTCCACTCCAGAGGGCAGACTCCACGCGCGCATTCTCGGAGCAGTCGCTCGCATGGAGAGCGAGCACAAGTCGCGGCGGATTCGACGACAGAAGGAAGAGCGGCGCAAGCAGGGACTACCGCTGGGCGGCGGTTGCCGAGCCTATGGCTACGAGCGGGATGGTCTAACTGTGGTGTCACATGAAGCTGCGGTTCTTCGAGAAGCACGATCGCGGCTACTAAGTGGCGAGTCGCTCCGGTCGATCTGCTTTTCTCTGAACCGGAGTGGCGAGCTCACCACTGCGGGCAAGGGATGGTGCGGCAAGTCACTCACACGCGCCCTCACCAACCCAAGAGTGGCGGGCTTGGTCATGCTGTCGACGGGTGGCCGGACGGCCGCGGCCTGGCCAGCCATCTTCACGCAGGCGGAGTACGACGAGGTTGTTTCGTTCTTTCAGAGGCGAAAGACCGGCAAGCACTGGAAGCGGAAATACCTGCTGAGCGGCCTACTCAGATGCGGTGAGTGTGGCGCCCCATTAGTCGCCGGGACGCCGAGACACAACCGCGGGAGGATCTATTGGTGTTATCCCTACCCGAATCGAGGGTGCGGACGCGTGAGTATCAACGCCGCATTCGTAGAGTCACTCATGAGCGAGGCGGTGCTTGCTGCCCTCGGAAATCTTCGGGTTGGAGGATTAGACGCAGACGCACTCCGTGGCCGGCATGAGCGTCTGCAAGAACTAGAGAGCGATCGCCAACAGTTAGAAGAGATTGCTGCGGCTTACGCTCATAGAGCGATCACATTGCCGGAATGGCTCGCGGCTCGCGAGCCGGTAGAAGCGAGGATTCAAGCCGCGTTGTCTGAACTTCAGACTGATGCAGAGATACAGCGACTTCACGCTCTCGCCGGTGAAGAACAGCCTCGTCACGTTTGGCCTTCGCTGATAGTCGACCAGCAGCGTTCGATTATCAGCACGGTTATCGATCACATCGAGATTCGGCGCGTTGGAAAAGGCCGGTACAGAGAACCAGGCCGGGTCAACGTGGTCTGGCGAGCCTAACGAGAGCACGACTGAACCTCTTCTCCACTCGCGCGATGATCACAACATCCTCGATCGCTGCTGGCAGTCCTTGCCTCTTGCGCGAATCCAGCAGCCATTGCTGAACCAACTTCTGTTCGGGAGTCATTCGTTCCTGATCCATAAATGGAAGTCGCGACGGACCCCAAGCATGTTACGAACGTCGTGGAGCACGCTTATCGAGGGAGATGGATGGCGAGTTCAAGTTCGTAAGCGTTCGCCTGACTCCAAGTGACCCGCTCCGGTTGGGGTCAGCGTTGGGTCAGAAGTCGACCACCGTCTCGGATTTGCCTAGCTGCGCCGCAACAAGTCGCCCCGCGGCCTCTGCCAACCCCCACACGGTTTTTACGGTGTGTGGTGTTACGCGAAGAGCGTCGAGCTCGCGTTTAATCGGTCCAAGATTCCAGCCTGCCGTAATGAGCAGGAACGCTGCTGCCACCGCGAACTCCTCCCGAAGCTCGTGTATGAGGTGCATCCCCCATTCCTGACGATCTTGGGTGGTAACGGGTCCGATGTCCCACCCGCCCTTTGGGAGTAAAAGGTCAACTATGACGACCATCGCATCAGTGAAATTGTCCGCGTGCTCCCGAGCGTCCATGTAGCTTCTATAGATGTCGGTGCGAATGTCGATCTTCCTCAGCACGTTGTGTGTGGCAAGCGATCGCAGTTCATCATCGTCGACTAACACTGCGCGGTAGCTCGGCCGGACCTTGCTCATGTCGAACCTTCCGTCTGCCGCCAGCGAAGCATGGAATTCAGCAGTCAACCTGTCATGGAGTTGAATGAGCTCATAGCTTTTGCGCTCACGATCTAGGTCTGTGCCTCTTTCTGGCATTCTGATGCTTACCGTACCAGCGCTCCGCGGACACTCCACGGGCAAAACCGCTGTAGAGACGCCCTCAATTGGAGCCCGAGCTTTACATCCCGACGGGTTCGACCGAACGGCTGTCCAGTTCTCGCTCGAGCTCATTGCGAAACCGTCCGGCGGTACCGAGTGTACGGTTCAGCAGGTTGACGCCTTCGGACATCGGTGTCCCCGTAGAACCGGTGATCCAGCTCGAAAGCACGGCCCGGACTCCCGTGTCGCTTGTCACAGTGTTTGCAACCTTGTCCATTGCGGCGATCGAGTCCCGTAACCATTGCGTTGTCCGGCCCCTGATTTCGCGCATACTCACCGCGTCGGCGACTTGGTTCCAAGTCAACACAGCGCCAGCAAATCCATGAAGGTCGCCTCGGGTCTGATCGAGGATCTCCGGAAAGTAGTCGGCCTCAGTGACTGCTTCATCAAGCATTTGGTGCACCGTTGTCTGGTGATGCGACACGGTGCCGTCAGGTGCGTGGACTTCGACCTGGACCGATTGACGATTTGCGAACGCCTCGGCATCGAGCGGGTGCTCCGGATTCTTCTCGCGGTCCGCGACCGGAAAGATCATTGCGGAGATCGCGTATCCAGCTTCCGGCTCGGTCATCTCAAACGCAACGTAGACGTCGCCCCCTTCTTCTACGTCAACCGTGGTGCCGGTGAGGGGATCCCCCTGGCGGTGCACCGAAAGCAAATTCAACTCGTCATACAGCGACGCGACGTCAGGCGCCTCGGTCTCAAGCTCGAGCTCGGCGTCCTCCGGGTCCGCCTCGCCCAGCAATATCCAGGACGAAATGCGGCCGACCGGGTTCACATTCAGTCCGGAGAGGCGGCTGAAGCGGCCAGCAAAATCTAGAGCCTGGCCCACGCTGCCGTACTCATTGTCTTTAGCCACGATGGTAGCCATGCGTCCACAGTAGCTCCTGGACGCGGACACCACGCGGACAATGTCCAACACAACTGTGCAACACAACTATGTCCAGCGCAGCGATGTTATGAAAGCGTTAGCCAACGTCCGGTCCCGCACCAGAGTTCACCGGACGTTGAAAGTGGGGCCGAGCCGCATCGTCCCTGACATCAACGTCGGAGCGCCTTCAGCTGTGCCCTCAAGAACTCCAATGCAGCCGGACGTCCCATCGGCAAGTCGCGAAATCCTAAGACCCAATGCTTCCAGCGCTCAAGCAGATCCTTTGACGCAGCAATATTGACGGCGGCACCCCACTGTTCGAAGTTGTGCCAGCCGACCCTTACCGTGAGCCGAGCGTCATCAGAGCCATCGCCGGAATAGAAGAAGCAGCTGTTGTGCGGATAGATCGGCAGCCTCGACCAGTTTTCGGGAATGATCACCAGCTCGTATTGATCCTGGTGTTCGGTGACCAAGACGATGAGGTTCTCGATCATTTGAACCATGGTTTGACGCTGGTACACATCGTCGGGATTCTTGAGTGCCTTGCTAAGTCCAAGGAACTGCCTCTCGAGCACAACGTCAGTGAATCGCCCCCCGACGTGCAGCCCTTCATAGAAGGCCTCAGTGTTGAGCTTCTCCGCCGCAGTTACGAGCAAGTCGCGCTTCCCGCGCATCGCCTTGCGCACCTTGTAGCCGGCCTCGGGATGCGGCAGCGTATACAGGTGATCGTGCAAGCCGATCCGGTTGATCAGCGGCGGAGCGCGAAAATCACCAAACTCGTTCGTGTCGATCGGCGACGGAATCAGTACCGCGGACCGTGAATGGATAGCCTCAAAGTGTCTCGCCAGGAGGACAACTTGACGGTGGTCATAGATGTAGAGCGCCGAGTCAGGCTCTTCCTGCGGCGAGCGCGCCAGCATGATGAGAGCTTCGTTCGGCGTGACCAGTAGGTCATGCACCGGGTCGGCCGTGGTCACCCACTCACTCAAGTCCACAACCTGCGAAGGTAAGAGCTGCTCTTCGAATTGAAGAACGCCCATGGCGTGGACTCCGTCGTCATCACCTCCTGTGTCTTCAAGACCAAGGAGGCAATGAATGGCATTGAACTGATCGAGCGCATTGTCAGCACGGTGCCAGAGCGAATGAATGTCGACACCGGCTCTTCGAACTTCCGTAGCACGTTTGCGAATCTCTCGCGCTTCGTCGGGGTAATTGGCGAAGAGCCACAGCGGCGGACCCGACTGAAACGACACCAACACAAACGGCGGCTTCTCTTCGGCAGCGGTCCGCAATAGCTCCGAGATGAAGCGCATCACGTTCCGCGTTCCGGTAACTGCGAGTCGTCCTTCGCGCGGACTTCCCGCGCCTAAGTTGACGGGCAGACGGCCGCCAAGTCTTGCGTTTAGCATCGCAACCGCCTGCCGCAATGAGTCGCTGGGCTCCTCAACGCGAGTCACCACTCTTCGGTCCTCGGTATCGGTCAGAACCTTCCGGTTCTCGGTCAGCCACCATTCCATCGCCGCGTAGTGGAACTTTGCCCCTTCGGCGGGTTCCAGTTCGAAGTACGCGATGACGTCATCTACCTGTGTCGAGAACGGTCGTGCGGCTGTTTTCCCTGTTCGCCAATCGCTGAGCGTCCCTGTCGCGAGACCGGCGTACTCCCGCAGTCCCTTCGCTGTCGGCGGCTTGTTGTCGGCGTCGCGGGGAGTGTTGCTTGCGAGAGCGCGATTGAGCAGATTCGAAAAATCTGAATTTTCCATTCACCAAATTGTCTCAATGGCTCTAGCTGATTCCCGAGTCGGGTCCTGAAGATGGACGCGACGGTAGCGGTCCGGAACGCTACCGCGATGACAGGCGCAGGAGGACGCATCGGGAAAGCACAAGACAAGGAGCTCAGTTCAGCGACCAATATCTGATCGAAAGGACTCACATATCAAATGGCAAATCACATTCAGCAACGCCGTCCTGGACTCCTGGCGAGTCTCAGGTCGAACAGCAATCAGTCCACTGCGCTGGCGACCCTCAAGCAGGAACGTGACTTCACGGCGGAATGGATCGAAGCGGAGCTGTACGTCGGCACTACCGCCCGGACCGGTATCGCCATCGCTGTCAATCACGACAACTTCCTCATCGACTCCGTGCCCGAGGCAGAGGAGTACATCCGAGGCCTTGAGCGCATCACGGCGACGAAGATCGCACGGCGCGTCGCCACGTTCGGTCAGTAGGCGCAGCCGTGACACCACTCGAAATTGCGCTTTGTCTCATTGCACTCGTCGCTGTCGTTGTCTTTCTCGCCTTTTTGTGGGCGGATGCCCTTGACCGGGCGTCCGCTACTGACTGGGAGGCAGAAGGCTATGCGGAGCTCGTGCGAAGAAAACACGATGCTGCCAACGAGATTCTCGGCTACACGGCTCAGCATGTCGAGATGGCAAGCATGGCGGCAGCGCACGCACATCGGCAGAAGACCTCAACGCCCAAGACCAAGGACGTGACGGTCCTCGACGCCGAGTACACCGTTCATCGCAACGGCTGAAACAGCCTGACGGGGAGCGTGAGTGCGACCACGCGCTCACGCTCCCGCTCATCCACGAAGACACAGACAGAGACGGAAAGTCATGACCACTACCTTGATCATCCTCTTCGTGATCGCCGTCGCCTGGTTCCTTGGACCCTGGCCGGTGATCCAAATCGCCTTCACCGTTTTCCGACTCGCCGTACAGCTCGTCTTGGCATTCATCCGATGGCGCCTCTAGTTGCCGACGGCGAGGCCATCGACGAGAAGACGTCGGAGAAATCGCTGCTACTCACGGTCTCCCAGGCGTGTGCGCTATTGCAGGTATCGCGTGCCCAGCTCTACGTCATGGCGAACAAGCAGCATGTGATCGACTTCGTGCACATCGGGCGGCTGACCCGCATCCGAAGAGCGTCTCTCGAGGCGTACGTTGAGTCCTTATCGGCAAAGAACGCGAATGGCGGTGACGTCTCACCTCGTAACGACGCCGCCTAATTCGGCGACTTCAGTCCAATGTCTACCCGACCATCATCCACAGCCGAGCTTCACACGTATCGGCGCCGCGCTCCCTGGCAGTTAACCGAGCGCGACTTCGAGTTACTCACCCGCACGTGTCGGCACGGGATCATGACCATCGACCAGATCCAGCGCGAGTTCTTTCACGGTAAACGTGCCGCCTACCGCCGTGTCACCAAGCTGATCGACCTGCGTCTGATGCAGAGTGATCCATGGCTCTTCAACGAGCCTCGGCTTCTCCGCGTCACGAGCCGCGGGGCGAGTCTGGTCGCGCTGGGAATATCGCCCGCTCGAATCGTTCCGTCACAGGTCAACCACAGTCTGAAACTTGTGGACCTGCTCGGCGAGCTGGAAGCAGAGCATCCAGCAGCAACGGTCACGACAGAGCGAGAGATCCGTGGCGAGCTGCATCGCGCACGTCGAGCAGGCGAACGTGACATCGGGCGCGGACGCATCCCGGACGGTCTGCTCTCGTTTCCCGACGGCAAGCGGATCGCCCTTGAACTTGATCTCGTAAAGAAGGCCCCCCGGGACTATGGAACAATCATTCGCGCGTACACCGCGGAGGCATACGACCACGTCTGGTGGTTTGTCCCCACCGCAAAGATCGCCGAACGGCTGCGCACGCTAGTCGCTCGCGAGTACGCCGACCACCTGATTACTGTGAAGGTCTGGCCGTGAAGGCCGGCGGTCTCGCGTACAACCGCGACGCCCAGCGTGTGATCCATGACCTCGGCGTCTTTGGCATGGTCGCCTGCACCATCATCGCGGTCAGCGATCCCGGTTCACTCATCGGGGCGGGATGCTTCTGGTGGTTCACGCAGGCGCTTCGACCGGCCCGAGTTATTCGGTGGGCCGTCGGTGCAGGGTGTGCTGTCCTCTTCCTTGCCGCGCATGTCGTGGTCGAGCCCGGCTGGTTATGGCGCTCATGGCCCAACACCGAGAACGTCCTTCATTACATCGGCATCGGCCCCGTTTACCCGTCGCTTCATCTGCTACTCGGCATAACCATCGAGACGCTCCTTGGTCCTGTTTTGGTGCTGGCTTGCGCAGCGGCGGCGTCGGCGTTACGAGTCGGAGTCATGCCGGCGTTGCGCGCTGAACAACGGAGAACAGAGCTGCGCATGCTTGCAACGACGGGCTTGCGAACGACTGCGCGAACGACCGCTTCAGAAACTGACAGCGATTCGACGCCACGGATCGCGCTCGGGATCGACCGAGAAACACGAGAAATCTTCTCTTTCGAAAGGCATGAGCTTATGCATCACATCTTTCTTCCGGGCGCGAGCGGAAGCGGCAAGACCACGACCATCGCGCGCATTGCCGATGGCGTTTGTGCGGCGCGCTTCGGCGTCGTGATCGTCGACTGTAAGGGCGGTGGCGGTCTCAAACACATCGCCGAGTCGCTCGCAGCCGTCCACGATCTCTCGCTCCATGTCGTCGATGCCAACGATCCCGGCTCCATCGGTTACGACGTGTGCACAGGCAGTGCCGCAGACATCACCAATAAGCTGACCGGCATCTTCAACTACGGCACGTCAGGCGGCGAGTTTTACAAGCACGTCGCCATGATGGTCATCCCCACCGTAGTCCGTGCGATGGAACAAGCCGGCGACGGGCCAATCACTCTGGCAACACTGACCGAAGGGTTGATCCCCGGCCGCATGCGGCAAATCGGTCAACGTGCCGGCGAGCCCTATCACCGCGAGCTCACGGTGTTGGCTGAAGAGCGCGGCGCTGTCGGCGACGGGATTGCAGGACTCCGTGTTCGGTTAATGGCGCTCCTCAACGGTAAGTTTCGTGACCTGCTCCTCGCCCCCGATACTGCCCGCGAAGTCCTGAGTTGGCCGCGGGTCCTTACGTCACCGTCCGTCGTGTACGTCAATCTGCCGGCCACGGCCGCGAGCGAAGACGTCGAGCTACTCGGCAGAGTCGTCGCCCAAGATCTGAAGCAGGAATGCGCCCGTCGTATCGGCGCCATCCGATCTGGACAGCAGCTCACTCCGACGCTCGTTGTCTTCGATGAGTTCGCGGCGCTGCCGGAAGCGGACCAGATCGTCGACCTGCTCCTGCAGGCACGTGAAGGCCTGCTGCCGACGCTGGTCTCGACTCAGTACATCCCCGAGACGACGAACATCCGTCAGGCCGTCCTCCAAGCCGGCCTGATCGTCGCCCACCGGATTGAAGCCGCCGACGCCGAGGTGATCGCCGCGCAGTTCGGTACTCGGATGCGCTGGGAAGCGTCGATCCAAATCGAGCAGAGCATGGGGCCGACCGGGATGGCGAGCGCGCGCGAGCAGAACAGTTATCACGTCAATCCCAACGAGCTGCGCGAGCTCCGGACCGGGTATGTCGCTGTCCGATCCGTCTTCCGCTCGCGTCCTGCCATTGTTCAGGTCGAACCCGTCGGAGCGACTCATGGCCCCGAACCATCCACTCTTGACCGGCTGCGGTGGTGGTGGATGCGTGGTCACTCAGGTATTCACCGGAAATGAACACGCGCCATGTCGACGTTCCTGCTCGCTCGGCCCACCCATTAAGGCAGAGAAATTACCCTTATGGCGCCACATTGCCCCGCCCTCAAATGAACAGTCATTTGCCCGACACCCCACCCACACATCTTGATGATGTTTTGCGGATGGGGTGTCGTACCGGGCGGGGCAAGAGGCGGGGTGCGGTGATCGGTAAGTGGGTGGGCCAAGCAAGCAGAAAAAGAACAAGAACGTATCGGTACAAACAAATCGGATTGACAGCAGGAGAGTCAGTGACCAGGGCATGAATAGGAGCAAAGCACGCGAGGAGAACAAAGGGGAGGGGCAAGCGGAAGGAGCAATCACGCGCGGCAGCAGAGTGACGAACAAGGACGCGGGCATTGACGAAGAAGGGGGCGATCGTGGTGATCGGATGGCGAGCGAGTCGATGAGCAGCGGTTTCCAGAAAAGGAGTGTCGCGTGCGAAGTCCGCGTGCTCGATCCTGAGCAGTCATATCGCTCTCGGGGAGACCGTGTTCACTTCGTCGCCGCTGGTCGCGCCGCACCGTCTCCCCTTCGCTCAGCGACTGCTTCAGGGCGCGCTGACCTCGCCCGCTTGGCTCGATATTCCCGCCCGACCCGTCCCCAATGGGTTCATGCCCCGGTCACTGACTCTCCTGGCTTTGCCAATCCCTCGCGCCGGCACAGCGGAGCGACATGGCAGCCGGAAGCCGGCTCCCATATCGCCAAAATTGTTATTCCGCCGGCGCGAGGGTTGGACCTTGGCGCGGTGAAGGGATTGGGGGGCTCGGTGACTTTGCGGACGGCCGCGCCAAGGGTTTTGACCGGTTCGCGTCGCGTCGCGCGCTCTCATCTGTGTGTCTGCGGACACGGCATTGACCGACCGAACATCCGTTCGATACCGTGCCGGTCATGCCCCACGACGACCCCTGTAATGATTTCGCGGAGCCGAACGACTGCCCAACAATGGAACTTCGTGTTGAGCCAGTCTCTGAATCCGACGCGGCAATCGTGCGGCGCTATGAACCGGCGGTCAAGCGGTTCTGCCGAAGCCGCATGCGTTCAGAAGCAGATGCCGAGGACGCGGTACAAGACACCTTCCTCCGATTTCTTCGACGATCCGGGGAACGAATCCACTCCAATGAGGCGTGGTTGATCCGGGCCGCATCGCGAGCTTGCAGTGACATTAACCGCCGGCATCAGCGGGAGGAGCGGCATCGATCCAGCGATGTGCACGTCGGTGACGGTCACTACATCAACGAGAACGACGAGCGTTTCTCGGACGACGGTGCTCAGGACCCGGCACAGTTGACGGTCGACCAGTTGACGGTCGCGTCGCTCCTTCGCCGCTTAAGTGACCGCCACCGGCGCGTTGTGACGCACCTCTATCTCCTTGGGGGCGAGCCAGAGCAGCTCGCTCGCTTCCTCGGCGTGAGCGCGAACAATCTCCGGCAAATCGCCCTGCGCGCTCGCCGTCACGCACGAGCACTGCTGACTGAAAGCGAGACCGACGACGCGAACAACGTCCCCGTGTAACAAGGCGCCACCTTCTGCGACTCCTCACTGTCGATTCACATGCAGGAGGGAGTCACATGGTCAACCGGTTTGAGCTGCTTGGTCACGTCAGCCATTCACCCGAGTTCTTGCGAACGGCATCAGGGACGCCTTTCTGTTTCTTGCGGATGAGTACGCGGCGGTCAACTTCCGGGGACGGTCGCAACGACTACCACTTCATTACCCTGTGGTCAGCTGCGGCACAGCGTGCGGCCGAGTCGCTCAAAATCGGCGATCCGGTCTTTGTGGATGGGCGAATCGAGGCGGGCGTTTCCTCACGGAACGACCACATGCGCGCCAGCTCCATTCGATTCGTGGCCGCTCACGTCGTACCGGTCAAGGGAGAGCCGCATGGCGACAGCGCCAGTCACGACAGTGAACCGATCGGCACCTTTGTCGAGGCGCCTGAGCACGAGGTGTCGTCATGACGAAGGCGACCAGCGGGGATGGCAACCCCTTCCGCATTTATTGGTGGTGCCGCGAATGTGGCTGGTGGACCGAGGTTGATTTCTCCGGCACCTGCGCGGATTGTCGGAACGACTCCGGCTCACGCAAGAAAGGCGCTGGACCTGATGATGTCGAGCAGCTGGCGGAATGCAGGCGATGCAGACGATGAGAGCGACGCGTCCCGACTATTCCCACCTTGCTTCCGTTGGTCAGAACTGATGCCGCGCCGACGAGCCAACAACGAAGGCACGGTCTTTGAGCGCGCCGGGCGGTTACGCGCCGATGGCACACGCGAACCGAAACGCTGGGTTGCGGAAATCACCATCGATACGCCCGACGGGCCGAAGAGAAAGGTGATCTACGCCAAGTCACAAGCGGAGGCGATTCAGGCGCTTGAAGATGCGAAGGTTGCCAAGCGGCAAGGACGCATCGGAGAGATCACACATCAGACCGTTGCGGAATATCTCGGTGAGTGGATCGGGACAGTACGGCAAAGTATCCGTCCATCAACGCTGATCTCATACGACCTCAACCTTCGTCGTATCAACAAGCATCTCGGCCACCTTCAGCTCGCAGCGCTAAAACCTGCCGACATCCAGCAGTGGTATGGAAGGATGCTCCAAGACGGACTCTCTCCGGCCACCGTTGGGCACGCGCGACGAGTCCTGCACATCGCCCTGAATGATGCCGTGCGATGGGAGGTCATCCCGCGAAACCCGATCGACTGGACGAAACCACCGCGTGTCGAGGCCAAGGCCCACAGCTGGTTGCGACCGGAAGAGGCTCGCGATTTCTTTGAACGGTCTCATGACTCGCCACTGCATGCGTTGTGGGTGGTGCTCGGGACAGCCGGTCTTCGTATCGGCGAGGCGCTCGGGCTGACGTGGGACGATTTCGATGCCGCGACGAAGACGCTGCGCATTCGCCGGGCCGTCCAACGCCAGCCGGGGAAAGGCCTTGTCTTCGTTGATACCAAAACGGAGAAGAGCCGGCGAACGATTGACCTCACTGAGGTCGCGACCGAGGCCTTGATGAATCATCATTCACGGCAGGACGAGCGGCGTCGTCTCCTTGGCGCGGAATGGCATGACAACCACCTGATCTTCTGCGGAGATCTTGGGACACCGCTCGACGCCACCAACGTTCATCACAAGTTAAAGGCTGAGCTGTCCGCGCTCGGTATTCGTCAGGTCGGCTTACACGAGCTGCGCCATACCGCCGCGAGTTTGATGTTGTTCGCGAAAGTGCCAATGAAGGTTGTACAGGAAATCCTCGGACACAGTTCATACAACCTCACCGCGAACACCTACAGCCACATGGCCCCTGAACTCCAACGTGACGCCGCGCGGCGGCTGGACTCACTATTTCAGGCCGGTGAGATGGGCAGGGAATTGGACTGACAACGAAGACCTGACCGCGAGGCGAAAATAGGACAGGCGTTCGTTGCATCTAATCCAGGAGGTACTTGTGAAACTGGCCGATTGGGTCATCGAAGACGAGATCGGATCCGGCGGTAACGCGACCGTTTACCGGGCGAGTCATAGGGGTGGCGATACAGTTGCCCTCAAAGTTCTCAACTCGGCAAGAGCAGCCGGTGAACCGTACCGTCGTTTTCGTAACGAGATCGAGGCGCTCCAACGGCTAGCTGGTGTTCCCGGTGTACTGCCGTTGCTCGAGTACAACCTTCCGGAGTCGCCATCACGTGAAAATCGTGCATGGCTGGCAATGCCACTCGCGACTCCGATCGAGGCAGAGTTGGAGGATGCTGACCTCGAGATGGTTGTGCAGGCTGTCGCCCGCATCGCCGCTACTCTTGCGGTCGTCCATGGTGAACACAACCTTGCTCACCGGGACGTGAAACCCGGCAACCTCTATGCGCTCGGTGGCGACTGGCTCGTTGGCGATTTTGGCCTCGTCCATATCCCGGATGTCGAGGAGCTGACACGAAGCAATCGGCCAATGGGACCGTTGCACTTCGCCCCGTACGAAATGATCGTCGCCCCAGACACGGCGGACCCAATGCGTGCCGACGTTTATTCCCTGGCCAAGACCTTGTGGGTCTTGGCCACTGAGCAACGCTTTCCTCCGGAGGGACATCAAGGCATTCAGCAGCGTGACTTTCTGTTATCCACATTACGGCCCCATCCGTTCGCGGCAGAACTCGACCGTCTGATTGATCGCATGACCCTGATGAACCCGAGTGATCGACCTTCCATGAACGAGGTCTCGACTGACCTGTCGGGTTGGCTGACATTGAAGAGCGACTCGCGGAAACCGGTCGCTGCGGGAATCCTTGAACGTCTTCGACTTGGTCTTCAGGAAGAACTCGACAAGCGCGACCTGCAGGACCGTAGGCGGCAGACCGCATTACAGTTGATCCGAAAGTTCCAGCAGGAGTTCCAAAAAGTCAATCAGCTCTTACTGGATATTCGCTCCGATGCTGAGATTGACCGACAGGATGACAAAGCGTCTTGGAATCTTCTTCAAGTGTTCGGTGAGGAGGCTTATGCCACGGAAGAAGTCCTTCGTCACGTTCGCATGAGCCGGATCTATTCGGGTCAGCCGGGTCGGTTGGAGTACGAACTGAAGGTCAGCCGCAGTATTGAGCTCCGCAGCGATGGGCGCCTGTTTATCTCCGCGTTCGTTCAATGTGGACATGCGGGAGTGAGCGGTGCCGACATGGTTTCCGACATCGAGCAGCGTGCCGCCGACGTCGAGTCGATGGACGCGGCTCGGATCGTGAATGAGGCCATTGCCGAACTCTGGGACAAGGTCCAGGAAGGGTTGGCGACATTCGCCAACCGTGTGGCTCCGCCTACCGCGGACGCTACACAGTGATTTCCGCGGAACAAATCAAGCAGTAGAGGCTGCCACTCCACGATTCCTCGATTTTGATCGGCTCAGTAGGGTGACACTGGAAATCGATCCGTTTCATGTCGTCGTCTTCAGATAGTGGGTGTGGTTCTGGCATTGGCTTGCCCGGAGACTCCTTGTACGAAAGGAACTTTGAGCCTCGCACGGCATCTTTCATTGCCTGGTTGAGTTGTCGTTGGGCAATCTGCACTGCTTCGCGCTGAACCGTCTCATTCACGAGAGCACTCTGGGCGTCGGTCATCCATTCGTGCGACTGAATTCCGCAGTAGGGGCAGTAATAACCGCCAGGAGGAGGAGCAACCGCGTTGGCTGAGCCATCCGGCGTGTGCAGCCACTTGAACTCTCGCGAGCACGACTGACATCTGCGCCTCAGGAAGCCCTCGGAGTCGAGAGGCATGCTCACGCTTAGACGTATCTCATTCATGTGGCGTCATGATTGCAAGTCTCCAGTTCCTGGCTACTGTACAAACACTGTACAGGTCCAGAAACCGCCACTTCACGATAGACATGATGCAGTTGGCGATCTCCTCGTTCTCGGCGGATTCACGAGCCAAATGAAGAATTTCGTGTTGGTAGGCCCGGCTGGATTCGAACCAGCGACCAAGGGATTATGAGTCCCCTGCTCTGACCGCTGAGCTACGGGCCCGCGAGCCATGACGGCTTCTACGGTTCAGGCTACACGGTCTCGGCGAGCCCCAACCCTGCCGGACGAGGCCGCCCGCCCGCCTCCGCGATGACGTGCGCCCGCGCGAGACACTAACAGGCCGCCGAGGCGCCTGTCCGAATGCGGCTACCGGCGAGGCGGGCCCGTCGACTGCCGAACGATCAACCGGGTCGAAAGCTCCACATGCGTCGCGTCGAGCGGCTGCTGCTGCAGCGTGCGGTAGAGCAGGCTCACGGCGATCCGGCCCATCTCGTGGAGCGGCTGATGGACGGTGGTGAGCTTGGGCCGCGTGGCCCCGGCGACATTGGTATCGTCGAATCCTGCCACCGAGATGTCCTCGGGCACGCGCAGGCCGTGCTCGGCGATGGCGTCCAGCGCTCCGACCGCCATGTTGTCGTTGAAGGCAAAGACGGCCGTGGGCAGCTCCTCCAAACGCAGCAGCTCTTCCATGGCCGTCCGGCCGCCGCCGACGTTCCAGTCGCCCTCGGCGATGAGCTCGGGGTTGGGCGGCAGCCCCGCGCTGATGAGGGCCGAGTGGAACCCGGCCAGCCGGTCGTTGGAGGCGGTCATCCACGAGAGGCCGCGAATGGCCGCGATTCTCCGGTGCCCCAGAGAGAGCAGGTGCTCGGTCATGGTGCGCGCGCCCGACCAATGGTTCGAGGAGACGGCGACGATGTCGTCGCTTGGGGCCTGTGACGGATCGATGATGACGAACGGAAATCTGCGACTCCGCAGCGCCTGCAGCTCCTGGTTCGACTCCGACGGCAGGATCAGGATGGCGCCGTCGGTGGTGCCGTGCATGACCCGATCGAGAAGCGAGACCTCCAGGTCATGCTCGTGCTCGGTGGGACACACGACCAGACGCGCGTCATGGACATACAGCGCCTGCGCCACGCCGGTGAGGATCTCCATGAAGTACTCGGCGTTGATGTAGGGGACGGTCACGCCGATGAGACCGGTCCGTCCGCTCGAGAGGCCCTTGGCCATGCGGTTTGTGGAGTAAGCGTCGTCGCGAATGTGCCGCAGCACCGCCTCCCGGGTCGCGGCGGCCACATCGGGCCGTCCGTTCAATACACGGGATACGGTGGCGCGTGACACGCCCGACCGGGCGGCGATGTCGCGCACCGTGGGACGAGCGCCCTCACGCCGGGCGCTTCTTCTGCCGTTGCCGCCTCCGTCTTCCATGTGTCCATTATGGCAAAGTTGTCGAGACTTGTCACGGGACGGTATGTACAGGCATGTGCCACGACTGGCTATGAACAGTGGCCACGACGGCTACGGAGAGGGCCGGAAACAGCAGCGACCTGGCCGGTGCTGAAGGCATGCCGAGACGGTCCCTTGGTCCATACGGCACCCAGCCTTGAAGGCACAAGTGCTGCGTGTCACCGGCATTCAGCCGGTTTCAGGCCCTTCCTCGCCAGCTCGGCACCAGGATGGGCCGCGCCGATTCCCCCTATTGACGGACGAGAAACTCGGTGGTAGACTTTGTAGCAGAGTTCCGGAATCGGTCACGGGACATTACCGGGACTCCGCCGGCCGCAACACGATTCGGCGGCGCTTCTTCCGCAGAACATCGAAATTCCTGAGGACGAGCCGCGAGGGCTTGAAAAGGAGGTGACGGGGTAGAAGGTAGTTGATCGGCCACTCATGGCGCGCGTCTGTGAACGGGCGCCCGTAGTATCGGGATCCATCGATTCACCGAGTGAATACCGAAAGGCGGAACATAGAAAGCCATGATCTCAAAGTTCGACTCGACTCCAGTACGAGCCATCGCGGCGTTGCTGCTGGCCGCCGTGGTCTTCGGACCGCAGGCCGCTTCGGCAGCACGCGGCTCGGCACACCCAGCCGTAAAGCACGGGGGAACGCTGGTCGTGAACCCGGCCCCCGTCAGCAACTGGACGGACAACTTCAACCCCTTCGAACCGGCCACCGGTCAGCACCCGACCTACTTCGCCGAGGGTCTGATCTACGAGCCGCTCCTGTACTTCAACTACCTCACCGGCAAGATCACCAAGATGCTGGCGACGGGATACAACTGGAGCCACGGCGGTAGGGCCCTCACCTTCACGCTGCGCAAGCACGTGAAGTGGAACGACGGCAAGCCCTTTACGGCCGCCGACGTGCTCTTCTCGGTCAAGCTGGCTCTCAAATACTCGGCCTGGGACACCACGAACCTGTCCGGCGCGCTCAACAGCAAGGGCGTCACGCGGAAGGGCGACAAGGTGACCTTCCACTTCAAGGCCCCCAACTACGGGCTGCTCTACACCATCGGCGACACGTTCATGATCGTCCCCAAGCACATCTTCAGCAAGGTGGGCGATCCCACGAAGTTCGCCGATACCAACCCCGTCGCCACCGGCCCCTACAAGGTGGGCAGCTTCAGCCCCCAGAGCTACAAGCTGGTGCGTAACCCGCTCTACTGGCAGAAGGGTAAGCCCTACATCAGCAACATCGTGGTGCCGTCCGAATCGGGCAACACCGCCTTCATCAACGACGCCTCAACCGGCAAGATCGACTGGGCCGGCACCGAGGTCGACTATGCGAAGAAGGCCCTGGTGCAGAAGTGCCACTGCCACAACGCCTACTGGTACAGCCCCACCAGCAACATCGTCGGGCTCTACCTCAACATGGGCAAGGCGCCCTTCAACAACGTCTGGATCCGGCGGGCCATCAACGTCGCCATCAACCGCGACGCGCTGTCCAAGGCCGGCGAGCTGAAGTATGAGAAGCCCGCCAACGCCGGGTGGATCCAGCCCCAGTACGTCAAGACCTGGGGTGTTCCCTCCATCATCCACAGCCTCAACAACAAGGGCAACATCCGGTTGGCCAAGTCCTATATAAAGAAAGCCAAGAAGAGCGCCTCCGTACGGTCCGCCCTCAAGAAGACCTTCTACGTCCGAGCCGTCGACGGATGGAGCGACTGGGACCGCGACACGGTCCTTATCGCCAGTGAGCTGGACAAGATCGGCATCAAGGCCAAGGCCGACGACAGCCTCCAGTTCGGCGACTGGTTCAACAACGGCATCGTCCCGGGAAACTACGACATGGACATCTCCTGGACCAACGTCGGGGCCCCCAACCCGTACTCCGTTCTGCAGGGCGCCTTCGACCCGGCCAACTACATGCCGGTCGGTCAGGACGCCTGGAGTGGTGACTGGGAGCGCCTGAAGACGGGCAAGTCCGGCATCGGCAAGGCCGCTTCGGTCATCTCCTCCGACCTGGCGAAGTTCCGCGCGGCCGGCAAGAAGTCCAAGCAGATCGCGGCCATCAAGGGCATCGAACGGCAGGTCGCCAAGTGGGTCCCCTCGGTCCCGCTGCTCGAGGGCGCGTGGTGGGACGACTACAACACGTCCCGCGTGGTCGGGTTCCCCTCGGCCAAGCACCCTTACGACATCGGCTCGCCGTACCAGCCCTGGACGGTCGAGAACGTGGTGCTGCACCTCCACAGGCGCTAGCCAGAAACGTTCGATGATGATGGGGGACCGGAGTCACTCCGGTCCCCCGTCAGCTACCGGATTGCCTGCCGGTTACGACCAAGCCATGACGACTTCCGGGTGAGACCAGATGCGATTCGTTCTGCGAAGATTGGGCTTCTACATCGTCAGCTTCCTGGTGGCGATCACGCTCAATTTCGCCATTCCTCGACTGATGCCGGGCGATCCTGCCTCGACCATCATCGGCCGATACGCCCAGAACGGCACCATGACGCCGGCCATGGTGAGGTCCTTGCGAGCCGCGCTGGGCTTCCAGACGAACGCCAACGTCTTTCAGCAGTACTGGTCGTACGTGAGCAGCCTCGCTCAAGGCAATCTGGGCATTTCGTACAGCCACTATCCGACCTCCGTCATGACGGTCATCCTTCAGGACGTGCCCTGGACGCTCTTCCTGTTCGGGATCGCCACCATCCTGAGCTTCCTGATCGGTACCGGTATCGGCATCGTCAGCGCCTGGAGGCGCGGCGGCATCCTGGATACCGTGCTTCCCCCGGTCATGCTCTTCACCTCGGCATTCCCCTACTTCTGGGTGGCGCTGATCCTGGTGTTCGTGTTCGCGGTGCAGAACCCCTGGTTTCCCACCACCCACGCCTACTCAGGTAGCGTCATCCATCTGACCTGGCCGTTCGCCCGGGACGTCGTCTATCACGCGCTGCTGCCTGCCGGCACCATCGTGATCGCCTCCATCGGCGGCTGGATCCTGGGCATGCGCAACGTCATGGTGTCGACGCTGTCGGAGGATTACATCACCATGGCGGAGGCCAAGGGACTGAGCGATCGAGTGGTCATGCTCCGATACGCGGCGCGCAACGCCATCCTGCCCAACGTGACCGGGTTCGCCATGAGCCTGGGGTTTGTGCTCGGCGGCCAGGTGCTGACCGAGCAGGTGTTCTCCTACCCCGGCGTGGGCAATGAGCTGGTGAACGCCGCCTTGCAGAATGACTATCCACTGCTGCAGGGGATCCTGCTGTTCATCGTGGGCGCCGTGCTGCTGGCCAACTTCCTGGCGGATCTGGTGTACGCCCGCCTCGATCCGCGCGTGCGGCAGGAGCGCTAGCCGTGGGCACACCCAACCTTGCCATCGAGGAGGCCGAGTTCGCAGAAGCCGGCCTGGAGGCGCCCTCCGGCCGCAGCCTGGGCTTCCTGAGCGGACTGCTCCAGGACCCTCGCGCCATCGTGGGAATGGGCATCCTTTCCTTCTTCGCGCTGATGGCCATCATCGGACCGTTCGTCGCCCCCTACAGTCCCACGGCCGTGAATCCCCTCCAGGCCAGCCTCAGCCCCAGCTGGCACCATTTCCTGGGCACCAGCCAGCTGGGTGTGGACGTGTTCTCGCAGCTGCTGGTCGCCACACGGACGTCGCTGCTGCAGGCGGTACTCGCGGGTCTGACGGCGACCGTGCTCGCCTGCCTGATCGGCCTGACCGCGGGATATCTGGGCGGCTGGATCGACGACGGGCTCTCGCTCTTCATCAACGTGGTCCTGATCATTCCCACCCTGCCGCTCCTGATCGTGCTCGCCACGCTGGCCCGGGGCAGCAGCATCCCCACCGACGTCGTCGATACCCTGGTGATCGGCTGCACCGCGTGGCCGTGGGGCGCCCGTGTCCTTCGCAGCCAGATGCTCTCCCTGCGCGCGAAGGACTACGTGCTTGCCGCGAGAGTCTCGGGCGAGTCCTGGGGACGGACGGTGGTGGAAGAGATCCTGCCCAACATGACCTCGCTGGTGGTGGCCAACTTCATCGGCGCCACCCTTTTTGCCCTACTTTTCCAGGTGGCCCTGGAGTTCCTCGGTCTGGGCGACACCACCGCGGCCAGCTACGGCGCCATGCTGTACTGGGCGCAGCAGACCGATGCCCTGCTCATCGGCGCCTGGTACTGGTTTGTGCCCGTCGGCCTGGCCGTGGCCCTCTTCGGCACCGGTCTGGCGCTCACCAACTACACCATCGATCAGCTGGCCAACCCCCGTCTGCGTACGGTCACGGGCGGTCGCGGCAAGAAGCGGAAATCCGGGGCCCGAGCCGTGCCGTCCGACCGAAACGAGCCTGTCACGCCCGTCACCGGCGGGCTGACCGACGAGCCGGCGATCACCGGACGCCAGGCCGGATGAGCGCGCGGCCATGACGTCACTGCTGGAGGTCAAGAATCTGCAGGTCGATTACGTCCTGCCGCGGGGTGTGGTGCGGGCGGTCGACAACGTGTCCTTCGACATCCAGCCGGGCGAGATCGTGGGTCTGGCCGGCGAATCAGGATGCGGCAAGACCACGGCGGCCCACGCGATATTGCGGCTCCTGCGCCCCCCGGCCGAGATCGGCGGCGGCCAGGTGCTCTTCCAGGGCAAGGATCTCCTGACCCTCAACATCGATCAGATGCGCGCCTACCGCTGGCGGCACATCTCCATCGTCTTCCAGAGCGCCATGAACTCGCTCAATCCGGTGATCTCCATCGGCGACCAGTTCGTCGACACCTTCCAGACGCACGAGAAGCTGCGGCGGAGGGAGGCGCTCGAGCGCGCGGCCGAGCTGCTGCGGCTCGTGGGCATCGACCCCAGCCGGCTGCGCGGCTTTCCCCACGAGCTTTCGGGCGGCATGCGGCAGCGCGTCGTCATTGCCCTGGCCCTCGCGCTGCGGCCGGAGCTGATCGTGATGGATGAGCCCACCACGGCGCTGGACGTGGTGGTGCAGCGAGACATTCTGCAGCAGATCCAAGACCTCCAGAAGCGCCTGAACTTCGCGGTGCTCTTCATCACGCACGACCTCTCGCTGCTGGTGGAGTTCAGCAGCCGGATCGCCATCATGTACGCCGGGAAGGTGGCCGAGTTCGCTCCCGCCTCGGAGCTGTTCCACCACCCGGCGCATCCCTACACCGTCGGGCTCATGGAGTCCTTCCCCAGCATTACCGGCGAGCGCCGCCGGTTGACCGGCATTCCCGGATCGCCTCCCGACCTGGGCCGGCCGCCCTCGGGATGCCGGTTCAATCCTCGTTGTCCCAAGCGCATGGAGATCTGTCCTGCCATCGAGCCGCGCCTGGCCGAGATCAAGGCCGGTCACGCGGTGGCCTGTCATCTCTATCCGGAGTCGACGCCGCGGGCGGGACGGGCATGACGGTCATGCCCGCCGAGACCGCCACGGCCACGGAGGCCATCCTCGAGGCCCGCGGCCTGACCAAGCACTTCACCGTGGGAGGGAACTTCTGGTCGGGCCGCAAGATTCTGCACGCGGTGGACGACCTCGACGTCGTCCTCCGGCCCGGCCACATCACTGCCCTCGTGGGAGAGAGCGGCAGCGGCAAGAGCACCGTGGCCCGGCTCCTGGCACGCATCTACCCGGCCACGACCGGCGACATCATCTTCAACGGGCGCAGCATCGTCAGGGATCGGGGTCGCCGCCGGAATCTCAGCTACCGCTCCGACGTGCAGATGATCTTTCAGGACCCCTTCTCCTCGCTGAACCCGGTCCGCCGCATCCGGCACCATCTGGCGCGACCGCTGCTGATTCATAACGTCGTTCCGCGTCGGGAGGTATCCGCTCGGATCCACAGTCTGCTCACCCGGGTCGGCCTGGTGCCGCCGCGCTACTTCGAGTCCGTGTTTCCGCACCAGCTTTCGGGGGGCCAGCGCCAGCGGGTGGCCATCGCCCGGGCCCTGGCGGTGGACCCCAAGGTCCTCCTGGCCGACGAGCCCATCTCCATGCTCGACGTTTCCATCCGCATCGGCATTCTCAACCTGATGCTGGGCCTCAAGGAGCAGCAGGGCCTCGCCTTCCTGTACATCACCCACGACATCGCCAGCGCCCGCTACGTCGCCGACGACATCCTGGTCATGTATGCCGGCCACGTGGTGGAGAAGGGGCGCGTCGACGACGTGCTCGGAGAGCCACAGCACCCCTATACGCAGCTGCTGCTCTCGGCCGTTCCCAATCCTCAGGAGGGCCTCGCCACCAGGCGCATGGCCACCCGGGGTGAGGTGCCGGCCATCGTCAACCCCAAGCCGGGTTGCCGCTTTGCGCCTCGCTGTCCGTTCGTCATGGACATCTGCCGACAGGTGACGCCCAAGCTGGCCGATCAGGGCGGCGGACGGTCCGTGCGATGTCACCTGTATCCGGGAAGCACCTAATCAGAGCCGGCGCACCGATTCCACACCTTCGTTAGGAGCACACGCTGTGGCAGTCACCTCCGTCGATATTCACGTCACCGACGAGCCGGCGCTCGCAGAACATGCCCGTGACTTCGCCGCCGAGCTGAAGGAGTCGCTCCCGAAGGATTTCGTCTTCGGCACGGCGACCTCGGCCTATCAGATTGAGGGCGCGGTGCGGGAAGACGGTCGTAGTGAGTCCATCTGGGATCGCTTCTGCGCCGTGCCGGGCGCCGTGTTCAACGGAGACAGCGGCGAGATCGCCTGCGACCACTACCACCGCTATCCCGAGGACATCGCCATCATCCAGGCGATGGGCCTGAGGGCCTATCGCTTCTCGATCGCCTGGCCGCGCATTATCCCCAACGGGGATGGAGTGGTCAACGAGCGGGGCCTGGATTTCTACGACCGCCTGGTCGATTCCCTGCTGCACGTCGGAGTGCAGCCCTACGTGACCCTGTTTCATTGGGATCTGCCCCAGGCGCTGCAGGACCGAGGCGGGTGGTACTCCCGAGACACGGCAGTCGTCTTCGGCGACTATGCCCGCGTGGTCGTCGATCGACTCGGCGACCGGGTCAGACATTGGATCACGCACAACGAGCCATGGTGCTCCTCATGGCTCGGACACGGGTATGGCGTTCACGCGCCCGGATTGAAGGACGGTGACGCGGGGGCGGTCAAGGCGGCCCACCACATCCTGCTCTCGCACGGCTACGCCATGGAGGCGATTCGAGCTGCGGCCCCGGAGGCCGACGCCGGCATCACCATCGACCTCTATCCCATGTTTCCCCTGCACGACTCCGAAGCCGACCGCGGCGCCGCCCGGCGGGCCGACGGCCAACGAAACCGCTGGTTTCTCGACCCTGTCCTGCGGGGCTCCTACCCCGAGGACATGACCGCCCTGCTGGAGCTGCTGCCAGACAGCGCTCAGGACGATCTTCCTCGCATCGGGGCGCCGATCGACTTCCTGGGGGTCAACTACTACGAGCGGCAGGTCATCCGTTCGGGCCCCCATGGCGAGCCCCTGCAGGCGCCCAAGGAGGGCCCATGGGCCGACAACGGTAGGGAGATCTTCCCCGATGGGCTCCGGGTGACGGTCAAGCGGCTGCACGAGGATTACCCCATCAAGAAGCTGTACGTGACTGAGAACGGTATCGGCTATCACGACGTGATCGGTCCCGACGGCCGGATTCACGACTCGCATCGCACGCAGTTCCTGGAGCAGCACCTGCGGGCCGTGGCCGCCGCGTGTCGCGAGGATGCGCCGGTCTCGGGGTACTTCGCCTGGTCGTTGATGGACAACTTCGAGTGGTCGAAGGGATACGACGAACGGGAGCGGTACGGCCTGGTCTATGTGGATCGTTCGAGCCTGGAGCGGATTCCCAAATCCAGCGGTGAATGGTATGGGGAAGTGGTCCGCTCCTTTCGCTCCTAGCGCAGGATGATTCGAGCGATACGGCCGGTCGCCGCGTTTTCCTTCGTCTGCCTGATCGCGTTTGTTCCGGCCCTGTTCCGGGAGACGGCGCTGCGCGCGGCCGGGGGAAACGAACGAGTCACCATGATCGTCCATGCCCAACGACCGGGTCGATCGGTTGCCAAGCGCTCCATCGGCGTCAACACCGCGGCGTGGGACGGCTCGTTGACCGACAGGGTCATACCCGGCCGTCTCCACGCCGCCGGTGTGACCCTGCTCCGCTTTCCCGGAGGCTCGACCGCGGATGAGTACGACTGGCGGAACAACTCGGTCGTGCCGGGTCAGACGGGCGGGACGGACCCGAACGCGAGCTTCGATCGGTTCATTCGCCTCGTGGTCAAACCCGCGCATGCCAAGGCAATCGTCACGGTCAACTACGGCAGCAGCTTCTCGGGCAAGGGCGGAGGCTCACCCGCGCAGGCGGCCGCCTGGGTCGCCCACGCCGACCGGATTGCCCCCAAGGCGGTCCCCTACTGGGAGATCGGCAACGAGGTCTATGGGAACGGCTATTACGGCGCGCGCTGGGAGACTGATCTGCACCGGAGCCACTCCCCTGCGACCTACGGCGCCAATGCCGTCCGGTTTATTCGGGCCATGAAGAGGGTGAATCGGCGCGTCAAAGTCGGCGTGGTGGTGACGGCGCCCGGCAACTGGCCCGACGGCCAGGGACCGGAGCAGTGGAACAGGACGGTGTTGCGGCGAACCTGCCGCCTCATCGACTTCGTATCGGTCCACTGGTACGCCCAGAACCCGGGTCAGGAGAGCGATGCCCGGCTGCTTGCCTCTCCGTACGGCTCGACACCGTCGTCGCGATATCCGCTGCGCAAGATGCTTCGGCTCTTACGTGCCGATCTCGTCTCAAGCTGCGGCCGCCGTGGCTCGCACCTGCCGATATTCATGACGGAGACGAATTCAGTTTCCTCGAATCCCGGCAAGCAGACCACCAGCCTGGTCAACGGGCTCTTTCTGGTCGAGGACTACCTGGAGAGCCTTTCGTCCGGAGCCGCCACGGTGATGTGGTGGACGCTCCACAATGGCGCCTACACCACCGGCAACAACCGCGCGTCACTCTACGGACATCTTGACTATGGCGATTACGGGCTGCTCACCGACGGTCAGAGACCAGAAACCTCGACCGACCAGCCTTTCCCGACCTACATCGCCTTGCGGCTGCTCAGCCGCGGTCTGCGGCCCGGCGCTCATTTCCTGGCGGTCAAGGCCGCTCCCTCGATTCACGCGTATGCCCTGCGTCAAAAGGACAGAATGGACGTATTCGTGATCAATCCCTCACCGGTCCACGTGATGCAGCTGCACACCCTGCTTCGTGGCATGGAAGGGCCACTCAAAGCTCGAGCGCTCCAGCTGGGTCCCAAGACTTCCAGGATTCGGACCGTGTCCGTCCACGTTCATGGAGCGGCGGTGCAGACGGCGCTTCCGGCTTACACCGCGGAGCTCATCACCGTCACCCATTCCTAGCCGCCCGGGCAAAAGCCGCGGCCCGGAGTCCAGGCAGGTTTGCTACGCGGTTGCTGCCGGCACCTCCGCCGTGCAGAACGGACATCGAGTGGCGGCAACTGCGATGCTGCTGGTGCAGTACGGACAGTCGCGGGTGGGCGCCGGCTGCTTCTCGGGCATGAACCGGTCGCGCAGCTTGTTGTAGGGTGTGACCACCACGAAGTAGAGCACGACCGCGATGATCAGGAAGGTGAGCAGCGCGTTGATGAACGCGCCGTAGAGGAAGTGGCTGTTGTTGATGGTGAAGGTAAGGCCCGAGAAATCCGGCTGCCCGCCAAAGGCGGCGATGATGGGCGTAATGATGTCCGTCACCAGCGCCGTGACCACGGCGCTGAAGGCCACGCCGATGACGAACGCCACCGCCAGCTCGACCAGATTGCCGCGCAGAATAAACGCCCTGAACCCGCCAAGCATGCCGATACCTCCCATGATGATGGAGACCCGCCTGGCCTCCTTGCCCTCAGGTTAGCGAAGTCCGTATTCCACGCGGCGAAAGCACAGGGTGCCTAGTCCCGCACGCCTGCCTGGCATCAACGCGGACGCGTCGCATTTGGCGGATCAAATCACACCCCGCCTGAAGGTGGATTGCAGGCGCTCAGCCGGCTACTTCTTGGGATCGAGAATGTACGCCCTCGTCTGGTCCGGGACCGATGCCAGTATCTGACCGTGCGCATTGGCCGCCAACGCCGCCATGAGAACGTCGTGTCCCAAACCGGAGGTAACCGTGTTGAGGTTGATGGGCTGATAGTGACTGCCCCACCACAGCTCGGCATCCTCCTGCGGCTTCGGACTGGCGGTCCACGCCTCTCCAAGAGGCGTTCCGTCGGGCAGAAATGCGTGCACACCACCGGTGTATGGGGTCCCGGGCGTGCCGAGCACCATTGGTCCGGGTGCATGCTTCAGCGGATGACCCTTCGCATTGACCAAGCGGCCTGATTTGCTCACCACGAGGCGCCAGATGACCGAGTACCCTTTGGTCTCGGCACACTTTCCCCCGGCGGTGATGCGCCATCCACCCTTCACCGGTCCGGAGCGAATCGGGGCGGATCGGATGGCGGCAAGAATGGCACCCCCGAACGTCCCGCACGTGAGGCGGTAGGGAGCGAGGTACTTGGTTCCAGTCCAGAACCACACGAGCGTATAGCCTTTGCCGGCGATGCCGCCACTCCCGAGAACGTCGCCTCGGCGATCGATTGCCTGCCCCGTCGGGTCGGTGACCCCGGCTGCCGGCAGTGCCGTTGGTGCGTACCCGGACTTGTTGTGGGCCCACACGACGGGAAAGCTCTTTCCCTTGACCGTTTCCTGACCGGCGATGGAACCGGGGCGGTTGATGGCGGCAGCGTAGCCCGTCCGGCTCGACGACCACGCCATGCCGTCGACGGGCGGCAGGACCACCCATCCCATGACTCCCGTGGCTGTGGTCCCGGTCACCAGTGGAACGGCGGATGCACAGCCGCTCTTGACGCAACCGGTGGCGGCAATCATCCCGGGGCCGTTGGTCGCGAGGCTCTCGATTCCGAAGTGAGCGCCCTGGTAATCGGGCAGGTTCACGATCTTGCCGCTCACGTACATGAAGGGATGCGAGTAGCCGTTGTTGTCACCATAGAAGCCAAAGACTTTCCCCTGGTTGCTGATCCCGACCACGGAGGGATATCGAAGTGAGCCCATGCCGACCTTGACCGCCCGATACGCGAGGGTGGCGGGAGCGGCCTGCACCTCAGCAGCCATGACTCCAAACACCGTCGCGACAAGTGCCGCGGTTACCAGAATACGGAGCCGCATGTTTCCCTCCCGAAAGGACGACGGAGACCGAGCCAAGCTAGCACCGACGCGCCATCGGCGGCAAGTTCGTAGACGGCAGCTCAGGGCAACCAGGAATCCGGAAAACCGTGTCGGGCCGGCCACGAGGATCGTTGGAGGCCTGACGACGGCCGCACGCCGAGGGGAGAGATAACGTGTCGTGGAGCACGACGGTCGCCTGCGAACCCCGGAACACCCACCTCGTGCGAGCGCTGCGGTCGACGCGGCCGGCAACTCTGCTGTCAGTTTTTGGGCGCATTTTCTAGAATGACCCTTGACGGGAGGAGACGGCCGGGTGCAGCATTCCGGAAGGCCATGGGGCGAGGCGCGCAGGGGTCGCGCCGTGCGTCGACTTGCGGTTGGCCTCGCGCTGTTTTCACTCTTCCTCCCGATATGGCGTTCCGCGGCGGCGGTCTCTGCTACTTCGTATTCCCATAGGCAGGCGCCGCCTCGCGTCGCCCTGACCGCGGCGCCCAACTGGGGCCTTCCGTCCAAGGCCCGACTGCCTCGTCCGCCCCAGCCCTCCCACTGCCACAGGCCGGTTCCCCGATCCGGCTGCGTGCGCCATGCCGTCCGTCTCGCTCCCGCGGCCCCGAACCGTTCGGCCGCTCCGGCGCACCGAGATGGTGCCGGCTCGACCGGAGCCCCCGGGCTCGTCGATCCGACGCCCCAAAACGGCCTTCTCTCCTCGGCCGTCATCGGCGGCTCACCGGACACGGCCTTCGGCTCGGCCGTCGTGCGCGGCCCCGACGGCAACATGTGGCTGGCCGGCAACCAGGTGATCGCCAGAGTGACTCCCAAGGGCGTCGAGACCATGTTTCAGGCCACCGACGCCTACGGCGACGGCCCGGCAGACTCCAACAGCAGCATGGTGGCGACTGCCAAGGACATCTGGTTTCTCTGGAACGGCAGCGGGGGAGCGGGATTGGGGCGTGTGTCCATGAAGGGGACGGTCGCCTTCTTCGCCGTGCCCCAGGCGGCCAGCGAGGACCTGCGGTCGCTCTCGTTCGTCAGCGGCGCCCTCTGGTTCACGGATGCCTACGGCAACCTCTATCGGGCATCGGTCGGCGGCTCCGGCGTCGGCACGGTCAAACAGTACCCGCTGGTGACGGTTTGTGGATGTAGCGACAGCGGCTTCGATCTGTTCCAGACGGGTGTGATCAACGGCGTCCTCTACGTCGCTGCGAATGTCTACCCGCCATCCTCGGCGACGCCGAGCGGGGCGCTGTTGAAAGTCACCACCTCCAGCCCGCCGACCATCGTGCAGGAGCCCTTGAACATCACGTTCGGCGCCAATGGAAACGGCTCTTCCACCGAGTTCGTCGACAACTGGTGGCTGGGGTCGATCACGGCCGGCCCGGGGGGCTCCATTTGGATCTCCGACGGCATCGACGACCGGATCGCCGTGAAGGGCGCGGGCGGCACCACGGGCACGATCACGACCGGCCAGCGAGGCGATTTTCTGGACGGCATGGTGGAGGCGGGAGGCTCCATGTACGTGGCCGCCTCTCCCATTCAGACCTCCGCGAGCTGCGCCGACACCTTCGACCGGCTTTCGAGCGGCGGCTCCGTGCAAGGCCGCACCACTCCGGGAGTATCCGGCTGGAGCCCTGGCCTGGCCGGCGGCCCGGATGGCCGTATCTGGTACGCCGCAACTTCCAACGAGCCCTGCACCTCGGGCTTCCCCACCGTCGACGCGGCCAAGCCGGCGCACGGCCATCTCCAGGTCACACCCGTGGCTCCGCAGTTTCTGCAGCCGGGTGGCCTGGTTCGGGCCAAGAACGGCAGCCTGTACGCAACTTCGTTCGACGTCGGTCTGGCTCCAAACGGGCTCGAGGATGTCTACCTGGCTTCAGTCGTCCAGGTCACGCCTGGGTTCGCCAGCACCATCTACTCCACACGGCCACCCTCCGAGTGGCTCGACCCTGCGCCGGGCGCCGTGACTCAGGGGCCGGATGGCGCCCTCTGGTTCCTGGGAGCAGATGACGATGTGTACCGCTTCCGGAACGGCTCGTTCACCAGGTACCCGATCGCCGGTGGGCTTGCAGGTTCGCCGTGGGGCGGTCAGATCGTATCCGGCCCACGTCAGTCAGTGTGGTTCGCCGGAACGACCGGGATCGACCGGCTGGACATGTCCGGACGGCTTGCGATCTATCCGACAGAGTCGGGCGGAGGGGAGTGCCGGGGTCTCCAGGGAGGTATAACCACCGGCTCCGACGGCAATATCTGGGCGGACGGCAACTACACCTCTGCCTGTGGCAGCGGGGGCTCCGACGGCGGCCTCATCTTCCGCATGACGCCAACGGGCCGGATTCTCCATACCTATAAGACGGCCCAGCGATTCGCCGGCCCCATGACCAGCGAGCCGCTCGGGCGGGTCTGGGCCGTCGGTACCACCGGGCAGTCGGCGCTGCCGGGGACCGTCGACAGCCTGCTCTCGATTCGCCCTGGAGACAGGGTTCCAGTCCTCACGCGGCTGGATGGCTCCATCACGTGCCAGAGTCTGGTAACCGGCCCCGACGGTAACCTCTGGTGCTCGGGCCAAGACACCAGCACGGGGATTCCCGGAGCCGGAGCCACCTGGCGCATCACGCCCGGCGGCAACCTTCTGGGGCTGACCGTCGGAGGCCCGGCGCTCGCCTTCGACAATGCCAATGATCTCTGGACCACCGGAGCCGTCCAGATCCTGGGCGGATCGTATCCGAATTACCTCGTCACCGCCGACCGCGTGAATCTCGGCTCGAGTGAGCCGGGCCCGGCCGAACAGGCCGGCATACCGTCGCCCATCGAGTTCCCAACTGCCTGTCACACCGGGCTGCCGGTCAATTGCTTAACCGGGGAGTTCTCACACTTCTTCGACGACCTCGAGGTCCCCGGATTGGGCGGCGGCCTGAGCTTTGGCCACAGCTATTCGTCGTTCAACCACGGCACAAACGGTCCCCTCGGCTACGGGTGGTCGCACACCTACGACGCGGCGCTTTCCATCCACCCGAGCTCCGGAGCAGTCACCATTCACATGCCCATGGGCGCGTCGTTCACCTTCACTCCCTCAGGCGGCGGCTATACGGCTCCGGCACGCGTGCTAGCCAGGCTCGCCGCGACCTCAGGAAACACGCTGACGCTCACGGACCGGACGAACACGGCCTATGTGTTCAATCGTGGCTCGGGACGGCTGGTCCGAGTCGTCGATCACAACGGCTACGCCACTTCGCTCTCCTATGCGCATGGGCGCCTGAGGACCGTCACCGATCCGATGGGACGATCGCTTCACTTGGCCTATGCCGGCTCGCATCTGACGACCGTGGTCGACCCGGGAGGCCGGACCTGCCGGTTTGCCTACACGCACGGAAATCTGACCACGGTAACGGAGCCCAACGGCGGCGTCTGGCGATTCACTTACGACGGCTCTCACCGTCTGCTCAGCATGAAGAACCCACTCGATGGCACCACCACGAACACCTACGACTCGTCTGGACGGGTCGAGAAGCAGACCGATCCGGCCGGTGGCGTCACCTCCTTCACCTACGGAACAGATCAGACCACCGTGACGGACCCGAGAGGGCTGAAGACCATCAACCGTTACTTCACGGGCATGCTGGTCAGCACCACCAACGCGGCCGGCACCAAGGAAGCGAAGACCTGGACCTACACCCACGATCCCGCCACCCTCCAGATCACCTCGACGGCGTCGCCCTCGGGAAGGACCACACAAGCCACCTTCGATATGCGCGGCGATGAGCTCTCGTCCGTCGACGGGGGCGGCCACACGACCACCTATACCTACGACAGTCGTGGCGACATCACCTCCATCAGTCGCCCCGGCGGCGAGACGATCGTTTACACGTACGACCGAGAGGGCAACGAGCTGACCATGACGGAATTGGCCGGCCGCAAAGGCCCACGGGCCGTCACCCGGCTGTCCTACGATCGGTCACATCCGGGAGAGATCGTCAAGCGAACGGCCCCGGATGGCGGCGTCTGGACCTTCGCCTACGACCGCTACGGGGACCGCACGGTTGCCGTCGATCCGGACGGGGGCAAGACCGTGGACGCTTACAACGTCATCGGAGAACTGACGTCGGAGATCCGACCCGATGGAGAGGGCAAGGCCATGAAGCCTGCGCTCTACCGGACCACCTATGGCTATGACGCGGATGGGAACGTAACGCGAGTCGAGGACCCACTGCACCGCGTGGTCGTCAGTCGCTACGACCTGATGGATCACCTGGTCGCATCGGTCGATCCGCTCGGGCACACGACCACCTATGTCTACTCGCCCCTCGGACAGCTCGAGTCGATAGTGCGGCCCGGCGGCGCCACCGTTCGATGGGGCCACGACGCCGACGGCAACACCGTGTCGCTAACGGACGGCGATGGCCACACCTGGCGTTATACCTACAACAACCTGAATCAGCCGGAGAGCATTGTCGACCCGCTCAAGCGCCGGACGGCTTACACCTACACCTCGGACGGGCAGGTCGCCACGCGCCGTGACGGTGACGGACGGCTGACCTCCTACGCCTATCTGGCCGATGGATCCGTCTCGACCATCACCTACGCGGGCGACGCCGGCCGCGACGTGCGCTTCCATTACGATGCGGCCGGTCGCCGCACCCGGGTGACGATCGGGGCCTCCAACAGCACGTACCGCTACGACGGATTTGGACACCTCACCTCTGAGACCAATCCCGCAGGTATTACGGTGCGCTATGCCTACGATCTCGACGGCAATACCACCCGCCTCACCTACCCCTACGGCCACGTCGTCGCCTTTACCTACGACGGGGCCGACCGTCTCGTTCGGCTCAAAGACTGGCTGGGCCACACGACCGGCTTCGGTTATGACCCGGACGGCATGCTCAAGTCCGAACGCCTCGCCGGCGGGCTGGCCATCACCCGCACCTATGACCGCGGTGATGCGCTCAGCGCGATCCTCGCGGGCTCGATCTTCCGCATCAGCATCAGCCGCCGCCGAGACGGCCTGATCTCGGGCGTCAAGCAATCCGGCCTTCCGGGCGCCGGCGAGACCAGCTATGGATATTCCCTCGACGACCGATTGACCTCGGCCGGCAGTCATCGCTATGGATATGACGCTGCCGGCAACCTCACGGCCATCGGTAAGATAAGGCTGCGTTATGGCAAGGCGGACGAGCTTCGCGCCATGGGCAGCGCCACATTCACCTACGACGCGGCCGGCAATCGCATCAGCGCCACCCACGGGACGACGTCCACGCGGTTCGGCTACGACGGCGAACAGCGCCTGATCCGGGCGCACAAGGCAAGCCTTTCCTATGACGTCGACGGCGACGTCATCGCTCTCAAGAGCGGCAAAGGAACGGCCAAGAACGCCTACGACAGCCTGAACACATTGCCCCTCCGCATCGTCTCGGGACCCGATAGCCTCATCTACGGGCCGGATGCCCTGCCGGTTGAGCGGATCCGCTCGGGCCACGCGGTCTATCTGGGAACCGACTGGCTCAACAGCGTGCGGGCAGAGATCTCGCCCAAGGCGGCGCTCAAGGGTGCGGTCAGCTACGACCCATACGGATCGGTCGTTCACCACAAAGGCTCCTTTGGCAGCCCGCTGGGGTTCACGGGAGCACCCGTGGATGCCGGGGTGCCGGATCTCGGCGCTCGGCATCTCGATCCCGCAACCGGCGCCTTCCTGACATCCGATCCGCTGCTTCAGGTCACGGGCCAGCCGTATGCCTACGCGCGGGATGATCCCGTCAACCAGATCGACCCCTCGGGATTGGCCGCGTCGCTTTCGACGTCTCCCACGGTCCCGAGTCTCATCTGCGATTACATCGCCCGCGCGACGCAGGACTCATCCACCCTGCTGGGCACCGGACTCAACGTGGGCTGCGCCGGGAACGGCGTCGCCGGAGCTTTTGGATCGTCGACGCCGTCGTCTTCAGCCGGCCAGGCGAACCCGCCAGTGTTGCAGAAGATCGCCCCCACACTCAACAGTCAAGCGCTCGTAGAGATCGCCAAGTATCTTGGTCCCGAGGATGCCGTTCCGGCGCTGGCAGCAGGGTTCGCCTACTACGATGCCTTCAGTTTGCAGCTTCAGCTGCAGGACATCCTCGTGGCCGGCGTCCTCGAGTACCTCTTCCCACAAACCGGGCCGGAGCCGCCACCTCCACCGCCGCCGATCGTCACCTGCAGCTACGGCGGAGACCCGCTCCAGTCGTACGGCCGGTATCTGTCTCAGCTCCATCTCTGAGGGCAGCCTCGGGAAGCAGACGCTCGCATGTCTCTGTTTTTGACGCTCCTGATCGTTTTCGTCCTCCTCCGACTCTGGCTGCTCGCGTGGCGCCGCTTTCCGTCGCTGCGTGTCCCACTGAACTGGGTAGGCGCGACCCTGTGTCTCGCCACGCTCGGCTGGCTTGTCTGGCTTGCGACTCACCACGGTTCGTGAGGAATCCGAAAGCCGCAGGGAAGTCAGGGACAGCAATCGAGACCGAAGACGTAGGCGCCTCTTCAAACGGCGGCAACGCGCTCTCCGGAACCGAAAGGGTCATAATGCGGGATATCCTTCCCAAGCCGGACGGATAGTGTAGGGAAATGGCAACGCCGGCGCCCGCGAACGTGCCTGAGTTCTCGCCCTGGGACCCAGCCTTCATTGCTGATCCCTATCCCACCTATGCGCAGCTTCGGCAGGAGGGCCGGGCCCACTGGTACGAGCCCAGCCGGCAGTGGCTGATCGCGCGTTACGCCGACGTCAACGCCCTCCTGCGCGACCGCCGTCTGGGCCGCACCTATCTGCATCGGTTTCCGCACCAGGAATTCGGCCGCGAGCCGCCGCCCGCGTATCAGGAGCCCTTCCACACGCTGAACAACAACGGCCTGCTCGATCTCGAGCCGCCGGACCACTCGCGCATCCGGCGGCTTGTCACCAAGGCCTTCACGCCGCGCCGCCTCGAGCTGCTGACGCCCACGGTGGAACGTCTTGCTTCCGATCTCGTGACGCAGCTCGTTCAGGACGGCGGCGGCGACCTCTTGACGGTCGTGGCCGAGCCGCTGCCGGTCGCCGTCATCGCCACCATGCTCGGCGTCCCGGAAGCGGACCGCCATCTGCTGCGGCCCTGGTCGGCCGGGATCACGGGAATGTTCGAGCTGAATCCGACCGAGGAGAGCGCCCGGCGCGCGGTCCAGGCGAGCATCGAGTTCTCCGATTACCTGCGAGACCTGATCCGGCGAAGGCGAACGGCGCCCGGGGAGGACTTGATCACCGGCTTGATCGCGGCCCACGAGCAGGAGGATCGCCTCAGCGAGCAGGAGATGATCTCCACCTGTGTCCTGCTTCTCAACGCCGGGCACGAGGCAACGGTGAACGCCACCACCACCGGGTGGTGGACGCTGTTCCAGCACCCTGATCAGCTTCAACGGCTTCGGAATGAGCCGGAGATCCTGCGCTCCGCCATCGAGGAGCTGCTGCGGTTCGACACGCCCCTGCAGATGTTCGAACGATGGGTGCTCGACGACATCGAGATCGGCGACACCGTGATCAGCCGCGGCAACGAGCTGGCGCTGCTCTTCGGCTCCGGCAACCGCGACCCGGAACGCTTTTGCGAACCAGACCGCCTCGACCTGACCCGACCCGACAACCGCCACCTGAGCTTCGGGGCAGGCATCCACTTCTGCCTGGGTGCGCCCCTTGCCCGGATTGAGCTGACGGCGTCGTTCGGCGCCCTGCTCCGGCAGGCGCCCGATTTGCGCCTCGTTTCCGAGCCGCGGTGGAAGCCCGGCTACATCATTCGCGGCCTGAAGGAGCTGTTGGTCGAGGTGTAGACACGCCGGGCTGACGGCTCCAATGGCGGTCCAGCTCCGAGGTATAGCGGCTACCGAGCCTCCCGCCGTTCTCCGCCAGCCAATCCTCGAGCCGCGTCGAACAGGCCGGAGGCGAGCTGGAAACCAGGGTCTCCGCCATCAGCGCACCGATTTCCTCCGGTGTGATGAGCACGTCGCCCAGTATTGCCGAGAGCAGGCGGCCCGCCAGTAGGCTCAGTGATACCGGTACGGGGACCAGGAGAGCGCGGACGCCTGCCGCGGCGGCCAGCATCCGCAAGAGCCGGCCAAAGGTCAGCACGTCCGGTCCCGCCGCGTCGATGGTGCGATCATCGCGACTGCTTCCCTCGGATACCGCCAGGGCCGCCACGTCTTCGACGAAGACGGGCTGCACTCGGTAGGCGCCCCCGCCAGGCAGCGGAAAGCCCCGAAAGCGTCGCAGGAGCCAGGTCATGTTGTTGATCAAAATGTCTTCCGTGCCGTAGACGAGGGTGGGCCGGATGATGGAGACCGGCAGGCCGGAGGCGCGGATGGCCTCCTCGGCGGCCGCCTTGCCCCTGAAGTAGGCAAAGGGCGAGGTGGAGCTGGGATTGCTCACGCTGATATGGACGATACGAGCGACGCCGGCGCGAGCTGCAGCCCGACCCAGCGCTCCGGTGTTGGACACGGCTCGGGCGAACGTCATTCCGCCACGCTCGAACCGAATCCAGTAGGTGTTGTAGAGGACCGTGGCCCCCTCGAGATCGGCCGCGAGCCGATCGGGATCGTCAAACTTGAGTGGCCGGCAGTCGACCGGACCGGGATCGGAAGGAACCGACCGGACCAAACCCCGAACCGACACGCCTCGGCGATCCAGCGCCGCCGCTATGTATTTCCCCGTGTAGCTGAATGGCCCCGTGACTGCCTGGATCTCTACCACCAGCGCTGCTGTTCTCCCGGCCTCACTCCGTCGAGTCTCGTTCCCCGCGGGGATGGTGCCTCTGGGACCAGTCCTTGGTGGGCTCGCGAGGGGCGTATGCCGAGGAACGGCGGAAATCTGCCAGAGCGCAAAGCCTGGCTAGGTCGTGGAGGACGTGTACACGAGATAGAGGACTCCATTCGTATACGTCGTGCTGCGATTGAGCGACCATGTGGTTTGTACGCCGTCAGGAAAGAGTCGTGGTCCTGAACCCCGAGTCAGCGGGAAGACAAATAGGTGCAGCTCGTCAAGCAGCCCGTCTGTCATCAGCGCCCGAACCAGGGTTGAGCTGCCGCTCACATAGATGCCGCCGTTGACCTCCGATTTGACCCGCCGCACCGAATCCGCGCTGTAGGGGCCCAGAAGCTTGGAGTTTCTCCACGTGGCTTCCTTCAACGTGGATGAGACGACGAACTTCGGCGAATCGTTCATGAATGGAGCGCCCGGGTCATCTTCCACCGTCCGGACCGACCATGCCGGTTGGAACATTTCGTACGTGTTCCGTCCCAGCAGGATGGCATTGCAGCTCGACATGAGATTGCCGATGTCCGGTCCCATCGCCGGGTCGTAGCCAAAGTCCATCGTCCAGACCGGAGTGTCGATGACTCCGTCAAGGCTCGTGAATTCGTGCGCTCGGATGGTTCCCATCGGTTGACCCCCTTCTCCATTCAGTAGCTCATCCTGCCTCGGGCCGCGAACGAGTTGCACTATGTTGAAGCAACCCAAGGCGAGACAGATGAGCGATTCGACTCCGCATTCTCCGGCATCCGCCACCCAGGAGTCCGTACAGCCGGCTGGCGGCCCGACAGAGCCGGCTGAATCCGCGCCGGCCGGCGTCCGTACGTTTGTCATCGGAGACATTCGCGGCTTCACCGCCTTCATGGCGCAGCAGGGCGATGAGGCCGGAGCCAGGCTCAGCCAGACCTTTGCCGTTCTGGCCGGTGAGACGGCGGCACAGTGCGCCGGCGATCTGCTGGAGGTCAGGGGCGACGAGGTGCTGTTGACGTTCTCGTCTCCACGGCAGGCGTTGAAGTGCGCGCTAGCTCTGCAAGACCGGCTGGAGGCCGAGCGCTGCTCGGGGCTCGACGGTCTCCAGGCAGGGATCGGCATCGACGCAGGCGAGGCAGTGCCGGTGAACGGAGGGTTTCGCGGATCCGCCCTCAACCGAGCAGCCCGGCTCTGTGCCCTCGCGGGGCCGGGCGAAGTCCTCATCACGGAGGGTCTCGCGCATCTCACCGGCCGGGTCGAGGGGGTCGAGTACGGTGAGCGCGGACGGGCTCAACTCAAGGGGTTCGCCGAGCCGGTCACCGTCCTCCAGGTTCAGCGAGGCCGGCGCACCAACGGCTCTCCCACTGGGAACGACGCTCCGATGGTCACGGCCTCCGGTGCTTCCCTAGCCATTGCCGGCTACCTTGGCGCGCTGCCGTCTCGCCCACTCGTCGATCGGGAGGCCGAGCTCACGCGGGGTCAGGAGATCGTCGACGCGGTGGCCGCCGGCTCGGGCCGCCTGCTGCTGGTCACCGGTGAGCCGGGTGTCGGAAAGACCCGGCTTTCGCAGGAGATCACCCGTGTTGTGCATAACCGTGGTTTCCGCATTGCCGCCGGCTCCTGCTATGAGGCCAGCGAGGCTATCCCCTACTATCCGTTCATCGAGATTCTCCAGTCGCTCCGCAGAACCAGCCCACCGGAGCTTCACGCTCGCATGCTGCAAACGTGGCCCTATCTGGGCCGGCTGCTTCCCGGCCTAGGGACCGATGCGCCATCGGGCGAGAACCCGGCCGAGGACCGGCAGCGGCTCTTCTGGAGCTTGACCTCCTTCCTGACCGATCTGGTGACCTCCGGCCCGGTGGCGCTGCTGCTCGACGACCTGCACTGGGCGGATGCAACAACGCTTGATCTCCTCCAGCACCTTGCCCATACGACGCGAACGCTGCCGATCCTGCTGCTGGCCACCTACCGCGACGTCGAGGTTCATCGGGGGCACCCACTGGAGGCAACACTGCGAGAGCTGCGCCGGCAGCAGCTTTGCGAGTCCATCTCGCTGAAGAGGCTGGGGAGGGAGGCAACCCGGGAGCTGCTCATATCGACGCTGGGGTCGCAGCCATCCTCCGAGGTGGTCGTCGATCTCATCTTCGGCAGGACCGACGGTAACCCCTTCTTTGTCGAAGAGATCGGCAAGACGCTGGCGGGGCAGTCCAACCTCGATGCTCCCCAGGATCTGGACGTTCCGGAAAGCATTCGGTCCCTGATCGGCCAGCGCCTATCACGCCTGGACGACGCCTGTCAGGACGTGCTGCGACAGGCGGCGACGCTCGGATACAGCTTCGAGTTCGAAGATCTCCTGGCCATGGACGGGCAGGATGAGGAAGGGCTCGAGTCGTTGATCCAGGAGGCCGTGGCGGCCGGTATTTTGGTGGACCTGTCCGGTTCCAAAAACGTCGACGGCTACAGCTTCAATCACGCCCTGACCCAGCAGACCATCTACGCGGAAATCCCACCGCGACGACGACGGCGCCTTCACCTCGCGGCCGGTTCGGCCCTGGAACGGCTACCCCCATCCAGGCGAGACGCGCGGGCGGCGGAGCTGGCGCGACACTTCCTCGACGGCGACTCGCCGGCCAAGGCGTTGGAATACTCGCTGCTCGCCGGAGGAGAGGCCAGCCGGATGTTCGCCCATCGAGAAGCGGCCGAGCACTTCAGATGTGCCGTGGAGCTGGCACGCGAGGTCGAGGATGAATCATCGGTCATGCTGGCTCTGGAACGGCTCGGCGAGGCCCTGACCGCTCTGGGCCGGTATCGGGAGGCACTCGAGGTCCTCGACGAGGCGGCTCGCGGCCGGCACGGGCGCGGTGAGCTGGAAGCTGAGCTTCGGTGCCTGGCACTGATCGGGGTGACCCATGCCTTCCGGGGAACGGCCGATGAGGGAACACGGCGGTTGCAGGAGGCGGAAACCACCGTAAGCGAGGATTCGGCGTCCGACGCCGCCGCCTCGTTCTATGTCGCACTCGCGGGTCTGCACTTCATCGCCGGGCGCTTTCCGGCCCAGCTCCAGGCGGCGCTCCGGGCGTCCGCCATTGCCGCCCGCGCGGGAAATGAGAAGCTCATCGGTCAGGCCGAGGGCCGGATCGCCCTGGCCCTCATGTCTCTGCAGTGTTACGGCGAGGCGCTGGTTGCCTTCGAGAAAGCCATTGAAATTGCCGAGCGCCATGGCGATGCCGACAGCCTCCAGCGAAACTGCGGCAACATGGCGCTCACGCTCTATGCGCTGGGGGAGAACGACCGCGCCGGTCGTTCGCTGGCGCGGGCAGGCCAGGTGGCCGAAGCGATGGGAACCGCCTCCAGCCGGCTCCTCACCACCCATGGGGTGGCCAGCCTCGCCTACATGCACGGAGACTGGGACCGGGCCATTTCGATCGCGGAGTCATACCTCAGCTCCGATGCCGGCGGCGAGCTGAGCCGTGGGAGCACCGAAACGCGGCTCCTCCTCTCCGCCATGCTCTTCGATCGCACCGGCTCCGAGGACGCCCTGAGCCAGATGGAGGAAGCTCGGAAGCTGGGGGCCGAAATCGGGAACTGGCAGCTCGAGTCGGAAGCGCTGCTCTTCCTGTCCATGGCCGATCTCGCTCGCGGCCGGGCGGACAGAGTCATGGACCGTCTGCCCAATGTGGAGCGGAGTGGCTCGACGATGGCCACGGCTGCCGCCGCACTCGCCCGGCTGGAGCTTGGGGATAGTGCCGCCGCGCTGGGCATGGTTGACCGTCGCCTGACGATCGTCGGAAACCGTGCCGAAGCGAGCTTCCTGCTTTACAGCCGTGGGCGGGCTCTCCACCGGCTGGGCCGGCTGGATGAGGCGGCCCAAGCGCTTGAGGAAAGTGTCACTCGACTCGAACGCATTCCGCATGTCTACTACGTGGCGACCAGCCTCGAGGCGCTGGGGGCGGTATATCGCGATCAGGGTCGGATTGAGGATGTCCGTGCCGCCTGGGAGCGCGCGCTCGGAGGCTACCGGCAGGTCAAGGCCGCACCGGCCATGGCTCGGTTGGAAGAGAAGCTGAGACGGGAGCCCGCACCACCGGATCCATCAACGGCTCGACAGTAAGCATCTTCTGCCGCCCATATCTGCACGAGGACAACAAGGAACCAGCTGGCGCGGGACGTCTTTCTCGAGGCATGGGCAGGTCTGCGGCCGGATGTCTCGTTTGCACGCCTTCACGGGTGGAGATGGGGTGGGGTCTTCCGGCCAGCCCGCTCAGCAAGGCCCGTCGTCCACCGCGGAAGGAGCCGAGTCAAGGAATCTCAACCTCGGACAGACCTACATGTGGTATGTACTGTGTGCACGGTTCGTGTCAATGAAGCAAGGAGGAGTCGTCAGGCATGGAAGATACCCGGGAGATCGTGGCGAAGCTCAAGGCGCTGGAGGCCCAGCATTCTGCGATTGAACAGCAGCTGAAGGCGTTGGGGGCGTCCCTGCCGCCAGGTGCCCGTCCACGCCACAAGCAGCATTTCATGTCACCGATGCGACGGTCCGGTTCAGTCGCCTTTCGGGGCGTCATTGTGGCCATTGCCGTCCTCGCCGGCATCGTGGCCGTGGGGGGCAGCGCCGTCGCCAGCATTCCGGACAGCAATGGCGTCATCCACGCCTGCTACCACGTCAACCGACAGGGCGCCGACGACGGCGGCTCCCTGCTTCGAGTCATCGACACCTCCGCCCCGTCTGACGACGCGACGTGCAGGAGGAACGAGCGCTCGCTGAGCTGGAACCAGACAGGACGGCGCGGCCCGATCGGCCCCGCGGGTCTGACGTGGCAGGGACAGTGGTCGCCAACCCAGAGCTACCAGAAAAACGACGCCGTGTTCGACGGCGGCTCAGCCTGGATCGCGCTGCAGCCCAATACGAATTCTGAGCCGAGCGCCACAAATGCCGCCTGGGGCTTGCTGGCCCAGAAAGGCGACACGGGCCAGCCTGGACAGAACGGTCAGACGGGGCCGGCCGGACTCACCTGGCAGGGACCATGGTCCGCGTCGACGGCCTATAACGTGAATGATGCCGTGTTCGACGGCGGTTCGGCCTGGATCGCGCTTCAGGCGAACTCGAATTCGGAGCCCGGAAACGGCAATGCCAACTGGAGCCTGCTCGCTCAGCAGGGTGGTCAGGGCCAGCAGGGACCCGCTGGTGTGATCGACGGCTACGACGCCGAGCTGGCTCCCACCGGTAACACTCCCCGGGTGCCGATGGCTCCTATTCCACCGAATTCTCCCCCCGGCACCCTGGGGCCAACCGTCAAAGTCCTGCAGACGGCAAATGTGACGACGCCGGGCACATACTACGTCACCGCCACCGCGATCGCCTTTGTCAGCCCGATCGACGAGGTCTATTGCTTTGTGAACACGGGGTCCAACGATACCCCGGTGGACGGAGTCTTCGGAGCAGCGACCAACAACAACTCGACCGACTCCGTCTACCCTCACTACACGATCAGTGTGACCGTTCCGGTGACCGTCTCGGCCGGCGATCCCATCACTCTGTGGTGCTACAGCTCCTCAGGGCAAACGACAAGCGGAATCGTCGATGCCGGAATGACGGCGATACCGGTCAATATGAACACCACGAACGCGAATGCGGCTGTGAGAGGCGCCGCCAACCGCATCATTCCGCGCCTCGCCGGCCGGGCCGTGAAGAGCCATCGGCTTCGATTGGGAGGCAAACGGACTCATTAGCCACCTGGGGCGGCAATCCGTCGGCGGATTGCCGTCCCCACCTCCCCCCGCATGGCCCTGAGGCGACGGAAGAGCTACGCCTGGGCGTGGCGGCGCCTCCCTCCGCCGGCTGAAACCGTGTCGCAACGGTCGCAACCATCTCGCAACCCAACGCGGTGCTGCATGAGGTTACCCTTCTCCTAGCCCAATTGGGCGGGGCCGGCCGGCCTGGCCCGATTGGGAATCGTCAGAGAGAGGTAGTCAACAATGCAGATCATGGGCCCTTCCCGGATCGCTCGCAGGGTGAGAATGCTGGCGGTCGCCTGCTGCCTCACCATGGCGGCCCTGGCCGTGCCGCTGGTGACGGGCAGCGCCTTCGCCGCCTACACCGTGTGCCGAACCGATCCCTACGTCACCCTGTCCAACGGCGTGGTCCTTCAGGCGACCGCCGCCATTACTGATGACCAGTCGGACATCACGAAGGTAGCCTTCGTGTTGCGCGTCCCCTCAGGCCTGACGGTCACCTCGGTGCAGAACACCGGCTCGGTACCGGAAACGGTCAAGGTCATCGCCAACCAGGCGAGCCATCACTACAGCACCGCGGTGACGGCCTATACCAAGTCCTCATCCATGCCGGTGAAGGCCACCCTGACGGCATCGTCGCAGTCGACCCAGATGACGCGATCTGCGTCCGGCGTCAGCAACACGCAGATCATGGTCAAGGAAACCACCTCCTTCTCATAACGGATCGGCTCCAGGGGCCGCATGGGTGGCCGCCTGGGCGTGACTCCGCTTAAGGATCAATCATGACACGTCTGATTCGGGCGCTCTCCTTCCAATCACTGGCGGGCGCGGGCGTCCTTGTGGGATCGAGCGCCATCTGCCTACTCGTCCTCACGTTCACCGACGCGGGCCGTCTCGGCGGTGGGCTCCAGGGTGGTCAGGTCCTCACGCTCCTGCTCATCGCCGCAATCGTCATCGCCTACCAGTACCCGCTCCACATCCGTCACCACTCCAAGGTGGTCATGACGACGGTTCCTCGCTACATCCTGGCCGTGCTTCTGCCGCCCCCGCTCGCGATCCTGGCAGTGGTGTTGGGGACGGGAATCGGCGAGCTGACGACCTGCAAGCGCCGCGGCCTGTATGCCGGTGACGTGGCCACGGAGCTGGGACGCATGATGCCCTGCGTCCTGGCGGCGTCCATCGTCACCCACGCGGTCCCGCAGGGAGTCATCACGCGTGACGCCTCCCTCCTGGCCGCCGGCGCTCTCCTCTGGGCGACCGACGTTCTCACCGTGCCACTCGGGGTCTGTCCCATGAGCGGTGAGAGGCCGGCGGCCGTCATCCGAGCCTGCCTCAAGGGAGCGGGACTCACGGAGGTCATGCAGTATGTCGTGGGTATCTTCGGCGCCATGCTTGCCCAGAGCGACTGGCTGGCGGTTCCGCTGATGGCGCTGCCGCTGGTGCTTGTGTATCTGGCCTTCAAGCACTTGAAGGAAGTTCAGTACGGCGCCCGACAGGTCGTGGAAAACATGGCCGACACGGTGGATCTTCGCGATCAGTACACCGGTGGCCATTCCCGCCGCGTCACCGATGCCTGCCGCTCCATCCTGCGAGAGATGGGCATCCACGGTCCCGAGGCGGACCTTATCATTGCCGCGGCGCGGGTGCATGACATCGGCAAGATTGCCGTGCCCGACGGCATCCTGAACAAGACCGAGGGCCTCACCGACGAGGAATGGGAGGTGATGGCCACCCATCCCCAACGTGGCGCCGAGCTGCTGGCTCGATATCCTGACTTTGCCCGGGGCGCGGCCATCGTTCGCCACCATCACGAACGATGGGACGGTCGAGGCTATCCGGACAAGCTGAGAGCTGCCCACATCCCGCTCGGGTCTCGCATCATCGCCGTCGCGGATGCCTTTGACGCCATGACGACCAGCCGCCCGTACAGCCCGGCCAAGAGCGTTGACCAGGCATGTGCCATACTGCAATCCGGGCGCGGCCGCCAGTGGGACCCGCAGGTGGTGGACACTTTTCTGGGCATGCTGGGGCAGCCTGTGCCGCAGATCGAGCCGCTGTCTCTCGGCGCCCGGCAGCCGGCGGCATGCACCGGCTTGGCGATCGAGGCCATGCCCGCCTAGCGCCACGCTGCCCGGGCGGTCCCGGAGAATGGATGGATCCCGGCAGGCAGACCTGCCGGGGTCGTCGCATCAAGGCTGAGCGTCGCATCCGCGATTTGCGGGGCGGGGCGCATGCGGGGTTGAAACCGTCTCGCGCGGCCTCCGAATGCCCGGCCCGCAGACCGCGTCTCGGAGGAACGAGGGGGGGGCGGCGAGGTGTTCCGTCGCTGGGAGGTCCTCGGCAGGCCGTCGAGCCGTCACGACCGGGGATGCGCTTGGCCGTCCCGGCTCGGGTGCGGGCTGACGGCAGGAGCTCGGGCGGGGCGTCTCGGGTGGTCTGCGGAAACGGGGTGTATGTCGCCTCTTATTGCTTGCTACCGACCTCTGTTGACAGCTTAGCGTCAAGCGCCTGCTTCTGTTCGCGTTCTGTCGGCCATCTGTGATAGGGTGACCCAATCGGGTTGATTCGTCCGGCGACCTGGCCACCCCGTCCCAGTCCTCGCCGGGCAATCCGCAAGCCAGCTACGACAAGGGGGGCGAGCTGACCTCGTCAGCACAGTCAAGCGGAACCCACTACTTTACCTACAACAAGGACGGCCAGCGCACGGCCGTGGGAACGTCGCCCGGGGGCTCGGACATCGCCTCGGCCGGCTGGAACGGGGCGGGTGAGGCGACGTCGTATCAGGACGGGTCGGCCAACATGTCGGCGGCGTCGTATGACGGCGACGGGGTGCGCACGTCCGCCACGTTCGGCAGCGGTACGCAGAGCTACGTGTGGGGATCGGCCTCGACGCCGCTGATGGACTCCACCTCCGCCTTCATCTACGACGACGGCGGCACGCCACTGGAGCAGGTGAACCTGTCCACGGGCGCGGCGCAGTATTTGGTGACCGACGCGGCGGGCTCTGTACGAGCAGTCATCTCGCCATCCGGCTCGGTAGCCGGCACGACGTCGTATGACGCCTTCGGCAACCCCCAGACGCAGGGCGGGCTGACGGCATCGACGCCGCTGGGGTTCGAGGGCGGATATACCGACCCCACCGGGCTGATTCTGGAGGATGGGGGTACGTACAGTGATCCTCAGACGGGCTCAGACCTGAGGGCGGTCGCCGAGGCGGCGTCCGCACAGACCAACAGTTGCAGCGGCTTCGTGCGGGATGCCGGGCGGGAGATGAACTGCTCCAAGCGCAAGGACCGGGCACTGGACTTCCTGGAGGGCAGGGTCCGGGGGAGCGAGCCATATCACCAGCGCTACGCCTACATCCAGGCGTCGGCGATCGTCGGCAACCTCATGGAGGAGTCGGGGAACGGGAACGACGACCTCAGCCCTTGGTCAGTCGAGCGGAAAAGGGGCTGCTCATTCCCGTCCGCGTGGACGAACTTCACCGTAAACTGCGGCGTGGGCATCGCCGGGTGGACTCTGCCCTTCCGAATAGAACGGCTAAAGAGGTGGTCAAGGAAGCGAAGCAGCCGGCGGCTCGACTCGGGCTTCAAGGGCAAGACGCCCTGGCTGAGCTTCAAGATCCAGCTGCATTACCTGTGGTTCGAGGCCGTTCACTACACCTCGGCAAAGACCGGCTGCGAGGTGGCACTGGTCAACGGTCGCTGCTATTCGCCCATCAGGGGCGTCGAAGCGCACCGAACGTTGTACTGGGCGACCCAAGCGTGGATGGCGCGTTTCGAAGGGCCGGGGGCAGGGCGGGCTGCCGACGAGGGTGGCGGACGCGAGGTCGATCTGTCTCATAGACCACAGGTCGAAGGCCTGCCGGGTCGGGTGCCCCTCGTGATCGGGCCGAAGGTACCGGGGCGTTTCCCACAGGGCCCCGCCGGTGTGCGGCCGCCACGCTGATAGTCGCGGTTTCGCTGTCCGGTGCGGGGAGCCGATCCGCTGTCGCCCGGTCCGGACCGCTCCGGTTCCAGGGGGTGAGCGCGGGCCATACCTCCCGCTACGCCCTGGAAACCAGCACGATCACGGGGACCCTGCTCTTCCGCAGTACGGTCTGCACGGCCTGTCCGAGGTGCACAGGCCCCGTTTGCCCGCGCAGCACGGCCCCCATCACCACCAGGTCGTAGCTGCCGCTGCCCAGCTCCTGCACGATGCGCGCGGCCACGTCGTCGCCCACCTCGACCCGCTCCTCCACTGGGACGCCCAGCCGCCCCACGCGGAAGGCCAGGTCCTCGGCCACGCTGGAGCCCCAGTTCAGCAGATCACGTCGGTCTCGCTCGCGCCAGAACAGCTCGCTCACGCCGCTCTGCACGACATGCAGCGCCACCAATCGCGCTTCACACGACTGCGCCAGAGAACCGGCGATGTCGCCGGCCGCCGCGGAATATTCCAATCCGTTGAGGGGCACCAGTATGCAGTTGATCTCCGAGCACTCCAAGCGCTCCCGGTCGGACGACACCAGCAGCACGTCCGACTCTGCCCGCTGGATCAGCGCGTCCTGCAGACGTCCCAAGGACGGGCGGCGCCGTGAGCAGCCGCGCGCTCCGATGGCCAGCAGATCATGGCCCGACAGCTGATCCAAAATCTGCTCCAGTGGTCCTCCATTGCCGGAGGCCTTTTGGGTCGTCACCTCCACCTCCGGCAGCCGGCTGACCTCACCCAGGGGGTCTGCGGATTTCCCTTCGGGCGGATGGTGCCCATTCCCGGCGTCCAGGGCGAACCGCGTGACGTCGAACGTTTGCGATCTCTCGTGTTTGGAGCGAGCGATCGCTTCCACGACGCTGCCCGCCAGTTCGGACTGGAGCTGGGGCGCAGCAGGCAGGAGCACCCGCTCCAACGTCCTCGTATAGGCTCGGCGCTCCTCTTCCTCGGCCTTCAGTCGCTCCCGCTCCTGCTCGGTCGCCGGCGCCCGGGCTTCCAGCCACGACATGATGGAGGGCGAGACGAGCACCGTGAGGATCGCCACCACCGCGTACATGGTGTAGATCGTCCCGCTGATGAGCCCGAGCGTCACGCCGACAATGGCGACCACCACGTCGGTGCCACCCTTGAGGTTGAGTCCGACACCCACCAGGGCCGCCTCGGCCGTGCCACGACCGGTCACCCGCGCTCCGACGAAGCCGACGGCCACCTTCACCACGCTCGCCACCAGGAACAGTGACAGCGTGAGGAGGACCGCGCTCGCCGTCTTGAGCTGGAGGATATCCACCCGCATGCCCGCCAGAACGAAGAAGATGGGCGCGAAGAGGCCGATGGCCAGCGACTGCACGTTGGCCAGGAGCTGCTCGCTCGTCCTGGGCGCTTGCCCGAGGACAACGCCGAGGACGAAAGCGCCGAGAAGCGGATGGAGCCCAAGCTCCTGCGTCAGAGCCGCCGCGAGCAGCATCAAGACCAGCACCAGGCTCAGCTGGCCGTTGATCACGTTGGTCACGTCGCCGACGCGCCTCATGCTCCAGAACACGAAGCGACGGCCGACCAGCAGCACGAAGGCAAAGAAGGCCGCGGCCAGTGCGCCACGCTCGACGGCCGTGGCCGCCATGGCTCCGCCACCGGATGAGGCAACCGAAACCAGCAGCCACACCACCACTTCGGTGGTGATGCCGGCGGCGAGAATCATCTGCGCAAAGTCCCGCCGCGTCGATCCCCATTCGATCAGGATCTTGGCCGCAACGCTGACCGCCGTGACCGACAGAATGACTCCGAGGAAGAAGGCCGTGGAGCCGGTCCGTCCGAGGGCGATGGCGGCGAACGCGATGCCAGCCACCACCGAGGCGGACGTGACGGCGCCGGCCACCAGCAGCGCCGGCCGCATGTGCCGCCGGAGCAGTCCGACGTCGACTTCCATACCGGCGACCAGCAGCAGCATGATGGCGCCCAGCCATGAGAGCGCCGACAGCGCAACCCCCACGCCCGGCTTGAGGAACAGCGCGGCACGCACGCCGGGCAGCGCCGCGCCCAAGATCGACGGCCCCAGGACGAAGCCGGCGAACAGCTCGCCGAGAACCTCCGGCTGATGAAGCCGTCGGGCCAGCTCTCCTCCCGCCCGGGCCAGGAACAGAATGACGGCGATGGCCAGCAGACCGAAGAGCAGCTCCTGCTCAGAGAGCGCCGGCAATACTCAACCGCGAGATGTCCATGCTCTTCTCCCGCCCACACGTCAGGGCATCAGACCACCGCAAGCGGCGTCCAACGCAATCGGCGTGCCCGATGAACGGTGGCTGGCTTACGCGGTTCGCTGCCGTGAAAGAGCCGAGCTGCCGGACGGTCTAGTACGCGGCTCGGCCGCTGCCCTCCCGCGGGCTGCCGTGCTCTCAGTCGCTCACTTGGTTGAACCGTCGGGCAGCGGAGCGTCCGAAGGCGGTCAGGGCGTCCAGCACTCGGGATCCGGCACGCGCCTGCACCGCCCAGCCCTTGACCGGGCGGGAATCGCTGGAGGACGCGGGCAGGATGAATCGTTCCGCGAGCGCCATCAGATTGGCAGTGATGCCCGGGAAGAGGCCATGGAAGCGAGCGGCGAGATTCGCGGGCAGCGACAGGATCAGCTCCGACTCCTGCCGCGCGGCGGCGGCGACGATGCGCCGTGCGGCGCGCTCCGCATCCATGGAGACGAAGGGGAAGGTCGCGCCCAGAGAAAACCAGGCGTACTCCGGCTCGCGGCCGCCCTTGATGGTCGCTTGCAGATGCGAGCCGGTCCGCATGAGGCCCGGCACCACCGTGACCACCTGCACATTCTTGCCCCGCACCTCGGCGCGCAATCCTTCTGAGAAGGCAACCGCCGCGGCCTTTGCCGAGCTGTAGGGCAGCAGGTGAGGAACGCTGAGCTTGCCACCGATCGAGGTGATGTTGACGATAGTCCCCTGTCTCGCCGAGAGCATCTCCGGAAGGATGGCCAGCGTCGGGTAGACGGTGCCCCAGTACATGACCCCAAGCGCAGTCTCGAAATCCTCCAGACGCATGGACTCGACGGGGCCTACCTGGATGATGCCGGCACAGTTGAAGAGCACGTCCACCGCCCCACGGGACTCGCGAATGCGCTGAACCAGGTCGTTCACGGCGTCGCGGCTCGAGACGTCGCACTCCAGGGCCAGTGCCTCGATGCCGAATCCTCGCAGCCACTCGGTGGCGCGCCGGAGCTCGTCGCCACGGCGGGCGCAGATTACCACGTTTGCCCCCAGCCGGCCGACTTCACCGGCCAGCAACAAGCCGAGGCCACGAGAGGCCCCGGTGATCAGCACCGTCTTGTGCTCGAACGCTCGGCGGAGCTGCTCTTGGTCGGTCACGTGCCTCATTCTGCCTTTCAGGGCGAGCCGGCCGCGTCCTAGTGGTGGGCGCGGCCCCAACCGGTAGATGCAGGGCGGTCTTTAGGAGAAGTGCTGAAAGACCATGAACCCCACGTACGGGATCATGGCCAGGGGCGCAAAGACCGCCTGCCACCTTTGGGGGCGCGAGCCGTGCGCCCGCGCGTCCTCGGTGGATCGACGGCCAAAGGCCCAGGGTAAGGCGCCAAGCGCCAGCGCCAGGAACCCGGCAAAGCACAGCGTGTAGACGATCATCACCCCCAGGGAGCGCTCGCGCCCGGCGTGGATGGGCAGCGTGGCGATGAGATCGGGATGCGCGTGGGTGCCGAACGTCGGCCACATCATGGCCACGTCCATGTCAAAGGCGAAGAGGAAGAGATTGTTGGCCAGAACCAGCCCACCCAAAGCGATCCAGATCCACAGAATCCTCCGATCTCTGGCGGCAAGGAGGGCCACCGGCGGCACCAGCCACATGAGCCATTGAGGCAGCCACCACGACGCCACAAAGAGGGACAGACCCGCGATCAGCCAAACCGCGGCCAGCTGCGCCGGCTCCACGTCCCGACGGCTGAAACGCCAGGCCAACGCCAGAACCACCACATACAAGACCGGCCAGAGGTCCAGCGGTCGGTGCAGAACGTGGAACGAGGCCAGGACGGTGCCGGCATCGTGGGCAAAGAAGAGCCGCCGGACGAGCGGCGGGCCCAAGAACGGGACCAGCGAGAGCACGAACGGAGCGACGCCGGCGAGCAGCAGCGCCAGTGCCCGAGGCACCCGGCGGCCGGACAGCAGGATGGCCGTCACGGGAACCAGCAGAAGAACGTAGGTCTTGAGCCCTGCGCCCAGACCCAGGAGCAGCATGGTCCACCAGGGGTTGTCGCGGCGGTAGGCCCATAGTGCCAGTCCCAGGAGAAGGCCTGCGAATAGGTCGTTCTGACCCTGCATCAGTGCGCCGACCAGGATGACCGGCGAGGCGAGCCAGAGCGAGCTGGAGACCAACCGATCCCCATCGGTCCGGGAAGCGAGGCTCCGGATGAGCGGCACGCCGGCCAACAGCGCCACGATATTGGGCAGCTTGAGCAGTAAAAGGTCGATCGGCAGGCCCGGCCCCGCCTCCAGCGTTTCGGGATAGACCGACTGGGAGCTGCAGGTTAGCGGGTTGAGATGCAGCAGCATGAGGATCTTCAGGTATCCGGCGGTGATCAGATAGAACAGCGGCGGCATGGGCGTCCCCAGATGCCTGAGGCCCCGAAGGGCGGCGAAATAGGCGTAGACGTTGAAGTGGCCCAGCGCGATCTCGTTGGACACGAAGGAGTTCTTGAGCAGATCGTTGTGTTCGAACCCCACAACGCAAAACGCAGCCGCGGAAACATAGGTCAGGACCAGCAGACTCTGACCCAGACGAAGCCCCAGGGGGCGGGGCCGCTGACGGACCGCCGGCTCTTCGGCCCGACGGTCGTCTATAGCCTGCGTGTCTGCCACGGCTTCCGTCCGCAAGACGGCCCCGCGCGTCCCTGCTGCCTTCACCGCCACGGACTGATCGACCTATTCCGTCGGGTTGTCCTTAGCCGGTCGAGGACCGCCACGTCCGCGATCCAACGGGGCGGCAGGGGCTTCCGGCCGCACCCGGAGACGATGACCTCTCATGGATGGCTCCGGGGCCGCCCGCAGAGTGAGCACGGCCCTCATACGCTACTCCCCGCACGCCTGCTCTGTATCTCGGCAGGAACCGTTCCTAACCCAACAGCCGCGGCGGTTAGCTACCGCGGGGGCTCCAGGAAAACCGCCAGATCGCAACCACCAGGCAGGCCACGCACCAGATACCCATCACGCCCAGATCGCTCCAGCTGAATCCTGCCCCGGTCGTGGAGGGGTCATAGGCATGCACCAAGGCCGCGCTGAGGTGACGAACGGGAAAGACGCTGGCCACGTTTCCGAGCCAGCTCGGGATCTGGCTCTGGGCCACGAACACACCGGAAATGAAGTACAGCGGAAGCAGGGTGATCTGGACGATGGGCTGCGCGGCGTCGGCATGGCGGATGAAGGTCGAGACCGCGAAGCCGGCGCTGCAGAAGGTCAGGGCGCCCACGATGGCAGTCGCCGCTACGCCGGGAATGGTGTGCGACGGCACCGTGGCCCCGTACGCGATGCTGCCGATGCCCATCATCAGGGCGGTCATGAACAGGGCCAGCAGCACGGCCACCAAGGCCCGACCCAGGATCAGCACGTAGGCCGGGATGGGCGCGGCCCGACGGCGCTTCAGAATACCGCTCTCCCGTTGCGTCACCACGGCGATAACCAGATTCGTGAACGCCGCGGAGATGATGCCCAGCGCCGTCAGCGCGGGAATGTAGTACGTGGACTGCTTGATCCTGGCTCCGCTGGGCAGTCGAATGGTGTGATTCCCGAATACACCCACGAAGATGACCAGGAAGAGGATGGGCAGGAACACCGTGAAGAAGCGGGCCTGCCGGTTGCGTAGAAACGCCCGCAGCTCGAATGAGAACTGATGCCATACCAGTCCCATCTCCTGGAGTGGTGACCGAGTCAGAGGCGCTGGGCGCGGCGCCGCCGCCGTCGCTTGGGTCACAAGCTCACCATTCAGCGGGCGAGGAAGACTTCACTGCCGTCCCATCGCAGCTTGGCCTCGCAGTCTGGGCATTCGTCAGTCTCCCGCTTCACCCGCCGTCCGCATCGAGGGCAGGGGCGGGTTCTCCAGCGCCGAATGAGAAAGTAGGCGATCATGTCAGCTCCAGGTCGGCTTATCGATCGGCGGAGTCCTCCACGGTCAGCTCCAGGTAGATGTCCTCCAGGTTGGGTCGCTTGACCTCGAGATCAGGGAAATCGACTCCACGCTCGTCGGCCCACCGTGACAGCCGTCCAACATCTCGAAGCGGCTCGGGGGTTCGGAACCGGATAAGCCCATCGTCGTCCGTCAGCGCTTCCGCGAGGAAGTCGGGGAGCGCACCCACCGGCACGCCTTCGGGGAGATGAAAGCTGACCGTGGCGGGTCGAGTATCCCGACCCGCCAGGGTGGCCGGCGATCCCTCAGCAACGATGGCGCCTCGCGCAATGACCATGATGCGGTCGGCCAGCCGTTCGGCCTCATCCATGTAATGCGTGGTCAGAAAAATGGTCTTGCCCAGGGCGCGCAGGCCGTCGATCACGTCCCAGGCCTGCCGGCGGGCGGATGGATCGAAGCCCGTGGTCGGCTCGTCCAGGAAGACCAGCTCCGGGTCGCCGATGAGGGCGAGAGCCACGTCCAGGCGCCGCCGCTGTCCACCGCTCAGCTGTGAGCCTCGGGTGCCGGCCTTCGCGGTGAGGCCCACCAGCTCGAGCGTCTCCATCACCGGCCGTGGATGGAGATGATAGCCGGCGTACAGCTCGACGCACTCGCGGGCGGTAAGGTCCGGCTCGATCTCGGAATCCTGCAGCACCACGCCGATGCGATCGCGCCAGAGGAGGGGAGCGGTCGCCGGGTCCTCGCCCAGAACTCGAACCGCTCCGGCGGTGCGCTCACGATATCCCTCGAGTATCTCGACGGTCGTGGTCTTGCCCGCCCCATTCGGCCCCAGGAAGGCCACGATCTCGCCGGGCTGGATGTCGAAGTCGACTCCTGAGACGGCCTCGAACGATCCGTAGGTCTTGCGCAGACCCCGAACACTGATGGCGGCCCGCGGGTCGAGCGATTCCGCGGTCCCAATGCCCGCCTCGATCTCTGTGATGGTGCTCACGAGATGCCTACCGGCGATGTCCGGGGGTACGCAGCCGACCAGCCGACCATGTTGCCCTCATCATAGTCCGCAGGTAACGCCTGCGGTTCGAGAGCTTCATCGGGACGCTGGGCGACACCGCCAAATTGGCTAACGCGCCCCCCAAAGGAGGGCCGCATATTGATGGCGCAATGAAGCTTCTGCTCCGGGGCGGAGACCGGCTGCGCTCGGCGCTGCGTCGGTTCACACTGCTGCAGCGGTTTGCCGTGACCAGCCTGGCCGTGTTCGTTCTGATTGGTCTGGGGACGGCCCAGCAGGTGGGGTCGGCTATGCAATCCTCCGCCCTCAAGGCGGCCGAATCAGCGGCCTTCGACAGCCTCCAAGGGCCCCTTGTCAACCACCTCCATCCCTGGGAGCTCCATCGAGCCATGTCGGGGTGGCGCTTGGCACAGTTTGATCGGCTGGTCCGGTCTGATGTGCTGACCCACCGCATCGTGGTGGTCAAGGTCTGGAACCCCCAGGGCCAGGTGGTGTACTCAACGGATCGCAGCATCGTGGGCAAGCGATTCCCGATCGAGGACGATGTGGCGCAGGCGCTGGCCGGCCACGATTTCGCCAATGTGTCCAACCTCTCGGCCGAGGAAAACCAGGCGGACCGACGCTTTGGGCAGCTGATGCAGGTCTACATTCCCATCCGCTTCGGCAATGGCCCTGTTGTGGGCGCGTTCGAGATCTACGAGACCTACGGGCCCCTCGCGGCCCAGATTGCCGATCTGCAGCACATTACCTACCTGGTTATTGGCGGGGGTTTGCTGCTGTTGTATCTCCTCCTCTTCGGCATCGTTCGGGCCGGATCCCGCACCATCATCCGGCAGCAAGGGCAGCTCCAAGCCGAGCAGGCACGTCTGGAGGCCAGCTATTCCGAAACCATCATGTCCCTCGCGGCGGCCGTCGACGCCCGTGACTCTCAGACGGAGAGCCATTCCAAACGCGTGACGGCGCTCGCGACACGACTGGCAGAGCACATCGGCATTGACGAGGAGTCGCTTCGGGGACTCCGCGACGGCGCCGAGCTGCACGACATCGGCAAGATCGGCGTGCCCGATGCCGTCCTGCGCAAGCCGGGCCCTCTCACCGAGCAAGAGTGGGAGCTCATGCGCCGCCATCCGGTCATCGGATACGAGATGATCAAGAACATTTCGTTCCTGCAGGACGCGCTGCCGGTCATCCGCCATCATCACGAGCGATGGGACGGTGAGGGCTATCCCGACCGGCTCTCGGGGGAAGACATCCCGCTCGCCGCCCGCATATTTGCCCTTGCCGATGCATTCGACGCCATGACCTCCGACCGGCCCTACCGGCGTGGGCTCTCGACCCAGGAGGCCCTCCTGCGCATCACCGCGGACGCGGGATCGCACTTCGATCCCCTGCTGGCATTCGCCTTCGTGCTCATGATGTCCCGGGAGCACACCGAGACGGTCAGTCCTCCGCTCAGCTCGGCGGCTTAGTCCTCGGACGCAGCCTTTGCTGGGAAACGAAGCGCGAAGGTGATGACCCGGATGCCGAGGGCATAGGCGAAACCGAGATAGACGCCGGCTGAGACCTCGCGGATCTCGTCACGTACCCAACGGGCGACCCAAGACGTCTGGGAATAGTCGAGGATGATGCTCTCGCGACCGTCGAATCGGCTCGGTCCTGTATAGACCCGGGCCCGTATCGCCGGCAGACCGAAGGGTGTGACTCGATTGACCAGCTCGCCATGTCGGCGGTTGAAGATCTTGCCCTGCCATGAAGTCAGCCGGATGAAGGCCGCCATTGGCCGGCAGATGCCGGTTCCCGGCAAGACCAACGCGAGCCCGTCACCACGGCCGTCTGGAATCCTTCCGGCCCGGCTCTCACGATAGAGGGCTCCGACCTGCGCTCGAGACATCGTCCCCAGACTCAGCAGCTCGCCGCTCCCCGGCCGCGGTCGACTAGTCGCCGGTCGCTCCGTCGAGGCGCTCGCGCAGGAAATCGGCGTGACCATTGTGGCGGGCATACTCCTCGATCATGTGGACCATGATCCAGCGCAGTGAAATGCCCTCACCATTTGATTGCCGGCGCTTGGCGGGAGCATCGAGAGAGTCGACGGCCGCGACCTTCTCGCGAGCCGACCGGCAGGCCTCATTCCAGATCTCATAGGCCTCCGCGGGGTCCTGATGCTCGATGTCGTCGAAGTCGTCGTCCGGACGGTCATCCGAGTAGTAGAGCGGCTGGGTCTCCTCGCCCGCGAGTGCTCGACAGAACCAGCCGCGCTCCACCTCAGTCATGTGGCGCAGCAGCCCCAGCAGGGACAGACTGGAGGGCGGCACGGCCCGCTCCCGGAGCTGCGCGTCGGTGAGGCCTGCGCACTTGGTGGCCAGGGTGGCGCGCTGCCAGTCCAGCCAGGTTTCGAGCATGGGGCGTTCGTCGGCAATCATGGGCGGATCCGTCCGCTCTGGAGCCTCAATCATGGCGTCTCCGGGAGAGGGGGTGGGTGATCGTGCACCGCACTCTCGACACTGGTCCACTCAGCTTATCCAGCATGCCGGCTCAGACCAGGCTCCTCTGCGTCACCCGGAGCTGGCCGCTTACCGCTGCTTCCTTCCGGACCTGACGGGGTTCACGGGGCTCCGCCGCGCAGAACCCGGTCTTCAACGTCGAACAAACCGAACAGTGTTGGCTGAGCCAGGCCTCAAGCGCGGAATTACGCCCCGCTATAGCGGATTGCGGGTACAGGGCACCGCTAGCTCCCCGCCTAGCACGATCACCTCCATGATGACAGGTTGGGGCTATGCCATCCAAGCGCCGAGATGGACGACCCGCAAGCTCTCCCCAGGGCGCATCCTGGCACCGGGTGGCCGGCACTCTCCAATCGAATCGTCCGGTCAGGGCTCCGAGGCGCCGAGCTGAAATAGGGACAAGAGTCCGCTCAGTCCCGGGGAGGAAAGGCGCAGAACTCGTTGCCCTCGGGATCAGCCATGATCGTCCAATGGAGCGTTCCCGCGTCGTCTCTGATCTCTCGGACCTGCCGGGCGCCCAGCTGCTCCAGCCGCGCCATCTCGTCGCCGTCCGTCATGTTGACGTCGATGTGCACCCGGTTCTTGGATATCTTGGGTTCGGGCACTTTGTTGAACCAGATTCGGAGGCCGGACGCATCAGGCGGAATGATCACCACCGGGTCCTCCGGCCCCGGATGAGACGGCCGCAGCTCATAGCCGAGCACCTCCGCCCAGAAGCCGGCCAGCGCCGTCTGGTCGGCGCAGTCGAAGCAAATGTCTCTCAACGTGGAGGGCATCGGTTCTCCATGGTTGGACCGGGCTCGCCTCAATCTATCGTGAGAAGCACTGGGGCATGAACCGCTATACTGGCGTATCTCAGCCGATTCCGAGATCATCCATGACCGCTTGGCGTGACATCTGGTACTGGCGAAGGAAGGGCATGACGTAACGAGCCCGGGCTGAGGGCTCGCCCCTCGACGTCGTGCCCAAAGACCAGAGGCCCTGAGGCCTCTGGTCTTTTGTTTTCCCCGAGATTTCAGGCCGGAACAGGATTCCAAGGAAACCATAATGGCAGCAGTGGAGTACCGAGACATGATCATCGTGATGCAGCGCAACGCCAGCCACCAGCACGTGGAGAACGTGGTCAGCCACGTGCACGAGCTTGGATACCGCGCCCATGTCTCGGCGGGAGAGGAAACCGTCATCATCGGCGTGATCGGTCACAGCCGGCCCGATCAGCTCCAATCTCTCTCCGACCTGCCCGGCGTCGACCACCTGCTGCCGGTCACCAAGCCCTACAAGCTGGCCAGTCGCGACTTCAGCCCCCTCAACAGCCTCATCCAGGTTGAGGATGTGACCTTCGGCTCCGACGAGGTCATCGTGATGGCCGGCCCATGCGCGGTGGAAGACGAGCGGCAGCTGTGGGAGACCGCGGCGGCAATGAAGGAGGAGGGCGTTCGCATCCTCCGCGGCGGCGCCTTCAAGCCCCGTTCGAGCCCCTATAGCTTTCAGGGTCTGGGAGTGCGTGGACTGGAGATGCTGGACCAGGTCCGGCGTGAGATGGGAATGCTGGTGGTGTCTGAGGTGCTTTCCGAGGACCAGGTCGAGATGGTCTGCCGCCATGTGGACATCCTCCAGATCGGCACCCGCAACATGCAGAATTTCGCCCTCCTGCAGGCGGCCGGACGCAGTGGCCACCCGGTCCTCCTCAAGCGAGGTATGAGCGCCACCCTGGAGGAGTTCCTGCAGGCGGCGGAGTACATCCTGGCCAACCACAACCCCAACGTGCTGCTCTGCGAGCGCGGCATCCGCACCTTTGAGACGGCGACCCGCAATACGCTTGACATCAGCGCCGTGCCGGTGCTCAAGACGCTGACGCACCTTCCAGTGGTCGTCGATCCCAGCCAGGCCACCGGCCGGTGGTCCTTCGTCGGGCCGGTGGCGCGCGCGGCGGTGGCGGCCGGGGCCGATGGTCTGCTCATCGAGGTGCACCCGCGTCCCACCGAGGCGCTCTCGGACGGGGCCCAGTCATTGAAGCCGGCGAGGTTTCAGGAGCTGATGATCGAGCTTCGAGCCATCGCGACGGCCATCGGCCGCCACATTGCCCCGGCATGCGAATCGGTATCGTCGGCCTCGGCCTGATCGGCGGCTCCCTGGGGGCCGCGTTCCGGGCCGCGGGTCATCAGGTGATCGGGTCCGATCGTGACCCGACGGCCGCCGGGATCGCCGCCAACCGCGACCTTGTCGATGCCACCGCCTCGACTGCCGAGGTCGCGAGCAATGCCGAGGTCATCTTCATCTGCCTTCCCATCCCTGAGACTCTGAGCACCATTCCCGCGGTGGCCGGCCTGATGGATAGGGCGGCCGTCCTCACCGACGTCGCCAGTGTGAAGCGCTCGGTCCTCGGCGTTATGGAAGCGCAGGCGGCCGCGGCCCGCTGTGTGGGTGGGCATCCCCTCGCGGGGCGGGAGCGATCGGGCCCCGATGCCGCCGACCCCGACCTCTTTCGCGATGCACCTTATGCCGTGGTGCCAGGGGAGCGAACCCAACGTGGCGCCGTCGAGGTTGTCGAACATCTGGTGGCGGATCTCGGCGCCCGTTCCCTTGAGATCGAGGCCGACGCACATGACGCCATGGTCGCCCGGACCAGCCATTTGCCCCAGCTGCTCTCCAGCGCCCTGAGCGGGGCCCTGGACGGCGGCCGCCACGACCCGCTGCGCGGGCCGGGACTCGCGGGAATGCTGCGGCTCGCCGCGAGCGACGACGGGCTGTGGACCGAGATTCTGCTGCAGAACGCGGACCATGTTTCCGGCGCACTTCGGGGAATCATCCAGATCCTTGAGGAGGCGGCAGGCTCGTTGGATCGACGGGATTTCGACGCCGTCCAATCGCTGCTCCGTCGGGGCAGGCAGGCCGTGACATGAGATGGCAGGTGCGGCCCTCGGGCATCGCCGGTGAGGCGGCGGTGCCCGGCGACAAGTCGATCTCCCATCGAGCGCTCATGCTCGCTGCGCTGGCGGACGGCACGTCATCCATTCGAGGGCTTGGGGACGGTGAGGACGTGGCCTCAACCGTCGCCTGTCTCCGAGCCCTGAGGGTGCGAATCGAGCGCTCGGGAGACCAGGTTTGCGTGCAGGGGGGCGCACTTCGACCACCCTCGGCTCCCCTGGACGCCGGCAATTCCGGCACCACCATGCGGCTCCTGAGCGGCATCCTCGCAGGCCAGCCGTTCGACTCGGTCGTCACCGGCGACGCCTCGCTCTGCCGCAGGCCCATGGGCCGCATCGCCAGACCTCTCATGGAAATGGGCACCCAGGTAGACACCGAGGACGGCCACGCTCCGATTCGCATTCGCGGCGGCCGGCTTCGCGCCATTCGGTACCGGTGCGACCCACCCAGCGCTCAGGTCAAGAGCTGCGTCCTCCTGGCGGGTCTCTTCGCCGAGGGGTCGACCTCAGTCTGGGAGACCGTTGCGACTCGAGACCACACGGAACGGCTGATGCGTGCGACGGGCATCGCCGTCGATGCAAAGGAGCAGACGGTCGCCGTCCATGGCCCCGCACGACCTCGTGCCTTCGACCTGTGCGTGCCCGGGGATCTTTCCTCCGCGGCCTTTCTGCTGGCAGGGGCCGCAATAGCCGGAGTCGGTGACGTCACCGTACGCGATGTGGGGCTCAACCCGACCCGGACCGGGTTCCTTCAGGTGCTGCGCCGGATGGGGTGCGATCTGGAGACGAGCGAGGAGCGCGAGGAGGGCGGCGAACCGGTGGGCTCGATCCGCGTTCGTCCGGCGCCGCTCACCGGCGTCGAAATCGGCGCCGACGAAGCCGCGACCATGCTCGACGAGCTGCCTTTGGTCGCGCTCCTCGGTACGGTCGCAGCAGGCGAGACCCGGGTGACGGGCGCCGGCGAGCTACGGGTGAAGGAGAGTGACCGCATCGCCACCGTCGCCGCCGAGCTTGGGCGGTTGGGCGCGGCGATCGAGGAGCAGCCCGACGGGTTCCGAGTCCGCGGCTCCCGGCTGCAGGGCACGAGGGTCCAATCACACGGCGACCATCGCGTGGCCATGATGCTGGGGCTGGCAGGACTGATCGCGGCCGGTGAGACGATCGTAGAGGGAGCCGAGGCGGCAGCTGTCTCGTTTCCCTGTTTCGGCTCCACAATGCGCGGCCTCGGAGGGATGATCCATGACGCCTGAGGTCCGGCTGGGCATCATGGGCTATCCGGTCGCGCACAGCCGCTCGCCGGCTATGCATCAGGCCGCGCTTCAACACTGTGGCCTGAGCGGTAGCTATCAACTGCTGCCCACACCCCCGGAGCAGCTCACCGAAACCATGCAGCACATTAGATCCGCTCAGCTCACCGGCTTCAACGTCACCATTCCGCACAAGGAGACCGTGCTCGCCCATCTCGATGCCCTCGAGACCTCGGCGCAACGGGTGGGAGCGGTCAACTGTGTGGTCCGGGAGGGCCGCGGACTCATCGGCCACAATACGGACGCCGGCGGCATGGCGCGGATTCTCGACGGACTTCCGCTTTCGGCCGGTCGCGCGATCGTGATCGGGGCCGGCGGGGCAGCACGAGCCTCGGTAGATGCACTCGCGTGCCGCGGATGGCGTATCCTGGTTGCCAACCGCACCGCTGAACGGGCCCGAGCCGCCTTCGCCGGGTGCGCAGAAGTCCTTCCGCTTGCCGATATGACTAACCGAGAGGTCGAAGACGCCTCCCTGCTCCTGAACGCGACTGCCGCCGGGATGGGCCGTCCCCATGAGTCTCCCCTGCCGGCAGCTATCCGACTCCCGCCCCATCTCACCGTCATAGAGCTGGTCTACACGCCGCTCGAGACCCGTTTGCTACGACAGGCGCGCACGGCGGGATGCACCACCGTGGATGGTCTGGCGCTTCTGGCGGCGCAGGCGGCCGACTCGTTTGAGCTTTGGACCGGCCGTCGTCTCCCCGACGAGGTCTTCCGTCGTGCGGCCGAAAGCGCCGCCGAAGCGCCGGAAGGTGCAGAGCGGGCGGCAGGGCGTGTGGGCGCTGCCACGACATGACGCTGCGCATCCTTACCGCCGGTGAGTCACACGGCCCGGCCCTGACCGGGATCATGGAAGGCATGCCGGCGGGTCTCCCGTTGAGCGAGGCCGATATCGACCACGACCTTCGCCGGCGCCAGCAGGGCTACGGACGGTCGGGCCGCCAGGTCATCGAAAAGGACCACGCGCAAATCCTGGGCGGCGTGACCGGAGGCCGGACCACCGGCGGCCCGATTGCCCTGCAAATCGAAAACCGCGACTGGCCGAACTGGCGCGACAAGCCCCGGCCGGTCATGACCATACCTCGCCCGGGTCATGCCGATCTGGCTGCGGCCCAGAAGTATCGATATGCCGACCTGCGCCTCGGACTGGAGCGGGCCAGCGCCAGGGAGACCGCGACCCGCGTAGGGCTCGGCGCCATCGCCCGGGCCTTGCTGGCCCATGCGGGGATTGTCGTGGCCAGTCAGGTCGTCGCCATTGGCCCCGTCCAGGCGACGCCTGTGGATCTCGCCGATCCCAACACCAGACGGCGTGTCGACCAATCGCCGGTACGGACCGGCGATGAGGCAGGGCAACAGGCGATGATCGCCGCCATTGACGACGCTCGGCGTGCGCGCGACACCGTCGGCGGCGTCATCCGCGTCGAGGCTCTCGGCGTGCCGGCAGGCCTCGGGAGCCACGTCCACTGGGACCGCAAGCTGGATGGCCGGCTCGCAGGCGCCATGATGAGCATTCAGGCCATCAAGGGAGTGGAGATCGGGGCAGGGTTCGCCGGGGCGGCCACTCCCGGCAGCCGGCTGCATGACCCCATCATGCCCGGTGACGGCGGCACCAGGAGGCCCTCCAACAATGCCGGTGGGCTCGAGGGCGGCATCACCAACGGGCAGCCGGTCGTGGTCACCGTAGCCATGAAGCCCATCTCGACCCTCTTGAAGGGTATGGAGTCGGTCGATATCGCGACCGGAGAGCCGACGCGCGCCACGTACGAGCGATCCGACATCTGCGCGGTTCCGGCCGCCGGAGTGGTGGCGGAGGCGATGATGTGCCTGGTGCTCGCCGACGCCCTGCTGGAGAAGTTTGGTGGCGACAGCGTCGAGGAGCTGGACGAGCACATGGCGAGAGCCGAGTCATGAGACACCTGTTCCTCAACGGCTTCATGGCCACGGGCAAGTCCACCCTGGGACCGGTGGTCGGATCGCGGCTGGGCCTTCCTTTCCTCGATCTTGACGCGGAGATCGAACGGAAGTCAGGGACCACGATTGCCACCATCTTCGAGAGCCGCGGCGAGAGCGAGTTTCGCCGGCTGGAAGAAGCGGCGCTGCGCACGGCGATTGCCCGACCCCCGTCAGTGATCGCCCTCGGCGGAGGAGCCCTGCAGAACAACGCGGCACGCACCGCGGCCGAGTCGACTGGGCTTATCGTCACGCTCAGCTGCTCGCCGGTCACGGCGGCCGCTCGGATTCAGGAGCAGGGGGAGGAATTGCGACCGGTGGGTATGCGCACCCTCGGGGCTGAGGGCGTGGACGGGCTGCGCAGACTGTTGGATCGGCGTGCTGCCCTGTACGATCCCTATCCACTGGTGTCCACCGAGGGGTCGCCGGAATCAGCTATCGAGGAGATCGTGGACCTCTACCGCCGCCACCGGTCCGGTGAGCGTGGGGCCGTGTATCAGCTGCGGTTTCCGACGGGGGAACAGACGGTTGTGCTCTTCGGTTCCGCCCGGCTCTGCGATCTCGATCTCGACGGCAGCCGCCAAATAGCTCTGATCACGGACTCCACCGTCGCCGGGCTGCATGGTCCGGCCCTCGATCTGGCCACCGAAGGCACAGAGGAGCGTATCAGCCGCATCGTAATCCCACCGGGTGAAGCCGCCAAGAACCTCGACACGGTCAGGGCCATCTACGGAAGCCTCAAGGCCGATGAGTTGGAGCGAGGGGCGGTCATGGTGGCGGCCGGCGGAGGGGTGGTGTGTGACGTGGCAGGGTTCGCCGCCGCCACCTACCTCCGGGGTCTGGAGCTGGTCTTGGTCCCCACCACTCTCCTCGCACAGGTCGACGCCGCCATCGGAGGCAAGACGGGCGTGGACTTCGATGGCGTCAAGAACCTCGTCGGCTCCTTCCATCCGGCGCGGCTGGTGTGTGTGGACTCGCAGTTCCTCAATACGCTGCCCGAGCCGGCGTTGGGCGAAGGCATTGCCGAGATGGTCAAGATCGGCTTCGCCCGCGATGAGGCCCTCTTTGGGGCACTCGAAGGCCTGGAGGCAGTCGGTTCGATTCGGGAGCGGAGCGATCTCGTCCGGCGAGCCGTTCGCAACAAGATCGCGGTGGTGAGCCGCGACCCCTTCGAACGAACCGGCGAGCGTGCTGTCTTGAACTTCGGCCATACGATTGGGCATGCCCTGGAGAGCCTCTTCGACTATCGCCGGTCTCACGGCGCCTGTGTGGCAATGGGGATGGTGGCCGAGGCACGCGTGGCGCAAAGGATCGGGTCGCTCGAGGGGGCCTCGGCGGACCGTCTCGAGTCTCTGCTGAGCCGGCTGGGTCTCCCCACCGAGCTGCCCGAAGTCCCCTTGGACGATCTTCGTGCGCGGATGGCTCAGGACAAGAAGCGCCATGGAGGGAAGATCCCCATGGTGATGGGAGGAACGGCAGGTAGGGTGACGCTGGAGCCGGTCGCACTGGACGAAGTCACCGAGGGGCTGGCTCAGGTCCAGCGGGCGCCCGTCCAAGCGGTGCCATGATCCGTCGAGTGCTGGTCGTTCACGGCCCCAACCTGAACCTTCTCGGCTCACGAGAGCCCGAGATCTATGGCAGCATCACGCTGGCTCAAATCGACGAACGCCTGCAGACCGAGGCTCGGGCCCGAGACGTGGAGCTGAGGACGCTCCAGTCAAACCACGAGGGTGTGCTCATTGACACCATTCAGGAAGGTGCGCCCTGGGCTGAGGGCCTCATCATCAATCCAGGCGCCCTGGGACATACCAGCTACGCGCTTCGGGACGCCATTGCCGGCGTACGGCTCACGACGGTCGAGGTCCATATCAGCAACACCCAGGCGCGGGAGCGCTTCAGGCGGCGCTCGGTGCTGACAGCCGTCTGCCGGGGGCAGATTGTGGGCCTGGGATGGCGCGGGTACCTGCTGGCGCTTGACTGGCTGCTCACCGAGGAGGGCACATGAGGGCAATTCGGGGCGCCATCACGGCGAGCGCCAATTCGGCCGATGCCATCGAGCGCGCCACCTGTGAGATGCTGCGCGAGATCGAGCGGCGCAACCGGATCGGTGCCCGCGACGTGGTCAGCGCGTTTTTCAGCCTGACACCCGATCTCAACGCCACCTATCCTGCCCGAGCGGCTCGAGGCATCGGCTGGGACTCCGTGCCCATGCTCGATACCGTCGAGGTAAGCGTACCGGGTGGGCTGGAGCGGGCCATCCGAGTGCTCATCCATGTGGAGGGAACCGGGCCGGTCCAGCACACCTACCTGGGTGAGGCTCGCGGTCTGCGACCCGATCTCGTCGAGGAAGGCCCGTGAAGGCGAGAGCCGCCTCGCGGATCACCGGGTACTTTCCTGCCTTCGACGAGATTCGGGATCTTCCCTCGGGCGGCGTGGTGGCCATTCAGCGCGAGATTCTTGCCGACCTCGACACTCCGGTGTCGGCGTTTCTGAAGGTACGCCAAGGTTCGCTCAGCTTCCTGCTCGAGAGTGTGGAAGGAGGCGAGCGTGTTGGTCGCTACTCTTTTTTGGGAAACGGCACCTGGCGATGGGAGATGCCGCAGCAGGCTCCGGACACACCTCCGGGAAACGTTGCCTCGGGCGTCGCTCCGGCTGCCTTCGCGGAGCTGCGCGCCAAGGTGGCGGCCATGCGCACCATCTTCCCCTCCGAGGAGACGCGGTTCGACGGCGGCGCCATCGGTTACCTCTCGTACGAGGCGGTCGGGCGGGTGGAGCGCGTTCCCGTGCCTGACCGCGACTCACTGGGGTTGCCCGACGGTCTCTTCATGGGCGTCGAGACATTCCTGGTCTTCGATCACGTCCGGCACACCATTAGGGTCATCAGCCACATGCCCCTCGACGACCATCGGGAGGAGGAATTCCTGGCTGCGGTGTCTCGCATCGAGGCACTCGTGGAACGCTTGCGGACCTCGGTCTCTCCCGATGAGTACGTTGCGGGCGGCTCGACATCCGACAGTCGGGGCTTCGTTCAGCCCCGATCCAACGTGTCTCCTCAGGCGTTCGAGGAGATGGTCCGCGAGGCGAAGGCCTACATCGCGGCCGGCGACATCCTTCAGGTCGTCCTCTCCCAGCGGCTTCGGATCCCCCTGCGTGGTGAGTCGTTTGGCCTGTATCGAGCGCTGCGAACGGTCAGCCCCTCGCCCTACATGTATTTCCTGGAGTTCGGCGACCATCAAGTGGTTGGGGCATCGCCCGAGCTACTGCTCCAGATGGAGGGATCGACCGCCACCACCCGTCCCATCGCCGGGACGCGACATCGCGGTCGCGACGAGGAGGAAGACCAGGCGCTGGCCGCCGAGCTGCTGGCGGACGAGAAGGAGCGCGCCGAGCACATCATGCTGGTGGATCTGGCCCGCAACGACCTCGGACGGGTTTGCGTTCCCGGCACCGTGAGGGTTGAGAGTCTGATGCAGGTCGAGCGCTTCTCTCACGTCATGCACATCGTCTCCGATGTCACCGGCACGCTCAGATCCGATCGAAGCTGCGACGACGCACTGTGGGCCACCTTCCCCGCCGGCACCCTCTCAGGCGCGCCCAAGATTCGAGCGATGGAGATCATCGCCGAGCTGGAGCCGGAGCGACGCGGGGCCTACGGAGGCGCTGTCGGCTTCCTGACGCCCTCGGGCGACATGGAGTTTGCCATCACCATACGGACCGCGGTGATCAAGGGAGGCCAGATCCACGTCCAGGCCGGGGCCGGGATCGTGGCCGACTCCGTACCCGAGCGTGAGTACCAAGAGAGCATGAACAAGGCGCGGGCCCTCCTGCTGGCTGCGGGCGCGGCCCAAAGGCTTGGATGAGATGGCTGGTGCGAACGGTGGGCAGGATATGATCCTGCTCGTGGACAACTACGACAGCTTCACCTTCAACCTGTTTCAGCTCCTTTCGGAGCTGGGCGCCAACGTCGAGGTCCGGCGGAACGACGCCATTGAGGTGGCCGATCTCAAGACCCGGCCTCCCCGCGGCGTGGTCATATCGCCAGGTCCCGGCACCCCGGACCGGGCCGGCGTATCGCTGCAGATCGTCTCGGAGCTTGCGGGAACGGTCCCCATTCTCGGCGTGTGCCTGGGACACCAATGCATCGGGCACGCCTATGGAGGACGCGTGGTCATCGCCCCCGAGCTCATGCACGGCAAGAGCTCAGAGGTCTATCACTCCGGCGAGGGCGTCTTTCGGAACGTCCCCAATCCGATCTCTGCCGTCCGGTATCACTCGCTGACCATCGACGCCGAAAGCGTCCCCGAATGTCTCGAGGTCACGGCACGCACCGCCGATGGCACGGTGATGGGTCTGCGTCACCGGGAACACGATGTCGAGGGGGTTCAGTTCCACCCCGAGTCGGTCATGACACCAGAAGGCCCGCACATCCTGCGCAACTGGCTGGAGCGGATCTAGCCGCAGGCGGCTGTCCTCGCTTCGGTGGCCAGCTCTGGCCCGTCGGGGTAGGCAAACGCCCGAACGACTGTTCTGCGCCTCCCCATCCGGCGGCACATTCGTCCGCCGCTCTCTGCTGGGGAGCCCAGGCTGCCTCGGGACTAGCCCTCGAGCTTGGTCTCGCTGCCGGCAGACTCCTGTCCCTGGATGGGCGTACCCTGGCCGGCGCCCGCCCGTCCGCTGGTCACCTTGATCGACCTGGGCCTTGCCGTCTGCGCCTTGGGCAGCGTCAGGCTGAGTATGCCGTTATCGAACGAGGCGTCGGCCTGGTCCACGTCGACATCGTCGCCCAGGGTGAACGAGCGCGAGAAGTGTCCGGTCTCGATCTCCTGATAGTGGACGTGCGCCCGCTCCCGCTGCCAGCGCCGCTCGACGGTTCCGGCGACGATGAGCGTTCTCCCCTGGGCAGAGACATTGATCTTGTCCGGATCAGCTCCCGGTACGGCCATCGAGATGTGGTACGCGTCCTCCGTCTCGTGGACATCCACGGGCGGAGTGATCCCCTCGAAGTCCTGGCGAGGGCGACCGGGTGAGACGACGCTCCCCTCAAAGAGCTGATTCACGGCGTCTCGAAGCGAAATGTAGCCGGGCCCTCGGCGGCGTGGATCTTCCATGACGACATTCACCTCCCAATCGATTGTAGTGAGCAATCGGGGCTGCTTTCCGCCGAATGTGGGGGCCATGAAGCGTCCTGCCGGGTGACATCGGCAGCGCCGCGTCTCCGGTGGATCCGCCGGCGAACAACGCCCCGTCGGCAGGCAGCTAACCCGGGCGAAGGCCCCAAGCTCTCACCAGCCTGCCGCCGGCCAAAGACCCGGCCACGCCGCTCGACTACCTCGTTGCTGCATCTGAAGCAACAGCGTCCCGAGCTTCGCTTGTGATTTCGGGCGCGCGTCTCACCACTGCGAGTTCCGCCGGGGCGACGAGGCAGATACCCAGAATCCTCGGTTTCCGGGTTACTAGTTTCTGGGTTCGTCCGGCTCCCTATCCGGGCTGCCGCTGGATCGGCTTCAAGGCCTTCATCAGCGTCTTCAGTCGCACCTTGCTCCAGTGGTGATTCAGGATGCTGTTGTTCGACGTCTGATCCCAGCTGTTGGTCCCGTTGATGGGGTAGTACGACCAGCTGATCTCGGGGTTCCGCTTGAGGTAGCGGAGCAGGATCTGGAACCACTGACCCTGACTGCCTCGTTTGCTGTTGGCCACGCACTTCTTGCGATCGTTGCAGGTGTTGAACTCACCCAGCCAGATGGGCGCGCGCAGCGCCCGATCGGCCTGATGAAGGATGAACCCCCACTGCGAATTGAACAGGTGGAATATCCGTTTCCAGGTGACCTTGCCGTAGAACTGCGGTGACCGATACTTCCAGGGCCCCCACTCGTGCGTGGAGTAGACGAGCTGGTGAGGCACATCCAGACGCACTGGATCGTGCGCAACCCCACGCAGAATGCTGCCCCACCAGTAGGCGTCGATGTGGCGCGGTTCCTTGGCGTCGGGATAAAGCTGTACGCCCTCCACGAAGATCAACAGGTGCGGATTGACCTTCAGGACCGCGTCGCCGCAGCGGCGCGCCGCCCGCGCCCAATCGGTTCTGCGCTTCCACGCCTTGCTGGGATAGCGGCCCCAGGTTGCGCCCTGCTTCAGATACGTCTTGAGGCTCCATGGCCCGGGCCCGTTGGTGTGCGGCTCGTTGCGCAGATCGAAGCCGATCACCGTCGGATTGTTCTGATACCGCCTGGCCAGCGTGGTCCAGTCATGGATCCACGTCAGCTCTGAGTAGCTGCCCTCGGTCCAAAGAGCCGGCCCCTCCCCGGGGGCAATCGGCTTGGTCCGCGCGGTGGTGTCGTGATTGTCCAGGATGACGAAGAGGCCCAGCTGTCCGGCGGCTTGGATGATCCGGTCGAGGATCTGGAGTGGGTGCAGGCCCTTCAGGTCCGGGTTCGCCCGCAGATGCTGCGTGACCGTGATCTGGCTGTCGTAACGGACCAGCTGGTCGGTCAGAGGGATCCGAATCGTGTTGAATCCCAGGTCTTTGATCTTGCTGAGGATCGCAGTATAGGGCTGATAGTCCAGACCGCCCGGTGCGTAAAACAACGTCTGCATGCCGTACCAGGTGACTCCCTCGAGCCGGACCCGGCAGTTCTGACTGTCCTCGATCCACACGCCCTTGGTGTGGAACCACCCGGGGTTGGGGGCGGTGCCGCAGGGGCTCTGATGAGCGCCGATCGGCAGTATCTGGGCTCGGGAGACCAGGTTCCCGGTGACGGCGATGGACAGGACGACGGCGAGCGTCGCCATGACGAGAAGCAGTGAGGCAAAGGTCCGGCGGCCGGCTGGTGCCACGACAGGCTCGCTCCTTTCCGCAATCGGCTTGTGTAACGGGTGGTTCTGGGAATCGGGCGACGAAGGGCATCCGGGAGGGATCGATCGCCGGCGGCACGGCCGGTTAGTTCTTGGGCTGCTTCTCCAGGGGTCGCAGCGCCTTCATCAGATCGGGCAGCCGCGGCTGGGTCCAGTTGGGATTGAGGATGCTGTTGTTGGAAGGCTCGTCAAACGAGTTGCTGCCGTTGAGCGGATAGTAGGACCAGTTGATCTCGGGATTATCACGCAGGTAGTGCAAGAGGAGCTGGAACCATTCCCCCTGGCTGCCCTTGGCCTTGGCGTTGACGCACTTCTTGCGCGTGTTACAGGTATTGAACTCACCGAGCCAGATGGGCGCCCGAATCTTGGGGTTCTTGCTGTGGAGAATGAACGCCCAGTTCCATCCAAAGATGTGGGAGAGGTACTTGTACGTTGTCTTGTAGCTGAACTGGCCCAGGTTGTACTTCCATGGCCCCCACTCGTGCGGCGAGTAGACCAGCTGATGGCCGATCCGAAAGTGGATGGGATCGGTCAGAACGCCGCGCAGGATGCTTCCCCACCAGTAGGTTTCCACGCCGCGATGGGTGAGTGGCTTCATCTGCCCCTTGGGGTCCGGGTAGAGCTGCACACCCTCCACGAACATCAGCAGATGCGGGTTCACGGACAGGATGTGGTTGCCGGCCTTGGTCGCCGCGGCGGCCCAGTCACTGCTGGGCTTCCACATCTTGCTGGGGTACCGGCCCCATGTGGCGCCCTGCTTCAGATACGTCTTGAGGCTCCAGGGTCCGGGGCCGTCGGTGTGGGGCTCGTTGCGCAGATCGAAACCGATGACCGTCGGATCGCCGCGGTAGCGGTGCGTCACGGTCAGCCAGTCGTTGATCCAGGTCTGCTCGGAATAGCCCTTGGTGATCCAGGTCGCTTCGTGCTTTCGAGCATGAGAATGCTTGCCGTACGAGGCGGGGGTCCGGGCAACCGAGAAGTGGTTGTCCAGGATGATCATGAGCTTCAGCTTGCCGGCGGCGGCCACGATCTTGTCCAGCACCTGAAGCGGGTGCAGATTCTGAAGGTCCGGGTTTGCCTGCAGATAGCTGTTGTTCACGTGCAGCTTCTTGTTGTAGCGAACCAGCTCATCAGAGAGCGGGATGCGAATGGTGTTGAAGCCCAGCTGCTTGATCTTGGAAAGGATCTCCTGATACGGAAGAAAATCCAAGCCGGCGGGAACGTAGTAGGTGGTCTGCATACCGTACCAGGTGGCGCCGACCAGACGCACCTTGCAGTTGTTCTTGTCCACGATCCACACTCCCGAGGTATGCAGAAAACCGTGGGCCGGAGCGTGAGCGCACTTCTTGTTCGCGGAACGAAGGGGCGCGGCGGCCTGATGAAGGCTTGCAACCGCGGGCGCGGGTGCGCCGCCCGGAAGCGAGCCCATCGAGGCTTCGGACCCCAGGAGTCGCTGGAGGCCGGCGAGGCTCATCGCCTGACCTGCCTGGTGCCCGGCGGGCGCCGGCGAGGCGACACCCATCGAGAGGCTTAGGATGACAACAATGCCGGCGACCATGGTCACCGGCAGCTTGAGTAGCTTTAGTGCGGCAGGTGGCTCCCAGGTATGCATGTGGGCGACTCTCCAGGGATGACTAGTTAGGCCTCGGGATGGCGGTGAAGACGCGGGTCTCGGGTGGGCCGCCTGGACCGGACGTGCGCCATTTTAACCTGACGTTCATCTCTCGTCAAAGGCCCATCCACGTACGATGGGATAAACAGCTCAGGGGACGCTAGGCGTGGGCCGACACAGTCTGGGCGCAGTGCAGGCGCCCGAGCACAAGCCGCGACCCGGAACCGTCCGTCGCGTGACGGGATACTTCCGGCCCTATCGCGCGCAGGTCGTTTTGGTGCTGGTCGCCATCCTGGTGATCGCCATCTTTGGCCTGGCCAATCCGCTCCTGCTGAAGCTGATCATCGACGATGCGCTGCTCCATCGCAGCCTTTCGAAACTGACTCTCTACGCCGCGCTCATGGTCGTGATCCCCATCTTCACGGGACTGATCGGCGTCGGTCAGACCTACCTGAACAACCTGGTCGGCCAGCGGGTCATGCGCGATCTGCGCAACAACCTCTACCGCCATCTCCAAGCCATGAGCCTGCGCTTCTTCAGCAACACCCGCACCGGGGAAATTCAATCCAGGCTCTCCAACGACGTCGGCGGTGTGCAGGATGTGATCACCAACACGGCCACCAGCGTCGTGTCGAATATCACGACCGTCCTCTCGACCGTCATCGCCATGGTCATCATCTCCTGGCAGCTCACGCTGCTGACCTTCGCCCTGATGCCCATCTTCCTCTTCATCACCTACAAGGTGGGTAAGATCCGGCGCGAGATCAGCAAAGCCACGCAGATGACGATGGCCAGCATGAGCGCGCTTGTGGAAGAGACGCTCTCCGTCTCCGGCGTTTTGGTCACCAAGGTCTTCGGCCGGCAGGAGCAATCCGTCGAGCGATTCACTACTGAAAACCAGCGACTCGCAGACCTCGAGCTGCGCCAGCAGATGGTTGGCCGTTGGTTCTTCATGCTCATATCGACCTTCTTCTCCATCTCGCCGGCGCTCGTGTATTACGTGGCCGGCCGGCTCATCCTCGGACATGTCGCCGGCCATCCGACCATCGGCGATATCGTCGCTTTCACGACCTTGCAGAGCCGGGTGTTCTTCCCGATCGGTCAGCTGCTGCAGGTTCAGGTGCAGATGCAGGGGGCGCTGGCCCTGTTCGACCGCATCTTCGAGTACCTCGACCTGCCCATCGAGATCACCAACCGGCCGGGTGCGGTCACCCTCAATCCGGCACGCGTCGGCGGCGATGTGGCCTTCGAGCAGGTGTGGTTCAGCTACGACGGCACCGGTGGCCGGCCCGCCGTCCAGGATGTCACGTTCGAGGCCGATCCGGGCCGGCTGGTGGCGCTCGTCGGACCCAGCGGCGCAGGGAAGACAACCATCACCTACCTGGCGGCTCGGCTCTATGAGGCGACGAGCGGACGGGTGCTCCTCGACGGCCGGGACGTCCGCGACATTACCCTCGAGTCGCTGGCTGAGGCCATCGGCATGGTCACGCAGGAGACTTTCCTGTTCCACGCCACCATCCGTGACAACCTCCTGTTCGCCAAGCCCGAGGCCACCGAGGCTCAACTGCATGAGGCGGTCCGCGCGGCCAACCTCGCCGAACGTATCTCCGAGCTGCCCGACGGGCTCGACACCATGGTCGGAGAGCGCGGCTACCGTCTCTCTGGCGGCGAGAAACAGCGCCTGGCGATCGCCCGCGTGGTCCTGAAGGACCCACGGGTGCTGATCCTGGACGAAGCCACCAGCGCCCTGGACACGCACTCCGAGCGGCTGATCCAGGCCGCCCTCGAACCCTTGATGCAGGGGCGCACGACGATCGCGATTGCCCATCGCCTGTCCACCATCCTTCGTGCCGACCAGATCCTGATGCTCGAACGAGGCCGCATCGTGGAGCGTGGCAGCCATGCCGAGCTCATGCGCATGCAGGGCCCCTACTCGCGGCTGTATCACGAGCAGTTCGCGGATGGCCGGGTGGAGGCCCACTGCCACGACGGGGTCGTAGAGGCAGCGGGCTAGTCCGCCTCTAGCCGCATCGTCGCGGTTTACGATGATGCGATAACAACCGGGGGAGCGGTCATGCAGCACCGCCGCATCATCAAAGAGGGCCCCATCGTCCTGGCCACGGCCGAGGACGGCTCCATGAATCCGGAGGCGGCCTCCAGCCAGGGCCTGTTCCTGGCCGACACCCGCTTTCTCAGCCGCTTTCAGATCCGAATCAACGGCTGTGAACCGGTGCTCCTTGGCTCGACCGAGGAGCATCTCTTCCAGCTCTCCTACCTATTCACCAACCCGTCGCTCGACGGCATTCCAACCCGAGCGGTCGGCATCCTCCAGCGCAACACCCTGCAGGAACGATCCAGCGGCCTCGCCGACGTTCACATGGAGATGACCCTCGTCAACTGGTCGGGGAAAGCGGTGGACCTGGAGCTGTCCATCGAAATCGGCAGCGATTTCTTTGACTCCTTCGAGGCGCGCGGGGTCAAGCGAATGAAGCGCGGCCGGCTAATGGACCCCGAGAGCACCCACAACACGGTTCACCTGGCCTACGTGGGGTTGGACGACGTCCGCGACACGACCCGTATTCGAACCAAGCCCGATATCACGCGATTCGAAGGCTCCACCATGTACTTCGACATCCAGCTCGACGTCAACGAGCGGCAGACCGTGCGTCTCGAGCTGCAGCTCAAGTCGGAGGCGACGCACGGCGGGCACCTCTCGGCCCAGCCGGAAATCTCCGGTAAGCCGAAGCCACCGTGGTTCGACCAGGGCACCCGCTTCCTGGTGAGCAACGCCACCCTCGACTCCATCCTGCGCCGAAGCACGGACGATTTGGAAGCCTTGATGACCGAGTTTCCGGACGGCTGGGTGCCCTGCGCGGGACTTCCCCGCTTTGCCGTTCCCTTCGGTCGTGACTGCATCATCACGGCGCTGCAGACGCTGTCTTGGAACCCCAACATCGCTCGAGACGTACTCTGTTTCCTGGCTGACCGCCAAGGCAAGGAGAACAATCCCTGGAACGACGAACAGCCCGGCAAGATCATGCATGAGATGCACACCGGGGAACTGGCCAGGTTGCGCGAGGTTCCATTCGGCCTGTTCTACGGCTCGGTCGACGCCACGCCGCTCTTCTTGGTTCTGGCCGCCGAGTACCTGCGCTGGACGCAGGATCTCGAATGGTTCCGCGAGATCCGACCCCATCTGGATGCAGCCTGGAAGTGGATCGACACCGACGGCGATATGGATGGATCCGGCTACATCCAATACAAGGCCCACACGCCGCCGGCTCCTGGATCAGCGGCGCTGACCGTGGGGCTCTTCAATCAGGGCTGGAAGGACAGCTCCATTGCCGTCGTCTACTCCGACGGCTCCATTGTCCGAGATCATCCCATCAGCCTGTCGGAGGTCCAGGGCTACCTCTACCGAGCGCTGCAGCTGTGGGCCGACCTGTATGCCGCGATGCCGCCCTCAGAACGCGTGGGGGCGGAAGGGCGGCGGCTCCAGGAGCGGGCGGACGCGCTCAAGCAGCGCTTCAACGAGGAGTTCTGGATGCCGAACAAGAACTTTTACGCCATGGCCCTCGACGGCCACCACCGCCAGGTCGACGTGGTCACCTCCAATCCGGGCCATTGCCTCTGGGCCCGTCTCATCGACGAGGAGCATGCGCAAGCCGTCGCCGAAACGCTGGTGGATCCGAAGATGTGCTCCAGCTGGGGTATCCGTACCATGGCCACCGACGAGCGGGCCTTCAACGCCCTTAGCTATCACGACGGATCGATCTGGCCGTTTGAGAACTCCCTCATGGCGGCCGGACTGAAGAAGTACGGCTACGTTCGGGCCGCCCAGCAGGTGCATGAAGCGCTGGTCGACGCGTCACAGTACTTCGAGTACCGCCGGTGGCCGGAGGTGTACTGCGGCGTGACCCGCGAAACGGCCGGCGTGCTCGCGCGCCAGCCCGACGCCTGCCGCCCACAGGCCTGGTCGGCCGGCGTCATCTTCCTCCTCCTGCAGACGTGGCTGGGCATCGCTCCGCGCCCGTTCTCGCGACACGTGGACATCACGCCCGTCCTGCCCGCCGGTCTCGACGAGCTGGATGTCGACGGCATGTCCATCTGCGGCTCCAAGCTTGGTCTCCGTATCATCCGCGAGAATGGCTCCCTGTTGCTCGAGATCAAGGACAACCCGGACAACCTCGACATCAGCATCCATCCGGCCAGCCATGTGGAACGGCATCTGGCCGGACCGGAGCTGCCCGCCCAGGTGCGCTAGGCGCGGCTAGATGGGCGAAAACAGGTTGTTGAGACTCTCGGCCAGCGTGGGATGCGCGAAGATGCCGTCCCGCAAGGTCGTGTAGTGTAGCTTCCCAAGCATCGCGATCTCAAACATCGCCATGATCTCGCCGCCCTCCATCCCGAGAGCGGCACACCCGAGGATGCGGCCGGTTCCGGCGTCCACAACTGCCTTGAGCAGCCCGCGCGTCTCACCGGTCTCCAGGGCCCGCGCGACGTGACTCATCTCCAGGCGGGCCACCTTCACGTCGATGCCGCGCTGGCGCGCCTCCGTCTCGGATAACCCCACCCGGCCCAGCTGTGGATCAATGAAGACCGTGTAGGGCACCAGACGGTCCCGCGTGGTCCGATCTCCTCCCTCGATGAGATTCGCGCGCAGAATCCGGAAGTCGTCGTATGAGATGTGCGTAAAGGCCGGCCCACCGGTGACGTCGCCTGTGGCGTAGACGCCTGGCGCGGTGGTCTGCAGGCGCTCGTCGACACGAATGAAGCCCTTCCCGTCGGTGGCGATGCCGCGCACTTCCAGGTTCAGCGCCTCGACCTGGGGCCGGCGGCCAGTGGCCAGGAGCAGGTGCGATCCCTGAACCTCCCGCCGGACGCCGTCCATGTCGAGGGTGAGAGTTACCGCTCCGGCCGAACCTGAGACGCGAGTGGTGCGGGCCCTGAGAAGCACCTCGATGCTGTCCTCGGCCAGAATGTCGCGAACCGCTTCCGCGATGTCGGGGTCCTCTCGGGCGAGCAGTGCCGGTCCCGTCTGGACGATGGTGACCCGGCTCCCGAACCGACGGAACATCTGGCCGAACTCGACGCCCACATAGCCGCCCCCCAAAACCAGTAGATGCTCAGGGACCTCGTCGAGCTCCATGATGGTGGTGGAATCGAGGGCCGGCACGATTTCCAGCCCGTCGATGGGTGGCGAGGCCGGCCGCGTGCCCGTGTCGATGACCGTCAGGGGCGCCTGCAGCTCCCGCTCCCCTCCGGCACGCAGCCGCACATGGACGGTACCCTCGGAGGTAAACGAGGCTTCACCCATGAGAATCTCGACGCCGCCTCGCTCGATTGCCGCCCGGCTGCCCGAACGAAACTCCTCCACAATCCGGCGCTTCCGCTCCCGTACGCTCATCATGTCGACATGCGGACCATCCGTCCTGACGCCGTAGGAACCGGCGCGGCGCACTGTGTCCGCGGTGTCGGCGCTGGCCACCATGGTCTTGGTGGGCGTGCAGCCCACGTTGATGCAGGTGCCGCCGATCTGGTCACGCTCAATCAGCACCGTGCGACGCCCGGCGGCGACGAGGGCGGTCGACAGAGGCCCCCCGGACTGACCGGAGCCGATGATCACGGCGTCGAGGCTCTCCGTGTTGGTCCTCCTGGCACTGATCTTGCGCTGATATTTACCGGAAGTTTAGGGTTTATTTACCGTCCGGTAATGAGTCTTGGCGTACGCTATCTGCAGGGAACCTTTGGCTTCCTTCACAACCATATAGCTTCCGGGTAGAGACGGGGGGAAGGCGCTCAAGTCAGCGGCCTTCCCCCCGTTTTTTTGGCGGCTAAGTCGTCAGCGCTTGGGAAGCACAAACCGGTTGGTGTAGTAGCGCGTGGGGTGCTTGACGGCGCGCTGAACCTGATGGAAGCGAAACAGCAACCGGGCGGTGAGCCGCCACACGACCGGGTCGACGTGCCCCAGCGGCACGCGGACCGGCTTCCAGAAGTCGATGGCCCGATCGAGCACCTGACGCTGGAGCTTCGGGTTCTGGAGACCGGGGATTTGGGCGGCCGAGATGGTGAACGCGCGCCGGGGATGCCGGAGCGTGAACCGCAAGCCACGCAGAGTGGCCTGTACGAACGCCCGCACCAATCCCGGCCGGCGGGCGATCAACCGGTCATTGGTGGCCAGGCCGGCCCCCGCCACATTGGCAGAGTGATAGACGTCGAACTCGCCCACGGCCTTGCCTTCCGAGCGCAGCTGCACCGGCTCATTCGGCGCATACCCCATCGCCGCGTCCACGTGGCCGGTTGCCACGGCCTGAACCTGCGTGTAGCCGATGGTCTCGATCCGTACCGCCGACTGGGGAACGTGGTGGGCCGCCAACAGGGCCAGGAGCCCCACGTAGGACGCCCCGTAGGGCGCGGGAATGCCGACGGTCTTTCCGTGAAGGTCCGACACCGTGCGAATGTGACGGCTCTTTAGGAAGAAGAGGGCCGAGGGGAAGCGTGAGTACTGGGTCAGGACGTAGCGCACGTGCAGCCCATGCGCGCCCGCGGTCAGCACCTCATCGCCGCCGGAGTTAACGAAGTCCACGCTTCCGCGCGACAGCAGGGTCAGCGCATCCGGCTCGTTCTGATAGTTGAAGGAGACCTTCAGTCCGGCGGACCGGTAATAGCCCAGCTTGCGGGCCACGTAGAAGGGGGCAAATTGAACGTTGGGGATGTACCCCATGGAGACGCGAACGGTGCGCAGCTTGTGCACGGCTGCGGCATCGGGTTGCCCGGTACCGGCACACGCCGTCAAAAGCAGCATGATCGCCGTGGACCCAACCATGGCAAGTCGCCTCATTCCGTCCATCGCAATACCAGCCTCTCTAAAGTGCTGAGCGCGGCGTAGGCCAAGCCGCCCAGGAGCATGAGCGCAATTAGGGCGACGAATGTCAGCGGCGTGTCGAACTGAAATCGCCCGAACTGGACCAGGTAGCCCAGGCCCTGATCGGAGCTGACATACTCGCCGACCACGGCCCCGGTCACGGAGAGCACGGCGCCGATCTTCAACCCTGCGAAGATGCTCCTCGCCGCGACCGGCGCCTCCAGGAAAACGATGGTCTGGAAGAAGCCGGCTCCGAACACCACGGCCACGTCGCGAAGACTGCGGTCGATCCCGCGAATGCCCGCCATGGTCGTGGTCATGACCGGGAAGAGCACGATGAGCGCGGCCACCACGACCTTGGGCTCCAAGCCAAATCCCAGCCAGATCACCAAGAGGGGAGCGATCGCCAGGACGGGCATGGCTTGGCTCGCCGAAACGTAAGGGGCAACGGTCAGCTCGACGGCGCGCCAGCGACCGAGCGCATACCCCAGCGAGAGGCCGGTCACACAGCCCAGCCCCCACCCCAGCGCCGCCTCCAAGGCGGTGGTTCCCACTGCCGGCCAGAAGATGCCCTCCTTCCAGGCCGATACGAAGCGATCCCAGACATCGACTGGTCCGGGGACGATGCCCGGCCCATACCGGTGGGCCGCGACCAGCCAGAGCCCCAGCAGGATGCACAAAGGAATGAGCAGCAGGTGCCAGGACCTCAGCCGAGGCTGTCGACGTCCAGGCGGCCGGTTGACGGCCGGGTGCCCCCGCTCACGACCACGCGCGGCCAGGGGAGAGAGCTGATCGGAGGATGAGAGTGAGGTCAATGAAAAACCCCGAGTGCACGCACTTCGGGGAAGGACCCGCCGGGAGCGGGCATGGTGCCTTCTTCCATCCGGACTGTACCGTCGGCTCTGGAGTCTCACCAGATCCTGCGCTGACGCGCTCGCGGGCTCTACCGCCGATCGGGAATTGGCGATTCCTCGTCTCACCCTGCCCCGAAGGCCATGTATGCAGTTGCTGACTCATTCTACCGGGTGGGCGAGAATTGCGAGATTGTCATCCGAGGAGGCCAAGGATGCCGGCTGAAGGCGCCACGCTGGAGCTGACCCGATCGATCGGTGGTTCGCGAGACGCCGTGTGGCGCGCCTGGACCGATCCCGCCGAGTTGAATCTATGGTGGTGGCCCGCCAGGCTCCAGACCACGTATGTCATCGACGCCCGGCCCGGCGGCGCCTACCGATTCAAGACCGCCGACATCCCCGACATGGGCGTCCTTGATCTTTCCGGCAAATTCCTGCAGGTAGACCGGCCGGAGCATCTCTCCTACACCTTCCGATGGAACAACGACACCGACGGGGAGACTCGAGTTGACGTGCGCTTCCGAGAGTTGACCGGGGACCAAACCGAGGTACGTCTCCGGCACGAGGGCTTTCCCGACGACGGTGAGCGCGACAACCACATCACGGGCTGGAACGACTGCCTTGACCGGCTGGAAGCTCGCTTCCGCGATCCGCCCGAGTGAGCGAGCCTGCCTTCCCGATGTGATCCATACCAGCGCGGGCTGACACTCCTCTCTAGGACTCTTTCGGGAACCGCGATCTTCACCATCTGGTGCTGTGGCGGACGCGATGGTTCGTCCAAGCCCCGCACCCCAAGAGCCGGGGCGACCTCCGCCCAGTCGTTCGGAAGGACCCTGCCTCACCGGTCCGGACGCGAAACGGATTGCGCCAGCGAGACCCAGGAGAATGCCCGCTGGGCCTGTTCACATGCCTGGCGAGCCGCAACCGGGTCGTCAAACAGCGCCATCACCGTGCCGCCACTGCCGGTCATGCCCACCGGAGCATCCGGAGCGATGGATCGCAGACGCGCTAGATCCTCCTCGATTCCCGGCTCGACCCGAAGCGACGGCGGCAGCAGGTCATTACCATCGAGGACAACCCGGGACTGTTCAAGTGCTGCCAAGACGCGGTTCGACGCCTGACCGTCGCCCGCGTCTGCCTCGCTCCAGGCCCCGAACACGGCGCCGGTCGATACCGGTCTGCCTGATGACGCCAGCAGTACCCAGAACGCGGGAGCATCGGGCAGACCCGTGACCCGCTCACCACGACCCTCGACCAGAGCCGTGCCACCCAGCAGGAAGAAGGGCACATCCGAGCCCACCGACGCCGCCAGCTCGAGCAGCTCTTCCTCCGAGGGGTGCAGCCCCAAAAGGAGGCAGGCGCCCCGAATCGCCGCGGCGGCGTCCGAGCTGCCTCCGCCCAGTCCTGCCGCGGTCGGAATGCGCTTCACCACGTGGTAGCCCATCGCCTCCTCTGAACCGCTCCAGACACGAACGGCCTGGAGCGCTTTGTCGATCAGGGAGACATCCTGGGCATTGCTTCCGCCATCGGGCCATGTTCCGAGAGAAAGCCGCAGATCGTCGTGCAGGCTAATGATCTGCATGACTGTGCGAAGCTCGTGGTAGCCGTCGGCCCGCCGGCCCAGCACGTCGAGCGCCAGGTTGATCTTGGCGTACGCCGCAAGCTCGACCATGCGCTCCTCACCCGATTCGTTCGGGTCGATCACCGATCGGGCGCGAGGCGTTCGTGGGCCAGGCGCAGGCCTTCGAGAGTCAGCTCCTCATTGACGACTTGCACCTCACGGCAGTACGGCGCCACCAAGGGCGCCAGACCGCCGGTGGCGACGACGTGGGGACCGCCCTCCAGCTCGGCGCGGAAACGCGCAATGAGGCCGTCGACGAGCCCGGCCCAGCCGAACAAACCACCCGAGCGAATGCTGTCCACCGTGTTGCGGCCGATGGCGGCCGGCGGCGGCCCCAAGTCCAAGCGCGGGAGCTGAAACGCCGTCGAGAAAAGCCCTTCCATACTGGCTTCGAAGCCCGGTGCGATGGCGCCGCCCACATATGCGCCCGACCGATCGAGGACGTCGATGGTGGTCGCCGTCCCGAGATCGGCGATGATGGCCGGCTGACCATAGAGCGCCTGCACCGCGATGGCGTTGGCCAGGCGATCCGCGCCGACGGTGGTGGGAGGATCGTAGCGAACGGGAATGCCGAAGTCCCGCTCGCCGGTCAGGACCTGGGCCGGGACACCCATCTGTCGGAAGGCGTCGACCAGTGCGGACAGCACCGGAGGCACCACGCTCGCCACCACCACCCCATCCAGCCCGTCCGGCTGCAGCCCGATCAGGCCCAGCAGCTGCGTGAGCAGGGGGCGGTACTCGTCCGCCGTGCGGCGTCGATCGGTCGAGAGCCGCCAGAAGGCCAGCCGTCGCGGCCCGTCGAACACGGCCAGCGAGACGTTGGTGTTGCCGACGTCGACGGTGAGGAGCAGGGGCTGCTCCATGGCAGTCACGAAGTATGCGTGCCGGTCTCGGTGGCCGGGAACCCCTCGGCTTCGATCCCCTCCAACCTCGAGGCCTTGTAGCGACCCAGCTGGCGACGCAGCTGAATGATCTCCCAGGCCGCCCGCAGCATCACCTTGGGCTTGGTTCCCGACTGCCGGCCCACGCGGCGGGGATAGTGGTTGATGCCCACCTCCTTCAACCGCGCTCCTGCCAGGTTGGCCTTGGCGTGGATCTCGGTGTTGATCAGCGCGCCCGGGCTTTCGAGGCGCATCGATTTGAGCAGGGGCGCACGGAACATCTTGAAGCCGCAATCGATGTCCCGCAGGTGCACTTTGAACAGCACCTTCACCAGGATGTTGAAGCAGGAGCCGACCAGGAATCGGTAGTAGGGATCGCGGCGAGCGATCCGAAAGCCGGTCACCACATCGTGGCCGTCGCGGTAGGGCAGCAGCTTGGCGATCTCGCCGATGTCGAACTGTCGGTCGGAGTCCATAAAGAAGATCCAGCTGCCGGATGCCACCGAGATGCCGGTCCGCCAGGCACAACCATAGCCCCTATTCTTGGGGTGATGAATGACCTTCACTCGCTCGTCCCCCGCCGCGAGGCGGTCGGCGATGCGGCCGGTCTCGTCGCGGCTCCCATCGTCGACAATCAGGATCTCGAACCGATCCACCATCTCGGGCAGCTTCTCCAGTGCGTCCCGCACGACGGGCTCGATGTTGCCCGCCTCGTTGTGTGCCGGCAGCACGACCGAGAGGCTGAAGTCCGCGTTTGCGGTCAAGGGCGCTCCATTTCAAACGGCATGCACGCCCCCACGGGCAGCCGGGAATAGGCGGAAGCCATGTTCCCGGTTCTCCTCACCCTGGGGCTGGTCGTCGGCGCCTGCATCTCCGGTATTCTCATCTATCGGCTCGCCGTCCGCCTGATGGTGACGGTCGTGACGGCGGGCATCATGGTCATTGTCCTGCTCTCCCTGCCGGTCGATCTCGCCATCCGCATTCCTCTGGCGGCCGGAATCTGTCTGGGCTTTGCCCTGGGAACCACGCTCCCGGTCGACACTCCCCGTGAGGCGGCGAGAGAGGAATAGATGCAGGAGACGCGCCGGGCGATCATGTTCGCCAACATCCGCTCGGGCAGCGCGCGCCGGAGCTTCTTCCGGTCGCTGACCAGCCTCCGCGCCGCCGGCATCGACGTGACGGATGTGCGCTTCGATCTCAGCCGGACCTCCATCGTCGAGAGCGTTCGCGACGCACGAGCCAGAGGAACCAGCCTGGTCATCGCGTTCGGCGGCGACGGTACGGTCGGCTCGGTCGTGGAGGCCATTCTCGGCCAGGATGTAATTCTGGGCGTCATTCCAGCGGGCACGTCCAATAACTTCCTGCGCAGCCTTGACGTGCCCCGAACCATTCCTGCCGCGGTGGGCGTCATCGCCCGCGGAGCGCCCCGCCGCATCGACGTCGGTGAGGTCAACGGCCGCTACTTTGCCCATGCGGCCATCATGGGTCTCAATGTGGACTTCGCGCGTGTGTCGCAGCGTCTACGCCTGCTCCTGGGCCGGCTCTCCTACCCCGTCGCCTCGCTGGTCGTCTACTTCCGCCGAAGGCGCCTGTCGGTCCATATGGAAGCGGAGGGCACCCGACGCAGCCTTCATGCCTTTCAGGTGACGGTCATCCCCAGCAGCCGGCTGCAGCATCGGACGGGTCTTGCCGAGTCCGATGGTGTCCGCCTCACGGTGCTCTGCATAGACGACCTGCGGCTGGGATCGGTGCTGCGCATGCTGCCGGCCATCTTCTTCGGGCGTCACCTAGGAATGCCGGGCCGGCCGGTGGTCGAGGTTTCCGAAGCGCGGATCGACGTCGCCTATCCGGAAGCCATCACACTGGATGGCGAGATCAAGGCGCAAAGCCCGGCGGCCGTTCGCATCCTTCCCGGCGCAGTGCGGGTCATGGCGCCCCAAGGCGCAACAACGTAATGGGGCTGCTACGGCTCCTGCCCGGCATCGACGGTTGGCTCTATCGGCTCATCCACAGACGGCTGCGGTCGGAAGCGCTGGACCCGATTATGGTCAGCGCAACTCGGGCAGGGACCAAGAGCAGCGCCTGGATCGCGATCTGTGGCGCCATGGCGTTATTGGGCGGAAGGCGGGCACGCCGGGCGGCGGCGCTCACCATGGCCGCCACGCTCACGGCCCAGGGGATCGTGAACCTGCTGCTCAAGCCGGCCATCCGGAGGCAGCGCCCCTACCGGCGTTCCAAGCTGCGTCCGGCCCTTCTCGTGGGCCGGGAGAAACAGCACTCCTGGCCCTCGGCCCACGCGGCATCCTCGGCCGCCGCCATGACCACACTGATTGCCTCATACCCGGAACAGGCCAGTGGGCTGTTGGCTCTCGGGCTAACCATCTCTTACTCCCGAGTCTATGTCGGCGTTCACTATCCCTTCGACGTCATATCGGGAGCGGGCATCGGCCTCGGCGTCGGGGCCGTCTACGCGGCCGCGGCGGGTCTATTCAAGGAATTGCTCGATGGCAGAACGCCAGGCATCTGACCTTTCAAGAGGTCGAGATTGCGCGCGACCAAGACCAGTATGGCGATAGGTCAGAGGGGCACTCCCCATAGGGGATACCAGGCTTCGATCTCCTTTTCAATGGGTAGCTCTCCCTTCAGCACGCCGCTCATGCGAAACTCCTCGGCATTGAGGCGGTCCTGAGCTCGATCCGGATTGGGCACGAAGGGATAGAAGGTTCCTCGCTTGTAGTTGTAGATCAGATAGGCGGAGCGGCCATTCTGGTCCTTCAGCTGAACAATCGCGGCCAGCAGCTGCTCCCCAAACCCGTGGCTGCCCAGCTCGTCACCGATCATGTTGATGGTGGCCACCAGGTTCTCAAACTCGTTGGCCTTGAGCACGATCCACTTGAAGCCGTAGTCGTCGGCGAACGACTTCCACTCCAGGGGCGCGTCGCGGGTGCTGACCTTCAGCAGGTCGTCGATCTCCTGCTCCATGGAGGTCCAGTCGCCGCTGGATACGGGCCGGAAGGAGATCGCGGCGTGGTTGGTCGGCGACAGGTTTAGCTCCGTCACCAGCGTGGGCTCGCAGGTGGTCAGGGCAAAGAGCGCTTCCGTCTTCGATTTGGCCGGCTTGTCACGCCCAAGCAGGGCGTCAAGCAGGCTCATACGGCCACCATCTGCTGTTGCAAACTCTGGAGCCGGGCGATCCGGTGCTGCAGAGACGGATGATCCGAGAACACCTCGGTCAGGTACTCACGCTGCGGAGGCGCGATGTAGAGCGCGCTCATGGGCTGGGCCTTACGCAGGTCTTCCGTCGGAACCCTCGCCATGTCGCCGCTGATGCGGACCAGGGCCGAGATCAAATTCTCGGGCGAGCCGGTCAGGATGGCGCTGCCGCGATCGGCGGCGTATTCGCGATATCGGGACAGGGCGTTGATGAGGACGTAGCTGACGAACCAGGTCAGAACAGAGACGGCCAGCACCACCAGAAGGCCGTAGGCCTGGTTGTTGTCGCGCCGGCGGTCGCCGAAGCCGCCACCCATGCCGCCCCACATCCCGGTCCAGATGAGAATCTGGGTGAGCCACGAGGCGACGGCCAGAATCGAGCTGGCCATGGTCATCACCGTCATGTCGCGGTTGCGGATGTGAGTCAGCTCATGGCCCAGAACGGCCTCCAGCTCCGCGGGGGTGAGCCGGTTTAGGAGGCCCGAGGTCACGGCCACCACGGCGTGCTTGGGATTGCGGCCCGTGGCAAAAGCGTTGGGCATGGCGCTGTCCATCAGCGCGATCTTGGGCTTGGGCAGATCGGCCAGCTGGGCAAGCCGCGCCACCATGTCGTGCAGCTGTGGGGCCTGCTGAGGCGATACCTCCTTGGCGCCCGTCGCGGCCAGCACCAGCTTGTCGGAGGCGAAATACTGAACCACCAACCCAATCAGCGGGATGATGATCAGAAACAGGTAGACCTTGGTGAAAGCGAAGAGCACAGCGCCGAAGATCAGGAAGGTCACGATCAGCAGGAGGACCGTCACGGCCATCCGGATCTGAAGGCTGACGTCTCGTCCGTACCAGTTGCGTCGCTGCATCACGAGTGGTCCCTCCTTTGAGGACCGAGGGCTCAATGCTCCGGCCTCATTCTCACGGCCGGAGATTGAAGGTGAATGAGATGGCTCAGCCTGAGCCTCACCCAAGTGTACTCCAAAACCTTGCTAAGAAGAGAGTCAAGTAACTTATCAGCAGAGGAGTTAGAAAGAGCCGCGGGTTTCCCCTTAGCTCCTGGCTTTGTTGATTCCTGACCAGCTGGGTTTGCGGAGCGAGACTTGCGCCTGTAGTGTGCTGATTTCCGTCCGGTGTATGGCAGAGCTGGTCGGACTGGCTCATGCCACAGACTGAAACGTGGACTGAATCCATTCGCGGGGCAATCATGAATACTGGACACCACAGACCGGCTCGGTTTCACCCCGCTGGCGACCGCCAGCCGAGGGCGACGCGTTGAGCGAGGAGCTGCCCTCCCGGTACCGCTCTCCGGGCATGATCACCGTCGAGCACGAATTCGACGTCCCTCTGGATCACGAACGACCCGACGGCCGCACCATCAACGTGTTCGTGCGAGAAATCGCCGATCCGGAGGGCCAAGAGCGGCCGTATCTCTTGTTCCTCCAGGGCGGGCCAGGGGGCGAAGCCGCCCGCGTCACTGGACCTCCCTCCGGGTGGGTTGCTCGAGCGCTGCAGGACTACCGCGTCCTGCTGCTGGATCAGCGGGGCACGGGCCGCTCGACGCCGGTTGGGGCGCTTCCGGGCATGTCTCCCGAACAGCAGGCCGAGTATCTGACCCACTTTCGGGCCGATTCCATCGTTCGAGACGCCGAGTGGATCAGGAAGGCGATGGGCGTCGATGGGTGGTCGGTCCTGGGCCAGAGCTTCGGCGGCTTCTGCCTGACGACGTATCTCTCCATTGCGCCGGAGGGTCTCCGGGAGGCATTCTTCACGGGTGGTCTTGCGCCCGTCGGACATGACGTCGACGACGTCTACAAGCACACCTATCCGCGTGTTCGACAACGGACTCGTCGCTACTACGAGCGCTATCCCGAGGATCGAGACCGTGTCCGTCGAATACACGATCGGCTGGCCGGCTCGGACGTTCGGCTCCCCTCGGGCGACCGGCTCACGCCCGAGCGCTTCCGCCAGCTTGGCGGTCTTCTGGGACGGAGTGACGGGGCCGACCAGCTCCATCACATCGTCGAGCTTCCGCCGGATTCTCCGGCATTTCGCTATGACGTCGAGGCATCGACTCACTTCGGGCGCAACCCGCTATACGCCATCCTTCACGAAGCCTGCTACGCCGACGGAGGAACGACCCGCTGGTCCGCAGGGCGACTCCTCCCGGACGATCTCCGGGAGCCGGACCAGTTCACCGGCGAGCACATTTTCCCTTCGGTGTTTGACGACGAAGCCGCGCTCCGCCCTCTCAAGGAGGCGGCCGACATCCTGGCAGGACACGAATGGGGGCGCCTCTACGACGTCGAGGCGCTTCGCCGAAACGAGGTGCCGGCCGCGGCCGCTATCTACTGGGATGACCTTTACGTTGAGTACGAGTTGTCCAAGGAAACCGGGGCGACGATCAGCGGTCTCCGACCGTGGGTCACCAGCGAGTACGAACACAACGGCCTGCGGGTGGACGGAGGCCGCATTCTGGGTCGCCTGATCGATCTAGTCCGAGGTCGAGCTTAGTTGCTCCTGAGCGGTGGGTCAACTCCAGCTGCCGCGCGCACGGCGGATCGCGAAGGTGAGCCAGCCCTGCACGATGGCCAGAACTGCGTAGAGGCACAGAAAGAAGACGTTCAGCAGGTGCCGCCCGTTGAGCGGGAAGGTGGTGGCCGTGAATACCGTTCCTACCACGCAAAGCAGGCAGAAGGCGCCCGAGACGATGGGCGATCGTTGCGCCAGCGGACGCCCACCACGACGCCTCGGCTCCGGGCGTGTCGCAGCCGGCTGGGGCTGCGGTGCGATCGGCCGCTCCCCATCCGTCCAGACGCGCCGTCGCTCTTTTCGACGGCGCTTGCCGCGCCGAACTGCCATCGCCACCCTCCCGACGTGCCAGAGGATAGCACCCGCGTCCGCGACGCCACGAAAGTGCTAGATTGATGCGATTTCAGGGCCACCTCTGGGAAACGCCATGGCTCGAACCTGTCGCGTCTGCGCCGCCCCAGTGGGCGCCGCTGATGACACCTGCCCGAAGTGCGGCGCCTCCCTCGAGGTTGCCGGAGGTGATGCTCCGCCTCCGGAGCCGGAGGTGGGTCACAGCGGCGTCTCCGCGGTCGAGGAGAGCGGGGAAGCTCAGTCCCCTCGGGAGGGAGCCGGCACGCCGGCGATGGGTCAAAACCTGCCTGGACCGATCCTGTCCTCAGACGGCGACGGATTTGCATTCAAGCCGTCGGATGCGCCGGCGTTCGTGCCGACGGAACCGCCCGAGAGTCAGTCGGGCGCCGCCGATGAACATGATCACACCGAGATCAGCATCGCCGTTCCGGAGCTTCATGAGCCACCTGAGGTTCGAGTGATGTTCCGCCCCTTCGACCGGGTCGACCCCAGCCTGCTCGTCCGTCTGAAGTCCGGCTATCACGGCCGGCCCGAGCCCGGTTCGTGAGCGGGCCATGACGGAAACCGCCCAGCGGCCCGGCATGACCGCGGGACTGCTGGCCGACATCGGTGAGGACTATGTCCGTGTGGGCGTTATGGCTCCCTCGGAAGGTAGGCAGCGGCTGGTTCTCGACTCGAGGGCGGGCGCAAACGGAGCTGACCCCACCGCCGGCCTTGGTGAGGCCCTGAGGACCTTGGAGCGGCTGTCCGGCTGGTGCATGGTCGATCGCTCGGCGGCGCCGCCGCTGGTGGCAGCCGTGGCCACTCTCACCCTGCCCACCGTGCTGATCGCCGGGACCGTGGACGGCCTTCGGGCCCTCCGAGAGCGGGCCGCACAGCTTCCCGACCTAGACGTGAGCCTGGAGTTGATCCTCGACACGCGTGGCCGCGCACCATCCGGCGCCGGAGCCGCCGCCCGTGCCCTGGACGGCTGCACACTGGAGGTCATTCTCGCCTCCCTGCGAAGCCGCCAAGAGGCCGAGCTGCTCTCGGCGCTTCTGCGCGCCGTCAGGATCAAGACACCGGCCGGTCGGGCCCTGCTCCTCTTCAGCGGCCCCACGGAAGTCGCGACCACACTCAACAACGATCTCACCTCGGCGGCCCAGCTGATCACCGCGGGCACGGTCGATTGGGGGCACAGCGGCTTCGATCTCGCCGCGGCTCGAACCGCGGTAGCCGAGCGGGTGCGGCAGCGGCTGGAGCCGTTGCGCGCTCGAACCGGGACCCGCGGACCGCTGGAGACTCGCCCCACCGCCTTAGAAGCCGCGGCATGCACCCTCCAGACCACCGCGCAGGCCAACACCTGCCTCCTCGACCTGGGCGGACCCGAGACCCATATCGTGGTGGCGCACGATCAAGCCCTCGAGCGAAGGAACGGAGGCGATCAGTCCGTTCTCACGGGCCACACTCGTCTGGGTACGGGCGAGGGGTTCTCTCGGGTGCTCGATGCGATATCACCGTCCGCTCTCCTTCGCTGGCTGCCCTTTGACCTGCCCCCGGAGGGGCTGATGGACTACCTGGGCAATCGCGCACTTCGACGTGAGCCTCGGGCCGGCGACGTCCAGGGTTTGCTTATCGACCAGGCGGTCGCCCGGGAATGTGCCATTGCGACGCGCAATCCTCAGTGGACGGTTGTGCCGGAGCTGGTCGCCGTCACCGGTCCCGCGGCCGCGTATCCTCGATTCGGTCAGACGGCGCTGGTTCTCTTGGATGCGCTGCAGCCTGCCGGGCCGTGCCGGTTGCTGGCAGATGCGTCGGGCATTCTGGCCCGCGTCGGCGCCCTCGCCCCGCACGATACTCAGGCCGGGCTCTCTCTCCTCAAGAGCGATACCCTCGTCGACCTGGGTCCCTGCCTGAGCCTCATGGGCCGGGCGACGGACGGCGAAACCGTGGGAGAGATCGAGGTTGAGATCCTGAGCGTGGAAGGCACTGCGGAGCGCACCACCTTCGACGTACGCTTCGGTTCCCTGATGCTCATCCCTCTCCGCCCCGGCCAGGTCTCCTCACTGCGAGTCACCACCAGTCGCCGGGTCTCCTTCCGGCTGCAGGAGAGCGACGGATATTGGGCCCGCGGTCAGGTCGATGGTGGCGAGGAAGGGGATGGTCAGACCGTTGAGGGCGGGATTCTGGGGTTGGTCGTGGACGCGCGCGGCAGGCCGATGGTCCTCTCCGCCGACGACTTGATCCGGCAGGCGCATCTCATGGAATGGCTCCAGGTGATGGACGCCGTCGACGCCGAAGTCCTGTCGGGCTTGGACTAAAAACGTGGTCCCAGCTAACCCATTCGTGTACCTGCACGCCATGAGCCGGTTTACGCCCCTGGTCCAGGAGGGCCAGGCGGTGCTGGCCGGCGACCCGATCGCGCGAACGACGCCCGAATCGCAGTTGCAGACCGTGGAGGTTGGCCCGGCGATCAAGCGGCAGGGCAGGCAGCTTGCTCGGGCGATTGCCAAGCGCCGGGGCGATAGTGTGACCGAGGGTGAGGTGCTCGCTCGATCCTCCGGCCCATTCGGCTTCGGCAAACGCCAGGTGGTATCGCCCGTCTCAGGCGTCATTCGGGGCGTGCTGGGACAGGACGGTGTGGTGGTCATTCGTCCGACAGAGGTGGAGCACACCGTCACGTCGCGGGTCGCCGGCCAAGTCGCATCCGTCAACGATCAGGGCATCGGCGTGGCGGTGGAGGGAAGGGTGCTGGACGCCGCCCTGGTGGACGGGCCGGACGCATTCGGCGTGCTGACGGTCATCGAGGGGACATCTGCCTCGGCCGATCTTGCCCGTCTTGGGTCTGCTGCCGCGGACATGCCTCCCCGCATCCTCGCCTTTCTTGATCCGCCTCCAGACGACCTTTTGCAGCTGGTCCAAGACAGCTTCGGCGAGCATCAGCCTGTTGCCCTGGTCGTCGGCGGCGTCTCACACGGCACGGTGGTGGCCCGCCGAGGTCTCTCGGGGAGAGCGCCCACACTGCTGCTGCTATCCGGCTATGGCGGCATGGGGATCCATTCCGGACCGCGGAATCTCCTGCGACCGGCGGCCGGTCTGCCGGCCGCGGTCGTCTGCCACAAGGAATCACGGCGGCTGGGCGCCTTGATCCTGACCGGACAACATGGCGGGTCGGTCGCGATCGAGCCCGATGAGCTTGGCGCGGGAGCCCGGGTGACCTTCCTCTCCGGTCTCCGGCTGACCGAGGGCGAGATCGTCTCCGTTGACCCGGCCGGCCGCGCGGCCTCGGGATACTCCGGCCCCGCTGCCACGGTGGCCCTCGCGGAAGGCGGCTCCGCGCTCATTCCAGTCGAGAATCTGAAGCCCGCTCTGCCAGCCTTCAGCGACTAGACTATCTGGATGACGGCGACCCAGACCCGAGCGCCCACCAGCTCCTACCACCTGTTCACGGGCGCCTCCGGCGCCTCCGCGATCACGGTCCGATCGCTGCTCACGCGGTTGCTCATGCTGGTCCTGAGCTTCTTCGCGTTGCTGATCGTGGCCACGCTGCTGGTGGCGTTCTCGCCCACGCTGTCGCGCAGCCTCACCTCTTTCTTTGTCAAAACACAGTCGGGCGCCGTCGCCTGGAACGGGACCGACCCGGTCAATATGGTGGTCGTAGGCCTGGACGAGCGGCCCGGCATGGCCGGCCAGTTCCCCCACACCGACACCATGATGGTGGTGTCCATCCTGCCCGGAAGCGGCTCCGTTCGCATGCTGTCTATCCCGCGGGACCTATGGGTCACCATTCCCGGCGTGGGGCCGGATCGCGTCAACGACGCCTACGGATATGGCGGCACGAAGAAGCTCATCCGGACGGCGGAGAGCATCGTGAACATGCCCATCCGCTACTACGCGATCATCAAGTTCACCGGCTTTCAAAAGGTGATTGACGCCGCCGGCGGTGTCACCATCGACGTCAAGCGGCGCATTGACGATCCCTTCTATCCGGCACCGACCGGCTACGGCTACGCACCGCTCCATATCCGAGCCGGCGTCCAGCACATGAACGGACAGCTGGCGCTGGAGTACGTACGCACACGTCACGACGATCCGCTGGGAGACCTGGGTCGCAATCAGCGTCAGCAGCAGCTGCTGGTGGCCCTCAAGCAGCAGATGCTGCGGCCCACCACTCTCATCAACCTTCCCGGCATACTGGCAGCGCTCGGTCAGGCCGTCGACACCAATTTCCCCTATCCGGATCTCACCTATCTGGCGCGGCTGGTCATGACCGCTCCCAAATCTCACGTCCATCGATCTGCCCTGAATTACGCCAACAACGCGGTCTCGAACTACACGACCGCGGGCGGGGCCGACGTCCTGCTGCCCAACTGGCCTCGCATTCACTGGATTGCGCGGCAGACGTTCCAGGACCCCGATCTGGCCTCCCGGCCAATCGCCGTCCTCAACGGCAGCGGCATGCCCGGCGCGGCCGCTCAGGCGGCCGCCTGGATGCGAGCCTCAGGCTTCGACGTGACCCAGGTTGCTAACGCGGCCAGCTCGGGCTACACACAAACACACGTCATCAAGAACAACTCCCGGGGAGGCGGCGACTTCGTGGCGCGAATGGCCGGAGACCTCCTGGGGGCCCACGTCACCGCGCAGTCCCTCCCCTACTCCCAACCCGTTGTGGTCATCGTGGGCCGCGACTGGGTTGATCCCAGGCAGTTTTAGATGGAGGTACGCGAGAGCCTCCTCGACCTCATCGGCAACACGCCCCTCGTGCGGCTTCAGCGCGTTTCGCGGGGATTGAAACCGACCATGCTCGTCAAGCTGGAAAGCCTCAACCCGGGCGGCAGCGTCAAGGACCGGATCGGCATCCGCATGATCGACGACGCCGAGCGGCGCGGCCTGCTGCGGCCGGGCGGCACCATCATCGAACCCACGTCCGGCAACACGGGAGTGGGACTGGCCATTGCCGCCGCCATCAAGGGCTACCGGACGATCTTCGTGATGCCCGACAAGATGAGCGCCGAGAAGATCGCGCTCCTCAAGGCCTATGGCGCCGAGGTGGTCATCACACCCACGGCCGTGCCGCCCGAATCACCCGACAGCTATTACCGCGTGGCCGACCGGCTCGCCCTCGAAACTCCGGGCGGCTTCCAGCCAAACCAGTACTACAACCAGGCCAATCCGGACACTCACTATGCCACCACCGGTCCCGAGATTTGGGAGCAGACCGACGGGGCCATCACCCACTTCGTGGCCGGCGTGGGCACGGGCGGCACCATTTCCGGCACCGGGCGCTATCTCAAGGAGCGCAATCCTGACGTCACGGTGGTCGGCGCCGATCCCGAAGGCTCGCTCCTCTCGGGCGGTGAGATCCGGCCCTACAAGGTCGAGGGCATCGGCGAGGACTTCTGGCCGGGGACATTCGACCCCGGCATCATCGATCGCTGGGTGCGGGTGACCGATCGGGACTCGTTCCGGGCTGCCCGGCGAGTTACCCGCGAGGAAGGTATCTTGGTGGGAGGCTCGGGCGGGAGCGCTTTGGTTGCCGCGCTCGAGGTCGCCAGGGATCTCGACGAGCACGCGCTCATGGTCATCCTGCTTCCCGACACGGGCCGGAACTATCTATCCAAAGTCTTCTCCGACCAATGGATGCAGGACAACGGCTATCTGGAACGCCTGCCCTCGGCCCGGGTGGCCGACCTGCTCCGTGTCCGTCACGGCGACATCCCGGAGATGGTCGCGGTCACACCGACCTCCCGCGTGGGCCAGGCGATCGATATGCTCCAGGAGTATGGCATCTCCCAGATGCCCGTCGCCCTTCTGACGGCCGATGGAGATGGCTCGACCGTCGGAGGCAGGGGCCTGGTGCAGCGGGTCGACGATATTGTGGGCAGCATTCAGGAGAAGTCGCTGCTGGCCAGCGTATTCAGGGATCCGTCCATGGTCGAGCATCAGGTCGGAGATGTGATGGATGCGCCCCTCGATCTGGTCGATCTAAACGACAGTGTGGAGGCGGTGGTCGAGCCGCTGCTGGGCGCCGACTCGGCCCTGATCGCCGTGCAGGGCAACCGGCCCGTGGGGGTGATTACCCGCTCGGACCTGCTCGAGTTCATCGCCCACAACCGGGCGGCACAGTGAAACCCGAAGGGTTCAGCACTCGCGCGATCCATGCCGGTCAGGAGCCTGACCCCCAAACCGGCTCGGTGACCGTGCCCATCTATCAGACCTCGACCTATGCCCAAGCCGACATCGGGCAGCACCGGGGCTACGAGTACTCGCGCACCGACAATCCCACCAGATCTGCCCTCCAGACCGCGCTGGCGTCGCTCGACGGGGCCGCCGGGGCGCTCGCGTTCGCTTCGGGCATGGCGGCTGAAGCCACGGTGATGGCGCTGTTCGGTCCCGGCGATCACGTGATCGTTTCCGACGACTGCTACGGCGGCACCTACCGGCTGTTCGAGCGCGTGTATCGGAAGTACGGCCTGCGCTTCGATTTCGTTGACGCCACTCGACCGGAGGAGGTCGAGCGGGTCGTGTGTCCCGAGACCCGGCTGATCTGGATCGAGTCGCCCACCAATCCCCTGCTCAAGATCGTCGATATCCGGCACATGGCCGAGATTGGCCACGCTCATGGCGCCCTTTTGGCCGTGGACAACACCTTCGCCAGTCCCTACCTCCAGCGGCCGCTGGAGCTGGGCGCCGATATCGCCCTGTACAGCGCGACCAAGTACCTCGGCGGTCACAGCGACCTGGTCATGGGAACGGTCAGCCTGGCCGATGTCGAGGTGCACGACCGGCTCAAGTTTCACCAAAACGCCATCGGCGCCGTACCCGGCCCCATGGATTGCTGGCTGCTGTTGCGCGGCCTGAAGACACTCGCCGTGCGCATGGAGCGCCACCAGCAAAACGCCGCGGCGGTGGCCCGCTACCTGGCCGGGCGAACGGACGTGGTGACTCGGGTGTTGTATCCGGGCCTGGAGGAACACCCCGGCCATGACGTGGCCGCGCGCCAGATGTCCGGCTTTGGCGGCATCGTTACCGTCGAGGTCGCGGGTGGCTTAGAGGGGGCTTCGCGATTCATGCGGTCGTTGCAGCTCTTCGCCCTGGCGGAGAGCCTGGGCGGCGTCGAGTCGCTGGCCGATCACCCGGCCGTCATGACTCACGCCTCGGTCCCCAAGGAAGCCCGCGAGGCGGCCGGCATCAGCGACGGCCTCGTGCGGCTCTCGGTCGGCATTGAGGACGTCGAGGACCTGCTCGCCGATCTGGACGCGGCATTGAACGCGCTCGACAGCCGGGCGACGGCCGTCCGCTAGTCGGATCAGCCCAACAGGGCCTCAGAAGTCGGCCCCTTATACCCTGGAGGCTGACCAATGACGGGCGGGTTGAATGCCCGTCCCAGGGCCGTTAGGAGCGGAAGCGTCTCCTAGGCGGGAGCTGCCTCTGCCTGCTCCTGCAGACGAATCTTGCGACGCCGGTCGTACTTCTTCAGCAGATCACGCCAATGTGCGTACTTCTCCGGGTCCGCCTTGATCGCCCGGTAGCGCCGCTTGTGTTTCTCCAAACGATGGGTTGAGCAGTACAGGCTGTGGGCGGAAGCGACGGGATCGCCACACTCCTTGCAGAGGCGGGTCTTGCGCTCCGGCTTCGGCTTCAGCTGCCGGCCGGTGGAGATGCCGGCTCGATTGACGATCTGTCGAACCCGCTCTCGGGTGATGCCGAACTCGCGCCCGGTCCGCTCGAGATTGCGCAGCTCGGCGTAGCGCGCGATGACCTTCTCCGGATCAGCCTTGCGCATGGCCATGTTGCGGGTAGGGATATTCATCGCGCTGCTCGGCTCTCTCTCCGCGGACGGCTCTCGTTCATTGTACGCCGCACTCGTCGCTTTGTCAAAGGATGTACGGATGCAGCCAACGGGCGTACTACGCTCCATCGCGCCGCGTCCAGGGCGCGGACTGGCGATCCTTCGGCCGCTGGACGGTGGTCGGGAATGGTGGCTGCAGCCGCTTTTCCTGCAGACGGCGGGAACGCGCGGCCAGAACCTAAGTCCCTCTGGGACGTCGTTCGCAATCGGCAGGAGGCTCACCGTTCACTTCATGGAACTGCGGGAGGACACTTCGTCGGGGCCACCGTTGAGCCGGCTTTGAGAGTGACAATCGCGTCCAGCCGCCATCCGACCGCCAGTCGTGGCTTCTCTATGCTGGAGTAAGCCACGCGGAGAGCCGCATCATGCCCAATCGCTTCTATATCAGCACCGCAATTCCCTACGTCAATGCCGCCCCCCACGTGGGTCATGGGCTCGAGGCGACCCAGGTGGATGCCCTCGCCCGGTTCCACCGGCTCATCGGCGACGAGACCTACTTCCTGACCGGCAGCGACGACAACAGCATCACCAACGTGCTGGCTGCCGAGCGCGAGGGTTTGGCCGTTCCTGATCTGGTGGCTCGCAACACCCGCGCCTTCATGGAGCTGGACGAGAAGCTCGACATCTCCTACGACCAGTTCATCCGTACCAGCATTGACCCCCGTCATGCTGCGGGCGCTCAGAAGCTCTGGACCGCGGTGGATCGAGCCGGCGACATCTATGTGAAGGACTACTTCGGCCTGTATTGCCCTCGATGCGAGCTGTTCTATGACGAGGACGAGCTGGTCGACGGCCTCTGTCCCGACCACCTCATCGCACCCGATAAGGTGCAGGAGACGAATTACTTCTTTCGCCTCTCCCGCTATGGTGAGCGGCTGACCGAGCTTATCGCGTCCGATACCTATCGGGTGATCCCGGAACAGCGCAAGAACGAGGTGTTGTCCTTCCTCAGGTCGGGTCTGCGAGATATCAGCATCTCACGTACGCGCGAGCGGGCCCGCGGGTGGGGAGTTCCGGTTCCAGGCGATGAGACGCAGATGATGTACGTCTGGTTCGACGCGCTCAGCAATTACATCACCGCCCTGGGCTACGCCGGCGACGAGGACCTCTACCGGCGCTTCTGGGTGGAGAACGACTGCCGGGTGCACGCCGTGGGCAAGGGCATCATCCGCTTCCACGCCGTTTACTGGCCGGCCATGCTGCTCTCCGCGGGCGTGCCGCTGCCGCACGTCCTCTTCGTCCACGGCCACTACACCGTCGACGGCCGCAAGATGAGCAAGTCACTCGGCAACTCTCTGAGCCCGGTGGAGCTGGTTGATGAGTACGGCAGTGAGGCGGTGCGGTATTACTTTCTGGCGGCCACGCATCCCACCGCCGACGCCGACTTCTCCATCGAGGCATTTGAGGCCCGCTACAACGCCGACCTGGCCAACGATCTGGGCAACCTCCTCAACCGCACGATCTCCATGATCCGGAGCTACCGAGGCGGCCGGGTGCCCTCGGGAGCCACCACGAACGAGGCTGACGCGGAGCTGCGGGCCCGCGCCGAAGGACTGGCCGGCCGCGTGCACCAGGCCATGGTGGCATACCAGTTCCAACATGCGACCGCCGCCGTCTGGGAAGTGATCAGCGCGGCAAACCGCTACATCGAGCAGCAGGCGCCTTGGAAGCAGCGCGGTCTTGAGCGGGGCGAGGGGGCGGAGACGGCCGGCGCACGCGACCGACTCGATGCCGTCCTGAACACGCTCGCCCACGTGCTTCGTCTGGTGGCGGTCAACCTGCGGCCATTCCTGCCGGTAACGGCCGAACGCATGTTCAACCAGCTTGGCATTCCGAACCCAGGGCGCGGCCCTGCCGCATTCGAGGTCGAAGGCGCGCAGGTCACGGCTCCGGAGCCGCTCTTCCCGCGACTGGAGCGGGAAGCCGGCGTGGCAGTGCAGCCGTGAGCCTTTCGGCGTTTCGGGGCATCTTCACGCCCCTGGTCACCCCGGTAGATGCGACGGGCACGCTCGACCTCGCCTCCATGGAACGCCTGGTCGACTTTCAGCTTCAGCAGGGCGTCCACGGGTTGTGGGTCATGGGCACCACCGGCGAGTTCGCCGCCTTCGACGCCGACGAGCGGGCATCCGCAACCCGCACGGTCGTCGAGCGGGTGGCCGGGCGAGTCCCGGTCATCGCCAACGTAAGTGACGCCGCCACCCGGCTGGCCCTCCGGCACGCGCAGCGGGCTCGGGAGTCAGGAGCCGACGCCATCGCGGCCACACCGCCCTACTACTATCCACACAGCCAGGCGGAGCTGCTGGATCACTACGCGGCCATTCGCAGCAGCGTCGATCTGCCGCTCCTCATCTACAACATTCCCCAGACGGTCCGCGTCAATGTGGGCCTGGAGACGGCCTGCCGGCTGGCTGAAGACGGCACCGTAGTGGGAATCAAGGACAGCCAGAACGATCTGGAGTGGTTCCGGGAGCTGACCCTGCGACTGGGCGAAAGGGAGTTTCGGGCGTTTGCGGGCACCCGGCATCTGATCGACGCCGCCGTCTTGGCGGGCGCCGTCGGCGCCATTCCCAGCATCGCCAATGCCTATCCCCACCTTTGTGTTCGCACCTACGAGGCGGCGGCCCGGGGCGATTTTGCCACGGCCCGCGCCGCCCAGACGGAGATCGTGGCCATCGAGAGCAGGGTTCCGGCCGGTCAGGGATCGCGCAACGCGGCCGTGATCGGCATGCTCAAGCGACAGCTCAGTGCTCGAGGCATCCTCGACTCTCACGCCGTGACGGCCCCATTGCTCGTCGATTGAGCCGCGAGTCGGCCGCGCCGCAGAGGAGTGGGTACCCAGAGGCAGACTTTCTTGGTTGGGTCCGCGAGTAGCCGAGGGCGAAAAGAACAGCCGGCGCCGCCCGACCCCAGCATCTCTCATCCCCGCCGAGTGTCACAATTGTGGACCGCGTGGTGCTGGGTGAATAGGAACACGACTCAAGGGATCGCGGCATTCATATGGCCCTACGCGTACACGGCTTGGTGACCACCACCGGAACCGATCAGAGCCTCAAGTTCGAGCGACTCTTTACCGGCGAGTACCGCCGGGTGGTGGCGATTGCCCACCGCATCGTCAACGATGCCGACGAGGCCGAGGACGTGGCGCAGGAGGTATTTCTCTCCTTCATGGGCCGGCACGATCCCGATGCTCCGTATGCGCCCGCCTGGCTCCATCGAGCGGCGGCCCATCTTGCCCTCAATGCCGTGCGCTCCAAACGACGCCGAACCCGGCGCGAGGAGCGCGAGGCCGTGCGGCAGGAGCGGTTGGACGCCCCAGCCGCCCTGGACCCACAGGGGCATCTCGATCGAACCGAGAGCCGCCGTGAGGTCCGAGAGGCGCTGAGCAGACTATCGCCCCGGCATGCCGAAATTCTCGCTCTCCGCTACAGCGGGTTGAGCTACGCCGAAGTCGCCGATGCCCTCGATTGCGGGATCAACCATGTGGGGACCCTGCTCCGACGGGCTGAGGCTGCCTTTCGAAAGGAGGTATTGAAGTGAGACACATCAATCGTGGAGAGCTGCGGCGCTTCCTGGACGAGCCGTTCGCATTGGGCTCATCCCGCGCCGAACATCTGGCCCACTGCCCGGTCTGCTCCGGACGGCTGGAAGAGGTGAAGCGTGACCGAGACATCGTCGCCCAGATTCTGGGTCACCGCCCTTCATATGCGGGCGACATCGTCGGCGCGCGGGCACGTCTTGAAGCCGCCTCCGGCCAAAACGTGCGGCGCACCCGCCCGGGCTGGAACATCTCAGATCTGAGGCCGCGCAAGCTATGGCGGCTGAGCCCGGTTCCCATGGCGGCGGTCATCGCGGCCGTCGTCGCCTTCACCCCGGCCGGTGCCCTGGCCAATAACGTTCTCTCCGTTTTTCAGCCCCAGCAGCTCACCACGCTGGCGGTGACGCCGGGAGAGCTGCGCAGCCTTCCCGACCTGCGCAACTACGGATCGCTGCACATCCCCTCGAACGTGCAGCCCGAAACCCTCAATAGCCTGAAGGCCGCTGAGGCCGCCGCCCATGAGCACCTGCTCGTGCCGGCTCACCTGCCGGCCTCGGTTCCCCACTCCCGTTTCTTCCAGGTGCTGCCCGCGCAGCACAGCTCCTTCACCTTCAGCGCCTCCAAGGCGGCCAACTACGCGGCCAAGCATCACAGCCGGCTCAAGGGCATGCCCAAGGCCATCAACGGCTCGACCATTCGGCTCAAGACCGGCCTTGCCGTCATCACCGTCTACGGGCCCGCTCATGCCCTGCCCAGCCTGGTTGTCGGCCAGGCAGCCGCACCCACCGTCACCTCGAGCGGCGCGGGTCTCGCCCGCATCGAGCGGTATCTGTTGCACCTCCCTGGCGTTTCTCCGCAGCTCGCACGGCAGATCGAAGCCATCGGCAAGCCGGCCACCACACTCCCCATCCCGGTGCCCGTCAATCTCGCCTACTCGCACAGCGTTCGGGTGAACGGCGCGCCCGGGGTGCTCATCGGCGACAACACCGGCGTCGCCAGTGTGGTGATCTGGGAGCAGCACCGCGAGATCTACGGTGTTGCCGGCCAGCTCACGGCCACCCAGGTCCTCTCCATCGCCAACTCCCTGCACTGACCAACCCCACCCAAGGGCGGCGCCGTCCGCGTGGATGGCGCCGCCCCCCGCCATCCTAGGAGGAGAGATGCAGGCGACCGCGGAACGCAGCGCGTCCGAAATCGCGCCGGACAGTCCGGCAACGACCGCCATCCAGACGCTGGAGCTGGCCAAGGAGTTCGGATCAACCGTGGCCCTGGCCGGACTCACCATGACGGTGGGCAAGGGCGAGATTTTCGGCTTTCTCGGTCCCAACGGCGCCGGGAAGACGACGGCGGTGAAGCTGCTGGTTGGCTTGAGCAAACCCACTCGCGGTGAGGGATGGGTGCTGGGAGAACGTCTGGGCAATCGGGCCGTTCGATCCCGCATCGGCTACCTGCCCGAGCTGTTCCGCTACCAGGACTGGCTGACGGGCCGCGAGGTGATGGGTTTCCACTGCCGCCTTGCCGGCATTCCCCGAGACCAGCGGGAACGAGCCGCGGAGCACGCCCTGGAGCTGGCCGGAATCGCCGGCCGGGCCGACGACCGTGTCGGCGCCTACTCCAAGGGCATGCAGCAGCGGCTGGGACTGGCGGTGGCCCTGGTCGGCAACCCCGAGGTTCTCTTTCTCGACGAGCCGACGTCGGCGCTCGATCCGGTGGGCCGACACGATGTGCGGGAGATCATCCGCACCCTAAAGGCCCGAGGCACGACCGTCTTCCTGAACTCTCACCTGCTCGGTGAGGTCGAGCTGGTGTGCGATCGAGTCGCGATCGTCGACCAGGGTCGGGTGATCGCGATCGGCACCATCGACGAGCTGCGCGGCGCCGGAAAGGGTGTCCGCATCCGGGCAGAAGGCGTCGACGAAGAGGTGCGGCAATCCTTACGCCGGTTCGGGCCGGTGGAGGAGAGCGAGGGATGGACCGTTGTTCGAGGTATCGGCGACGACGCGGTCCCCGAAATCGTGCGCGCAGTCGTGCAGTCCGGCGCTCGCGTCTATGCCGTACAACCGGCGGCCGGGACACTAGAGGATACGTTCCTCAAACTTCTGGAAGGAGCGCATGATGGCCATCCTGACCATAGCTGAGCTGACCCTTCGGGAGGCGTCCCGCCGCAAACTGCTGATCGCCGTCGGGCTGATCACGCTGATCATCATGCCGCTCCTGGGCTGGGGGTTCTCGCGCATACCGACGCTGCCCTGTAACGGAGCCTGCGGCCCGGGGACGCTGCGGACGGTTGAAGCCGTGCTGCTGATCCTGGTTGCCTACATGTTCAGCTTCGTCATCGCCGTGGCGGCTCCATTCATAGGAGCGCCGGCGATCGCCGCCGACATCGAGTCTCACGTGATCCTCAGCATCCTTCCGCGACCCATTCGACGCGCCGAGGTGCTGATCGGCAAGTGGTTGGGCCTCGCCGTGCTGGTCACCGCCTACACGGTCATGACCTGCGGTCTCGCCTTCCTGGCGGTCTGGGTCGGTGTCGGCTACCTTCCGCCGCACCCGGTTCTGACCACGGTCTTCATCACGGGGGAGGGGCTCTGTCTCCTGACCCTGGCCGTGCTGGGAAGCACCCGGCTGGCTCCCATCACCTGCGGGATCATCGCCGTGATCCTCTTCGGCGTCACCTGGATCGTGGGCGTGGCGGGACAGATCGGCGCCGCCTTTGGGAACACGGTTCTGGCCGATGTGGGCACGGCCACCAGCTTGGTGCTGCCCACCGACGGCATGTGGCGTGGGGCCATCTTCAATCTGGAGCCGGTCTCTATGATTGCCGTCACCAGCGCCTCACGTGAAGCATCGGCCAACCCCTTCACGGTCACGGCGCCGCCCACGGCCGCCTACGCGGTGTGGGTTGTCTTCTGGATTCTGGCCGTGCTCGGCCTGGCGGTCTTCAGCTTCTCCCGGAGAGAGGTCTAGGGCTCCCGGGAGATCTCGTCGAAGCGCTCCAGCTCCGCCCTCGCGGCGGCCACTCGTTCCGCGTCGGGCTCCCTCAATCCATACCGCTCTGCCATGTAGATCGCATTCAAGCGGTCAAGCCCCTCCTCGCTGGCGGGCCAGCGAGCCTCGACGTCGAGGCTGTATTCGAGCCCTGTTTCCGCTGCCACACGCGCGCGGCCGCGCTCCCCACCAAGGTGCAGAAACGCCCGATATACGTCGCGTACCGTATCCAGCCTGCGGCGCCGGGGAAGCCGGAGACCGTGCTCGGGAAGCAGACTCCGCAGCTGTGTTTGGCCCTGCCGGAACAGCCACCCCGTCATCTTCCGCCATGACCACTCCGACACGCGCCTCTCGCCTTTGAGCGTGGAAAGGCGCAGGCCCAGGAGCGAGCGGAAGATGAGGGTGAGGACAGAAAGAGCGGCAATGGCCACGGCGGCCAGCAGCAGCGCCTCGAGCGTCAGCAGGATCCACGAGGGCACCCGGTTGGAATGGAGATGCCGGCTGGGAATCGGGTTTCGCTGCGGCGCACGTCGGACCGTGGGATGGACGGCGTGGTGCCGCGGCTTGATGCCCAGGATGTGGATGAGCCAGACGAGGAATGCCGCGATTGACGTCGCAACGACCTTGAGGCCCTGGATGGCCAGGTCCTGCAGCGGCTGGGTGAGATGGCCAATGGCGCCCATGATGTCGAAGGCAAAGAGCTGGGCGAAGACCAGGCTGGCAATGCCGAGGCCGCCGATCAGGAGGACGACCGTGAGCAGCCAGTCCGGCTCGAGGCTGCCGCTGCGCATGTCCGTGGCGAACTCGTCTGGAGCGTACCGCCGGGCAAAACCCAAACCCGCCACACCAAGGAGCACATAGCCGATGAACCCGGCGTAGACGAGGGCGCCGAAGTGCATCTGACTCCGGCTCCCCAGCGTGTAGGAGAAGGCCACCACCAGGAGCAACCCGAGGGTGCCGAGGATGAAGTCGCGACTGATACCCGGATAGGTCTGCTCGCCGACCACGGAGGAGAACGCGACGCTGCCGATGACCAGGAGCAGCAGCCATTCCAAGGCATACGTGCCTGCATTCGTGTGAACGCCGAACGAGATGTTCCCTACCGCGACGATGGTGCCTCCCAGGACGCCGAGCCCGATGACAAACGCCGTTGAGAAACGGCTCAGTCCCAGTCGTCTGACGAGCGTGGACAGCAGTGGCCAGAGGAAGATCAGCGCGGTCCCAAACGCGATCAGCACCATCACGGGGAGAACGACTCCCATCGAGCCGGCCAGGTTGCCTCCGTACATCCATGCCACCGGCAGGAGCCAGGCGGTGCGCAACAGGAACCGGACGAAGGAGGTGACTATGGTCATCAGGCCGCCCTGCGTCCCGTCTGAAGCTGGGTGACGGTCACATTGGGAATGCTGAACCGCGTATCATTGTCGATGAGGAGCACGGTGACCCTGCGATGGCGGCCGATGTCCGTCAGCACCGAGGTCATCCCCTGGGTAATGACGTTGGTGCAGATCACCAGGCTGCTGCCGTGCGGGAGGTCCTGCACGTCCCGACGAATGAGATCCTCGACGTTTCGGTCGACGATCAACATGATCCTGGCCAGGTAGTCGAGGATGAGAAACAGCTGCTCGGGACGGGCCGAGGGCGGGATGCGCAGCGGCATGTGGCTGCCCGGCAGGGCCCCGTTGGAGTGGAGTCCCACCTCGAAACCGGTCTCCAGACCCCAGCGGGCGATGGATCCGGCGGCGCTGATCACATCCTCCATGTACTCGGTGATCACGCCTCGAGAGATCCGCTCGAAGGCGTGTAGGTTTGCCAGGATCATAAGCTTGGGATGTACGGTCGGCTCGAAGACCTTGACCTGCATACGGCGCGTGCGGGCCGTCGCCAGCCAGTCGATGGTCTTCATGGGATCACTCGAGCGGTAGTCGCGGGCGCCGCGATACCAGCTCGGGTCCTCCACAAAGCTGCGTCGCCGGAGATCGCCCAGAATGGCCTCGGTCGGTAGCTGAAGCTGTTCCGGCGAGAACAATCGCGGATAGACGGTCAGCGCGGAGTCGGCCTCAAACCGTTTGGTCGTTCGGTAGAGCCCGAGGACGTCGCTGGCGTCCCACTGCGTGGGCCCGAAGCGGTAATACCCGCGCCGAAGCGCCGAGATTCGAGCGGTCTTGATCAGCGTCTGAAAGCCGCCGATCGACGTGACCTCGTCGATGCCGTCGGCGCCGCCGTCAAGGATGATGCGGATGTCGATATCCTCGATCTGCAGGCCCTCCCCATGTCGAAGGGCCCCGAAGGGGTGAATCGGCACGCCCTCCTGCCAGCGCAGCCAGCTGACCGGCAGCGGCTTGTCGTTCCGGAAGGTCCAGGTGACGGTGGTCGACTCGCCGGGAAAGAGGTGGGTCTGGGCAAACGACCGCGAGTAGTCCACGTCGGTAAGGATCACGCGGTTCCACAGCCACGCGACGCCGATCCCAACGAGGATCAGGGCCGCCAAGAGGGCCACCACGGCGATGCGCGCCAGGACGCCACCGGCAAGGATTACGAAGCACAGTAACGCCCACTCGCGGGTGGTCAGCTCTCGGTTGTTCCAGTACCAGAGGAACAGCAGCAGGGGCGCCAGGATGAGCAGGAAGCCGGCGCCGAGGTCGAGCAGGACGGTGGCCATCGCGGCTTAGGAGGCGAGCGGCTCGACCGGCGCCTCGACATCGGACAGGATCTGGTGCAGGACGGCAGCCGGCTCGATACGCTTCAGCCGTCCCTCCGCGGAGGGCATCAGACGGTGGGCCAGCACCTCCACGGCCATGGCTTTGACGTCGTCGGGAAGGACATAGTCGCGACCAGACATGGCGGCCAGGGCCTGGGTGGCTCGGTAGAGCGCCAGCGAGCCGCGGGGGCTGGCGCCCAGTGACAGCTCCGTGCGCTCACGCGTGCTCCGCACGAGCTGCAGGATGTAGTCGCGAATGTCGTCGTGAACCGTGACCGCGCGAACCGACTGCTCGAGATCGGCCACCTCAGTTCCCGTGATGACCGGCTGCAGAGAGTCCAGTGGGTGCACCCGCTCCTGCGACAGCAGCATCTCGCTCTCCGAGGCGAGGTCGGGATAGCCGAGGGACAGCTGCATGAAGAAACGATCCACCTGCGCTTCGGGGAGTGGAAACGTTCCCTCCAGCTCGATGGGGTTCTCCGTCGCCAGCACCATGAATGGTCGCGGAAGCGGCCGGCTCACGCCGTCGACCGTCACCTGCCGCTCCTCCATGGCCTCCAGGAGGCTTGCCTGCGTACGGGGCGTGGCCCGGTTGATCTCATCGGCCAGCAGCACATTGGTCAGGACCGGACCGGGTCGGAACTCGAACTCACTCGACTTCATGTTGAAGAAGTTGGTGCCCGTGACATCTGAGGGGAGCAGGTCGGGCGCGAACTGCACCCGCTTGAAGTCACAGTCGATGGAGCGGGCAAGGGCTCGGGCGAGGGTGGTCTTGCCGGTTCCCGGAACGTCCTCGAAGAGCACGTGACCGCCGCAGAACAAAGCGACCAGGAGGTGGCGGATGATCTCGCTCTTCCCGAGTATCACCAGCTCGAGGTTGGTCTGGAGGCGGTCGGCCGTCTCCGAGACGGCGGATGGTGGGTGCGCCGCTCGCCTCCTTCAGTGTGATGCGCATCACAATGTACACCGGTCTCAGGCGGCCCCGATGTTCGCAGGCCCACATTTTGCAGGCGTCACACGTGCATCCAATGGTTCCATGACACAGTGTTTGAGGCTGGCCCATAAAGCCTTATCAGAGGCTCGCCGTCCGCGAGGGAAACGATGTCCAGGCAGCGAGTCGGCATTCGTGCCGTTGGCCCCCCGGCAAACAAATCCGTTGCCGGCAGCTCGCATGTGTATAATTGTTTCCCCTTGCCAACAACGTTATGTTGTGTTAAGATATCGGTGTAGGGAACAATTCAGATCACATTTCGTGTTCTTGTGCCGTATCCGCAGGCCATAGAGGGCAGCCCCTCTGTGGCCTTTCGAACGTTACAGGAGAGGGGTGAAACATGTACGCGCCTGTAGACGATGTCGTGCCCGACGAGGCGCTCCTGGAGGAGGAGTCTCATGAGTGGCAGGTCACCGACGAAGACCATGCCGAGCTGGAGCGCGAACAAGCCGACGACGCCGTCCGTCTATATCTACGGGAGATCGGTCGCGTGCCGCTCCTCAAGAAGGCCGACGAGGTCCGGCTGGCAAAGTCCATTGAGCTGCAACGGCTCATCGAGCTTGCCCGAGAGAACGAGGCCGGCCAGGAAGAGGCCAAGCGCCGGCTGCTGGACGAGAACGACGACTATGGCCTGAGCGAGACCGAAACCCAACGAGTCCTGACCTGGGAACCGGCCGTGCTGCGCGACTACGAACGCAAGGGTGAGGAGTCTCGCCGCCAGATGATCGAGGCGAACCTGCGCCTGGTGGTCTCCGTGGCCAAGAAGTATCTCGGCCACGGCATGTCCCTGCTGGATCTGATCCAAGAGGGCAACACCGGGCTCATGCGCGCGTTCGAGAAGTTCGACTGGCGCCGAGGCTTCAAGTTCTCCACCTATGCCACCTGGTGGATTCGCCAGGCGGTGACCCGCTGCATCGCCGACCAGTCTCGGACCATCCGAGTCCCGGTGCACATGAACGAGCGCATCAGCCGGTACAACCGTGCCGTCATGCAGCTTTCCCAGGAGCTGGGCCGCGAGCCGACGGTGGCGGAGATCTCCACGGTGATGGAGGTCAGTCCCGAGAAGGTCGAGGAGATCAAGAGCGCCGTTCGCTTCCCGATCTCCCTCGAGAAGCCGGTCGGAGACGATGAAGATAGCCTCCTGGGCGACTTCATCGAGGACGGCTCACACGACCTGGAAGAGCTGGCCAACAAGAGCCTCCTGCGCGACTCCATCGACGATGCACTCGGCAAGCTGAGCGACCGGGAAGCCGGCATCATCCGCCTTCGATATGGGCTCTCCGGGCGCCGCCCGCAGACGCTGGAAGAGGTGGGTGGTCACTTCGGCCTCACTCGGGAGCGCATCCGGCAGATCGAGATCGAGGCGCTGCGCAAGCTGCGCCATCCGACCGTCACGCGGAAGATCCGCGACTACGTCGACTGATCCAACGCACAGAGAAGGGCGAGCCACTCCGGCTCGCCCTTTTTGTTGCCATTCGTCAGAATCAGGCCCTGACGACGGTGGCGCCACGGCTGTATCGTCGGTGCACCATCCAACCCTCTCGGTGCAGCTCTTGAATGGCACGATCCAGCAGCCGTTCACGGGTGTCACCGTCCCAACGACGCATGGTTGAGCCGCTGACCGAAAGCACCAGGCAATCGGCGTCGACGAACCGGAGGACGCCGAAGGTCGAGAGCCGGGCGCCGGCGGGGTAGGGAACGCGCGCCAGCACCACGCCGGCGGCGCCCGCATTGTGATGGCTGATCGGCCGCCAGCCCTCGTGGCTCAACCACGTCAGACAGCGTTGAAAGAGCTGATCGAGCGATTCCTCGGGCGCCCGCCGGGTCCAGGTACGCTGAATACCGCTTTCCACCGCCAGCTCCACAACATCCGGCTCCACGCGGCTGAGGGTCGCGTATCGCCGCTCCTCGGTGGAACGGAAGTTCGTACTTCCTTCATTCATTGAATATTCATCTGGGTGAGGGGTTGACTTCTCGCGCGTTTGGCCCTATCCTGATGGTGAACTTCTACCATCAGTTGAAGAAAGTTCACTGGGGAGCAGGGAGATACCTCAGCAGCAATCGGCGCGCCTTGCTCGCTACAACCGGGCCGTCGTTCTCGATCTTATCCGCCGATTTGGACCGGTCTCCAAGTCGGAGCTGGCGGATCGCAGCGGGCTCGCGTTGTCCTCGGTGCTCAACGTGCTCAGCTCGCTCTCCCGTCGAGGGCTCATTCGAGAAATCGGTCTGGGCCCCTCGACCGGCGGTCGTCCGCCGACATTGGTGGAGCTGGAGCCCGACGCTCACTTTGCCATTGGCGTGAACATCCGGCCCACGCAGGTCGAGGCGGTCCTGACGGACCTGGTGGGCAACATCCGGTCGGAGACCAGCCTGCCCCTGCAGGGCGGGGCGGACCCGGATTCCGTCTCCTCGACGGTGGTCGAGGCCGCCGATCAGGTCAACCGGCTGGCTCGCATCGACACGGCGAAGGTCCTGGGCGTCGGGGTGGGCTGTCCCGGCCCGGTTACGGGCGGGCGAACGGTCATCGGCATTCCCGGGTTTCCCGGCTGGAGCCGGATTCCGCTGGCCGAGACGCTCGAGCGGCGCCTGGGCTTGCCGGTCACACTCGAGAACGATTCCAATCTCGCTGCCCTGGCGGAGTTTCGATATGGGGCGGGCAGCCGGCTGCACGGCACGGGCTCGCTCGTCTATCTCTACGTCGATCACGGCATCGGCTCGGGCATGGTGATCGACGGCGCCCTGTACCGGGGGGTGGACGGCGCGGCCGGCGAGGTGGGCCACACGGTCATCGACGTCGATGGGCCGCCATGTCTGTGCGGCAACTATGGCTGTCTGGAGGCCGTGGCCTCCGTGGGCTCCATCGTGCGCCGCACGGTCGCCGCTTCCAAGCTGGGAGGCGCCACCGGCATCGCCGACCGCGCCGGTGGCGATTGGGAGTCGGTGAGCTTCGACGTTGTTATGGAGGCCGTGCGCGGTGGCGATCCCATTGCTCTGAATGCCCTCGACGAGGCCATGGCTTATCTGGCGGTCGGCATCAACAACGTCTGCCGCCAGCTGCGCCCGGACATGATCGTCCTGGGCGGCCGCCTCTTCGAGTGCGGCGAGACCACCCTTGCCCATCTGAAGGAAGCGCTGACCCGGCGGCCGGCGCTGTTCGGAATGCCGCAGCCACAGCCGGTGCCCGGAAAGCTGGGCCCGCGGGCCTCCTGTATCGGAGCGGCGACGCTGGTGCTCGAGCAATTCTTCGGCGTCGCCGAGCACGCCATGTACGTCGACGACGCCGGCCTGGCACAGCCGGCCTTCGAAGAGACGCCGGTATGGCCCGAGCTGGCCGAGCTGGGCATGATCCTCAAGCCCAGCGATGCCAGGGTGGCCTGGGCGGGGAATCTCAAGCCAGGCTTCCTCCGTGTGGGCAGCGGCGATCCCGTTTCCGTGACCGTGGAGGTGGAGCTGGAGGATGGCCAAGCCGCCGGGTACGACGGCGTGAAGGCCCTGCTGCACTGGGATCGCGTGGCCCTCTTCGGCTCCGTATGGCCCAGTCCCAAGAACAGCCCCATGCGGCTCATCAGCTCCAGCGACGGTCACAATGTCTACGGCGTGACGCTCGGCTCCTTGCCTCCGGGCAAGTATGAGTTCGCCGCGCACGTCCTCGCCAGGAACGACATCTGGGTCCGCGCCGACGATTCCGGCACCATCAACAACGGCCGCGTCGAGGTCCTTCCCAGCCGGGCGGCCGTATTTGCGCAGGGGAACGAACATCGAGTAGAAAGCACGAGCAGAAAGGAGGAGCAATCGGGTAGAGAAGCGAAGCAGCCGGTCGAAATCCAATCGCTAGATATTCACTTGGAGGAATCCATTCATGCCGCGTAACTACAAGTCGCTGAACGTCCTGGTCGGGACCCTTGTGGCCTTGGCCATGGTCTTCGGCACGCTGAGCGTCGCCTCGGCCCAGCACCCGGCCAAGAAGGGTGTGCACCTCGTCATCTGGGACTTCTTCAACCAGACGCCCGTCAACACCCCGGAGCGGGTGGCGATGAACAAGATCGCCCAGCAGTGGGCCAAGAAGACCGGTAACACCGTTACCGAGCCGGCCCAGCCCGCCAACGGCTCCAACAACGCCTTCACCGCCGACCCCCACAAGGCCGCGGACATCGTCATGATGCCCGACGACCAGGCCGGCGCCGACTATGGCGCCAAGCTCGTCGCGCCGTCCAAGCTCCAGAAGAGCAAGTACGTCGCCTCGGCCGTCTCCGGCTGCACCATCAAGGGACACACCTTCTGCTACCCGTGGGCGCTCGAGATGGTGGGCCTCTACTACAACAAGAAGCTGGCCCCGGCCTCCCTGTTCAAGGGCAAGGCCTACACCTGGGACAAGGTCGCCAAGTGGGCCCACAAGTTCCACGCAAAGACCGGCAAGCTCGGCATGGTGTGGCAGTGGGACAACTTCTACTATGACTACGACTTCTTCACCGCCTATGGCGGCGGCGCGCTGAAGCACAGCAGCAGCGGCTACACCAAGAAGGTCCTCCTCGACAATCGTGGCTCGATCCGAGGACTGAACTACCTGAAGAAGGTCATCGACGAGTCGGGGACCCCGGTCAGCGACTGGCTGAGCAGCAACAGCAACAGCGGCGGTTACGGCGCCCAGCTGGCGTCCGGCAACGCCGCCATCGTGCTCGACGGCCCCTGGTCGGATCCGACCTGGCGCGCGGCGCACCTCAAGTACGGCTTCGCCCCACTGCCGCGCGACGCGCAGCACAAGTTCGGCCAGCCGTTCCTCGGCGTCCAGACGATGGTCGTGAACAAGTTCTCCAAGCACGTTTCCGCGGCGCAGAGCCTGGCCTCGTACCTGAGCCTGCACTGTGAGCTGGCCCTCTTCAAGGCCGGCGCCCGCATCCCGGCCACCAAGGCCGCCCTCAAGAAGGTGTCGAAGAATGCGGAGCTGAAGCAGTACAGCAACGGCTTCAAGCACAGTGTGCCGCTTCCGAACGTTCCCTTCATGTCGCCCATCTGGTCACCTGCCCAGAAGGCAATCGCCCTGACCCTTCAGAACAACGGCTCGGCTGCCAAGAACCTCAAGGCCGCCGCCGCTCAGGCCCGCAAGGCCGGAGCGTAGTCGCGAACCGGCAGTCAGAGGGGTGCGGCAAGCCGCACCCCTCTGAACCGCCGATTTAGGGATAGACAAGGAGGAAGACGATGGCCGCCATATCCCCGCCCGCGCCCGCGGACGCCCCGGTGGTCAAACCCGTGCGGCGCCGCCGCCGGTTCCTCGACGGTCTGTATCCGTACGGGTACATCGCTCCGTCGCTGGCCTTCATGGTGGTGGCCAGCTTCTTCCCCATCCTCTTCACCATCTATATGTCGATGACCAACTACAGTGAGGCCCACGACCTCAACTTCAGCTTCATCGGTCTCGACAACTTCGTGAAGATCTTCACGGTCTTTCAGCCTCAGGCGTTCCTGGGCGTCTTCGAGTGGACCGTCATCTTCGCTGCCGTGACCACCGCACTTAACTTTGGCGGCGGACTGGTTCTCGCCTATCTCTTGAACAACGAAAACATGTGGGAGCGCAATCTCTACCGCACGATCCTCATCGTGCCGTGGGCCCTCCCGGGCACCATCGCCATCCTCGCCTGGGGCGGAATTCTCCAGAACTTCACCGGTGGCGGCATGATCAACACCATTCTGGTGAACGTCTTCCACGTGCCCAGCATCCCCTTTTTAGGCGACCCGTTCTGGGCCCGTTTCTCCGTGCTCCTGGTCAACTTCTGGCTGGGCTACCCGTTTATGATGACCGCCTGTTTGGGCGCCTTACAGAGCATCCCGCCCGACGTTCACGAGGCGGCCGAGATCGACGGCGCCAACGGGTTCCAGAAGTTCTTCCGCGTGACGTTCCCGCTTCTCCGGACCGCCTCCCTGCCCTTGGTCATCGCCACCTTCGCCTACAACCTCAACAACTTCGGCGTTGTCTATCTGCTGACGGGTGGCGGGCCCGTGACGTCGGTCACCGCGGGCGCAACCGATATCCTTCCAACCTATACCTACAGCGTCGCCTACACACTGCACGAGTGGGGGCTGGCCTGTGCCTACGGGATCCTGATCTTCTTCATCATCGGAACCCTCAGCTCCATCAACATGCGGCTCAGCGGCGCATTTCAGGAGGTTGACTGATGGAACCCACCAGCCAGGGCGTCGCCCAAGCCCTCCCTGCGGCCGCCGTGGGCACGCCCCAGGCCGGACGCGGTCTGGGCTGGATCAGGGGCCGCTCGCGCGCGAAGAGACGGATGCGAACCGGCGAGCGCGTGTTCCTCTGGAGCAGCCGCATCATCGTCTGGATCGTCATGTTTCTGATCTTGGTGCCGGCCGTCTGGGTGGTGGGCACCTCCTTCCAGCCGGGGACCTACTTCACCAACACCATCTTTCCCACCGGGTTCACGCTCGACCACTACCGAGCGCTGTTCGACCCCAACCTCAACGTGGGGTTCGTCACCTGGATCAGAAACTCGGTGATCGTCTGCACCTCTGTCGGCGTCATCACCGTGCTGCTGGTGGCCACCATGGCCTACGCCTTCAGCCGGTTCCGCTTCAAGGGCCGCAAGTACGGACTCATGGGCCTCTTGCTCATCCAGATGTTCCCTGCCCAGATGTCGTTCATCGCCTACCAGTTCCTGCTCAACAAGATCGGCCTATACGACACGCTGCAGGGCTACACGCTGGTCATGATCGGCGGCGGTCTGCCCTTCGTGGCCTGGCTGTTCAAGGGCTACATCGACTCGCTGCCCCGGGATCTCGAGGAGGCGGCGTATGTCGACGGCGCGTCCAAGCTGCAGGCCTATCTCCGGGTGATCCTGCCCCTGACCCGGCCGATGATGGCGGTGGTCTTTCTCTTCACGTGGTTCGGCCTGTACAGCGAATACCTGGTCGCCAGCTTCCTGCTGCAGAACACCAGCAACTACACCATGGCGCTGGGCCTGCACGGCTTCATCAACAGCGCCTTCACCCAGAACTGGACCGACTTCGCGGCCGCGGCCGTTCTCGGCTCGCTACCGCTGTTGATCGTCTTCCTCTCCATGCAGCGATTCCTGGTCGCCGGGCTGTCTCGCGGAGCCGTGAAGGGGTAGTCGTCGTCAGGCCTTACCCTCGCTGGTCCGCCTGACGCCCGTCGTCACCGCCCTCATTTAGGGCGGCAGGAAGTCGCTACTTGCGACAGGCAGGCGGCAGGTGGATCGGCACGTGCTCGCCGTAGCGCGAGAAGCGAGCCCAAAGATGGAGCGTCGCGGCGCTCTGCTTGGCCCGAATCTTCGCAAACGCCGTCACTCGGCGAACCGTCTGGTTGCTGCGGCTGATCCAGAAGTTGGCTCGAACGTGGACCCACGGATGCGTAACCTTGACCTTCCCCGAGGAGCCGGTGGTCCGCATGGGTATTCGCGTGAGGATAGTAGCGCGGAGATGCCACACCGGTACGCCACGAAATGTCGTCGATCCCAGATCCGTTACCTGCAGCACACGCCTGAGCTTCCGCTCGAAGCCCGCCATCTGGGTGATGGTTCCCATGCCCAGACCCAACGTCGAGCCGGCTGAGGTGAGCGATGTGCAGGCCCACGCCGTCTTGCGGTACTTGCTTGCAATCTTGCCGTTCGCCACCACGAGCTTGTAGGACCGAGCCGAGCCACCAAGGCGCTCCTGGCCCTTGAGGTGCGCTCTCAGGCCCTGCCTGCGATCTACGACATCGCCCCGGACACCGGCACGAACCGTCACCGAAAATGTGAATCCTTCCAGGTGGTCGGAGATCCGAGCGCCGAGACCGCCCACAACGTGAGCCGCCTTCTTGTCTGCCGAAACTCGCAGCGACTGCTTCAAAAGGTGCAGCGCCGGATTGGTGGCCGCCCGTGTCTGGACGGGTCCGCCGGCACCGGCCGACATGATCATCAGCAGCACTGCCGGCACCACCGCGACTTTGCCCAGCACCCGGTTCATCGAATCCACCCTCGTCATCGTTCTCTCACCCCACGATACTCCCATCCGCGGTCTGAAGACAGGCCAGACCCGACGTCGCCGCCGCTACCGGCCGGCCGCCTCGAGAACCGCGCCGCTGAGCGCCCCCAGCTTGACCTGCAGCCGGCCCTTGCTCACGGTATGCGATCCGCCGTTCAGCAGCTCGGTTAACTTGGTGCCGTTCTTGATCTGACTCACGGGAATGCTGAGGGTCTGAGAACGGTGGCTATCGTTCAGCGCGACGACGATTCGCTGGCTGCCCGACTGCCGCAGGAAGGCCAGCGATCGCTTGCCGTCCGCGCTGAGGAGCGGTGTGACCGAGCCGGTTGTGAGGGCGCCGTGGCCCAGGCGGATATGGATGATCTTGGCGTAATAGCGCTCGAGGGCCTTGTCCTGGTGCGACCAGGGGAACGTCCGCCGGTCGTCCGGATCGGAGGCGCCCATCACTCCCGTCTCGTCACCGTAGTACACGGTGGGCGCGCCCAGCCAGGTCATCTGGAACAGCGCGACGAGACGCAGTGCCGCCTTGCTGCCGTTCAAGTCAGTCAGGATGCGCGCCACATCGTGCGAGTCGACGATGTTCATCGAGGAGACGATAGCCGGCCGAGGATACTCGGCAATGAGACCCATCTCGCTCTCGAGGAAGGTGGTGGCGCCGTAGGGCGTCGGCGTTTGGGCGCCCTGACCGTTGGCGAAGAAATCGAGAACCGGCTCCCGGAACTGATAGTTGACCACGCCGTCCCACATGTTCCCCATGAGCCAGGGCAGCGCATCCTGCCAGTACTCTCCGATCATCACCGACTGCGGATAGGCCGCCTTGACGGCGCTTCGGAACTGCTCCCAGTAGCCGTTGCTCAGACTGTTGGCAGAGTCGAGGCGCCAACCCGACGCCCCCTGTGCCGGCCAGTACTGGGCCACCGAGCTCTTCTTGCGAAAGATAAAGTCCTTGACCGCGTTGCTCTCCTTGAGGAGAGGCAGGCTGTCCACGCCGCTCCAGTCGGCATAGTTATCCGGCCATTGATAGAAGGTGTACCAGGGATAGTACGGCGACTTCTTGGACTCGTAGGCGCCGAGGGAGTGGGGAAACCGGCTGTACTTGTCGAAGTAGACGCTGTCGCTGCCCGTGTCCTCAAAGACGCCGTCGAGGATCAGATGAATGCCCAGCTTCTTGGCCGCGCCCACCAGCGCTTTGAAGGTCTTGAGCGTCCCGAATTCCGGATCGATCGCCTTGAAGTTGCTGGTGTCGTATTTGTGATTTGACGGCGCCAGAAAGATGGGGTTCAGGTAGATGACGTTGACGCCGAGCTTGTGCAGATAGCCGAGCTTGTCGATGATGCCCTGAAGATCGCCGCCGAAGAAGTCGCAGCCGCATGAGGGCTGGTCGGGAAGGTCCGACCAGTGCTTGTGAAACCGCACCGTGATGTAGCCGTAGCGGGTACCGTTCTTGGGGTCATTCTTGGTGTTGCCGTTGAAAAAGCGGTCGGGAAAGATCTGGTAGACCACGGCATTTCTCATCCAGGCCGGCGTATGGAAGGATTTCAGATACACGGTGAGGCTGTACGTGACCACGTCGTTGGCGTTGCCGTAGGTCTGACCCGGCCCTCCCTCGCCGACACCGCTGTTGTCGCCGTACCAACGAACGGTGCTGCCTGCCTGAGCCCGGAAGAAGTAGGAGAGCTGCGTCGCTTTGGACGGGAGTCTGGTCGTCACCGTCCAGACGATTGCCGACTTGCCTCGCTTGAAGACACGCATGGGCAGCTTGGTGGTCGAGCCGCTCTCCGTTTGGAGATAGAGCGTCGCCTTCGTCACCACCGTGGCGCTGCGTAGCCGGAGGGTCACCCTGGAGTCGGTCGGCGCGGCCCCGAACGGGCTGCGATAGTAGGTGTCCCAGCCGTTGTGGTACAGCCCCAGCTTGACGGGCCTGGACTTGGCCTGCACCGGCGCCACACCATGCCAGGCAAAACCGGTCAGGATGAGGCCGAGGGCGCTGAGCCCGGCGGCAAGATTACGAATCATGGCTCTCTCTCCAAATATCTGCAGCCGCACAGGCGTCTGGCGGCGTCGAAGTATATCCCTCTCCTCGCGGTTGCCGGGACTCGTTGTTGCGGGAGGTCGAGCCGCCGGGTCAGTCCGCGGCCTGGAAATCGCAGCTGGGGCTCTCACAAAGGGCCAGGTGGTAGATGCCCCGGCCGCCCGCATTCTCCCCACGGATCACCCATAGCCACTCGCCGCAGCGAGGACAGGCGACCTCGGAGTTGTACTGGACCCAGTCGATGGTCTCCCCCTTCGACAGACCCGCGGGCGCGCGCTGGTACCACTCGTCGATCTGGCTGAAGATGGCCTGGTCGGAAGTCGCGGTCACCACCGATTATCCGCCCGACCCACCTCAAACCGTCCCGAAATAGCGGTCGCCGAAGTCCCCCAGGCCGGGCAGGATGAACTTGCGCTCGTTGAGTGACCGGTCGACGGCGCATGCGAGGATGCCCGTCCTTGGGTACGCGCTCTGCACCGCCTCGATCCCTTCGGGAGCGGCCACGATGCAGGCCAGCCGGATCGCGGTAGCGTGATTGCGGGTCAGGGCGTCGATGGCGGCCAGGGCCGAGCCGCCCGTCGCCAGCATGGGATCGAGGATCACCGTCTCGGCGCCCGCGAGCTGGGCCGGCAGCTTCTCGTAGTAGCTGTGGGCAATGGCCGTCTCCTCGTCTCGTTCCAGCCCCACAAACCCAACCTTGCTGCCCGGGACGAAGCCGCTCATCGCGTCCAGCATGGCCAGGCCGGCACGAAGCACCGGCACAAAGATCACCGGGCGGTCGATCCGGCCACCCTGGACGGGCTCGAGCGGCGACTCCACCCGAACCGCCCTGGTGGGGAGATCGCGCAGCACCTCGAGGGCGAGCACCAAGCTCAGCAGGCGGGCGTGCCGACGGAAGCCGTCGGTGTCCGTGTCCCGGTCACGCAGGCGCGTGAGCGAATCCTCGACCAGCGGATGCTGGATCGTGCGAACCGGCACGGGCTCCGCGCCCATGAGCCCCCTCTCCAAGCCACCGGCATTCTACTGCAGCCTGATGGGCAGCCCGAGACACATCACTCTTCTCGCTGAGGTGAAGGATCGGTTCGGCGGCAAAGATTGACCTCCGGCGGTCTGGCTCACAATTGAGCAGTCGATTGACTGCGATGAGGAGGACGGGAATGGGGAAGCGACTGCGCGGCGCGGCAGCCATGGCCGCAGCGGCCACGGCCATGGGAGCCCTTGGCCGGCTGTCCAACGGCAACGTGGATTCCGCGGTTCAGATGCTGGCCGACCGGCTGCCCTCGATCGAGGACCCCATGGTGGTGGACTATCTGCTCAACACCGTCGTCAACAAGATCCCCTTCCCCGAGCTGCGCATGGCGCTCTACCGCCTGGCGGGGTTACGGGTCGAGCCCACGACGAACATCATGATGCATGCCTTCGTGCTGGAGGCCAGAAGCATCACGATTGGGCCGAACTGTATCATCGGCCCCTTCACGACTCTCGACGGCAGGGGCAGTCTGACCATCGGCCGCAACGTCAATCTGGCCGGTGAGGTGCTGACCATCGGCGGACATCATCTGGTGGACTCGCCCACGGCGGAGGGGCTGGTGGGCAAGATCGTCATCGAGGACAACGCGTGGGTGGCCATGCGGGCCACGATTCTTCCGGGCGTCACCATCCACGAGGGGGCCTACGTGGCCGCGGCGGCGCTGGTGAACCGGGACGTCGAGCCCTATACGCTGGTTGGCGGCGTGCCGGCGCGCAAGATTCGCGACCGCAGTCGGGACATCCAATACAAGCTGGAGCACTTTCCACGCTGGATATAGCTGCCTCGAGGCCGGATTCGCTGCCGCGGGATTCCCGGGTGCGGGAGAACGAGTAGTCGCCAATTCGGGTCGTGGCCCTGCACCGGCGCATGGCTCGTCGTCACCGGTTCGAGGCGCTGACCGAGTTGGGGAGTGTCGACCAGAAGACGAGCCCCATAGGCGTCCGCGTTGGCTTGGCGTCGACCGCCTGTTCCTGCTATCTTGTGGCAGTCTTTCTTTAGGCTTTGAAGAAAGTCGGGCGGGGAGGAAGGGGCCGCAGGCTCCCTCCCACACAAAATTTCAGCTGGAGGAGAAGCCGCATGTCGCATTCGAACGGACCGCGCCGACCGGGAGCCCGAGTGCTGGCCGCGCTCACGGCATTGTTCGTGGTGGCCGGAATGGCCTGGCTCGCGCCGGTACGGTCCGCGCACGCAGCCAGCACCGTGCAGCTCACCATTCATTACTGGCGACCGGACGGAAAGTACACCGATCCGGGCACCTGCACCACCTTCAAGGACGGCAAGTGCGGCTGGAATCTCTGGATCTGGGATCAATCGGCCAACGGTGGCGGGGCCGGGTACGAGTTCAACGGCACTGATTCATTTGGCGTCGTCGCCACACTGACCGTTCCCTGCACCACCTGCACCCAGATGGGCTTCATCATCCGTGAAAGCCTGCCGGGCAACGACTGGGCCAACAAGGACACACCCGACAACCGCCTCCTGAACGTCACGAACGGGCAGGCCCAGGTATGGGTCAACAGCGGTGACCCGACCAACTACTACAGCGCGCAGGACGCCATCAACGCTCGGGCGCCCAAGATCAAGGCCGCCTACCTCGACCGCGCCAAAGAGATCACGCTGGGAATCAGCACCGATATCACCCTGGCGAACGGCGGAAACGGCTTCAAGGTCAAGGACGCGACGACCGGCAAGACCATCAGGGCCGTGCACGTGGCCGACGGAAACAACTTCCCCGGCCTGCAGCCCGCGGTTGCCGGCAACTTCCAGCACGTCTTCAAGGGCGACTCGGACTGGAACGCGAATGACCCCAAGACGCGAATGAAGCAGGTCTCCGGCGACCTCTATCAGAAGACGCTCACCCTGCCGGCCGGGAACTACCAGTACAAGATTGCCTATCCCAACTGGAGCAGCTCCTACCCGGGCGGCAATGTGAATCTCACCGTTCTGAGCAAGGGCCCGGTGACCTTCTACTACACGCCTCACAACAACGGCGTGTACGACGACGTCAACAACTCGGGTACCCCGCTTCCGCCCAGCGATCCCGGCTGGAAGACCAATATCCTCAACGTCTCGCTCAAGAAGGCGCCCAACGTTACTCACACCCTGTGGGTCTCGGGCCCCGGATTCCACGCCGTTCGGGTGATTCCTCGACACGTGCTCGACGCCACCAAGTACTACTTCGGAGGTCAGCTCGGGGCCCTCTACTCGCCGAAGTCCACGACCTTCCGGGTGTGGACCCCAACCGCCTCGAACGTGACCCTTTCGCTCTACAACAGTGAGTCGGGCGCCCAGACGAGCCTCGCCCAGCTGCATCCCGCCGCGGGTGGGGTCTGGCAGGCGACCGTCCAGGGAGACCTCAAGAACTGGTACTACCTTTACAACGTCACCATCGACGGCCAGACCAACACCGCCGTCGATCCGTACGCTCGCGGCATCGCCGTAAACGGTACGCGGGCAATGGTGGTGAATCTTGCCGGCACCAACCCCAAGGGCTGGAGCCACGATCATCACGTGGCGGTCAAGAACGCGGTCGACGCCTCCATCTATGAGGCCGACGTCCGCGACTTCTCGATCGATCCCAATTCCGGCATCAAGGCACAGTATCGGGGCAAGTACCTGGCGTTCACCCAGACCGGCACGACCGGCCCAGGGGGAGTCAAGACCGGCCTCGACAGCGTCAAGCAGCTTGGCGTCCACGACATCGAGCTGATGCCGACGTACGCCTTCAACAGCGTTGACGAGACCAACTCAGCGCAGCAGAACTGGGGCTACGATCCCCGGAACTACAACGTTCCCGAGGGTCAGTACGCCACCAATCCGCATGGTCCCGGCCGGATCAAGCAGTACAAGCGCATGGTCAAATCCATCCACAAGGCCGGCATCGGCGTCATCTTCGACGGCGTGTACACCCACGTCTATGACGCCAGCGTCTTCAACCCGCTGGTCGACCAGTACTATCTGCGCACGGACGACTTCGGCAACTACATCAGCGGCACCGGAGCCGGGCCCGACCTGGCGATCGAGCGGCCCATGGTGGAGAAGTTCGTCGAGGACTCGATGAAGTACTGGGTCGAGCAGTACCACGTGGATGGGTTCCGGCTGGACTGGATGTCGCTCTTCGGCCGCGGCCCGCTGGCCAAGATCTCAGCGGACCTACACAGGATCCTTCCGGGCGTGGTCATCGTGGGTGAGCCGTGGGTCTCCAGTGGAGACGCCGGCACCCAGGGCGGCGTGCCCCAGAGCCAGCAGGTCAACGAGGGGAGCCAGCAGGGGCTCGGCGTCGCCGTGTGGAATGACCACTTCCGCAACGCCATCTGCTGCGGGGCCTTCGATACCAATCAGGCCTACGCCAATGGCGCTCCGCACGCACAGGTCGCAGCCGGCAACAACCGGCCGGCCCAGCAGGACGCCATGCTTGGGGTCGAGAACGGTGTCGTGGGCAGCATCGCCTACAACACCACCATCGGCGACTTCGCCGCGGCACCCGGTGAGACCCTCAACTACGCCACCAGCCACGACGGCTATACCCTCTGGGACCGCATCAACGACTTCAGCAACAAGGCGGACACCACTGCCAACAAGATCTCCATGGACGAGTTCGCTCAGGCGATCGTCTTTACCGCTCAGGGCATCCCCATGATGCTCAGCGGCGAGGAGATGCTGCGCACCAAGCAGGACAACAACAACAGCTACAACGCCGGCGACGCGGTGAACCGGATCGACTGGTCACTCAAGTCGACCAACTCGGCGGTCTTCAACTACTACGCCGGTCTCATCCACCTGCGTGCCGACCATCCCGCCTTCCGCATGGCCACAGCCAAGGCGATTCGGAAGCACCTGACCTTCCTCGCCAGTCCCGACCCGAGCATCGCCTTTAAGCTCAACGCCCATGCCGTGGGAGACAGCTGGAGCAGGATTGTCGTGATCTACAACCCGAGCACGACCGGAGCAACCGTCAAGCTGCCCGCCGGCTCCTGGCAGGTCGTCGGTACCAACGGACAGATCGGCGAGAGCACGCTGGGAACGGTCAGCGGCATGGTGACGGTTCCCGCCTACACTGCCGAGGTGCTGCACCGCTAGCGCCCGGCGCCACCGAGACGATATCGGAAATGGGAGGGTCGGCAACGACCCTCCCGTTTCATTCCGGGCAGCATCGTCTGCCGGCAGCCGCTTCCCAGCCATGTACCAAAGAGGAGTCCTAATGTTCCCCGTCTCGCCGTCATTCCGTCGCTCGAGACTGTACTCGGCCGTCCTGGCGGTCACCATTGCGCTCGGAGCCGCCTGGCTCGGCGCCGGCCCTCACGCCTCCGCGGCCAAATCCATCCAGATGACCATCCACTACTTCCGCTATGACGGTGACTACAGCGGCTGGGACATCTGGGGTTGGGACGTAAACGGGCTCTCCGGCGCCGGCTACCCATTCAACGGATCCGACTCATTTGGGCAGGTCGCCACGGCTTCGGTGCCCTGCACATCCTGCACACAGCTGGGGTTCATTGTCCGCTTCGGCGGAGACCAGTGGGTCAACCGCGAGCCGTCAACGGCGGGGAACGGCAACCGCTTCGTCACGGTGACCCACGGCAAGGCGGAGGCATGGGTGGTGACCGGAGATCCCAATACCTACACAACACTGAAGGCCGCGGAGGCGGCGAAGGCCTTCAGCATCAAGTCGGCATATCTGGACGGGCCGAAGACGGTCGATTTCAGCGTCAATAAGGCAGTGACCCTGGGAGCCTCCGGAGGCGGCGGCTACCGGGTGCTCGACAAGACGACCGGCTCGACCATCAAGGCCACCCGCTTCTTTGACGGCCACAATGTTCCCGGCCTCGCTCCGCGCGTAGCCGGTGACTTTCAGAAGCGCCTGGGCGACCCGAGGAACTGGGACTCCTTGAGCACCAGGACCCTGATGCGGCAGGTCAGCGGCGACCTCTATCAGAAGACTCTCAATATTCCGGCCGGTACCTGGCACTATCAGATCGCCATGCCCAAGTGGACGGCGTCCTATCCCTCGGCCGCCGTTACGCTGACCCAGCTCTCCGCCGGCCCGGTGACCTTCTCGTACGTTCCCTGGGGCAACCAGGTGTTCGACGACGTGGACAACTCGGGGCAGCCGCTCCCACCGAACGACCCGGGCTGGAAGTCGGACGTGGTCGGCCTCACGCTGGCGCAGGCGCCCAACCTTCGGGATCGGCTGGTCGTGACGGGCCCGAATTTGAAGGCCTTTCCCGTGACCCCGCGAAACGTGCTCAACGGATCCGCGTACTACTATTCCGGTACGTTGGGCGCCCTCTACTCCAAGGCATCGACCACCTTCCGGCTCTGGGCGCCAACCGCGTCTCACGTATCGCTGCAGCTCTTCAGGACCGAGACCGGGCCGGCGTACAAGACCGTCCCGCTGAGCCCCGGCCCGCACGGCGTCATGCAGACCACCGTCTCGGGCGATCTGTCGAAGGTCTACTATCTATATCGCCTGACCATCGCCGGCAGCACCATCACGGCGATCGATCCCTATGCCTTCGACACCTCGCCCAACGGCGGCCGCGGCCTCGTGGTCAATCTCACCGCCACAAACCCGGCCGGCTGGAGCTCCGATCAGCATGTCCACGGCCGGAACCAGGTCGACGCCTCCGTCTACGAAACCAGCGTCCGCGACTTTTCGATCGACCCCAATTCGGGAATGAAGCACCGAGGCAAGTACCTCGCATTCACGGAAACCGGCACGACAACGACCTCGGGCGGCAAGACCGTCTCGACCGGCATCGACAGCCTCAAGCAGCTTGGTGTCAAGGACGTGGAGCTGATGCCCACGTATGAAAGCTCGAGCATCGACGAAACGAAGGCCTCGGACTACAACTGGGGCTACGATCCGCGCAACTACGACACGCCCGAGGGCCAGTACGCCACCACACCTCACGGCACGGCCCGTATCACCCAGTTCAAGCGCATGGTCCGGGCGATCCACCGTGCCGGTATGGGAGTCATCCTCGATTCCGTCTACAACCACGTGGGCGACACCTCGGTGTTCAACGACGTGGTGCCGCAGTACTACTTCCGCACCGACGACTACGGCAGCTACTTCAACGGCTCAGGCGAGGGAAACGAGGTTGCGACCGAACGACCGATGGTCTTCAAGTTCGTGGAGGACTCCATGCGCTACTGGCTGCGGGAGTACCATGTCGACGGGTTCCGCATGGACCAGATGCCCCTGTTCGGACGCACCCAGCTCCACCGGCTGGTTCAAGATCTCAGGAAGGTGGACTCGGGCGTGATCGTCTTCGGCGAGCCGTACCAATATCCGCAGTCCGGCCTGCCCCTCAACCAGCAGCCCTACATGGGCAACGGGGCCGGCCTGGGCGCAGGATTCTTCAACACCGACTTTCGTACCGCCATCTGCTGCAGCGTCTATTCGGACAGCGCAGTCGGCTTTGCCACGGGCGGTCCCGGCTCTGCCCCAAACATCAAGCAGGGCGTCGTGGGCAGCATCAGCTACAGCCACGCCATTCATGCCTTCGCCTCCCAGCCCGCCGAGTCGATCAACTACGTCTCGGCCCACGACCATCAGACGCTCTGGGACCGGATTACCGACTCCAGCAATCCGGGCGCGAGCAGGTCGAGCCAGATCGCCATGGATGAGCTGGCCCAGGCGGTCGTCTTCACCGCGCAGGGCATTCCATTCATGCAGAGCGGCGAGGAGATGCTGCGGACCAAGCAGGGCAACGGCAACTCCTACAATGCCGGCGATGCCGTGAACGAGCTGGACTGGTCACGCAAGGCGCGGTACCCCGCCGTCTTCCGCTACTACGCGGGCCTCAACAAGCTCCGGGATGCGCACCGCGCCTTGCGCATGCCCACGTCGGCAGAGATCAGGAAGCATCTGAGCTTCCTGCGCAGCCCCAACAACACGGTGGCCTTCGAGCTGGCCGGGCACGCCAACGGAGATCCCTGGAAGAACATCGTCGTCGTCTACAATCCCAACGCGAGCGCCAAGACGGTGCCGCTGCCCTCAGGCGCTTGGACCGTCGTGGGCGACCATGGCGCCGTCGGCACCACCGCGATGGGGACGGCGCATGCCACAGTCTCCGTCGCACCCATCAGCACCGAGGTACTGTATCAGCCCTGAGCGGTCCTGTCATGCGTTATTCACCTCGGCATTCGATGATTGAGGGGAGCCTGGTTGACAACCGGCTCCGCGCGCTCGAAGAATGATTCGGTAGCTTCTGTTGTCCGTCCGGCCCGGTCGGGCAGGGCACGAGGTTGAGGAACGAGGAGGTGAAACGCGCGCGCATATCGGTGAAAGCCGGAGACTCTACGCACGGACACATGAATCCACGGACACAAAGGAGAACGGAGAACACATGAAGAAGCTTCGCTTCGCTGTGGCATCGGCCGCCGCCCTGACCATGATCGGCGGCTCGCTGCTGGTCGCCGGGCCCGTCGGCGCCCGCGGCGTGGTCAACAACAGCCACCCCGCCAAGACCATTACCGTCGGTCTCGTAACCGATAAGGGTGGGCTCAACGACAAGTCGTTCAACCATCTCGCCGACGTGGGCCTCAAGCGGGCCGAGCACAAGCTGCACATCAAGGGCGCAGTTCTGCAGTCTGAGACCTCGGCCGATTACGAGCCCAACCTCACGACCTTCGCCAACAAGAAGAAGAGCCTCATCATCGCCGTCGGCTTCCTGATGGAGAACGCGCTCTATCACGTGGCCAAGCAATTCCCGCATCAGAAGTTCGCCATCGTCGACGGCGCACCGGCCGACGACAAGGGCAACAACGTGAACCTTCCCAACGTGGCCAATCTCTTCTTCAAGCCCGAGCAGTCGGGCTATCTGGTGGGCGTGATTGCCGGCCTCCTCGAGAAGGCGCACAAGGCGCCCAACTGGAAGAAGAACACCGTCGGGTCCATCGCGGGCGCCAACTTCCTGGCTGTGACCGCATACAACTGCGGCTACCAGGAGGGCGTGTGGTCGGTTGATCCCAAGGCCAAGGTGCTTGCCGACTTCGACGACGGCACCTTCCACAACACCCAGAACGCCAAGAACATCGGCTTCAAGCAGATCGGCGAGGGCGCCGGCATTCTGTTCCAGGTGGACGGAGGCGCGGGTCTCGGCTACCTGCAGGCCGCCCAGCAGAAGCACAAGTGGGGCATCGGCGTCGACGCCGACCAGGACTACCTGGGCAAGTACGTCATCACCAGTGCGCTGAAGAAGGTCGATCAGGCCGTGTTCGTGAGCATCAAGCGGATCGTGAACGGCAAGTTCCACGCGGGGAACAACACCTTCTCCCTCAAGAACGGCGCCACCGGTTTCGCCACGGATACGCACCACGTCTCCACCAAGATCAAGAACAAGGCGCTGGCCATCGCCAAGAAGATCAAGAAGGGGACCATCAAGGTCAACCCGGTCTGCAAGCTCGGCCAGAAGTAAGCCAAACCGTCGAGATCTTCGACACTCTGAAAGGGCCGGCGCATGCGCCGGCCCTTTCTCGCACTCGTGAGACGCGAAGAGCCCCTGGTGATCCCGATCCATCACCTGGTGACGAGGATCGGCGACGAGTGGTGGCGCGTGGCACCTGAGCGACGGGTGATGTTGTGCCGTTAGGGCCCACGCTGTAGCAACGCAGGGATGGCCACCGTGGGAAACTTGGGTAGTCAAGCCTTCAGCGGCGGCGGATGCGCATCGCCATACTCGCCAATGATCGCGCTACTCGCAGCGGCCTTCGTGAGGTTTTGGAGGAGGCCGGTGCGACGGTCGTCTACGCCGGACCAGTCTCTGACGATGACGCCCGCGAAGCGGCGCGTGCAGGTCCGGGGCTGGTGGTCCTAGATCTTGAGGGGCCGGCGAGGATCCGGGGGGCCGTCTGCCGGCTGCTCGGCATGAGCGAGGCATCCCATGGGTGTCTGGGGCGGCTCGACGAGCTGGACAAGCGGATCCTCGGATGCCTGTCGGGAGGCGCAGGCTACACCCGGGCGGCCGGCGAGCTGCACGTCAGTGCCGGCACGGTGCGGAGAAGGGTAGCGCGCATGATTCAGCTGGTCGGAGCGCAAACCCGCCCCCAGCTCATGGTGTGGGCGGCCGCGAACGGCCTGGTCACCCCGCCTGAGCCTGAGATTTAGGGCGACCGTCAATGTTGGGCCATTTCGCTCACGTTTTGGCCCTCCATGTGAGCGGAAACGTTCAACAGAAAGCAGCCCTTCTCGGCTAGCCTGAAAGCGTCGGAGTTGAAGCGCCCAGCATGACGTGGAGGCGGCAGGCTCCAGAACTCGTTCGTAGGAGCCTTCCGTGTCTTGGTCACGTAGTCGGGTCTTGTACTTCGCCGTCCTCTCGACGCTTCTCATATCGGCCTTCGGCGTTCAGGGAACGCCGCCAGCCTCCGTTGCGGCCGCTTCATCCCTACATCAGCATCACCCGCGGCGGGTCCACGTGGTCGCCCATGCTTCGCCAAAGCCCAATCACGTCGCCATGGTTCATCCCGTCAGGCGGGGAAGGGCGCGCTTCGCCCATCGGCTGTTCGGGATTCCCGGCCACTTCACGCGAAGCAGGACGCACGGGCCTCGCGTTGCAGCGAGACCGACCCTGCGGCGCAGTGCCGTTCCCGTCGCTCATCGCCATGTCCGCCATGGTTCTCACGTCCGCAAGGCAACCAGCTTCTGCCCCAGCGGCTGGACCTGCACCGATGTCGGCTCGGACAGCCCGGCAGGCAGCGTGGCCTCACCCTTCACGATCACGGCCGGCGGCCCCGGCATCAACTCCTCCGTCACCAGCCACTCCTCCACGGAGGGCTTCTACTACGTCTACCGGTCGGAGTCGGGCGACTTCTCGCTGACGGCGCAAGACGCTGGACAGACCAGTACCGGCTCCAGTAAGGACTACTCCAACGGCCTCATGTTGCGCTCGGGCACGGGCCAGCTGCAGGCCAGCTACTACGTCTATGTGGTGGGCACCGACCAGACGGGCGGACTGCAGGGCGGCATCTATGTCGACTACACGGCGGCCAGCGGGGGCACGCCGGTCCAGGAGGCCATGCTGCCCGTCAGCGGCTCGGCCACGCCCGGATCGGGGTATGCGGCCGCCACCTGCAAGGCCGGAGGCTCCGCCAACTGCTACCTGGGCATCGAACGCCGCACCGCGCCGGACGGCACCCGCACGCTGGAGGCTACACACCAGCTACAACGCAAACGGTGATCCATCGGTGGTGACCAATCCCAACGGCACCACGGCCACCTCCACCTACGACGGCTCGGGCCGGGTGACCAAGATCGTCTACAG
>JAJPKF010000017.1 GCA_021323865.1 Pseudomonadota bacterium | reverse complement strand
TCTCCACGCTGTACTTCTTGGCCGCTGCCATACCACCTCCAACTGGTCTCACTGAATTCTCAAACCACGAGACTCAAAGTGGACCAGTTTTTGGGGGGACGGACAGTTTCAAGTACCTTCGTCTCATATTCCGCGTACTTTCGGCTCAGGATTGCCGGGGCGCCGGGTCGTCGCGCTGCCGACCAACGCCGCGGCTGAGCTCAGGTCGGCCGGTCGACCTCGTCGAGCAGGCCCCGGCGTGCCGCCCAGGCCCCAAGGTGGAAGGGCTTGGACAGGCCGTTGGCGGGGAGTGCCCTGGCGGGCACTCCAGACCTGGTTTGGCAGATGCGGCACCAGGCCCGGTACGCGAGCGGCCCGGCCAGGTATCCACGCCAAGCCGGCACCGCGCCCATAATGGGCCGGAGTTTGCCGTGACTAAGATCCTCGTGATCGAAGATGAGCGCAGCCTGCGTGACGCCCTTGTCTACAATCTGCGCCGAGAGGACTTTGCCGTGGCGGTCGCCGAGGACGCACCCACCGGCGTTCTCCTGGCTCGGCGTGAGAACCCGGATCTCATTCTGCTCGACCTCATGCTTCCGGGTGGCAATGGCTTCGATGTTTGCCGCAACGTGCGAACCTTCAGCGCCGCCCCAATCATCATGCTGACCGCCCGCGGCGACGACATCGACCGCGTTCTCGGCTTGGAGATGGGCGCAGACGACTATGTGACCAAGCCTTTTGGACTGCGGGAGCTGCTCGCTCGGATCAAGGCCAATCTTCGTCGGGTCGAGCTGGACCGGGGTGAGCCGCTCGACCAGATTTTGGAGGCAGGCCCGGTTCGAGTGGATCTCTCGGCCCGGCGGGTCTCGGTGGAGGATCAGACGATCAAGCTACAGCCCCGGGAGTTCGACCTCCTGGCCTACTTCGTCCGCAACGCAGGCGCCGTGCTGACGCGCCCCCGTCTGCTCAATTCGGTCTGGGGGCATGAGTTCGTCGGCGATCGGACGGTTGACGTACACGTCCGGCGTTTGCGGGCCAAGCTCGAGCATGTCTCCTCGGTGGACTTCATCCGCACGGTCCACGGCATTGGCTATGTCTTTGAGGCGGCACCCAACGGAGGGCCCGCTGGCGCATAGGTTGGGCTCGCGCACGGATCGGGAGGCGGCCCGCTTCGTCGAGGCGGCCCGTACGCTCGATGGACCGATGGGCAGCAACGACCGCGAATATCCCAACATCTTCGAGCAGTATCTGGAGGGTGACGATCGAGGCGTACTTCTCCTCGACAGCCGTCGGCAGGTGCTGGCCCTCAATCCGGCCGCCCATGAAATCCTCGGCTTTGCGGGGCAGGTTCCCACCACGGTCAACGAAATCGTGTCCGACATCCATCTGGGGTTCGCTGTCGGCGACGCAATACACGACCGGCGAACTGTTCAGCACGAGACTGTTCTGCCGGACCCCGATCGAATCCTCCGATTCACGATCATTCCCATACGCTCTCGCGAAGGCTATACGGACCACGCAGTCGTAACGGTACACGACATCACCCGCCTCCGGCATCTGGAGACCGTCCGTCGTGATTTCGTGGCCAACGTTTCCCACGAGCTTCGTACCCCCATCGCCTCCATCAACCTGCTTGTGGAGACATTACAGGCGGGAGGCATGAGCGACCCGGAGGCAGCGGCTCACTTTCTCCGCCGCATCGCCGTGGAGACGCAGTCCATGGCGCGCCTGGTGGAAGAGCTCCTTCAGCTCTCACGCCTTGAGTCGGGCCGCTTGAGCCTGAACATGGAGGCCGTCGACATTGCCGGACTCATCGACGAGGTGAGGAGCCGGCTGGCCATGATGGCCAATGAGAAGCGGATCGAGATGTCCGCGGATGTGCAGGCTGACCTACCCGCCATTTCCGCCGACCCTGCGGCACTGGAACAAGTCCTCATGAATCTCGTCCACAACGCGATCAAGTTCACGCCTGAGGATGGAGCCGTGATCATCCGAGCCCGGCGCCACGGACCCGGAGTCGAGGTTGAGGTTGCGGACACCGGGGTCGGCATGAACGCCGCCGAGGCGGCACGCATATTCGAGCGCTTCTACAAAGTCGATCAAGCCCGGAGCCGGGCCGAGGGAACGGGACTTGGGCTGGCCATTGCTCGGCACGTTCTCGAGCTCCATGGCAGCAGGCTGCAGGTGGTCAGCGAGCCAGGCCGAGGATCGCGGTTTGGGTTCTCCCTGCCAATGGCAGAATAGGTCTCACACGTGTCGGCCACATGAGGGCGGGTTGCCAAACCGTCGGGCGCCGTGGACTCTGAGGGTTCTGCGGATCAGAATGGCCGGCTGATACTCCTGATGAACCGGACTCGTGATTTCGACGCTGAGCGTCCGCTTCCCGGGCTCGACCGGTAAGACGATGGTCGACTGCCGCACTTCGGCGATCTGCATCCCGTTGAGGCGGATGAGCAGATGGCGCCCGCTTCCCGTCGGACTCTCAGGGGCGCCGCCAGGAGTGTACCCACACACCCGGACGACGAGTGGTCTGCCCGTGCGCGATGGAGGACTGACCAGCCGGATGATGAGATCAGGGGCCTTCGGCCGCTCACTCCGGATCACGATATCCGCCACTTTGGCGGCGAATCCGGCGATCGCCAGCGCGAGGGAGACCTGCCGGACACGCCGGTTGCGAATCACCATCATGCCGGCGAAGCCGGCGATCAATACGAGGGCGGCCAGCCACGAGAACAGCGAAGGCGGCGCGGAGCCCACGACATGTCCCACGAACAGCATTGGGAAGGAGAGTACCCTCCATCATCGATTCCCGTCAGGAGCCGGCCAGGTCCGGCCAAGGGCAGGATGCGCCCCAAGAAGATCCACGAGGAGATGCGGGTTAGGTAACGCGCTCGGTCTTCACTTCGACCGATGTCTGTGTGGGACCGCGAACGACGTCGCGCTCCAGCACCAGTCGCATGGCCGACGGCCAGCCCAACGCCCGAACGAATGATTCCATCGTCTGACCGGAGGTTCCGAGAAGCAGCCTGGGCCTCAGACGGCGCCGGACCGGCAGCCGCAGGCTGAATAGTCGCGGCGGCTGAGACACGCTGAGCCAAACAACGGCACGAGGCAGGATCCGCGCGGAGGCAATCTCCCGAGCCGGCTCGAGAAGCAGGCCCCGGAACGTATCCATCAGGTGAAGGCTGCTACAGGCACAGATCGGATCCGGTGCGGGCGTGGTCCAGATGATGAACCGGCCATTCGTCTCCGGCTGGGTCGATTGCCCGTCCACGGTGACCTGCTTCACTGGTCCAGTCAGCCGGCGAGTCATCACATTTGTCTGCAGCTGCCCCTCGCACTGTTGAGACGGCACCTCGGCCAACGAGACATCTCGCGGCCAGCGGGCCTTGACCCATACCAATCGTCCGTTCGACACCTGCGGGTCGATCTGCATCTCACAGGGGACGTGGCTTTGGAAGAGTGTGCGAATGTGCCCGAACGGCAGGACCCGGGCGCGAATGCTGGAGGTGATGGAATCGGGTTCCCGGCCGAAGACGAAGTGGCTCCAGACCAAAAGGTTGCCGTCGAGCGAGAACGAAGCACCCGGCGTGCATGACAGATCGAGGCAGGGGTGCTGCCACGGTTGGAAGTGCTGTTGGGCAATCGGATAGCGACGACCTCCCCAGCGGTGCATCGCCCAGATGCTGCCGGCCGGATCCTCGCCCGCCATCCACACGATCCAAGAGCGCGAGATTCGGATATCGGAGACCGACCAGCACGGCGGCCCCGTCCAAAGCACTCGCGGCTGAAAGCGGCGAAGATCGGCCCGATAGACGCGGAAGCGCGGGCATGACCCAGCGTTGCGCCCCGCACCAACCCACACCAGGGTGGAATCATACAGCGCCATCGGCGCGGATGAACGGGGTGGAAGTGAGACGGTGGCCGCAATTGGCCCCAAGGTTGGGGTAGGCTGCACCGCCGGATGGTCGGCCGATGAGCCCCCGCCGCACCCGGAGACGCCCACCAGCAGGAGGGCGACCGCACCGAGTCCTGCGAGGACCTGAGAGCCACGCGTGCTCAATAGCGTCGTCAGATGCAGCATGGCTCATGGTAGGTCACTGGACCCCGAAGCGCGATCCCTTCCGCCACACCCACTTCGAACGGTAGACCACTCCCAAGGTACGGCCGAGGCTGAGGTGAGAATCGATCAAGGATGCGGATAATCAACCCCGGGGCACCCACCGAGTCGACGCGGCCGTCACGGCTGCCGGCGCTCTCCAGTCGGTCCTTCCGCCTGTTCTGGTTTGGCCAGATGATCTCACTCACCGGGACGTGGGTACAGAGCGTAGCCCAGCAGTGGCTAGTGCTGCAGTTGACGCATTCCGCATTTCAGGTGGGTCTGGTGGTTACCGTCCAGTTCCTGCCGCTCCTGCTCCTCGTTCTCTTCACCGGACCCGTTGCCGACCGCATAGACAAGCGACTCCTGTTGCTTCTCACGCAAGTCCTTTCGTTGATCTTGGCCGCGGTCCTGGGCACGCTGACCATCCTCCACGTGGTGCAGTACTGGCACATCGTCGTCATCGCGGGCGCCCTCGGCACGGTCAACGCCTTCTACACACCGGCTCGCCAATCGTTTGTTCCCGAGCTGGTCGACCGGCAACATCTGCTGAATGCCGTGGCTCTCAACTCGGCCATTTTCAATGGCGCCCGCGTCGTGGGGCCGGCGCTGGGTGGCCTGCTCTACGCCGCCACCGGCCCTGCGATGGCCTTCTACATCAACGCGGCCAGCTATCTCGCGGTCATCGCAGGACTTCTCATGATTCGCGATCTCCGGGAGACGAGGGGCATAGAACGGGAGCCGAGCACGTACCTGACGGATCTGCTCGAGGGCTTCCGATACATCCTGCGTGAGACGCGCGTCATGGTCATCCTGGCGCTCGTGGGGATCTCCAGCCTCTTCGCCCTGAACTTCACCACCTTGCTCCCGGTCTTCTCCAAGTTCGTCCTGCACCTATCGTCGACCGGATTCGGCGTCATTCTCACGGCCCAAGGCGCGGGGTCGCTGTTGGCAGCCATCGGGCTGTCGGTCTGGAATCGTCCAGACCTCGCTCGCCGCCTGATCTATGGAGGCGCGTTCACCTTCCTCATCCTCGAGATCGTCTTCGCGTTCGTTCGAAGCTATGTATGGGCGCTGGTCATTCTTCTGCCCATCGGTTTCTGCATCACCCTGTTCTCGACAACGGCCAACTCACGTATCCTCGATACGACCCCCTCGGCCCTCCAAGGCCGTGTGATGAGCGTGTACTCTCTGATGTTTCTCGGTTTGACTCCGATCGGCAGCTTTCTGGCCGGCGCCGTGGCTGAGAGGTGGGGATCACCGATCGCATTTCTTCTCGGTGCGGGCATCACTCTCGCCGCAACGGTGCTCATCTTTGTGTGGCGTGCCCGGTCACGCGCCGCAGCAATGCCGAACTACACTGGGGCGCCGACCACCACCAGCTGAAGGGACCCGCCGATGTGCAGAAGCATCAAAACGCTCCGAGGTCAGGAGCCGACGGATGATGAGATTCGGGCCGCCGCGCTCCAGTTCGTCCGCAAGATCAGCGGTTATCGAGCGCCCTCTGCTGCCAACCGAGCCGTTTTTGAAACAGCGGTCGAGGACATAACAGAAGCCAGCCATCGCCTCCTGGAGGGCCTGGTTGTCGGTCGGAGCGCTGCCTAGGCCATAGCTCCGGCGCTCGCCGTCCACATCCTGAACAGGCTTCGACCCTCATGATTGATGGCCAGTCGGGGTCGTCAGGTGCCGACGGACGAATCGTCGAGGCGCACTTCCAGATAGACCGAGTGCGTCTGCGGCCGGCGAGCGACGACACGAATGGTCGCCACGACGAGGTCGAGGAGCATCTTGGTCACCCGGTACTTCGACCGAATAAGGGCCATGACCTGTTCTCCGTCCTCCTGGGGCAGAATCCGGGCGGTACCCGACCAGGTGGGGCCGGTCACTCGCCCCCGAAGCGTGCAGGGAGCCACGGTGACCCGACCATTGGCGACGATGCGTTTGACCTTGCCGGTCTGAGCGCCGGTAAAGGCAACGAGCCGATCACCGTCGAGGGCGAACCAGATAGGAGTGGCGACCGGCGCTCCATTCCGCCGAAAGGTTGTCAGACTGAGGTATCTCTGCCGACCGAGGCGCTCAACCACATCAGAAACCGAGGAGTACTTCGCCTCATCGACTCCCTCTCGGATCGTCCTCACTTGTCCTCCGAAGCGGCGGCAGCAAGGATGGACAGGCGCTAGATTACCGCGATCTGAACCATGGTGTCGCCGTCACGAACGTCGACGATGGGGCCCTTGCGGGCCAGGTCTTCGGTGACGTTCTCGAGCAGCTCGTCCATCTCGATGCCGAACTGCTCGAGATAGTCCTGGGTCTTCTTGGGCAGGAACTTGCCGGCCGCCATGGCGAGCCCCAGTGGGATCTGGACGTGCGTCCGAGTCTCACCGCCGTCCCGAACCTCAATCATCAGGGATCTTGAGTCGGCCTTGCTGCGGCCCTCTTTGATGGCCGGCTCCGGCCGTGCGACCCGCGGTTCCTCAGGAGCCGCCTCCTTGACGTCGAGAGCATCCAATAGCTCTCCGGCCTCACTCGGAGAGATCTTCCCCTCGCTCAGCATCTGCAAAACGATGTCCCGCTCTTCACTGCTCATGTCGGCCTCCCATCTTTGATCTTGCGAAGTTGCTCGATGGCGTCGGAGGGGCTCATATCGCCCTCATTGAGCCGATGAATGATCGACAGCCGCTCGGCCTTGGCTGCTTCGGCTGTGGCGGCCCGGTTCTTGTCAAAGCCGGCGACTCGAAAGGCCTCCTCCAGCCGGGACCGCACGGTCGGATAGGAGAGCCCTAGCTCTCGCTCCATGTCCTTGACGTTGCCTCGGACCCGCAGAAACATTTCGAGGACCGAGGCAAACGGCTCCGGCAGGTTCACCAGGCGCTGGGAATCGAAATGACCCGCGACCTCGGTCCCGCACCGTTGGCATTGCAGCCGGGTGATCTCGAGAGGACCCGAGCAGGAGGGACACTCTGCCGGCGAGGTTCGGAAATTTTCTGCCGTCATGCATATACTATAAATTCCGTTTTCTAATTTGTCAATATGCTATCTCGTTTCTCTCTCAAAATAGACTGCCCTGCCGCCGCATCAGCCGATGACCCTGACTTGGAGCAAGCCGAAACCAAGGGCACAATGCTTGGATTCCCGAGGACGGTGTTACCGCCTGGATCAGGCCAGCGAGAAGCGAATCACCAGATAGGCAGCGTACGCCGTCATAACGATGAGCGCCAGCCGGCGATCGACGACCCGATAGGCGACGAGCAGAAGCGTGGCAAGGGCGGTCATGGCCACCATTGCCGGCGCGTCGACGGCAACCGCGGCGCGTTCCGGCTTCAGAGCGACCACCAACGTGGGGAGCGCGATGCCGAGACTCACATTGATCAGATTGCTGGTGAAGACAGTCGCCAGCACAGCCTGACCCAGGCCACGGCGGGCCAGATGAACGGCGGCCCACGTATTTGGGATGCTGGTTGCGATGGGCAGCACCAGGATGCTCACCACCCCGAGCGGTATATGGCCGGATGTGACCAGATCCTCGACGTTCCGTACCAAAACCCCGCTCATCACGACCAGGCCGATGGCGGCAAGGGCGCCGAGAAGCAGTGGGCGCACAGTCGAACCGGAAGCCTCTACGTCAGAGGCACCCGCGGGCTGCATGACCAAGAGCGCGGCCGTTCCCAGCAGGACGGTCGCACCAAGAGCCGCGCGGGCGGCTCCAGCGGACGACAGGGCCACCGCCATCGCGGCCACTGCACAGAGGACCGTCGTTCCTGCGCCAAGAACCAGCGCCTGTTGTCGGTCGATGGACATGGCAGCCGCCAGGAGGCCGCCAAAGCCCAGGAGGCCGGCGACATTGTAGATATTCGACCCCTCGACCACGCCCACGCCGATGCTTTGAGAGCCGGTGGCAAGCGCCGCGAGTGCCGTCGTGATCTCCGGCGCATCCGCTCCCAGCGCCACCAGTACGCCCAGCCACACATGGGGCGCCCCCAAACGGGTGCCCAACAGAGAGATCTGCCCGACCAGCACCTCGCTGGCGATCAAGAGCCCCAAGAGGCCGCCGGCGGCCAGCAGAACATGGATCATCGCCGTGAGTCCGGCCTAGCGAACGGCCCATCAAAGGCCGTCAAAGGCCTGAGCAGAAAAGGCTCGGGTCTCGACGTCTTGAACCCGCCGGAGCTGTTAGCCCGTGGCTTCCGTGTTGATGTTCAGAATGCTGAGCAGGAAGGACGAGAAGACGAGCTGGCCGCCGATAACCATTAACGTGAGCGCCACGATGGCCGGCCGGACCTCGAACAGATGCTTGAACCCATGATTGATCCAGGTGACGAGCACGTACACATCGAACCCCAGCCCCACCGCGAACACGCCCAGGCCCACCAGAATCCACTTCTCGAGCGAGAAATAGCGGTAGAAGAGCTGAATCATGCGGTCATCGGGCGCAAAGCGGTGCGTGTACGCATAGGCCTTGGCGTAAAAGCCGGTCAACAAGATCTGGAACCCGAGGAGTAGGAGCAATGCGGCCACAAACATGAAGTGAAAGCTGATGAGCTTGGTTCCGATGTGGATCGGGCCGGGCAAAAGGGCCGCCATACCCACAAGGCCCACAACGAAGAGCAGTCCGCCCGGAATCAGGAACAGATGGTCGGGACTGTACATCAGCATGAAGCGCAGATGGCGCCAGCCATCGCGAAATGAACGCAGCTTTGACTCGCCACCCCGGGGATAGTAGGTGATCGGGACTTCTGCGACCTTCAGCTTTGCCTTCGCCGCGTTGATCACCATCTCGCTTGCGAACTCCATTCCGGTGGTCCGGAGCCGCATCCGTTCGTAGGCCTCCTTCGAGAAGGCCCGGAAGCCGGTGTGACAGTCCGACGCCTTGAGACCGAACATGACGTTCAGAATCTTGGTTAGCACCGGATTACCGATGTATTGATGCAGCCAAGGCATGGCTCCCGGCAGGATCGTGCCCGCGAACCGTGACCCCATGACATACTCGGCCCCGTCGTCTTGGAGGGGTTTGATCAGGGCTCCGATCTCTCGGAAATCATAGGTGTCGTCCGAGTCGCCCATGACGATGTATCGTCCCCGGGCCGCGGCGAAGCCGGCCAGGTAGGCATTCCCGTAGCCGCGCTTGCGCTGATGCACCACACGGGCGCCAAGCGACTCGGCGATCTCGATGGACCGGTCCTCCGAACCGTTGTCGGCGACGATCACCTCTCCAGGGAGGCCGGTTCGCCGGATCCCTTCAAGAGCCTTCTCCACACAGACGCCGATCGTCTCTTCCTCATTGAGACACGGCATCACCACGGAGATGGCCACGTCTTGTTGATCCTCGTCGCGGCCCTGCAGAGCCACCTGATCCGTCACGCTCTGGACAGTCGTTCCCACGGGTCTCCCTGTGCCTTCTCACATAGCAAGAACGCCCTCAGGTCGAGGGCATTCTTGTCCCGACGAGTATATCACTGTCGTGGTGATGGCCGCCCGATACTGATGAATGTCAATGCCTTGCTATACTTCCACAGAACACGGCCGTCAAGGCGGTTGGGGGCGAGCTACTGGGACGGCTGAATCCCACATCGACGCCGGCGCGCGTCCACATCGGCCGCACGCTTCTGCTGCTTGCCGCGGCAGGCGTGGTTCTTGGCGCATCACTAACGATCTTGACTCGCGGCTTCGGCACAAAAGGCACTACAGCCGTGCGCTCGCCGCCAATTCATCGCCGCCCGACCCGGCATCACGCTCCCAGGCGGGCTCACAAACGCCTGTTCCGCCCGGGCACCGGTCCTCGTCCGAGGCCACCATTGCGGGCGCTGAGTCACCGCGTGACCTTTGCGCCCATCCTGATGTTTCACTACATTCGGGTCGATCGAAACCCGTACGACTATCTTGGCATTCGGCTCTCCGTCGCGCCGTCGACGTTCTCTTCGGAAATGGCATTGCTGCATCGGTATGGCTATCACACCATCACCTTGACCCAGCTCGCCGACCACATCCGCTATGGGAGGCCGCTTCCCCGAAAGCGGGTCGTACTGACTTTCGATGACGGCTACGAGGATCAGTACAAGCACGCCCTGCCGGTTCTCCGCAGGTATGGCTTTCGGGCTACATTTTTCATCGTCTCTGGGTTCGTCAACCGCCCTCGGTACATGACGTGGAGGCAAATCAAGCAGCTCGATCGGGATGGAATGGAGATTGGCGTTCACACGGTAAGCCATCTCGACTTGACCACACTCCCCACCAGGTTCCTCTGGCACCAGATCTATGGCGCCAAACTGGCTATCGAGTGGCACCTGCGTCATCCGGTACGTGTCTTCGCCTATCCCAGCGGCGCCTTTGACGGCGCTGTTCTCGCTGACGTTCGTCGGGCCGGGTTCATCGCCGCGGCCTCGACGCTGCCGGGCACACTCCATGCCGAGCGAACACTTCTATATCTCTATCGGGTTCGAATTCTGAACTCCGACACGCCTCAGACGATGTACAGCTACCTGCTGGACCGATTCGGCAATCCCTGGGAACCAACTCCCTACGTGCCCTAACGGGCCAGGAGGACACCCGCCTTCGCTACGCCGCTCCCGCATCAGGAATCGATACAGGTCGACGACTCTCGCGGCGTCCTCTCCTACCTAGAAGCGCTGACCTTCAGTTTTGCCGTTGACGGCAAGCGGGTATCGGCGGTGCTCATCTACGCAATTCCCGATCCTGAGCGGCCGGGCCGATACGTGCCCATCCTCGCCGAAGATACCGGTTACGAAGGCATTGCCTGCGTCGACGACACTGCTCGGGCGGCCCTGCTGGCTCTGGCCGTGTACGAGCGCACTCAGGACCTTGCGGTCCTTCGGCTCGCACGTCGCTGGCTCACCTTTGTGCTGTACATGCAATACCCGGACGGCGAGTTCGCCAACTTCGTCCGCAACGCCAGTGGTCGGCGCAACGCAAGCGGTCCAACCTCTGTGAAAGGGGGAGTGTGGTGGACGGCGCGAGCCTTGTGGGCTCTCGCTCGCGCTTACCGTGTGACGGGCTCGTCCGTCTATCGGAAGGCGTATGAGCGCTGCCCCAAACCGGACGTGCTGGACGGCAAGATACAGGCGCTTCTCGCGTTGGGAGAAGCCGAGCTCTTTCGGGTTGACGGCGAGTCGCATCGGGAGCAGCTGGCCGAACGGGCAAGATCCATTGCTTCCTGTTCCGGAGATTACTTTCGAGACGCCTGCGACGATCCGCGGGTCCATCTCTGGGGGTTCCACCAGCTCCATGCAGTGGCAACTGTTGCCCGTCTCCTCCAGGATCGTGCGCTTCTCGGTCCCTGCCGTCGCACCGTCAATGAGCTGCTCGTACCGGTTGTCAGAGGGCTCGGGTACTACGAGGTCGGTCCCGGCATCGAAGGTGAGTCTCTCCCCGGATCAGGGCCTCTCCGAGGTTTGAAGGAGGGCTTGTGCGCCTATTGCATCAGCCCCACGGTCCAGGGCTTGGCCGAGTTGTATCGAGCTACCGGCGCAGAGCGCTACCGCCAGCTCGGTCTGCGCGCCGGCGACTGGTTCTCGGGTCGAAACGACGCCCATCGGCGCATCTACGACCCGCGTACGGGGCTTTGCGCCGATGGGATCGACGGGGATGTGGTGTCGCCCAACCGAGGGGCTGAGTCGTCGATTGAGGCGGGGTTCGCCGAGCTGGATCGGCGTTCCCTCCGCGCCAGTCACAGACGCAGGCCGCAACCGATCGTCAGGCCGTGAGACCCGAACGAGTTGACCACACCGCCATCGTCGTCCGCGACCTGGACGAGGCGATTCCTCGGTGGCAGCGGCTAACCGGCGGAAAACTGGCCGTCCGTAAGGTGGTCGAAAGCCAGGCGGTGGAGATCGCCATGCTGGCGATTGGCGACTCGCAGCTGGAGCTCATCAGCCCGCAGAGTTCAGATAGCGGTGTTGCCCGCTACCTGGAGAAACATGGCGAGGCTTTGCATCACGTTGGCCTGCGGGTCGCCGACATCGATGAGGCGATCGAAGCGCTCATCTCGGAAGGGTTCGCAATGATCGATCCTCGGCCGAGACAAGGCGCACACGGCCGGATTGTCTTCCTCAAGCCTCGCTCAACCGGCGGCGTGCTCGTAGAGCTGATTCAGCACGTCGACGCCGTGCCGGGCCTGGAGAACGATCCTCAGGCTGCCGACTCTGCCCCATAGCTATCCTCTTCGGTGGAGGAATCACCCAGGTCCTCCCTGACTACCGCGATGGGTGACGGAAAGAGCGAGACACCTGACAAGGATCTAGCGAGGCCCTTCTGCGTGGACAAGGGGCCCGTGGCTCTCGTCCCCAGGATGAGGGTTTCCCGTGGCTCAGGCGGGTCGTTTTGCGAGGCTCCACGGCAGTGGGAACGGCATATCGCCGCTAAAATGGCGCAGTCTTTGGCGCCTCAGGGCGCCCGGGGAGCTGTGGATGGCGGAGACGTTGCTGGTCTCGGAGGAAGAAGCCGAGGGCCAGGTGAAGGCGATCTTCCAGGACATTCGAGCGACGATGCAGCTGGGAACAGTCGGTCCTTTGTTCCGGCGTCTCGGCGTCTATCCGTGGTATCTCGATCTTGCCTGGCGATGTCTCAAGCCGAACGCTCAAACCGTCTACTTCCAAGAATCGGCGAGACGGCTGGCCGATTATGCTGCCGCCAGCCCGGTGACGGTGGGCCGCCACCCCGGCTCGTCCGTCTCTGAGATCCACACGCTTCTCCGACCTGACTCCATGCTGTTGGCGGCGGGGGCAGCACTCCACATGGGCTCCCGCGGTCAGCTCCCCAAGCTCCATGCGATACCACCCGAACAAACTCGCGCGGTGTCTCCCACACCCGGATTCGACGGCCGTCTCATCTCGCCGGAGCCCAACCCAAGGCACCAGGCAGCGCTCGACGTCATTCGTGACAACGCTCCATGGCTGGTTGAGACCGCGGGCATGACTGCTCTCTTGTCGACCCAGAGCGACCTGTTCGGCGCCTGGGCCCTCATCACCCCCCGACTGGCCGGGGAGGCGTTCGCAGCCGCTGTGGGGAATCTGACTCGACAGGCGGAAGTTGCAGCAGAAGACCTTCCATTCCGCATGGAGATCAGCGCGACGGCCTGCCGGCAGGCCGGTGTGAGCGAAAGCCAGATCGACGCCATCCAGACCCTCATCCGCCAATCGGTCCTCAACCTCGGCCGGGGTTTGCTCGGCCTTGCCGCTCTTTTGTCGGTCGTAGGCCAGTCCATTCCGACCACGAGCGCGTCCGCCGCAGGCTGAGTCGGGTGGCTGCCCCCCTCGACCTGTTCTCTCCCATCGCTCGAAGTTGGTTCGCGCAGGCGTTCGAGGAGCCGACGGAGGTCCAGCTGCGGGGCTGGCCGGAGATCTCGGCAGGCCGGCACTGCCTTCTCAGTGCTCCAACCGGGAGCGGCAAGACGCTGGCCGCGTTCTTCTGGTGTCTCGACCGCCTCATCGCCGAGCCCGCACCGAATATGCGAGCGCGTTGTCGCGTGCTCTATGTTTCCCCATTGAAAGCCCTGGCCTTCGATGTCGACCGGAACCTGCGGGGGCCGCTCGCCGGGCTTTCGATGGAGGCTGTCCGGCTCGGAGGCCGGATACCTGACATTTCTGTGGGACTCCGCACCGGCGATACGCCCGCGCCGGAACGCCGCGAGATGGCCCGACGCCCGCCCGACATCCTCATCACAACCCCCGAATCGCTCTTCCTGTTGTTGACGAGCGCCGCGCGCGTCCTGCTCGATTCCGTCCGGTGGGTCATCGTCGACGAGATCCACACCATGGCGGCAACCAAGCGCGGGGCTCATCTCGCCATCAGCCTGGAGCGCCTCTGCGAACGGACCGCCTCGGAACCCCAACGGATTGGGCTGTCGGCGACGCAGCGCCCACTGGAAGAGGTCGGCCGCTATCTTGGCGGACGAGGACGGGACGTGGCAATCGTGGATGCCGGTCGTCGCAGTATGATCGACCTTTCGATTCAGGTGCCGGTCGAGGACATGGTCGACCTCGACCACGCCACGACGGGAGGTTCGGCGAGCGGCTTGGGACCCACGCGAATAATCGGCATCACCACAGAGATTGCTGGGTCTCGACCTTGGGCCGCAGGCGATGGGGACACAAGCGCCTCGACGGCCAGGATGGCGACCCAGGAAGCGGCTCCGGTCCCAAGGCGTAGCATCTGGCCTGCGCTTTATCCACTGGTCCTCGAACTGGTCCGAACCCACCGCTCGACCATCATCTTCGTCAACTCCAGGCGGATGGCGGAGCGAATGGCGGCCAAGCTCAACGAGCTGGCGGAGGAAGAGCTGGTTCGAGCTCATCATGGCTCCATCGCTCGCGAGCAGCGAGAAGTGATCGAGAACCTGCTCAAGGGCGGTCAGCTTCCGGCGCTGGTTGCCACCTCCAGTCTGGAGCTGGGCATCGACATGGGCGCCGTCGACCTTGTGGTACAGATCGGCTCGCCGGCCACGGTCGCGAGGGGGCTCCAGCGCGTGGGACGAGCCGGCCATTCCGTGGGTGAGACGTCGGTCGGGGTGATATTGCCGACCCACCGCGGCGATCTGCTGGAATGCACGGCGCTGACCGAACGCATGCTCCGCGGGGACATCGAGTCGACGACGGTGCCGCAGAACCCGCTCGACATCCTCGCGCAACAAATTGTGGCTATGTGTGCCATGGACACGTGGCCGGTGGAGCAGCTGGCAACCGTCGTTCGGCGTGCCTATCCGTTCATGAATCTGGGCCAGCGCTCCCTGGACGCGACATTGGACATGCTCGATGGCCGATATCCCTCCGAGGAGTTTGCGGAGCTGCGGCCCCGCATCGTTTGGGATCGCATGGCCGGCACGGTCCGCGGGCGGAGTGGCGCCCAGCGCCTGGCCGTCGTCAGCGGTGGCACCATCCCGGATCGCGGGCTCTTCACGGTCAATCTGTTGGACGATGGCCGTCGGGTCGGAGAGCTTGACGAGGAAATGGTCTACGAGCTGCGGGTGGGAGAGACGTTCGTGTTGGGTGCCACCACCTGGAAGACCGCCGAGATCACGCAATCCCAGGTGCGTGTCGTCCCGGCGCCCGGCGAGCCCGGGAAAATCACCTTCTGGCATGGCGACGCACTGGGTCGACCGATCGAGGTTGGCCGAGCAGTGGGGGCATTGACGCGAGAGCTCCTGGCTGCGGGCGCCCCCGAGGCCATAGACAGGCTTGAGCATGGCGCCAAGTGTGATGAGCGTGCTGCCAGCAACCTCATGGCATATCTCGAGGATCAGGTGCAAGTCACCGGCGTGGCCCCCGACGACCGAAACATCGTCGTCGAACGCTTTCGTGACGCCTTGGGGGACTGGCGCGTTTGTGTGCTCTCTCCGTTCGGAAGCAGGGTTCACGGCCCCTGGGCAGTCGCCGTGGAGGCCAGACTGCGGGAACGCACCGGTCTTGATGTGCAGTCGATCAGCAGCGACGATGGCTTCGCGCTCCGGCTTGTGGATGCCGAGCAGGCCCCAGCCCTCGAAGACATCGTTCTCGAGCCGGAGGACGTGCGAGAGGCAGTAACTGCGAACCTGCATGGATCAGCTCTCTTTGCCTCGCGCTTTCGGGAGAATGCCGCCCGGGCTCTCCTGCTGCCTCGGCTCCGCCCGGGCGCACGTACGCCCCTCTGGCTCCAACGTCAGCGAAGCGCCGACCTGCTCCGCGTCGCTTCCACTCATCCGGATTTCCCCATCCTGGTCGAGACCTATCGAGAATGTCTCACGGACGTGTTCGAGATCGATGCCCTCGAGCAGCTGATGACTGACATCCGCATGCGAAACATCCGGCTTGTCGAGGTCGAAACGGCCTCGCCCTCACCGTTTGCTTCCTCCTTGGTCTTCGACTACATTGCCCAGTACATGTACGAGGGCGATGCGCCTCTTGCCGAGCGCCGAGCCCAGGCGCTGACTCTGGACCGGGACCTTCTGAACGAGCTCCTGGGCAGCGAGGACGTTCGGGATCTGCTCGACGCGGACGCCATCAGCCTCACAGAGCTGGAACTTCAGTCACTGGTCCCCGAGCGCTTTCCACGGGACGCCGACGAATCGCTCGACGTCCTTCGTCACCTCGGGGACCTGAACGAGGCAGAGGCATCGGCCCGCGGCATTACCAGAGCTTGGCTGGACGAGCTGCACGACGCCCGAAGAGTCATTCCGCTTCGGCTGGCCGGGGAGGAACGGTGGATCGCTGCCGACGACGCGGGTCTCTACCGAGACGCACTGGGGACGGCGCTCCCAACGGGTGTCCCTTCCGACTTTCTGACGCAGGTCGACGATCCCTTGGCTGTCCTCTTGCGCCGGTGGGCCCGTACGCACGCACCCTTTCCCGCCCAGGAGCCGGCTCGCCGATGGCGACTGCCGCTCGCCCCGGTCGTCGAAGCCTTGGACCGGGACGTTCGGTCGTCTCGATTGCTGGCCGGCCAGTTTCAGGCGGCCTCTCGAGCCCGCGAATACGCCTGGCCGGACGTGCTGCGGACGATTCGGCGCCGCTCCCTCGCGGCGCTTCGACGAGAGGTCGAGCCGGTATCGCCCGCGGTACTCGCAGCCTTCGAGCCGGCCTGGCATGGCATCGGGACCGGTAGCTCCGGAATCGACGCGCTGTCCGACGCCGTCGCCCGCCTTCAGGGCCTGCCACTCCCGGTCAGCGCCTTGGAGCGGGACATCCTGCCGGCGCGGGTCGCCGACTATACAGCGCAGCTTCTGGACAATCTGGCCGCGTCGGGTGAGGTCGTGTGGATCGGCTGCGGGTCCATTGGCCGTGGCGGGTCAGTGCGAGTTGGGCGGGTTGCACTCTATCGACGAAGCGACGTTCGCAGGCTCGCTCCAGACCGTATTGCCCCTCACGCCCCCAGCCCCGAAGCCCAGCCAGTTCAAACCCGCCTCCGGGAGCGGCTGGCGCGCGGTCCCTGCTTCTTCGCCGATCTGCTCGCCGCATCCGGGTGGAAGGACTCCGAGCAAGTGCTTGATGAGCTGTGGGAGATGGTCTGGGCCGGGGAGGTAACCAACGACAGCTTTCTCCCGCTCCGGTACATTGGACCGAGTCGGCGCGCTTCCCGCCGAGGTGTCCTGCGGAGTGGCCCACCCCGCTCTTTGGGACGCTGGTCGCTGGTCTCCGATCTGCTGACTGACGCACCCCCACCGACTGAGCGGCTCTATGCCGGGGTGGAGCTGCTCCTCAGCCGATACGGGATCGTGACTCGAGAACATGCCCTCGCCGAGGGTCTTGCCGGAGGGTTCACGGCAATCTATCCGGTCCTCAGGGCCATGGAGGAGGCGGGGCGAGCACGACGGGGCTACTTCGTGGAAAGCCTCGGAGGCGCTCAATTCGCTCTTCCCGGCGCCGTGGACCGGCTTCGGGCGCTGAGGCAGGCAGACGACGCGATTTGCTTGCTGGCCTCGACCGACCCGGCGAACGCGTACGGCGTTACGTCTCCGTGGCCGGAAGACATCGCAGGCCGGCCGGCTCGCACGGCCGGATCATACGTCGTTCTTGAAGGCGGGGAGCTTCGGCTCTTTATCGAACGAGGCGGCCGCTCTCTCTTCTCGCGCGGGGCCATCGACCTGAAGCACGTTTCGGCGCTTCACGAGCTGGCCGGTCGCATCGGCAAGCTTGAGGTCATTTCCGTCAATGGAGATCCCGTTGCCCGCTCGGAGCTGCACGGGACGCTCCTCGAGGGCGGCTTCTCGCCGACGCACCGGGGCCTGGTTCTGTACCGGCCCGGCAGACGCTGAGTCGGGGCCTGTATGCCCGAGGGCGACACCCTGTTGCGAACCGCTCAGGCATTGAACAACCACATCGCCGGCCGCGTCTGTATCGAAGCATCGCCCGCCCCGTTCACGCGCCTCTCAGGTCAGTGCGTCGACCGCGTCGAGTCCCACGGGAAGCACCTGTACATCTGGTTCGAGTCGGGCCTGGGCATCCATTCCCATTTGCGCATGCGGGGCACGTGGCACCTGTACGGCGTGACGGAAGGATGGCACCGACCGGAGCGGGAGCGCCGGGTCTCACTTTGCTTTGAGAACGTTACGGCGGTTCTCTTTTCTGCTCCGACCGTCGAGATCGTATCCGGGAACGAGCGGACTGCGCACCTCGGTCCCGACATCTTAGGCGATGGATTCGAGGTCGCGGATGCGGTGCGTCACACACGCGCAGCACCTTCGAAGCATGTCGGTGAGATGCTCCTCGATCAGCGCATCTGCGCCGGAATCGGTAACATCTATCGTTGCGAGTCCCTCTGGCATCTGGGCCTCAGTCCATGGACGGCGACTGGGGATATCGACGACGAGACCTTGGCGGCCTTATTTGCTCAGGCCCGCCGGCTCATGTTGGGAGCGGCGCGAGAGGTCCCGGGAGCCAACCGGCGGGCCGTGCATGGTCGAGCCGGCCGCTCTTGTCCTCGCTGCGCGGAGCGGATAGCGGTGCGGGGTCAGGGCGAACAGGCCAGGATGACATTCTGGTGTCCGAACTGTCAGCGGGAGCTGCTGCCCGATCAAGCTTCCACGCGGCCCACAAACAAACAGAACGGATGACCGGCTGGATCTTGCATGACTCGCACCTGCGGCCGTGGCTGATGCTCGGCGAGTGTGGCCCCCGCCTGCAGCGCCCACTCGGCCGCCTCCTGCAGATTCTCGACGGCGATGTCGACATGCGCCATGATCTGAGGGCATCCCGGCCGGCTCGGCCACACCGGGGGGGTGTAGTCGGCCTCGTATTCGAAAGCCAGCGACACGGCGCTCCGGCCGTCCGTGGGTCTGAGAATCGCCCAGCCGTCTTCCTCGGGTTGTCCCGGCCGTGGGCCTGCTTGGTCGGCTATGGGCCAACCGAGTAGCTTCGAGTAGAACTTCGCCAGCTCCCTGGGGTTGGGTGCCCCCAGCACCACACCCGACACGCGCATCTTGGGCGCAGCCAAGCACCCCTCCTTACCGACGCTTTCTGTCCACAGGATAGTTGGCTTCGGATCGCTACACTCGAAGGCATCTGCCGAACGATAGCTCAAGGAGCGGCCCCCGGATGACAAGCACACCGGACACCCAGCGAAGCGAGTGGGCGGAGCTGGGGGAGGAGAACCGCGAGATCTGGAACACGAACGCCTGGTACTGGGATGAACGCATGGGAGACGGCAACGACTTCCAGACCGAGCTCGTGGCTCCCGCCACCGAGCGACTGCTCCGGCTGCAGCCGGACGAGCTGATTCTGGAGGCGGCATGCGGCAACGGAGCCATGGCACGGCGACTGGCCGATTTGGGGGCACGCGTGATCGCCTTCGACACGGCTCCGGATATGATCCGGCGGGCCGAAGCTCGGGGCCGCGGTCCGCAAGACCGGATCGATTTCCGGGTACTTGACGCCGCGGATCACGAGGCGCTCTTGGGGTTGGGTGAGGGCCGCTTCGACGCCGTGATCTGCAACATGGCGATCATGGACATGGCCCAAATCGACCCGCTCTTCTCGGCCATTCCCAGGCTGTTGAGAAAGGGCGGACGGTTTGTGTTCACGCTCTGTCATCCCTGCTTCAATTCCACGGGAATCTCGAAGTTGCTCGAGGAGCAGGAAATTGAGGGTCGGCTGGTCGACTCGCTCTCCGTCCGGGTACACCGCTACAAGGGCGCCGGCCCGGAGCTTGGTCTGGCCATGATCGGACAGCCGAGACCTCAGTACTACTTCAACAGAACGTTGGAGCAGGTGTGCAACGCATGCTTTCGGGCAGGCATGTCCATAGACGGACTGGAGGAGCCTGCGTTTGAGACCCACCATCGGGATCGGCTCTCCCTCTCCTGGACCAGCTTCAGCCTGATTCCGCCGGTGCTCGCCGTTCGGGCACGCCCCCCGACGGAGTTTGCCGACCGGGCCTAGCTGTGGGGGCCGCCGGCCAGGGATCGACCGAGGCCGGCATGATTTGGCACGCGGGTCACCCCGCGCAGCGCCTGCGACGATTGTTGGGCTCGACCACACCAAAGAGGCTCTTCCCTTGGATCCTCCGTTCGGCGGTGGCGACCAATGTTCACGGCCAGATTGCCGGAGCGGCAAGCCTTCATGGCCGTCCGGCAGCCTATGTCCTGACACCTAAGGCCATGCGGAAGCGTTGACGGGGCAATGAGAAGGGCGCCAGGATGTAGTGGCGCAATGGGATTTCCCCTAGTTGGACAAGGGAGCAGGCCCGGTCAGTTTCCGCATGAGCACATCCATCTGCTCCGACATCCGGCATGGGGGATGCATGTCCGCCGCCGACCGCCCGCTCGACCACAGCAAGGGCTGCTCTCGCGGTGTCCGTAGCGGCAGTACCGGGTGTGGGGAGAACCCCGGTCGAGAGACGGCAAGCCGAGTTGGGCCCGCGGCCGTCTCTTTAGGGTTACGAACGATGGACCATGGTGCTCGAGGCCTGATCCGTCGGCTTGACGATAATCTCATCGACATTGACGTGGAGCGGCCGGGTCGCCGCAAACACGATGCACTCCGCCACATCCTCCCCGGCGAGAGGGTGGAGACCTCGGTAGACGCTCTTCGCGCGATCGGCATCGCCCGAAAATCGCACAAGACTGAATTCCGTCTCCACCAGGCCGGGATCGACCGAGGTCACCCGGATCCCAGTTCCCAATAGCTCCTGGCGGAGTGCCGAGGTGATGGCCCGAACGCCGTGCTTCGTGGCCGCGTACACACTTCCTCCTGGGTAGGCCTCATGACCGGCGACGGAACCGATATTGATGATGTGTCCCCAGCCCTGAGCGCGCATCAGCGGTATGGTTGCTCGTGTAACCCAGAGGAGACCCATGACGTTGGTCTCCACCATCTCACGCCACTCCTCCGCGTCGCCGCTTTCCACCGCTCGTAAGCCGCGCGCCAGACCGGCATTGTTGACGAGGAGATCAATGGACCCGAAGTGACCGCGAACATCGCCGACGGCACGAGCCGCATCGTCCATGTCCCGGACGTCCAAACGGCGAACGAATGCCTCGCTCCCAAGCTCTGCAGCCACATCCTCCAGGCGTTTCCGGCGCCGACCGGCGATCGCCACCCGGCAGCCTTCACGGGCCAACGCCACTGCCGTCGCTCGGCCGATGCCGCTGGTCGCGCCGGTGACAAATGCCACCTTGCCTTGCAGAGCGCCCAAACCAACCTCCGTTTCCCGTTAGGGTGAAGCCGGTTCATTCTTACCGACCGCTCCCACCCGCGGAATCGGTTGCCAGACCAATGCGCCTTGCCGGACTCAACGTGAAAGGAACGATAAGGAAGGAGCGGCCGGGCTAGGCGCTTTCGCGTGCGGACGGCTCCTTCAAGGCGTCGCCCAGGGCGGCAGAGCGGGCCGGCGGTCGCTTCTTGAGAATTGGTCGAGCCAGCAGCGCCAGCTGAAGGGCCAATCGATCGGAGGCATCGTCCAGAGAGATACCGGCGAGGGTCTCAATGCGGTTCAGTCGATAGAGCAGCCCGTTGCGATGAAGGTGCAGCGCCTGAGCCGCACGCGTCACGTTGCCCTGCAGGTCCAGATAGGTCTGGATGGTTTCGATGAGGCGTCCATCATGCCGCGCATCATAGGCCTCCAGGCGCCCGATCGTCTCGTTGCAGAAGGCGATGAGCTCCGGCTCGTCTCGAAGATGAAAGAGCAGGCGGTACACGCCGAGGTCGCGGTACGCGGTCGTCGCACCCGGCCCGAAGACCGCGGCGCCGATCCGGGCGGCATGCTCGGCCTCGGCAAATGACTCCTGCAGTTCGGTGACGTCCTCCCGAGGCTCCCCCAGACCCGCCGAAATGGTGGGACCGGCCAACCGACGTTCGACATGGCCGCGAAGGGCCTCGACGCGATGCAGGAGTGCTGCTCGGTCGCTCTCGGCGGCCGGCGTCAGGACAATGAGCGCGTCGCTATGCTCCCAAACCATCGAGGCGCTGGGCCAGGCCGTATCGATCCAGTCCTCGGTCGCCTGACGTAGCCGGTCCTTCAGCAGCTGTACCTCCGGCTCCTCCAAGCCCCGCACGGCGACGTACTCGCGAAAATCATCGAGATCCAGGACAAAGACGGTCTGCGCTCCTTGCAGCTCATACCCGAGGAATCTCGCGCGGCGACGGGTTGCAGAGACGGAGCCCACCCGACCGCCCAAGAGGTCTTCGAGGAAGCTGTTACGCACCCGCTGCTCGCCTTCCAGAATGGCTCGTAGCCGGACCAGCTCAACCGAGCAGGCCGATGCGGCCTCACGGACCAGCGCGGTGAGCTGCTCGTCCGCTCCCTCCGAGACGGCGGCATGACGGGCCCAGACATACCCCGCCCAGCGATCGGGCAAGAGAACGGCCGAAACGATGTAGGCATAGCCCTCATGCTCGAGCGCGACAACGGGCGGCGCCAGGAGCTCCTGGCTGTCAAGGCCTCGATAGGCGTCGCGTAAGCGCGCGATAAGGCGCTCGCCCAGCCCGTCAGGAAGGCGAGATTCAGTCCGATCCAGACGCTCACCCGTCCCGTCAAAGGCCTGAATGGGTTCGACCGCCTCGTCTGCGATAACGCCATCGCAGCCCGCCATCATCGCGAACGCACGAGCCAACCCGGACAGACCGCGACCGGCCACAACCTGTTCCATCAAGCGGCGATACCCGTCACTGGCAGGCTGCATGGAGATCCTTGTTTCTGACATCAAGGGCAAGATGCTCCCCGCCCTGCTGAACACTAGCCGTCTGGGGCATCATGGCGCACTGGAAAGTGCATACAGCAGCATAGCGGTTTTGATGGACATATTATCTATCCGCAGGCAAGCCTTCGGAGCTTCGGCACGGCTATGCATGGCTTGCCTCGTCCGATCTCGCGCGTGACATCCGACCGGCTCGGCCAAGCCCAGGAGGCCGGAGGGTTAGACCGTCTCCTCTCCCTCGATGGGCAGAATCCTCTCTCCGTCATCCGTTTGCACCGTTGCGGTCCCGGCCGGAATGTCCAGTTTGACCACCCGTCCAGCCGCCAGTCGCTCACCAATCACTGGAAAACATGATGCAGGATGGGCGTTCAGCGCCTCCGACGCCTGGTCGGCAAGGGACGGGTAACGAACTGGCGACACCTCAGCCAAGGTCGCGGTGGGCAAACCGTCCTCCTGGAGAAGGTATCCGGGTGCGACGATGATCCGCCCAGGTTGCGTGCGGCCGTCGACGACCACTCCGACAACCTGTCCCGCAAGCTGGGAGCGCTCGCCGGTCTCAAGGAGAAACAGACGGCCTGCCGCCCGCACCACCGCCTTGCTCAACGTCAGCCCAACGACACGGCGAGTGCCTCCAGTGTGAGGCGAGGGTCCACATTCTCGTCGATTCGCTGCCCGGCGAGGGCAACGGACCGCAGCCGGTCCATCGCACCCCGAAGACCGAGCCGGGCCGCCGTCGCTATGATCTCCGCCTGTGATGATCGATTGACGATGGCGTCAATCCGGCCCGACGCCGCGAGGACTACGTCGCGCCACCAGGCCATCAGGAGCTCGATCTCCTCAATGACCATGGTCCGCGTCTTGTCGGACCGGCCGGTGCTCGCGGTCAATCCTTGGACGGCTTCGAATCGTTCCAACAACGACGCCCCGCACCACTGTTCGAGATCAGCCTGCAGGCGTTCTCGCCGTTCCCGCAGCTCCGGGTTGTCGATGGCCTCGATGGCCCAACCAGGCGCTCCATAGGCGAGGGCCGCGGTTCGCTCGGCTTCTGCAGCCTCAATGCCACGTCGCTGAAGCTCATGAGCGATGTCCCCCGCCTGCACCATCCCCAACAACACCAACCGGCACCGCGAGACGATGGTCTCGGGTAGATCGTCCAGAGAATGAGACGTCAGCACAAGAATGACCTGGGGACAGGGCTCCTCGAGGGTTTTGAGGAGGGCATCACTCGCCTGCTCCGTGAGCGTGCCTCCCCGCACAACCACCACTCGCCAGCGGCCCTGACTCGGACGGAGGGACAGCGTGGAGCGCAGCTGGCGAACCTGATCGATGCTGATGCGTTCCTTGTCCTCGGGCTCGAGAAGCGTCACATCCGGATGAATCCAGCGCTCGATCAGCCGGCATGACTGACATCGACCACAGGGGCCTGCTCCAACTTCCTGCTCGCAGTTGAGCGCCGCGGCAAACTGCCTGGCCACCGTTCGCTTCCCCACTCGATGCGGCCCCAGAAGTAGGTACGCGTGGGCTGGAGCCGCCACGCCATTCGACAGGGCCCGGATGGCCGAACCATGGCCCACAAGACCCCAGCTGGATCCGGTTTCCGTCATGTTGACTCTGGAGTGGCGCTGAACATGCTACAGGCTCTCACAGCCTGACAGTGATGCGCTGTCGAGACCGCGCAGGCATCTCGAACGTTACTCCGTCCGGCTGTCCGACTGCCTGCCACTGAACCGCTGCGGAGCTCGAATCCGGATAGTCCGCGACAACCGAGGAGGGGAGGCGCCGCTTGAGCCGCAGAGTGAAATCGAGAGTCAGTCCCTTGGGCGCTCCGTTCGGAAAGGCAAGATCCATCTGCACCTCTCGCGACGAGGAGCGGTAGAGAAAGTCGAATGGACGTCCACCGTACCATTTGCGCACACGGATGTGACCCCACCGCCGGGGCTTCTGCGGCGCCAGAGAAATGCGACTGTTGGGAACGTCGACGCGTATACCGGCGAACCGGTGGAGGGCCTCAACCAGGCCGGTCATGCTCCAGGTCTGGAAGTCCGGTCCGGCCGGGCCACGGTGGTCAAAGACCTCGCTCACGCCTCCCAAACCCGCGGTTGCTCCGGCGTCGTGTATCTGGCGGGCCAGATAGTGGTCGAACGCCATATCCGGTCGACCATGTCGCAGCTCACCGGCCACGAATAGCTGAGAGAGCCAGTTCCACTCGATTCCCCGGTGATAGTTGACCTTCCCCAGACTGGGTAATGGCCGCCCGGCGCGCGCCAGGGCGGCGATCTGGGGACCAAGCACTGACTCCCATTGGGAACGGGCCAGCGTGCGAATGCCGGACACCCCGCCCAGCTCCCGACGTCCGAGAGTCAGACTTCTGTCCTCCCATTCCCAATCGAATGGCAGGTCGAGAACGGTCCAAAAGTATGAGTTGGGCGTGAACAGGTCCACCGATTGCAGGTTCCGGCCAAGGTGATCAACAAAGTGGTCTTCCCGGCTGAACAGCGCAAGAGAGTCGCGAAGGTGTCGAGCGGCATCTTGCATTTGTTCTCCCAGGTCTCGATCGGCCTGTATGACCACGTCGCGAAAGCGCTCCAGCGCCGTGAGCCAGAGCAGCTGGATTTCGATTGGGTATCCCGACCGGGCAGAGAACTCCGTATCCATCCACGTTTCCCATTGATGGCTGGGTACCGAGATTCCTCCCGATGGGAGCAGCCCCCGGCGGCAGCGCGCAAGGGAGCGCCGAAAGAAGTGGATCACCTGCGGAAGCTTGGCCGTCAAGGTGCCGGTGTCACCCGACGCCGAGACGTATTGGGAGAGGCGCAGCAATGCCCAGAGCGTACCGTCGCTCGATGTGTAGCCCGGCTGCTCACCTGTCCGCAAACGCAGCGGTAGTCTTCCCGTCTCAGGGTCTTGGCCCTGCCACGTCGAGCTGAGCACACTCCGGCTCGTGCGGTATTGGCCCAGGGCGATCAGGCCACCGAGGGCGATGTTCTCGTCGCGACGCCACGCCTCCTGAAAATAGGCATCTCCGGCGAGAATCGTCGCAGATCTCGGAACCAGAGAGGAGCGGGGCCCGGTGGCCTTGGGAGACACGACCAAACAGTCCACGAGTCTCGACACGACGTGACCGTAGGCACGATCGGTTGGCGGGTGGCCGCAGGAAAACCAGGTGTAGGCACGCAGATCTGCCAGCGCTGCCCGCTTCTCCTCCAACAGGGCTGACCGCCGGAGCAGTGCCTCGCGGGCGGCTAAGGCCGCCTCCCGTCGGGACGTTCCAAACCCAAAGGAAAGGGCGGCTGAACGCCCCGGCCGCATCAAGATCGGCGCGTACACCCAGTCGGCGGCCATTTCCCAAAGGGGCGCGTGCTCCGTCGCGGGCGAGCCATAGACTGCTCGCCGCCTGAGATAGCGCCTCCGCGCCGCATCCAGGCTGTACCACATTGGTCGCCACCGATCTGGCGTTTCCCGGAGCTCGACGTCTTCCACCTCATAGGCACAGGCCACCCACAACGTCTCAACCGTTCGCACAGGAGTGCCCCCGGTATCCGGTTCCTCTGAATCACCAGTGTGCGCCGGCTCAACACGCCGGCTCACGGACAGAAGCCCCGGCTCGAGCTCGGCGTGGTAACCGTGCTCCTCACGAGTGCCCCTGCTGAAGCTGATGTTGAGGTACGGCTCGAGAAACATGTCCTCCGATGCGTCCATCCACCACAGACATGCCGGCAGAAAGTCAGGCACAAAGTAATGCTCGATCATTGGCACTGGGTGGCTGTACTCACGCCGCGCGGTCACTCCGTCGGTCTCGAAGCGATGTTGGAAGCGGCGGGACATGACCGCGCCATTCAGATTTGTGCACACGATGCCTTCTAGGAACTTCCGGCCGAAGATGGATGCCCCGTACCATTTCGAGCGATGCAGGGTCCTCGCCGCCGCCCCGTTCCCTGCGGGCAGGTGCAGCATCAACCCGGCCTTGTTGCCGAGGAGAAAGTTGCGGCCACGGAGCTGAGAAGCGCTGAGGGAGACTGGTTCCAACGCGGGCTGAACTCGCCCGATTCCGGCCACGCTATCCGGAAGTCCGGTGGATACGAGGGCCATTTCCCGGCTAACGGCCAATGGCCCTACGCGGGAATGGGTTCTTCATCCACCGGGGCGACATCGCTTCTGAGGAGCGCGACAAGACCGCGAGTCAACAGTCGTCGAGAGTGATGAATGGTTTCCAACATCGAGACATCGCCGTACCGACCGACCATGCCGGTGAACTGATCCAAGAGGTCGACCGTCTTATTCAAGATGGACACGATATCGCCCTCACCTGCCTCGATGGTGGGGCTGATCTCTTGGATCGATGCGCCCGAGCACCAAGCCAGGGCAACGCCCCAGAACCAGGAGCTTGCGCCCTGTGCCAGCCGGATCCCCTGGCCCTCCTCAAGCCCTGACACTCGCCGGAAGGCTAGGTCTGCGATGCCTCGAAGATCCCAGAGCTCGAGCGGCAGACGGAACGAATTGTACCGGCGTCGATCGACATCACAAGCGAACCAGCTTAGGAACTCCGCCAGCTCTGCCGCACCGAGACCCATGAGCACACCCTCGTGGTACAGCTCCGAGATCACGATGCCCGAAGGCGCTACCATCTCCCGCAGTCCCGCCGCCTTGTGACCCAGGCCGCGCGGTTGCACGTAGCCAAGACGTCGCAAAACTGCGGTAACGGCCCGGGCGGTACGTTCCGCATCTTGATCGCGTTCCCTACGGGCTGAGTCAATGATGCGGAGAAGGCGACTGCGCCGTCGCAGAATCTCAATCCGGCCCGAGGCGAGCCGTTCGAAGCCGGGGTCCACCATCAGTGAATGAAGTGGATGCTGGCGCAGCAATGCCCGGAGTGCCTCGATCTGACCGGCGTAGCGAGTACCGCCATGCGGGCTGCGCTCGCTCCGCCGTCGCCGACCTCGATGCCCGTCGTATCGCGACGCACGGGGCCTCTCGAGATCGGTGAGTCGGGCCTGAATTCTTAGGTACTCGTCGAGCTCCTCTTCGCGGCCCAAGAGCTCGGGAATCGGTCGCACCGATGCCAGCTCAGCCTCCACCGCACCCAGCGCCTCCTCCGCACGTCGGGCTTCGCCGTAGAGCTGAAACTGTCTGAGACTTGCCTTCACCATGGTGGCGATTCGGTCCTCGCCTCCGACCCGGTCGTAAAGGGCCAGGAGCGTGCTGTAACGGAGGGTGAACCGGCTCCGAACCGGCTCGAGAGGGCCTACAAGCACCGCGTAGTCCCGCTCGAAGTCGTGATACGGCGAAGGAACAACGACCACCGCTCCCCGTTCGTCGATGCCTCGGCGCCCGGCTCGGCCGGTGAGTTGACTGAAGTCATTGGCCGTGAGCAGCCCGCCGACTGGTCGCGACATGCGACTGATCACCACCGTGCGAGCGGGCATGTTGATGCCGACGGCCAGCGTGTCCGTTGCGCAAACGACAGAGAGATATCCCCGCAGAAAGAGGTCCTCGACGAGCTCCTTGCACGGCGGCAGCAGACCCGCGTGGTGGAAGCCGATGCCATGGCGCAGCAGGTCAGTCAGCCGGGTGATCTGATTTAGGCTCCGATCGGCGGCCGGAACCCCCGCCAGCGTCCAGGCGATCGCGCTCTCAATAGCCGCTCGCCGTTCACCGCGTGCAGGCGGCATGGCCGAGGCGAAACGCTCGGCATCAGACTCAACGCCGGCACGGGTGAAGGCGAACCAGATCGCCGGTAGCAGCTGAGCCCGGTCCAAGGACTTGAGCACCTCTTCGGGCCCGGTGGGTCGGGGTCGAGCATGCTGATGGCGTCGAGGAAACCGCCGTACCCGATGGCCGGCCGCATCTCGGATCAGAAGCAATCCCTCGCCCGTAAACACGTAGTGCTCCAGCGGGACGGGTCGCTGCTCATGGCGGATGAGAGCAACCGGGGCTGCGTCTGGCACCTTCCGGCGCCGTGTCTCGGTGATCCAGTCGGCGATCTCACCCGCGTTGCGGATGGTGGCTGATAGGCATACAAGCTGCATCTCCGGTAGGGCGCTGATGATCGACTCCTCCCAAATGGTTCCCCGCTCGGGATCGGCGATGTAATGCACCTCGTCGAAGACCACGCAGCTGACTTGCCGCAGGCTCTCGGGGTCCTCCAGAAGCATGTTGCGGAGAACCTCGGTGGTCATGACCAGAATGTCAGCGTCGCGATTCTCGGAGCGGTCGCCCGTCAGCAGACCGATCCGCCCAGGAAACAGGCGGTCCAAGTCGCGCCGCTTCTGATTGGAGAGGGCCTTGATTGGTGTCGTGTAGATCGCTCGCTGCCCGGCACGCGTGGTGCGCCACAGGGCATACTCCGCGATAACGGTCTTGCCGGCGCTGGTCGGGGCCGACACGAGTACCGACCGTCCAGCGGCAATATCATCCATTGCCTCGATCTGAAACGGATCAAAGGGGAACGTATAGAGGGAGGCGAAGGACGCCTCGGGCACCACACGGTTTACGGTTTGGACAGCCATGATCGAGTCTATCAACCACTAGACATAATTGACATCACGGATGGATGGCGGTTAACACCCGACCGGCCCGAGTTAAGAAATTCCTCTGTTCGGACAACCCGAGATCCCGAAGGCAGCACCGTGATACGGTGATAGTGGACTTCCGGAGACATCCCCACCGCTCGATTTCCGGCACTCGGGTTGGACGTGAGATCGAAACTCCCCGCGTCGATCGCTGCCTTCGTTGTTTCTGGGCTCGCACTGGCCGGTCTGGCGCTTGTGTTCGGCGCGCCCACCTGGCTTGCCAGAGCCAAGCCCTGCCACAAGGTGACCTGTGGACCCATCCAGCACATCGTCATCATCGTCAAGGAAAATCACAGCTTCGACAACATGTTCGGTCTGTTCCCAGGCGCCGACGGTGCCCGCTATGCCATGCGAGGCTTCCAGCGCATCCGTCTGAACACAACTCCCGACCACATGCGCCACGATCTGGGCCATGGGGGGTTGTCGGCGCTGCTCGCGGTCAACCATGGGCGAATGAACGGGTTCTGGCGCGTCCAGTATGCCTTCCAGAACGGAGTGGACGTCGCCGACTCCCAGTACAGCGAAGGGGAGATTCCCCACTATTGGGATTACGCCAAGCGGTTTGCCCTGGCCGACCACATGTTCTCAACCATCCTGGCCTCCAGCTTTCCCAATCACCTCGTAACCGTGGCCGGCCAGAGCCTGGGCGTCATCGGGAATCCCATCCACCTCAGTCGCAGCAACCGTTCCTGGGGGTGTGATGCAGGATCTCGTACCGTGGTCTACTACTTCCGGAAGGGAGCTCTGGGGTACAGCCGCCCTTGCTTCAAGATGCAGACGCTCGTCGACGAAGCTCGTCGGGCCGGCATCAGCTGGAGGTACTACGCACCCCCACGAGGACACTTCGGCTACATATGGTCGACGTTGGATGCGATTCGTCACATTCGCGACTCGCACCTCTGGTCGTCTAATGTCGTCAAGACCAAGTCGTTCCTGTATGACGTGCGCCACAACCATTTGCCGGCGCTCTCGTGGCTGACCACCAATCTCGAAACCAGCGATCATCCACCCAAGAGCATCTGTCGCGGCGAGAACTGGACGGTCCGGCAGCTCAACGCCATCATGCATTCCCCTGCGTGGCCGCACACCGTGGTCATCCTTACCTGGGATGACTTCGGCGGCTTCTATGATCACCTGCGGCCGCCCCACGAGAGCCGCTATCGGCTGGGCCCGCGAGTGCCCCTGCTTGTCATCTCTCCCTATGCTCGACCGCACTTCATCGACCACCGGCGGTACGACTTCCGCTCGGTCGTCAAGTTCGTCGAACGGGCCTACCGGTTGCCGCATCTCACCCACTTCAACCGATCGGTGAACAGCATCGGGGACATGCTCAACCTCAAGCAGACGCCGGACAAGCCGCTGACGCTTGAGCCGCGCCAGTGCCCGAAGACGGGGTCCGCGCCTAACCCGAACTATTAACCGCCGCCTCGTGGAAGACCCGCCGCTCTTGCCGGGCAGCGGCCATTTGCCGGGAGGATCGCCCCGACCGCGATCAACGCAAGTGCCTAGGGCTCTCTTTGCGCAGGCGTATGAGACGGATTGGTACTTGAATCGCCCATGGCCATAAGGTTAAAAATAGATGAAAATTGTCGGGATTGGGCTACGGCGTGGACGTCTTGTCAGCGCAGGCGCACTCCCTTCCAATCGTGGATTTGAATGGGAAGGGTCCAGAGTGTCATCATGAAGTCGCCTCCCCGATCGGTCGACACATCCCAGGGCAGATCTGAATTGCGGCCAGCACCCTCTTCGTTCGGTCACCCACGCGGCTCCCGGATCCTTCTTCCCGTCATCGCGGCCCTAGCGGTCATCGGAGGGTCGCTGCTCACTAGGAATGCGGGTGGGACGGGTTCGGCAGCTGCCGCCTCCTGCGGGCAGCAGTCGTGCAGCCCCATCAAGCACGTGATCATCATCGTGCGCGAGAACCACAGCTTTGATAACCTCTTCGGGCGGTTTCCGCACGCCGACGGAGCGCGGACGGCCAAGCGAGCCGGGATGTCGACGATCAAAATGGCGCCTGAGCTCGACCCGATGCAGACCGACCTGATCCATGGCGTCGACACGGCCCGGCGAGCCATCGACGGCGGCAAGATGGACCGTTTCTATCGGAACCCCTTCGCCTATCAGGAAAGTCAGGACGTCGCCGACTCCCAGTACTACGGATATCAGGTTCCGATCTACTGGTCGTACGCCAAGACTTTCGGCCTAGCCGATCATTTCTTCTCGACGATCATGGGCGACAGTTTTCCCAACCATCTCGTCACCATCAGTGGTCAGGCCGTGCACGTCATCAGCAATCCCGTTCGCCCCAACCTGGCCCACCTCCACTCGTGGGGTTGTGACGCGCCCAGTGACGTGACCGTGAAGCAGTATGTCGGCGGCAAGGTTGCCACAACCTTCCCGTGTTTCAATACCAAGACGCTGGCCGACGAAGCCAACGCGGCGGGGGTGAGTTGGAAGTATTACGCCGCAGGCTACGGCACCGACGGCTATATCTGGTCCACGTTCGATTCCATCAAGCACATCCGAAACTCGGCCCAGTGGTCCACCAATGTCGTCACCACTCCCCAGTTCGATTCCGATGTGCAGGCCGGCAATCTGCCTCAGATCTCGTGGCTGACCTCGCGCTTCTGGAATAGTGATCACCCTCCGGGAAGCATCTGCACGGGTCAGAACTGGGTCGCGAGCAAGATCAACGAGATCATGCAGTCTCCGTTGTGGTCCAGCACCGCCATCATCCTGGTGTGGGATGACTTCGGCGGCTTCTACGACCACCTGGCGCCACCCTATGAGAGCACCTATTCACTGGGACCACGGGTGCCGGCCCTCATGATCTCCCCCTACTCCAAGCCGGGCTTCATCTATCACAAGCGGTTGGACTTCCGGTCCATCGTTACTTTTGTCGAGAATCAGTTCAACTTGCCCCACATCATGAAGTTCAAGCGCAGCGTCAACAGCATCGGTGCGATGCTCGATCCCAATCAGCAGCCGCTGGCGCCTCTGGTTCAAAACCAGATTCCCAACTGCCCCAAGGCCACGGGGCAAGACCCCTACACCTCAGTCCTCTCCAACTGGTAGGTTGATGCCGCTGCTCTCGGTGGCTGCCGCTGTCACCCGGAGCCGGCGGACGTTGCTACTCCTCGCGGCCGCGGCATTGCTGGCAGGCGTGGCGACGGCCAGCGGCCGCCTGAGTCTCGGTGCCGCTGCCGACGGCTGCGCGACCACAACCTGCCCGCCCGTTCAGCACGTGGTCATCATCGTCCGAGAGAACCACAGCTTCGATAACATCTTCGGGCGGTTTCCGGGTGCAGACGGAACCCGGTTCGCGCACCGGGGTCGGAAGCGCATCAAGATGATCGAGACGCCCGACAGCCTGCTGCATGATCTCGGTCATGGAGGTAAGTCGGCCAAGCGCGCGATCGACGGCGGCCGCATGGACGGCTTCTATCGGATCGCCTTCGCTAAGCAAAACGGCCAGGACGTGGCCGACTCCCAGTACTTCAAGCGCGACGTTCCCAACTACTGGGCCTACGCCACACATTTCGCCCTTGCCGACCACCTCTTCTCGACCATCCTCAGCTCCAGCTTCCCCAACCACCTGGTGCTGGTCACGGGTCAGTCCGCACATACCATGGACAATCCATCCGTGGACAAACAGACACAGCCCCGATCCTGGGGCTGCGACGCCCAGACCGACACCCTCGTTCAGACCTATAGCGGAGGCCGTTTCCGGAAGGTTTTCCCCTGCTTCAACATGCAGACGCTGGCCGACGAGGCCAACGACGCGCAGGTCAGCTGGAAGTACTACGCCTCGCCCATCCACCATTTCGGCTACATTTGGAACACCTTTGACGCCATCCGGCACATCCGCAACTCCAGCCAGTGGTCGACAAACGTGCTTCCGCCGGCACAGTTCGACCAAGACGTCGACACCGGCAATCTGCCTGCCATCTCGTGGCTTTCCTCCGACCTGAGCACCAGCGAGCACCCGCCGTCCAGTGAGTGTGCCGGCGAAAACTGGACTGTCAAGCGGATCAACCAGATCATGCGGTCACCGCTCTGGAGCAGCACGGTGATCATCGTCACCTGGGACGACTTTGGTGGCTTCTACGACCACGTTGCCCCGCCGCACCAGGCGGCCTACCGTCTCGGGCCCCGTGTCCCCCTCTTGGTCATCTCCCCATACGCGAAGCCGGGATACATCGATCACAGGCGGCTGGATTTCCGGTCCATCCTCACCTACATTGAGGACACCTTCAACCTGCCCCACAAGGCGGCGTTCGACCGCACCACCGGCTCAATCGCCCACATGCTGGATTACAGCCAGACTCCGATGGCTCCGCTCCTCTTGAACCGACGGACATGCCCTGCGCCCTCGGGAGGACAGCCGCCGAACTACTCTCAGCCTGCGTGGTAAACTTTTTTCAATACTGTGCCGGCTGAGGGGGACCAGACCATGTCGATGACTGCTTCCGACGTCTTTGCGCTGATTGAGCAGGAGCGGGTGCGCTTCGTCAATCTTCAGTTCACGGACATCGTTGGAATGGTCAAGAGCGTTACCATTCCTGCCGGCCAGCTTCACGACTCGATCGAACATGGGACCTGGTTTGACGGCTCCTCAATCGAGGGCTTCGCGCGCATTGCGGAATCGGACATGCTGCTGCAGCCGGAACTCGACACCTTTCGCATCATTCCCTGGGAACGCGGAGAGAACACCACCGCTCGAGTGATCTGCAGAGTGCTCATGCCGGATGGACAGCCCTTCACGGGCGATCCCCGGGAGGTGCTCCTCAAGGTCATCGACGAAGCCAAGCAGATGGACTTCGATTACTACATTGGCCCTGAGCTGGAGTTCTTCCTATTCGTGCCGAATCAGAACGGACAGGAACCGCTGCCTCATGATCGCGGCTCCTACTTTGATCTCTCGACCGACCTGGCCTCCTCTGTCCGCAAGGAGATGGTGAACGGACTCGAGGCGATGGGCATTGACGTCGAGGCATCTCATCACGAGGTGGCCATCGGTCAGCACGAGATCGATTTCCGCTACGACCAGGCGGTGAAGACGGCCGACAACGCGGTCACCTTCAAGTACACGCTCAAGGCGGTGGCCGAGAGACACGGTTTGTTCGCCACCTTCATGCCCAAGCCCATATTCGGCGTCAACGGCTCGGGGATGCACTGCCATCAGAGCCTTTTCCATGCCGGCACGAACAAAAACGCCTTCTACGACGCCAATGACGACTACGGCCTCTCCGAGACCGCCCGCCATTTCATCGCGGGACAGTTGGCCCATGCCCGAGGCATGACCCCCATCCTGGCGTCGCTGGTGAACTCGTACAAGCGGCTGGTTCCCGGATACGAGGCACCTGTCTATATCTCTTGGGCGCGAGCCAACCGATCCGCTCTCATCCGGGTGCCCAAGATCAGCCCCGGCAAAGAGCGCTCGGCGCGCATCGAGCTGCGCTGCCCCGACCCCTCCTCAAACCCCTATCTGGCCTTCGCCGTCATGCTCAAGGCGGGCCTCGACGGCATAAAGCGACAGTTGCCGCTCCCGCCGCCCAGCGAGGAGAATCTCTACCATTTCACACCACAACGCTTGGTCGAGACGGGCGTGCAGCAGCTTCCCGACTCACTCGACGCCGCAGTCACCTGTCTGGAAAACGACGAGGTAATGCACGAGGCGCTCGGCGATCCGCTCTACGACCGCTTTGTGGAGGCGAAGCGCGAGGAGTGGAAGGAGTACGCCATGCAGGTCAGCCAGTGGGAGCTCGACCGCTATCTGTCTATCTTCTGACCGCGAAGCTCTCTCCGACTTCTAACGCAGGGCAGGCAAGTTGGGCGAAGTCAGCGATTCGGAGAGTGCCCGACTAGCCCCGGCAATTCATCGAGGCTATCGAGGGACAGCCACCGTTCTCCAGTCACAAACGCGGAAACGCTGCCAAGCTTACCCCGCGGTCACTCAGTACACGGGCTGGAGCCCCAGGTCATTCGCCACCTGGTTCAGATCCCCATTGACCGTCTGGCTCCCGGTTGGCATGGACTTGCAGGTCCCCGTACGGCCAATGATGTGTGACTGACCCCAACCGGCCAGATCCTTGGCAGCCTTCATCATGTCGTGGAAGAGGGCATGTTTGCGCTGCTTCTTGGTGGCCTTGGACAGTCGTTTGATCACCGACTTGGCGGCGGCCACGTCTGTGCGCGCCTTCTTGCTCCAGGACTTGTGCATCTCGCCTTTGCAGTGCGGGCGGTGGTGCTTCACAAACCCGTTGTGGCTGCCGGCGACGTTGCCGAGCGAGGTGTAGGCGCTGCCCGCAACGTTGTAGAGGTGTGGATAATTGATGGACTTGGCGGCCAGCACGGGCATCGCGCTTAGCACGATGCACGCTACGGCCGTTAGACAGGCGATAGCCATCGTCTTGAAAGGCTTCAATACTCGCTCCTCTGGGTCTCTCGGATAACCGGCAGGCGCCGGGGCGCTCCGCGCCCCTCATTATTGCGTTGGCGGTCGCCTCCCTCTCGCGACCCTAGACCCGATACGTGGCTCCCTCGACCGCGAGCGAGCAGGGACCATCAAAGGCTTGAGCCGCGTGGCGCACCATGCTGTCCGCGTGCGCAGACGGGTAATGGGTCAGGAGAAGCCGGCGAGCGTGCGCCCGTCGGGCCAGCTCCGCCGCCTGTTCCGGTGTGAGATGCCCCTGATCACGCTCCGACTTGGCTTGCGTGACGACGCTGCATTCCGCGAGCAGCACGTCAGTCCCCCGTACCAGCTCGACCACCGGCTCGACCACCGAGGTGTCGCTGGTGTATCCAATGGCCCCGGAGGCGGTGCCGTTGAGGCTCGAGAACCGCATGGCCCAGGCGGGGATGAAGTGATGCGTCGGCGCCATCCGAATCCGCATCCCCAGTAGGCACAGCTCCTGGTCCGGATCGAACACCCGAATGTCGTATGCGGAACCCCAGAACTCGTCCTTCTCGTCCAGCGCCCTGATCATCCCCTCAAGGATTGCCGGACCCGTCGGCGGCACATAGAGCGGCAGCCGCGGCAGACCGTTGAAGGTGATGTAGTACTTCAGCGGGACGATGTCGAAAAAGTGATCCGGATGCATGTGAGAGATCAGGATGGCTTTGATGCGATCGATAGACGTATGCAGCAGCAGCTTGGCGGCTGCGCCGTGACCGCACTCGAGAACCAGCTGCCCCTCGCCGGCATCAAGGAGGTAGCAGCTCGACGCGCCACCCGGATTGGGCTCCGCCGAGGCCGAGCCCACGATAGTCAAGTCGAGCGTCACACCGGATACCCTCTCCGTCTGATGAGCACTCCATCCTAGCGGAGTGAAATTGCGGGAAGCCCCGTTCGGCAGCCTCGCCCTATCCCGGTCGGGGACCTCTCGGGCGCCGGGCAGGCCCCCGCCCACCGGGCGGATGCGGTCGATGCCGGTGCTTCGGGCCCTCCGGAGCGAGGTTGGTTGGCTCCGACGGGTTTCCGCTGCTCGTCAGCTCATCCAAGAGCTTCCGCTGGTAGGCGGCTCGCAGCGTTAGTTCGGTCAGCGCCATCTCGTCCTCTTGTCCGGCCGCCTGTAGGATCTCCCGTTCTGCCAGCATCCGTACCACTCGCACCCCATCGACACCCATGCCGTGGTCGAGGAGCCGCTGGATCAGAACCGCCATTCGCACGTCTCGAGGCGAGTAGCGCAGCTTTCCCCGCTCCCGGCTCGGTCGGATGAGACCCTGTTCCTCCCAATACCGGAGGACCCGAGGCGTCACGCCAATCTCCCGGGCGAATCCGGGAATCGCTAGGAAGCGCTCGTCGCGTTGCTCGTCCTCGTACAACTTATCTGCCATAATCATGTAACATTATTGCCCTGCCCTTGGACTAGGATATCCATGTCGCCTCTTCAGCTCAGTCGTCCGATTCGGCAGATATTGGAGCATTCAGCCACCCTAGCACTCAGTTGTGTTGATAGCAAAATCGCCGGGTTTGTGTCAACAACCGATCGCCTCCGATTGTCGATATGGGCGGCTGCCGCCCTCCTCATGGTCACCGCGCGGATCCGGAGCGGGGACATAGTCGCTGCTCTGTCGGCAGACGCCCCACCCTTCCTCATCCTCGCCGCTGTCATTCTCCTTGGCCTACTGGCGGACCAACTGGGCTTAATCCGCCTCCTGAGCCGGCTGATCGTACCGGCGCATGCTTCCCCACGAAGATTGGCGCTCGGTGTGCTCTGTTTGACCGGTCTCCTGAGCGGCCTGGTGAATATCGACGTGGCAGTCGTGATCGCCATTCCGATGGCGTCAGCCCGGACCAGGGGTGGGCTTATGGCTGAAGCCATCGCCCTCACTGCGAATAGTGCCTCCTTCTTGCTTCCCAGCTCCAACGTGACCACGCTTCTGGTCCTCAGTCGGACTCCGCTCTCCCCAACTGGGTTCATAGAGATGAGCTGGCTTGCCTGGACGGTGGTCCTCATCCTCACCGTCAGCTGCCTGTCCTTCCTACTCCGGCCAGGCGCTGAATCGCTGAACGCGCCTCGCGAAGCAAACTTGCTCGCCCTCTTGGCCGATCTCCTTCCGCTGTACCTGGCCGCCTCTGCGATCCGCGGCATGCTCGTGCATGGCCTTGGGCTCGGTGGAAGCTTCGTGACGCAGTTTCTGTTCGCCTCCGTGTTGGCCGCGGCGCTAGACAATCTACCGGCCGCTTCCGTCATCCATGCGCACGGAGTGGCCGGCCACTGGGCCGCAATCTTGGGGCTGGCTATGGGCCCGAACCTCCTGGTCACCGGTTCCCTTGCGACGGTGCTCTGTCGCCGCCTGGCGCTCGATCGAGGGGCCGGATTCAGCGCTTGGCGTTTCTCTGCCCTCGGCCTGTTTCTCCTTCCGATTCAAGCTCTCACGGCCGCATCCTTTCTTCACGTCGCGGGCACAGCGGCCTGAGACGCACGTTGACCTGCTTTGCCCATGGCGTTACCATGGAACAAATCGAACACTGCGCGTGAGAGCAGAGCCCAACGACGTGGCAAGAGAGCCGGGGTTGCTGGAAGCCCGGTCACGTGAGGCTCCAATGGATCACCCCCGAGCGGCCGGGATTTCCGGCTGTTTGGGCGCATAAGGTCGATCGAGGGAAGCCCCATGCATGCGGGCTTCCGAAGTGGGGTGGTACCACGAACCTCTCGTCCCCGGGCGGGAGGTTTTTTGTTCTCCATGTTCGTCGAGGTCAACTGATGTTTCCGAGAGTGCTCGCCGCCGTACCTGACTGGTGCCCGCGGCCATGATCCAAGGGGCGATCGCAAAGGTCACGGATGGAGGTTCTCTGACCTCAGAGGAAGCCACGGCGGTCATGACCGAGATCATGGACGGCGAGGCGACACCGGCTCAGTTCGCCGCGCTCGTCACGGCGCTCCATCTGAAGGGTGAAACGGTCGACGAGATCACGGCGTTCGCCACCGTGATGCGCTCGAAGGCCCAGCCACTCCGGATCAGTGCCGACCTCGTGGACACCTGCGGCACCGGTGGTGACCACAGTGGAACGTTCAATGTTTCCACCGCCGCGGCCCTGGTGGTGGCCGGAGCCGGACAGCCGGTCGCGAAGCATGGAAATCGCGCCGCGAGCTCCAAATGCGGCAGCGCCGATGTCCTCGCCGCCCTCGGTGTGAAGATCGACCTGACGGCCGCTCAGGTGGAGGACTGTATCGCCGAGGCCGGCATTGCGTTCATGTTCGCGCCCGTTTTCCACCCCTCCATGAAGTTCGCCGCCGCGCCACGACGTGAGATCGCCATCCGCACGGTATTCAACATCCTTGGGCCGCTCACCAATCCGGCGCGACCGCGATATCAAGTCCTGGGCGTGTCCGATCCACGGCTGACGGAAAACATGGCGCGAGCGCTGTCGCGGCTCGGCGTCTCGCATGCCCTGGTGGTTCACGGAGCGGGCGGCATGGACGAGCTCAGCCTCCACGGACCATCGGACATTTGTGAGCTGCGAGACGGCTGGACAGCTCGTTACGAGCTGCGAGTAGAAGACGTGGGGCTTGCCCCGGCGCCCCTCCAGGACGTGCTGGGTGGTGATGCGACCGAAAATGCGCGCCTCCTGGAGTCCGTCCTGGATGGGCACGACGGCCCCCGGCGCGACATCGTGCTGTTGAATGCCGGTGCGGCCCTCTATGCGGCCGGCAAAGCGGAGACCATCCGCGACGGGGTCGCGCTTGCCGCCGAAGCCGTCGATTCCGGAGCAGCCAAGCAAGCTCTCAAACGACTCGTGGAGGTCACCAATCGCTTCGGCGCCGAGCCGCAGGCCACACCCGTCGAGGAGGGGATGTATCCACCCCGGTTCCTCTGGGATGTCGATTGATGAGCTACCTCGAAGAGATCATCGCCTACAAGCAGAGTCATTCCGACGCCATTCCGTCGGACCTCAACGCACGGCTTGCCCGCGCTCCGAAGCCCCGATCCTTGACCCCGACGACGGGAGGGCATAGTGCGGTTCTGATTGCCGAGTGCAAGCGCTCATCACCGTCGGCCGGGGTTATCGCCCCTGACTATGATCCGGTCCGACTCGCCACCGTTTACGTGGACAACGGGGCGGCTGCCGTCTCGGTCCTGACCGACGAGCACTTCTTCGGTGGCTCCCTGCAGGATCTCGAGGCGGTTCGTCAGGCTGTGCCAGTCCCGATCTTGCGTAAGGACTTCACACTCAGTGAGGCGGACACACGTCTGGCGCGAGCCTATGGGGCGGACCTGATCCTCCTCATCACGCGCATCCTCTCCGACGACCAGCTCGCGACGCTGCTGGGATGCGCCCAAGAACTGGGGATGGAGGCGATCGTTGAAGTCCATGACGAGCAGGACCTCGCCCGCGCGCTGCAGGTCGGGGCACAGATTGTGGGCATCAACAACCGAGACCTGTCCACCTTCAAAACGGATCTGCGCCGCTCTGAGGAGCTGGTGAGCCTGATTCCCAGGGATGTGCTCGTCATCAGTGAGAGCGGCATCTCCATGCCCGAGCATGTCGCTCGCCTGCAGGAAGCAGGCGTGGGTGCGGTCCTTGTGGGCGAGGCTCTCATTCGCGCCGGGGACACTCCAGCCCTGGTTCGTAACCTGGTCATGGCGGGGTGTCCTGATTGCCGGGCAGAAGCCGCGACCATGGAGGCGAGCCGATGACGAGCACCGACCAAAAGAGATTCAGCCGCCTGGAGTATCCGGTCGAGGGTCATTTCGGGCCGCACGGCGGACGCTTCGTGCCCGAGACCATCATGCCGTGCCTCACGGACCTCGAGGCGGCCTATCGCGAGGCGATGTTGGACGAGGAGTTCACCTCGCGTCTCCGCGACCTGCTCCGCACCTTCGTGGGACGGCCCACTTCCCTGTTTGCAGCCCGAAACCTGGGTCGGGCGGTACAAGCTCGGGTCTATCTCAAACGAGAGGACCTGGCCCATACCGGTGCTCATAAGATCAACAACGCACTGGGGCAAGCGCTGCTCGCGCAGCGAATGGGCAAGCGCCGGATCATCGCAGAGACCGGCGCCGGCCAGCACGGCGTGGCCACCGCCACGGTGTGCGCGCTCTTGGGCCTCGAATGCGTCGTCTATATGGGCGAGGAAGACGTGCGCCGCCAATCCCTCAACGTGTTCCGCATGAAGCTCTTGGGCGCTGAGGTTCGCCACGTGCAGTCGGGCACCAAGACCCTGAAGGACGCCGTCAACGAAACCTTCCGCGACTGGGTCACCAACGTCCGTACTACCCACTACATCCTGGGTTCCTGCGTCGGTCCCCACCCGTACCCGGTCATGGTGCGCGACTTCCAGTCGGTCATCGGTCGCGAAGCGCGAGCCCAGATCCAAGAGGTCGAGGGTCGGCTGCCTGATGGGGTCATTGCCTGCGTCGGCGGGGGCAGCAACGCCATCGGCATGTTCTACCCGTTTGCCGACGATGAGACTGTAGAGCTGATCGGCGTGGAGGCGGGAGGTGAAGGTCTGTCCACCGGGCGGCACGCCGCCAGTCTAGTCTCAGGCTCGCCGGGCGTGTTCCACGGAGCCAGCAGTTACGTGCTGCAGGACGACGAGGGCCAAATCTTGGGTACCCACAGCATCAGCGCGGGTCTCGACTACCCGGGAGTTGGTCCGGAGCACAGCTACCTCAAGGACTCCGGCCGTGCCCGCTACCTGGCAGCCGACGACAAGGCTGCCCTCCGCGCATTTCAGCAGCTCTGCCGGCTCGAGGGCATCATCCCGGCGCTGGAGCCCTCCCACGCCCTATCCGTTCTTCCCGAGGTGGTCGAGAGCCTCCGTGTGACGGAAGCCCAGGAGCCTCTCCTGATCGTGAATCTCTCGGGACGGGGCGACAAGGACATGGACACCGTGACGCGGTCGCTGGGTGTGGAGCTGTGAACGGAATCCTCGGGGCCGGGGCCGCCACCAGAAACACCACCGCCGAGAACCGCTTGGACGTGACGTTCCGACAGCTTGCGGGCCGTTCGGCGCTCATCCTGTACGTCACCGGTGGCTATCCGGATCTTGAAGCCAGCCGCCGGATCCTGCCCAACGTGGCAGCCGAGGCCGATGTCATCGAGCTCGGCATCCCCTTCTCCGATCCGGTCGCGGACGGTCCCGTTGTCCAGCGATCCAGTCACGCGGCTTTGGAGCACGGAGCCACGCTGGCCGGCTGCCTCGAGTCGGTGCGGCTACTTCGACAGCAGTCCGACACGCCGATTGTGTTGATGACGTATTACAACCCTGTCATCCGTCATGGCCTGGACCGGTTCGCGCACGAGGCACGAGAGGCCGGCGCGGACGGCGTGATCGCGGTGGACCTGCCCTCAGAGGAAGCCCGACCCCTCGCCGTCGCCCTGAAGGCCGAGGGACTACATTTGGTTCCGCTCGTGGCGCCGACCAGCACCGACCAAAGGATTGAGCGGGCTGCCAAGCTGGCGGGTGGGTTCATCTACTGCGTGAGCTTGACAGGCGTCACAGGTGTTCGGGACGGCTTGAGCCCCGACATTCCGCATCTGCTGGAGCGGGTGCGCCGCCACAGCGACCTTCCCCGGGCGGTCGGCTTTGGCATCTCTACGCCGGGTCATGCGCGCGATGTGGCCAGAGTGGCGGAGGGAGTGGTCATTGGCAGCGCCTTAGTCGATCTCATCTCGCGGACGCCGAAGTCGGCCCTCGAGACGGAGATTCGCCGCTTCGCCGCCGAGATTCGCGCAGGCATGGCAGCCGGGTGACCAAGAAGCGCGTTGTTACCGGTGTGCGACCCAGCGGTCCCCTCCACGTCGGCCATCTCGCGGGCGTGCTGCGCAGCTGGCTGGAGCTCCAGGAGAGCTATGAATGCTTCTTCCTGCTGGCGGACGTGCAGGCCCTTACCACGAATTTCGACCGCCCGGATCAGATTTCGACAGACGTGCGAGAGGTGATCCTCGACTGGCTCTCGGTAGGCCTTGACCCCCAGCGCTCCACCTTCTACCTCCAAAGCATGCTCCCCGAGATTGCCGAGCTGACTGTGTTCCTCGGGATGCTGGTGCCGCTCTCCCATGTACGTCGTAACCCGACCATCAAGAGCGAGGCCGAGCAGCGAGGGTGGGAGAGCGAGAACCTAACGTACGGCTTCCTCGGCTATCCCATCTCTCAGGCGGCCGACATCATGGCGGTTCGCGGCGACCTCGTCCCCGTCGGCGAGGACCAGCTGCCGCACGTGGAGCAAACCCGAGAAATCGTGCGCCGCTTCAACCGTTTGTACGGTCCCGTCTTTCCCGAGCCTCAGGCCCTGCTGGGCGAGATGCCGAGACTCCCGGGGACCGATGGACGGCGCCAAATGGGAACGTCTTTGGGAAATGCCATCTTCCTGATCGACGATCCCGAGACGGTGAGACGAAAGGTTATGGGGATGTACACGGACCCCCGGCGAATCCACGCGACGGATCCGGGAACGGTCGAAGGGAATCCCGTGTTCACCTACCACGACGTCTTCAACCCCGATGGCGCGGAGGTGGCGGAGCTCAAGCAGCGTTATCGGAAGGGTCGCGTCGGCGACATAGAGGTCAAAGAGCGGTTGGCGGTGGCCCTGAATGGAGTGCTGGAGCCGATCCGCCGACGGCGTGAACAGCTTGCAATGGACATTGATACCGTTGACGCTGCCGTGCGCTCAGGTACCCGGCGAGCGCGTTCCGAGGCAGCGGCCACGATGAAAACAGTCCGCGAGGTCATGGGAATCAGCTATCCCTCCCTACGGGAACAGCAACAGCCGGGCTGAAGGCCGCGGCCACGGCGATCGCGCAACAATCCTCTGACCTCCACTCAGACCCAAGAGACAATGGGGTCGTATCGCCTGCGAGACACGCGTGGCTGAGGAGGAGACTGTGAATACGAAATCCTGGAGCTCGCCACCCGACTTTCGGCTGCGTGCGGAGTCCGCCTACTCGGCCACACTGCACACTGACCTTGGCGACATCACCATACGGCTCTTGACTGAAGAGGCTCCCAAGACGGTGAATAACTTCGTCTTCCTGGCCCGCGAGGGGTTCTACGACGGTGTCGTCTTCCACCGGGTCATCAACGGCTTCATGATCCAAACGGGTGATCCGGAGGGCACCGGCCGCGGCGGGCCCGGCTACCGATTCGCGGACGAGCCGGTCCGGCGTCGGTACACGGCCGGTACCGTCGCCATGGCCAACGCCGGGCCAAACACCAACGGCAGCCAGTTCTTCATCGTTCATGGGCGCGACGTCGGCCTGCCGCCGAGCTACACCATCTTCGGTGAGGTGACGGAAGGCATGGATGTGGTCAACGCCATTGCCACTGCCGCAGTTACCGCCGGCAGCTCTGGGGAGCAGTCTCGCCCAGTCGAGCCCGTGAAGATAACTTCCGTCGACATTGAGGAAGCGGCGTCCGCCTAGATCTGCAACGATCGCAACATTCCGGAGCCGCTCGGTACTTTTGGGCTATGTGTCTTGCCCTTCACGTCGGTAACTCTGGAGCACGAACGAGACAGCGAAAGCGCTGCCTGCAAATCTTCACCGACGATATCGGAGGTTATCTGGATGTTTGGCGATTGGGCGACCCATGTGTACCTGACGGCTATCGAGCACGTTCGTGCAGCGGTTCGGCGGGATGACGAAGAGGGACAGGGCATGGTCGAGTACGGCCTGCTTGTGGCTCTCATCTCGATTGCTGCCGTGGCGATCATCACCTTGATCGGCACCGGACTCAAGGCGAACTTCCAGGACGTGGTCAACGCCCTGTAAGACACAAGCCGACAGTGGAAGGACCGCGGCCAGTGGCCGCGGTTTTTCTTTTTGGTTACATGCGGGCCTGGAGGTACGCGACGATCGCGGCGGCCACGTCGACGCCGGTGGCGTCGACCAGCCCTCTAAACTCCGCACCCGTGTTGATCTCAACAACGCGATAGCCACCTTCAGCTTCCAACAGGTCGACACCGAGTATCTCTCCCCCCACTGCCCGAGCGGCCTGAAGAGAGATCTCCTCGATCGCCGGAGTCAGTGGGCATGGCGCGGTCGAAGCGCCCCGGGCAACGTTGGTGATCCAGTGAGGCGACGAGCGGAAGGACGCTCCGATCACCCGGTCTCCGACCACAAACGCGCGAATGTCGCCACCGGGCTTCGGCACGTATTCCTGGATATAGAAGATCGAGTGGTGATACGAGCCGAGAATCTCCTTGTGCTCCAGCACCGCCTCGGCCGCCTCCCGATCATTGATCTTCGCCAGTAGCCTCCCCCAGGATCCAACCGGCGGCTTGAGCACCGCTGGATATCCGACCGCTTCAATTGCCCTGAGCGCCGACTCGGGCGTGTAGGCAATCAGCGTGCGGAGTGTCGGCACACCGGCTGACTCCAATGCCACGGTGGTGAGGAATTTGTTGTCGCATGTCAGGGTGGCAGAGTAGGAGTTCACGGTGGGAACGCCGGCCGCCTGCAGGTACCGGAGCGTGTACTCCGCGCGAGAGTGCACCAATCCGCGGTCCAGTACCAGATCGACGCCCGGGAAATCGCCGGACGATAGATCAAGCACCAGCTCTTTGTCGAAGATCTTGATCAGCTCCACACCCGCCGCGTCAGCCGCTGCGAAGATCAGCTTCTCCTCCAGCCGCACCTGAGAGACCAGGATGCCAAGCCTCATCGAAGCTGCTCCAGCCGGCGCCGATGGGCGGCCCCGCGCCGCTCAAAGGCACGGATCTGTCGTTGCACATCCTCGACATTGGTGCTTCCTGACGTCCGTTTGGCCCTGATGGAATCCTCAGCCGTGGGTGGTCGACCTGTCCCGTCTAGGCGCAGCTCCACCTTCTCGTCATCCCGCAGCTCCTCCAGCGTCCTTCCCTCCTCGACGCAGGCTCTGACAATGCCCGCCACCGTCTCGTGCGCCTGCCGAAATGGGACACCCTGGACCACCAGGTGCTCGGCAAGGTCGGTGGCAACCGAGAAGCCCGAAATAGCGGCGGCCGAGCGCTGTCCGTCGAATCGCACCTCCTGAACGGTGGCGCATAGGACTTCGAGACAGGAGATCAATGTGCGGGCCGAAAGGAAGAGCAACGGCTTCGACTCCTGCAGGTCGCGATCATACCCTCCGGGCAGTCCCTTGAGCAACGCCAGGGACCCGGCCAGCGCGCCCTGCACGATCGCAGCCTTGCCACGCACCAGCTCGAACACGTCGGGGTTCTTCTTTTGGGGCATCATGCTGCTGCCGCTGGCGAAGGCGTCGGGAAGCACCACGAATCCCAGCTCCGTGGAAGACCAGAAGATGAAGTCTTCCGATAGCCGCGACAGGTGAACCATGCACAGAGCGGCAGCCGCGATGAACTCCACGATGAAGTCCCGGTCGCCGACGGCGTCCAGCGCGTTTTCGGAGGGCTGGCCCAGGCCGGCCAGTGAGGCCAGGAGGTCGCGATCCAGAGGCAGGCTTGAGCCGGCCAAAGCCGCGCATCCGAGAGGCGACCGGCCCACTCTGGCGAGTGACCCCTCGAATCGCTCCCAATCCCGGTCCAGCATGGCAACCGATGCCGTGATCGCGAAGCCGATCGTCACCGGCTGGGCCTGCTGCAGGTGCGTATAGCCGGGCATCGGCGACGCGGCATTGCGACTGGCCTGTTGAAGCAGGGTCTCCTGAAGATCCACAATTCTCTGCAGAACCTCTGCCGTTTGGTCCAGGGTGTACAAGCGTAGGTCGGCGGCCACCTGCTCGTTGCGCGATCTTCCTGCATGGATGCTGTCGGCCAGTGCCCCCACTCGGTCACGCAGCGCCACCTCAACGTGGGTGTGGACGTCCTCGAGATCGTCCCTCCAAACGAACCGATCCTTGGCGATCTCCCGTTCGACTTCGCCGAGCGCCTTATTCAGTCGATCCGCCTCCTCATGGGAGATGATGCCCGCTAGAGCGAGGGCGGCGACGTGTGCCCGGCTGACTCGAATGTCATAGGGCGCCAGCACGCGATCGTCATCCACCGAGGACGAGAACCGCTCAAACAGCGGGTTGGAGGGCGCCGAGATGCGGCCCTGCCAGGTCTTCATTCGGCATCTGACGGCACGAGAGACTGCCGGCGCGCCTGCACCCGCAGCGGCAGGCCCCAGAGGGCGATGAAGCCATCGGCCGCGCGATAGTCGAACGTGTCCTCGCCGCCGTATGTGGCCAGGTCGTGGTCGTACAGGGAGGCGGGCGATGTTCGACCGACGACGGTGCAGCTTCCCTGTTGGAGCTTGAGGCGGGCGGTACCCGTCACGTGTCGCTGGGCGCTGCTCACGTAGGCCGCCAGATCCCGTCGGAGCGCCCCAAACCAAAGCCCGTTGTAGATGAGATCCGCGTAGGTTTGGCCGACCAATCGGTTGAAGCGCAGGGTGTCCTTGGTCAATGTCAGATCCTCAACCGCACGATGTGCGGCATGAAGGACCACCGCCGCGGGCGCTTCGTAGATCTCTCGTGACTTCAGACCGATGAGGCGGTTCTCGATCATATCGATGCGGCCAACACCCGTCTCCCCGGCGATGCGGTTCAGCTCCTCGATCAGCTCAAGAGCGCCCATTGCCGTGCCGTCCACACGCACGGGTATCCCCGACTCAAAGTCGACCTCCAGATACCGAGGAGTGGTCGGCGCCTCCTGGCGACGGCAGGTCCAGGCGTACGCGTCCTCAGGCGGCTCGACGCTCGGGTCCTCCAGGATCCCGCACTCGCAGCTCCGTCCCCACAGGTTCTCGTCGGTGCTGTAGGGGCTCTCGCGCTCCACCGGCACTTCGATCCCATGGCGCCGGGCGTACTCGATCTCCTCTTCGCGGGACATGTGCCACTCCCGGATGGGCGCAATCACTTTGAGATCGGGAGCCAGAGCCGTGGTCGCCACGTCGAATCGAACCTGGTCGTTCCCCTTCCCCGTGCAGCCGTGGGCGATCAGAGAGGCGTTGCTTCGGCGTGCCACGCCCACCATGATTCGAGCGATGAGGGGTCGAGCCAGGGCGGTCGCGAGTGGATAGAGGTCCTCGTACAGAGCCCCCGCCTGCAGCGCCGGCATGACAAAGTCACTGACGAATTCCTCGCGGCCGTCGACCACATAGGCATCCCGTGCGCCAATGTCGAGCGCTCGACGCCTGGCCTCCTCCAGGTCAATTCCGCCGCCCAGGTCCGCGGTGAGCGTTACGACTTCCAGGTCGTACTTCTCCCGCAGCCATCGAATGGCGACAGACGTATCCAGTCCACCGGAATAAGCGAGGACGACGCGGTTCATGAGTGGCCTCCGAACGGGGAATGCAAGCGGGGGCGGAAGGGACGAGCCCGCTGCCCGTGGTGCCACCCAACTGACCGTGCGATACTTCACGGCCACTCATTCGCCCATTAACGGAGGTGCTGTTCCCGCACGGTCGAACCGTGTCGGCTCGGGAGCCCGTCGTCCCACCGCGTTCGGGCTTTCACCGTCCCCGATCGCTCACCTGCCGGTGGGCCTGCTTCTCCTTCAACGCCGCGTGATGTACTGCACTATAGCTGGAGGACAGAAAGGGCGGCAACCGCCACGCCGTTGGACTCGACCGAACTCGGAAACATGAGGCGGCCGCACTCGACCGCCGGATGTGGCCGCCTCAGCTGACGATTAGGCCAGATCGGCGGAGATGCCGCGCGCCGCCATCACTCCACTCACGGCGGCCGCCATGGCGCCTTGAGAAACTCCGGCGCCATCGCCGGCCAGGTAGAGGCCGGGCAGCCTGGTTCGACCTTGAGAGTCAATGTCATGGAGCCAGGCCGACTCAATCGCCGGGCTATAGACCATGGGACCGGACTGCACCAGTCCTGGAGTCAACCGGCTCAGCCTGTTCAGAAACGTGCGCAGCCCCTGCCAGTACTCCTCAGGCCAGTCGGCTCGGATCGGTCGATCGGGAACATCCAGGCTGGGCACGACCGCCGTAGCCGCCGCGTCGCCTGGCATGGAACTCGGGGCAGTCGGGTCCATCAAATCCGCGAGATTGCCCCTCCCCACCGAGGGCGGGAACATCAGGAACACGCCGGCAGATCGTGGGCGCCACAGAAGAGAGAAGCTCGTGTTGCCGGAGGGGTGATCCGGCGCCGGCTGTACCGTGACTCGCTCGCCCAGATCATCGCCGCCGACCGTGATGCGGGCGCCAACTGTAAAGGCATAGGTGCGGAAGTGCCCGGTCGCGTTCTCAAATGAAAGCCGTGGATCGGGAGTCAGAACGGTAAGCGGTCTCAGCGTCTTAGTCGGCGCTTCGAGTCGCACGCCCACGGAGAGGTCCCGCCTCGGCGTGAGACCCAGTCCAGAGACGATGGCAGCCAACCAAGCGGCCTGCGCGCGTCCGGGAGCCAAGAGCAGGGCGGCCGGATCAAGGGTCATGCGCCGTTGGCCGCTCTCGATCGACACCTGCCAGCCGTCGCGCGTCTGGGCAATGCCTACCACGCGTGTGTCGCTGGAGATCGAGATCCCCGCTGAGCGCAGTCGCTCCTCAATCCCCTGAAGCACCTTCATCCGGTCCTCTTGACTCAGATGGCGGGCCGGGTAGTTGAGCTGCCACTCGAGGCCCACCTCGGCCGCCCGCTTCGCCGCAGAGTCCAGGGCCGAAGGTGGCGACTCCTCCCTCCACTCGGGTGCCCCCAGACCGGTGAGCCGGCAGCTCACCACCTCGGCCACGGACACGCACTCATCGGCCGCGAGGGTGGTCGGGCAGCCCGTCGGTGTCGATTGATCGAAGGAGAGCCGTCCCCCAATGAAAAGCCCCGAACCACCGAACCCCGTCAGCCATTCGCCGGGTCGACCGGTGCTCCGCGGACGCGCCATGCGATCCGCCAGTGAGGGGCCGGCGTCTAGAACGACACAGGAATGGCCACGGTTGGCCTCGGCCAGCTCCAGGGCGGCCAGCAACCCCGCCGGCCCCGCGCCCACGATGACCACATCCCATCTGTTGCCCACAGCTCATTGTCGGCAGTGGCCGCGAGCCGCCTCATAATGGGATATTCAACCTTCCGGGATTCGGATGAGACAGGAGATGACATGAAGCCGACCGCCCTGCTGCGCGTTCCCCTGCCGCTCCTGGCGGCTCTTGCGGTCGTCGCCCTGGCAGTCGCCATTCCCTATCAGGCGGTGGCCCGCACCACCACTAGCTCCACGCACAAGGTGAAGACCCTGCGCGTTGCCTTCCAGAGCGACTTCGGCACTCTCGATCCCGCCGTGGGCTACAACTTCGGCCCCTGGATCGGCGAGCATGCGATCTTCGACGCCCTGCTCAACTACCGCGATGCACCCGGCACCAAAGGCACTCAGCTGATCCCGGACATCGCGAAGTCTCTGCCCAAGGTCAGCAGGAACGGCCTCTACTACACTTTCCACCTCCGCAAGGGCGTCCGGTTCTCGCCGCCGGTGAATCGCGTGGTGACCGCGGCGGATTTCAAATATTCCATCGAGCGGTCACTGAGCAAGCACACCCCCAATGCCGCCATGTACAACAGCCCCTTCTGGTCGCCACTGGCCGGAACCAAGGCGTTCTGGAGCGGCAAGGCGGCTCACATCAGCGGCATCAAGGTGCTCAACCGGCTGACCATCCAGTTTCACCTGTCCTATCCCGACCTGGCATTCGAGAACATACTGGCCATGCCCTTCGCTTCGGTCGTACCCAAGGAGTGGGTCCAGCGTAAGGGAGCAAAGCGATTTGCCACCGATCCCATCGGAACCGGCCCCTACCGGTTGCTTTCCTGGAGTCGCGGGCAACAGATGATCCTGGGCCGGAATCGGAACTACTTCCGCAAGGGGCTTCCGCGAATCCCTCGGGTCAGCATTCAATTCGGGGTAAACCCGCATCTGCAGATCCTGCGGGCCGAGAAGGGCCAGCTCGACCTGCCCGGCGACCTCGTCTCAACCTCCGACTATCTGGCGCTCAGGCTCAGCTCCACGTACTCAAAACAGCTGGTTGGAGAGAAGGATATTGCCGTCCGTTACCTTGCCCTCAATACCCAGATGAAGCCCTTCAAGGGCAACTTGAATCTGCGCCGGGCCATCAATATGGCCATCAACAAGCCGCACATCATCCGCCTGCTCAATGGACGGGGCGTGGTCATGAACGGCATCTTCCCGCCCACCATGCCGGGGGCCAACAAACACTTCACGTACTACAAGTACGCGCCCAAGAAGGCCAAGACGCTGCTCAAGAAGGCCGGCTACAAGCCGGGTCAGCTGCATCTGAGTCTCATGTTTGACGAGAGCAACGCCGATTACACGACGGTGGCTGACGCCGTTCAGGCGGACCTCAAACGCATCGGCGTCGACGTGAGCCCCAGGCCGGTCTCCGACAACACCTATTACTCCCTGATCTACACTCCCGGCAAGAGCGCCTTCACGCTCGGCGTGTGGGGGCTCGATTACCCCGACCCGTCGGACTTCATCGACCCCCTCCTGACCTGCGCCGGCAGCAGCAACGCCGCGTTCTTCTGTAACCACGCCGACGACCGGCTGGCTACTCGCGCGCGAGGCGACCGGAATCGCAAGCAGCGCTATGCGCTCTATCGGAAGCTCGAAGGCAAGATCATGAGCCAGGCCCCCTGGGCGCCGCTCTACGACGACAAGCTCTACGACTTCCGCGGCGCCACCGTGAAGCATTTCTTCATCCAGCCCATCTGGGGATTCAGCTACGACCAATACGAACTGAAGTAGTGATCGGAGCGCCCCTCGAACCCGTCGAGGAGGAGCCGCTCGAAGAGCCCGCCGGCCATCGGACCTGGCGGGCTCTTCGCGTGAACCCGAGCTTCTGGATCGGCGCCTTTCTGGTCACCGGCGTGGTGTTCGTGGCGCTGTTCGCTCCGTGGCTGGCTCCCCACAATCCCGATCAGCCCTTTCCCAATGGGATCAGCGCCATCGGCGCGCCGTTGGGACACACCGCCAAGTTTCCGTTTGGGACCGACACCGAAGGACGCGACCTGCTGAGCCGTCTGCTCTTCGGGGCCCGTCTCTCACTCACGATCAGCCTCTCCGGAAATGCGCTGGCGGTGCTGATTGGCGTCGGCCTCGGCGCAGCCGCGGCCTGGTGGCGTGGGGCGCTCGAGGTCATCATCATGCGGCTGACCGACGTCATGCTGGCCTTCCCGGCCCTGCTTTTGGCGCTCGCCATCGTCGCCATTCGAGGGCCGAGCCTCACGGTGATCATCGTGGTCATCGGCATGGTGAGCTGGACGGGGCTGTGCCGTATCACCTACGGCCAGGTGCTGTCCTACCGGGAGCGGGAGTGGGTGGATGCCGCTCGCGCAACGGGCCTCAGCAGCCTACGCATCCTCTTGCGGCACATCCTGCCGCATCTGCTGGCGCCGATCGTGGTCTACGCGACCCTGGGAGTCGGCCTAACCGTGGTGTTCGAGGGCAGCCTCAACTACCTGGGCCTCGGCGTTCCCGATCCCACGGCGAGTTGGGGACGGATGATCAACCAGGGCGCCAGCGCACCGCTGCAGTTCTACTGGCTGGTGCTCTATCCGAGCTTGGCGCTCTTTGTGACCGTCCTGGGCTTCAACATGCTCGGGGACGCCCTGCGCGACGCGCTCGACCCGCACGGCCAGCTGCGTCGCTGAGATGGCGGCCTACATTCTTCGCCGGCTTCTGTGGGGCGTCCTGGTGTTGCTCGGTGTCTCCATCATCACCTTCATCACCGCGTTCGCCATTCCGAGTGATCCGGCCCGGCTCGTCGCCGGCCCGCACGCCACCCCCGCGGTTCTCCGGGCCATCCGGGCCGCCGACGGCTTGGACCAGCCGCTTCCCGTCCAGTACCTCCGCTACCTGCTCCATCTGCTGCAGGGCAACCTCGGGTTCTCCTATCAGCTCCAGCAGGACGTCCTCCCGTCGATAGCGGCGAGGCTGCCCGCCACTGCCGTCCTGGCGCTGGCCGGCGTCTGCTTCGAGCTTGCCATCGGGCTGCCCATCGGCATGATGGCGGCGCTTCATCACCAGCGGGCCGCGGACCGGCTGGGGGTGGTGATGGCCCTCATCGGCTTCTCCATGCCCCCCTTTGTCCTGGGAAATCTGCTGCTCCTGGTGTTTGCATTCGACTGGTCGATCTTCCCCCTGGGCGGCGCCGACCAACCGTTCTCCATCGTGCTGCCGGCCCTGACCCTCGGTCTGGGTGGCGCGGCATGGTACAGCCGTCTGCTGCGGGCCACGCTGGTCGACATCCTCCGGATGGACTACATGCGCACGGCGATGGCCAAAGGAATGACCTGGCGCAGGGCGGTCATCCGGCATGGTTTGCGCAACGCCGCCGGTCCGGTTGTGACCCAGTTCGGCCTCGACCTGGCCTACTTTCTTGGTGGAGTCGTGGTCGTCGAAATCGTGTTTGCCTGGCCCGGCGTGGGCCAGCTGGCGTACAACGCCATCCTCAACAACGACATTAATCTTGTCATGGGGACCGTTCTCATCGCGGCCGTGTTTGTGGTGCTGGCGAACATCCTCGTCGACATTGTTCAGGGGCTGCTCGACCCTCGGATACGCCTCGGCTGAAGGGGGCTGGAGGACCTGGCGGGGTGTGCCCTTGCTTCGGATTCCAGCGTTCCTGACTCCCCCGGTTCTTGTTTCGGGGGTTTCTAACTTCCTGAATTCCCTGGCTGCCGGCTGTAGCCTGACCCGACGCCCGTTGCGTGTTGCCTGAGCATGGATCCGGCTCAGAGGAGCTGGCCGTCACAGGGCCTCCGTAACAAAGCGAGGCACCAGAAGAGCTCGGCCCGGATAAGCTGAGTCAACCACCGTCTGGATCAGGGGGCGCGAGAGCTGTTCATCTTCCTGCGGGTTCTGGCGGGACTGGTCGGCCTGGTCCTGGTGCTCCTGACCCTCCGCTCGGCGATTCAGACCTTCATCCTGCCCCGAGCAGTTTCCGATCGGATCGCCCGCTTCGTGTTCCTCACTGTCCGTGCCGGGTTCGACCTCCGAGCCGCTCGCGCCGCTTCCTACGAAGGGCGCGATGCCGTCATGGCGCTGTTCGCGCCGCTGGCGTTGGTCTTGCTCACGGCCACCTGGCTCGTCCTGGTTATCTGCGGCTACGCGCTGATCTACTGGGGGCTGGGAACCGGCTCTGTTGGAGATGCGCTGACCATCAGCGGCTCCTCCATGTTCACGCTCGGCTTCGCCACCCCCCACGGTGTCGGCGACGACATCGTGCTATTCACCCAAGCAGGTATCGGACTGCTACTGGCGGCGCTTCTGGTTGCCTACCTCCCGACTATTTACGGGGCGTGGTCACGGCGCGAGCGGGCCGTGGCGAATCTGGAGGTCCGTGCCGGCTCACCGCCCACCGCGTCTGAGCTCATCATTCGCTACTCCCGAATCGAGGGTTTCGAGTCCATCGAGTCACTCTGGCCGGCCTGGGAGGACTGGTTCCTCGACGTCGAAGAGAGTCATACGTCGCTGGCCGCCCTCGCCTTCTTCCGGTCCCCGCAGCCGAATCGCTCGTGGGTGACTGCCGCCGGTGTAGTTCTGGACTCGGCTGCGCTCTTCACCACCACAGTCGACGTGCCCAGAAATCCCAGCCGCGAGCTGTGCCTACGGGCCGGATACATTGCCCTCCGCCGCATTGCCGGCCTGTTTCGCATTCCCTTCGATCCCAATCCCAAGCCCGACGATCCCATTTCCATCAGCCGTGAGGAGTTCTACGAAGCGGTGCAGCGGCTGGCGGAAGCCAACGTAAAGCTCAAACCCGACCTCGAGGAGGCGTGGCGTAACTTCGCCGGGTGGCGCGTCAACTACGACACTGTTCTGCTCCGCCTTGCGGCGTTCACGATGGCGCCCTACGCGCCCTGGATCTCGGACCGTTCAGTACGCTGGGAGCACCCGCTGCTTTCGATGTGGCGAAGACGCACGCTTCGCCGCCCGCGCTGATTCGTGCGCGCCGGCCTCGACGATTGGCGACCAAGAAAGCCATGGAAACCCGGTACCCATCAAGGAAACACCGAGCCGGGAGGCGCTGAGTCGCCGACTATAGCCGGGCCAGAACGTTGGCCGTCACCCGCTCGATCAGCGGGCTCGGTGAGCTGCGGGCGGGTGGATATGACCACCATGACGCCCGGATGTCGTCCAAACCGTAGCTCCAATCGATGGTGCCGGCATTGAAGACCATGGCTCCCCTGGCAGTTCTGTAGAGGGTTGAGTTGGACTTCCGGCGGCTCCCGGTACTCGTTCGAACAGGAGACGCGCTCAGGACTCGCACCTGCGGCGGGTGGGGATACCGTCCGAGCAGGGCATCCTCCTCGTGTCCCACGATGCCCTTCACCGATGTGCCCCTCGATACCCGTCTGCCCTTGAAGATCCAGCTGTGTGGGTTTTTCACCACCCAGGGATAGGGGCCATGCCGTCCCAGATAGTCCTCGTACATGGCCCCCAGCAGCTCACTCTCCGGCCGGTGCACCTGCTTTGACCGCCACATGACCGTCGCCTGTGTCGGGTCCGAGGAATGAATGGGGTCCCGTTTGAAGTCCTTGTAACAGATCTCAATGGCATCTCGCTGGCTGCCCAGGGGGGCGAGGCGAATCTGCCAGTAGCCGGTGTTGGCGGCGAAATTCGCCAGCCCCACCCCGGAGGCGACTGCCCCATCCATGGCATCGCGCATGGCCATGCTCCAGTACTCGTCATGCCCGGCAATGATGATGCCCTTCCGGTGCAGGAGGATGCCGGGATGGTCGTTGACGTCAAGGTCATCGGCGTAGGAAACGTCATACCCACGTGATTCCAGCCAGCGCACCATGTGAATTTCCCAGGAAAGAAACCACCCGGCGCCATCGTTCTGCTGGTAGGGACGGTCGAAGGAGACCATGACCGCCCGATGGTCAAACGCGGCCGCCGCCGACCGGTAACGGCTGTCGACATAGAGCGACTTGCCGCCCCACACGTTGTAGGCCTCGCTGGTGGTCACCGCGTCGATCATCAGCAGCGGGCTGCGATGCCTCGTTCCCCGAACGACAAAGGGAATGTAGGACTGATGGTTGGTCGAGGACGTGAGCTTGACGAGGTAGATTCCGCTCACCCAGCTGCTCGGGATCTCGATGCTGAATGACTCCGACCAGTTGCACACGAGTAGGCCGTTCCGAGGGTCCGGCGCCGGGACGGGCTGCAGGACACCCGGCAGCGAGGGAGTGGAAACCATGAGGCGGCCGCCGTCGCCTCCATACCAGCCCATTCGGAAGATGGAGGCCGTGAACCTGCTCGCCTTGGTGCTGACGAAAAAGGAGATGCGCTGACCGGGAGCCACACTTTGAGCCGACCCGTAGCCGCTGATCTGACCGTTGAGGGCCGGGGTCTGGATCTGCCACGCGGTCGTTCCGGGAAGCCGGTTCTCGAGCTGAATCGGGTTCAGATGAGATCGCCGCAGCTGAGCCGCCGTGGCGGAGCGGGACAGGGGAACAAGTGCCACAAGCGCGAGCAGCAGCCAGGATCCGGCCCTCACCCTACGCCTCGATCGCGGCGCCATCAGCTGTGACGAAAGCCATTTCTCCCCATCTAGGCGCCGGTCCTGCGCCAGCCCGGGCCGTCGCAGCCTATCACTCCTCGGACGCATCAGGTATGAAAGGCACGTCGCGCGCCACTCCGGCTTCCCCCGGAGGGCAGCCGCACAAGCTTCAAGCGGTTAGGAGCCAACCGTCTGCGGCGAGCGTGACAGCAGGCGTCTCGGCGAGGACGGGAGGAAGAGCAGCAAACCGGTGATCAGAAACAACGCCCACACGATCACCTGCAGGGCAGTCGGGGCCGACGCGTACCCCAGCAGGCCATGCAGCACGTCCCCCAAGCCGCTGCTCTCCGAGATCCAACGATCCGTGCGCCACAGAACCATCCCCGCGCCCGGCAGGACATGCAGGCGCTGGAGGTTTTGCGTGGCGTTGGCGAGCAGGCCGGCCGCCACCACCAGTAGACCCACGCCAAGCACCATGAACAGTCGCTTGAGGTTCAGTCGCACACCCAGGCGATACATGGCCACGCTCGCGAGCACGGCAGCAAGCACGCCCAGGAGCGCGCCTGCCAGCAATAGCCCGCGCGAGGTTCGGAACGCGATCGCCAGTGTGAAGATCGCGGTCTCGATCGCCTCGCGCCCAACCGTGAAGAACGCGACCAAGGCGAGCGCGAACCCCGAATTGCGCGAGATCGCCTGCTGCAGCTCCTCTCGAACGGATCCACTGAGTGACCGGCTGTGCTGCTTCATCCAAAACGTCATGTAGGTCAGGATGCAGACCGCGATGAGGAAGGTGACGGTCTCGAACCACTCCTGAGCGACCGACCCCACGAAGGCGTCCTTGGCGGCAAGATACAAGACCACGCCGACGAGGGCGGAGCCGGCGAGAGCTGCCCCCACCCCGGCAAACACCCATCGAAAGAGATCGCGACGACCGGCGCTGGCCAGATAGGTGAGGATGATCGAAACGATCATGCTTCCCTCGATGCCCTCACGCAGGAAGATGAGGAAGCTGCCGATCATGCTTGCCCACTCTCCGGGCTCAGGCTGCGCACCCAGATGAGGACTGCCAAGCTTCGCGACAGCCGATGCCTCCGGCCGGATGCCGTTCGATAGGCCACCTCACCGTCCACGGCCGGTTCCACCACCAGCCGGTGTCCCGGCACAATCCCGGTATCGAGGAGGCTGCGCAGCAGGGCGGATTCGTCCTCGACGACTTCCGAGATGGCAATGACAACGACCGTTTCGCCCGGCTCCACGTCGGCCAGCCGCACCCCCTGCTGATCGCGCAGGTAATCCACGCCCGCGGGGCCGTTTCCGGGAATGGGGTTCCCGTGCGGACAAGTCGCCGGCATCCGCAACAACTCCGAGATCTTTCGCTCCACCTCAGGGGAGATCCAATGCTCCAGCGCATGCGCCTGCTCATGGGCCGCCACGAAGTCCATGCCCAGCACGTCAAACAGCAGCCGCTCCGCGAGCCGGTGACGTCGCAGCAAGGCCTCCGTCTCGCTCCGGCCCCGATCGGTCAGGGTGACGCCGGTCGGGCGTGCCTGGCTCACCAAGCCGGCCTCGGAAAGCCGGCGGAGCGTCTGGGTCACCGTGGGCCGGCTGACGTTGAAGTGGCTCGCCAGATCGACGGCCCGAACCGTCTGATTCTCCATCGCCAGGTTGTAGATGGTCTCCAGATACGCCTCGGTGACGGGGCTGGACGCGGTCATGTTAGTAGCAACCTAACTCAAGCTATCAGCCCTACCTCAACTCCGACAAGTTTACTCGGACTAGATCGCCCATGGGGCTGCGCGATTCTGCTCCCACGCCGTTTGCCGAGTAGGCTATGAGGAAGGAGGGCGTCCCATGAAATACATCATCCGCGAGAAGCTGTTCCGCCTCGGCGAGGACTCCGATATCCTCAATGAAAACCAGCAGCCGGTCTACACGGTCGACGGCAAGGTGTTTTCGCTGCGTAACCTGCTCATCATTCGGGATCAAACCGGCAACGAGGTGGCCCGGGTGGAGCGCAAGCTGCTGTCGCTCACCCCGACCTACGAGATCACTCACGACGGGCAGGAAGTGGGCGAGGTACGCAAGCATCTGTTTACGCCGTTCCACCAGCGGTTCTCCATCACCATTCCCGGCTCCCAGGAGCTGGAGATGACCGGGGATCTCCTCGCCCACGAGTTCACGGTGCAGGAGGGCGAGCAGACCGTTGCCACCGTCTCCAAGAAATGGTTCAGCCTGACGGCCACCTATGGGGTAGACGTTGCCGAAGGGCAGAACGACGTTCTGATCCTTGCCAGCGTTCTTGCCCTTGACCTGGCCCTGGATCTCGAGCACTCGGAGAGCGGGATTCTGAGTTAGGTCCGGAGAGGGTTGAGCCGCGTAGGCCACGACCTCGGGGGTAGGAACCTGCCGGCCCAGCACTTCGGCGCGACGGTCACGATCGTCGGATTCAGCGGCTTCACAATCGCCCGGACGGCGTAGCAGGCGTTTCACTCCCGCATCCTGATGCCGGCGATGCGTCACTCGTGCCGACGAGGCCCTTCGCCAGGCGGACGGATACCCTAGAACACCACCCGAGGGGGCTGCCTTGTGACCGAAGCCGTCTGCTACGGCGCGCTCATACTGCGCCCGGGCCGCACTGACCAGTTCCTTGTCCGGCGGGAGGGACAGCTCCTGACCCTGCCCCGATTCGCCCCCGAAGTGAAGACCTTCTTTGGGGGCGACCACGCCAACCGACCCCTGGCCGCGGCCATCGGCGCGCCGGTCTGGTCGCTCGACTGCGTTCACTGGCGCAGCCTGCCAGAAGGTCACCGGGATGTGGTCCTCGCCTTCGAGGCGCTCGGGGAGCCGGCACGGCCCAAATTCCAATGGGTGGCCACCGAAGCGGCGTCGGACGTCGCGTTCGAGGACGAAGTCGAACAAGCGGCGGTAACAGGCTGGTTGGCGGAGACGGCGAGTGGGACGGCCACCGGTCGGGCCGAGTGGTGCCGGCCGGGATGGCGTGACAAGGCAGCCGGCTGGATGGCTGCGGAGCTGAAGCGTCATGGCGTTGACGGGCCGATGACGATCGAGCAGGAGCAGTGCTGGTCACTCTCCTCCCTCGTGCGGGCCTCGGTCGCCGGCTCTCGCTTCTACCTGAAGGCCGTACCTCCGCTGTTTGGAAACGAGCCGGCCATCACCGCCGCACTCGCCGAGTGGTCTCCCGCATCCCTTCCGGCCGTGCTGGCAGTGCACGAGCAGCGTCGTTGGATGCTGATGGCCGACTTCGGCGGGGCCAGCCTCTCCGGGCGCAGCTTGGAGGACTGGTGCCGAGCGCTGGAGACGTACGCCGAAATGCAGCGCTTGTCGATCGGCCGGCCGGAGCTGGAACGGCTGCTCCCGGCGAAACCGCTGAGCGAGCTGTCTGGCCAGCTGGCGAACATCCTGCAATCCCAGTCTGTGACGGAGCAGATCACTGCCGACGAAGCGATTGCGCTGCAGACCCTACTTCCGCGGCTGGAAGAGGATGTGGCCAGGCTGACGGCATCCGGGATCCCTCCCGCCCTCGTCCACGGCGACCTCCACCCTGGGAACGTCCAATGGGTGGACGGCCGGCCGCTGTACTTCGACTGGACTGATGCCTGCCTCAGTCATCCGTTCATGGATCTCATCACATTCTTCCGGGGTCGCAGCCTGCCGGACGAGCCGGATGCCCCCGCCCGTCTCGAGGCCGCGTACCTCGGTGCGTGGAGAGAGTTCACAGACCGCGGCGACGTCAACCAGATCTTCGCTTCTGCGATGCGGGTCGGAGCGGCGTTCCAGCTTCGCAGCTACATCGAGATCTCCAAGGCTATCGAGCCGGGTCGCCATTGGCAGGTCGCGGAGTTCGCCTTCTGGGTCCGGCTTCTCTTGACACGCCTGACATAAGTGTCGGACCGGCTCCCTCGACTCCCGGCTGTGCCACACATTTGCGCGCATGCGCCTGTTTCGGTAAGATGTCCGTCGGAGGACGACAACTGTTGCGCTGGGGAATACACTAATGCTGCTGCCAATCGACAGCAGCATTAGGCTTCTCCGAGACAGCGGCTAGCTCACAACTATGAGCCACAACGAGGATCCTTCACCGCAACCGTCGTTGCGCCTCCGTCTGCTCGGGGGCTTCGCGCTCGAGCGTGGAGGACGGCCGATCCCCGATTCCGCATGGGAGCGCCCCACACCCAAGCGGCTCCTCAAGGTCTTGGCGGTTGCCTCCGAGCACCGGATGCATCGGGAGCAAGTTCAGGAACTCCTGTGGCCGGAGCTCAGCCCGGACGCCGGCTATGGCAGCCTCCGGAAGGCGCTGCACCTAGCTCGGCGGGCGCTCGAGCCGGAATCCGCCGGCAGTCGCGACTCGGGGCTCCTCCGCTTCTCCGGCGGCATTATCACTCTGGACACGGACCGCGTGGGGATTGATGCCGACTGCTTCGACCAGGCCATGCAACGAGCTTTGGCCGGATCGGCGCCTGCGGACATCGAAGCCGCACTTGCGCTCTACACCGGCCCACTGCTCCCGGAAGATATTTACGAGGACTGGACCGCTTCGCGTCGGGACGATCTGGCCATGCTCTTTCGACGGGGTCTACGCGGTCTGGCCTCCCTCCGCGAGGCCGAGAGTGATCTCGGTGCCGCGACATCGCTGCTGCAGCGCTTGGTGCGCGAGGATCCGACGGACGAGGAAGCCCACGGGCGGCTCATGCGACTGCATGCGGCGAGCGGCAGCCGGCACCTAGCGCTGCGTCAGTACGAGGCCTGCGTCTCTGCTCTGCGAAGGGAGCTCGACACCGACCCGAGTCCGGATACGACGGCGATCTATACCGAGATCCTGGAGACGGGGTCGCCCGGGGTGGTGCGCCGTTCGTCGACAAGCCTGCCGTTCTCGGCGCCCCAGCTGCCTGAGGGTCCCTTCATAGCGCGAGAGCGTCCCAAGGCCATCTTGCTGCAAAGGCTGGGTATCGAGAGCGAGGGCTTACCCCAGCCACGTACGGGGCCGGCCCTGCATGCCGAGCCAGGCACCTGGAGCCTGGAGGGCGGCGAGCAGCGCCTCATCCTCGTGGGAGGCGAGGCGGGCGTGGGCAAAACACGTCTGCTGTTGGAGGTGGCCAAGGATGCCACCGAGCACGGGGCATTGGTGCTGTGGGGATCGAGCTACGAGTCAGAGGGCAAGATGGCCTACGGTCCGATTGTCGAAGCCCTGCGGGCACACCTGCTCGGGCGACCGGAGGCGGAGCGTGCTGCCATCCGGGCGCGGTTCCCCGAGGTTTGTTCCCTGCTCCCCATCCTGTCCGAGGCTGTCGCCGACCGGAGCCCATCGGCAAGTCCGGATCAGGAGTGCCGGCGGCTCTATTCCGGCGTCGTCCGGCTCCTTGGCGAGCTGGCCACCAGTGGCTCCGATCACCGGCCGCTTCTGTTCGTCCTCGACGACATTCACGAGGCAGATCAGGCCACGCTGCATCTGGTTCACTACCTTTCGCGGGAGGCGGCCAACCAGAGCTGGCTTCTCGTGGGCACTCACCGCGAAGAGGCAGTGGACCGCAATGGCGGGTTTGCTCAGTGGATGGCAGGCGCCGCACGGACTGGTCTTCACCAGCGTGTCGACCTGCTGCGACTCGCGCGCACGGATTGTGACCATCTGGTGCGTGCCATGCTCGGCCGCGAACCGGATCCCGCCCTTCTCGACCAGGTGTATGCGCTCTCTCGGGGCAACGCCCTCTTCGCGAGCGAGCTCGTCGCCCTTCAGCGAGAGAACCAGGATCCGCTGACGTCTGGGCAGACCGCGTTGCCCCTCGACGATGGTCCGCTGAGGACGGGAGACCTGACCGTCCCGCGGCGCGTTCGAGAGTTCGTTGTCGGTCGCGTCCACGCGCTGGGCGATGGGGCGTGGGATGTCCTGACGGTGGCGGCGGTCGCGGGGATGGAGTGGCCGTTTGCCGTGGTCAATACCGCGATTGAGGAGTTGCTGCCCGAGCTTTCGCCCGGGACCCTCATGGACGTCGTGGACCGAGCGCTGGAAACTCGAATCGTCGAGGTGCGGCCGTCGCCTGAAGGCGACGTGGTGTACGGCTTCCGCCACCCACTCTTTCGTGAAGCGCTGTACCAGCGCATCTCACCAACCCGTCGCCGCCACTTGCACCTTACCTTGGCCCGGACGATCGAACGCAGCCACCCCGACGACGTGGAAGCTCTATCTCATCACTACGTGCGTGGCGCGGACGCCGAGCGAGCGAGTGTCTTTCTCGAACGCGGGGGGGATCGAGCAGCCTCGGTGTACGGAAACGAGCTGGCGGTTACTTACTACGTCGAGGCGCTCGCCCAGTTTGAGCGTCTCAGACGGGCCCGCGAAGGCGCCCGAGTGCGGGTCAAGCTGGCCCGTGTATTGGCGCTCACGGCGCAGACAGACGAGGCGCTCAAAGAGCTGGACCAAGCCGTGGAGGCATTCCGCCAAGAAGGCGATCTGGAAGCTGAAGTGCGGGCGACGGCGGAGCTGGCGCTCGTGCACGCACAGCGCGGGCACGCAGTGGAGGGCATCGAACGGCTGCGGCCGCTTCTGGAACCGCTGGCGGCCCTCGGTCCCTCTGAAGAGCTGGCAACAGCATACCTGGCGTTCGCGAATCTCTGCCTGTCCGCCGGCGATTATCTGAAGCAGCTCGAGGCCAGTGAATCGGCGTCGTCAGTTGCCCGAGCGATCGGGGCAGACCTCTTGCACGCCCGGGCAGAGACGCGACGCGGCGCCGCCCTGGCCCTCTTGGGCCGCCTGAAGGACGCGGACATGGTTGCCCGAGCGGCCTTGCCGGAGCTGGAGGCCGCCGCCGACCTGCCCACGCTGGCCAGGACCACGAACAATCTGGCTTGGGGGGCGATGCTGGCCGGCGATTTCGAGCGGCACAGGGACTATGCCCGGCGGGCCCTCGAAACGGCCCGCAAGGTGGGCGACCCGGCTCTGATCGCCGTCGATACCTGCACCCTTGGCCGGGCCCACTTCTTTCTCAACGACTACCGAGCTGCCCGCCCGCTCATCGAGGAGGGGGTACGCAGCCTCGACGCACTTGGGCCGTCCTCACAAACCGCCTATGCTTATGCCTATCTCGGGCAGCTGACGGAAGCCGAAGGCAAGTTTGAGGAGGCCGCGTGTGTGCTGCAGTCTGCCATCGAAGTTGGCCGCAAGGCGGGCGATCTCCAGGTGTTGCGCATCGCTGCCGTCTGGCTCTCTGAAATGGACATCTGGGAGGGCCGGCTCGAGCTGGCGCGCGAACGGCTGGAGCGCCTTGTGGCGCTCGACAAGCTCAACCAGGGCGACGAGGGCACGATGGACCAGGTCGATATGCTCTTCGTGCTCCCGGCGCTGGCAAATGTCTGGCAGCGGTTGAGAAACGCCGGCCGGCTTGCCATCGCGCCTGTGCCGCCTGAGGAGCTGACCGCCCATGCCGTCGAACGCTGCCGTTCGGGCGAGATCACGCTGTACCTCCAAGCGGCGCTCTGTGGCCACGGTGAGGTGCTGACGCTGCAGGGCAAATGGGACGAAGCAGATGCGGCCCTGAGCGAGGCGCTCTCACTCAGCCTGGCGATGAACTTTCAGTGGCGTCAAGTGACAACGCTTCGAGCGTTGGCCATTCGCCATCGGCTCAAAGGGGAGCGGGAGCAGGAACAGGACTGCATCGCAAAGGCGCGTAGGATTCTCGGCGACTTGGGCGCCGACCACATGGCGGCTCGGTTCACGGGGCTCGTGGTCGAGCCGAGTATGGTTGCTCCTTCGCGCTAAGGAGAGCCCGCCGGCCGGCTCAGCTCCGTTCGCCGAGGAACGATTCCCGGTCTTGGTGATGCTGTCGGGCTTTCAACGCCCCTCCCTCATGCTGCCGACTGACTCCCCGCCACGAGTAGGCGGGGTTTGGCACTGGAGGCTCCCCACTTAGTGCAGCCCGACTGCCGCGGCGGGACGTCCGCGATCTCCGCCGACCCGGCCGAGCAGCCCAGAAACCGTCGCGGCTCCCGGACTCCGAAGAGCCCGGCTGCCCAACGCTGGTTCCGTGTTGTTCCCGCCGCGAGCGGAGCGCAGTTTTCTGCGGCAACATTTTGGGAACAACACCCGGATACGATGGCGGCATGACATCACGAGGTCGCGGCGAAGCCGGACCGAATGGGGGAGGCGCCCATGAGGGCGAATGACAGCTCACAGGCCGGCTTCGCGCCCCACACCATGCTTGATGCCGGTGACACAGAGTGGCCGGTCCTTCGCGGACTTCTCGCCGAGCGGCTTGAGGAGCTGACCATCGGCGCCGTGCTGGAGGTTGCGTCGCTGGCTCCGACTCATTGCGTTGAGCTTCTGAACTGGTGCCGGGAGACTGGCCACGACTGTTTCCAGATGTCGGCCGACGGCGATCGCACCTGGTTCTGGATCAAGAAGCGATGAGAGGGGTCCGCCCGCCTCGGGAAATCTGCTCGCGAAGGGCAAGCGCGCAGCTGCCTCGTGGGCTAGAGTGTCGGCCACGACCTCCTGCGGATGACCGGCGCCGGCACCCGAACCGGTCTCTGGATCCAGAGGCGATGAGCTCTCGTTCGACGTTCCCGTCCCATCTGTCCACCCAGTTCGGGCGCCGCCAGCGAAGGCATCGCGGTCCGCCCGGCGTCGACTTCCCTACAGCTGACCACCCGATTCAACCCTCCAGTTCCCACAAGACGCAGCCAACCAACAACCAAGAAGGAGAAATCGTGCACAAGCATCGCACCCTCAGAGGTTCATTCATACCCGTGCTGGTGGCTCTGGCCCTATCCCTCGGTCTGGCCACGATGCCCGTTGCCGGTCAGGCGCTGGCCCACGCATCCGGGATGCCTCGGCAGGTCAGCTCGAGCAGCAGCGCCAGTCACGCCGCGACCTCCCACGCCGCGCCGGCCAGCGTGGGCCGCTCGAGCCGTCTGGCCCCTACCCTGGGCGCCCGTGTTGGCGGCCCCGGTCACTTCATGACCAACCAGGCTCCGACCTGTGACACGTCCTGGAAGGCCGCCGTCTCGGGCAGCTGGTACGATCCCAGCAAGTGGACGAACGGCGTCCCGGACTTCATAGACCTCGGCAACAACCAGCCGGGACTGAGCGCGTGCATCACCGTTCCCGGCACCTACACCGTGACCGCTGCCGGCGACTGCCCCTCCACCTTCTGTCCCGGGCAGGGCGACGTGGCCCCCGGCGCTACCGCCCTGACTCTCGGCGCCAGCACCGGAACGGAAAGGCTGGTCGTGGAGTCCCAATTCTCGGATTCCTTTTGTGATTCCGCCGACGGAACCATGGTCATCACCGGTGATGGGTCAATTGGCCCAGGCGGGTTTCTGGACCTGGTGGGTGGAACGGGCTCCTGCGTTTCCAACGGAAACAACGTTCCCCTCAACAACACCACGCACCTGAGCATCGGTGGGACGCTGACCAACAGCGGCCAGATCCGGACCGATCAGGGTACTTCCAAGAACACCTGTGTCTTCGTATCGGGCAACCTCACCAACCTCGGCACCATCACCGTCGCCTTCAGCGCCTTCTACAACGACGGCAACAGCCAGAGCAATCCCCTCACCCTCGACAACGCCGGCACCATCAGTCTTCGGGACGGCACGTTTCTGGGTGACGGCGGGCAAAACTTCATGGGCGGCACCACCATCATCAACGACACCGGCGGCTCGATCCTCAATAGCGGTCACAGCAACGCCGGCTTCGTGTACGTAAGTCCGTTCAGCAATAACGTGTTCGACCAGGGTGGAGGCACCACAAGCCCCGCTGTTCCCCATCCGCTCGGTCCTGCGGTCATCGTCAATGGCGCCACGCTGAACTACACGGGAACCGGGGCCAGCTCCATCGTCCTCGAGGGCAACAGCTCGCTGACGGGCGACATCGCGAGCGGCCAGAACCTCACCATGGAAACCAACGACACCCGTGCCGGGGCGACCTCGGTCACGGCTGCCGCCAGCTTCACCAACGCCGGCGACATCACCCAGACCGAGGTCCAGGGACCGGGGTGCGGGTCATGCACCGAAGCGTTCTCACTCGGAGGTACCCTCACCAATACCGGAACGCTGGAAGTCGATCCTGGCACGGGTGCATCCATCAACCGTTTCCTGGCCGGCAACATCACCAACTCGGGCGGCACGATCGACATCAACACCAACGTCATCTACAACAACGGCAACAGCAGTCCCCTGACCCTCGACAACGGCGGCCGGATCAACCTGGCCGACGGGGCGGTCCTTGACATTCCGAGTTTCGCCGACACCACGGTCGTCAACGATACGGGCGGCTCGATCGTCAACACCGGTCACAGCAACGCCGGCTTCGTGAAGATCGAGAACAACGACAACGCGTTTCAAGAAGGCGCAGGCACCATCAGCCCCTCGAGCGCCAACCCCGCGCAGCCGGCCGTCGCCCTGGCTGCCACATTCAGCAACCCGACACTCGATTACACGGGTACGGGCGCCGGCACCATCGAGATCCAGGGCAATGTCACGGTCCAGGGCAACCTCGGAGCGCATCAGAACCTCGTCATCCAGCCGGTGGACGGCTGCGGAAGTGGCCAGACCTCCACAGCCTCGACGCCCGACAGCCTGACCAATGCCGGTGCCATCACTCTCCGACCGAGCATCTGCGGCGGCAACCCCTCGGTCGCATTCAACATCGGCAACAGCGGCACACTCACCAACACCGGAACGATCTCCAGCCTTGTGCCCTCGGGCGGCTCGGCGGCGATCAACGGCAACCTAACGAACAACGGCGCCCTAAACGTGGCCTCCGGCGACGGCCTCGCCCTCAATGGGGCGCTGACCAACTACGACGGCAACAGTGGCACCCTTACGGGCGGCAAGTATCTGCTCTCCGGCACCTTCACAGACCGGGACACTGGTCTGACGGCCCAGGGCATCCTCGCCGACGCCTCCAGCATCACCCTCAGCGGCGGCTCCTTCCTCGACTCGAACGGCGCCAACGCTCTGCGCAACTTGGGCTCGATCGCCTCGGGTGCGCTGCTGGGGCTCTCCAATGGGTCCAACCTCACCACCACCGTTCCCCTCACCAACGCGGGCCTCATCTCCACCGGAGCCGGTTCCACCCTCAACCTCGGTGGCAGCTTCACTCAGAACCCGACCGGCCGATGGAGCACCCAGGTCGCCGGCATCAGCAGCTTCGGACGCATCGCCGCCAACGGCGGCGCAACCCTGGCCGGCATCCTGACCCTCGTGGACGGCAGCCTGAACGAGCCCGTCGGCACCACCCTCGCCCCGCTCACTGCCTCGTCTCGCACCGGCACGTTCTCCAACATCGGTGGAGTCGCCCTGAGCGGAGGAAAGTTCCTCGACATCGTCTACACGCGGTACGACTTCACCCTGACGGTCGTGGCCACCCAGATATCGGCCACTCCTAGTTCCGATTCGCCCGGCCAGACCTTCACCGTCAACGGCTCGGGCTTCACACCCGGCGAGACCGTCTCCATCGCCCTGGGTAGCGACCCGCTGACCAGCGCAGTCGCCGACGCCGACGGCAACATCTCCCAGACCGAAAAGGTTCCCTCGCTCGCGTCGGGGAACTACACGCTCACGGCTAAGGGACAGACGAGCTTCATCAAGGTGACGTCGCCCTTCACCGTCAGCTGAGCACCAGGACGGGGTCGCGATCGGTCGCGGCCCCGTCTCTCTCCATGCGTGAATTGGCTGGCCGCCCGGCATCCGAGCATTCGCCGATGCGGTCCCACAAACATCCGGCCTGACATGGCTTTGGACTACGCCGGATCGACGTGCCTGCTGACGATCCAGGCGTGCTTACCCACCTGACGGCCCCGCTGGAATCCCAGGTCTTCGAACAGCTCGACGGTGGCGGAGAACAGGAACCGGCTGTGCGCCTCGCGGCCCGCGGTCGTCTCCGAGATGGCTTCCACGCGTCCGCCCCCGGCGGCTGCGATCTGCTCCAGAGCGCCCTCGACGGCCGCCCGCGCAATCCCCTGACCGCGATGGCGCTTGTCGACAAAGATACAGGTGATCCGCCACCGGGCCGGCGGCGGAGGGTCCTTCCGGTACTCCCGGAGATGCTTGAGGTCCAGCTCCTCCGGGCTGCCATACTGGCACCAGCCCTGAGCGAGCCCCTGCTCGTCAAACACCATGGCCGCGTGCGCCCGACCCTCCCGGACCAGTTGCTCCTTCAGGGTGCGCGGATCGCTCACGCCACGCTGGTACTCGATGTGGTACCCGATGCACCAGCACCCTCCATAAATTCCGTTGTTTCGCTCCACCAGATCCGAGAACGCCGGCCATGTTGAGGCGTCGAGTGACCGGATCGTGAACGGCCCGGCAAGGGCCGCCGCTGGTTTGGTCGAAGGTTGCAGCCCCGGTTCAGCCATCCGTCTTACCTCTCCTGACCGATTCTGTCCGTCGAACTCTGACTCATTCTGACCGAGACGCCGGCCTGATGAGGCCGCCCTCGAGGTACTTCCGCTTTACGGGAAGGAGCCAGAGGCGGCGCAAATGGCGCGGTGCGAGAGTGGCGGCAATTCGCTACTGAGTTCGTCTCCCCGCCCAGAAGCTCCGAGCCTCCGCTTCCATTCGGTCGAGGCGAGTATAGTAGTCGGGAAACTCCTTGAGATGCGCCCACGCAATCTTGCCCGTAAGGAGAGGATCGCTGCCGGTCACGTCTGTCTGCGGGTCGTGACTGCCGTGCTCCATCTCAACTGTTAGCGATCACGAAAAGTACACAGAGATGGTCACCAAAAGTACATAGGTGGCCGCAGCCGATTATCGGACTATAGCAGCACCTCCTTCCCGGTCCTGGTCGTTG
>JAJPKF010000022.1 GCA_021323865.1 Pseudomonadota bacterium | reverse complement strand
CGGCAACGACACAAGAATTGGACCAGACGGCCAAGACTATGACCCGGAAGCGCTTCGCTGCGTTTCAGCCCGACAGCGGCCCCCACGAGACTCAAAGTGGACCAGTTTGGTGGGGGCTACACAATTTTTGACACACCGAGTCGTGTATAGTGACAGCAGCCGCGTGAGGGAGGGAGTGATCCGCTGACACGACGCACGACGCTGACACTGCTCGTGGCAACGGGGCTCGCGCTGTGGACGTCCGTCCCCAATGGATACCCCGTCCACGCGACCACGGTTCACGCCGGGTCCCTGGCCGTTAGCGGCGCCGTGACCAGGGGCGATCCGCGGCCCACCGCGCCGGTGCCACGCCCAAGGTTGCTGCGGGGTGCCGTCCTGCCCATCATCGCCAGCGGCAGGGCGCGACGGCTGGGGACCTATTCGAAGACGGAGACCATCAGTCTGGCTGTGGGACTCAAGATCCGGCGGCCCGGCGTGCTGAACGCCGTCCTCGCCGAACTCACCAACCGGCACAGCCCCCGGTACCATCACTGGCTCACCCAGGCTGACGCCAACCGCCTCTTCAACCCGACTGCAAGCCAGCAGAACGCCGTGGCCGCCTGGCTGCGCTCGAACGGCCTGGCCGTTACTCACACCTACCCCAACCACCTGCTGGTCGACGCTCGCGGCAGCGTCGGCTCGGTCGAGCGGATGCTCCACGTCTCGCTCCATCGGTACCAGGTTAGCCTCCGGCATCACCTCGACCGCTTCTTCGCACCGTCCACGGCGCCGCGCGTGCCCGCGATAGTGAGCTCTATCGTCGGCTCCATCGTCGGACTGGACAGTTTCCCGCGGTTCCACATGCTGGCCAACGGCACGGCAGACAACTCGCCGCCCTACTACCCGCAGGACTTCGCCAACGCCTACGACGTCAACCCACTTTGGAACGCAGGTTACACGGGGTCGGGAGAACACATCGGCATCACGCTCTGGACGGTCCCGCCCTCCGACAGCACGCTTCAACATTGGGGTTCGGTAACCGGCGCCGGCGCTGCCACGACTGCAAACGGTCGTCTCCAGGTCATCCCGGTAGATGGGGGGTCGACCATGAGCGATGCCGGTGAGGCCGGACTGGACATCGAGTACGCGGGTGGCCTGGCGCCGGGGGCCACGGTTGATTACTACGAATCGCCGACGTCGTCTGGAATGCCCACCAGCCAGGGCCTTCTCGACGCGCTGAACCTCGCCGGCACGGACTCCAACGACAATTCCGAGATCAGCAACAGTTGGGGCGGCTGCGAGGCATCCTCGACGTCGGACGCGTTCACGGCCTCGGCCGAGAACATCTTCGCATCCAATTCGGCCACGGGCCACGATTACTTGTTCGGCGCGGGCGATGCCGGGTCATCCTGCGGCGGAGCTGATCCACATCCGGTCTTCCCCGCAAGCAGTCCATACGTCACAAGCGTGGGCGGGACGGCGTTCAGCGGCAACGTGAACGGAGGCTACCCAGGCGAGTCGGCTTGGACCGGCTCGGGCGGAGGATACAGCAATCTCTTTTCGCGACCGTCCTGGCAGACGGCGTCCGGGCTTGCGCCAAACGGGATGCGCGGCTATCCCGACGTCTCGGCGAACGCCGATCCGAACCGGGGCGCGGAGGTGTGCTACGGGCCGAGCTCATCATGCGCCGAGTTGGGCGGCACGAGCCTTGCCGCTCCGGTTTGGGCCGGTACGATGGCGGACATCGACGGCTACGTGGCCGCACAGCTCAAGCCCGGCGTTGGTTATCTGGCTCCAGCAAGCTACTCCCTGGCGAGCACCAACCCGGCGTACGTGCCCCTCCACGATGTGACTTCGGGCGCAGATGGCTCATACAGCGCGGCAGCCGGCTGGGACTCCGTGACGGGGTGGGGCTCGCCGGACGCGTGGAATCTCGCCCGCGACCTGGTCGCTGCCCCGCCGCTTACACCAGCGCCGACATACTACGTGAACGGGGACCCCAGCGTTGGCAGCAACAACCACGACTGCACCGAGCCCAAGCCGGTCAGCGGCCAGGCCGAGAGCGGCCCGTGTTTGACGATTCAGGCCAAGGACGGGACCGGTAACGGCGGAGCCATCACCAAGGCGCCCCCCGACTCGATCGTGAATGTCGCCGGTTCGGACACCAGCTCCGGCGGCAGCTTCAACGGCGTCTACTGCGAGCAAATCACCATCGACGAATCGCTGACATTGCAGGCCCTCAGCCTCTCCAATCCTCCCACCGTCGACGGCGGAGCGCCCTTGCCCGGAGGCGGTACGAACCCCTGTGCGAGCGTCGGGGGCGATGTGCCGGGGCACTCGGTCGTGACCGTGGGCGATTCAGGTTGGTCAGGGATGAAGGTAACGTTGCAGGGGCTGATCGTGCGGAATGGGGATGCGTCGTCGAATCCACCCAGCCCTTGCCCCGGCGCCAGCGGTTGGATCTGCGGGCTGGGCCAGGGCGGCGGCATATTTGTCTACAAGGGTGTGGCGCTCAGTGTCATGCGCACCACGGCTACTGGCAATACTGCCTGCGCGCAGGCCGGGTGCACGCATCCATACGTCTCCGGTGAAGGGCAAGCGCTCACACCCGGTGGCGGCGGCATCTTTCTCGAGAGTGGGAGCGAACTTAGACTGATGGACAGTACCGTCAGTGACAACATCGGGTGTACAACCGCCGGCTGCTACAAGAGCGCCAATCCGTCAGGCGGCGGTATTTACGAGTCTGCCGGGTCGGCCCGCGTGAACCTAGTGGGGAGTACGGTGAGCGGGAACGTCGACTGCAGCTCCTGCGTCGGGGGGTTCGCTTCCGGCGGGGGCGTTTACGTAGGTGGCACCGCGGCATTTACCGGGAGCACGGTGAGCGGGAACGTCGTCTGCGGTTCCTGCTCGAGAGCGGAGGACGGTCAAGGCGGTGGCATCTACGTGCTCCAGGGTGGCAACGCGATACTGACGGACAGTGCGGTGAGCGGCAACGTGGCTTACGAGTGCACGAGCAACTGCGGACAGGGGGGAAACGCCGTCGGCGGGGGCATCTTCAATGACAGCGTTCTGACAATGGCAAATAGCTCTATCACGGACAACGCCGCCTGCACCGGGCCGTGCAATGAGGACTTCAACGTCATCGGAAACGGCGGAGGTGTCGGCGGGGGAATCTTCAACGACAGGATTTTCACGTTGACCAACACTACCGTGAGCGGGAACGATGCCTGTAGCGGCAGCCCGTGCGAGGGGCAAGGAGGCGGCATCTTTGATGCGCCCGGCAGTTCCGTCGGGACTCTTGTCGACAGCACCGTGAGCGCAAACGCGGCCTGCGTCGGTTCTTGCCAGTCGGGCTGGGATAGAGCAGGCGGCATAGAGAACAATGGTGGCATCTATCCTCTCTCGTTGACGAACACGATTGTGGCGGGTAACCAGGACGCCGCGGGCTCCGTTTATTCTCCCGACTGCTCCGGCCAGCTACAGGACGGTACGCCAGACGCCAACAGTAATGCCCCGGTCGGCCACAATATCATAGGCGACGGTACCGGCTGTACCTTCGCCGCCGGCGCGACCGACCAGGTGGGAGGTACCGGCAACCCGGTCATCGATCCCAAGCTCGGTCCCCTACAGAATAACGGCGGCCCGACGCAGACTATGGCCCTGCTACCCGGCAGCCCCGCGATTGGCGCCGGCGACCCCACGACCTGCGGGTTGTTGACGCTTTCTGGGGGCGCGCCCGGACCGAACGGCCTCGACCAGCGAGGAGCGGTACGTTCGCCGGCAAGCTGTGACATCGGGGCATACGACACGTGGGGCGACACACACGCCGATAGCTTCCTGATGTCGGCGCCGGCAACAGCGACCCCGGGCGTCCTCGCATCCACGACCCTGACCGCCGTCACGGTGGAAGGCAACACGGTGCCCGGGTACACCGGGACAGTTCATTTCGCCGGTAGCGATCGGTCTGGAGCACTGCCCGGCGACTACACATTCACGTCAAGCGACCATGGCACCCATAGCTTCCGGCTGACCTTTCGAACCGCCGGGAGTCAGACCGTTACAGCTACGGATAAGACCTATTCCTCCGTCACGGGCTCCGCGACGGTCGGCGTGCTTCCTGGACCTCCCGTCAACGTCACCGCTTCTCCGAGTGGCCAGTCAGGAACCGTGGCTGTGAGCTGGGCGCCACCCGGAGACTACGCCCAGGCTCCCATGTCCTCGTACGCCAACACGCCCATCTCCAGCTACACCGTGAGCGCCACCTGCGCTTCGCCATGCACGCCGCCGGCTCCCGTGACCTTCAACAACACCGGAGGGAACCTGGTAGCGAACGTGACCGGCTTGACCAACGGGACCGCATACACCTTCTCGGTGACCGCGACCAGCGCGATCGGCACGGGCCCAGCCTCGGGGACGGCATCAGCCACCCCTTCGAAGATCGGCTCTTATCCGCCCACGGTTCCGCAGTCGCCCACCAACGTGTCGGGCACCCGATCAAATGCATCGGTCAACTTGTCGTGGACGGCGCCGCCGCAGGGAGCGAACGGATCAGGCTGGGGACATCGGGCCTTGGAAACCTACACCGTCACCTGCAGCCCATCGTGCGGTTCGCAGTCATTCTGGGGCGGGGCCACCTCGGGGACCGTGACCGGACTCACCAATGGCACGCCATACACCTTCCAGGTCCAGGCGGTCAACATGGTCGGTGGGTCCGCACCCTCGTCACCCTCGGGTCCCGTGACGCCTGCCACGGTCCCCGATGCTCCGACGGGTCTCAATGCCTCACCGTCGGGGGACGGCGCCGTGGCGCTCTCCTGGACCGCTCCCGCCAACAATGGCGGAGATTCCATCGTCTCCTATACGGTCTCGTGCAACCCTTCGTGCCCGTTGGCATCCGGCTTGACGTCGACCGGAACATCCACCACCGTGTCAGGCCTCACCGACGGGACCTCCTACACCTTCACCGTGGCGGCGACCAACACCGTGGGCACCGGCGCTCAGTCGTCAGCCAGCATCGCCGTCACACCCTCACCACCGGCGGCCAGCCTCGTTATCTCCGACTCCGCTTCCGGAATCATCGGCCCCGGCACGCCCATCACCCTGACCGTGACCGCCAAGGATTCCAACAACGACACGGCCACGGGATACGTCGGCACCGTGCACTTCACCAGCACCGATCCCAACGCCCAACTGCCCGCCGACTACACCTTCACCCCCGGCGATTTGGGCAGCCATACCTTCAACGTGACCATCTGGGCACCGGGTCAAGAGACGGTCAACGCCGCGGACGCGGCCAATGGGCTCAGCGTGACGACGCCCGCCATCTCTCTCGGCATTCCCATCGAGGCGAGTGACTTCAACGTCGTTGACGTTCCCCTGCAGGGAAGCATCACCTCGGCAGCAGGCATTGCCTCGAGCATGAACGATCCCAGTCAGCTTGGGCCCGGCGCCATCGACCAGGTCGACCTCGCCGACAACGGGGGCTGGGACTCCTATGTGCCGGATGCGTCCCCCGATCTGCCCATCGGAGCGACTCAGGGCGTATTGGTCGACAACACGCTCAACAGCGCTGGCACCTGGGTGCCGCCGGGAAGTCCATACACATCAGCCCAGACCGTGCAGCTGCAGCCGGGTTGGAATCTCGTTGCCGCGCCCTATCCCTACAGCGGCGTGACCGCCAGCGAGATCAACACGGAAGCGCCTGCCTGTGGCGTACAGGAGGTGGCCATATGGAACGCGGGCACGTACGTAACCTGGGTGCCGCCCAATGGCTCCGCCAACGATCTGCAGATTCCGTCCTATGCCGGCATCTGGGTGCTCTGTCAGTCTGCCGGCTCCTGGACTCCCGGCTCCAGTCTTCTGGCCGCGAGCCCACCCAGAGCCCATGGCTCAACGAAGCATGATGGGCGATCGCATGGTCACATGAACCGAGGTCACCTGGCCACGGGGACCGGTCCAACTCGTCGGGCGCAGCAGATGCACAGCCGGCTGCTCGCGGCCCCCGTGATCTCGGACCTCCGGCCATCGTCCTTCGCGGTCTCCTGGATGACGCGATCGCCGGTGAGGAGCGTCCTGGAGATGCGAGTCGGCGGACGCTGGACCAAGGTCGGCGACGTTCGGGGAGCAGCTCGCTCGCGAACCCATTTCGTGGCCGTTCCCTGCAGTCTCCGTAGCAGGACCTGTCACGACGGGTTGCGGGCCCATACACGGTACGCCGTTCGTCTGCTTGGCCTGGGCAGGCGACCGCTCGAGCTGCACGTCTCGACGACCCGTACGCTGTCGCCGTTCATGCCCATCGCGACTTTGAGCGGTCGTGTCGAAGGCACTTGGAAACGGCCGCTGCCGGGAGCCTTGGTCTACGCGGTTGTACATGGGACCGGTGACGCATCCGACCCGCTGGCGACCATCACATCCGAGAACGGAGGATGGACGGTCACCCTTAGCGATGCAGTGACAGGAGATGGGCGGGCGTTCCCGCTCCGGCGAGGCGATCGCGTGAGCCTCGAGATTCTGAACGGCCACCACCGCATGAGCCGCACCGTTACGATCCGATCCATCCGCGAGCCGGTGACTGTTCACCGCCCACTTGTGCTCCACTGAGGAGTCGGATCCTCTCTCTATCAGCTTGTGTCTTTGAGGGGAAGTAGCCAGGGCCGCAAGGAAGAGGCAAGGGTGTGGCCATCGCCGGCATGAGCCTCTGACCGGCGAATGAGATAGCCGGAGTACGCAGCCGAAGCCAGACCAGCCCTTAGAGCGCACGCTTGGCGTTTGGGCGGGCGTCACGCAAGCGCTCCGCCGCGCAGCAATCCCCCGGCATATCCCGTCCGGCTGGCGCTAACCGGCGCTCCTCGTCGACGAAGTGGCCTTCCTCTGCTGGCCTGTAGCAGTGCAGCATGACTCCGGAATCGCGCTCGCTGTCTTGAGGCGCCTAGAATGGGCAACTGCCGATCGGACTGAGAGAAGCGAAGGATCGCCATGGTCCGCCCGATCGTCCTGTTCATCGGTCTGTCGGCGGCAGCCGGAATGGCGATTCCGTCAGCCCTAACGATCCAGACAGCCACTGCCTCGGGCACCAGGATTACCGATTGCAGCGAATCGGCCCTGAACTCGGCCGTGCAGAAGGGCGGATCAGTGGTATTCGGGAACGACTGGCCTGATATTGTCTTTACGACACCGATCCTCATCGGCTCAGGCTTGAAGGTCATCATCGGAGCCGGAGGCCACAGCGTGATCTTTGACGGACGTCGGGCAACGCGCCACTTTGTGGTGCATGGAGGGAACCTGACCGTCAAGGGGACCTTCCTGGAGAACGGCATGGCTGCCGGCACGAACGGTCAGGCCGGCGTCGGTGGACAAGCCGGTGCTGCCGGATTGGCTGGATCTGTGCAGAGGGGCAAGAACGGCGGCAACGGGAAGCCCGGCCGGCCCGGCAAACCCGGTCAGTCCGGCGGCTCCGCCGAGGGTGGGTCGATTCTGATCGCCAGCGGCACCGTCACACTGAAGCGAGACACCCTCATTCAGAACACAGCCGCCGGAGGCGGCGGCGCCACCGGTGGTCCGGGAGGTCGCGGCGGTGATGGCGGTTATGGTGGCAGCGCTTCGGTCGCCGGTCAGTCAGGCACCTCGGGTGGATGGGGCGGTCGAGGAGCCTCGGGCGGCGCTGGAGGACACGGTGGCGCGGCCATGGGGGGAGCAATCTTCAATTCCGGAACGCTCCATGTCTTTTCCACCACCCTGGAAGGCAACCAGAGCCTGGGTGGCATTGGGGGCTCGGGTGGAAGCGGCTCGTGGGGCGGCAGTGGAGGACCGGGCGGATACGCCACGTCTGCCGCCAAGGCGGGTGGAACCGGTGGCAGCGGAGGGAACGGTGGCTTTACCGGTGTCGGAGGCGCCGGGGGAAGGGCCGGCAATGGTGGGCCCGCCCTCGGTGGAACCGTCTACAACAACGGAACGCTGCTGGTGCGGAACACTTCCCTGTCCCAGGGCTTGGCGCAGGGTGGTCAGGCAGGCATGGGCGGCTCAGGCGGTTCGGCAGGGATCGGAGGATCGGGAGCCAGCGGCGGGTCGGGTCAGAGCGGAGCCAGCGCGACCGAGATGAAGGCGGCTGAAAACGGCGGCCCGGGTGGCGCCGGGGGCGCCGGAGCTCAGGGCACCCAGGGTGGGCCGGGCGGAGTTGGCGGCGAAGGAGGGCTGGCCTCAGGTGGTGGCTTGTACAACAACGGGCTTGCCACCGCCACGAGCCACTGCCGTTTTGAATCGGACTATGCGCTCGGGGGCGCAGGCGGTGCGGGCGGTTCCGGCGGCCCCGGGGGCCAGGCAGGCACGACCGCCCAGGCAGGCTCCGGCGGTTCAGGTGGCAACGGCAGAACACCCATGAGCGCGACCGGAGGCAATGGGGGCGAAGGCGGATCCGGTGTCGCAGGCGGGTCGCCTGCCGGACCAGGCGGACGAGGCGGAGTGGGCGGATACGGAGGCGCGGGAGGAGCCGGTGGAGCGGCGAATGGCGGCGGCATCGGCAACGAGAGCGGCAGCAGCGTTTATCTGTCGAGTTGCCTGCTTGACGGAGACACCGTCAGCGGCGGGGGCGGGGGCGCTGCCGGTGTTGGAGCCCAGGGTGGACTGTCTGGCATGGGCGGTGGTGGCGGGAATGGCGGAAGCGGGGGTATCGGTGGGAACGGTGATGCTCCCGACGGCGTTGGGGATTTCGGCGGAGGCCCCGGAGGACTATCTGGACCTGGCGCGGATGCCTCTCCAGGCGGAAACGGAAGGCCTGGCGGAGCGGGAGCCGGCGGGGGCGAGGGGGGTGCTGCCCGCGGCGGCGGCCTCTACAACCATGGGCACGCAGCCGTCTCCGGTACCTCCATCACCAATGCTCACGTGGGCGGCGGCGCGGGAGGCTGGGGTGGAGTGGGCGGCCAGGGTGGTTCCGGGGGAGCCGGCGGATCCGGCTATTACCTGGGAGGCGGCGTCGGTGGAGGCGGCGGAAACGGGGGGGCCGGCACCAACGGCGGTAGCGGTGGTCCCGGCCGTGATGGGGGGCACGGCGGTGGCGGGGGCAACGGGGGCAACGGCGGGTCCGGGGGTCTCGGTGGAACGGCGGCAGCCGGCGGCAACGGACTGGGCGGCGGGATCTTCAGCGACGCCAAGCTCACCCTGACGTCCACGAAATTCACCGGCGACTCCGCGGCTGGCGGCGATGGCGGCATCGGCGGTGGCGGTGGACAAGGCGGGGCGGCGGGGGGCGGTGGCGCGGGCGCAAATGGCGGAGGCGGTGGTACCGGAGGCATGGGCGGGAAAGCGGGAGGCAACGGCAAGGGCGGCTTCGGTGGCACCGGCGGTAACGGCGGGAATGGTGCAACCGGTGGCGACAGCGGTCGGAACGGCAACGGTGGAAATGGCGAGGGCGGAGGACTGTTTACGTCCTTCAAGCCGGTTGGCATGACCGGCAACTCGTTTTCGTCCAACAGTGTCTCCGCCGGCCGCGCGAACCTGGACGGCTGCAGCGCCTTCTCGACCATCGGATGTCCCGGCATGGGAGGCCCTCACGGGTCCGCGGGGGCAGGCGGTGCCGGTGGGTCTCCTCATGGCAGCAATGGCTCCCCCGGCGGCACCGGGGCGTCCGGAGCAGCCGGCGCTCGCGGCGCCCTCGGCCATACCGGAGTGGCCAAGAACCCAAATCGCCACATCGGCTAGTCTCGGGCTTCCTGCCTGAACAGGGCTCGATGGCATCCTCCGGCACTCCGCGCCGGCTGATTCCTTGACCTGCGGCTCGTTGAGCAGTTGATCGAGTAGGGCACCGAATCGGGGTCATTTGGCCGGATTGAGGACAAGCTGCGATTCTAGGGCATGACCCGCATCGCCGAACATGAGCTGCCATCCACTTCCGCAGAAGCCCCCAACGGGAACGCCGACGGCGAGGTGCCCCTCAGACCCGGTGAACAGGCGATTGCCCAGGCCCGGCTCCAGGCGCTGCCCAATCCGTCCCGGCATCGTGACTACCTGCTTCACTTCAGCTACCCGGAGTTCACGTGCAAATGCCCGCGCACCGGCTATCCTGACTTCGCCCTGATCAAGCTGTGGGTCCTGCCCGACCACTCGATCGTGGAGCTGAAGTCACTCAAGCTCTATCTCAATCGCTACCGGGACGCCTACATATTTCACGAGGAGGCAACCAACCGGATCCTCGACGATCTGGTGGCCGCCATCGAGCCCAAATGGGCGCGAATCGAGGCCGGGTGGAACCCCCGCGGCAACCTGAAGACCAGCGTGACCGCCGAGCATCAGCCCCAGAACCGGCCGGCGACGCTTGCAGAAAGCCACTCCGCGGACACCTGAGGCAGCCGGCGCGGAAGTGTGCCCCGCGGCTCAGGTCGAAGCGTTCCGGCTCGCTGAGTGCGGGCAGCCGGAGGCTAGTCCTCGACGCCTTCGTCCGAGGCGTAGAGTTCGATCTCGATCCGTTCCACCAGACTGCCCAGCCGGTCCCGGGCGGCGCCGTATTCGGGGCTGCCGGCGATGGCCGACTCGGCGATGGCCAGCTCGGTTTCCGATTCGTATCCGCACTGCCAGATGATCGCGGGACCGTCTTCGGGCGCCGGATCGGCAACCAGAATATGGCCGGCCGGCAGTCCTAAACTGACGCGGGCCGTGCTCACCGCGCGGCGTGCCTCCAGGACCTCGGGGGGTGCTGCTTCCCCCGTGACGTGATACCGAATCTGCTCGATGATCATGCCGGCTCTCCTTCTCCAACCTAGCGAATCTTCCCGGGGTTCGGACCGAGCGCGGTCGCGGTTAGGCTATGGCGAAGTGGTGCGTCCAGGTCCTTGAGCCGGTTTCCGAATAGCGGCCGCCCGGCGGCCGGTCGAGAGGCTCTCATGGTTGGTGCCAGCGCGTTCCTTCTGCTGGTCTCAACAGCCGCGCCCGGCCTTGTGCGTTCCGCCGGCGCGCGGGCACCCGTGCGCAATATCCTCGTGGCGACCGACCGGACGGAGCCCACCATCGTCGTGAACGGTCGTGACTCACGCAACCTGGTGGTCGGGTCGAACCCTGACTACGACGAGCGCAACCCGGCGGGTTTCTCCGACGGCCACTCCTGGTCGTTTACGGGAGGCAACACCTGGAGTGGCGGGGAGATGCCCCTGCTCCGGCCCTGGACCACCGAGGCCGATCCGTCTCTCGCAGCGGGCTCTCATGGCGCGATCTACTACGCCTATCTGGGTGAGGCATCCTCCTACTGCACCGACGGCGCTTCCGCGGTCCTCATGTCGAGGTCGACCGACGGCGGCCGCACCTTCTCGGCTCCCATCATTGTCGACGCCGGCTCCGGTCTGCATGACAAGCCGTGGGTCGCCGTCCGTTCGTCTCGCCATGGGGCCGATCAGGTCTTCGTCACCTGGGACCGTCCCCTGAAGAAGGGCTCGCAGGTATTCATCCAGCGCTCCACGGACGGTGGCAGAAGCTTCGGTCGCCCGCAGCTTCTGGAGCAGTCGCCCTGGTTGAACTACGGCTCGATGCCGGTCGTCGGACCTTCGGGCCGTGTCACGGTTGTCTGGGCGTCGTTTCCCCACGACGTGAGCACCAAACCAATGCCCGAGCGCATCGTGGCTCGCACCTCATTCGACGACGGGCACACGTGGGGCGCCAAGGTTTCGCCCTCGCGAGGCTACTTCACCGATCCGCCCAGCCGCCTCAATCCCGGAGATCTACGGGTGCTCTCCAGCCCCGCCGCGGTGGTGACGGGGACGGGTCGGACGTTCGTCGCCTGGACCCGCGTCCGCCATGCCTGGCCCGACGGCAGCGCCACCACGGACATCATGCTGGCCAAGTCCTGGCGCGGCCGGCACTGGAGCCGTGCGGTCACGGTCAACGACGTTCACCGGCGTGACCGCTTCATGCCCACCATCGCGGTTCTCGCCAAGCACGTCCTCGGCGTGGCGTTCTACGATCGCCGGGATGGCTACAACAATCTCGCGGTGTACGCCAGCCGCGTAACGACCTCATGGCGGGGAATCCGTCCGGGCGCCAACTTCCGGCTGACGCAGGGCACCGCGCCGGTCGATCTCATTCGGCATGTGCCGTCCGCCACCTGCCTCGAGCCCGGCCGCTTCTTCGGCGACTACATCGCCTCGGCGGCCGACGGCTATGGATACTTTCACGTGGTCTGGGCCGACACCCAGCGCCACAAACGCAACGTGACTGACCTGTTCACGGCTTCCGTGCCCTTGAGGAAGTAGACTTCCCGCGATGCCTAAGGCAGTCGGGTAGCTGAGGGGCCCGATCCCAGGGGACAGCGGTCCGAATTCCAGAGGACACCGACTATCATCGGGCGGTCGCGCGCTCCGGACTGATCGATACGCCTACTGGCTCCGCCAGATGTCCTCGAACTCAGTGTGAGCCGGTGGGCGTCAGCAGATACCCCTCGCTCACCTTGTCGTCGTGGGTACCCAGGCCCACGATCTGGCCCCGGTCGTTGATGGCCTCGGCGTCGTAGAGGACCCATCCGGAATGCGGCGGTCGAAGGGCCTCGATGTCCACCGTCTTGCCGTTGTGCCACACGAACGCGGCCGGGCTGTTGTAGTAGTCGTAATCTCCCACTGCCCATCCATTGCCGTTGATGCCGTTGATATAGGCGTTCTGAAAGGCGTCACTACGCAGGACGGCCGGCTGCGCCAGCTGCCGGCAGGGCTTCGCGGCGGGACAGGAGAGCTTCCAGATGAGGCCGAAGGTGGTGGGCGCATTGGCCGCGTCCGAGCTGGCGGCGATGTATACCAATGAACCGGGGCCGTGCGCGATGGCGTCGGCATAGGAGTCCCGAGCTCCCGCCTTGGCGGCGCTCAGGACCAGCGGCCGGCGGCCGTGCAGACGCCAGACGGCTGCGAAGGGCACCGTCCAATCCGCATGGCTGGTGACGTCGCCCGCGATCACGATGGATCCGGGGCCGGCCACGATGGATCGCGTGTCGCTGTACCGGTATCCCGACGGCAGGGGCAGAAGGCGCGGTGCCCTTGGTCGGCCCTCCGACCCGCGAGTCCAGACAAGGCCCCGAAGCGTCGACCCGCCGCTGTCGGTACTGAGGCCGGCGATGTCGCCATTGCTCGCGATCCCGCTGACGGCCGTTCCCTGGTTGTGTGGGACCGTGGGCAGCGCAGTCCAGCGCGGCTGGGCGGGCGTGCCCGTCAGCAGATACGAGGTCGATGCCAGATCGCCGGTGGCGTTCTGGCCGGTGGCGGCGATGGCGTCGCCGTCGTTGATGCCCGTACCATCCACCTCGAACCAGGTGCCGCGAGGGTCCTTGAAGACGTGCAGCCGGTTGGTGTACAGAAAAACCCGGCCGCCGTCGGTGGTGCCGGTGATGGCGCCCGCGTCGTTGATGAAGGCAGGCTGGACCTGCCCCAAATCCACGATGCGGTAGGCAGGTGATGACGCCGAGACGGCGCCGTCGCTCCAGCCGAGCCCGCACCAGGCCAGACATGCGGCCGCCACCAGCCCCAAGCCTCCTCGCCCTCGCCGTCCGAGACTGAGACGCGCTCGTGGAAACATGGCCGCTCCATGGCGGTGACCGTCGATGAATCAGTATTGCAAAACGGAGGCCGTTCCGCGCGAGTCAATTCTGGGGAGGCGGCTCCGAGGGGGCGGCACCGGGATCGGGAGACGAGGCGGGCTTGGCCGGTGCCGAGGCATGATTCGACGGTCTCCGTATCCACGGGAGCCGCCGCCGGAAGATCACCACCAGGACGGCGGCGACCACGAGGACGACCACCGTGATACCCGCCAGCTGGAGGACATGGGTTACCCGGTGCAGCAGGGGCAGGTTATGGCCCAGCTCGAAGCCGAGGATCCCAAAGACGCAGGCCCATGCCACGGCGCCGGCGAGGTCGAACACCAGGAACCGGGGCAGTGACATGTCGTTGATGCCCGCGCAGAGCGCGATGAAAGCCCTCCCAACCGAGACGAACCGGCCCAGAAACACCGTGATCTCACCGTAGCGTCCGAAGAACGACTCGGCCCGGGCCAGATGCTCTGGCTTGAGGCGCACGACGGCGCCGTAGCGAAGGACCAGGGGCCGTCCGCCAAGCCGGCCGACCGTGTAGCTGACGATAAAGCCGCCGAACCCGCCGAGGGCCGCCGCCGCGATCACCCCTGGGATGAGCAGATGTCCCGTGCCGGCGTAGATGGCGCCGGCCAGCAGCATCGTCTCCCCAGGGAAGGGAACGCCGGCCGCCTCCACGGCCACGAACGCGAAGACGGCCACATAGCCCCAGGTGGCCAGGATGGTGTTCAAGGTCTGTCCGGACATGCTGCATGCTACCCAGCGGTGCGATATTTACCGAATATTTACCGCGCGTTGACCCGCTGTTTACCATTTGCTCCCCAGACTGAATACGGACGCCGATCCACGGTGTCCGAAAACCATGCCACGAAAACCGGAGGAAATAGAACGATGTTACGCAGAGCCGGAGCCATACTTGCCTTCGCTGCCTTTGGCCTTGTGCCATTCCTCAGCGGGGGGGCCGTCGCCTCGGCCGCCCATCCCTGGGTGGCCACCCATACCCAGGGCCTGTCCCTGACCCAGGCCAAGGATCTGGGGCCCGCGACCTCGACCACCCCGATGCACATCTCCGTGGCGCTGGCCCTTCGACACCAGCAGCTGCTGCAGAGCTACATCCGGTCCGTGAATACGGCCGGCAGCCCCATGTACGGTCAGTCGCTCACGCCCGCCCAGTTCACGGCCAGGTTCGGCCCCACCGCCAGCCAGGTGGACCAGGTCAAGAACTACCTGGCCGGTGAGGGCTTCAGCGGCATTCATGCCAGCGGCAATCACATCTACGTCACCGCCGCCGGCACCGCGGCCCAGGTTGACAAGGCCTTCAACACCAAAATCGATGCCTTTCTCCAGAACGGTCAGAAGGTCTATGCCAATGTCCAGCCGGCCATGGTCCCGGCCGTGTACGGCCAGTTCATCGTGGCCGTCCTCGGATTGAGCAACGCGATCAAGATGTCTTTCCCGGCCACGCCGAAAACCGAGGCCACGCCGAACGTCCCCAACGTTCCCAACAGCTACTGGGCGCCTGGGTTCCAGAAGGCCTACGGCGCCTCCGGCACCGTGAGCGCCAAGAAGACGGCCATCGCCATCTTCGCCGAGGGCGATGTGACCCAGGTCGTCAAGGATCTGCGCCTCTACGAGAAGGACCCCAACAACGTTCATTGCTCGAACCCCAAGGATCCCAGCACCTGCGCCCACCTGCCTCGAGTGCCGGTGAGCGTGGTGCATACCGGCATTCCCAGCACCGATACGGCCGGTCTGACGGAGTTCGACATGGATACTCAGACGTCGACCGGCCTGGCCGGCGACGTCAAGCGCCTCTTCATCTATGACGCCACCTCGCTGACTGACGGCGACGTGGCCCTGGAGTTCAACAGCTTCGTGACCCAGGACAAGGCCAAGGCGGGCAGCGCCTCCTTCGGCGAGTGCGAGTACCTCGCCTACCTCGACGGCTTCATGGTCGCCAACGACGAGGCGATGGCCGAAGCGGCCGCCCAGGGGCAGACCGTGTTTGCCTCTGCCGGCGATAGCGGCGGGTTCTGCGCCGTCACGGGTCTGACCAATGGCGTACCCGGCGGCGAGCCGTTCGTCAACTACCCGGCATCGTCGCCCTATGTCACCGCGGCGGGCGGTACGACGCTCACCACGAACACAGACGGCAGCTACAACGAAGAGCTGGCCTGGGTCGCCGGCGGCGGTGGCCCCAGCTACTTCGAGTACCAGCCCTACTGGCAGACCGGCGTCGCGCCTCCTACCGGAACCAGCTGCGTTGCCCAGGTGCCGGTATGTCTGGGCCGCGACGTTCCCGACGTGGCCATGGATGCCGACTTCCTCCTGTCCGCCGCCAACTTCTACAGCGCCGGCGCACCGACCTCCAACGGCGGCACCAGCCTCGCATCGCCGCTTTCCCTCGGGTCCTGGGCTCGGATCGAGACGGCCCACAACAACAAGATCGGCTTCGCCTCACCGAATCTCTATGCCGCCGCCGGCACCAGCGGCTTCCACGACGTGACCCTGGGCGACACCGGGCCCTATCCGGCCACGCCCGGCTGGGACTACGCGACCGGCAACGGCTCGTTCGACATCGGCCAGATGATCAAGCAGATCGCCAAGCCGCCGGCCAAGATCACCAAGACGCCCGTGCCGTCTCCGGCCTGCACGCTCTTCTACGACCCCACGGGTGATGCCAATCCCATCGGATCGACGGGCAACGTCGACTCGCTGGATATCGTCTCCGGCGGCATCTCCACCGACTCCGGCAAGAAAACGCTCACCGGCGTGCTGCGGGTCAAGAGCCTGAACGACGGTCCGGGCGGCACGCCCGAGATCGCCGGAACCGGCGACACCTGGTACCTCCTGTTTGGATATCAGGGCACGACCTACTTCTTCGAAGCCACCTACGATCCGTCCACGCTGGCCAAGTACGCCTTCAACTACGGCCACATCACGAAGAGCCCCTCGGGCGGGACGCAGTACAACCCCGACGGCACCGCGACCGGCACCGTCGACGCCGCCCACGGCCTCATCTCGATCACGGCCCCCTGGACCGCCTTCGGGCCACAGCTCACCCCCAAGGTGACGCCTCCCGCCCTCAAGAGCATCCTCGATCACCCGTCCGCGCAGACCTTTGAGGAGGTCGGCACCAACGCCAGCGGTGGTTTGCTCGAGGGCGCGGACTCGGCCAGCGGCAACACCTCCTACGTGGTCGGCACCAACTGCTGATCACCACACCACCGCCTCCGGCTTAGGGCGGAGCGTCCGACGGCGAAAGCCGACGGGCGCTCCGTTTCTTTTCTCCGAGCGCCGGTCGTCGGGTCACCCGTCGCTCGCCGTAGACTTCGACGTATGGCCATGGCGCTGCCCACCTCCATCACCCACCGGTACGTGCACGCGCTCGAAGCCGAGCTTCAGGCGTGGCTCTCGCAGCGCACGCCGGTCGGCCATCACTACCAGATGCTCGCGTACCACATGGGGTGGTGCAGCGAATCGCTGGAGCCCGTGAGTGGCCCCCGCGGGAAGCGTTTCCGTCCCCTGCTCTGCCTTCTGGCGTGTGACGGCGTGGGGGGTCGCTGGGAGGACGCCCTGCCCATGGCGGCGGCCATCGAGTTCCTGCATAACTTCTCCCTCATCCACGACGACATCGAGGACCATGATGAGTCCCGGCATCACCGCCCTTCCCTGTGGAAGCTGTGGGGTGAGCCGCTGGCCATCAACGCCGGCGACGCCATGCTCGCGCTCTCCGGGCTGGCGGCGCTCAGCTCCTCCGGTGACGGCGAGATCAGCCGCCGGTTTCAGGAGACGGCCCTGGCGCTCACCGAGGGCCAGTATCTGGACATGAGCTTCGAGCGACGTATGGACGTTTCCAGCGCCGAATACTTCGAGATGATCGGTCTGAAGAGCGGAGCCATCATCGCCTTCAGCTGCGAGGCCGGAGGGCGTCTCGGTGGCGGGTCGGAGACCCAGGTCGAGGCGCTTACCGAGTTTGGCCGCCATTTCGGCCTCGCCTTCCAGATCTGTGACGATGTACGGGGCATCTGGGCCGGTCTCGAGCAAACCGGGAAGGCGCCGGCCAAGGACATCCTCAACCGCAAGAAGAGCCTCCCCGTTCTGCTGGCGCTGGAGCGCGCCCGCGGCATGGATCTCGACCGCCTGCACGGCTTCTACGATCTCCGCCGGGACGAAGACCCGGCCGTGATCTCCGATGTCATCGAATCCACCGGGGTCCGAGAGGAGATGGCTGCCGAGCTGCGAAGTCATCTCCATCGCGCCTACGAAGCGCTTGCTCCCGCCCGGTTGGTCCAACCATACGAGGCGGAGCTGCGGGCGCTCGCCGGCAGTCTGGTGGATGTCGCCTCTGCATAACTGACGAGGGTCCAACCGCAGGCCGAGCGGCCTAAGGCGTCTTCCTTGAGCCCGTGCCGCGGTTGTTAAAGCTCTGGCCCGTACCGACTGAATCTCGGCAAGGGAACATCCCACCGCTCAAAACCGACGATATCGATTCCGCACGGCTGAGCCGGCTAGGGTATGTAGCGCTCGATGAGGGTCGGCAAGCTGGGCGGTGTGGACCCGATATAGCCGCCACCCACGGCGAAACAGACACCGTCAGATCCACAGGACACGCCCGTAAGGCCGCTGTATGAATCCAAATCCGGAGATGGTACGGACTGCACGGACCATTTCGACCGCTTCCAACCCAATGCTCCGGCAAAGGTTGAGGGAATCCCGGAAGCGGTGGCTTCGCAGAAGGTCAAGGAGCGACATGACACCGCGTATGGGAAGCTAAGGGTTCCGTCGGAGGTGAGCGGGATGGGCTGGGGCACCCACTTTTTCCCGTTCCAGAGCTCGGAGAGCGGTTGGCCTGAGGTGCCGACGGCGATGCAGGAACGGGTGGCCCAACACGAGACCCCATAGAACGCCGATCCGGCCGATCCGGACGGAGACGGGGCCCCCTGCCTGGACCACTTGGCGCCATTCCATCGCGCTACCAGGGGAACACTCACACCGCCGCTGTTGGTGTACGCCCCGGTCGCCGTGCAGGCCGATGATGACGAGCACGACACGCCGAAGAGCTGGCTTCCATAGTTGGTGGATGGAAGCGGTACGGTCTCGATTGTCCAGGATGAGCCATCCCAGGACTCAAGCAGGGCACTCGTGCCTGCGGTGCCATCGGCCACGCAGAACTTCGCGGACGAGCACGAGACCGACAGCAGGTCATCCTGGTTCGTCGACCCGTTCGGCGTTGTCAGGATCTTCCACTTCCCGCCCTTCCGGAGTTCTGAGAGATCCGACGGCCCAGTGGGTTGCCCGTAGTGGGCGACGTTCTGCTGTCCTACGGCCATGCACATCGACGTGGATGGGCACGATACACCGTTCAGGAACCCGGATGCGCCATCCCCGCTGCCGGGCCGCACCGTGGGAGTCGGGATCCGTTGGACCGCCCATTTGTGCCCGTTCCACACCTCCGCCAGCGTCTCAAGGTTGCCGCCTATTGCTCCCACGGCCGTGCACGCCGTAGCCGAGGGACAGGACACTGCTGTCAGCCCATCGCTGATGATGGCGATCGGATTCAAGCTTGGCTGGGTGGTCCACGGACCACCATCCCACTGTTCGACAAGTGTCTGTTGTGTGCCGCGAATGTTCGCGAACACGCCAACGGCCGTGCACGCCTTGACCGCGGCGCACGAGACGCCCAGGAGCTCGTTGTTCGGACTATCCCCGAGTGGATTCCCTGTCGTCTTGAGGGACCAGGCACTGCCGTTCCAATGTTCCGCGAACGTCAGTTCCTGCGTTGGCCCGGTCAGATTGTGGCACGCAGTCGAGCAGTAGCCGTAGTCACCGACGAGTGAGCACGACGTGGCAGAGGCGCAGGACACGGCCCGTGAGTAAACTCCATAACCGCCGTCGGGAGGCTCGGGGGCCGATTGCATTTTCCAGTGACGCCCATTCCACGCAACAATAGCGGGCGGCCCACCATCATTGAACTCTCCAACGGCCGTGCACCAGGTCGCAGACTTGCAGGACACGGCGTTTAGCTCGCGTATGCCGCCAGCCGGTTGGGGAAGGGACTGAGCCTTCCACTTCCGGCCATTCCAGCGCTCGACATCTTGCCCCGACTGACCGACGGCAACGCAGGCGTTGGCGGAGCTGCAGGATACGCCAGAGAGCGTGGTTAGCGCATTACCCACACTCGCAGCGGGCACGACCTTCCATTTGGAGCCCTTCCAGCTCGCCGTGAGCAATAGATACGGAGAGGTCGCGGTAGAGTAATTGCCCACAGCCATGCATGTGGTCGCCGACCCACACGAAATGGCGAGCAGCGAGGATGCGGTGCTACCACTCGGACTCGGTATCGTCTGCATCGACCACGTGCTGCCATTCCATCGCTCGGCTACCATTACGGCGCTGCCGTTCGACGTATAACCCCCGAGGACGGTGCAGGCCGTTGCAGAAGTGCAGGACACCGCCTCGAGTCCGAAACTGCCCGCGCTGCCCGCGGGGACAGGCACCGGCAATTTCGCCCAACTCGAACCCTTGCTGGTGGGTCTCAACACTTCGACGTTCGCACCAAGAAGGCCGGCTGCCATACACATCCCGGAAGCGCCGCACGAGACGGAATAAAACGCCCCGTCTCGGATCGCGGGACTGGGGCTGGCGACGATTGACCAACCTGGCGAATCCATATGTATGGCGGGCGCCGCCGGCATGAATGCAACGCCAAAAGACAGCATCAAGCCGGCTCCGGATGCCGATCTCGCGCCGAGAGACCCGAAGAGGCCCTTCAGCCCGCGCCTGCTACTGACTTCAGCGCGCACGTCTCCATGGGTAGCATGTCGAGTCCCGGGACAGTCATCCTCCTCGACTTGCCACCGGTGCGGCCGAGTAGCGTCTATGGTTACACCATCCCGCCTCAGAAAGTCAAGTGGCGTCCTCATCCCGTGCCGTGAGCGAGCACACTGATCCGGCCGTGATCTCCGATGTCATCGAATCCACCGGGGTCCGAGAGGAGATGGCTGCCGAGCTGCGAAGTCATCTCCATCGCGCCTACGAAGCGCTTGTTCCCGCCCGGTTGGTCCAACCATACGAGGCGGAGCTGCGGATGCTCGCCGGCAGTCTGGTGGACGCCCCGTCCGTATAATTGGCGTGAATCGGTCCGCAGGCCGACCGGCGTAAGGCGCCTCCCGTGAGTTCTCGACCGGCGAGGGCTGGAGGAGGCTCCGGCGGACAAGCCGGTGCTGTCCGCGAATCGGAGCGCCGGCCGGCGACCGCTGGCCCATTAGGAACGAAACGGTAGCGGACATGGTGCAACAGGCAGAGAAGACCGCGACCAAGGGCGGCCGGCCCCGGATCCACGAATCCGCCGACGAGCTTCGGCATGCCCACTATCTGATGGTCATGATCCGCCGCTTCGAGGAGAAGGCCTTCGAGATGTACACGCGGGCCAAGATCGGCGGCTACTGCCACCTGAACATCGGCGAGGAAGCAGCGGTGGTCGGCGCGGTGATGCCCATGCGCGAGAACGACTGGATCATCAGCTATTACCGCGAGCATGGCCACATCCTGGCACGCGGCACCGAGCCGGCCGCGGTGATGGCGGAGCTGTACGGCCGCGAGACCGGCGTTGCCGGCGGCCGGGGCGGCTCCATGCATCTCTTCGACGCGGAGCGAAGGTTTCTCGGCGGCTACGGGATCGTGGGCGGCCAGATGCCCCTTGCCATCGGCACGGGCCTGTCGTCCAAGTACCGGCAGACCGACGAGGTCACCCTCTGCTTCACCGCCGACGGCGCCACCAACATCGGCTCCTTTCACGAATCGATGAACATGATCGGTCTCTGGAAGCTGCCCGTGGTGATGTACCTGGTCAACAATCAGTACGGCATGGGCATGGCGGTGGCTCGCGCCTCGGCCATCACCGACCTGTGGCGAAAGGCCGACGGCTACGGGATCCCATCGGAGCGCGTCGACGGCATGGACTTCTTTGCCGTCAAGCGAGCCATGGAGCAAGCGCGAGAGCGTGCCGCTCGCGGGGACGGGCCAAGCCTCGTCGAGTCCAACACGTACCGGTACCGCGGCCATTCGGTTGCCGACGCCGGCCGCAGCTACCGGACGGCCGAGGAGATTCAGGAGTGGCGGGAGCGCGACCCCATCGGCCAGTTCGAGAAGGTGGTGCTGGAGGCGGGGCTCCTCAGCGAAGACGACTTTCATGAAAACGAGCTAGCCGCCGACCGGGTGGTCGGCGAGGCGGTTGAGTTCGCCGACCAGAGCCCGCAGCCCGCGCTGGACACCCTCTACGAGCATCTCTATGTGGCCGATTCCTAGCCGTTCGGTCCGGAGAACGGCTCTACCGGTGGCCGGAGACAGGGAGATGGCATGCCTGAGCTGACCTATCGTGAGGCCCTCCGCGAGGCCCTGCGTGAGGAGATGCAGCGCGACGACCGCGTCATCCTCATGGGTGAGGAGGTGGGCTCCTTCGGCGGCTCCTACAAGGTGAGTCAGGGCCTGGTTGAGGAGTTCGGCGATCGCCGCATCATCGACACGCCCATCGCGGAAGAGGGCATCATCGGCGCCGGTATCGGCGCCGCCATGACCGGCCTGCGGCCCGTCTGTGAGATCATGACCATCAACTTCCTGCTGGTCGGCATTGACCAGCTGGTCAACAATGCCGCCAAGATCCCCTACATGTTCAATGGCCACGCGCGCGTCCCGCTGGTGGTGAGAACCCCGAGCGGCGCCGGCCATCAGCTCTCCTGCCAGCATTCGCAGGTGCTCGAGGTCTGGTGCGCCTATGTCCCGGGCATGTACGTGGTCGCGCCGGGCACGCCCGCCGATGCCAAGGGAATGCTGAAGACGGCTATTCGCGACGACAACCCCATCCTCTTCGTCGAGAACGTGCTGCTCTACAACGAAAGCGGTGAGGTGCCCGCCGGCGAGCACCTGGTCCCCCTCGGCCAGGCGGTGGTGCGGCGCAAAGGCAGCGACGTCACGCTTGTGACCTATTCCCGCATGGTGGGCGTCACGCTGCAGGCGGCCGAGCGACTGGCCGGGGATGGCATCGACGCCGAGGTGGTCGACCTGCGCTCGCTGCGGCCCCTGGATATCGAGACGGTGCTTGGCTCGGTTCGCAAGACCAACCGCGCGGCCTTTGTAGAGGAGGGATGGCGCTCCTACGGCGTGGGCGCCGAGATCGCCGCTCAGATCCAGGAGCTGGCCTTCGACGACCTCGACCATCCGGTCGAGCGCATCGCCGGCAAGGAGGTCCCTCTCCCGTACGCCACCAACCTGGAAGCGGCCGCGACCCCCTCGGTGGACGGCATCGTGGAGCGGGTCACGGGCATGGTGGAGGGACGGCGTCCGGTGGCGGCGAGCGCGTGAGCCGGCCGGTCGCGCTGGCCGAGCGCGTGGTGGGAGGTGGCCATGCCCACTGAGATCGTGATGCCTCGCCTCTCCGACACCATGGACCGCGGCACCGTGGCCCGCTGGAACAAGCGGGCCGGCGACCCGGTCAAGCGCGGTGATGTGCTTCTCGAGATTGAGACCGACAAGGCCAACATGGATCTGGAATCCTACGCGGACGGGATTCTGGCCAAGATCATGGTCGCCGAGGGCGAGACGGCGGACGTGGGAGCGCCCATCGGCCTGGTGGCCGCGGATGCGGCCGAGCTGGAACAGATCCAGGGCGACGGCGCGCAGACCGAGGCACGAGCCGAGCCGGCAGCTCCGGCAAAGCCGGCCCCGACGCCCGCCCCCCAGCCGGCCGAGGCGGCCTCGACCGAGCCGCGGGAAGGAACGCGGGACGGGCGGGTGAAGGCCTCTCCGCTGGCCCGACGCACCGCCGAGCAGCGGGGCGTGGACCTGCGGCAGATTCAGGGCACCGGCCCCGGTGGACGCATCACTCGAGACGACGTGGAGGCGTTCGCCCAGAGCGGTCAGCAAAGGGCGGCGCCCGAAATCGAGCCGCCCCAAGCGATCCCCGCCCGCTTGACCGAGGCCGACGAAGAGCTGTCCCTATCGCGCATGCAGCAGGCCGTGGGCCGGCGCCTCGCGGAAAGCATGTACACGGCTCCCCACTTCTATGTGACGGCCGAAATCGACATGACCCATGCCGTGCGCATGCGCGCCCAGATCAACGAGGCGGAGCCGGATCTGAAGGTCAGCTTCAACGATCTGGTCGTCAAGGCTGTGGGAGTGGTGCTGTCCCGATTCCCGCAGGTGAATGCCAGCTACCGGGAGGGTCGCCTAATCCGTCACGGCTCCGTACACGTGGGGATGGCCGTGAATCTGGCCGACGGCCTCATCGTTCCCGTCGTTCGAGACGTGGATCGCAAGGGCCTCCGCCAGATCGCCGGAGAGACCCGCGACCTGGCCGCGCGTGCCCGGGACGGCAAGCTCAAGCAGGGAGACCTGGAAGGCGGCACCTTTACCGTCTCCAATCTGGGGATGTTCGGCGTCGACCAGTTCACGGCCATCATCAATCCGCCCGAGAGCGCCATTCTGGCCGTCGGTGCGATCGTCGAAAGGCCGGTGGTCGTCGAGGGAGAAATTGCGGTTCGGGCGCGCATGCGGGTAACGCTATCGTGCGATCACCGGGTCATCTACGGCGCCGATGCCGCCGCCTTCCTGGCCGATCTGCGCCGGACGCTCGAACATCCGGTCTTGGCGCTGCTCTAGCGGGTGCGCCGGCAGAGGATGCCGCGAGCCCGAAGGCGTATCACAATCAGGGTGCGGCCCCTGAAGGCCGCCGACGACCGGCAGCGCTTCGGTCGGTCCGCGGGTGGGAGAGGAGAGAGTCATGGCCGAGCAGCATGATGTGGTGATTCTGGGCGGGGGATCGGCAGGCTATGTCGCCGCCATCAGGGCCGCCCAGCTGGGATTGAAGACGGCGCTGATCGAGCGGCACAAGCTGGGCGGCACCTGCCTGCACTATGGCTGCATTCCCACCAAGGCGTTCCTGGAGAGCGCCCACGTCTTCACGCAGATGCAGGAGCGCGAGGTCTGGGGCCTCACCGCCGAGGGGATCGGCTACGATTACGGCCGGCTCATGAAGTTCAAGAACGGCATCGTGGACAAGAACTTCAAGGGCGTGCAGTTCTTGATGAAAAAGAACAAGATCGAGGTCATCGAGGGCGACGGCGTGGCGGAATCACCCCGACAGGTGCGCGTCAAGACCAAGAACGGTGAGCGCCTTGTCGAGGGCAAGAATCTGGTCATCGCTACCGGGTCACGGCCCCGCACCTTTGGTCTTCCCATCGACGGCAAGACGGTTTACACGAGTGACCATGCCGTGAATCTGGAGGCCATGCCCGGCTCGCTCATCATCCTCGGCGGCGGCGTGATCTCGGTCGAGTTCGCCTCCTACTATCACGCCTTCGGCGTGGACGTGACGGTGGTGGAGCTGCTGCCCACGCTCATTCCGTTGATGGATCAGGAGCTGGGCATCGAGCTGGGGCGGCTGTTCGGCCGTCGTGGAATCAAGGTGCTGACGGACACCACGGCCGACTTTGAGAGCCTGAAGGTCGGCCGCGACGGCGTCTCCATCGCGGTGGCCGCCAAGGGCAAGGACAGGCAGGAGCTGAAGGCCGAGCGCATGCTGGTGGCCGTGGGTCGCGAGGCCGTGACCGCTGGGACCGAGAAGCTGGGCCTGAACATGGACCGCGGCTATATCAGCGCCGGCGACAACCAGCGCACCAATGTACCGGGCGTGTATGCGATCGGCGACGTGACCGGAGGATTCGGGCTGGCGCACGAGGCTTACGCCGAGGGGATCCTCGCCGTGGAGTCCATCGCCGGGAAGAACACCTTCAACCGGGTCGATCCCAATCGCGTGCCGCAGCCAGTGTTCTCCTTCCCGCAGGTGGCCGCGATCGGTCTGCGGGAGCAGGACGCCCGGGCCGACGGCCGGGAGATCGAGGTCGGCAAGTTCCCCTTCAGCGCGAATTCCAAGGCGCCCATTCTCAACGAGGCGGTCGGCTGGATCAAGGTGATCGGAGACAAGCGGACGGGGGATGTGCTCGGGGTCCACATGATCGGCCCCAACGTTACGGAGTTCATCGCCGAGGCCGCCCTGGGCAAGTTCCTGGAAGGAACACCCTGGGAGCTTGCCTACAACATCCACCCGCACCCCACCCTTTCGGAGGCGCTCGGCGAGGCCGCCCACGCCGCCGAGGGCGCAGCGATTCACCTGTAGCGGGATCGAAGACGCCTGCGGCCAAGGTAGTCGGGACATGAGTAAGGGACAGGAGGCGGGAAGGGTACCGGCTCTTCAGCCGTCAGGGCGAGGCCCCCGCAGGTAGTCGATCATCCTGGGCGGATGCCCATTCGAGCCGCTTCGTTGGATTTCATGAATCTGTTGGCGGCCGGCGAAACACACGAGCAAACACTTCGCGAGCAATTAGCAGGCGTCGAATACGGCGAGACGCCGGCGGGTACGACGTCCCGCCGAAGTGACGGCGGGGTAGCGACATGAGACGTTCGCAGGTGAACGGAGCGATCCGGGAAGCGGAGCGGTTTCTGGAGGAACGGCGCTTCCATCTACCGCCGTTCGCATTCTGGCGCCCCGAGGAGTGGCGTGAGCGCGCCGGTGCCGGGGAGATCATTCGGCTTCGGCTGGGCTGGGACATCACGGACTTCGGCTCCGGCGACTTTGCGCGGACCGGGCTGGTCCTGTTCACCCTCCGGAATGGCTCCCCGGACGCACTGTCCGCGGGGCGGGGCAAGCTCTACTGCGAGAAGATTTTGATTGCCGAGGCCGGTCAGGTGACGCCCGCGCACTATCACGAGGTCAAGACCGAAGACATCATCAATCGGGGCGGCGGCACCCTTCGGGTCCAGGTTTGGGAGGCCGATCCGGATGGCGCACTGTCGGCGTCCGACACCCGAGTTGAGGTCGACGCCGTGACGCGGGCCGTGCCCGCGGGCGGCATCGTCGACCTGACGCCGGGAGAAAGCATCACCCTTCCGCCGCGGCTGTACCACCGCTTCTGGCCAGAGGGAGAGAGAACGGTGATCGGCGAGGTGTCGCTGGTCAACGACGACGAACGCGACAATCGTTTCCTGGCGCCCGTCGCGCGCTTTCCGGAGATTGACGAGGACGAGCCGCCCTACCGGCTCCTCGTGGGCGACTACGCCACGATTGGCGGGGCCTAGCGAGAAGCCGGCGGGTCGCACAGCTGGTACGGCGATTCGCCTCCGTCGGGTCGCTACTTGGCCGTAAGTACGGGCGAGTTCTATGGGTACCACCACATTCAGCGACAGGGGTGTGGGCTTCGAGTGAATCACACGGTGGTGTGTTGGGGGAACGACCAGTTCCACCAGCGTGAGGCGCCGTCGGGGAAGTTTGAGGGAGTGAGCTCGGGAGGCTCGTTTGCCTGTGGGGTACGGGTATCGGGAGTGATTGCGTGCTGGGGTGATGGTCGACGAAGTGGCTGAAGCCGCCGAAGGGCGAGTTCACGCAGGTGAGCGCCGGCGAGGACGACGAGTACGCGTGCGGACTGCGGACGGATGGATCGATCACGTGTTGGGGAGATGGATTTTGGGGTGAGCTGGCGGTGCCGGGGTCACCGTTTGTCTCGTCGGCGGGGGGAGGATACTGGTCGGATTGCGGGCTGCGTGCGGACGGGACGATCGTGTGCGTGGGGCCGGCGCAGCAGAACCAGCCGACGGGAAGGGACTTCAGTGCGGTGACCTTGGGGAGCGTCTTTGGGTGCGGGCTGCGGCGGAGTGGAGCGATCACCTGCTGGAGCAGCGGGGGAAGGGGACCGTTTGGTCCGACGGCGAAGGGAGGGTATAGGGCGGTGAGCGCGGGTGAGGGGTCGGTGTGCGCGCTGACGGCTGAGGAGCGGATCGTGTGTGTGGGCGGGATATCGGCGCCGCCTGGGGGGAAGTTTGTGCAGGTGAGCGTGGGGACGAGCTACGGGGCGGACTTTGGGTGCGGGGTGCGGCCGTCGGGAAGGCTGGTGTGTTGGGGAGACGACACGGGGCCGTACGGGGGATCTGAGGGGGTGACGGACCCACCGACGGGAAAGTTCAAGGTGGTGCGTGCGGGTGGGTACAACGCCTGTGGAGTGCGGCAGGACGGGGACGCCGTGTGCTGGGGGCAAAATTACTTTGGCGGACCAGCGCAGCCCTTGTCCGGTCAGTTCGTCGACATTCAGCCGGGCGGCATCCATGGACCGCTGTGCGGGCTGCGACCATCGCACCGGATCTCGTGCGTGGGGGATGACCAAGGCCCGGTACCCTGGACGCACGGGAGGTACAAGGAGATCAGCGTGGGGTGGGGAGACGACGAAGAGCCGGGGGATCTGTGCGCGGTGCACGAGAACGGAGACCTGCAATGCTGGGGCGTGCAGGGGCTGACAGTCCCGGCCGCACGGCCGTGATCCCCTCGAAGCCGGACGATTGACCCGGGCTGGGGCCGCCCTCGTCGTACCTCCGCGACATCATTCGACCGGCAGGGCAAGGGCTGCGCGAACCAGATTCTGGAAATGGCGAAGCGCCCGTTCCCGCGACAGCATCAGGCGCCCCTGATCGAATACACCCGATCTCAGACCGCGCTGGACCGACTCGCAGAGCGCTGTGTCCTCCCGCTGAACCTGGTCGACGAAGGCGGCGAAGTCGTCGATCTCCGACTCGGGAGTCCCGTCCAGGAAGCAGTAGTCGAAGATCGCGAGCGTCCGATCTACGTCCAGCGGCTCGAAGCGATTGAGCGAGACATGGCCGGCCCCCGGATAGATGTTGAGGGCGAAGTTCGGCCAGAGGTAGGCGTAGAAGCCGGCGGTTACCGGAGCGCCGGCCTCAATGCCGCGACCCGGTGCGCGTTGAACGGAGAAGCGGCCATATTCCTCGACGGCGTAGTCGCCGACATCGACAACATCACAGAAGCTCGGATGCGCGACACGACAGTGGTAGCACTCCAGATAGTTGTCGACCACGACCTTCCAGTTCGCGCGGATCTCGTAGCGTTGGGTGCGCCGGCGCCGAATCTCCCCCAGGCGGGCGCCCGTGTCCCTCGTCAGCTGGGGCAGCTCGGCGAGGGTGTCGCTCAGCGGGGAGGCGTCTCGATCCGGATTGACGAACACCAGCGGTCCCCAGGTGTCGACGCTGAGGGGGTAGAGATGAAGCGCCGCGGCGTCGAACCCGGCCTCATCCTTTGATCCCGGGGCGGCACGCAGCGATCCGTCGAGGTCGTAGGTCCAGGCGTGGTACCCGCATTGGAGAGACCGGCGGCTGCCGGACGCTTCCTGCACGAGGACCGAGCCTCGATGCCGGCAGACGTTGGCGAAGGCGCGCAAGCTCGAGTCGTCACGGACGACGAGGACCGGAAGCCGTCCGGCGTCGGCGGTGAAGAAGTCACCAGGGCGGGCGACCTCCTCGATCATGCCCACGAATTGCCAGGAGGCTGAGAAGATCGAGCGCTGTTCGTGCTCGAAGACGGCGGGATCGGTATAGCGGGAGGCGGGCAGCGCCGCGGTTTCGTCGATGGGCGTACTCGACCCGGGCACAGTCCTGGTTGCCGGCCGTCGCATCAGATGCCCCCTCATATCAGCCGGATTCTGCCACGAAGGGGTCGACGCATCAGCTCACGCCACCGGGGCGCGCTGGAGAGCCGGTCCTCGACACCAGGGAGAACCGCGCCGCCGGATGCGCCAAGTATCATCGGGAGGGCGTCGACGTGACGCCATGTTGCGGATGGAGGCAGCGACAAGCATGCCCGAGGTTACCTATCTCGAGGCCGTTCGGGACGGCATGCGGGAAGAGATGCGGCGCGACGAGAGCGTCTACATCCTCGGTGAGGACGTGGGCGTCTACGGCGGCGCTTTCAAGGTAACGGCGGGTTTCCAGGAGGAGTTCGGCGAGAGCCGGGTGATCGATACGCCCCTTTCGGAGTCTGCCATTGTTGGTGCGGCGATTGGCTCGGCGCTTCTGGGGCAGCGGCCCATCGCCGAAATGCAGTTCGCCGATTTCATCGCCTGTGCCTTCGACCAAATCGTCAATATGGCCGCCAAGCTTCATTACCGGAACGGCATGGCCGTCCCCATGGTGATTCGCGGCCCTTCGGGTGCCGGGACCCACGGCGGCCCGTTCCACTCCCAGAGCCCCGAGGGGTGGTTCGCCCACACGCCGGGGCTCAAGGTGGTGGTGCCGTCGACGCCGTACGACGCCAAGGGCCTGATGAAAGCGGCCGTCCGCGACGACGATCCGGTCATCTACTTCGAGCACAAGTTCCTCTACCGGCGGATCAAGAGCGAAGTCCCCGAGGAGGACTACACGGTCCCCATCGGCAAGGCGGACGTCAAGCGATCCGGCGAGGATATGAGCATCCTCACCTACGGCGCCATGGTCCACCAGTCGCTGACGGCGGCCGAGCAGCTGGCAGGCGAGGGCGTGGACATGGAGGTTGTCGATCTGCGCACGATCCTGCCGCTCGACCGGACGGCCATCCTCGATTCCGTCAAGAAGACGGGCAAGGCGTTGGTCGTCACCGAGGACACGCTGTCGTACGGGGTAGGCGCCGAAGTGGCGGCCATCATCAGTCAGGACGCCTTCGAGTATCTGGATGGGCCGGTCACGCGGGTGGCGGCGCCCGACACGCCGGTACCCTATGCGCCTCCATTGGAAGACGCGTTTTTGCCCAACGCGGAGAAGATTGCCGCCGCCGCCAGGCAGCTGGCCGCCTACTGAGGCCGGAAGCGGCGGAGCGAGGAGAGAGCAATGGCAACCCAGATCGTGATGCCACAGCTGGGGGAATCGGTCGCCGAGGGCGTGATCGGCAAGTGGCTGAAGCAGCAAGGCGACCAGATCGCCAAGGACGAACCGATCGTCGAGGTCGTGACCGATAAGGTCAACGCCGAGATCCCCTCGCCGGTGGCCGGTACGCTGCAGAAGATCTCAGCCGAGGAAGGCGCCACGGTTGCGGTGGGCGAGGAGATCGCCGTCATCGGAGACGCCGGCGAGGTCAGCGGTGCCGGCGCTGCGACCAGCGCAACCCCGGCCACGAGTCGCGGTTCGGGATCGCAGCCAACGCAGGGCTCGCCGGCCGCGACCGCAGCGCCCACGCAGGCCCCTTCGGGCGGCGGGGCAGCGCCCGCTCCGGCATCACCGCAGGCCGGCACTGCGGTCTTGAACGGAGAGGCCGAGGGACCCGACGGGGCGCGCCGCGTGGTTCGTTCCTCGCCACTGGTCCAGCGTCTGGCAGCCGAACACAACGTGGACCTTTCGCAGGTGCGGGGAACGGGAATCGGCGGTCGGGTGAGCAAGAAGGACATTCTGCAGTTCATCGAGACCAGTCGTTCGGGCCCGGCAACCGCTCCAGCGACCGCCCCCTCGGCGGCACCTCCTGCTCCGCAGATCGCTCCACCCAGCCCCGCTCCGGCGCCGGCAGCTCAGACGGCCTCACCCGTTTCCGCACCGTCGGGCATGGAAACCGAGATCGTTCCGGTTTCGCCCGTGCGGCGGATGATTGCGGAGCACATGGTCAAGAGCAAGTACACGCTCCCACACGCGACCTCCATGATCGAGGTCGACATGACGCCGGTGGTTCAATACCGGGAGGCAAACAAGGCTCGGTGGCAGCAGCAAGAGGGCATCTCCCTGTCGTTCATGGCCTTCGTGAGCATGGCCACCGTCGAGGCGCTGAAGCAATACCCGCTCGTCAACAGCGAGTGGGGAGGCGACAAGATCATCGTCAAGAAGACCATCAATCTCGGTCTGGCGGTGGCCGCCGCCGACGGGTTGATCGTGCCCAACATCAAGAACGCGGATCGGCTCAGCCTGGGAGGCCTGGCGCACGCCATCAACGACCTGACGCAGCGAGCCCGAAACCGCAAGCTCACACCCGACGACGTCTCCGGCGGCACGTTCACGCTGAACAACACCGGAGCCATTGGATCGGTGTGGTCGGTCTCCATCATCAACTATCCGCAGGCCGGCATTCTGAGCGCCGACGCCATCGTGAAGCGCGTCCGGGTCATGGCCGACGACTCCATCGCCATTCGCCACATCATGAACCTGTGCATGTCCTTCGACCACCGCACCCTCGACGGGGCCACGGTTGCCGACTTCCTGCAGTTCATTCGCCGGCGGCTGGAAAACTGGCCCTCGGACTGCCCGCTCTGAGCGCGCGTCAAGCCGCCGGTTCCGAACCGTCGAGCCGCGGGGGCCGGGCATGACCACGGCCCCCATCGGGCTGATTCCCGGGCGGCCACCAGAGCGGCCGGACTGGCTGAAGGTGCGGCTTCCGGCCGGGGACAACTACCTCGAGCTGAAGGAGATCATGCGGGAGCTGCGGCTCCATACGGTCTGCGAGGAGGCTCGCTGCCCCAACATCGGCGAATGCTGGGGTCACCGTACGGCCACGTTCATGATTCTCGGGGACGTGTGCACGCGCGCCTGTCGCTACTGTGCCGTCACCTCGGGCAGGCCGCACGAGCTGGATCTCATGGAGCCATTGCACGTTGCCGAGGCGGCCGCCCGCATGGGGCTCAAGCACGCGGTGGTGACCTCGGTTGACCGTGACGACCTGGCAGATCAGGGGGCAGGCCAGTTCGCCGACACCATCCGCCGCATCCGGGAGTTGAATCCCGATTGCGCGGTCGAGGTGCTGACCCCCGACTTTCAGGGTAATGAGGAGAGCCTGCGCATCGTCATGGAGGCCGGTCCCGACATCTTCAACCACAATATCGAGACGGTGGAGCGCGTTTTCCCCCGGGTGCGTCCGGGCCGGTCGCGCTATCGGGTGAGCCTCGAGGTGCTGCGCCGGGCGAAACAGCTGGACCCCACCTGCTACACGAAGTCGGGCATCATGGTCGGGCTCGGCGAGACGGTGGATGAGATCCGAGCAACCATGCGTGACCTTCGAGCCCACGCCGTGGATATCATGACGATCGGCCAGTATCTGCGGCCCACGGCCCGACACGTCCCCGTCGATCGATATGTGCGTCCCGACGAGTTCGCGCAGCTCAAGGCGGAGGGTCTGGAGATGGGATTCGCCCACATCGAGTCGGGCCCGCTGGTCCGCAGCTCCTACCATGCCCACGAGCAGTCCGAGCTGCTGCGTCGCCGCCGGGAGGCAGCCACCACAATTCAGGAGGCATCATGAGCGACAATCCCATGCCGGCCAAGCTGGAGGATAAGCTCTTCCTCCTCAAGATCACCCGGGACGATCACTCGCACATCGAAATCCTCTCCAACGACGTCTGCCTCCGCTGTGAAGAGAAGTGGTGCACCAAGACCTGTCCGGCCGAGGTCTATCACTGGGAGGGCGACCACATCGTGGTCTCGTACGAGAACTGCATCGAATGCGGGGCATGCCGGATGATCTGCCCGTACAACAACATCTCGTGCGTCATGCCCCGCGGTGGTTTCGGGGTTCAGTACAAGTTCGGCTGAGACCGGGCTCCCTGTCGAGGCTCGTGTGACATTGACGCGTGAGCCAGAGCCGGCGATCGGTGGCATAGATCCGTGCGGCGTGCTCTGGCTCGGGACCGCTCCCTACCAGGAAACCTGGGACCTGCAGCGGCGGCTCGGCGAGCTGCGCAGCCACGGACGGTTGAGCGATACCCTCCTGCTTCTCGAGCACCCACCCACCTACACGTTGGGCCGCACGGGCGATCCGGCCAACATCCTCCTGACCGAGGAGCAGCTGGCGGCAAGGGGGGCCTCGTTGTTCCGCACCGACCGCGGCGGAGACGTCACCTTCCACGGGCCCGGTCAGCTCGTGGGGTATCCGATCCTGCTGATCGAGGACCGGCGCGACCTCCTGCGCTACATCCGTCAATTGGAGGAGGTGCTGATCCGGTCCCTGCGTGAACTTGGCGTCGAAAGTGGCCGGGTGGACGGGCTCTCAGGTGTATGGGTGGACGCCGAGAAGATCGCCGCGATCGGCGTCAAGATGGGGCGAGTCACCTCCCACGGCTTCGCCCTCAACGTCAGCACGGACCTGCGCTATTTCGAGCACATCATCCCCTGCGGCATCCGTGACCGGGGCGTTACGTCCATCCAGCGGCTCCTGGCGCCGGCCGGAGCTGTCCCGCCGTCGGTGGCAGAGGTGGCCCGAGTGGTTGCGCGTCATTTCGGTGAGGTATTCCAACGCAGGATGGTGGAGCAGTCAGCCTCCGGCGCGTTCGCCGTCGAAGACCTCGCCTCCTCGGCGAGCAACGTTGTCTCCGTAGGGTAGGTTCACCCGGGCGGGCTCGATAGGTCGACGGCCGGGCCTTAGTGACCCGAAACGGCAAATTCCCGAGCGTTCATCAAAGGGAGGTTGGCCGCTACAGAACGCCGATGTGCGCCTATACGAGCCTATTCTCCGGCGGCCAGCGCCTGTCCGCTCTCTTCCGCGAGCACCTCGTCGGCACCGTCAGGAATGGTGATGGCGGATGCGGCGCGGCCGTGAATTGGCCGCGGTGGAATGGTCAGATGCGGCTCCCGCACGGGATACATGGGATAGACGCCGATCAGAACCTGGCAGTCGAATTCGACGGACAGCTCCAGGCCGATCTTGCCCTGTCGCCACAGCTTCTCGATGGCGGCCGAGGTGTTGCCGGGAAGCCCGACATAGACACGCATACCCTCCTCGCCGTCGAGGAATGAGCCATCCTCGCCGTTTATGTCGAAGCGGCGACGAATCTCACAGAGTGGAACATAGGCCTTGCGGCGAATGAACCACAGCAGCGTGCTGGGACTCTGTTTCTTGGCCATGGCGCCTCCCTGAACGGGCCAGGAGCGCCCGTTCCATCAAAGTGGTGCTCCGGGAGGAGATGATGGTCCCCAATGCTGAGGACGCATGGCACCAAACTGTCAAGCGGAAGACAGGAGCCCGCGGGCTCGAACGCCCACCGGCCGAAATTGGAACTGACATTGAATGCGTGCCTTGCGTCGGCTTCAGGTAACGGCCCCGCCAGACGATCAGCGGCCGGACCGATCTCTCTTCGGATTCCTCCCCGTGAGCCAGGGCCCAAGAGCCCTGATTCACCTCAAGTTTAGCATCACCTTGACAATAAGCAAGTCAAGATTCCCCATGTGTGCAAGAATGCCGCTCCCTGTACGGAGGGGGGAGCCCCAGGTGTCACCGGCTGATTTTGTGTGGGAGGATCCACACGATGGCATTTCCGCGATGCGTGAGAGCGACTCAGCCTCTGTCTGGATCCGGACTGACCCCGCGTACTGGGCGGGTGCGGTCACCATCAGAGGTAACCGGCTTGGATACGGCCGCTCGGATCACACGCAACCTCCTGCCAGGGGTGCTAGATTGTGGCGGCAGCGTACCCTTCGTGGACGTCAGCCGCCTATCGCCGCTGTAGGACCTTCGCTCAGCCGGACGGTGACCGGCATGGGAATTGGCGTGGCTGACGGCACACCGGGAATGCGCCGGAGCCATGTCACATGGGAGGTCCACATCGTGAGTGCACCGGAGGGGCCCAAGCGGCCGGGCTCCGAGCACGTGCTGGCCGTCGACATCGGCAACAGCAGCATTCACCTGGGTGTTTTTGCGGGGCCGGCGCTGCGGGCGCACTGGCGGCTCAAGACGGACACCGCGCAAGCGCCTGACGACTATGGCGTCGCGCTCTCGGTGCTCTTCCAGAGAGCCGGGATCGCGCTCACGTCCGTCGCCGGAGCGGTCCTCGGCTCGGTGGTGCCGCCGCTGCTGTCGGTATTCGAGGACGTGATTCGCGAGTACCTCGCCGTCGAGCCGCTGGTGGTGCGGTCCGGAACGCGCACGGGCGTCAAGCTCATGTACGACCCGCTGTTCGAGCTTGGCTCGGACCGGATCGCGCATGCCGTGGCCGTCCACCGCCTGTATCGCACGCCGGCGATCGTGGTGGATTTCGGCACGGCAACCACGTTCGACGCCATTGCGCGCGACGGCAGCTACGTGGGCGGCGCCATCGCTCCGGGGCTGATGGTCACGGCGGATGCGTTGTGGCAGCGAACCGCCCAGCTGCGGCGGATCAGCCTCTCGTTCCCGGAACGCGCCATCAGTCGCAACACGGCCGAGGCCGTGCAGTCCGGTGTCATGTACGGACACGTGGGTCTGACCCGCGAGATGATCGGCCGCTTTCGCTCAGAGCTCGGCCCGGCGTCTATGGTCATGGCCACGGGTGAGATCGCCCCCGTGATGGCCGAACGAGTCCCCGAGATCGAATTGGTCGACCTCGATCTGACGCTTCAGGGCCTGCGACTGATCCGGGATCTGAACGTGGCCCAGGCGGTGGCGTGAGGAAGGAGGCAGGAAGCATGTCCGGTAAGCCCAGGAAGGTGTCGATCGAGCGCCTGGCGTCGATGAGCCGCCGCGGCGAGAAGATCGTGATGCTGACCGTTTATGACTATCCGTCGGCCGTGATTGCCCAGGAGGCCGGCATCGACATCGTGTTCGTGGGTGACTCGCTTGCCATGCTCGTTCTTGGCCACGAATCGACGGTGCCGGTCACGGTCGACGAGATGCTGGTGTTCATGAAGGCCGTGGCGCGCGGAGCCGGCACCCCGCTGCTCCTGGGCGATTTGCCCTTCGGCTCCTACCTAAGTCCGGAGATGGCAGTGACCAACGCCGCTCGGCTGGTGAAGGAGGGCGGCATGGACGCCGTCAAGCTGGAGGGGGGCGAAGAGGTCTGCGACATCGTGGAGGCCTTGGTGCGGCGGGGGATGCCGGTCATGGGTCATATCGGCCTGACACCCCAGACCAGCAGCCCGCACGGAGGCTACCGGGTGCAGGGCAAGCGGGCGGATCAGGCCCTCAAGCTGGTGCGGGACGCGCAGGCTCTGGCTGAGGCAGGCGCGTTCGGCGTGGTGCTGGAGCTGGTTCCGTCCGAAGTGGCCCGAGTCGTGACCCAGCGCGTCGATATCCCGACCATCGGCATCGGCTCGGGGCCCCACTGCTCCGGCCAGGTGTTGGTGTGGCACGATCTCCTCGGGCTCTCGGACTCATACGGTAAGCACGTGCGTCAGTACGCCGACCTTCGGGGCGCGACGCTGGAGGCGCTCGGCCGCTATGCCGGCGACGTGCGGTCGGGACGCTTCCCCGACGAGGACCAGACCTGGCACATGACTGACGAAGAACGAGAGATCTTCGCCCGCACTGCGTGACCGGTCAGAAGACGGCTAGAGGCAGGAGACGTCCCGATCGATGGTGGCGGAGTTGGTGAACCACTGGCTCATGACGATCCAGCCCCCGCCGGTCAGGGGCTGCTGCCGGCAGTTCTTGGTGGCCTGAGCAGCGGTGCTGGCGCCGGTGATCCACTCCGGGAGCCAGTAGAGACGGCTCTGATTGGTCACGGCTCCGGCAATGACCTGCCACTGATAGCCCGTAGAGTAAATACCCACGGTGGCACCCAGGTTCTGCAGGTAGGTGGTCATGCCCGCGAGGACCGCACGGTTGTTGGCCTTGTTGGACTCCCAGTAGTTGCTGATCTCGACGTCGAGCCACCAGTTGTACTCCCCGGCGTTGTGGACACCTCGCCGCTTGGCGTCGAGCGCCGCCATGTTCCAGCCGTACTGCCAGGCGCAGGCGGTCGAGTTGCGGCCATGGCAGGCTCCAAACGGGTCCTTCGTTCGCGACTTGGAAACGGGGTCGAGGTTGCTGTGCGGCCAGGCCTTGCCGTGGAGGTCTCCGGGATCTCCGGTGTTGATGTAGAGCTGAACCTTGGCCTGCACGCCGTCGCCCACCGAGCGATGGGCCCACGAGAGCTCGCGATGGAGGCAGTGATTGCGACTGTTGGCCACGCCGCCGTTCACGCCCACGACCGCGAACACGCGGGCGGACGGCAAGGCCTGACCGCATTCCGGATAGGAGACGTCGTAACCTCGACTCCAGGCGGCCTGCGCGGTGCCGGTGGAGGCGAGGGCGGTGAGCGCGCCGAGCGCTCCGGCGATGAGGAGGAGATACCTTGACAACATGGGGGTCAATCCTCTTCCGGCTGCATACCCGGTTGAGACGTGCCGTCAGGCCGGGAGTAAGCCTGAAGCAAAATTGGCAACATCGGGATTGTAGCAATGCCGGGCGGGAAGCAGGCAAATCGGGAGTCTGTTCACTGGCTCGTCGGCCGGCTGTCGAGAATGTCTCGTCGACTCAATGCGGTGAGGCGTGGAATGGATATCCGAAAGGGCAGGCGATCAGCCGCCGGAGATCCATGACCTCCTGTCATCGCGTCAGTCCGGAAAGAACGTGCCGACCTTGCGGAACGTTTGTCCGGTATGAGGACTATGGGAAAATGAGCCACGGAGGCGAACAGACTCATGGAATTGACAATATCCAAGCCGGCAAGCGAGGCCCTGAAAGAGGTCATCAAAGAACATGGCACTCTGGGAGCGCCGGCCAATGTGCGCATCGGCGTTAAGGGCGCGTGTGGTTGTGGCAATGCCCACTTCGGCATGTCACTCGACGACCAGCAGGAGGGCGATAGCGTGGTCACCGTCGACGGCATCAACTTTCTGGTTGACGCCGACTCGGCGCCCTACCTCGAGGGGGCACAGCTGGACTACAGCGACGAGCTGGTCGGCCGTGGCTTTCGCATCAACGCCCCCAAGAGTGGTGGCGGCGGTGGCGGATGCGGCTGTGGAGGCCACCACTAGAGCTGGACGAGGCCAATCCTCGCCCCACAGGTAAAGGCCGGATCGATCTGGACGGCCACCCCGAGCGAAAACGGGTCGTCGACACACGGGATGTCGCGGGCACGCAGCTCGGTGCGCGCGCCGTTGATGTCCGTCGTTCCCAGCGCGGCGCTGTAGAGGCCGAGCGGTAGGCCCAACGGCGCCATGCGCGCCGGGACCAGAGTGATCTTGCTGCCCAGCAATCCCACCTGCGCCCTCGCTCCCAACCGACGCACCGTCCGAAGCCCGAAATCGCGCTCGAAGTCCGTCAGTGTTGCCTCGACGTCGGACACTACGACGGTCACCTCCTCGATCGAGCGAATGGCGAGGGGCTGTGTCAGGGCGGCCCGACGGCCCTGCTCATCCGGCGACGCGTCGTACTGAACCAGGAAAGGGAGCGGACCCGCCACCTCACGCTCAGGAATCTCGGATACCGTCCAACCGATCGTGACCCCGTTTCGCTCGACCGTCTCGTGTTGGGGGGCCACCAACCGTGAACCGCGGCTTCGGAGCGAAGCCACATCGTCGGCGACATCCGAGCTCTGCACTGCGTAGCCATACAGACCTTCGCGAACCGACAAGAAGTCGGAGAGGCCGCCGGCACCCGCCGAGTTTGTTTGGTCCGGTAACGCCGAGATGAGCTCCAGGTGGCCGCGAACCAGCGGGATGACAGCCGTCTCGAGCCCGGCGTCGGCAGCGCGGTGGCGGCCGCCGACGAAGAACGACAGACCAGAGCGGAAGCGCTCAACGCCGGAGTCGAGACTCCGAACGGCCAGCGTCACATGGTCGATATAGGTCAGCACCCGGGACGGTTCAGGAGGTCCTCGAGGAGGTGGGCCTGGTGGGGTCAGGCTCCAGGCCGGCCGGGTCCTGGCCGATGTCCAGCCCGGCTATGAGGGCGAAGGTGAACAGGCCAAGGAAAAGCGACGTGCACATGACGAGGAGGAGTGTCCAGAGCACGTCGATCCGGTAGAGCACGATTCCCAGAAGAATGCAGACGGTCATGAGCCAGAGGAAGAGCGCCGACGAGTCGACGAGTCGTCGACCCTGACCCCGGCGAGCAGGAACGGTCCGCACAGAGCCACGGCCGGCGGGAGACGGGTGGGGCATCGTGCTCACGGCGACCTCTGCCGAGGGGCGGCGTAACACACCATACCACGGTGCTTTCGCACCCATTGGGCTTAGCTGACCTGCCGTGTCTCCATCAGGATGTCATCGATGATGACGCGGTGAAGGGCCTCGACGACCTCGGGATCAAACTGCGTGCCGGCGCAGGCGTCGAGCTCGTCGAGGGCCGCCGCAATAGTCCGGGCCGGCGCATACGGCCGCGACGAGGTCATGGCCGAGAAGGCGTCGCAGGCGGAGATGATACGGGAGCCGATGGGAATTGCGGTGCGCTCCAGGCCGTCCGGGTAGCCGGTCCCGTCCCACCGCTCATGATGTGAGCGGATGAGCGGGGCGATCATGGTCAGCGCGGGCACGCGGGCCACCACGTCGGCCCCCACGGAGGGATGGGGAAGCACGGCCGCGCGCTCCTCGTCGTCGAGGATGTCGCTCTTGTTGAGAATGGTCGCCGGGACGGAGACCTTCCCCAGATCGTGGAGGCGCGCCGCCAAGCCGATGGTGCGGACCTCTGAAGGGCCGAGCCGCAGCTCCTGGGCCACGCGCATGGCCAAGCGAGAGACGTCCTGAGCGTGGCCGTTTCCGGTCGGGTCGTGCGCGTCGGCCATGGTCGTGAAGGCCTCGACCACGCCCCACATATTGACCTCTTCCCGAGAGCCGCTGCGTCGGGACTCACGATCGATGCTGATGACGGTCGGATCGATCGCCGAGCGAACCTGATTGCCGCCCAAGCGCTTGGCCGCGTACATGGCGCGGTCGGCGGCATCGACCAGCTCGTCCCGGTTGGCCGCGTCGTAGGGGAAGGTGGCCACGCCGATCGAGCATGTCAACTGGGAAACGCCTGAGCCGAAGGGAAATCCGGCGACCGCTTCCTGGATCCGTTCGGCCACCCGGACGGCGTCGGGCGTCTCGGTTTCGGGGAGGGCGACGACGAACTCCTCACCCCCCCAGCGGCCGGCGATGTCGACACTTCGCAGACCGTCGACAATGGGACCGACGATCCGGCGCAGCACGGAATCGCCCGTGAGGTGTCCCAGGGTGTCGTTGAGCGCCTTGAAGCGGTCCAGATCCAGGAAGAGCAGCGAGCATGGGCGTGAATAGCGCTGGGCCCGTTCCAGCTCCTGATCGAGGGCCAGCACCATGGATCGGTGGTTGGGGAGGCCGGTGAGCGGATCGGTGGTGGCCTGGGCCTGCAGCTTGAGGTGCACCTTGGCCAGCGCCTCGTAGTTGGCCTGCAGCTCATCTCGCGTTCGCTGCAGCTCCTGATTCAGCGTGCGCACGCTTATGGCATGAGCGATTGATTCCTGATAGGCCAGGTGGACCCGCTCGTACAGGCGGGCGTTCTCCCGGATGGCCATCATTTGACGGAAGAAGGCCAGGCCCAGAACGACCAGCGTTCCACCGTACACGCCGGCAGAGACGGTGGCGTTCAGATGCTCACGCCAGGCGAACAAGGAGAGGATACCCACGACGGGGATGAGCGCATAGGGCAGCAGCCAGTGCCAGGCTTTCGGGGCCTCCTCGACCTCGGGTGACGCTTCGGCGTCTTCGCGGCCCAGTGTGGTGTCCCGAGGGGTGCTCCACAGGCTGATGACGGCGGCCGCGAGCATGATGCAGGCGCTTCCCCGTAGGATGTCCGCCGGCGTGGAAACGCCGTGGCCGCCACTCACCCGTTGATATTGGTTGATGCAGTCGCCCACCAGGAACAGGCCCAGCCCGACGAGAAAGGCCGTCCATTCGCCGGGAGCGTCGGGTTTGGTCCGTGCCGAGGTGATCAGCATAGCGGCGACCAGGACGAGGTCCATGATCACCGAGGCGGCAGAGAGCCCGGTCAGAAGGGTGGAATGCCCTGGGTGGCTGAGGATGGGACCGAGGAGGAAATACCAGGCGGCGCTGGAGGCAGCTGCCAGGATCATCATGCCGTCCACGAGGGCCCGAGTACTGCCGAGACGGCCCTGCCGGGGCAGGCTGATGGCCGCCGCCAAGAGACACGGATAGGTGCCAAGGAGGATGATCAGGGTCAGGACCGGAACGGCGACGAGGAGCTGGATGAGGCCGGCCATCACGGTCAGGCCGATGGCGACCAGCAGTGCCACCGGGCCTGTGCTCTGCACGGAAAGGGCGTTGGGGCCGTGATCGGCGGCGTGCGTCCGAAGCCAGAGGGCCACCAGCAGCAGAGCGCCCAGGGCCATGGCGAGCTGCAGGGGAGCGCCGGCCGCCGCCTCGGACGGACTGAATGTGAAGGATGCCGTCACGGGCGGGCCTTTCCGCAGCCATTGCCGGCGCCGAATTGAGTCCGACGAAGCGGCGAGTGCGCGGCCATGTTCCCTCACGTCTCGCCGCTCGAAGCTGGACCCCGAAGCGAGAACAGAACTGACCCATCCGGGCTAGGGCTATGGTATCCGCGTTCTCAGCGCAATCCGGTTGCGACTCCGTTGCGCCGGTTACGAATGGGTAACGGCGCTTGCATCGCGATAGGACAAGTTTGTTGGAGCCCTGGCCGCGCCACTCTTGCTCCTATACTTTGGCAACCCTACGGCAAGGACCCGAAAGCGTGAGCAGCGAAAGCTCGGTTGAAGTCGTGGTGATCGGAGCGGGGGTCGCGGGCGCGGCGGCTGCGTGGGAGCTGGCGCGGCGTGGACATCGCGTCACCCTGCTGGAGCAGTTCGCCCTGGACCACGTGCTGGGCAGCTCCCACGGACGCTCGCGCATCTTTCGCCTGGCCTATGACACGGCCGACTACGTGGGTCTGGCCCAGGAGGCGCTCCACGGTTGGCGCGAGCTGGAGGAAGACTCGGGACATGATCTCCTGCGCATCACCGGCGCTGTCGATATTGGCCCGCGTGAGCTGCTCGAGCCGATTGCCGCGGCCCTGACGGAGCGAGGGGCCGAGTCGTCGTGGCTCACCGATCAGGATCTCGGTTCCGCCGTGCGAGCACCCGAAGGCTGGAAGGCTCTGTACCAGCCGCTGGGCGGCGTGCTGAGCGCTCGGGAGTGTCTGGCCGCCTTTGCCCACGGTGCCGTCCGCATGGGAGCCACCGTGCTGCCGGACGCCAAGGCGGCGTCGGTTGTGCCTGAGGTCGACCACGTCGACGTCGATACCGATCGAGGCGTGTTTGCGGCTGAGGTAGCAGTAATAGCCGCCGGCGGCTGGGCCAATACACTGCTCCAACCTCTGGGCCTCGATGTCCCGCTGAAAGTGACGCGTGAGCATGTTGCGTATTTTCGGATTGCCCCCGAGGTCGAATTCCTGCCCTTTATCTGGCATACGGATGATGGCTCACCCGAGGCGTATGGATTGCCGAACGCCGAGGATGGAACGGCCAAGGTTGGCCGTCACCTTGCCGGTCAGCAGGTACGACCGGGTGGGCGGGGAAGCCCGGATCCAGAACGGATTTCGGCGCTGACGGAGTTCGTCGGCCGGCACCTGCCTGGACTAGAGCCCAAGGCGCTCCTCCCCGAGACCTGCCTCTACGCCAGCACGCCGGACGACGATTTTGTGATCGAACGTCACGGTAGGGTGATTCTGGCCGTGGGATTCGGCGGCCACGGCTTCAAGTTTGGGCCCGCGATCGGCGCCATGGTGGCCGAATTGGTAGAGGGCCGCTCAATCGAGCTCGCCACGCGGTTCTCTCGCGGCCGGTTTACGGGAGCCGTTGCCGGCTAATCGCTGGACGCCCGCAGCGTCTCAGGACGCAGTGGCCGGCCTGGTCCACCGGTCACGGCTGCTCGGCGCCGACCGCTCAATCGTCAACTATGGTGGCGGCAACACCTCCACTAAGACGACCGGTGTCGATCACCTGGGCCGGCCCGTCCAGGTGCTCTGGATCAAAGGGAGCGGGTCCGACCTGGCGACGGCTCAAGCGCGCAACTTCGTCCCCCTTCGATTGGAGGAGGTGCGCGCGGCTGCGGGCCGCGAAGCCATGAGCGATGAAGAGATGGTGGCGTATCTGGCCTGCTGCGCTCTGGATCCCTCGGCGCCACGGCCTTCCATTGAGACGATGCTGCACGCCTTTCTCCCCTTCCCTCGGGTCGATCATACCCACCCCGAAGCGGCCATCGCCTTCTGCGCATGCACACGCGGATCCGAGCTGGCCCAGGAATGCTTCGGCGAGGAGATCGCCTGGGTGCCGTATGTGCGGCCCGGCTTCCGTCTGGCCAAACTGGCCATGGAGGCCCTTCTGGAGCGGCCCAACGCGGTCGGCCTTTTCCTCGCCAAGCATGGTTTGGTGGTTTGGGGCGAGAGCGATGAGGAGGTGTACGGGCGTACCATCGACATCCTGGCCCGAGCAGAGTCATACCTCGAGCGGCTGGTCGATCAAGACAAGCCGTTTGGCGCGCTGGCTGTCGCTCCCTGCTCGCCCGAGCGCCGTCGTGACGTCCTCGCCGGCCTGCTTCCGGTCATTCGCGGAGAATTGACGAAGCTGCTGCCTCCCGGCAGACGCCTCGTTCTGGATTGGGACGCCTCTCCCGAAACGCTGGAGTTCCTGAGCGCCGAATACCTGCCTGAGCTGGCCATGACGGGAGCGGCGTGCCCGGACCACGTCATGTACACGAAGTTCCTGCCGCTCGTCCTGGACCGGTCCCCGGACGAGCCGACGGTCGAATGGCTTGCCGAGCGCATCCGTGAGAGCATTGCGGCCTATGTCGAGCGCTATCGGCAGTTCTTCGCCGACCATTGCGGCGACACAGCTGTCGAGATGCTGTTTTCGGGGCCCAGGGTCATCCTCATACCGGGGCTGGCGCTCATCACGGCGGGTGTCGACGCCTGGGCCGCTCGCAACACAACCGCTCTCTACCGGACGGCGATCAGGGTGATGCGATGGGCCCGTGCGGCGGGCGGCTACTCGTCATTGGACCCGCAGGAGGCCTGGGACATCGAGTATTGGCCCCTGGAGCTGTACAAACTCAGCCGGCGGCCGGCGCCGAGACCCCTTGCCGGTCATGTGGCCGTCATTACCGGAGGGGCCGGCGCAATCGGCCGGGCCACGGCGAAGCGGTTGATGCAGGAAGACTGCCACATCGTGATTTCCGACATCCATTCGGCTGGGAGCGATGCGGCGGTGACCGAGTGTGGCGAGGTCTTGCCCCATCGCGTACAGGGCGTAGAGACAGACGTCACCGACGAGTGCTCGGTTGAGAAGCTTGCGGTCGAAGCGGTCCTGGCATTCGGCGGTGTCGACATCGTTGTCGCGAATGCCGGCCTGGCCTCGGCCGCCCCGGTGGAGGAGCTGGAGCTGTCGGAGTGGGAACGGATCCACGCGGTCCTCACCCGAGGCTACTTTCTGACGGCACGAATGGCCTTCCGGCTCTTCAAGGCCCAGGGCTTGGGTGGCTGTCTGATCATCAACAGCTCCAAGAACGGCCTGGCCGCCGGAAGAAACGCGCTGGCGTATGCGTCGGCGAAGGCCGCCGAGCTGCACATGACCCGCTGTCTTGCGGAGGAGGGGGGAGAGGACGGCATCCGCGTCAACGCGGTGGCTCCCGACGCCGTGATCAGGGGTTCCGGCTTATGGGATGCCGAGTGGCGAGAGGAGCGGGCTCGGGCCTACGGGTTTCCGGTGGAGCAGCTGGAGGAGTGGTATCGGCAGCGGAACCTCCTGAAGCGGTCGATCCTGGCCGAGGATGTGGCCGAGGCCATCCTCTTCCTGGCCTCGGATCGGAGCGCCAAGACGACCGGCTGCGTGATTACCGTGGATGGGGGACTCGCGGTGGCATTCCCCCGATAAGGGGGAGCCGAGCCCGCCCTAGCCGCTGGACTGCGGTGTATCGGTGGCGCTGGCCGAGATCGTGAGGGACGAGATGGGCCAGAAGGGGTCGAGGGGCGGGGTCGTATAGGTCACGGTTGCGGTCACCGTGTTGGGCGAGGCGAGCGTGGGGGAGCCGGTGATGGTGACCGTCGCCGTGCCCGACTGGGTGGTCGAGCTCGTCATCGAAGCGGAGGTGGCACCCGTGGCGCAGAGGGCCGAGGTGTTGATGGGAACGATGGTGGACGCCTTTGAGGCCGCCAGCTCCACGGTGGTGGCCGGCGAAGCCGCGGTGGAGGTCGGTTCGCCGTAGCCGCTGGTGCAGGAGGTGCCGGTACCGGACTGCAGCAGCGGATTCAGCACGGCTGCCTCTCGCGCGGCCGTGCGGGCCGCGTTGGTGACCGACTGCTGCTGAAACAGGAACCAGGCGCAATTGATCATGGCCATTACGACGGTGAGCAGGATGGGGATGGAGATGGCGAACTCGATCAGCGCCTGCCCGCGGGAGGGCCGGCGAAGCACCTTCACCATCCGGCGGAAACCTCGGATCATCACCGTCTTAGAAGACCAACCGGACACCGCTCACGCTGGTCGGCACCTTGCTGGAGTCGTAGGTGATGGTGACCTTCAGCGGAGAGCCCGATGCGCCGCCCGTGGTACAGAAGGCACCCACGATGACGGCGCCGTTGATGTTGATGGCGCCGGTCGTGTCGGTGAAGGACAGCCCGCTCGGTATGCCCGGGCAGGGTACCGGGTCGCCGTCGAGCGCCGTCGCGGTGGCGCCACCGCACAGTGTGGAATACGGTCCGCCATAGGATGAGCCGATTGCGCTGAAGACCTCGCCGGACGGCTCGCTCGAGAACGAATTGTCGTAGACGACTCCGTTGACGGTGACGTTGGCGCCGTTCGCGGTGTATCCAGTGCTGGTATGCGTCCAGCCGTCGTCCATCCCGATGTTGAGGTTGGTGCTCCGTCGCTGGTACAGGGCGATGCCGTCATAGGGGCCGTTGGTCGGAGCTGTGAGGCTCACCGTGGCCGTCTTGGCTCCTCCGACCTCGATGCCGTCGGTGACCGTGCCGTTGGCGCCTTCTGCAGACGCACAGTACCCGGTCCCGTTGGCCGTCGCATTGCTGGCCGTGGAGGCCGGCGCTGCCTCGTTGTAGAGCATGACGTCGCTGCCCGTCACCGTCTTTCCGGATGCCGGGCAGATTTCGACTCCCTTCTGGAAGATGTAGATGCCGGGGGCCGTGGTGACGCCGTTGGACTGACACGGCGCAAGCGTCACCGAGCCGGTGATCACCACCGTATTCGTGTAGACGCCGGGTGTCATGGTGCCGGACGAAACCAGGATGTTTGAGTGCGTCGCGGCGCTTGTCTGTCCGGGGCAGATGGCGCCGGCATTGCTGTTGTTGCTGGGGTCAGGCAAATTAGCTAGGGGGTCGGTGATGCCGGTAACGTTGCCCTGCATGCCGCCGTAGTTCATGGGGTTCTGGGCCTGAGAGAACTGAGTCCCACAGCCATAGGTGAAGTAGTACAGAGGGTACTGACTTGAGGTCATGGGCTTGGCGTTGCCGCTGGTAGGTGCCTGATAGAAGCACGGATCGATGGCGACCGGGGCCACCGAGTAAATGGTGCCGGTGACCGTCTCCGTGCTCTGCTCAAACACGTCGGCCGAGTCGCCGTAGCAGAGGATGTTGCTGACCGGGGTGCCGGTCGAGCAGGTCGGATAGTTGGTGCAGGCGTTGGTGCGATCGCTGCACTGGGCGACCGAGCTGTCATAGATGCTGCCGTTGATTTGGAACTGCCCCAGGGAGCCGGCATAGATGGTATGTCGCGCATAGGGGAGAAGGGAGGCGATGGCCAGGTTGTAGGCGGTTCCGCCGTTGCCCACGGCACCCGCTCCGGCCTGGGCGGACAGGGAGTGATAGCCCGCCGTTTGGGCGAGGAACGGAGTCCAGGATCCCTTCACCTGCACCGAGACGCCGCAGGCGTTGCTCGGCGGCGCCAACGACGTGGAGTTGCTGAACGTTTGCCCAGAGATAGCGTTTCCGCTGACATCCAGGTATTGCGCCGTCCAGGAGGTGGTGGAGCCGGATACGTTCTGGTCCACGAGGGCTTGAATGGTCTTCTGCACCTGATCGCCCGTCACCCCCGAGTTGGCGCTGGTGCTGCAGGGCATGAGGTTGGCGGCCGCGACACTGGCGGTATCCGCCGCGTTCTGCGCCTGGCGCATCTGGACGAGACCGAACCCGCCGTCGACGACGAATGCCGCCAGGAGGGTGATGACTGACATGAGCAGGGCCATGAGGATCATGGTCTGGCCTCGCTCGTCGTCGTGCTGCTGGATATTGATCATGAATTCACACTCGCTGAGGCGGTAACGGTCATGGGAATGGCGATGCCGAAAACGTTGAGCGTCGGCGAAAATGAGCCGTGGAGGGTAACGGTCTCGAGGCTGACGGAGGCGCCGCCGCTGGTGCTCTGGGTTGAAGAGCTGACACTGACGCAGGGGGGAGTCGGTGATCCACTGCCTGCGCAGGCCACCCAGCTCGACGAGCCCTGCTCCTGATTGACGGCATTGATGGCCGCCGTGGAGGGGCTGCTGGCGCCGGCGGCCGCCTGCGCCGCTGCTCCGGCGGCATTGGTGAGTCCGACATCGTAGCCGATCATCTGACCCGCCGAGACGATAATCGTGAACGCCAAGACGAGCAGTGGAAGGCCGAATGCCATCTCGACAATGGCCTGGCCGGGGGAATGGCCCGCGTGGGACACGACCCGTCGCGTGATCCGGGCGAACCTTCGCCCATCTCGCTTGTCCAGGTTTCCAATCCTCCACACGGTCGGCAAAGCCTCAATCGTCGTCGACACGGAGGGCCAGACTTCCCCGCTTCACCCTGGTCCATACCCGACAATCTGATGGCCCGAACGGCATGATCCGGCACTAGCCCACTTTTCCTATGGCTGCCGTGGCGGCGTTCAGCGCCTACGGGCGGGGTTCATGGAGCACGAACCGCCCGCCACAGCCGGCAATTCAGAGCGCGCTGATAGTGATGCGCGCGGCGATCAGATCAGCGCCGGCGAGTCACCCCTCGAATATGGGGCTCAGCCAAATGTCACGCTAACTGCGGCGAGGTGGCCGGGAAAGAGCCGGCGGGCCTCAATCGGCCGGAGGGAGTAGTGGCAGCTGGCCCTCGACCTGGACGCTGAAGTTTGAAACGCCAACTCCGATCAGCCTCACCGGGCGGCCGTCCCAGCAGCGATCGAGCAGGGCGGTGGCGATGTCCTGGATCTCGCCGGCCTGGTGACAGGCATGCAAGGCGCGTTGTTGCCGGGTGATGGTAGAGAAATCGCCGTAGCGGAGCTTGATGTGAACGGTGCGGGCGGGCCCGGCCTCCAGCAGTGAATGTTCGATCCGTTTGGCCATGCCGGCAATCGTATCCACGAGCTGATTCCGGTCACGGGTATCGCGTTCGTAGGTGATTTCCCGGCTGATCTGTTTGGATGCTCCGCGCACGGCGACCGGACGGTCATCCTCCCCTCTCGCCATGGCCCGTAAGCGCAGACCTCCCTGACCCAGCCGGCTCAACAGCCAGCCGTCGTCCAAATCGGCGAGCTGGCCGGCGGTCTCAATGCCGTGCCGGGCCAGCGCCGCCTCCGTCTTGGGGCCTATTCCCCATATTGAGCGGATGGGCAGCGGCGCCAGGAACGCCCTCGCCTCGTTGGTGGGCACCACCGTCAAGCCGTTGGGCTTCTGGTGGTCAGAGGCGATCTTGGCGACCAGCTTGTTGCCCGAAACACCGAGCGAAACCGTCAGCGCGGTGGCGTCGGTGACCAAGCGCTTGATGGTTCGAGCGGTGTCGGTCGCGGCCCCAAGATGGCGCACTCGACCCGTAAGGTCCAGGAAGGCCTCATCCATTGAAACCGGCTCGACAACGGTCGCGAACCGGGCGAAGATGTCCATGATGCGCCGGGACGCATCCTGATAGGCATCGAATCGGGGCGGGACGATGACAAGCTGCGGACACAGTTCCACGGCCTGGCGGCTGGGCATGGCCGAGCGGACGCCGAAGGCGCGGGCTTCGTAGCTCGCGGTCATGACCACTCCGCGGCTCTGGGGGAGCCCGCCGACGGCAACGGGCAAACCCCTCAAGGTCGGGTCGTCGCGCTGCTCGACGGCGGCATAGAAGGCATCGACATCGGCATGGATGACGATGCGGGCGGGTCCCAGACTCGCCTCCAAGCGCCGCCTGACGGGGGAGGCGTCATCGGCCTGTGGTGGTAGCCCCGACCGGATTCGAACCGGCGATCTTCGCCTTGAAAGGGCGATGTCCTAGGCCGCTAGACGACGGGGCCCAAATGCAGCCAATTTTACCCGGCATGCGTCGCCCCCACGTGGCTTCCTAGTATGAGGCGAGAGCCGAACATAGCGAGAGCGCATCCTTGGTCGAATGGGCACAGATCGTCGGGAGCAAGGGCCCCCTGCTCACTGCCGACGGTCTTTGCAAGGCGTTTGCACGAGTGCCCGTATTGTGGCCGGTTTCTCTGAGGCTGGAAGCGGGCGGTAGCGTGGCAGTCTTCGGGCCCAACGGCTCCGGCAAGACAACGCTCCTGCGTCTGCTTGCCGGCGTGAGCAGGCCCACCTCCGGAACAGCCTCGATCTGCGGCCACCAGCTGGCCGATGAGCGCAGGGCTGCCCAGTCGCACGTCGGCTTTCTCGGACATGACTCGTACCTGTACGACGACCTGACGGGAGAGGAGCACCTGCAGTTCTTTGGCCGGCTTCGGGGTCTCCGGTTCGACCGGTTCGAGCTGCTCGGCACGCTGGACATCGTTGGGCTTGGCCGGGCCGGCAGGGCTCGAGTCAAATCCTACTCGTCGGGCATGCGGCGCAGACTGGGTCTCGCCTGGCTGCTGCTGGCGCAGCCCGAGGTGCTGCTTCTGGACGAGCCACACGTCTCGCTCGACCGGGACGGGCAGGAGCTGGTGGACGAGCTGATTCGCGGCGCATGCCGCTCCGGGCACGCCTTGG
>JAJPKF010000009.1 GCA_021323865.1 Pseudomonadota bacterium | reverse complement strand
TAGGAAGCCTTCCGCTGCCGCTCGCGGCGGGCGCGATCGTAGTCGCGCTTGTCTTCCTTCGCCTTCTCCCGCGCCTCGCCGGCCGTCTTGGCGACGCGACCGTGAGCAGTCGGCGCCTTATCGGGATCGGTGGATTTCTTGCGGGTCGTCGGGCCTCGCGCGGCCTGCGGATCGGACGGTCCCTTGTGGTCCTTCTTTACCCAGCGATCCCCCCGCTTCTCATAGGAGTGTTTCAGCGAAGCGAAGGCGACCATGTGGGCGCGCCGGCCCTCGCCGTAGGTCTCGACGGCGCTGTCATGGGTTTCGGCCCAGATATCCTGAGCGTGCTTATCGGAACGCATTATGGTCGCCGGGATGTCGGACCCCTTCGCGGTCTTTCCCTGGCTCTGTTTGGCGGGCATGATGTCCTCCATCACTGCGTCGTACGCCGGTTGAGGCTGCTGAGTCAAGAGCAAGATGCATGCCCTCCAGGCGAAAAACGGGCGTGGCTGGTTGCCTGCGGCATCGCACATCAGGTGCAGGCCATTCACCTGCCTGGCCGTGGCACGTGGGAACCCGCCGAGTTCAGGCTCTAGGCGCCGGTCGTGACGCCCGAGCCCAGCAGCTGTGCCTCGGCGAGCTTTGCCAGCGCCTCGATCAGGTCCGGGTCGTCATTCAGCGACTCGATTCGCGAGAGGCGCATGCCCCGGGCGGCGGCGGCCGCTGTGGCCTCATGGTCGATGTCGTAGAAGATCTCCAGGTGGTCGGCGATAAACCCGATGGGGGCCAGCAAGATCTCGCTCACGCCCTGTCGGGCCAGCTCCTCGACGGTCTCCAGGATGTCCGGGCCCAGCCAGGGATCGGCGGTGCGGCCGGCGCTCTGATAGCTGAAGCGCCAGCGCTCCTCCGGCCAGCCCAAACGAGCCGCCAGGGCCTGGCTGGTCTCGAGGAGCTGGGGCTCGTATGGGTCGCCTGTAGCCGCCACCCGGACAGGAAGGCTGTGGGCCGTGAAAACGATTGTTGTCAGGTCGGGGCGCTCGAGGCGAGCGAGCGCATCGACGATGTGACGCTGCACCGCGTCCAGATAGTGGGGACTCAGGTGCCAGCTGCGAACCACTTCGACGTCGAGCCTGTAGCTCAGCTCCTCCTTCGCGCGTTCCACACGGTCGGCGTACTCGCCGACACTCCCGAGGGAGTAATGGGGAGCCAGCACGATAGCCACCGCGCGGGACACCCTCGCGGCCCGCATGTCGGCAACCGCATCACGAATGTACGGATGCCAGTGCTTCATGCCCAGAAACACCCGGAAATCGGGACCAAGGCGTCGCTGGAGGGCGTCAGCCTGGCGTCGGGAGATCTCCAGCAGCGGGGTTCGTCCGCCCACCAGCCGGTAGCGCTCGATCAGCTCGGACAGCAGCTCCGGTGGAGGCGGACGGCCTCGACGGATGTCGGTGTAATAGGGCTCGACCTCGTCGAGCGAGCCGGGCGTTCCGTAGGCCATCAGCAGTACGCCCAGCGGCGATTCGTTCTCCATGGACGGGGAAGTCGATCCAGCCGAGGAGCCAGAGGTGCCGCTCATGCGGCCACCGGCAGCGGGCGCTCATGCACTGCATCGACCAGTTGCCGGAGCGTTTCCACCGGCGTGGCGGGATGGACACCGTGGCCGAGGTTGAAGATGTGCCCGGGCCGTCCCCGGGCGGCGTCGAGAATGGCCATCGCCTCGGAACGCACGGTGGGGAACGGGGCCAGCAGGACGAGCGGGTCCAGATTGCCTTGTAGAGCGACGTCCTGGCCAACCCGAGCCCAGGCGGAATCCAGTGAGATGCGCCAGTCGACGCTCACCGCGGTGCCGCCGGCCTCTCGGATCAACTCCAGGAACCCGGCTGTTCCCGTGCTGAAGTGAATGGTGGGGGTGTCGTCCAGCGCCGGAGAGGTGAGCAGCCTCCTGCTGTATGGCAGCGCGAACCGGCGGTAATCGCGTGGCGCAAGGGCGCCGGCCCAGCTGTCGAAGAGCTGCACCACCTGAACACCAGCAGCGACCTGTGCCTTCAAATAGTTCTCCAGCAGCCCGGTCAGGCGGTCCAGCAGCTGGTGCCAAACCTCGGGCGCCTCGTGCATCAACCGTTTGGTGTTCAGGAAGTCGCGTGTGGCGCGGCCTTCGATCAGGTAGGAAGCCACCGTGAAGGGCGCTCCGGCGAAGCCGATGAGAGCGACTCCTGAGCCGCTCAGCTCACTTCGCAGCATGCCGATTGCCTGCAGCTGGGCGGGCATATCAGCCTGAGGATCCAGCGCGCGGATTCGGGCGATGTCCTCCGAGGTGCGAATCGGCCGCTCAACCACCGGACCCACTCCCTCCACGATATCGATCTCCAATCCGACCGCAATCAGGGGCGTGGTGATATCGGCGAAGAGGATGGCCCCATCCACGCCGAGGGCGTGCACCGGCTCCAGGGTGACCTGGGTGGTGAGATCGGCGTCGGCACAGATGTCCAGGAGCCGGTAGCGCTCTCGGATCCGTCGGTACCCAGGGAGTGCACGCCCTGCCTGGCGCATGAACCACACGGGAGTACAGTCAACCCGCCGTCGCCGCAGAGCATCCAGCAGCCGGCTCCCGGCCGCCGGTTCCGTCATCCGGCGACGAGCTCCAGGAGCTCACCCAGCGGCCGGTGAACGGCCGTGAAGACAGGCGTGTCGCGCAGAGTGTACGGCCGGCCATCGGTGGAGCGGAGCTCCATTACCAGCGTTTGGAACTCGAGCAGATCCTCCTGCTCGTAGGCCACCACGAACTCCTGGTCGTCCATGCCGAAGGAGTGCACGAGCACCTGGCGGATGTTGGGGAACTCGTGGCCGAGCTTGATGTGCTCGTTCATGATGCCCTGACGTGAGGCGCGGCTGAGCTGATACCACTCGTGGGTCTTGGTGAAGGGATAGATGACCAGGTATCGACCTCGCTCCTTCTCCAGCGCGGCCTGCTCCTGTGGCTGCTGCCGGCGAACGTACGTGGAGGGGCGCACCAGACCGATATAGGAGTAAGGGATGGTCAGATAGGCGCCCAGGCGGGTTTGCAGGATGCGACTGGTCGACGCTTGCAGCTCATCCAAATCAGACGCGGTTCGCCAGAGGAGCAGGTCGGTGCCGGCCTTGAGCCCCGTGGTGGCATAGGGGTAGGTGGTGACGCCGGCGGCGGCCTGCTGCTCGATGACCGTGGTCAGCTGCGTGGTCGCGCAGCGTCGCTCTTCGGCCGGCAGACGGCGCCAGAGGGGATCCAGAGCCAGAAACAGGTACTGGACGAAGGTGGGTGGGGGCTGATCAGACATGTCGGGGCTCATCGCAAGAAGAGAGACGTTGTCAAAGTCGTGGGGCCCGGGCCGGGCGGCTCATTTTCCCATAGCGCCGGCCGAGGTCATGACAGACGCCGTTCTATCTCATCCTGACTTTTCTGGACGCCGTGAACCTCCGTACAATTGCCTGTCCAGTCAGGCGGCCACCGAGCGAGAACGGCGAGTGACGCCATGGGCGGGCACGCTCTCCGGTCCGTTGCGACGCTACCTGGACAAAGATCCCCACCGAAGGAGTACCACCTGGTGAAACCCTACGCGTCCCGTCGTGCCCTGGCAGCCATCGCGTCGCTGGCTCTCGTCGCCGTTGTGCCGCTTGCGTCCGCGCGACCTGCGGCCGCCGCCCCCATCCATCCGCAGTCGCGGCTTGTCGTCATGCATTCCGTGGTCCGGCCGTTCGTCCGGGCCGGAGCCGCCCAGGTCCTTGGCGCCCGACCGGCCTCGGCGCCGATGGCCCTGAGCATTGACCTCCCGTTTCGCGACGCCGCTGCTCTGAACCACTTCATCGCGACGCAAGTGCCGCGGGGTCACTACCTCTCGCACGCAACGTTCAACCACCGCTTCGGAGCCACACGCGCACATGAAGCTTTGCTGACCCGCTGGCTGCACGCCTCTGGTCTGCGGATCACCTATGAGAGCCCGGACCGCCTGACGTACGGAGTCGCGGGCAGCACGGCGGCAGTGGAGCAGGCCCTGGACGTCCGTATCAATCGCTACCGCTTCGGCCGCGAGACCTTCTACGCGGCGGCGTCGAATCCGACCGTTCCGCGCAGTCTCGGCATCGATACCATCGTTGGCCTGGACAACTACACGCGCTTCCACGCCCTGAACGTTCACCGCGATCTCGTCCGAGACGGTGGCTACTATCCCATCGACTACCGAATCGCCTACGACGTCAACGGGCACGGCGTGGATGGCTCCGGCCAGAATATCGGCCTAATCCTCTGGGGCCATCAGGCATACGATTCAGACTTCGCCGCCCTGGCCGCCAACCAGAAAAACGATACCGGAATCAGCGATCCCGTGCTGAAATCATGCGGCTCCTGCTCCTCCCCGGACCGGGTACAGTGGATCCACATCGACGGTACCGACAACTCGGGTGGCCAGGACCTCACCGAAGTCTCGATGGACGCCGAATTCGCCCACGGCATTGCCGTGCACAGCCATCTCCGCTTCTATCTGGCCAAGGCCGGCCGCGACGACTATCTGGCGGATGCCGTCAAGGCAGCCACCTCTGATCCCAAGATCCATGTGGTGAGCAATAGCTGGGGCGGGCCGAACGATGATCCCACCTTCACCAAGGCCTCCAAGGCCTATTTCAAGGAGGCAGTCGCCGTCGGCACCACCTTCTTCTTCGGCAGCGGTGACAACTCCGAGAATTCCGGGTGTGCGACGACCTCCAGCGGAGCGCATACGCTCTGCAATACACCTGCCTATCCGGGCAGCAGTCCCTGGGTGGTGAGCGTCGGAGGCACCAACCTTCAGGTCAATAACAATGTGACTTGGAACTCAGAGTCGGTGTGGAACAGTGATCCCAACAACGACTTCTCGGGCGGCGGCAGTGGCTGCGCCTCGGCCTTCAGCCGTCAGTCCTGGCAGAAGGGAATCGTCGGCACAGCGGCCACCTGTAAGGGCCGGGCGGTGCCGGACCTGTCGGCCGACGGAGACCCCCAGACCGGCGCCCACGTGTTCCTCGGCAACGGCCAAGAGGGCACCGTCGGAGGAACGAGCCTGGCGACGCCACTGGAGACGGGTATGGCCGCGCTCACCGACGCCTACCTGGCGAAGCTGCACAAGAAGCCGGCCGGCTTTCTCGCCCCCATCATCTATCGACTGGGCAAGAGCTCGCTCTACAACACCTACTTCCACGATGTTCGCTGCGGGTTCAACGGCTATCCGGCGGGACCGGGATGGGACGAGGCCAGCGGCTTCGGCTCCATCGATTGGTATCGATTCGCCAAGGGCGTCGCCGGTCAGTCCGTGAAGCGGCTGCACCCTTCGTATCCCAACTGCACGCCGGTGGGCAGTGCCAACCAGCTGCTGGATCCGTTCGACGGCTTCCTGGCGTGGCCGGTCTATGCAAAGAACGAGAAAAGCTCGACGTGGTCCGTCACCAAGGACGACAGCTCGGCCAATCCGTTCCGGCAGTTCCACGCGTCGTCCTACCAGTCGTGGGGCGTCCAGGGCAGCGAGTACCAGCAGGCCACCTTCGACATCCAGGGCGACGGGTCCTACGCCAAGAGCGGGACGCTCTACTACCTGGGCTCGTACCTCAAGAACAACTTTGAGGCGGCGGCCCTCCTGCGGCAGGAGCGGGGTGCGTTCGCAAGCTTCAAGCCGGTGCTCGGCGGTCCCAACTGTCTGGTCAACTTCGCGTTCACCAGCGCTCCGGTCGACTGCTACTTCTACGGCCTGATCAATCTGGCCAACAACAAGGTGGGCGTGATCGGCATGATCGCCGAGCAGAACGCGGTGATCGAGGTCCTAGCCACGACCGCAAACAGCAACGTCAAGGATTCGACTCTCGAGCAGAACTTCTTGAACGGCTTCTCGCTGGTTCTGCAGAGCGGCATCGACCAGGTCAACAGCGCCACCAATTCCGGATCGGGTGAGCAGTACGCGGTCCCGGCTTCGGCACGAAGTGCGCTTCACGGTCGGGGACTCCAGGTCCCGACCAAACACTAGACACTCACGGTACGGCGGAGCCGAGCCTCCGCCGTACCGGTCTCCACAGTCGGTAGCATGAGAGTGCCCGAAGAGAGGACGCGCCGCGTTCTCTCCACACCACCTACGGAAGGAGGCCCATTATGGCCGGAGCCATCGTGCACGTCGACATCCCCGCGAGCGATACCGCACAGTCGGCGCAGTTTTATCGAGACGTCTTTGGCTGGCAGATCGACGAGAGCTTTCCCGGATACCCAATGTTCAGTTCGGAGGGCGGGCCCGGCGGCGGCTTCGCACAGAAGCGCGAACAGGGCGTCGGCAGCCTGGGCAGCGTGGTGATCTACCTGCAGTCCTCCGACGTCGACGCAACCCTGCAGCAGGTTCAGTCCAAGGGCGGCAGCGTGGTCATTCCCAAGACGGAGATCGAGGGCGGCCACGGCACGTTCGCGGTGTTCACTGATCCCGCGGGCAACAACGTGGGCGTATACCAGCCCCCGTCGCGCTAGGGAGATTTGTGGCCCTGGGATGCGCTCGCATCCCAGGGCCTTCTCACTAAAGGGCTTCCCGCGACGTCCCGTGAGCGTGTCCAACGTGAGGCTTCGCATCCGATGAGGCAGGGGTTTGGGGCCGCACTCGATGCGGGAGGGAGAGCCCCACGCTACCCGCTACAATGGAGCCGTTCCGACGAGGTGACCACCTCGGCACGTACACGCGGTCGTGGCGGAATCGGTAGACGCGCAGCGCTCAGGACGCTGTTCCCTTAACGGGAGTGGAGGTTCGAGTCCTCTCGACCGCACCAGTCGCTGCAGCGGGCTGGATATAAGCAGCGGTCCGGAGACTGAGCCGGCACCCGTTCAAACACGCGCCGTGAGCCGTCGCCCTAACCGGAAATTCGACGGCGGCCAAATGGCGGCGTGCGAGAAGCACGTCCCTTCAGCTCGTGGCTGACCGGCGGTCCAGGCGGGCGCTGAGCTTCCAGCGGCGGTAGGCCGTGCGGCCGAGATTGAAGCAGCGCCGCTCGATCTCCTCCAGACTCGTGTGGCGCGCGAAGGTCACGACCCAGGCGCCGGGCGAAGAGCGGGCCAGGGAAGCATGCAACGCATGACGCGGGAGGCTGCGAACTCCGGCAAAGCGCAGATCGGCGGCAACCTCAGCGACCACCACCTCGCCGGGCAGGGCGTCTCGACAGCGGGCGGCGACCGCGGGGGCCGCTTGGGCAAGGACTTCCGCCGCCCGGATGGCGTTGCGGGCTCTCAGGCTGCGTGCTGACATGGATGTGTGCTCTGATCAATTATCCGGACTTGGTCGTCTGGGCCGCCTCCGAGCCGCCAATGGCCTTCTTGTAGCCCTTGGCCTGCACCAGGAGGCGGGTGATGAGCAGCTCGGGGGTCAGTCCGAAGATGGCCGCCACCACCAGGCCGCCCCGGTTTCGGTTCAAATTGAAGACCGAAGAAAGCGTCGGAGATGCGTGGACCGCGTGAGAGGCGGAAGGCGCGAGTGACGAACCGAGAATCGGATCAAGCAGGAGGGCGGTCAGGGCGACGCCGCCGATGGCCGCGAGACCCGAAAAGAGCGGGGTCTGGATGAGCGCCGCGGTGGCCAGACCGTAGTCCTCCACCTGCGACTCGGATTCCACTGCCGGCCGAAGCCGCTTGAAGAGACCCACGATCGCGCCGACCAGGTAGAAGACCGCGGCCGCGAGAAGCGCCCGTCGGGGCACGGCAAGAAGGATGACGATGGCCAGGAGCACATAGGCGGCAAGCCGGGTGTAGATGACCGACTCGAGAATATGATTCCGCTGCCGTACCAGGCCATCCCAGGCGGCGTCACGATATTCCTCGATGGCGCGCCGCACCTCGCGGAGGGCACTCCTGGCCGCCAGACCTCCGTCGGCCGCGGGCGCGGCGGGCGCAGGAGCGGCGGTCTGCGTCTGAGCGGCACCGGAGAGGGTGAGGGCCGTCAGCGCGCCTGCCGCCTGAGGCGAGAGCTGCGTCACCGCCCAGTGCAGCTTGCGAAGGAGGGAATCGCTGTTGGGGATGTCCGAGCCCTGGAGCCGCATCTCGTCGTAGAAAGCGCCGGCCAGCACCTGATCCAACGGCCTGATCATGATCAATGCCTCCTCGCCGCGATGCAGCCGGTACCAGGCGTTGATGTAGCCGGTCGCAAGCACCCAGCGCAGGCCATGGCTGAAACGGCGGCACCCTCCCAGGCCCAGCTGGCCGGTGAGGGCAATGAGGTGATCTCGCACCGTTTCTCGGGCGGCGCTGCGCGACTGACGCGCCTCGAGCGACAGGTTGCCAGGCGGTTCTGGCGGGAGGGCATCGTAGGTTGCCTTCAGCTCGTCGTACCGCCCCCGTAGCTCGGCATAGATTCGGGCATTCTGGAGCGCGGGCGTCGTATGACCGCCGGCGGCCGCCGCCCAGACCCACCAGACCCCGAGGCCCGCGATCGAGCCCACCAGGAGCGCCAGCGAGTGGGCCCAATGCCATCCCGGCCCATGCAGCGGCACGATGTAGACGATCACCGTGATCGCCTCCGCCACCGAAATGGGGATCAGGGCCGCCGTCGCCACGAGGCCGGCGACCAACCGGCTGTCCGAGTCCACTTCCTGACGGGCGACGGGCACGACGCAGAGCACCATGAGCAGCAGGGCGCCAAAGCCGGCGATGTTCCAAGCCCGGGCAGAGGCGGGTCCAACCACGCCTGCGATGTGAGCGAGGAACCAGGGCCCGGCGATGAGCACCGCCAGGAGGAGCAGCGCCGGCGACAGCCAGAGCCAGCCTCGCTCACTGGTGGTCCAGGTCGCACGGACCATGTCTAGGGTCGGGCCGGGCCGGCCGGCTTGAGCAGGCCCTTGAGCACGCGCCCGGCTGTGGGTCGCGCTCCGGGGAGCGTGACGATGGCCGCCATTCGAGTCACGAGGGAGTCTCCAGAAGGGAGGTGGGGTAGAACTGCCGCCCGCGGCTCCCGATTCTAGTTGTCCGTCCCAGTGCAGGCGCGGGGAGATCTGGCATTCGGTGCCACTCCCTCGATCGCGCCGGTGCCTTTAGGACCCAAGGCGTCTACTCGGCGCCGCCTTCATACGGGCATGACAGCGAGACCCGAGGGCGCACACGCCCAGGCCAACATCGGAGAAGCCTGCGAACGTCCGAGCCTGCGTCACACGCTGTCCCGAAGACCCAAGATGTCGTCGACGGAGCCGGCCGGCCCGAGAACAGGCACATTTCAGCAGATATCGAGTCCCCTGGAGCCACCGTTGGCTTCCGCGTCCGACTTCTGCAAAGAAGGTTGCGGCCTTGCAACCCGGGACCGCTGAGGTGCAACCCTCGAGGGCCTCGCGCATGGCTACTGTACGAGTGCCAAGCCGATTTACCCGTACGAAAGATGGGGACAACAATGACCACCCTTTCCACGCACGTCCGCCGCGCCTCGGTGGCAATCGCACTGACCCTCGGCGTTCTCGCGACCTTCGGAGGTCCAATCGCGCTGGCATCCGCCGGCGTCTGTCGCACTGACCCCGTTATCAGCCTTTCGAATGGAAAGACGCTGACCATGTATGAGATCGTCCACACTACGCCCGCGAATATCGCGGGCGTTACGTACACGGTCCACGTACCGACCGGCATCACGGCCACCGCGATCACCTATCCCGGCGCGGTTCCCGCCGCCCAACAGACGGTCACGGTGCAGTCCGACAACCGCAAGCATCGCTACGATGTGTACTCCACCGTCCTGACCTTGACGCCCAAGATCAAGGTCAAGGCATTCACAACTGTGGATCACAAACGCTCGAAGACCAAGGTCAGCTTCAGCGGCCGGACCATGCACACCCACCTGAACGCCAAGTAGGACGGGGCCGCGGCCGGCCCTCGGCGGCCGAGCCGCGGTTCCGCCCGAGCCGTTCCACTCCGCCCGCTCCGTTGAACCTGGAGACCATGCTGGGCTACCCCTCTTCAGCCGGCCTCTGACATCCTACGGATGCTTCATCCGTGCGGATAGGATGGGGCTTGGAGGGCTCGACGACTGCCCAGGCGGAGACCGGCTCGGATGAGGACTTCATCCGGGCCAATACTGTGCTGTCCGCGCCTCCCCTGCTGCCGGAGCTGCGGCTGCATCTCGGTGGAGATCCGCTGGAGCTGTGGCGCCGCACCCAGGAGCGCCTGGGCGACCAGAGCCCGGGCATGCCCTTCTGGGCCTTCGCGTGGGCGGGCGGACAGGCGCTGGCCCGCTACCTCCTTGACACGCCGGAGGCAGTGCAGGGAAAGCGGGTGTTGGATCTGGGAGCGGGATCAGGAGTGGCGGGCCTGGCAGCGCTCCGCTCCGGGTGCATCGGAGTCACGGCGACCGAGATCGATCCACTGGCCGCGGTCGCGATCCGGCTCAACGCGGCGGCGAACCGGCTTCCTTCACCCGAGATCCGCGAGGACGTGACGTTCGCGCTCGAAGACTTCGAGCTGGTGGTGGCCGGGGATGTCTGTTATGAGGAGCCGACGGCATCGACCCTGCTCGGCATTATGGAAGCCGCGGCGACCCGAGGCGTCGAGGCGCTGACCGGCGACCCCGAGCGGCGCTTCTTTCCCAACGACCGGTTCGAGGCGTTGAAGACCTATGAGCTTCCGGTTATGGAGGATCTGGAGAGCCGGGAGACGTCCAGGACCACGGTGTGGAGAATGCGCCGGTAGCTTTGGGGGTTCCCATCTCCATGGACATCCGGCCGGGAGCCTGCCCGCGGGTGGCGGGCCCGGCCGCCGGCTAACTCATTCCCCACCCGCGTCGGCTTCCAGGCTCGTGAGCCGGTCAGGCCAATCGGTCTCAAGATATCGCGCTGCCGAGACCTGCAGCTCCCAGCCGCGGCGGCGCGCTTCCCAAAGCTCAACGGCCGCTAGATCTGCCGAAGGGGGCAGCCGCAGACTCACCTGCCGGCTCAGGCGCTCAACCCGAAATCGGAGGCCATCGGGCACGAAGCCCACATATACCAGCCCCGTGCGGCCAACGGCCTTCACTCGTAGGAATCCCCGCGCCTCGGGGATCTGTCCGAGGGCCAAGGGATGGGCGGCGATCAGGGGCATCCAGGCGGTCCATTGCAGGCCGCCCCAACCTGGCGCATGCACTCCCTCGCCAACGACACGGTTCCCGCGCTCGCCCATTTCCCATCCTACTGACCAAGCTGGGCATTGGGAGCCGGCTCCCGGTGGGCGTCAATGTTCCAGCGTGGCGCTTTGGAAACGGTCCATCAGCCGGGCCGCCGGCGTACCGCCCGTCTCATAGGGATGGGCATGGTGGGCGATCCCGGGAAGCGACTCGCGCCGTCCACGCTCCACCTCTGCGGCCCGCTCCCGCCAGAGGCGGTCAACCGCCTCCGGAATCGATACCGCCGCCATCTCCGATTCAGGCAGGCCAAGGTGTTCTGCCCACAGCCGCACGCGCAGCTCGCGCGCCGTAGTGGGATCGACGGAGTGGACCGCGATCTCCGAGTCAGTGGCCAAACCTCTGCGGTTGAGGTTGGCCGAGCCGATCATGAACCACTCATCGTCGACGATGCTGACCTTGGCATGGACGTAGATCGGCAGGTAGCGGTAGCCGCCGACGCTCTCGGCCGGGCCGCTGGAGTAAAGACTATAGGCGGCGAACCGGCCCCTCCCCTCATCGTGTTTGGCGAGGTGCCGAACGTGATCGTCGTTGTCGTAGCGACCGTCATAGGCCCGGGCCGGCAGCACCACGACGATGCGGAAGTGGGGGCCGTTGCGGTCCATGGCGACGCACAGCGCCTCCACGACCTCGGGCGCCCAGAGGTATTGATTCTCCAAATAGATTGAGGATCTTGCCCGGCCGAGGGCAGCCAGCAAGGCGTGGCGGATCCCATAGTGGCCGTCCGGCGCCATGGATGGGTAGCAGTCCCGGGGAATGGTACGGACCAGCTGGGCGGGCGACCCATCGTCGGAATGCGCGATCGGATCGTGCGGCTGCAGCCGCTCACCGGTCGCCCCCTCCCAGCGGCCCCAGAAGTTCTCCTCGACGTCGCGGATCAGGGGGCCTTCGACCCGGGCCTGAATGTCGTGCCAGCCGACGCCAAAGCGGATGGGATGGTGGGCCGTATCCCACCGATCACCCTGAAATGAGCTGATGTCCATGCCTCCGACATAGGCGACACGCCCGTCGACGGTGACCGCCTTCTGATGATGGTCGTGGCTGAACGGTGCCGTTCGGTCCAGAGCGCAGTGAACGCGGGGCGCGACCGTCAACAGGCGGTCTCGCACCTGCTCCACGGAGTGTGTGTTGGGCTGGAAGAGCGCCGGCGCGCCCGCCCAGAGCAACACGTAGACCTCGGCATGGGACGAGACCTCGTCCAAGACCCGTTCGATGGTGGACGACTGGGCGTCATCGCCCCGAAGGAGCGAGAAGTGCGGCGACAGAGCCCAGCCGGCGATGGTCACCCGAGAGCGGGCCGAGAGGAGCTCCCGGTGCAGGTCCGGGAAGTATTCCGCGCCATGGATGAGTGGCCGGATGCGCACGTTCTCGCGAGGCGGAAAATCTCCTCGATACCACCGTTCGTCGTCTGACCAGGGCGGCGGCAGTGGCGGCAGGTTGGTTTGGCGCTCTTCCTGCTCGTCGCTCAAGGCCGGCCGCCGTCGATGGAGCGGGCCGGTGAGCCGTCTGAGAGGCGCAAACAGCAGCGCCGAGAGCCGTCCCAGCAGTCTCAGCATGCCGCCTCCCTCGCTCGTTGCTCGGCCCTCCTGGGCAGAATCCGGGCCGAGCAGGCCGTGCGACACGTGCTATCCTCCGGTTGAATGCGAAAGACAGAGCCTCTCGAGGAGGGAACCATGGCGAGATTTGCACCCGTCATCGCCGGCTGCGTCGGCGACCTCCTCTCCCTTGTGACTCTCTAGCTCCTCCTTCGGAGCGGATCGAGAACAGGCGGCAGACGAGGGACCGGCCGGCCGGCTTCCATGCAACGCCGGCCCTGATCGCCTGCCCGGGAACAGGCCCCGCAACAGCCCAGTGCGGCCGGCGGGACAGACATGCCTGCGTCATCCTGTCATCCCGGGCAGCCCATGTAGCCGGCCGTCCGAGATCCCTGCCGATCGTCGATCGATTGAGGAGTCAGACGTTGCCCAAGAATCTGGTCTTCGCGGACGACGCGCTCTACGAAGACCTCGCTATCATTAACGCCTCCCACGAGGAGGCGGACGAACCGGACCCACTCGACGCTTTCCTGGACGAGGGCGTCCTGCTCGAAGTCATCGGGGAGCTGAAGAGCGGCAAGGAAGGAACGGTTTTCTGCTGTCGCGCGCATCCGGAGGTGTGGGACGGTCTTGTGGCCGCCAAGGTATTTCGTTCCAGTGAACACCGCAGCTTCGGAAATCAGGGCGTCTACCGGGAAGGCAATCTCATCCTGAACAAGCGGGACGCGCGAGCCTTCAAGAAGCGCACGTCCTGGGGCAAGCGGGTCAAGCAGGGAACCTGGATGGTTCACGAGTGGGAGGTCCTCAGGACGCTGAGCCCTGCCGGAACCGATGTTCCGACGCCCATCCGGCTCGGAGAGAACGTCATTCTCATGGAGTACGTCGGCACCGGCGAAGAGGCGGCGCCCAAGCTGCGAGACGTTCAACTCTCCCAAGGCGAGGCCCGGCACTGCTTCGAGCGCATCATCTGGAACATCACCGAATTCCTGCGATTGGAGTTGGTCCACGGTGACCTGTCGCCGTACAACATCCTGCACGCAAACGGCCGGACTACCATCATCGACTTCCCGCAGGCAGTTGATCCCCGCTTCAATCGCAACGCCTTCCAGCTGCTTCGCCGCGACCTTCAAAACGTCTGCCGCCACTTCGAGCGCTACGGGATCCGGTCGGATGCTGACCGGATGGCCCAATCGATGTGGAGGCGCTACCAACGGGCCGAGCTGTGATGTTCTGAGACCAGAATCCGTTTGCCGTCGGACGTGCGGAGTTGCCTCATCGGCCCGCTCGCAGGTAGCCGTCGAGGTGCGCCGGCCATTGCCGGGTTGCGGCTCGGGAACTCGATAGCCCACCTTTCTCACCAGCCCGGGTGCCCATGGTACGGTGCCGTCTGATCGCCGACCGAACCATCCTGAACCCACGTGTGCGATCGGGGATGCGCGCGCTTGTCTCTACCCACAGCCGGTGTGAGCGGGAACGGGATCATCTCAGGCGTCTGAGCCTCGCGGGACCGCTCGCCTCCGGTGGAACGACGGAAAGGCTCTCAGATGTTCTGGTTTCCCCTCGAGAAGCTACGCACGCGTCGGGTCGGCGTCTTCCTGTCTTCGGCCGCGCTCATCAGCGCCATTGCGGGATTCTCCGCCGGAGCGGTCTCCGCCTCCGGAATCGGCAATGCCACCACCACTCCCAAGCTGGTTCTGAAGGGCACCATTCGCGGTCCCAGCGGCAAGCCGGTATCAAACGCCTTCATTTGGACTGGGTCTTCGCAAGCACGGACCAACTCCACCGGGCAGTACGAGCTGGCGGTTAAGGCAGCGCCCAAGCTGACCGGCTCTTTCTGGGGTCCCGGAGCCCTGCTGGAGCAGTTCACCTATCCCTTGGGATCCATCACGGACCCGGATGCCGCCATCTCCATGCCCCCCTTCAAGTTGATCAGCATCTTCGATAACACCCTCTTCGATGCCCGAATGACCGGTTTGAACCCGGTCATGACCTCAGCGGTTAAGAACGCCCACATTCGGGGATGGAGCCGGTATCCGGTCGAGTCCAAGCTGTACGTGACCGCACCCAGCGGCTGGGTCCATACCTATGGCCTGCACACCAACGGTCAGCACTACTGGGGCACCGTGCCGTTTCACGCCAACGGACAGTACGTCGTCGAGATCCTGGCGTCGAACGGTCTATCGCTCTTCGACGTGCCCGTATTTCGAGGCGTGACGCCCAAGGTCCCTCTGGGTCCGTCCTTCCCGCCTGCTCCCAAGACGTCCGACATCCGGCGGCTGGCCGATTACACGTTGGGCTTGATCAACCGCACTCGCAAGCAGATCCACCTCCGCCCCTTGGTGATGAACCACAACGTGCGCATGGCGGCGCAGGGGCACAGCGACGACATGGCTCGATACGGCTACTACTACTCCCATCCCCATGTCGGTTCCGACGGATCCACGCCGGGCCAGCGGCTGACCCGGCATCACGTCTCCTTCACCACCTATGCCGAAGGCGTGGCCCTCGCCAAGCCGCTCAGCGCCTGCATCGATTCGCTCCTGATGAGCCCGGCACACCGCCTGATACTGCAAGGGAGCTACCGGCGGGCCGGCATAGGTCTGGCACGCTGGGACCACATGTGGCTGACCACCATAGACCTGGTGCGCTAACCGACAGGCTCCAAGGCCCCGCTCTCTGCTCTCGCATCGCATGAGATCGTAGCCCGAACGACCCAGCCCACCCGGCCCATACACAAGTCTTGACGGATGTGACAAACCGGGAGCCATGGGTATACGCAAAGTGTCGTACGGGTCGACGCGTCGCTGTGACGAGTGCGGACGGCCCATCCGGACCGCAAGGCGGCACAGTCCCCTGGGCAAGGTCCTGCGATCGGTTGCCGGGCATCAGGATGCCTGGGCGCTGTGTCCTGACTGTGAGGCCGGACAGACAGTTCGTGACGAGGGCGCCCGTCGAGAGACGGAGCAGGCGCAGATGGACCCCGAAGCCTTCCGCATCTGGTGGTCGCTGGTGTCGGCCAAGCCGGAAGCGCGCAGGGACGCGATTCTTCCCGACGCCACCTTTGAAGACGTGATTCGCGCCGCCTGCGAGTACCAGGGGCTCGACGGCTAGCCGATAAGAGTCGTCGCCCGAGGCCGGCCCATACCGGTCGCAGCAAGCGAACGGAAACACGGCCGATCGCGCAGCTCCCGGGCGGGCATGCGTCACTCGATGCGGCTACCCTGAAGCGAAGAGCGGATTCGGGCGGGACGCAATGCAGGAATCCTACGACGCGGTGGTGGTGGGGTCCGGCGCCAATGGCCTGATTGCAGGCACCCGTTTGCTGCAGGCAGGCCGATCGGTGTTGGTGCTGGAGGCTGCCGCCCAACCGGGGGGCTGCCTCCGCAGCGCCGAGCTTTTGGAGAGCGGTTTCCGTCATGACATCTGCGCCAGCGTGATGGCCCTGGCGACCGTCTCCCCGGCCCTCGAGGAGCTGAGTTTGGACCTCGTCCGGCCCCCGGCGCCACTCGCCCACCCCCTCGACGACGGAACGGCGGTGGTGGTCGAGCACTCTCTGGACGAGACGGCAAGCGGCCTCGGGGTCGATGCCGCCATCTACCGTCTGCTCGTCGGCCCACCCGTCCGGCACGCGGATCGGTTCTTCGCCGAGATCCTTCAGCCGCTGCTGCATGTTCCCCGGGCGCCGCTCCTGCTGACGCGGTTCGGGCTGACGGCCCTGCCACCTGCCTACCATCTGGCACGGTTGGTCTTTCGGACGGAGCGAGCCCGCGCCCTCTTCGCCGGTGCGGCCGCACATGCGATGCTGTCGCTCCGGGAACCGGTGAGCTCGGCCTTCGGTGTGATCATGCTCGCATCCGCACATGTCGGGGGGTGGCCGTTCATGCGCGGCGGCTCCGGCGCCCTCGCCGAGCTCCTCACGGAGCGATTCCAAAGGTTGGGAGGCGAGCTGCGCTGCGGCACGCCCGTTGAGGCCCTCTCCTCCCTGCCCTCGGGAACCGTGCTCATGCTCGATCTGTCCCCGACCGGCGTCACCCGCATCGCCGGCGACCAGCTTCCAAAGCGCTACCTGCAGAAGCTGGATCGCTACCGCTACGGTCCCGGCGCCTTCAAGATCGATTGGACCCTGAACGGCACGGTCCCTTGGCGCGCCGAGGCCTGCCTCCGGGCCGGGACCATCCACGTGGGCGGCTCGCTTGAAGAGATCTCGGCCGCCGAGGAGGAGGTGGCACGGGGCGGTCATCCCGAGCGACCCTTCGTGCTGGTGACCCAGGCCAGCCTCTTTGACGATACTCGCGCGCCGCAGGGGAAACAGGTGCTGTGGGCCTACTGTCACGTGCCCAACGGCTCTTCGAGAGACATGACTAACGAGATCGAGCGGCAGATCGAGCGGTTCGCCCCCGGCTTCCGTGACCTCATTCGCGAACGGAAGACCTGGACCAGTCGTGAGCTGGAGCAGCAGGAGCCCAACTGCATCGGCGGCGACGTCAACGTCGGCCGTCAGGATTACCGGCAGCTGCTGGCCCGGCCCGTGCTGTCCTTGAATCCGTACCGAACGCCGAATCCCCGAATTCTCCTGTGCTCCGCCGCCACCCCTCCTGGCGGTGGCGTGCACGGAATGTGCGGCTGGCACGCCGTGGGGCAACTCCTCCGCAATCAATAGGGGAGGCTCACCGCGTGAGCTGGCTCCAAGCTCCTGATTACTGGCTGGCGCGACTGCTATATGAGCGCTCGCTCGCCGCGCTATACCTGATCGCATTCCTGGTGGCGCTCAACCAGTTCCGGCCACTGTTGGGAGAGAACGGCCTGCTTCCCGTCCCGCGGTTCATCCCCCTGGTCCGTCTTCGCGACGCTCCGAGCCTCTTTCATTTCCGATATTCCGACCGGCTTCTGGCCGTGGTTGCCTGGAGCGGCATCGTGCTGTCTGCGCTTCTTCTCGCGGGTGTGCCCGATCGGCTGAGCGATTGGGCCCCGATGCTCATCTGGCCCGTGCTGTGGGTGCTCTATCTGTCCATCGTCAATGTCGGACAGACCTTCTACGCCTTTGGATGGGAATCGCTCCTACTGGAGATGGGCGCGCTGGCGGCGCTGCTCGGAGGCGGCAGGACGGCACCCCCACTGCTCATGCTGTATCTGCTCCGGTGGCTGCTCTTCCGGCTCGAGTTCGGCGCCGGCCTGATCAAGCTCCGCGGCGACCCCTGCTGGCGCAACCTGACCTGCCTCTACTACCACCATGAGACGCAGCCCATGCCGAACCCGTTCAGCTGGTACTTCCATCACCTTCCCAAGCCGCTTCACAAGGTCGAGGTGCTGGGAAACCACTTCGCCCAGCTGATCGTGCCCTTCGGCCTCTTTGCGCCCCAGCCGGTGGCGGATATTGCTGCCGGCATCATCATCGTGACCCAGCTGTGGCTGGTGCTGAGCGGCAACTTCTCATGGCTGAATTTCGGCGCCATCGTGCTCGCCTTCAGCGCCCTGGACGATCGCGTTCTGGGGGTGGCGCTTCCCTTGAAGCCGCACCCGGTCGCGCCGCTGCCGGTGTGGTGGACCGCCCTGACCATCGGCATGACGCTCCTGGTGGCCGTGCTCAGCATCTGGCCGGTTCGCAATATGCTCTCGCCCAGCCAGCTCATGAACTATAGCTTCAACCGCTTTCATTTCGTCAACGCCTACGGAGCATTCGGTTCGGTGACCAAGGTGCGCTATGAGGTGACGCTTGAGGGCGCGGCGACAGAGGTGGACCTGGCTGCCGGGGAGTGGCACGAATATGGGTTCAAGGGCAAGCCGGGCGATCCATGGCGCCGGCCTCCGCAGGTCGCTCCCTACCACTTGCGACTCGACTGGCTCATGTGGTTTGCCGCCATGTCCATGCCCTTTCAGCATCCGTGGCTGGAGGCGCTGGTCGAGAAGCTGCTGCGCAACGATCCCGCCATCCTCAAGCTGATCCGCCACAATCCGTTCCCACAAGAGCCACCCAGGTATGTCCGCGCGCGGCTCTATCGGTATCGCTTCACCACGTGGCAGGAGCGCCGGGAGACGGGCGCCTGGTGGCATCGCTCCCTCGCCGGCGAGTATCTGCCGGTCATGGCGCTGCGCTTCCCGGCCTAAACGATCACCGGCGGCTTGGATACTCCGAACGGGTCTGAGCGCACGGTCCCCTGGGGGAACCCCGGGCGGCACAGGCAAGAGTGGAAGCTGAGCGGAAGACCGCCCTGCTAGGCTCCACATGAGTCCGGCGTTCGCGTCGGACAAACCCTACGGAGGCAAGACCATGAAGTTTCTGGTGCAGGGAGACAACATCGAAACTGGAGCGCTGCTGCCGCCCGACGCGGTCGCGGGTGTGCTGGAGAATGCCATCGCCCCGAGTCTGAGCCGGCTGGCACAGTGGCAGTCAGAGGGGAAACTCGTGGGTGGCGTCAAGGCCGGACGCCGCGCCGGCTGCGCCATCATCGAGGCCGAATCACCCGAAGATCTGGACCGGATGCTGACCAGCCTGCCCTTCTGGGGTCTTCTCACGTGGAGAATCGAGCCGCTCATTCCCTACGAGACCGCCCTCGCCACTCAGCAAGAGGTGGTGCGCAACATCCGTGCGGCGGCCCAGCAGTCGCAGTGATACCGAGACCGGACCGTTTGGCGGCGGCCCGGTCGATCGCGGCGCTACACTCTTCCATACAGACGCAGCATGCATGGGAGGTGCGCGGTGACGACATCGGGGACGGCTGAGATCGTGGCCGGCTTTGCCGGCCGAATCGCCGACGAGCTGGTGCCGGAAAAGCTGGACGGGCCGGTCCATCTCGACCCAACGAGAACGGTCGTGATCATCCCCCTCAAGGACCGAGGGCCGATACACGCGTACGTCCGGCATGGTCTGAGCGACGAGAGCGTGGCCGACGTGATGAAGCAGCTTCGGGCGGCCCCGAGCCTGAAGCCGATCCTCAAGAGCCCCTAGCGGCGCGTCAAAATGTCGCCGCGCCTGCCCCGTTCGGGATGAAACAGGAACGCAAGTTCTGAACGCACGGTAAATAATCTGCGAACGCACGGTAAAAATCCGCCCAACTAGCCGCTCTTTCCTACAGCCCTAGGACCGGCGTCCGTGTCATGACTGAATCAGGCAGCGGTTCCAAATGCTCCCGGAAGGATGCAGTCGATTCGCCCCGGAACCGCAAACCCCAGGGACGAATCGGGAGTTCAACCATGGATCTATCGCAGCAGATCAGTGCAGTCGACTGGACCGTTGTCGAGGAGCTTCATCACATTCCTCACGGACGCAAGTCTTCCCTGCAGGAGGCGCTGAGAGTCGAATATGCAGCGTATCGCAAGCTGCATCGACAGCTCGGCGCCTCCCTCCCCCCCTCGGCCGCCCTACAGCAGGCGGTCCACAATCTGCGGCGCGCGTTCCCCGATTTCGAGCCCCGCTACGACAGAGCCTTCTTCTTTGAGGGGTCGCGTACCGGCAGATCACTGGCGGGCGATCCGCTTGCGGCGGAGATCCACAATCAGGCGGCCAACGGCGGCGGCGCCAGCCGGCGCTATGCCCATCACCCGGCCCACGTGGCAGACCAGGTCCTCACGCCCGCTGTCGCCAACGGACATCGCTAGGCCGAACCACCGGCCCGGAGGGCTTGCAGGATCGCGGCGCAATTGGGGAAGGACCTAGCTCAGAACCCGAGACGCAAGGTTGCGGCCTGCAATCCCCTCTACCGCAGTCCCGAAACCGATCACCGCCTTGATGCCCCCCCGCTGCCTTGAGCCCAGACGCCCAGGAACGGCATCTCCGGAGGAGCCGAGGTGCCAGCGAGTCAACCGCCAATTCGGGCGTTGCACCGTAAGCCAGCCCTCGCCGGCTAGGCGACGGGGCTTTGATACTCGGCCACCATCTCTCGGAAGCTGTCGGGGTCGTTGAAGGTGGTCCGGTCGTTGAGATGCGGGAACGGCTCGTTGGGCACGGGAACGTCCAGGAACCGGCACAAGGGCTCCCAGCCCTCCTTGACCTCATAGACCAGCAGACGCTCGGCGGGAACCGACTCCTGCACCTCGGCGTTGTGCCGCTTGAAGATATCGATCGCCTCATCGCGGTCGTTGAACCGGCCCTGGAGACTCCCCTCCCACACCACTTTCCGAATCATGCGCACATTCACCGGGTCGTCATCTCCAGGCGGCTCCGCGCTGGGCCGGCTGTGAATCGTCTCGCTCACGCTCTCGTACCAGCGCTCAGGGTCGCGCGTGGAGAGCAGCACCTTGGCCTTTGGGAACGCGTCCATCAGCTGGCGGTAGAAGGCGCACCCCGGCCAGTCCACGGTGGCGCGATATCCGCTCAGGAATCCACGCCAGTCCACGGGCTTGCCCTCGGCCGCGTCGAGCCAGAAGGCGGCCCGATCGGGGCGGTCGAAGTTCTCGATCATGTGATAGGAGGGGCCGAAGCCCAGTTGCTCCAGCGCCGCCTTGAGAGACATGGTGCCGGTCCGGCCGAACCCGGCGCCGATGACCCGGAGCCCTGCAGAATAGCCCGACCGTTCAACTCCCATGTGGACACTCCTCCAAGATCACCCGCAGTGTTCATCATACCGCTGGCGTCCACCGCGGAACGCCGTTTACCCATGCACGGAGGATTCCGCTGGCCAACGCACCCTAGGCGTGAGGTGGGGCAGATTACCTTCCGCCGAAGCTCATCTCAGAGTAGGGAAATCGCCTCGACGAGACCGCGCATCAGTCCGTTCGATCAGCCCTTCACGGTGAACGGCCCCACCCGTTGCCAACCCGCACTGCTGTGAACGCCCAGCAGGAAGGCGTCGACGTCCCACGAGATGTTATGGACAGTGAACGTGTAGCTCTTCCCTGAGTGGGCTTTGATGATCTTGCTGTTGACTCGGGTGCCGCGATGTCCGGGGCCCGTGGCAATGACATTGAAACCGATGAGCGTGGGCGACTTCACGACCTTCCACGTGAAGGTGGTCGTCGATCCGGTCTGCTTACCCGCGCCGGTGATGATGAGGTTGATTCCGCGCGTCACGGTGATGACCAGCTCGGCCGAGCTGGTCAGGAACTTCCGCGAGCCGCCATACCGAGCCCGCACCAGCGCCCGTCCGGAGAGCTGGGGTAGCTTCAGCGGGCACGTTGCCAGGCCACGGCGGTTGGTGACCGCAGTGCAGTTGCTGCCCGGAATCGAGAGCCGCACGGACTGGCCGCGGAGTGGTTTGGACGGTACGGCCGTGATATCGGTGAGGGAAGCCACGAAGGACAGCGTCTGTCCCGCACGGCCTTCGCCCGGGCTTAGGCTCAGGCCCGTGAAGGTCACATGCTTCCCGGCCGTCCAGCGGACGTATAGGCGGTCGGAGGTGATCGGCCTCCCGCCGATGGAGGTCTGCGCGGTCAAGGAGTCCGATCCTTCGTGCGTGCCCCGTTCCGTGAACGTGGCGGCTCCCTGGCTGTTCAGGGTCATCAGCCGTGCCTGGGTGTTGGCGCCAAGGACTTCAATGGTCACGTGATGGCCGGCAGGCTTCTTCAAGCCATTGGCGTGCACGGTGAAGCTGACGCCCGACCCAAGGGGCGCGCTGGTTCGATCCTGAAACAGCGTCAGACCCACTCCCTCACTGGAGGCGGGCGGGTAGGGGCAGAAGCCCTTGGCGCTGGTGATCTTCGCCAGCGCATTGCTGTCGACGACGTAGAGACAGCCATCGGGACCGCGGGTTTCGGGCGCGGCGCCACCGCGAACAATGGCGGATGGCTTCAGGGGCAGATGGTTCAGGTCGACGCGAGCGGTCTCATAGGTGGATGGATTGGAGCTATCTCCGATGGCGATCACCGCCAGCTTCTTCCCGGACCCCGGCTGCAGGACCACCGGAGCCGCTCCACCGGGGATGGTGTTGTCGAGCAGTGTCGCCTTCCCCGGCGTCTTCGAGTTCGTGCCGTCGATCATCCAGGTGAGATTGTCGATTCCGCACGTGCTGCATCCACGAGCGTAGATGGTGCCGTTTCGATCAAACGTGAACCCATCCACCGGACCCTGCGTGGAGTAGATGCTGCAGCCCGAGCCCGCGGAGAGATTGGAGCAGTCGACAGGCGGTTTGCCGCGGCCCGGGTCGTGAATGCGCAGGATGTCGTTGCTGTAGTTGGGGCCGCCGTTGAAGCCCGAGGCGGTAAAGATGTCACCGCTGATGGGGTCGATTTCCAATTGGGTCAGCGGAACGTTCTCGGCCACAATGCGAAGGATCTTGCCGGTCTTGGGACTAATCTGATAAATGCATCCGCAGGTCGCGCTGGAGCCGGGAGGCGTGAACCACTGCTGGGCATACAGCTCCCCGTTCTTCCCGAACGCGACGCCGTCGAGGTAGGCCCCCAGGGGCTTGCGGGTAATGCGGGTTGCGCGGGACGCCACACCGCCGCGGCTGCTGAACCTGTAGATGTCGCCGGTGATGTAGTCGGGCACGTAGAAGTTGCCGGAGGCGTCCCAATCTCCACCACCGACGCCTCCGCAGCCGTTGATCGAGTTGAGATTCCCGTCAAAGAACCCAGATGCGAAGGGGACCAGCCGGAAGTGTTTCGACGTGGAGAGGGTTTGCGCGGGACACTGATCGGCGCCACTCCCGGTGGTGAACACGACCGTCGCGGACCCAGGTACCGGCACGTCCCCGTCGGTTACGTCCGCGGCCGTAAAGACGACCGTCTCAGCCGTCAGGTCGACCACGGAAAAGAACGCCTGGCCGTGGCTGTTGGTAACGCCGTGCTTGGCCCCGACGGCGGAGACAATGGCATGGCCGCCGCCCTCCGAGATGGACACCGCCTTGCCTACGGCAGGCTTGTCTTTGCCGTTCTTGAGCGTGACGGTAATGGTGGACGAGGTCGTCCCGTCCGCCGGAACGCTGCTCAAGCTGGCGGCGATGCTTCCCGCGGTGGCCGGTGGCGGCTCGAACTGGAGGCCCGGATGTGCCTCGAGCGTCAGATGGTCGGTCGCATCGGTGATGGTGAGGTCGACGCGCTCGGCAACCGGGTCAGTGATGCGGAAGGTCACGGACCCGTCCGTGCTGCTGGACCGTCCGCTGGCGGCGGAGATGACGGCGTGACTTCCATGCCCCTGTTTGACCGTGACGGCCTTTCCGCCGACCGGATAGCCGTTGCTGCCCACGAGGACGACCCGAAGCACGCCCGGTGTGGTACTCCCGGCCGTGGCAACGGCGGAAGTGAAGGCGAGTGATTGTGTCTTGCTCACCTTCCCGGTCGTGGCCTTCTTGAACTTGAGCTCCCAGGCATTCAGCTCCGGATCGCCGAGGCCGACGTGGGCGAAGTCGCTCTTCATGGACTTGGCGGTATGGAAGGCGCCGGGTAGGTTCTTGGCCAGCCGGTAGATCGTGGGCGGCTCGACGTGCAGGCGACGGTCGACGGACTGCTCCAGCTGAGCGATGAGGGCCGCGATCTCCGGCGCGGCCATGCTCGTGCCCCCGAAGAGCAGCCCGGTGGGACACCCGCCGGCGTCCTGCTCGCAGGGGTCGAGGCCGGCACGCGGATCGGCATTGACCGCCAGATCCGGAATCGAGCGACCCTTGGCGCCCGTCAGTCCGTTCTGGTAGGAGGGTCGAGAGAAGATCTTGGAAACCCCGAACCCTCCCTGACCGCTGGGCGGATTGGTCTTCTCGGCTCCCCACCAGCGCTCGCCGCCATAGCTCAGGCCTGGTCCAAAAATCGGCGTGGTGCCTCCGACTGCGATGGCATGCGGCGAGTCCGCGGGCACCGAGACGGTGTTTGCGCTGCCGTCGAGACAGGTCGAGCCACTATCTCCCGTACCGTTGAACACGGTGACACCGGCCGCCTCTGCCTGCGCAAGGATGGAATCGATCGCCTTGGTCTCCGCCGGCGGCGTCTGATCCTCACACTGCGCCCATGAGTTGCTGATGATGGTGTCGCCGTCGTTCATCATGCGGTTGAACAGCTGCTCGAAGGTCGTGGATGTGGCTGCCTCGTAGACGCGGTACTGAGCGCCCGGGCTCAGACTGATGGCGCTGTCCAGATCGAGGAGCACCTCGGGCTCTCCCGCTCCGGGCGTCTTGACGCCCCCATTTATGGAGACGACCGACACCTGGGCGCCCAGGGGCAGCTTCTGGCCCTGGAGCGCAAACCACTTGCGGACGTCCGAAAGCCGGAACGAGTCGTATTCCAGAAAACCGACGCGTTCGGAGACCGCGTAGAGCCCGTTCCGAAGCGACTTCTTCTTGCCCTTGGACTTAGGCCACGGCCAGGGCCAGTTCTTGTTCCACCACTTTGGCGGCTTGGGCGGGTTGTCCCAGGGCCACTTTTTCGGCCACCACTTGGGCGGCTTGATCGGTGGCCATGTGAGATTGGTGCCGTCAAACCCCTTGAAGCAGGCGACCAAGGCAACAACCGCCACGAGCGCGATCGCAATCCACAGGTAGGGAGCGACAACGGAGGCGAACGCCAGTAGGGAGACCGTCGCACTGTTCAGGTAGAAGATGAGGACCAAGGTCATGATAGAGGCCAGGGCGAAGCCCGCCAGGCCGAATCCGCTGAAATCGACGTGCGGAAGCGCCGATAGGGGATCATTGCAGGCTGTGGGGCCCGTCCAGTTGACGCAGCTGCCGAGCTTGACGCAGAACCGTCCCGCCGGTGGCTTGCCGCCACCTCCGCTGCCTCCGCCACCCCCGCCCTTCTTGAGTGGCACCATGGTTGCGCCGGGAGATCGACCGGGGCCGGCGAAAGCCGACGAAATGCCGGTACGGGCGAAGCGGCGGATTGCCGGCCCTGACAGCGACCGTCGTATGAGCCGGCTGAGGCGTGTAGCATGGCCGGCGCGCAGCATGTGCATGATCTGATGGAAAGCCGGACGGAGAGTGGGGAACCGTCTCGCCAGCCCCCCCAACCGAACCAGCACGCGGGCCGCGACCTGCCGATTGGCAAACAGCGCCTGCCACTTCATCTTCGAGGCGGCCGGTCGGGTGGAGGCGTCGATGGGCTGCGGAGTCGCCAGGCTCGACAGGCCCCCGATGGCGGCGACGAACGACCCCAGCCGGGCAGGAATGGTGGGGTCGGAGGTGTTGGCATACACCAACCGTCCGTCCAGTCGGTATCGCCGGATCGGCGTGCCGAAGGCATGCTCCGCTTGGCGGACCGTCGACCGAGCCGAGATGGTCAGTCGGTTGACGGAACCGCGAACGATACGGAACCCGCGGGCTCGCAGCCAGGCGAGAACCGAATCATACGCGGATTGGGAGGGCCCAAAGCGGTCGGCAAGCTGTGCCTGTGACAAGAACTGGTCGTAGCTCGGAGACTGCGGGCTGGTGACGGCGCGCAGATAGTGGAGGAAGCCGGCCTGGTCGGTTCGGTTGAGAGTAACGGTGATGGTCAGCTTGGTTGAGGCGGGTACGGCGTCGCGGCCAGGCCCGCTCAGGAGCCTGGCATGCGCCATGGCGGGCGCAACCTCGCCCGGAACGGCCACCCGGCCGCTCTGTGCTCCGACGACCGGACCGGTCACGGGCGGGACGCCGACCAGAAGGAGGATGGCAATGGCAAGTGCCACGACCGGTGGCCGCGTCAGCACGGGCCGCCTCCCTCTCATGGCGATGAGTACGGACGCGAGACGGCCCATGGTGACCTCCTCCGGCAGATCCGGCGCTTCTGCCATCCGACACAGATTGTACCCGTTTTCAGGGGAGCCAGTCCCCGGAGTGAGCGGATGCGCGCTCGAGGCGGGGCCGTTGGTGGCCTTAAATCCAAGCACCGAGTGTTGGCGGTGATCGCTAACGAGCTGCCTTGGCAAATTGCGCGGCTCGTGACCAGATCAGTCCAACTCAGCCCTGGAGCAGAGTGCTGCCGTTCGAGGCCGCCGAACACGCGTCGTTCAATTCCGGGCAAGCCGGTATCAACCTCGTCGAGGACGGCCTGGGAGTTTCGGGGTCGACGAAGGCGGCTCAGCGCCCCCTTCAGCTACACGGCGACAGAGACCACCTCGCGGCAGTCACGACAGTAGGCGGGGCGCTGGGGTGAAGGAGTCCAAGAAACTCGCACGGGCCGTCCACACCCTTCGCAGGTGGTCTCGACAGCGTTGCCGATTTCCGAACCCTCCCGGCTGTCGCGACTTTGACGACCGAAGCGGCGAGCGTCCCCGCCTCGACCGCGATCTCTCCGGCCGGTGGCGGAGCCAGTCCGCGGGCTGGAGGCTCGATCGGTCGACGAGCGGCTTCGCTCCCTTGACGCGGCCGCCGTCTCGGTCTTGGCCACGGCCTCAGTCCTTGCCTGAGCGCCCGGCCAGGCTTCCTCCACAATGTGTAGCTTCAGGTGACCGCGCATGGCCGCCCAGCGTTTGCGGTCCTTGGGGGTGACCAGGGTGATGGCTTCACCCGACCGCCCCATCCGCCCGGTCCGGCCGACTCGATGGGTCAGCAGCTCCGATGAGTCCGGCAAGTCGTAGTTGATGACGCAGGCAATGTGGGAGACGTCCATGCCCCGGGCGGCCACGTTGGTCGCCACCAGAACCGGCGTCCGTCCCATGCGGAAACCACGCATGACTCGCTCTCGCTCCGGCTGCGTCATGTTGCCCTGCAGGCCTTGAACGTCGAAGCCGTCGCGCCGAAGCCGCTCCGCCAATCGCTGAACACCGTCCTTGGTGCGGCAAAACACCACCGAGGTCCCGTCGCGACGGAGAAGATCCTCGAGCGCATCCACCCGCCGAGCCTCAGGCACCTCGATGACTCGGTGCTCCACGCTGGCCACCGGGGCGGCATGATCCACCTTGACCACTACCGCATCGGGAATCCGCCGGGCCACGATGCTCTGAACCCAGCCGGGGATCGTGGCCGAGAACAGCGCCACCTGCGGCTTCTGGAGAATGCAGTCGAGCAGCTGATCCACGTCGGGGCCGAATCCTTCGTCGAACATCTCGTCCGCCTCGTCAATGACCAGGAATCGCAGCTGGTTGAGCCGCAGGTTGCCCCGGAAGAGGAGATCCAGAATGCGACCGGGTGTGCCGATGACCACCTGGGGCCCGGATGCCAGAAGAGCCTGCTGGTCCGAGACGTCTCGGCCGCCGTACAAAAATGCGCAGCGCAGCCGGTGGCCGACGGAGAGGCTTTCGATGACGGAGCCCACTTGAAAGGCCAGCTCACGGGTGGGAACCAGGACCATCGCTTGGACCACGGCCTCCCCGGGATCACACCTTTCCACGATGGGGATCGAAAAGGCGAGGGTCTTGCCGGAGCCCGTCTGGGCCTGCCCGATGACGTCCGCGCCCTCGAGGAGGAGCGGCGTCGCCTGGGCCTGAATGGGCGTCGGCTCCGTCACGCCCATCCGCGCGAGCGCCTCGAGCGTCTCGCGGCGCAGCTTCATGTCTTCAAACGTCAATGGGCTATTTTCCTTTACACGGTCCGCATTCTTGTCGTAAAACGGACCCAATATGTCTCTTTCCTATACTACCATTGGCTCGTTTTGGCAAGTGATCAGGTCAACAGGTGAAGCATTGATCCGGCAACGCGAGGGACGCTGCGGCGACAGCCGGCCGTGCGGCTCCACCGAAGCGCACAGCAGTCCCTGACAACCGTTCGCCACAATGAGGGGCGACTAAGACGCCACGAGGGAACCATGCCCACCTACAGCTTCGAGCAGTTCGCGGCCGTTCGCCGCCATGTCGGCCTCACCTTCAGCCCGGATGGGCAGCAGATCGCCTACACCAACAACGTTTCGGGCCAGTTCAACGTCTGGCGCCAGCCGGTGCATCCTGCGCCGTCGGGCGAGCCGCTGGCGCCCGTTCAGCTCACCGACTTAGTGGAGGATGTGGCCCGAACCGTCGCTTGGAGCCCCGACGGCAAGCAGATTCTCACGACCGTCGATCACCATGGCGACGAGAACTTTCAGCTCTGTTTGGTTCGTGCCGGAGAGGGCTGGCTCTTTCCGATCACGTCGGAGCCGCAGTCGCGTCACGAGGTACCGGCCCATCCATTCAGCCCCGACAGCACCCGCCTGATCTATGGAAGCAACGGTCGCAATCCGGCCGACTTCGACGTACTGATGCGAGACCTCGATACCAACGCCGAGACCAGCCTCCTGGCCGGGGACGCCAACTACTTTCCGGTTAGCTGGTCCCCCGACGGCCGGCGAGTGATCGCGGCCCAGCTCTACAGCAACACCAACATCGACGTTTGGCTCTGCGACCTGGAGACCGGCGAATCGAGGAACCTCACCGCGCATGAGGGTGAGGAGCGATGGAACCCAGGCCCGTGGACCGAGGACGGGCAGTCGATCTACATGCTGGCGGATCGGGGTCGAGAGTTCATGGGCCTCGGAACGCTGAACCTCAGGACGGGCGACCTAACCTGGCTCGAGACACCTGACTGGGATGTGCTCGAGGTGGAGACATCCCCGGACGGCCGCTACCTGGCCTGGACGGTCAACGTGGACGGCTATTCCAAGCTCCATGTCCGCGACCTGAGTTCCGGTGCCACCCGGACCTTCGGCGACCTGCCCCAGGGCGTCTACGCGTCGCTCTCCTTCAGTCCCACCGAGGCCGTGCTCGCCTTCTACATTGGCCGCGGTGTGGCGCCTGGGGACATCTACCTGCTCGACGTGGAGACGGGCCGCCACTGGCGGCTGACCCGCAGCTTCGTCGGCGGCGTTCCCGAATCGGAGATGGTAGAGCCGGAGCTGGTGCGCTTCCCCTCCTTCGACGGCCGTGAGATTCCCGCCTTCGTGTACCGCCCACGGGGAGCATCCGCGGATCGGCCTGTCCCCGTCGTGCTGTCGATCCATGGAGGGCCGGAAGCTCAGGAGCTGCCCAGCTACAACTATTACGGCCTGTACCAGTACCTTCTGAGCCGGGGCATCGGCATTCTGGCCCCCAACATCCGCGGCTCGACCGGCTACGGGATCTCCTACCAGAAGCTCATCCATCGAGACTTCGGTGGCGACGAGCTGAAAGACCTGGAGTGCGCGGCACGGTACCTTCGCAATCTCGACTGGGTCGACCCGGCACGCCTGGGCGTCTTCGGGGGATCATTCGGCGGCTTCGCGACACTCTCCTGCCTCACCAGGCTTCCACAGTACTGGGCTGCCGGGGTCGACATTGTCGGACCCTCAAACCTCATCACGTTCGCGCGCGCCGTCCCGGAGTTTTGGAAGCGGATGATGCGTGATTGGGTGGGTGATCCCGACGAGGATGCGGACATGCTGCGCGAGCGCAGTCCCATCACCCACGTGGAGAATATCCGGGCGCCGCTACTCATCCTGCAGGGCGCCAGAGACCCGCGCGTCGTCAAGGCGGAGTCGGACCAGATGGTGGAGCGGCTCCGGGCTCTGGGCCGGACCGTGGAATACCTGGTCTTTGAGGACGAGGGCCATGGCTTCGCCAAGATCACCAACGTTCTCAAGGCCTACCGGACCACGGCCGATTGGCTGGAGAAGTACCTGTTGGAGCCGGCGTCCGGTGTTGTCGAGGCGGCGGAATGAGGTGGTGAACGCGGCCCTCGCGTGAACCGAGATTGACCCTCAGTTGAGGACGGCGCTACCCCGCGGGCTCTAGCCGCAGGCCAGCTGGTTCAGGAGGGCGGCGGCCGCCGTGATGCCGCAAATCAGCGCGACCGCCAGCACGCCAATATCGGGGAGCAGATTGGTGGGTGAGTCGATCAACAGGCCCGGAGCGCCTCCACCTCCATAGGTGAGGGGTTGACGACCCGAAGCCAGCGGATCCTTGCCGGCATGGCGCTCACCGGATAGAGTGCGCTGGAAGCGAAGAACAGCGGCATCGTGATGGCCTGTCCGATGCCGATCAAACGGTCTCGCGACACGACCACCCCAGCCAGCACCATCGAGAGAGAGGCGAAGAAGCCGGCCGCGATGACCGCCACCACGGCTGCTGCGATCAGCCGCAGCCGGTTGTAGTCGAGCCCGACCTGCAGGATGGCCGACAACGCCTGGATGACCACGACCTGACTCACGCCGCGAATCGCAGCCGCGAATCCGTCAGGCAAGCGTCGTCCAGGAAGCCCGACTCGAACTTGATTAGTTACCGGTAGGTTATATAAACTAATGGTAATGAACAGTGATGAGTCGCTCGACCGCGCCTTCATGGCCCTTGCCGATCCAACCCGCAGGGCGATCCTCCAGCGGCTGGCCTCGGGCGAGGCCGGCGTCGTGGAGCTGACGGACGCTTCCACCCTGACTCAGCCCGCGATCACCAAGCACCTCAAGGTGTTGGAGCAAGCGGGGCTGGTGACTCGAGGACGCGACGGCCAGCGGCGGCCGGCGCGACTCCGCCTCGAGGGCCTCGTTGCCGTCGACGACTGGCTCAGTCGCGCCCACACGGAATGGTCCGACCGGCTTGATCGCCTCGAGAAGCATCTCGCCGCCCAACCGGAAACAACCGACGAAGCAAAAGGAGAATCACGTGACTGAAATGCGTACCCCTTTGGATGTCCGATCCGCGATCCCGGTAAAGCAGCTCGTAATCGAGCGAACCTTGAAGGCGTCGTCTGAGCGTGTGTTTGATGCCTTCACCGACCCGGCTCAGATCACCCAGTGGTGGTGGCCCAACGGCTTCAGCTGTCCGGCCGCCGAGGTGGACCTTCGCGTGGGTGGAACCTACCGGATCGCGATGGCGTGGCCCGGGTCGGTGCCCGCCGACCAGCAGTTCTCCCATCACATGGGTGGCGAGTACTATGAAATCGATCGCCCGCGGCGGCTGGTCATGAGCGGCCGTGCGGTCAACGACGAACAGGGAGAGCTCTTCGCCACGCTGATCGAGCTGACGCTCGAAGCCTGCGAAGGAGGCACCCGTCTGACGGTGCGGCAAGCCTACTTTGAGCCCATGCCGCCGACGGAAGCGTTGTCCGGCGCCGAGCAGGGATGGTCAGAGCAGCTCGATAAGCTCGAGCGACTGCTCGCAGCTGAAGGAGGAGCGTGAATGGAGACCCGTACCCTTGGGACCAATGAAGCCGACATCGTCTTCGACGTACAAGGGCCACTGGCGACCACCAACGGACGTCCACCGCTCCTCATGATCGGCCAGCCCATGGATGCCGGCGGGTTCCGCACGCTCGCCTCCTACTTTCCAGATCGCACGGTGGTGACGTATGACCCCCGCGGGCTGGGACGCAGCACCCGGAAAGATGGTCGCGTCGACCATGACCCCGCGGTCCAGGCCCAGGACGTGCACGCGGTCATCGATTCTCTCGCGGCCGGACCGGTCGAGATGTTTGCAAGCAGTGGTGGGGCAGTAACGGCGCTTGCCCTCGTTGCGACGTATCCAAACGACGTGACCATCCTCGTGGCGCACGAGCCGCCCCTAGCCACGCTGCTTCCCGACGCTGAGGCGGCCGAGCGGGCCAATGCTCGATTTCGCGATGCCTATCAGTGCAAGGGATTGGGTGCGGGAATGGCGGCATTCATCGCCATGACGTCATGGAAGGGAGAGTTCACGGACGAATACTTCGCTCAGCCCTTGCCGGATCCGGCCCAATTTGGGCTACCCGGTGAGGACGACGGCGCTCGCGACAACCCGCTGCTTTCCGAGCGGTCAATACCGGTCGTCCGCTATCGCCCCGATTTCCCGGCATTGAAAGCGGCGCCGACCCGCATCTTGGTCGGGGTGGGAGAGGAGTCGGCGGGAACCTTCACGGCGCGCACCTCGGCAGCCCTGGCCGAACGCCTGGATCAGGACGCGACCATCTTCCCCAGCCACCATGGTGGCTTCATGGGCGGCGACTCCCCCTACGCAGGCAAGCCGGAGGAATTCGCCCGCACGCTCCGCGAGGTCCTCGACCGTAGCGCGCGATAGCCGCGACCGCGACGATGACGTCCGTGCAGATCGCATCCATGATCGAAGCGGCCGCCCGCTGGCGGCGGCCCACACTATCGTAGCTGCCCATCGATCAAACGCCGACTGCCCTCTTCAGTCGAGGAAGTCAAGTGGAGGAAAGCGAGCAGGGGTGATGACCCCGCCGCCGGATCTGCAGCGTGAGTGCCGACCGCTACGCCTATGAGCCGCGGGGATCGGCCATCGTTGCGGGCGCTCGATAGGCGGTTGGGTCCGCCAGCAATTCACGGACCTCTTGGGAGCACCGGCAGGCGCCGGCGACCTTGGCGGCCCACTCCAGCGCCTCCTCGCGCGAGGCCACGTCCACGATCATCATCCCGCTGAGGTGGCGCCGTTTCTCCCGTTGTGGACCTTCAGTGACCGTCCCGTCGCTCGCCACCACGCTCATGTCCTCGGACGCCTTGAGCCCCGAGCAGAACACCCAGACGCCGGCCTCCATTGCCGCCCGGACCACAGCATGGGCCGCGGCGTCCACATCGGCCAATTCCTCCTCGGGGAAGGTCATCGCGCCCTCATCGAAGGAGATCAGATATTGCGCCATCCGTTGCCCCCTTGCTCTGGACATTGAGAGGAGCGGCTACGAGCGGTCAGCCTCGAAGCCTTTCCTTTATATGGGCAGCGTTAGGTCATCGAGTCTCTCACGGCTGGTCCGAAGTGCTGACCTCGCGGATGCCTAGTTGCCTGCAACACATGTCGCGCCACAGCTCGGCGCGACCTCGCTCATGGGCGCAGCAGTGCCGCCTCGGCCACGTCTTCGGGAGTCCCCAGGCGTTGTACTCAGGCGCGGAACCAGTCGCGCTCATTCAAGGTCAGATGGACATTGCTCTTATCGACACTGAAGTCGAGTGCTAGATAGCGTCCCACACCGACAACCTCGCAGGCAATGAAGCCCCGCCTCACAAACGGTTTGCAAACGCCGGCTCGGCTACAGTACGGGCAGACTGCGATGAACTCAGGGCTGTCGCCCATGGACAACACGCACGACGAGGACCTCACCACACTGGCAGAACAGTTCCTTCGCTTTGGTGAAACTCTGCCGCCTAGACAGAAGGAGCTCCTCACACAAATCCTCGAGGGATCGGTGACGGGGATCGTGGGTGATGCGCAGCCGAGAGGGGAGAAGGCGTTGGCGACCCTCCTGGTCCTCCTGGACTCGGGTCTTCGACAACTGTCGCTATCCCGCCTGGCGCGGGAGGCGGGAGAGCGGGACGGAGTGTAGATGATGCCATTCGATGCTCGGCTTTGTCCGGGCTACGGCCACGACTGGGCAGAATCGCGGGATCACAGGCCGACAGTCACAGCCTAAGAGTCAGTAAGCAAAATCCATTAGCCAGCCCCTTTGCTCTGCCATTGGTCTCGCAGTTGGGCCAGCTCAGTGAGGAAGGGATTGGCGCGGAGTTCTCTCAGTATCGGCTCGGCTTCGTCGAGGGCATGCCGAGCCCGGGTGTGTTCTCTTCGGTCAATCAAGATGCGCGCCTGGGCGATCAATATACGCGCCTCGGCCAGCCGATAACCCGTGCCCCGAGCTTCTGCCAGTGCCTTGTCGAGCGAGTGACGAGCCTCCGAAATGCGACCCATTGCGTGTTCAAGCCCGCCCTTGGCGCACAATGCGTCCGGTAGGCGGAGCCTGGTCCATCTGCCTGGATGCTTCGCCATGGCTCGAACGGCCGCCTCCTCGGCCTCATCCAGCTTCTTGACATCCAATAGGTATAGCGTTTTCGCGAGCCAATAGCTCGGGTCCTCGGGAAAGGACTCCCCCCACTCTTTCAGAAGACGGTTCAGCTCGGACACATTGTCCTGGGCCACCGCCATGGCAGACCGGACTTTGTACTCCAGCATGCGGTAGTCGGCCTGAGTCTCGGGGGAGCAAGCTGGAAGGCGTCTCACCCCTTCCTCAAGATCGGCGATACCTTCCTGGTACTCGCCTCGATAGACGCGAACGGCGGCCCTCCAGGGAAGCAGAACGGCTGGAAGACGCGGCTGACCGAATGCTTCGGCCAGGCGAAGTCCGTCCGACGATAGCTCGAGCACGTCCTCCCAGCGCCCTAAGAGCGTGAGCGATTCGAGCGTAGCTTCCGCGACTCCGTTGGCAAGCTGGTCGACGCCGCCCCGTCGAACGGCCAGTCCGAACCCGCGAACCAAGGCATCCGCCGCTCGCCGTAGCTCCCGCAAGTTGATCAACGTGAGCCCGGTCATGTGGGCTGCTGCCACTGCCTCGAGCAGGCGCCCGGACTGGAGAGCTTTGCGCTCACTCTTGTCAAGGGCTTGCAGCGCCTCCCGGTCTCGTCCGCAGCACTCCAGGGCCCATCCATAGAGAAGCCAGGCACGGCTTGCAACGGCCGCGTCATCGAAGCGCTCGCATAGCTCTACTGCGTCTCCTGCGGCGTCGAGGGCCTTCCGTGCCAGTGACGGGGGACACCGACTGGGAAGGTAGAGCCGCGCCAGGCTGTTGGAGAGGATGCATTCGGAGAGGGGGAATCGAGGACGCTCGGGCCAGGACTGGAATCGCTCTTGCAGACTCAGGACCCTGGGCAGCCCATCCTCCCAGCGACCGCGAAAGTGTTGAACAATCGCGACTTCGTGGGTAACCCGAACTTCGGCCGGCATGTTGCCAAGCTCCCGTTGGAGGTCGGCGGCAGCCTCCAATGAGCTCAGGGCATCATCCGGCTCTCCGATTGACCGCTCCACGATTCCCAAGCGTTCAAGTGCCGTCGCTTCGGCTTCCCGGTCCCCAAGCACTCTCGCGCTCGCCAGCGCGTTCCGGTAGTGGTGCACCGCGTCCGGGTGGGCAGCCGCCGCCTCAGCCTGTTCGGCTGCCAGCATCGAATATTCCAGCGACTTCTGAGGACGTTGTTGAGAGGTTGCAAAGTGATAGGCCAGCCGGGCGATGTCCCGCGGCGTTCTATGGCTCGTCGTCGACTCTAGAGCACGCCCCGCGAGGTGATGCAGTGAGCGGCGCCGCTGGTGAGAGAGGGAATCATAGATGGCTTCGCGCAGCAGCGGATGACGGAAGACATACTCTTCACCTGCCTCCTGGACCAGGTAGGCAGCTAGGGCGACATCCATGGCCCGAAGCAGGTCTTCGTGCGTGCCGCTCCACATCTGTTCAAGCACCGCATAGCTGAAGCGATCACCGACGACCGAACCCAGGGCGAGGGCCTTCTGCACCTCCTCCGGCAGATGGCTCAAGCGCCGGAGGATGGTGCGCCGAACGGCCTCCGGTAGATCTATGGCTCCGTCGGATGAGAGAAGCCAGAGGTCGCCGGAGCGTTGAAGGTCCCCCCGTTGCTGGAGCAATCGGCTGATCTGAAGAGCGAAGAACGGATTGCCGAGCGTGCGCGCGTGAAGATGCTGCACGAACCTCCGCTCAATCCGGCCTCCAAGACGGTGTCCAATGAGTTCCTCGAGATCCTGGAGGCTCAAGGGTTTCAGAGGGAGGCGCAATGCCGTGCCGTTAGCCTCTAACGCCATCATCAGATCGGCCAGAGCGGCGGGCGATTCCTCCACCCGGTAGGCCAGAGCAACCCGGAGCCGGCTTAGTTCCGTGCTCGGGCTACGCACCAGGAAGTGCAGCATCTGGAGGTTCTGCTCATCCGTCCAGTGAACATCGTCGAGGATCAAAACGAGAGGACGTCGCTCGGCGATCCAGTTGAGTAGCCTCTCGACCGCCGAAAAGAGGTGCAGCCGCTGCAGCGCGGGGTCACCAGAGAGCTGCTGCTCCGACGAGAACTCCCAGCAGCCTCGAAGCGAAGGCATGATAGGCAGCAGGTCCTGGAGAATATCGGACGGAAGATCAGGCAGCCTGTCGGGGCCGAGGCGCAGAAGGTCCAGCAACGCGTCGCGGAGGGCACCCAATGGCAGCACCCCCTCGCGGTCGTAGAAGGCGCCGGCCAGAACCATCCAGCCTTCCTCCCGGGCACGACGAGCGAGGGCGCCGAGCAGCCAGGTCTTCCCGAGACCTGCCTCCGCCTCGATCCCAATGAGCCGTAGCGAGCTTTGTGACCCGGCCGGCTGGATCCATGTCTTCAACTGGGCCAGCTCTTCGTCGCGTCCGATCACGCGGGATGCATCTGGGAGAGGGTAGGTGAGCTGGACGTCCCAGTCGGGGACAGTCGTGGCAGGTTGCGCTCGTGTGTCATGATCAGGCTGCTCCACTGGAAGATGTGACTCTTCCGTGAAGGGAGCCTGGTGCGCCGGCCCGAGGAGCCCGTTGACCTGCTGCTGCGTCTCCTCAGCCGGCCCTGTCCCCAGCTCCTCCTCCAGGGAGTGAGAGAAGGCTCGATACCGGCGTAACGCCTCTGCACGCCGGCCGGCTCGAACCAGCAGTCCGACAAGCGTCACGAACGCTTCTTCGTCAAGAGGTTCGGTGTCGACCAGCCGCTCCTGCCAGGCAATCGCCTGGTCGAGGTTTGTGTTTCGTTCATGACGTGTCACCATGAGGCAGCAGAGGCGCCGCCACAGGCGGGCTGCGTGCTCTTGTGCCGGACGGGCCCAATCTTCGTACCGTTCTTCCGCCAGCGGCTCGCCCCGAAATAGCTCGGCGGCTCGATCCAGATCTGTGTCGCTTGGAGTGCCCGCCAGCAGGTTCTCCAACTCCTCGATGTCTACCTTCCATATGGATGCGGGATTGAGGCATACCTGCCCCTGACTGACGACCACCAGGGGCGGCCAGTCGACCATCGAGCGGCGGAGCTTGTGGAGCGTGTAGCGCAGGTTGCTGCCCCCGGCCTCGGGACTGAGCTCAGGCCAGAAGGTGTCGATCACCTGCTCCCGCCGGAGCACATGTTGTGGGCTCACCGCGAGCAGCCGCAGCAAGGACTGCTGGCGGCGCTGCAGGGCCGAGAGGTCAACCGATTGCCCGTTCCGCAGAAGCCGAAAGGGGCCCAATACACAGAGGTGGTATTTGGCGCTGGGCATTCGGCGTTCGCTGTTCCGGGTTGATATTTGGGGGCTCGCGGTTCCGTGCTCGTCCTGATTGCCGGGTTGGGAGCACGTACCGGCCTCAGCGTACGACGGCCCCCCTGTGGCCGCCTATGATAATCGCCCTGCTTTCTCCCGACTTGCCGGCTCGGTAGAGCGCCGTTTAAGAACAGCGAGGGATAGGTACGGATGCTGTTTTCGCTTGGGTACGCGCTCTCACACCACGGCCCAACCCGCATGTCGAGCGCCAGGAACCCAACGCCCAATACCAACCTCCAACTAACACTCAGCAAACGCCCAGCCGATTACGCTGGCTCCGAAACCAAATCAACGAGGAGGTATCGCATGAAGCTGAGGAAGTACGTGATGTTCGGGGGCGTTCTGATGAGCCTATTGATGGGAGGATTTGGCGCCGCCTCGGCGTCGTCACATCATGCCCTCAAGAACTCATGCTCGACGGGCTGCGTGAAGGAGTATCGGCTACCTCCCGCAGACGACGGCCCGTTTGGCGTGACGGCTGGCCCCGACGGCAGGGTCTGGTTCAGTCATGGCAGCACGATCGGGAGCATCACCGCCTCCCGCAGGGTGCGAATCTACAGCCTTCCCACGACCGGTCCCAGCGTTGGGTGGCTAACGCTTGACCGCAAGCGCCATGGCGTGTGGTTCGCCGAGCGAGCTACGAACAAGATCGGCTTCATCAAGCCGAACAACAGCGTCAATGAATACACGATTCCCTCGATGGGAGGCGCCAATTGTCCGGCCAACCCTGCCGGTGGCACGTCGAGCGTTCCACACGGCATCGTCTTGAAAGGACGCTACGTATGGTTCACAGAGCAGTGTGGCGACAAGATCGGACGGCTAGGCCCCGACGGCAAGATTCGCGAGTATCCCACGTCGACCGGCGCCGGACCGCAAGGGTTGGCCCTCGGTCCCGATGGGAACCTCTGGTTCACCGAGCGGTACGCCAACGCAGTTGGTAAGATTACGCCTTCCGGCAAGCTGACCGAGTACCCCCTTGCGGCGGGTGTCGCACCGCAGAGAATCGTGGGCGACAGGCGCGATGGCGACGTCTGGTTCACCGAACTTCACGGAGACGCCATCGGGCGGATCACTCCCAGTGGACACATCAAGCTCTTCCCCCTTCCAGCAGGCGCAGAGCCGGTAGGCATCACCGTCGGACGAAAGGGCGACATCTGGTTCGTGGACTTCGGCAATAACGCCATTGGTCACATGACCATGTCGGGCCGGTTCCTCAAGGAGTATCCGCTGCCGTTCCCCAGCAGCTTCGCCCTCCAGATCGCCTGGGGCCCCGACCACACCCTCTGGGTCAGCCAAAACGCGACCAATAGCCTTGCACGATTGAAGCCCTGAACTGGCATTTGGCATTGAGTAGCCTGGCCCCCTTCCCGAAGAGTATGCGCGCGCGCCCATCGGATCGTGCCGGCAACAGCCACCCTCGAAACCGGTGAGTCGAGAGATAGCGAAACAGGCGACAGGAGCCCGCCGGATCTTCTTCTCCGGCGGGCTCTCCACGGGTTCGAGGAGTCAGCGTTCTTGGGTTGGCCGGGGGTCATCGAGTCTCTCACGGCTGGTCCGAAGTACTGACCTTGCGGATGCCTAGTCGCCTGCCACACATGTCGCCAAAGCTCGCCGCGGGCCTCCTGCGACCTCGCTCATGGGTGCAACACGGCCCCGCCGGCCACATCAAGCACAACTCCGGTGATCCAGGCTGCCTCATCTGATGCCAGAAACAGCGCCGCCTCGGCGACGTCTTCGGGCGTGCCGAGGCGTTGCAATGGGTGGATGTCTTTGAGGGACTGCTGCATCGGCTCAGGAATCTGCTGCTTGTTCCGCTCCGTCAATATCGTCTCGGGCGCTATACAGTTTGCTCGTATGCCGTTCGGTCCGGCTTGCGCGGCGACATCTTGGGTCATCAGCTCGATCCCAGCCTTCGCAGCGCTGTACGCAATGGGCGATCGAGGGTTCGCTCGCCGACCGGCCGCCGAGGAAATGGTGACGATCACGCCGTCGCCACGCTCCCTCATGCCGGGTAGAAACGCCTTGAGCGTGAGAAACGTCGCCAGGAGATTCGCGTCGACGGTCGCGCGCCAGCCTTCTTCCGGAATCTCTTCGAGCGCTGCCGGAGGCGTGAGGTTCGCTCCCGCGTTCGCGACCAGCACGTTCACGGGACCCCACTCCTGCTCGATGGCCGCACGCATTCGTTCGACATCCTCGAATCGCGTCACATCGCCTTGGACGGATAAGACCTCGCCGCCGGTTGCTCGAATCTCCCCGGCGACGGCGTCGAGTGCGGCCTGATCGCGACCGTGGACCACAACTCGTGCACCTTCACGCGCGAATGCGCGCGCAATGGCCGCGCCGATCCCGCGGGAGCTTCCAGTGACGAGGACGATCTTCTTGCTGAACCTCATGGTTCTCCTCCTCTAAGCACCGGACGGATCAGCCCAAAGACGGCCGCGGCCGGTTCCGGCACGCACCGTATGTGGCGTCCTGTGTTTAGGGGATATCGAGCAGCTCCACGGAGTACGGCGGCACCCGGACGCTGGTCCCAGCCGACACGCCAAGCGTTCCGTCCCGCTTGATGACCGCGCTTCCGGGCGACAGCCGGTAGACGGCGGCTGTCCCGGTGACATGAAGGTGCCGAAGGCGCAGCGTCACCGCCATCCGGGCAGACGGATCTTGATTGACCAGCATGATCAGCACATGACCGTCATGCGTGCGCTCACTTCCAAAGGCCATGAGCTCGCTTGTCTTGTTGCTGACTGTCTCGATGGAGCGGTTGCCGAACGTCGCCCCATGACCGTCGTAGTTTCGGTACAGGTCAAATGCCGAGGCGGCCGGCGTCCCGTCGGCCGGATGCGTCCAGTAGGACGCCAGATAGACGCCCTCCCGCCCGAAGATGCCCAGTACATCGGCGATTGCCAGGCCGCCGCTCGGCGAAGATTCGCCGCCGAAGTTCCACTCGCTGATGCCCAGCTTGGTTCCCGGATAGTAGCGCCGGATCCAGCTCTTCATCCGCGGGATGAGACCCACCCGGGCGTTGATCCACGACTCGTCGGTGTAGGTCGAGTCCCAGAGGCTGCGCGTTTCTCGGAGGCGAAGCGCGCTGGTGGCCGGGTCGGCGGCGCCCGAGAAGACGGCCGCGCCCTGAGGATAGTAGTGAATGTCCAGCACGTTCAGCGTTCGCTCATGTTTCGCCCGGTCGTGTGCCCGCACTCGCTTCAGAAACCAGGGGATGATGGGCAGGTTGCCGTGCGCCGTCCGATCGGCGCTGGTCTGATGGACGTAGTCGTAAGAGGAGTCCCAGTACGCCGACCATCCCCACGGCACCGGCCCGTCGATCATGGCCGAGGGATCGACCGACCGCACGACCGAGGCATATCGTTCGAACTCCTGATAGAGCCCGTCATAGGTCAGCGGTCGAGGCGCGACGTCGCGATGGGTGGTATACCACAGCTCCGGCTCGTTATCCATGGCATAGAACCGCACGCCTCCTCGCGATGCCGGCCCGAACCGATGAACCAGATGCCGCACCCACGCCTCGATGTCGGGCGGGCCACTGCGAACGCTCGTATCGCTCGGCTTGTTGCCCGTTATGGGCTTGCCGGAGGTGTTGATGCCGTTACCGCAGTTCGGGCGGTACGGATCCGTCTGCTGCTGAGGCCCATACTTCGACACGGCGAACCCGCAGGTGTCGAGGCTCGCGTCCTTCGCCACCCAGCCCAAGGTCGGAACGGTGACGAGCGACGCGGCCCCGGCGGCGTGGTCGCCAGCGACCATTTCGTCCACGGCACAACCCGGTGTCCGGCACGAGTTGCCATAGTCGGTGTTCTCGAAGTACCAATCGGCCGCGGTGTTCATGGCCGCGCCGAGGCGCCAGTTATACCGCGACGTCGGGTTGCCGCCCCATCGCTCCAGCGCAAGATGATGCCGCTTCAGGTACGCGGACCCCGCGGAGGCGACGCCATAGATGAAGGGACTGATCGCATGCCGGCCCGCGCCTCCATTGACGGTGACCATGACTTTGACTGTCTTCGGTGGCGGCGGCTTCTTGCCGTCGTCGTAGAGCGAGAGGTCGTCGAGGTACATGGTGGGTTGTGTGGCGGAGGTGTTGTTGAAGAAGTCCAGCCGGCTGATCTGCGCCGACTTGGCGCCCAGCGCCGAAAGCGGTACGTCCACCTTCTTCCAGGAGCCGGCAACGATCGCATTGCCGGCGATGTACGGGGTTAGGTCGACCGGCGGCGAGCTGCCGCCTCCCGGATATTCGACGTACAGCCACAGCTTCTGCCCTCCCGCTGCGCCGCCATTGATCCAGAAGCGCACCAGATCGTAGGGCGACGTGTCGACGGGTGTGTCAGCGTGGACGGACAGGCCGTCCCACGCGTGATCGAAGGTAAAGGCCACGTCATCCTTGCCACTGTGCGGATTCGTGGCGTCCTGCCAGTCGATGGTGGTGTTCCAAGACCAGTCCGACCACCCGGGCGCAAGCCGGTCGTCATAGATGACGGACGCGGCGTGGGAGGCGGCCACCGGTCTGCCCCCCGAGACCGAGAGGACGACGGCGCAGACGGCCGCCGCGGTCATGAAGATCCGGGAACATCGTGCGATCATGGCGTCTCCCGCATTGAGCTGACCGGACACGATCTATTGCGCAATCGCAATTCCGGGGTGGCCCGGGCAGTGTTCGAGGGGTGTCACTCGGGGGACGGCTCCCCAGGGGGCTGCCATGTTTCGTGAGAAGCAGGTTCGGCCGGAAGCTCCATGAACATCCAGCGGTGTCCCTCGAGGTCCTCGGCTCGATAGAGCCGGCCGTATGGCTCGTCCTCCAGTTCGGAGAGCAGGGTGGCGCCGGCATCACGCGCGCGTGCCATATGTTCCTCGACGTTGGCGACGTGCACCAGTACGCCGTCGACCACATAGGGGACAGCCAGCCAGGCTGCGGCCCGGGCACAGGTCTGCCGGTGCTTCCTCGGCGGCTCGTAATCGGGAGACGGCGTGGCCAGCATGATCACGCCGTTCTCGCCGACGTCCATCTCGGCATGGCCGATGCGACCATCCGGCATCTCGAGGCGCAATCGCTCCCGGAAGCCAAACGCCTTTGCCAGCCAGTCGAGCGCAGCGCCCGGGTCCTCGTAGGCAAGCATAGGCACCACGGTGGGATAGGCGGTCACGGGCCGGTCATCGCCAGGCTGCATCGTGTGGGCGTCGCGTCAGGCTGAGGGCGAGGCAGGCGAATGGCATCATCCGCTCGGTCATGATTATTGTTGCCCGATTTGCGAGCCACCATCGAGTCGAACACCCGCGGGAGCTTGCCCTCTCTTCAGTCCGGTTTCCACGATGCCGCCCGCTAGGGAACCAACGGCAGGCCCGAGAGCCGCAGATGGTGGTCGAAGCCGAATACCGAACCGATGTCGTGGCGCCGCCGGCAGGCGACCAGAGAGACGGCGTCGGTGTAGCTGAGATCCTGATCGTGGAACCGAGCCAGCATGCCGCGAATGTCGCCCCACCATCCTTCTTCGGGCCACAGGACAGTCAGAGTACGCGCCTCCTGGGCGGCCTCCACGGCGTCGAGGAACCGAGCCGCCGCTCCAGCTCCTCCGCGCCGCATGAGCGTGTAGGCTTCGTCGATGATGAAGCTGGTCGTGACCCGGTGGGGATGGGGACTGAGCCCGTTCCAGTACTCGACCGCTTGCCGATGGTACTGGTCGGCGGATCTGGCGAGCGCCAGGAAGGCGCCCGTATCGACGAAGATCGCCGGCTCATGACGACTAACCGTCTTCCGAGCCATAGAGGTACCGGTCGTGGTTGGCGGCCAGGTCATCCGGCCCCTCGGCGGCGTCGAGGCCGATGATGGCATCGAAGGGATCATCCGCCGTCGTAACGTAGGCCGCCAGCGCCTCGCGAACCACCTCGGACTCGGAACGGCCGGTCTGCCGCGCGAGTCGTTTGAGCCGGGCGTCGAGCTCGACAGTGATGTAGACCTGCTTCTTGAGGATGGCCAATTCTGACTCCGTAATGGCACTTCTAGGCCATTGTGCCATCACTCCACGGGAAGCCGTTCAACCGGCTTTCGGCTTCTCGACCTCCTGCCGAGCATTGATGTCGACGCCCAGAGATTCGAAGAAGAGGTGGGCAGCCGTTTCGTCCGTCACCCAGCCCTGGGCTTTGGCGATGGCGAGCGCCCGGCTGGTGTAGAAGCTCGCCTGGCCGAGGGCAAGGTTGTCGTCGGTATCGATGTCCGGAAAGGTGAAGGAGATGGAGGTGTCGATGCCGGCGGGAAGCAGGCCTCGGCTCTGTTTCTCCTGCACGACGCGGCTGAGGATGCGGGTGAGGACGTAGCCGAAGTGGTCCTGCCGGCGTTTGAACTTCTTGACCGTCGGGAGGGCCATCTCAGTAGCGGTGGCGCGGTTGGAGTTTTCGCCCGAGGCCAGGTAGTGCTCGGGGATGCCGGCCCCCATCGCGATCATGAGCTTGATTGCGCGCCCGTCTTCGGCCACGTCACCGGCGTCAATCTTGGGCTGGACGGCGGACCACGTCTCCTGTTCGTTGTGCACCACGATGGAGCCGGGCTCGGGCGGCCGCGCGTACTCCTGCATTTTGTTCTCGATCGTCCGCCGATCAGCGCCGGTGAGGGTGATGTCCCACAGAAAGGCGGCCTTGTACTTATTGATGCGAACGCGGTCGATCAGCCAATCCTTGTAGCGTCGGAGCCAGGGAAGCAGCGTGGCGAGATCGCTCTTGCCCCGTTTGGCGTTCGACACCTTGTTGATGGCAAAGTGGATGATCTCGTCGGGGACAGAGAGCCAGACGCCCTCGAGTGATGTCTGCTCCAGTGGCGTGGGAACGGCAGGCTGTCCAGGAATGGTCGCGGAGGGGCCGATGGGCCGGCGGTGGATGCGCAGCTCATGCTCGATGTTTTCGGGATCCGACTCGATCTGGTCGACCATCGAAGGGTCGAGACTGATGATCTTGACGTCTCCGTTGAAGTCGTTCACAAAGAATCGGATGAAGATCTCGCCGTAGAGTGACAGCTCCTGGCAGAGGTCGTACACGCGCAGATCCATGTGGTTGTCGGGATGACTCCAGAAGGCGTCGACCACCTTTTGGACCTTTTTGTTGGCACAGCGAACGTGGATGCCGTCGCCGAGGACGAAGTTGACGCCCAGCTCGACGATGTAGTTGGCGATGGGGTTGGCGTTCCACGCTTCGAAGACCTGGTTGTGAATCTCCAGATAGGTCGAGGGGACGACGTCCTTCTGGTACCAGTTATCGCTCAGCCGGCGCCAGAAGTAGTCCTCTTCGGAACCGGATGAGCCCCTGCGGCCCCAGTACCAGTCCTCAGTGGTTGGCTGGGAGGCGGATCCTGGATTGGTGTCCTCGCGAAGACGTGTCTCGATGGCGGCATTGAGGTCCTGAAGCGAGGCGGACTCTAGCAGTGCGGGTCTGCGGAAGAGACGTTTCATGTAGCTCATGGCACCCGAGCATTCTGGGACGCGCTGAGACGAGGGTCAAGGGACCAGGGCATGCGACAGGCACCCGCGGGGGGAAGGTTCCGGAGAGGGTGGCTCAAGAAGTCCCACTTGACCTTCAAGCAAACTTGAAGGTGTACTGTCATCTTGTGGACGGTCAAATGCGGATCGCTGAGCTGGCCAGAGAGACCGGAGTCTCCACCTCCGCACTGCGGTACTACGAGGCAAGAGGGCTGCTGCGGGCCGACGCGCGAACCCCGGCAGGCTATCGAGTCTATGGGTGCCAGGCAGTGGGAAGAGTCGGCTTCATCCAGCGGGCCAAGACCCTGGGCCTCAGCCTCGCGGAGATCGAAGCCCTCATTCGGGAGCGTTCCGGCCCCGCGGAGGAGCTGCGCATCCGGCATGCCATCGCCCACAAGCTGGCCGACACGGAACGCCGCCTGGCTCAGCTGGAGACGCTTCGCTCGGAGCTTCTGGCAATGCAGGAACGCCTCAAGGGAGGCAATCCCGGTTGTGGCCGCGTGGGGGACTGTGAGTGCTGGCTACCAACTGACAAGGAGGCACGCCTTATGGCAGCGAACGCCTGCTCCTGCTGTGGCTGCACCTGCCAGCCCGACGAGTGCGGCGGGTGTGGCTGCTGCGGCTGCGACAACAGCCGCGACTGATTAGACGGTCGATCGGGCGGCCCGTCTCCCAACGGGCCGCCCACCGTTCTGGATGCTCTGAGCCCACATCCCTCAAGCAGGCCGAGAACGAGCCCGTAGGCCTGGCTTGCGTCCGAGCGGGAACGACCAAGCAGAAGGAGCATTTACGAGCCTCGTCAGAAGGCAGAAGACAGGTTTCGCACCTCGGCCTTCAGGTCAACCGCAGGGACCATCGCGTCTAGGACCAAAGGTGAGCATCGCCGGCAGAACACCGCTTGAGAAAGACCCGTCAGGGTAACTTCCGTTCGGCCAACTTCGTCGACCCAAACCGGCGGCGCTGTGCTATCTCTGTAGCATGCGATGGCAGATGGGAAAGGAGACTGAACAGTGTTCGCACAGATCGTCAAGGTCAGGACCAAGCCTGGGAGCGGCGAGCGCATCGCCGAGCTGAACGGTCGATGGGAGGAGGAGGTGGGACGTGGGACCGACTCCGGCTGGGTGAGAACCAGTTTCTATAAGAACGCCACGGACCCGAACGAGTACTACCTCATCGCGCACTTCGAGAGTGAGGAGAAGGCGCGTCGGAACGAGCAGGGCGAGCGTCACCAGGCGCTCATGCAAGAGCTCGGGGGCTACATGGACGGCGAGCCCAGCTACGTCGATCTGGAGCACATCACCGACAGCAGTCGCTGACCGGCGCGATCCGGGGGGCCTCTTCCCGCTGACGAACCCCGGCGTTACCCTGACGGCTGCGATTCACGGACTCTTCCGGTAACGGCCTCTCGGCGGGTCATGCGGCGCCCTTCGGCGTGCGCCTTCGGATCGGCGTCTGCCCGCCATGGCTGAGGGCAGCCACTCAACCGCGACGGTGCATGTGGCGGGCTGAGAGGACGCGTGTCGAAGCTGCAGCGCCTGGGTAGATCCTCAATGCGCACGATATCGTGTGCGGTAATCGTGTTCATTGCGCATGGACACAGCCGGGCGGCGCTTCGCATACTGGTGCGTGATCGTGAAGTATGTCTCGCGCATCGGAGGGTTTCATGAGCTTCGTCCTGGCTGACCGGTCCTCGCTCCGAGTCGTCGCCGTGCTCGGTGCGATGGTGATTGCCGGCGTGATGGGCTCGATGCCGGCCCGCACGGCGGCCGCCGCCGCGGCGCCTCGGGTCGCTGTGGCGAATCCCGTCGCCGGCGTCACGAGGGCCGATCAGCTGCGCAACGTTCGCGTGGGCATTGTCCCCAGCAACAACTCCGCCGGCTATGCTTGGAACCGAACCAACACCTCCAGCCAGGTGTCCGTCACCTTCGTCGAGCCCACCATCACCTGCGACGGCGCCAAGGACGGCTACGGCAGCTCCCTCGATCTGGGCATCCTTCAGTCCACGTCGGTGGGGGGCCAGGCGACCATTTACAGTCAGAACTTCTGCGTCTCCACACACCCCATCTACCGATTTGACCTGGAGATTCCAGGCATCCGCTACAACCCGTACGGGTTCGGCAGCGCCAGCCCCGGCGACGTCATCACGCTGACGGACACCGTCAGCTCTTCAGGAACGACGGTCTCCTACTCCGACGCCACCAACGGTCAGGCCCAGGCCTTCGGGGGCACCGGCGCTTCGCTGACCGAGACCCAGATCGGCGGTTTTCTGATCCCGGGAGACGTCCTCGCCGGCTTTGGTCAGGTGCCCTTCAGCAAGGTGGCCGATGCCGGCGCCTCACTCGGCCAGGTGCCCGATCTGGTCCAGGTGAATTGGGACAGCACCCACACCATCGACGTGGCAACCTCCAATCTCAGTCCCGATGGTACCGGGTTCACGATGACGCGCACCAATCTGCCGGGCCCCACCATCAGCGGGGTCAAGCCGAACCATGGTCGGGCCAAGGGTGGAACCCACATCACCATCCACGGAACCGGCTTCGGTTCCCCCGGCGACAACGTTGCCGTCGACCTGGCGCCATCCGGAGGCACCGCCATGGCGGCCACCAAGATCAAGGTCCTCAGCGACACCCGGATCAAGGCGGTGACGCCAGATGCCCGAGGGCAGATGACCAACCTCCACACACTCCTCACTGATGTGCAGGTCAACGCCGGAGGCATCACCACCGGAAACTCTGCCGCCGATCAGTTCACCTATCAGACCTGCGGGCATGGCGGCTCGACCAAGAGCGGGATGATTGCCGTCACCGAGTCTGCTGGGAAGGACGAATTCGGCGTCTGTCCCCTCTATGTGAAGATCACTGACGCCGGCGGCACGATCTCACCCGGACTGGCCACCTCCGGCATCTCCTGGCTCGGCTCGCACAATATCGGCTTCAAGGACGAGGACGGCGGCATCTTCCAGCCCAACGGCATCTTCATCGACACCTGCGTGTCCG
>JAJPKF010000002.1 GCA_021323865.1 Pseudomonadota bacterium | reverse complement strand
TGGCCGGCGTCCGAGCCGGTGGTGTCATGGCCGTAGGTGCCGTTCTGGGGACCGCCCCCATTGGTGGTGGCGATCTCGCCGTTGTTGTTGAAGCTGCTGGTGATGCTCGCCGAGCCCGAGCCAGACTGCGTGTCCGCGGTCATCCGGGACAGCGGGTCGTAGCTGTACGTGTCGGTCCCGGCGGCGCCGCTGCTGCCCGGTGTCAGGTTGTAGCCGGCGATCTGGACGGTGCTGAACTTCTTGATGCTGCCGTCGGGGTTGAGGCTGCCGTTGCTCCCCGAGGCATCGAAGCTGAACTGGGCCGCCCCGCTCTTGGCGGTGGCGATCTTGTCCAAGCGCTCGGCCGAGTCGTAGCCGTAGGTGGTGACCGTCGAGTTCGGGTAGTCGGTCTCGGTGAGGTTCCCGGCCGAGTCGTACTTGAAGCCGGTAGTGTTCCCCAGCCAGTCGGTCAGCGAGGACATCCGTCCCTGGCCGTCGTACGCGTAGCTCACCGTGTTGCCGTCGGCATAGGTGACGCTCGCCAGGTTGCCGGCCGGGTCCCAGACGTACTTCATCTGGTCGCCGTTGCCGTCGGTCTCCGTGGCCAGGTTCCCCTGACCGTCGTAGGTATAGCTCGTGGTGCCGCTGCCGTCGGTCATGCCGGCCACCGTGCAGCGCGCTCTCAAGCTGGCGTGCCACTTGAGTGCGGGCCATCCTCGAGAAGATCGAACATCGTAAATCGGTTTCACGTACACACCGCTAGTTTCAATCTCTCCGCCCCGCGTCGGCCAGTCGTTGGTAAGCGGCACTTCAGCTCCGGCCGCACTTCGGGTAGGTGCGCAACCTTCCGGGTCGAAGCGAGTAGTCCTTGAACAACAACCTATTTACCGAGCGCACCTTCGTTCCCTTCTTCCAGCCGGCGGTCGTGGTCCGAATCGCCCGTGGCTTTCGGTCCTCAGTGTCGATCTGAACCGTTTCAGTCGCAACGCCCGGCCCTGCGTAGCTCAGCCGGACGAGCCAGTATCTCCGATCAGCAATAGTCCGGACGCCGAGTACGCGGGCTCGCTCGGGTCCGAGAGCGAGGCCCCAGGACGGGAGTGCCGTCGATACGGCCTTGAGGACTCTCCTCTCCCCTGCGGACAGGAGCTTGGCCGAGCAGACCCAACGGCCCCGCTCCAGAAATGCCCTGTATCTGCCGGTAAAAAAGGTCAGCCTCTTCGCCTTGCCTCCCGGACGCGGCACCCATGCCGTTTCAATTGACCACCTCCAGCCCGGCCCGTCAAGCGAGGAGCTGGACTGCAGACCCCGCGCACGGACGGTTTGGCGCCTCTTGCCGATCAGCACACGATCTCGCTCGACGAACCGGAACGATCGCACATGGTCCAGCGCCACGGTGCTCCCAGCCAAGAGGTGGAGCGCCGTGGGAACGGGTGCCGCGGCGGCTGCCGTACGAGATCCGGGTTCGGCCGCGCCGGAAAGACCCAGGCTGAAAACTAAGGCCAATAACGTTGAGCCCAGAGCCACCCACGCCTGTGTGGGTCGACCGGAGGTCACGGCACCACCTCACAGCCCTGGAAGGTCGAGCGTTCGCCGGGCAGGGGGCCAAGCCTCCGGCAACTGAGAAGGAACTCGTCAAAGCCTCCCACACCGCCCGAGCCCAGCACGGAGGTACAGGAAACGGCCTCCGGCCTCCTCGCAGGCCGGCGAATGCCCGGAAGCCTGGGCCGCCGAACGCGAATTCGCTCGACGCGCCAGGTCGCTGTGGACTTGGCGGCCTCAGGTCCCCGACACAGGCCCGAGCAAATATGTGGTTCAGGGAGCCGCAGCTCCGCAACCGTGGCCACCCAGTCGCCAGCTCCCCACGCCACGGCCCCCAATGGCTCCCTGTCGCGGACCTCGAGGAATACCGGCAGTGGTCCATCAAGAAGACACGCGGTTCGCTCCGGCGAGGCCCAGGAGATGCGACCGGCCAGCACGTAGAGGCAGCCTCGCAGGCGGCGAATCCCGCGCTCTCTCCGCACATTTCTTCCGTGTTCCCGAACCAAACTAGCCACCAGTGGAAAACGAAGGCAGTCACCCACGCTGAGGTCCGGATAGTTGCCGTCCTCTATGACCCAACCGGAAAGTCCGAGAACGAGACGATGCCCCGCCTGCTGACCCGTAGCGCCAGTGTCGACGGTGGGGTTTGCAGCTGCTGTCGGCATCACCTAGCTGCCGGGGCCCCCGGGTCCGGCTGGGCAAGCGTATATCGAAGTGAAGCTGGGTTTCTGGTATCCACCATAAGCCGTGACGATACGCGGGGTTCCGGACTTCTGATCCGGGATTATCACCTTGAACCAGACGAGCCAGCAAATTGCTCCGCGGGGATAGTGTGTGTCCCTTACCCCACCCGTGGCGTAGTAGACCTGGGAGTGGCGTCTTCCGCTGACTCGGCCCCGGCGGGGGTACCCCCCGTCAGGCCGCGACAGCGTTCTGCGCATCGACCAGTTGAACAGTTTCCATGGGCTCCAGGGGTGAGGAGCGTCCTGCATGTGGACGACCTCGTACCACTGGGGAATGTGGCGTCTCAGGTGCCTGTACCCCTGGTGGTCATCGCCACAGTGCAGGACAGCACTCCTAGGTCCGTGCTTCTTGTACGGTTTGATTGGGTACTTTGGTGCCGCGGGAGTGGACGCGGCTGCCCCGTCACCGCATATCGCAGCAGGGTCTGGCCAGCTCGCCGCTCCGGGCGCATCCCCAGCATATTCATACGGCTCTAGCGTCTGATCAACCAGCGGATCCTGGCTCACAAACTGCCCGGTCGAGGGATCGTACCAACGCGCCTGGTCGTACACCAGCCCCGTCCACTGATCCGTAAACGTGGCGTTGTACTGCAGGGGCGTGCC
>JAJPKF010000011.1 GCA_021323865.1 Pseudomonadota bacterium | reverse complement strand
GTCTGGAGTCTCGTGGGGCACGGGCACTCGGTGTGACCGGAGCATCGGCAACCAGGACGCGCCCGCAGCCACCGCATCGACGAGCCCGAGCATTGTTGGCAGCGCCGCAGGAGGGACACGGAGACGCGAGGCCGACTCCGCAGCGGCTGCAGAATGCGGCGCCTTCCGAGTTGGTTGCGCCGCAGAGTGCGCAATTCATGACGGCCCATGATAGCGACGTGCCGGGAGGCTCCGGCGCAAATCTATGCTGATGAAGGGGGACCGATGGATGCCGAGATGGCAGGGAGCAATCGTGGTCGGCGCCTCATCCGGCATCGGGGAGGCCATTGCCCGCGAGCTGGCAGCGAACGGAACACCGGTGGCGCTGCTCGGTCGTCGGATCGAGCGCATCAATGACATCTGCCGCGATATCAACGCGCGGTCAGGGACCGAGATCGCATCGCCTTTTCAGGCAGACGTGCGTGACTGGCGCATGACCGGCGGCTTGTTCGCCTCCATCACCGAACGGATTCCGACGGTAGACCTCCTTGTCTACGCCGCGGGCGTGATGCCGGCACGGGAACCAGAACGGCAAACGCCTGGTGACGTCGACGCCATCGAGACCAACCTCACCGGAGCTGTCGCCTGGATCAACGAGGCAGTGATGCAGTTCACGAAGCGGGGGAGGGGCACGGTTGTGGGCATCAGCTCGGTGGCCGGCGATCGCGGCCGTCGGGGCAACCCCGTGTACAACGCCACAAAGGCAGCGCTATCGGTTTACCTGGAGTCACTGCGCGCCCGTCTCAGTGCCACCGGTGTCAACGTGGTAACCGTCAAGCCGGGGTTCGTGCGCACAGCTATCATTGGAACCCGAGCGGTCTTTCCGCCGGCGGCCTCCGCGCAGTCGGCCGCTCGTGACACGCTCCGAGCCGCGGAGCGAGGCGCCAGGGTCGCTTACGTGCCTTGGTGGTGGCACCCGATTGTTCTGCTCATGCGCCTGGTGCCGGCCCCGATTATGGAGCGCCTGCCCATTTGACCGGTCAGCAGGTGCAGCTCGGCGGCTGGGGCATGATGGCCCACTCCCGTGCTGAGGTCCTCCAACCCGACAGCGTCTCTGCGGCTCAGCTTGCAGTCTCGGACGCCGGCAGGCGCCGTCGCACGGCCATTCCTCGAGGAAGCGGTTTCAGCTATGGCGATGCTGCCCTGAATGGCAACAGCTTGGTGCTCGACACGCGCCGATTGAGCCGCATCATTGGTCTCGATGGACAGGGTCTCGTCGAGGTCGAAGCAGGGGTCACGATCGGAGACCTATGCCGCTTTGCGACCCGGCGTGGGTGGTGGCCTCCCGTGGTACCCGGCACCGGCCGGCCGACACTGGGCGGCTGCGTCGGCGCGAATGTCCACGGCAAGAACGCCTACATCGTGGGCACCTTTGGCGAACACGTCCAAGAGCTGGATCTCGTTCTCCCGGATGGCTCGCTTCTGACTTGCTCCGAGGAACGCGAACCGGATGTCTTTCGAGCCGTGATTGGTGGCTACGGACTGCTCGGGGTGATTGTTCGGATGCGGATGCGCCTGGAGAGACAGCCGTCCCGATTGATGGTCGAGGAAATCGCCGCACCACACCTCACGTCGATCATGCACATCCTGAGTGGCTCTCTCGGCCCGTCGGACCACGCCGTGGCCTGGATCGATGCCTGTGCCCAGGGAGAGGGCCGGGGACGCGGCATCGTACAGCTGGCCCGAAATCTCAACGGGGACTCAGGAGGCTCGGACCGCGAAGTTGGCAGGAGCGGCCGGCGGCCCTTCACACGGCTTCGCTCCGCTCTCTGGCCGCTTCTTCTCATTCTCCGGACGAACCAAGGTGTTGGAGCACTCAATTCGGCCCGGTATGAGCTCGCAGCACTCAACAGTGGCCGCACCAGCATCGGCCCCAGGGAGCGCTACCAGTTCTTTCATGACTTCATTCCCGACTGGCGCCGGGCCTTTCGCCCGGGAGGTGTGCTTCAGTACCAGATGTTTGTGCCCAAGGAGTGCGCCAATGAGGTCTTCCTGGCCTGCCTGGAGGCAGCTCAGGAGATCAAGCAGGCACCCATCCTGGCCGTGCTGAAGCGGCACCGAACCGACCCTGCACTGCTCAGCTACGGGGTCGACGGCTACTCGCTATCGCTCGACTTTCCGGTCACCAGCACCGGCCTGCCTTCGCTTCGAGATGCGCTCCACCGGCTGACGGACGAGGTAGTACTGCCCGCGGGAGGGCGATTCTATCTTGCCAAAGACTCGATTCTCACGCCCGATCAGGCCGGCAGATCCCTTGGGCTCGACGCCCTCGGCCAGTTCCTGGCAATCAAACGGCGAATCGACCCCGGAACCCTTTTTCAAAGCGACCTCTACCGACGGCTCTTTGCGCCGCTCGCCCTGGGCTGACCTCAACGTCCACTCACCAGCGGGCTCGCCGGGCGCCAACAGCAGCGGACGACAGCCCAAGTGTTTGCTTGGCGCCTCCGTCTTGTCTAGAATCACCCGTCGCGCGGCTCTCATCCGTAACGTCTAAGGAGCAAGCATGCCTTCCGATCCGTCAGCCGGTCACTCGTCTCCTTTCGCCTCTCGGTCCAGGGAAAGGCGACGCTGCCTACGTTCCGCGGTCATACTGGGCATTGCGCTCCTCCTCCCCTCGGGGACTGTGGCCGCGTCTTCGGCTTTCGCATCGACGACTGCGCGCAATGCAGGAAGTGGTACGACTCTCAAGAAGTGTTCATCTTCTGCAGTCAGCGCCGCCGTGGCAAAGGGCGGTGTGATCAATGTCAAGTGCTCCGGCACCATCAAGCTGACCCACACTCTGACCATCACAAAGAAGCAAAATGTGACACTGAACGCAACACACGAGAAGTTCACTCTGACCTTTCCGCCAAGCGCTTCGGCGAAGTTTGGAACCATGCACCACGTCTTTTTGGTGTCTGGGGGCAAGCTCAGTCTCATCTCTGTCGGCATCGAAGACACCCAGAGCAACACGGCGACGACCCAAGATGGCAAGGATGGTCGCGGCGGCGCCGGCGGTACCACGCCGTCGAGCCCGGGAGCCAACGGAAGCAACGGCAAGTCCGGAGCGAATGGCCAGAGCGCCACGAACGCGAAGTCGGTCACCGGGGGCTGCATGGTGATCCAGAAGGGATCGGTCGTATCCATCACCAACTCGAACATCAGCGGATGCGTCGCAGAAGCCGGATGGGGCGGCTGGGGTGGACAGGGCGGTTCGGCCGGGGCCGGAGGGACCGGCGCAACAGGCCGAGACGGCACGGAGTCGGACCCGAACGGCGGCCGGGGCGGTAACGGTGGCAACGCTGGCGCACGGGGGGGTAACGGGGGCAAGGCAGGCAACGGAGGCTCCGCGTTCGGCGGCGCGATCTACAATCGCGGCAAGCTGACCCTGTCAGGCGACACCTTCACCAAGGACTCGGCGATTGCGGGCGGCGGCGGCAATGGAGGGCTCGCCGGCTGGGCCGGGTTCGGCGGCGCAGGCGGGCCCGGTGGGTCCGGCTGGCCACCGCCATTCTCGGGGTCGGTAGCCGGCACCGGAGGACGCGGCGGCAACGGCGGCTTCGGCGGCGGTGTGGCTGGGAACGGCGGAGCCGGCGGCAAGGGAGGTGCGGCAATGGGCGGCGCCATTTACAATGGCGGCTCTCTAACCGTCAGTCGTACCACGTTCTCGAATGATCAGGCAACGAGCGGTTTCGGCGGGGACGGCGGCTGGGCCGGCGTCGGCGGTGCGGGCGGCGGCGGCGGATCCGGAGGCGAGGGCGGCTTTGCCGAAGACTTCGGCGGCAACGGAGGGCCTGGCGGCAACGGCCAATCGGCCGCATCATCCGGCGGCAAGGCTGCGCCGGCAGGTGCTGCCGGAGCAGCGGAGGGCGGAGCGATTGACAATGCGGGCACGCTGATCCTTTCCACGACCAAGTTTGCCGACAACACCGCCCAGGGAGGATTCGGCTCGGACGGCGGCCTCGGCGGCGACGGCGGAGCGGGTGGCTGGGGCGGCACCGGCGGATCCGGCGGCTGCTGCTACTCCGACCAGAAGGATGGGATCAACGGCGCGGGCGGCAATGCCGGCAACGGACTCAACGGAACCAACGGCGGAAACGCCTCGAATGGCGGCAATGCTCTGGGCGGAGCCGTCTGCTCCAACCACAACCTGAAGCTCGGAAAGAAGGTCGCCTTCTCGAACAACAAGGTTGTGGCCGGACCCCCCGGGAACTCGCCTGGCTCCGCGGGCGAGGCGGGCGCCGGTGGTACCGGTGGAACCGGAAGCACCAACGGCGCCAGCGGCAGCCCAGGGCATCCAGGCAAACCGGGCAAGCCGGGCGTCAAGGGCAAAGCGGCTGGTCCCGGGTTGGATATCGTCTGAGACAGCGCAACCCGTGAGTCGCACGACATCTCGTCCGGGTCGGAGCAAATCTGGCCCGGTCTGACGACCCGGCCAGGGCGGCAAAGACGAAGTGCCGGGCGGGACTCAACCCCGCCCGGCATATCTCTTATCTACCGGCGCACGGATCGTTGGCCAGCACGTGCCGGAAACCTGTGTACTGGATGTACACCTTGCCGTTGCCGCCCGGCTTGAGCATCCGGTACGGATAGACGTTGCCATACTGCGCGTTGCGGCCAAAGTCGTTGACTGTGAGGCCGGGAATGTCACTCCCAATCGACCAGTCGCAGCTCGTGCCCTTGGTGACCGCGAAGAACGGGTAAAAGGCCGCCGGCGTCCCCGCGTCGGTCAGCGGGAGGTGCGAGCATCCCTTGCCGGTATTGACCTTGCATTGAATCGCGGGTTCGATCGCGGGCAGATCGGTCTGCAGAACCGCGTGTTGGTACGGATTTCGGTACGCGCTCCCGTAATGAGGGCTGGAGAAGAGTAGCGGTCCGGGGTGCAACCGGGTGTTGCCGTCGGGCCAGTCCGGAAGGTAGGAGGCGCCATCATAACCGGGCACGTTGCCGCCCAGGCACCCATTGATCTTCACGAGGCTGGAGAACGATCGTGAAAAGCAGTAGTTGTCGTCATAGTCGCTGGCACGATTGCGATTGATGCCCTCGTAGCCATCGCTCGGGCAAGGACCGGTCGGCTCGATTCCACCGCTTCCACCCGCGCACCAGTCGAAGTGACCGATCTCATCCACGAACTCGACATTGTCCTGCGTGGCCCCCCAGGGCAGGGTCGTCCGTGACGTTGCCGTGTTGTACATGGGGTGAAACGCGTAGGGGATCGGAGTGCACTGGTTTGATGGGTTCGGAGCGTACTTCACCATGGCGAACCCATTGGCCTTGCTGGCGGTCATGAATCCGGTCTGACCAGTCGTCAGGTCCCGGATGTGGACCCGGAACCCTTCGAAGGTGTCGTGCATCTTGAGGACGATCTTGTCACCCGAATTCATGAAGAGATCTTTCTTCCGATCCGGTGTGATCGTGGCATCCGTCGATTGAACCGGATTGGAAGGCGCCTGCGCTCTGCCGTCTTTGGTGACGAAGGCGAAATTGACGTACTCGTTGCCGCCGATGGCACCCGAACACGAGTCATTGAGCCCCTCATCGTCGAGCGGGTTATAGGAAACGCTGTCGATGTTGAGTGCGGCACACCACTTGTGGGCCCCGCAGCTGTCGCCCAATGGCCAATCGACCCATCCGGGTGCGTAGAACTGCATCTCCATATAAGCGGAGCCCGGGTAGCGCCGTAGGCTGGTGATGTTCTTGTTGCTATCGGGCCGGCATCTGTGCGTCTGCTCGGGAAAGCTCTGAGTGTCGCAGAGGATCATGCCGAACCAGAACACGCCGCCGGTCTCGAAGTTGTACGAGCGGCCTGGCGCCTTTGCCGGAGGCGGGTCTTTGGGCAGTGTGAAGACATACTTCATCTGATTGCCGGCGCCGTGGTGCTTGGCCAAAAAGGCGACTCCGGGCTCATCATGCCCGACGTATTGCTTCGGCCAGATGCGGCGCTGGAACGCCGTCTCGGCACAGTAGGCATTGGGGGAAGCACAGCTCAGCACTCGGTGGTGGTATTCACCCCCGCCGCTCCAGCTCGCCCCCTGGACAACCAGAGCGTTCATGAGCATCAGCGCCAACGAGGAGATCGCCACGATCACGGATCGACTGCTCACGGTCACTTCTCCTTCCACTGGACACGCCACGTCCTCAACACAGAAGCGTGGGCAGCCATTATGCGGCCGCAGGACCCACCGTGGCGATACGCTTGTCGGTTACGAAACGACGTCGGGAGGCGTCCGAGCTGGACGCCTCCCGATTGCTTAGCCAACGTCGGCCGGTTACCTCTTGGAAGACGTGGTGGTGCCGCCGGCCGGACAAGGATTCGACAGGGTGTTGTTGAAGTCCTCGTACCGCATGACGTACGCGCCTCCGCCTCCGGGAAGAAGCTCAGGAATCGCCAGGAGGGAACCGTACTGGGCGTTCTTGCCGTAGTCGTTGGGGAAGCCCGGTATAGAGGCTCCCTCGGCCCACCAGCACTGTCCGCTGACCTTTCCGGTGGAGAAGTAGGGGTAGAAGGCTGCCGGGGACTCGTCGTCACTGGTTGGCAGCAGTGAGCATCCGGCGCCCGTTCGGTGACTGCAGGTCGGATACTGCTCCACGGCCGGGAGATCCGTCTGGAACCCGGCCTGACTGTAGTTGTCCTTGAACTGTCCACCGGTCGTGGGGCTGGTGAACAGCACCGGCGTCGGATGGAGGGTCGTGTTTCCGTCCGGCCAGTCTCGCTGATAGGACAAGCCATCGAATCCCGGATCGTTCTCTTGGAAGCAGCCACCGAAGGGGCTGCTGTTGGCACCGGCGGGGCCGCCGTTGGCCAGAGGAGTTCCCGTGAAGTCAATGGCGGTCGGTGGATTCATGAACCAGCCTGCCGGGAAGCAGTATCCGTCATCGTTGTCGGCGAAGCTGGCATCCGAGGGCGGGCCCTCGAGATAGTCGCTGGGGCAGAAGCCACCGGGATCAACCGATGATGTGAAGCTATTGATGTCGGGATAACAGAGGTCGAAGTGTCCAACCTCATCCGAGTACGCCACGTTATAGGTGTGCGCGGCCCACGGCACCACCGTCTGTGGTGTCGAGGTGTTGTACATGGGGTGGAAATTGTAGGGCACATAGCGGCACTCGCGTGACGGGTCGGTCTTGTAGGCGACCTGTCCGAAGCCGTTGTCTTTGCTGGCCGTCATCCAGCCGTGCGTTCCGGCCGTGGTGTCGTACACGTCGATGCGCAGGCCGTCACTGGGCAGGTTCTCGCGCATGTGCCCATTGATCATCTCCCGGGTGTACACATCCCGAATCTTGACCGTGATGCTGTCGCCGGGGTTCATGAACAGGGTCCGCTTGGGATCCGGCGTATAGGTCGCCAGGTCGGACGTGATCGGGTTGGCCGGTCCCTGAGCGTGGCCGTGCTTGGTTACGAAGGCGAAGTTCGAATATTCGAGGCCGCCGACGGTGGTCGCGCAGCTGGCGTTCAGAGTCGTGCCGTTGATGGGATCAACGGCATAGCTGTCGATCGTCAGCGCCGAGCACCACCGAGTCGGGTCGCAGCTGAAGCCGAAGGGCTTGGGAACGCCTCCCGGGGGATAGAACTGCATTTCCATATATGCCGCACCGGGGTGCTTCGCGGCAGGCTGGATGTTGCTGTTGCTGTCCGCCTTGCACGTCTTGACCTGCTCTGGGAACGACTTGCTCGCGCACATCGCCAGACCGAACCAGAACGCCGGCCGCAACTCGAAGTTGAAGCTCGCTCCGGGCTGCGTAGGCGATGGATCTCGGGGCAGAACGAGATGATACTCCATCTGATCGCCCGAGTTGCGCTGGTTGGAGTAGAAGAGCACCGACGGCTCGTCGTGTCCGACGTATTTATTCCCGTACGCCTGCTCCTTGCTCTGGTTGTTGAGCTCCATGCACAGGCCGGTGGCGCAGTTGACTTTGTAGCCCGTATTTCCGCCTCCCCAGGAGCCGGCCCGAGTTGAGCCGTGCCCGTATGCAACTGGGGCGGCGAAGGCCGCGGCGAGCAGAGCGGTCCCGCTCGCCAGGGCCAGCACCGTAGCGCGAAACTTCATGTCCATGCCTCCCAAAATCTCGATCGTTCGACCTCGTCGACGTTGCGGTGGTCGCTGCCGGTTGCGTTTCTTGGATCCATTCCTACCCCTTGCCGCTGTTGGGGCTTTGGGCGCATGGATTGCTCGGAAGCGTTGAACCGAAGTTCTCGTAGTACAGCCGTGTTTGGCCGGGGTTGAAGAAGTCCAGCTGGGTGTACGACTCCAGATGCTTGAACTGGCCGATCGCGCGGCCGAAGTCGTTGTTGGTCATGCCAGGCACATCGTTGCCGACGCCCCACCAGCACTGGCCGCTCTGCTTCGTTGTCCAGTAGAAGGGATAGAACTGCACCGGCTGGCCGTCATCCTGAAGCGGCAAGGGCGTGCAGTTCAGTCCTGTGCGATGGAAGCAGTCGGGCGCCTCTTCTATAGCCGCCGTGTCCGCCTGGAATGCAACTTTGCCGTATTGGGTGGTGAAGCCGGATCCGGTCGTGGGGCTGGTGAAGAGGGTCGGCGTCGGATAAGAGGGGCTGCCGTTAGGCCAGTCAGGCAGGTAGGCAGCGCCGTCGAAGCCGTTGGCATTTCCTCCCAGGCACCCGTCCACGTTCACGAGCGTCGAAACCGAACCCGGGAAGCAGTAGTTATCGTCGCCGTCGGACCACCGCCAGGGTCCCCACGGAGCTCCTTCACCATTGTCGGTTGGGCAGCTGCCGAACGGTCCAACCGGCGAGCCATTGGGACCGACGCGACACCAATCGAAGTGCCCAATCTCTTCGGCGAAGGCGATGTTATACGTGTGTGCCGCCCAAGGGACGACCGTCTTGGGCCCAGAGGTCGAGTACTCGGGATGGAAGTTCGTGGGTAGGGGCGTGCACGCTCCCGACGGAGGCGGCGCGTATTTGACCTCGGCAAAGCCGTTCTTGGCGCTCAGGGTCATGGACCCCTTGGTGTTGCTTGTCAGGTCGTTGGCGATGATCTTCAATCCACTCGAGGAATCGAACATCCGCAGCTTGATGGTGTCGCCGGAGCTCATGAACAGATCCTTCTTGGGATCCGGCGTGAAGGTGGCATTGGTCGAATCGATGGGATTCGGCGAAGCCTGGGGCTTGCCATTGAGGGTCAGGAACGCGAAGTTGCCGTATTCGATCCCGCCAATGGCGCTGGCGCAAAGACCGTTCTGGTCTGTGGCATGCAGCTCATCCTCAGCCAGACTCCAGACGTTGACTGCCGCGCACCATTTCGTGGCGTCGCAGGAGTCACCGGCGGGCCATGACACCCATCCGGGAGGGTAGAACTGCATTTCGAGATAGGCCGACCCCGGCTGTTTCGAGAAGTCCGACGTGATGTTCTTATTACTGTCGGGTATGCACTTCACGCCCGGGTTCGGTGCCGACTGGGAATTACACATCGCCATGCCGAACCAGAAGGTTGGGTTCAGCTCAAACTGGTACGAGGCGGTGTTGGCGTCTGCCGCGGGCGGATCGGTGGGCAGCTTGAACACGTATTGCTGCCTGGTTCCCGAGCCGGCCTTGTGCGAGTAGAAGAGCAGTGACGGCTCGTCGTGACCGACGTAGGTATTACCGAACACTGCCTTCTGGTCACCGACCTCCGTGCAGAAGGCGTTGCCTTGACGACAGTCAAGGTGCTTATAGTGGGGGCCGCCTCCCCAGGAGGCACCCGCGGTGGCAGGCAGGAAGGCGACACTCCCCGCAAGCATCCCCACGGTTGCGACCAACGCGGCCAGGGCTCTGCGACGCTTCATATCTTCCTCCAAGAGTGATCCGTCTGGTTGCGGTACCGGCGGCGCCGTGAATGCCTCGCGGCGCCGGAAGCGAGTCGGTCAAGAGAGCCCACCAAAACCCACCGGATCGAATCCATGGAGTGATGCTCTCGCGCTGACACACGCAGGGAGAAACCAACTAAGTCGCCGTCCCAGCCACCTCCTTATCGCTCTGAGATATACGTCTTCGCGAACGGGAAGGCGGTGGCGCGCGTTTGGCGACCTCCTCCCGGAGACATCACTTCCAATCCTAGTACAACAATTCGCTGCTACCCGCCCTCCCGCCAGCAGCCCTCGAGTCCAGCGTTCAGGCCCCTACTCCGCATATATATATGTGTATGCATATAATTGCCTGTGACCAGCTCTTGCCAAGCTACCCGACACCCGGACGAGTCCCGCCAAACCTTCCTTGACCGGCAGCCCACCTACTGGCTCAAGCGCTGCTATCAGACCCTCCGGCGACGGGTCGACGCCGAGCTGCGGCCGTTCGGCATCACGCTCTCCCAGCGTGATGCGCTCCTTGCCCTCCGTCACGATGGGCCGACCGCCATCGGCGATCTCGCCACGAGTCTCGGCCTCGAGCAGAGCTCGGCCTCACGGCTGGTGGAGGGCCTGCGCAGGCGCGGCTTGGTCCGATTGGAAGAGGGACCTCACGACCGCCGCTCCCGGTGGGCATACATTACCGATGCCGGTTCAGACATCCTTGATTCGACGCCGGGCGCCTCGATCGTCGCCGCGCAGCTCTTCCGCGATGAGCTCACGTCCGGCGAGCTGGCCGACCTGACAGCTCTACTGAAGCGCTGCACCAACATCTTGGAGGAAAGGGATGACGCCCTCAACCGCCGCTAACCCGTTCGGCTCACGGTCCATGCTCTCGGCCGTCCACGGACCATTCACCTATTTCTGTTTGCCGGCAGTGGCGCGGGAGTTGAATCTCTCCCTCGATCGCCTGCCAATGACGCTGCGCATCTTCCTGGAAAATGTCGTCCGGCAGGCGTCATCCGATGCAGGCCTGCTGGACCAAGCCGAGCGGCTCGCCCGGTGGTCCCCAGGAGCGGGCAAGTCCTTCGAGTTCCCGTATCTTCCGGCTCGGGTTATCCTTCAGGACTTCACCGGCGTGCCGGCCGTGGTCGATCTTGCCGCGATGCGAGCCGCGGTGGAGCGCCTTGGTGGAGACCCGCAGAGAATCAATCCCCTGGTCCCCGTCGATCTCGTCATCGACCACTCGGTCCAAGTCGATGCCTTTGGCTCGACACTGGCCTTCGGTCGCAACGTGGAGCTGGAGTACGAGCGGAACCGGGAGCGCTATGCCCTCTTGCGCTGGGCACAACAGTCGTTTCACCAGTTCCGGGTGGTTCCCCCGGGAACCGGAATCGTGCATCAGGTCAACCTCGAATATCTTGCCTCCGTGGTGGTATCCCGATCACAGGAAGGACAGATGCTGGCCTTCCCGGACACCCTGGTGGGAACTGACTCTCACACCACCATGGTGAATGGGCTGGGAGTACTGGGCTGGGGGGTCGGAGGCATCGAGGCCGAGGCGAATCTGGTGGGACAGCCGCTGTTTCTCTCCTGTCCCGTGGTCGTCGGGTTCCACATGAATGGCGAGCTGCGAGAGGGAGCGACGGCAACCGATCTCGTCCTCACGGTCACCGAGATGCTTCGCCGGCATGGGGTCGTCAACAAGTACGTCGAGTTCCATGGGGCCGGGCTCGCAAATCTCACCATTGCCGACCGTGCGACTCTGTCCAACATGGCCCCCGAGTATGGCGCCACCTCGGCGCTCTTCCCGGTCGACGACGAAACCTTGCGATATCTGGCCATGACCGGTCGGCCGAAGGATCAGATTGAGCTGGTCGACCGCTATTGCAAGGAGCAGGGGCTGTTCCGAACCGACGACTCTCCGTCTCCTGCTTTCGATGAGTCCCTCGAGCTGGACCTGGCGACGGTCGAGCCCAGCGTCGCCGGCCCTCGACGGCCGGAGGACCGGGTTCCCCTGGGAGTCCTTCCCCGAAGCTTCCGGGAAGCCTACGCGGACCGGTTCGCCGGCAAGGCGCCCAAGGATGTGGTTGTCGGGAAACAGCGGTTCGATTGGGAGGGTGGTGTGGAGAACGAGGAAGAGGACCCGACACGAGTTCCCCCCGGCCATCCAGTCACGGGCCACGAGGTGGAAGTTGGCCTCGACGGGGAGCGATCGATTGTGGACGATGGCTCGGTGGTGATCGCAGCCATCACCAGCTGCACCAATACCTCCAACCCAACAGTCATGGTCGGGGCCGGCCTGCTGGCCAAGAAGGCGGTTGAGCGCGGCCTCCGCGTCAAGCCTCACGTCAAGACGAGCATGGCCCCGGGCTCCCGAGCCGTGACGGACTATCTCAACAACGCCGGACTCATGCCCTATCTCGAGGCCCTGAGATTCCATGTTGTGGGCTACGGGTGTACCACGTGCATCGGCAACAGCGGCCCGCTTCCCGAGCCGGTGGCCGAGGCGATTGAGGAGAACGATCTTGTGGTCTGCTCGGTGCTGAGCGGTAACCGAAACTTCGAGGGCCGCATCCATCCCCAGGTGCGAGCCAGCTACCTGGCCTCCCCACCACTGGTGGTCGCGTATGGGTTGGCGGGAACAATTGACCTCGATCTCAACCAGGATCCCCTGGGCCATGACGGCAACGGCGAGCCGGTCTACCTGCGCGACATCTGGCCCACCAAGCAAGAGATCGTGGACACCATCGAGTCGGCACTCGGCCCCGAGGTATTTGAGCGCAACTATTCCCACGTCTTTGAGGGGGATGATCTGTGGCGTTCACTTCCGGTCCCCGAGAGCCCGCTCTTCGAATGGGATCCGCAGTCGACCTACGTTCAGGAGCCACCCTACTTTCAAAACATGAGCCCCGAGCCGCCTGCTGTTCAGGACATCCGCGGTGCACGTGTGCTCGTCATGGTCGGCGACTCCATCACCACGGACCACATCTCACCGGCAGGAGCGATCCCCAAAGCCAGCCCGGCGGGACAGTACCTTATCTCTCGAGGGGTTGAGCCGCGCGACTTCAACAGTTATGGCTCCCGCCGCGGCCACGACTGCGTCATGGTCCGAGGCACATTCGCCAACATCCGGCTCCGCAATGAGCTCGCCCCCGGCAAGGAGGGCTACTGGACCACTCACCAGCCCGACGGCGAGGTCATGACCATCTTCGAGGCCTCGGAGCGCTATGGGGAGGAAGGAGTGCCGCTACTGGTCATTGCCGGCAAGGCCTATGGATCGGGTAGCTCGCGCGACTGGGCCGCCAAGGGGCCGGCTCTCCTCGGTGTGCGGGCTGTGATCGCCGAAAGCTTCGAACGCATCCACCGCAGCAATCTCGTGGGCATGGGTATCCTGCCCCTGCAGCTACCCTCGGGTGAGACGCGACAGAGCCTGGGGCTGACTGGCGAAGAGCGATATGACATCGAAGGCCTATCCGAAGACCTCCGGCCGGGTCAGAGCGTGAGGATAGTAGCGACCCGCAGGGACGGGTGCCAGGTCGAGTTCAACTCGGTGGTCCGCATCGACACCGCCGTCGAGATCGACTACTATCGGCACGGAGGAGTCCTGCAGTATGTGCTTCGGCGGCTGCTGCGAGAGGCTGCTGCATGAACGCCAACGGGTCGAGGGGGGCCGGGGCCACACCGTGAGCACCCACGATATGGTCGTGCCTCTTCTCGGCGTGCCTCCGGCTACCGAGGCAGTCGCTCGGACCGCGAAACACGGGGTTGTCGTCCGGCGTGCCCAGACGTACGAGCGAGAGGCGGTGGTGCGCTTCGTGCGGCAGCGCTGGCCGGACTGGGCCGACGCGGTTGACTGTGGATTCAGCTATGTCCCGTGCCGCATCATCGTCGCCCTGGAGGCAGGCACGCCGGTCGGCTTCGCAGCCTATGACGTGGACTATCTGGGCCTGTTTGGACCGACGGGCGTGGATGCAGACCGGCAAGGCCGGGGAATCGGCGCGGCTCTGCTCCTCCGTTGCCTCAACGCCATGCGGGAGTCGGGATATCTGTACGCGATCATCGGCGCCGTTGGACCAGCTGAGTTCTACAGCCGGGTCGCGGGGGCGATGTCGCTGCCGTCGGACTGGCCGAGCTACACGGACCCCGATCTGAGCTGAGCGGGCTGACGGGCCGGGTACAGACGAATCTGCACCCGGCGAATCGTCCGTCTGGCTAGAGCCAGGCCTTGCGGATCTTGACCAGTTTCAGCTTCCCGTGCTTCTTGGGATTGCTACTGGACACCCAGGTAGTCCATACCTTCCACGGCTGGTGGTTCGCGTGCAGACTGCCGAAGGCCCAGATGTTGTGCTTCAGGCAGCTAAAGTTGGCGCGCATACCGTTTAGAACAAACGAAGCCCCCGAGACGAACACGCACAGATTGCCACCCGCGAGCCGGATTTCCCAGGCTCGCGCACCACCCTTGTTTGCCGTCGGCAACGGCTTGGTCAGACGGACCAGCTCCACCTTGTGAGGATTGAGCTTTGAGGGACAGCCGACCTTCTTGCCGGTCGGCGAGGAGAAACACGGATCGAGGATGAAATTGCCGGTCGTGCAGCGATACGCGTCGACTCGGTTGGTGAGGATCGAGCCCTCCCAACAGGAGCCCTTGACTCGCTTGGTGACCGAGTAGCCGGTCCGCAGAGTGCCGTTCTTCGCAAACGGTCTGATCACCACGAGTTTGGTCGCAGTGACTGGAGCGGCGGATACCACTGACGGTGTGGCCACGAACGCTGCGGGAATGAGCAGCAGACAGCTCGCGATGAGCGGCAGACGGTGAACGAAGCGAGACATGATCAAACCTCCACAAACCTGCCTCAAGATACCGCCTCGTCGACCCGGCTGGATAATCAAGTCGATGTCCGATGCCAAGGAGCGTCCGCTGCAGGACGAGCTGTTCATGCTCGCCGACGAGCTGCGTGCGATGGCCACGCTGGACGGCCACTTCAGCCGAGACCCGTACCAACTGGAGCACGCGGATCGGATGATGTCCATGGCTGCGAGGCTGGCAGCGCTTGCGGAAGGCACGCCGCCGGACCACATCGAGAGGCTGTTTCGAGCCGAGCCGTGGTTCCACGCCAGCCCCGCCTTCGGGGTCGAGGCGGCCACCTTTGACCATGAGGAACGACTGCTGCTCATCCAGCGAAAAGACAACCTCCTGTGGGCCCTCCCTGGAGGGTTCGCCGAGATCGGCCATACACCTACAGAATCGGCCCTCAAGGAGCTGTGGGAGGAGGCCGGAGTCCGCGGCCAGGCCGCTCGCCTATTGGGCGTATTTGACGGTCGCTACTGGGAGACCGGGGCCCGGATTCACATGGTCCGCCTGGTCTTCTTGGTCATCGGAGACGATGCGCCGCCCGTTCCTGGCAAGGAATGCCTGGCGGCGCGCTACTTTCACCGCGACGAAATTCCGCACCAGCTTCATCTCGGACAGGAGATGCTGGTGCCCAAGGTCTTCGAGCTAGCCGGCTCGGGGGAGACATTCTTCGATCCCGCCACCACGGTCGGTGTCGATCTCCCTCGGTATCAACGGCCTGAGGGTTGAGATGGATCGGGCCGAGTCGCAAGCCACCTTTGTGTTGCTCCACAGCCCGTTGACCTGCTTCGAAGTTTGGTTGCCGGTGGCGAGTTGCCTCCGGGAAGTCGGGTGGCGGGTGCAGGTTCCGGTTGCCGATGACGAAGCGCAGGAATCGAACATACCCTTCTGGCAACGGTACGTTGAGTCGGCCACACGCGACATCGGCTCAGGCAACGACCCACGGTGGATAGTGGCCGGCCACAGCGGCGCCGGGCCCCTCCTGCCCTCGATTGCGGAACGGATCGGCGGGTCCATCCTCCTCATCTACGTGGACGCGGGTCTGCCGCATCCTGGAAGGAGCCGTATTGACGACATCGCGGCGGCGATTCCTGCCCTTGCGCACCGGCTCAATCGCCATTTCGAGGACGGCGGACTGTTCCCTGACTGGACGCACGAAGATCTTATCGAAGTCATTCCCGACAGCAGGATGAGGAGGGGACTGATATCGCACCTCCGCCCCCGGGGCAGAGACTTCTTTACTGAGGTCATGCCCGAACAGTCCGACTGGGAGCGGTGGCCGTCGGCTTATCTCCGCTTGAGCGACGGTTACGAGGGCGCCGCCGCCGCCGCCGAAGCCAAAGGTTGGCCCACTGTACGATTGCAGGCGGGGCACTTTCATATGCTGGTGGACCCGGCCGCCGTGGCCGGCTCGCTTATCGGGCTGGCCAACTCCTTTCACTTGCCCGGACCGGAGGGAGCGCCGGCAGGCTAGTAGCCGGCGGCCGTTCGCGGTTCCAGGGCCGGCAGCACGAGGCTGACGCGTGTACCCGACCCTAGCTCGCTTTCTATTGCGAGGCGCCCGCCGTGCCGCGTAGCGATCGATCGACCGATGGAAAGACCCAGACCAGCGCCTCCAGACTCGCGTGACCGGGCCGTGTCAACCCGAAAGAAGCGCTCCCCAAGGCGGTCAAGATGCTCGCGCGCAATACCGATCCCTGTATCGGAAACCTCCAGTAACGCGTCCGCCTCTGCCCGGTCCGTGGACACTGTGACGCGTCCGCCGTGCCGGTTGTACTTGACCGCGTTGTCAATCAGAATCAGGACAACCTGCTGGAGGAGAGCTCGATCGCCAAGAACGAGGACCGGTTCCTCGACGCAGAGCTCCACAGTCACACCCTGACGCTCGGCCAGGGACTGGCCCCATCTCGTTGATTCCCGAGCGATCTCGGCCAGGTCCACGACTTCCTCCTCCAGCCGCAGGGCGTCGGCGTCCAGTCGGGCCAGGCTGAGCATGCTGTTGGCAAGCGCCGTAAGGTGTCCGGTCTCCAGGACGGCATCGTCGAGCAGCGCAACGTCCTGAGGCGGAAGATGATCCCGACCTCGAAGCACGAACTCAAGGCTCGAGCGCATCATAGTGAGCGGTGTCCGCAGCTCGTGGGAGGCGTCGGCGATGAAGTCGCGCTGCCGGCTGTACGCGACCCGTGCAGGGAGGAGCGCTCGATTGGCCAGAAAGAGGCCGACACCGAGCGAGAACAGCGTGGTCAAGGCACCGAGGATCAGCAGGAGGTGGAGGAGTGTCGTCAGGCTCGATACGTCCGACCCGACCGGGAACCCGACCTGAATCACGCCCAAGGTGGCGCGGGAGCCCGGCACGGGAACACGCATCGCGTATCGCTGAACGGCCGAGAAATCACCTGGCCCATTGGTGGTCACGGTGTTGGTAACCTGCCCAGCGCTCACGGCAAGCTTTGCCTGGCTCGAGGACAGGAAGCGGCGTAGCCCCGAAGCCGTATCGTTCGCAGTCAGAAGATGGCCGCGACTGTCATAACAGGCCACGAGCCACCCCGAGGGCACGAAGTGGGGTGACACCGGGCACACGGCGCCGCTGGGAAAGTCGACCGACCCCTGCCATGCCTGGGCAAGTGTGGAGGCCTCGGTTCGCAGCTGTTGATCGACCGGTCCCAACAGGCTCTGCTGAACCCCCAAATACAGAACGGCGCCCGAAACGATGAGCGCCGCCGCCAAGATCATGCTGTAGATCAGCGTTAGACGCCAGCGAATGCTGTGGAACAACCGCTCCGAAGGCTCGGCCTGTGGCTCGGGGAGGAGATGAAGGCGACGTCCCAGACGAGTCGCGACTGCGGGCGGGCCGAGTTGGATCCTCAATCCCCGACCTTGTAGCCGATTCCACGGACCGTCTTGATCAGAGGCTGGCCGAATCCGCGGTCAACCTTGTCTCGAAGGTAGTGGATATAGGTGTCAACCACGTTCGAGAGCGCGTCGAGATCGTACCGCCAAACGTGATCGGTGATCTGGCTGCGACTGAGGACGCGGCCGGCGTTGCGCATGAGGTACTCGAGGAGTGCGAACTCTTTTGCGGTGAGCTCGATCTCGTGGGTACCGCGCCGTACTTCGTGCCGTGTAAGGTCCATGGTTAGATCTCCAACCGCCAATTGCTCGGAAACTTCCAGTCCGTGCGACCTGCGGCGGAGGAGGGCCTCAACCCGAGCCAGAAGCTCGACCATGGCGAACGGCTTGACGAGATAGTCGTCCGCTCCCGATCGCAATCCCAGCACTCGATCCTCGATAGCTCCCCGCGCCGTCAGCATGAGGACCGGCGTCGACACGTTAACGTCTCTGACCTGCTTGACGATCTCCACGCCGTCCATCCCCGGCAGCATGACGTCGAGGATTACGAGATCATACGTATCGCTTGCGGCCAGATCGAAGCCGCTATCGCCGTCATGGGCAACATCCACGCTGTGCCGCTCCTCGACCAACACCCGTCGCAGAAGCGCAGCCAGCTTCTTCTCGTCCTCGACGATCAGGATGTGCAACCGTATCCACCCGCCCGCTGCTCGGAATCCACCTCGACTGTACGAGGTCGAAATGGGAAGGAGATCAAAACGTCATAAGGAAAGCATCATCACTTTCCCAAGGGACTCTCATGCTGATTCTCGATTCTGAAGGTGAATAGATCATTTCGAACAAGGAGTTTGGACATGGTTCAACGTCGTCGCCTCACCGCCCTCGCAGCCATCCTGATGGGTACCGGTCTCATCGGCGGCTATCTGTTCAGCCTCATCAGTGGAGGCCTAGTCTCCGCAGCCCGCGCCGGCACCGTAACCCCGAAAGTTGCTGCCGCTGAACCTAACTCCGCGGATGCTGCACTCGAACGCGCCTACACCGCCGTCAAGCGATCGGTCGTGTTCGTCGACAATCCCGGCACGGGTACCGGATCGGGCATCATCTACGATTCGGCCGGCGACATTCTCACCAATGCCCACGTGACCACGGGCAGCCGCTCCTTCCGCGTCACCCTCTTCAATGGCCGGACACTTCCGGCCCGGCTGATCGGAAGCGACCGAGCAGACGACCTAGCGGTGATACGCGTCAATGCCAGCGGCCTGATGCCGGCCGTGTTCGCCGCCCCCTCCACGTACCGCGTCGCCGAAACGGTGCTGGCGGTCGGAAGTCCGCTGGGCCTGCGAAACACCGTGACCTCGGGGCTCATCAGTGCCCTGAAGCGGACTGAGCAGGAGCCGAATGGTGCGTACCTGACGAACGCCCTGCAAACCTCGGCGCCGATCAATCCCGGCAACTCCGGCGGCGCTCTGGTCAATCTGAGCGGTCAGGTCGTGGGTATCCCGACGCTGGTGCAGACCTCAGACAGCAACGGCAGCGCCGTGCAGGGCATCGGCTTCGCGATCACCGGTTCCAGGGCGATGTTCATTGCCAACCAGATCATCTCCACGGGAACGGTGCATCACACGGGTCGCGCGTTCCTGGGAATCTCCGTGGGCGATGCCGGAGCCTCGTCCTTGAATCCCGCATTGGGCACCGTCGAGGGCGCGCTCGTGGAGCGAGTCGAGACAGGCTCAGCCGCTCAGCGAGCCGGCCTCCGGGTGGGTGATGTGATCACCTCGGTCGCAGGAACTCGAGTGCGAAGCGCCAACGATCTGGTGACCGCGCTCGCCGCCCTGAGGCCGGGAGCCCGCGTCTCGGTCGGCTACAACCGGCACGGCTCGTCGCACACCGTCTCCCTTGTATTGGCCGAGTTACCGGCGTCCCTTTAGCAGGAAGCTTGGGCGGAGATCCCTATGCGGGATCTCCGCCTTCATGTCTTCCGCGGGCGCGCATCACGGTCGGCGTCCACAAGCCGAATGAGACCGAGCCGCTCGATCCCGGCCGACAGAACCAGCGCCAGAGCGCCAAGGACGAGGCCCAAAAGGGCCAACGGCAGCAGTGTTTGAAAGCCGACCGTGTTGAACTGCACCCAGGTATAGACGGGAAATGAATAGGGATGGTAGGCCATGATCACCGTGGCCCCGAACTCCCCAAAGGACCGCATCCAGGAGAGCGCTGCCCCCGCGAGGATGGAGCGCAGGCTCAGTGGAACGGCCACCATCCAGAAGAGCTGGAGGGCCCCGGCGCCCATGCTGAGGCCGGCGTCGAACAGGTCTTCGTCGATGCGCTCGAAAGCCGATCGGGCCGCGACCACCAGGAAGGGGGCGCTCACGAAGATCTGCGCCAGCACGATGCCGGAAAGCTCGCCCACGAAGAACAGGCCGTGCGGCTGAAGAAACTGCTCCACCGAGCCGGTCTGACCCCAGACGAGCAGGAGCAGGATACCGCCGACCACCGGCGGCAGGACGAGCGGCAGATACACCAGTCCCGTGAGGAGGGCCTTCCCCGGGAACCGTTGTCGCGCCAGAACATACGCCAGCGGCACACCGAAGACGGCGACGATGGCGGTAGAACAGCTGGAGCTGAGGACGGAAGTCTCAACGGCTCCCGCGGCGCCCGACTGAGACCAAACCGACCACACCTCTGACCAAGAGACATGGGTCAGGAGGGCCAGGATGGGCAGGGCGGTGAACAGGGCGAGCCCGCCGCCGAAGCAGGCAAGCAGAAGAGCCCCCGCGCCGGCGTACGGCCTGCGCGGGCCGCGCGCCAAGGCGGCTTGGTGGTCTATGGCAGGCGGCTAGATGCCCGGCGGGACGGCCCGCCTATCGCCGCGGATAACGTGCTTGGTGGGCAGAAGCCCAAGATCGGCCGACAGCCTGGCGGCGCGTTTCCCAAGCACGAACTTCACGAAGGCCACGGCCGCCGGCTTGTCCTGGACCGTCTTCGGAATGGTGATGGTGTAGATGATAGGCGCGCCGACGAACGTCTGGCCCTGACTGTTCGTGAAGTGCTGAGTCGCATAGATCTCTCGGTACTTCGGGTAGCCGAGGTCGATCTTCTGCGGAAGGCTGATGTAGGGGATGTGCGCGGTCCGGGCCTCGGAAAGGTAGAAGACACCGGCGTCGAGCTGCCCGGTCTGTAGGTAGGCGACGAGATTCTGCTCCGGAAAGATCTCCTTGTCGTTCTCGACCGGCCCGAGCACCCGATGCGCGAAGTGCTTCAGGCCGAACAGCCGCTGGGCAAGCCGGAAGGCAAAGAGCACCCGGTACCCCTTCGGATCGATTTGCGGGTCGGTTCGGCCGAAGCGCAGCCCCCTGGCGAGCAGGGGTTTGTACCATGCCAGGTGATGATGGTTGACGCGCCGGAAGAGCTTTCCATACTTGCCAGAAGGGTTGAAACCAATCACCAGACGGGTTCGCGCGAAATCTGCGTACCACTTGACGTAGCCGCCGTTCGCCGACCCCATGAGCGTCTTGTTGACCGCCGGGTCCGCAAACTCGACCACATCGGGCCGGATCTGCCCTCCCTTCATCTCGTTGGCGATCAGCTGGGACCCGAGCCCCTCACCCTGGTAGCCGTAGCCGGTCCTTCGGGTGAAGGCCGGCCCAATCTGGGTCTCGTTCAATGTTTGCAGGGACGCGGCGTAGTACACACTCGCCGTTCCCTTGGAGGCGGACACCGGCTGGATCAGGGCCATCCCCACGCCGAGACCAACGAGGAGGATGAAGCGGCTCAGCAGCTCACTCATCCTTGTTAACCATCACCTCGGTTGACTTCACGACCGCGAACACTCGGTCACCGACCTTGAGCTCGAGCTCCTCAGCCGAGTCCCTCGTGATGACCGCCTCGAGCTGGTTATCGCCAACGCGGATCCCGATCTTTGCCATGACTCCGCCGAGTTTCACCTCGGTGACCGTCCCCGGAAGTCGATTCCGAGCGCTTGTACGCATCCCATCCCCTTCTCAGCGGCAGTGCAGACGGCCCAGAGACCGCCCGTGTCTCCGGATTCTAGGGAGACTGGGGCTGGGCAAAGTGCACAGAAATGCCGTTGCGTCGGGTCCGACTAGGAACGACCTGGGAACGGTGGTCCGACGGATAAAAACGGACGTCGAGCCTCGTACAGCAGGATGGCTGCGACTACCGCGGCATTCAGAGATTCGACTCCTGTCGCCATCGGAATGCGCACCGACGTGGTGAGAGAGGGCTGCACCTCGGGGCGTATGCCGTGGGCCTCACTACCGATAACGATGGCGGTCCGTTTCCCCCAGTCGACCTCGAGGAACGTCATTTCTGCCTTCGGGTCTGCCGCCAGGACCTGATCGAACCCATGCAACATCGCCTGCAGCTCGCCGGCTTCGATCTCGAGAACGGCGAGCCGGAAGTGCGCCCCCATGCCACTCCGCACCGTCTTTCCGGAATAGGGATCGACAGCCGGTCGCACGAAGATCACTGCCTGCAATCCTGTGGCGACAGCCGTGCGTAGGATCGTGCCCGCGTTGCCCGCATCGGCAATGCCGTCGAGAAACAGCGCCACGTCCTGCGCCTCCAAGAGCGATGGATCGGGCGGCTCCGGCTCGGGCAACACCAGCACGACGCCCGCCGGGGATTGCGTTTCGGCCGCGGCTTCGATAACCGTCGGAGTGGCGGCGAAGGCTTGGGGCATGTCCTCGAGCCGGCGAAGGATCTCTTGGCCCTCGGGATGCCGCTTCAGCGCTTCGGGGTCATAGAGCGCGAGCGCCGGTGAAGCGTCCGCGTCGAGCACTTCTCTCGTCAAACGGATCCCCTCGACCAGGAATGCCCGCTCTTGCCGACGTGTTCGCGACCGATGCAACGACCGGCAGTAGCGAACATGGCGGTTATGGGTGCTGGTGATCACCCGTTACCGCTCCAGTGTGGCCGGCCTCCGACGCCTAGCTGCCCTGGTTCAGCAGCCCGTTGAAGACCTCTGGATCCCGCACTGCCAGATCCGCCAGCATCTTTCGGTCCAACTCCACACCCTGCTCCTTGAGTCGGTGCATGAACTGGCTGTAGCTGAGACCCTGCTCCCGGGCCGCGGCATTGATGCGCATGATCCAAAGCGACCGCATGTCACGCTTCCGGTTGCGCCGATCGCGGTACGCGTAGGCCAATGCGTGCGTGACCGACTCCTTGGCGATCCGAAAGTTGCGATGGCGAGCGCCTCGGTGGCCGGAGGCCAGCTTTAGGACCTTCTTGTGGCGCCGACGGGTCTGCGGGCCTCCCTTGACTCGTGCCATATCTTCACTCCGTTCTCGGGTGACCCGGTGATCGGTGCCACCTTCTCAAATCTGTCGTGCCGTTCGCCCGTCCGGGGCGGTCCCGAAGCGAACCTTAGCGCTTCTTGTAGGGAGCCATGCGCCGGACCTGTCGAGACAACGTGGGCGTGTACTCGTGCAGATCCCCCAGCAGCCGCAGCGTTCGCTTGGCCTTGATGCTGCGTTTGTGACTCCGCGAGCCCTTCACGTGCAGCACTTTCCCTGTTCCCGTGATCCGGATCCGCTTGGCGATCGACTTCCGTGTCTTCAGCTTTTGTCCAGCCATATCAGCTCTCGCTCACCGCCTCCTGCTCGGCCCGTTCCGCGCGTGCCCGGGCGGCTGCCGAAAGCGGCGCCAGGATCACACTCATCTGTCGACCGTCCAACGATGCGCCGCGCTCAACCTGGGCCTCTCCGACCAGCGAGCTTGCCAGACGTTCGAAGAGCTGGCGGCCCAGCTCGGGGTGGGTCATCTCGCGACCCCGGAACCGGACCGATACTCGAACCTTGTCCCCGGCGCGTAGAAATTTCGTGATCGTGCGGCGTTTGGTGTCGAGATCGTGCTCATCGATCTTGACGCTTCCCAAGCGCATCTCCTTGAGGAGCGAGGGCTTCGCATTCTTTCGCTGCTCTCGTTCCTTTCGCGTCTGCTCGTATTTGAATCGGCCGTAATCGAGAAGCTTGGTGACCGGTGGCTGGGTGTTGGGACTCACCTCGACAAGGTCCAGTTCCTTTGATCTCGCCAGCTCCAGCGCCTTCTGGGTCGGCATCACACCAAGCTGTTCTCCGTTGTCGCCTATGACTCGTACTTCGCGTATGCGAATTTGCTCGTTGACTCGCAGATCTCTCGGTATCTAATCACCTCTGAAATAAACAATCGACCTGCCGCGTGTCGCGACAAGCCAATAGAGACTATCAGCATGCCCAACAGATGGTCAATGCGCTGTGCCGGCTCCACAGGGGCCACGGTTGGAATCGGAAGCTCCGGCCTACCGGATATCCGTTCCTGACCACCAAGTCGCCGTCGGAGCCTACCGGCAAGGGCAGCGGTCTCATTGGGGTCGGCGAGGTTCTCTTGGCGCCGACCGCTCTCGCTCAGGTACTCGAAGGCGTGGGGACCGCGACGATCCTGCGGTACGGCGGACGATCGGGGAACCGCTTGTAGGCTGATGACCGGCTCTCCACGGCTGGCCTAGGTGTGCTATGTGCATCGCCCAGATGGTCGGGCACAGTGGCCAATGGCCGGTCGGATCAGCCGGCTTGATTGCTCCTCACTTCTCGTCGCTGTGGCGACGGCCCGCCCCTAGAGAGGCTATGCGAATCCATCCCCTGGCTCCGACCGGAAACGGCTCGCCCCGTGCGAGGTCACGCCGTGGAGCCGTCTCCGAGGCCTCCAGCCGCCAGTTCTGGGAGACCTTCGATCAAGTTCCAGTTGGGATCGCCCATACTCGGGCAGGTGACGGCGCATGGATACGGGTCAACCGCACCCTTTGCGACCTGCTCGGCTACACATCCCAGGAGCTTCTTCAGCACACGTTTCGGGACATCACCCATCCCGACGACCTCGAGGACGATCTCTGTCAGCTGGAGCGACTGCTCGCCGGCGAGATCAGTTCCTACAAGCTGCAGAAGCGCTATATCCGCAAGGACGGCGCTCAGGTTTGGGCTCGGGTCAGCATCGGCCTCGGCGGCCCAGAAGGCGACGGCGAACCCTACGTCATCGCGATTGTCGAGGACATTACAGAGATGTTCGAAGCCGAGGCGGCCCTCCGAGAGAGCGAGGAGCGCTACCGTTCTCTCGTCGAGCTGTGCCCGGATTCGATCATGGTCTTCGCCGGCGGAAGCGTGGCATACGCGAACGCGTCGGCGGCCGCGCTTTTCGGAGCGGAGTCGCCCTCTCAGTTGATCGGCATAAACGCGCAGCTTCTCATTCAAGCTGGGCATCTGCCCTCGGTCACCGAGGTCGTGACCGCCGCGCGCCGGACGGGTCGAGGCGTCGAGATTGGCGATGGGGACCTGGTCCGCATCGACGGTGTGCCGATAGCAGCCAATCTCGAGGTTTCCGCGGCGGGCATTACGTACCGAGGGGAACAGGCCACGCAGCTGGTGGTCCGAGATCGATCCGAAAGGCGTCAGGCAGAGGAGGCGCTGCGCCAGAGCGAGCGAGGGTTCCGCCTTTTGTTTTCTAACAATCCTCTTCCAATGTGGGTGTACGACGCCGAGACCCTTCGCTTCCTCGAGGTTAACGAGTCGGCCATAGTCAAGTACGGTTACTCTCGCGACGAGTTTCTGTCCATGACCCTGATCGACATCCGTCCGGATGGCGATGTCCCGAGGCTGATGTCTATCCTCAAGACCGGCCACCCCGGAAACCACACCATGCACACATGGCGCCATCGCAAGAAGAACGGGGATGTGATCGAGGTTGAGATCGTGTCCCATCAACTGAAGTTCGCGTCCCGGGACGCCGTGCTGGTTCTTGCCCAGGACGTGACCGAGCGCAAGCGGTCGGAGGAAGCGTTACGGGAGAGCGAGGCGCGGTATCGGGCGTTGGTGGAGACGTCTCCCGACGGCATCACACTCACGGATCTGGACGGCCGGGTCCTGATGGCCAATCAGGTCGCTGCGACGCTGCGTGGCCTCCAGGACCCAAGCGAGATGATCGGTCGAGATATTCTCGAGTTCGTTCCGCCCGACGAGCGTGCCGAGGCCCGGGCGGTCCGCGCGAGTCTGCTTGAGGACGGCCACGTGGGCGATGTCGAGCACCGCTACCGTCAGCGCGATGGCTCCATTCTTTCCGTCGACGTCAGCTCGGCCGTGATCAGGGATGATCAGGGTGTTGCCCAGGGCATCATCAACGTGGCTCGCGACATCAGCGACCGCAAGCAGTTCGAACAAACCTTGACGCATCAGGCATCCCACGACGGTCTGACCGGCCTTCCCAACCGTGACCAGCTTCGACGGCGCCTGGAGGCGGCACTGGAGCAGGATTCGGCCGGACCGCTGGCCTTCCTGCTGATGGACCTCGACCGCTTCAAGGAGATCAATGACACTTTCGGACACCACTACGGCGACCTGCTCCTTGCCGAACTAGGCCCAAGACTTAGAAGCGTTTTCGCCGACGAGGCCCTGGTCGCCCGCCTTGGGGGGGATGAGTTCGGCATCATGCTGCCGAGGGCGAGCCGGGAGGATGCCGCCGAGGCAGCCCGCCGTCTGCTCGGCCTGCTTTCGGAACCGATGGTCCTCGAGAGCCGCACCCTGGACGTGGGCGGCAGCATCGGCATCGTTCTGGCTCCCGATCACGGCGGCGACGTCAATGAGCTGCTGCGGCGCGCCGACGTCGCCATGTACCTGGCCAAGCGCGACCGCAGAGGTTTCGACTTCTACGATCCGGAGCGGGATCAGCACTCATCGGAGCGCCTCATGCTCATGGCGGACCTTCGAGGCGCAATCGAGAACAACCAGCTCGTGCTGCATTACCAACCCAAGGCCTCGCTCCGCACCGGCGAGATTCGGAGCACAGAGGCGCTGGTGCGCTGGGAACATCCGGAGCGGGGCCTCATTCCGCCCAATGAATTCATTCCCCTAGCCGAGCACGGGGGCCTGATCACGCCGCTGAGTTACTGGGTGATCGAGTCCGCGCTCCAACAGGTGCGCAAGTGGCGCGAGTCGGGCCGCGACATCACTGTGGCCGTTAACCTATCGCCGCGAAACCTGCACAACCAGGACCTGGTTCCCACGCTGGAGGCGCTGCTCAAGAAATGGCGCATCGAACCGCAGGTGCTCAAGCTTGAGCTGACGGAGTCGGCCATCATGGACCACCCCGATGCCGCCATGGAGACGCTGACCCGGCTCCACAACATGGGTGTGCGCATCTCCATCGACGACTTCGGCACCGGGTACTCCTCATTGGGATACCTCAAGCGACTGCCGGTTGACGAGATCAAAATCGACCGGTCCTTCGTCACCGATATGGTCGAGCAAAAGGACGATGCCTTCATCGTGCGGTCCATCATCGACCTGGGGCACAATCTGAACATTCAGGTGGTGGCGGAGGGTGTCGAGAACCAGCGAACATGGGATTTGCTCAGCGTCCTGGGTTGCGATGTGGCTCAGGGCTATTTCCTCAGCCGGCCGCTCCCGGCTCCCGACGTCACGCTCATGTTGAAGCGCACGAATAAGTTCCTCATCCAGCCCTAGTCTTCTTCAAGTCCGAGCCACCACTCGCACGAGCGACACGTAACGGTCGCCCGTAGAGAGAGTTGAACCATCTCTGTGCGACGTTCCTTGTGAATGGGCTGCGGCGGGGCACACCGATGGGCGTGCCCTGCGTCGCGTAGGGTGGGAGGAGCGTATTTCAGTTGTGGGGAGGGACACGGATATGACCGACGATTCCGGGGCCGCGCCAAGCTTCCAGCGAGACGTCAAGGCCCTCTTTCGTGAGGAGGACCGCGCCGCGATGGAGGGCTCTTTCGATCTCTTCGACTATGACGACGTCAAGGAGAATGCAGACGCCATTCTCGAGGAGGTGGAGTCGGGACGCATGCCCTGCGATGTGGAATGGGAGACGCAAAAGGTGGAGCTGTTTCGCTCCTGGATGAATACCGGCATGGCGGAATAGCCCATGATGCCCGGGGCTCAGGCCTCCACGCACGGTCAGGTACCGTGACCGCGAAGCCGACCGTCGTCGTCGTGGGCGCCGGAGCGGGCGGCGATGCTGTTGCCTGGGGGTTGCGGAAGCAGGGCTTCCAGGGTTCGATCCTCCTGATCGGAGCGGAATCCGAGCGTCCGTACAACCGGCCCTACCTTTCGAAACAGCTGCTCCGCCAGGAGATCACCACAGAGAAGACCTTCCTGCGGCCGGCCCAGGAGTATGAGCGTCGGAACATTCAACTCCTGCTGAACCGCCGGGTGGTTCGTGCGCACGGTTCGGATCGCCAGCTCGAGCTCCAGTCCGGCGGACGGATTCCCTGGGACGTTCTGGTGCTGGCCACAGGCTCAGAACCTCGCTGGCTGCCGGATGCTCCGCGTCGAGCAAATGTCTTCACCCTGCGGAGCCTTCATGATGGGTTGGCGTTGCAAACGGCCGTGGCCGGCGCCGGGCGGGTAATGGTGGTTGGGGCGGGCTTCATCGGCATGGAGGTGGCGGCATCGGCTCGCCAGCTCGGGAAAGAGGTACTGGCCGTGGAAGTCGCGCCCATTCCCATGGGTCGGGCGTTGGGCGAAGAAATGGGGCAGATCTATGCTCGGCTGCACCGGTCAAGAGGTGTCGACCTGCGCACCGGCGTGAGCGTTTCGCGCTGGATCGAGAGCGACGATCGCGTCCGTGCCGTCGAGCTCAGCGACGGGACCCGAGAGGAAGTGGATCTCATACTGATCGGGATCGGGGTAAGCCCCAGAGTCGCCTTGGCGGAGGATTTGGGGCTGTCGTTGGGGGAAGGTGGGGTTCGGGTCGACGAGGCGCTGCGCGCCGCACCGGATGTGTTCTGCATCGGGGACATCGCCGCCCATCAGCATCCCGTCTACGGCCGTCCGCTCCGGGTCGAGCACTGGCAGGTGGCGCAGCGGCAGGGAACCGGTGTGGCCACCTCGGTGGCCGGGCAGCCGGAGCCTTACCGCGAGATCCCCTGGTTCTGGTCGGATCAGTATGATGTGAACCTCCAGTACCTTGGAAACTCCCGCGACTTCGACGAGACCATCACCCGAGGAAACACCGAGGCCGAGAAGTTCTCGATCTTCTACCGCAAAGACGGTGTCATCCAGGCCGTACTTTCCATCAACGACGCCCGCACCGGACGCTTCAGCCGCGATCTGATCAGCCGCCGAACGGTCGTGGACGGCCGCATCCTCGCCGACCCCGATTCGGATCTAAAGGGGCTGGCCGCGTCAGCCTAGCCTCGCGGCGGCCCCGTGAGGAGAGTCGTGAGCCTTTCCCCGAAACGAGCGCCGTAAGATCTTGCGCTTCCATTCGGGCGCATCGTGAATGTCAGGCCCATGGCACTGCGGGACTCCAGCCACCACAACAGCGTCGTAGGATCATTCTTCGCGTCGCATCTGTCAAACTGAGGCCACGAACCAACTTCTGGGATGGAGAAGCCAAGAATGACTACCAGCAAGGCCCTGCGGATGCAGCGGCCCGAAATCGTCGCGCTCGTAGCGCTGTTCGCCGGGGTCCTGCTGAGCGGGGGCGCCGCACGGGTCGATGCCAGTCCCTCATGGTCGTCGATCGCACCCACGCTCGTCGATCAAACCGGCGGGGCGGCCGCCGTGGCCGGCGGCAAGATCTACGTGTTCGGGGGCCTCGGAAAGGGCTCGAGCGTTCGCAGTTCGGTCGAGGCCTACGACCCCAAGACCAAGACATGGTCCAAGCGCCGCCCCATGCCCATCGGCCGGGCATGGCTGAGTGCCGCGACCGGTCCCGACGGCCGCATTTATACCTTTGGCGGCCTGGCCATCATCCGGTCGGGTGAGAATCTTCGCGCCGTGGCCCTGCGCAAGACGGAGATTTACGATCCGAAGACCAACGCCTGGTCGGCCGGCGCGCGAATGCCGGTCGGTGGACGGAGTGCCGCGGCCGCGCCAGCGGGTGGGAAGATCTATGTCTTCGGCGGGTTCCGGCAGAACTATGCTCCCTATGGCATCCTTGCCACGGTGCAGATCTATGACCCCTCCTCCAATACGTGGACCTTGGGGCGAACCATGCCGACGCCCCAGCTCAGTCCCGCGGCGGTGCCGCTGAACGGCCGAATCTATGTGTTCGGGGGTACGTACGGCAGCCGGCCGAGTCACGGAGGCAAGAACCTCGACGTATACGACCCCACGACCAACACCTGGAAGAGCGGGCCGGGGCTCCTGACCACTCAGCAAGAGCCGGCGGGCGCGCGATATCGCGGTTGGGTTGAAGCCATCGGTGGATTCGACAAGGGCTCACGGGTCGCCGCGGTGGAAGGCTATCACGCAGCGAACGGAAGATGGGCGCGGTCGCCTGCTCTGCCGCACGCCCGCGCGGAGACCATGGCCGCCTCCCTCCACGGCGTCCTCTACGTCATCGATGGCAATGTGAGTGGAGCGGGCGGCGCTCCTCACAATGGCGACACTACCTCGGTCATCGCCCTGCAACCCTAGCGCGGCGTCCGACCCGTGCGTACATGGGGTCGCCACACCCTCGCGGCAAGCGCTCACATGCCGCTGATGGATCGGATCGGGAGGCGTGGTCCGCGTCGCGAAGGGCCGATGGCGCCCGCCTCAATGAGCCGGATGACCCGCGCTCGCTGACCTCGGTAGGGCTCCAGAAGCCGCAGCATCAGGTCGTCGTCGCCACGCCGTGAGCCCGTGAAGGCCCACGCCACCTGGTGGGGTAGATGGAAGTCCCCCACGCTGACCGCATCGGGGTTGCCGAGGGCGACCCGAGATACTTCCGCGGCCGTCCAGGAACCAATGCCGGGAAGTGTTGCCATGAGCCGCTCGGCTTCTCCATAGGAGACCTCAGTCAGGGCGTCAAGACGACGAGCGTACGAGCATGCGTAGCGGATGACATCTCCGCGCTTGCGCTCGATTCCGAACGTGTGGAGGGTCCAAGAGGCAGCGGCAGCGATGGTGGCGGGAGCGGGAGGAAGCATCAGGCCGGCGACCACGTCCGGCGGTCCGGGCGCCGGCTCCCCCAGCCGCCTCACCAACCGCCGGTAGCCGGCATGAGCCTCGATCCCGGTAACTTTCTGCTCGAGCACGATGGGCACAAGCGCCTCGGTAATGAGTCTTGTGCGAGGTATGCGGAGCCCCTGGAAGCGCCGGTGTAGATCGCGCAGCAGGCCGGCCCCCTGTAGGCCCTTGATCCGGAGCATCTCTTGAAAGCTGGAGTCGTCATCACCCGCGCCACACAGCTCCGGCGCAGCCTGGATTGCCCAGGGGGCTCCCGGTCCCCACGCCTGCGCCTCCACGCCGGCTCCGCCCGGGACAAGGCGCAGATGGATCGTCGCTCCACCCAGGGGCGTACGCGTCGCCCGTAGGACCTCCTGACCGCGCATGTGAAGGGTGGGATCGCCGGCTCCACGACGCAGCGGGCTTAGCGTCAATCGCAAGTCGACTGGCCGGAGGAGCTTTAGAAATCGGGTCAGGTCTGCGGCGCCGGCTCCGCCATCCCTTGGCATCAGGTTACCCCCAGCTTCATCTTCGCCGCCGTCTGAGTGCGGGCGTCGAAATCGAGCGGTCGGTTCCGTATACTACGATTGACTCTGACCCAACGAGGAGGAGATGGCCGCAGAGCCACCACCCCAAGCAGACCAAGAAAGCATTCCCATCAACCCTGACCTTCCCTGGCAGACGACCTATCGTGCCCTGCTCGGAGCAGTGAAGGTGGGCACTTCCAAGTCGGTGAAGCGGATTGAGGGCGTGGACGGTATGACCGTGGGCCAGCTTCGGTCCGCAATCCAGAACGGCGGTCGGTTTGTGGTCTTTCCCTATGCGATCTCCTTGATCGTGATCACGCTCCGTCGCGCGTCTCCCATCACTTTCATGCCCGCTGGGACGGGCCGCGTCGTGAAGGGCCTCCCCTACCTCCTCATATCACTGCTGCTGGGCTGGTGGGGCATCCCTTGGGGATTCATCTTCACTCCTACCTGTATCGTCGCCAACCTAAAGGGCGGCCGGGACGTAACGGGCGCCATTGCCGGACCGCTGATTGAGCACAGCCTGACCAGCGCCGCCCAGAGGAGGTAACCCCAGCGCCATAAGGCATCAATCCTGGCGCAGACCCAGCTTCTCTTCCTCCAGTCGAACCGTGTTCTCCAGCCACGACTCCTCGGTCCGACGCGTCTCCGCCAGATGCTCCTCCGCAAGCCTCTGTTGGGGGTTTGGTGCAATCCCGTGAATGTCTTCCAGTTGCCGCAGAATCGCCAGCATCAGATCGTCCTGCGATTGGAGATGATTCAACACCGCCCGCACCCGTGCCTCGGCACGGATGTTGACGCAGTAGTCGTGCTCGGCCGCCAGCCGGTCCTTGTCGGCCTGGCGGTTCTGGCTCATCATGATGAATGGTGCCGCGTACGCCGCCTGAAAGCTGAGCATGAGGTTCAGCAGGATGAAGGGATAGGGATCCCAGGGCTTAAAGATCAGCTCCGCGGCATTGAAGAGGATCCACAGAGTAAGAATGCTGGACTGGATGAGAATGAACCGCCACGATCCCATGTTTCGGGCCACGCCATCGGCAATCCGCTGGCCGAAGCTCAGGGACTCGTCGTGCAGTTCATTGACGCTCTTGTGACCCGGGGGAGGCTCCTTGGGCAGCAGGTTCCGGAAGTGCTGCGCCGCCGAATCGATGGTGATTGACATGTCTTGCTCCTTATGGGTCGTACGGTGGATCGAGGCTCGAGCCAGTCGCTCGTGCCCGCCGCTCAAGGCAAACCTATCAAATCGTGAAACGTCAAGGCCCAAGCTCGTTTCATGACACCCAGTCGCGCCTCCACATGACCGCCTCGCGGTGGCTTTCAGGGAGATTCCTGGGTGGCGGTAATGCCTGAGGGCAGTATCGTGGGCGGCTGGATCGCGCCGCATGGCGTGGTATCGGATATGCCCGAGGAGCGGCTTCGGCTGGTGCCTGAGACGGATCGGGCCATGCGGCTGGCGGCGCGCGAGATCGTCCGACGAGACCCTGAGGCCGTGATCCTAATCGCGCCCCACGGCTTTCGAGCGGCGGATGCGAACACCGTATCACTCTGCTACCGAAATGCCTGTGAGCTGCGAACCTGGTACCCGTGGCGTAGTGACGAAATGGTGGTCCCGGGTGATCCCGAGCTGGGTCAAGCCATCCTCACCGAGGCGGCGGTGTCGGACATCCCGGCGCTCGGGCTCATATATGGAGCCACCAGCGAGCCGGTGTATCCCATGGATTGGTCGATCACCGCTCCGCTTTCGTATCTGCTCAATGCCGGTTACACGGGAAGCCTGATCCCGGTGACCTTCTCCCAGCTGCCCTTCCGACAAGAATGGCGGTTTGGGGAAGCGCTTGCCAGAGCCATCGGCACATCGGGCCACCGGATCGCCGTCGTGGCCAGCTCGGATCTGTCCCACGTTCACAGCGCCGAAGGCCCATACGGACAGAAGCCGATTGCCGCACACTTCGATCGTTTCATCGAGGAGACTGTTCGGTCGGGCAATCTGGAACGGCTGCTCGGGGCGGACCCCGCCTGGGTGGATGAGGCCGCCCAGGATGGTCTGCGCTCCATTGCCATTCTGGGTGGCGCTCTACAGTCGACGCGACTCCGTCTCGAGGTGCTCGCCTACGAGGTGCTCGTGTATTTCGGCATGTTGACGGCACTTGCGATAGAGAGAGGTCCAGTGGGCATAACCTGAGGATCAGTGCCGGCTGCTGCATCCGCATCGACTCGGAGTTGCGGCGACCGCGCCCATCCTTCGAGCCCGTATTCGCCCCCAACTGACCTTCCGCCCCATTCGGTTGCAACCTCCGGAACCGAATGTGGGTTTTATCTCATGAGCCCTCTGAGGGGCAATACCGTGAAGGCCGTCACCACCGCGTGATCGCGGCCGGGCGAGGATTGAACGTGAGCTCGAATATCAGGGTCTTGACCGGGCATCCCGCGACAGCCCGTCCGCTCGTGGGGCGTTTCCTTCCGTGGATCGCCCTGGTGGGGATCTGGTTCCTGTGGGGCTCTACCTACATCGGCATCCGATACGCGGTCAGGACCATTCCGCCTTATCTGATGGGCGGCAGTCGCTACTGCATCGCCGGCGGGCTGCTCTTGCTCATCGTCGCCGTCCGCTATCGAGGCCTCCAGGGTGTGACACTCCGGCAGGTACTCTCGGCAGGCATAGCCGGCTCCGCGATGCTGTTGGGCGGGAACGGCTTGGTTAGTGTGGGGGAGCAGCACCTCCAGTCGGGTGTGGCCGCCCTGCTTGTCGCCACCGTCCCACTGGTCATGACCGTGGAGACGGCCGTTGTACGAGGTCGCGGACTCCCCGCTCGAAGTGTGGGCGCCATCGCCCTGGGATCTGCCGGCGTCGTCATGCTGGTGGGCGCACCCGGGACCGCCGTCAACTATATGGCCGCGGGCGCCGTGTTTCTGGGCGCGTTCTTCTGGGCAACCGGCTCCGTCTACCTCACTGTCGCCGAGCTGCCTCGAAACCCACTCATCACCACCGGCCTGGAGATGGGCATCGGTGGGGCGCTCATGCTGCTCGTCGGACTCGCCACGGGAGAGCTGGGTAGCCTGCACCTGGCCGCGGTGACGCAGGCCTCTGTCCTGGGCTGGCTGTGGCTCATCGGCCCGGGCGCACTACTTGGCTTCAGCGCCTATACCTATGCGCTCAAGACGTTGCCCACGAGCACCGTCGCCACGTACGCCTACATCAATCCGGTGGTCGCCGTGGTCCTCGGCACCCTCATGGGCGACCAGTCTCTCAGCCTGGGGGTTCTTCTCGGCGGAACCGCCGTGGTGTCCGCGGTGGCCGTGACCCTGATACATCCCAGGCCGCGCCGAATCGAGGTCGTTCCTGAGGAGGCTGTGGCCGAAATCGCCTAGAGGGAGATGGTCCCCGTTTCCAGGCGGCTCACACAATGGCCGGCGGCACGGGCCACGGATCAAGCGACTCGATGGAGGGGATGCGCCCGCCCTCCTCGTCAAGCCATTCCCGGATCTGGCGGGTCGCCTCGACGTCTCCGCGGTTGTACGCGAGGAGCCATTCGCGCGCGGCTAGGGCTTCGGGCCCCAGGCCGACTGCCACGTCATAGCGCAGCATCGATTCCTTGCCGCTTGGGTCCTCGATCTCCCAGCGATGCCCGGCCACGGGAGCAACCAACTTGAGGCCGCTCGATCTTCCCGTAATGAGCTGAGCATCCCAAATTCGGAGAAGATCCACCCACTGATCGGAGGCGATGAAACCCTCCAAATCTTCCTCAAACCCGGCGGCCAGGCCCATCCGGCGCAGATACTGGTTCTCGGCATTGGCGTTGTAACAATAGGCGCGGAATGTCAGACCCCGGTCGAAGGCTGCCCGTCGGACCCGCATCAGCCAACGCCAGAATGCCAGCGAGTTGGCGGTCTCGACCTCGGGAGTCATCGGCTCCCAGGTGGCGAAGGCTCGGTACTCCGGGCCGGGTCGGTTCATGCCCGAGTGGTCTGAGAGCAGGGCGCCCCAAAGATAGCAGCCGGTCTCGACGTTCTCCATGTCCACATCGACCTCCACATCCGCTCCCGGAGCGACGGCGCGAGCCACCCCGCGCAGACGGTAGACCGGCGAAGGTCCCAGGGCCGCCCTGGCCAGATCGATCTGGCGGGGTAGCGAGCCCATGGGTTCGTCTGAGTAGGCAGCCGTTCTCCAGTCGAGGCCTCGGAGTTCGCCCACAGTCGTGACATGCTCGACTTCCAGGGCGGCAACGCGGGCGGGAGCGAGCACCTCATTACCGAAAGCATCCAGCCGCGTATGTTCGGCCACGCCCGAGAGACGAACGGCGAGCCCTTTGACGTCAACGCCCGTGGCCACGAGCCGGGCCGTACGGGAGTCAAGCGAGGCCAGCTCGGCCCGATTGGTCACGCCGTGATTGCGGTGCACCCGCCACTCGGCGTAGCCGACACGGGGAAGCAGAGAGACATCGCCCCATCCCGCCTCCAGCTGCGGACGGCAGTAGTCCCACCACGGACAGCTGGAACACTCGCCGATCTTGACGGGCAGAACAAGGAGTGGCCGCCTCGGGTCCTGCCGGTGCTCCTCGGCCACGGCGATCACGTCGAGCCGGAAGTCGAACTCGAAGTCGTAGCGCTCCATGGTCGAGCGAAGCTTGCTCCCCTCGGAGATGGACGGCGTACGCCAGACCGGGGAGTTGAGGTCGTACCAAACCACCAGGCGGTCAACCCCGATGATGCCGCCCCAGCACCCGTCCTCGCTGTTGAGGCCCACGGCCTCCAGCATGCGCTGGTAGTGCGCGAGCTGCAGCAGGTCACCCTCGTTCTTCCGAGCCGAGAGGTCGGGGGCGGTCTCGGCCGCCTCGAACGACGGTGCTGACAGCGAGGAGAGTATGGCCGGGAATCCGTACCTGGTGGGCGGTTCCGGATTGGTGGCGAGGTGGTACTTCACGTCCACCGGTCGGTATCCGCCCCGGCCGTCGGTCACCAGAATGTCGGGCCGGCCGACGCGCCGGCCGGCAACGTCGTGGGGCAGGCGGCCGTTCACGATAATCGACGCGCCTGCCTCCATGGCTGCCCGAGTCGCGGCCTCCAGCTCCTCACCGTGGCCCTCCACCCTGGTGACTGCCGGCGCCTCGGCCGTCAGATCGGCCAGGATCTGGTCCTCGAATTCCCTTCCGCCGTGGAAGAGCCGCTCCAGAAACGGTGGCGTGGGCAGGGGCTCGGCCGGCGTCAGGACGTCGTTCTGCGCCCGAACCGGACACAGTTTGGCGACGTACCCACCCTGTAGCGGCACGGTGGAGCTGTCGTAGCGTCTGGTCATGTGCCGCGCTGGGAACGTATGCCGCCGGACCTTCTCGCCGAGGTGACTGAGATCGTGTCGACGAGGCTTGTCACACCCGCTCCTCTTGAGGCAGTGCCCGAGACCAACGCCCGCCCAAGTCGCTGGTGCCGGCGACAGGATTCGAACCTGCACGACCTTACGGTCAGCGGATTTTAAGTCCCCTGCGTCTGCCTGTTCCGCCACGCCGGCATGTGTCGAGGGCGGTTCAATATAGCTGCTGAATGCGCGGTGCTCGCCTGCTTCGCCATACCTTCGGCCGGGAGAGCCGGGTGTGCAATGTCGAGAGCCCCAGTCGCCGGCCCCTCAACACCACCGATGGCCTCGTCGCCGCGGACCCTCCTCCCAGAGGACGCCTCAGCCGCGGACGATCCGGATGTTGAAGTCCGGTGTTCCGAACTGACCCAGCATGGTCAGCCATAAAGGCAGATACATCTCCATGCCCCGAGCGGCCCGGATGCCGCCCAGGTCGATGATGCTCTTCGCCTTCCATCCCAGCCCGCGCAGCAGAGCTCTGACCGTCTCCTTGGCCTGGTCGTCGTTGCCTGCAATGAAGGTGTCGTGACGGCCCGGGACGCGTGACGGATTGACCATGACCTGGTGGTTCACCATGTTGAGCGCCTTGACCACCGAGGTTTCCGGAAGAGCCCGCTGGATCTGCTCGGCCAGGCTGTCCACATTCACGACGGAGAGCAGTGGCGGCATGCCCTGAGAGAAGTCAAGAGGATTGGCCACGTCGACCAGCACTTTGCCCGCCAGGTGCTCCGGACCTGCCTCACTGAGGGCCGCCAGCGATCCGGTGCCGGCGGTGGCGTTCACGGCCAGCTCAGAGCGCCGGGCAGCCTGCGAGTAAGTGGTCAGATCGATCCCCGGGTTGCGGAAGCGCCATTGGGAAAATGGCTCCTGGCCCATCGGCCCCGGTTCGCTCCGTGCCATGGTCTCGCCAACGTCCCGCGTGCCGATCACGACGTGATGACCGGAGCTTGCCAGACCCTCGGTCAGCGTCCGGCCTACGACGCCCGTGCCCAACACCGCGATCTCCACGATCGGTCCCTGACCCGGGACTACGCCTCGGTGGGAACCAGCTGCCGGCTGGTCACGGTCCGGAGCTCGGGCCGGAGCCCCAGCACAAAGGCCAGTCCGTAGAAGGCGATGGCGATGAGGTAGAGATCGTTGAGGCCCAGGGCCAGCGAGCTGTACTCGGAGAGCCCTCCCACCACGGCGCCCATGAGGTTGGCCCCCAGGGCGGAGCTGGTGCGGTCGGTGCGGGCAAACCACCAGGCGAAGATGATACCGGAGAAGAAGATGGGGGCGGCGACCCGGAAGCCCGAGCCCAGCACCTGGGCCCAGAAGGGATAGGCAAGCAGGCCGTTCAACGGCAGCAGGAAGTTGAGGACCAGCAGTGCGAAGAGCCCCAGATAGGCGACCTGCACGGGGATGTTGAGGCGGCTCACCGCGAGATTGGCCAGCAGGATGACCAACAGGATGGAGGAGATGACGATGATGTTGGTGATCCAGGTTGAGCCAAAAAGCAAGGCGATATCGGTGATGCCCTTGGTCTCCTGAAGTGCGAAGCCAGCGCCGAGCAGCAGGAATATCCAGTTTCGCGAGGAGCGGAAATCGATGCGGGGCACGGTGAGCCAGACGAGTAGGACGGAGACGATGATGGTCAAGACCAACACGATCAGATAGTCCGGCGTAATCGTGCGGCTGCGCATGTAGAGATAGGGCCAGTCGTCACTCAGCAGGGTGCTGTGGGTGGAAAGGATATGCGGATCCAGGAAGCCCTGCATCATGTTGTAGTGCCAGGTGCCGTAGCCCAGAATCTCCCGCTCTACTTTGGCGTGATTGAGCACCGGCTCGCCCGGCGGCGGACTCAGTGGCCTGTTGCCGATGTAGAAGATCGTGTCATAGGCCAGCTGGTTGGTCTCGTAGACCAACGGCGGATGTCCGAAGACCTTGTCCAGCATGGTGTAGAGCCGGTCGGCAATCCACTTTTCGTGCATGACAAAGCCAAGGGCGACGATGCCCCCGGGCGCAAGGTGCTTGCGCACGTTTTGGAAGTCCTGCAGCGTATAGACGTAGTTGTCCATGCGGACGCTGGACATGTGGGAGAAGACGCGATGTGAGTCCAGCTTGCCGAAGACGATCAGGTTGTATTTCTTGTGGTTCTGCTGGAGGAAGGACCGCGCATCGGTGACGTACAGGTGGACATGCGGGTTGCTGTACGGATGCTCGGGGTGCAGCTGACGGCCGATCTGTGCCACGACCGGGTCGATCTCGACGGCGTCGATTCGCGCGTTCGGAGCATTGCGGATCGCCGCCGCTACGTCGTTCCCCGACCCCGCACCCAACACCAACACACGCTTCGGGTGAACGAACCTGTAGGGCAGATTGTACTGATGCTGCTCGGCGCGCATACGCGGGATATAGTTGAACTTGCCACTGAGGTTCAGGGCGAACTGCAGCGCGTCCTTATTCACGGTGATTCCATAGCCGACCCTCTGGTGATCCATCACCATGGGCGAGACTTGAACCTTGTAGTACGGCGACCAGTAGGTCTTGACCCCGGCCGGCGTGGACAGCGCGTCCGCCACCAGCAGCCCAAACACACCCACCAATGGCACCAAGGTGAGGAGGAGCCGTGGCCGGGCGCCGCACGCCAAGGCCATGTAGACGGCGAAAGCGCCCATGCCGAAGCCGAACCACACCGTGGGTGGCGTGTCCAGCCAGTTGAGCAGGGCGAACGCCAGCACGCCCACGAGGCTGCCCAGGATGTTCTGCGAGTAGGCAGCCAGCGGCTTGAAGGCAGTCAGGGCCCGGCCAACCTCCTGGCCGATGAGCAGAAAGACGCCCACCATGACCACGAAGAAGGCCACGAGAACGAAGTAGCCGAGGATGCCGCCCGTCAAGAGCCCCTGATGATTGCCCCAGACGTACTGCCCACTCAGAACGATGGGTAGCGCGATGTTCTGGCGGCCGAGGAACAGGGTGATGGCCGTGAGCACCAGCAACCCCGCCGGGAAGTAGAGCGCCAGCCATGCCTTGCGCGACGCGAGGAGCATGCCCACGCCCAGACCAAGGAGGGCCGCGATGAGCACGAAGTTGGTGAAATACGCCAGCAGCCGGATCTCGACCGGCAGCCACCGAATCAGGGTCAGCTCGAAGTAGAGACTCAGGAAGCTGATGAGGATCAGCTTGAATGCCGGGACGCCTACCTTGCTGTTCGTGTCAAACCTCTCGGGTGGGGTCGATGAAGTCGCGACAACTCCCTAGAGTATGTCACGACGCGCCCCGTTCCGCCCGTCATGCGGGAGTTGCTTGACGGTTGTGCAGGGCAGGAAACTCGCCCCTCACCGGTCCTCCAATCCCTCACTCGCCGGGCCGGGGGAGGGCGTCCGCTCGAAGATGTAGTACACCGCGACCAGACCGATCACCACCAGCGCGGCCGGCGGACTGATGAACGCCAGCCCAATGGCGGGCAGATAGATGAAGACACCTAGGGTGAAACGCAGCGCCACGCTGCGATGACGCACAACCGGAACAGGGTGAATGGAATTGCCCGGAGCAAGCGTCCATAGGATGAGCGCCGCGAAGCCCAGAGACATCCCTTCGAACACAGCGGCATAGATGGCCATGGCTACGCTTGAGTCCATGCCCCCGTGAGTCAGGTATTGGGCCATGGTGCCGGTCGCGAACGGAATGAGCACCACGAAGATCAGGAGGATAAGGTTGATGAACATGAGCCTTCGGTCGACCACGGCGATGTTGCCCACGAGGGCATGGTGATTCACCCAGATGATGCCGATGGTCACAAAGCTGATCAGGTATGCCAGAAACGCAGGCCAGCGATCGCCGAGCTGGTGCAGCAGTGTGCCGTGGCCCGGCCCGGCGACCGTCAGGTTGAGCGCCAGCAGCGTAATGGCAACGGCCAGCACGCCATCACTGAACGCCTCGAGCCGGCTCCGGTCCATCATTCCCCTTCTCGCCTCCCCGGGCTGCCAGGGACCATGGTAGCAAGCGGTCCAGGGCGCCTACTTGAGGAATCGGCTGAGCCGGCGGTCCGCATACACCCGACCTCCGGTTTGGCAGTTGGGACAGTACTCGAATGAGCGCTCGCCCATCCACACGGGCCGGATGGCATCTCCGCAGGCAGGACAGGGCGCGCCCGCGCGCCCGTGCACGCGAAAGTGCGCCCGCTTGATTTCCTTGAGTTTGCCTCCGGACACTCCAACACTTTCGGCAACGGCATCGTTGAGTACCGTTCGCATCGCTTCGTAGAGGCCGCCGATCTGGTCGCCGTCCAGACGGGCCGCGCGAAGAAAGGGCGACAGACGGGCAGCGTGAAGAATATCGTCCGAGTACGCGTTGCCGATTCCCGCGATAACCCGCTGATCGGCAAGCACATGCTTAATGGTGCCCGGGGCCGCCCGCACACGCTCCGTGAAATCGTCGAGCGCGAGATTCGGGTCAAGCGGCTCGGGTCCTAGGTCGCCGATCCGCGGCACGTCCTCGAGGCGGCGAACGACCCAGATCGCCAGTCGCTTCTCCTTTCCGTGCTCGGTCAAGTCCAAGGAGCCGCCATCGAGACGGACCTCGGCGATGATGGGCCCACGCAGGGACGGCTTGCGAGTCGTCGCACCGGGGCTCCAGCGCAGCCAGCCACCCAAGCTCAAATGGGTGACCAGGAGCAAATCTCCCATTGAGATGTGCAGGTACTTGCCCCGGCGGCCGGCAGGGCCCACCGTCCGACCGGCCAGGGTAGAGATGGGTGGGTCGAAAGTCTTGAGGGCGGCCACCGATCTGAGCCGCACTTCATCGACCCGGCGCCCTGCCAGATCGGTGTTCACCCAGGCCGCAAGGCCCTCCAGCTCCGGTAGTTCCGGCATTGCCTCACAGTGTAGGAGCCGGGAGGCCCCTGGTATCCTGGAATAGCGCTCCTTTGCCCGTATCGTAAGGGCGCGTGGGGACGTGCTGGAACTGGTAGACAGGCATGACTTAGGATCATGTGCCTTTGGCGTGAGGGTTCGAGTCCCTCCGTCCCTACCACCGCTCCCAGCCGAACGGGAGCTGCGCGGCCTGACGATTTCGGACGGCTGACCGAGCGCCGATCGAGCCGCGAAGGCACAGGTGAAGAGCATGCAGGTAGAGGTCAGTCCCACCGGAGAGAGCAGGGTCCGGCTGGACGTGACGGTGACGCCCGAAGAGGTTGACCGCGCCATCGAGGCCACCTACCGAAAGCTGGCTCAGCGAGTTCGCGTGCCTGGTTTTCGGCCCGGAAAGGCGCCCCGCAACCTGGTCCTTCGCGCCTACGGCGACGACGCTTTCTTTCATCAGGCCACCAACGAAGCAGTCCGAGCATGGTACCCAACGGCGCTTCGACAGAGCGGCGTGGAGGCTCTCGATTCGGGCGAGATCGACCTACCCGACGACCATGGGCACCTGACGCCCGGCGAGCCGTTCGCCTTCGCGGCCACCGTCCCCACCAAGCCCGACGTTCACCTGCCGGCCATCGAGGACATCAAGATTCCTGCCCCACCGGTGGTGGTGGCCGACGTAGACGTGGATCGAGTGCTCGAGGAGGTGCGGCGCTCGCGGGCCACCCTCGAACCGGCGGCGGCCAGAGCAGCGGAAACTGGCGATGTGGTCAAGATGAACATTCATGGCCGGGCCGATGGCGAGGAGGTCCTGTCACAGGAGGACTTCCAGTTCGAGCTGGTGGACGAACAGGACAGCCCGGACCGGCAGTTCCCCGGACTCAGCAAGGAGCTGGTGAACGCACGGCCGGGGGACATCCGCGAAACGGTCCTAAGCCTGCCGCCCGACTATGGGCAGCAGGAGCTGGCCGGGAAGTCCCTGAGCCTGCGCATTGTCGTGAAGGAGATCCAGCGCAAGGTGCTGCCCGATCTCAACGACGACTTCGCACGGACCGTCAGTGACACCACCACCGTCCAGGAGCTCCGTGAGCTCATCCGTCGCAACCTGGAGCGGGAACGCCGCGAGGAAGCATTCAATAAGGTCGCCTCTGAGGTCATCGACTCCCTCACCGCGCGCACCAACCTCGTGGCGCCGGACATTCTCGTCGAGGCCGAGCTGGACAGCATGCTCCGAGACCAGCGACGCTATTTCGAGCGACAGGGCATGCGCTTCGAGCAGTTCCTGATCGCAGCCCGCAAGTCGGAGGAAGAGTACCGGCAGGACCTCCGACCCAACGCGGAACGCTTGGTCAAGCGCGACCTGATCCTCGAGGCCGTGGCCGATGCCGAGGACATCCACGCGGACCCCGACGAGGTGAACTCGCAGATGCAGCGCTTCACCGAGAACCTATCCCGCTCCGAGCGGGATATGGAGCGGCTGAGTGCTTCGACCGCGCTGCGGGGCTCAATCGAGGAGGAACTGCGCAAACGTGATGCGATTCGCTGGCTAGTCCAGAGCGTCAGCGGACTGACGGTACCGGAGGATGAAGCCGACGAACCGGTGTCCGACGCCGGCGTCGAGCCGGCGGCCGCCGAGACGGCCTGACACAAGGAATGAGAGAAATGGCACCCGAAAACTACCTGGTCCCCACCGTTATCGAAACCACCAACCGTGGTGAGCGGGCCTTCGACATCTATTCGCGTCTCCTGAAAGAGCGCATCATATTTGTCGCCACGCCCATCAACGACGACATCGCCTCCTTGGTCTGCGCCCAGCTGCTGTTTCTGCAGTCGGAGGAGCCCGATCGAGACATCTCGATGTATATCAATTCACCCGGCGGATCCATCACGGCCGGGCTGGCGATCTACGACACCATGCAGCTGGTGAACCCCGACGTGTCCACCTTCTGCATCGGTTTTGCCGGCAGCATGGGCACGGTCCTGCTCGCCGGTGGAGCGATCGGAAAGCGGTTCTCACTGCCCAACGCCACCATCCACTACCACCCCGCCCTCATCCAAGGGGGGCTGGCCGGATCGGCACCGGATATCGAGATTCACGCCCGGGAGCTGCTGCGATTGCAGGACCGCAATCTTGATATACTTTCACACCACACCGGCATACCGGTCGAGCAGCTGCGCAGCGACTTTCAGCGTGACCGGTTCTTCACGGCGGAGCAGGCACGAGAGTATGGCCTCGTCGATCAGGTCGTTACGTCCCAGCCGGTCAACGAGCCTGTTGCGGTTTCCTGAGGGGGCTGTTATGACAGGGGTAGGGATCTAATGGCTGGTTCGAAGACTCCGCGCGTTCAGTACCGCTGCTCCTTCTGTGGCAAGAGCCAGGAGCAGGTGCACCGGCTCATCGCCGGCCCCGGCGGCGTGTACATCTGCGACGAGTGTATCGACCTCTGCCAGGAGATCATCGCCGAGGAACAGTCGGCGGCTCCGGCCACCCGGCTGCACATCCAAAAGATCCCCACCCCCAAGCGCATCATGGAGCAGCTCAACCAGTACGTCATCGGTCAGGACCGCGCGAAGAAGGTGCTGTCGGTGGCTGTCTACAACCACTACAAGCGCGTCGCCGCGGGTATGCAGATCGACGACGTGGAGCTGGGAAAGAGCAATATCCTCCTAATCGGGCCCACCGGCTGCGGCAAGACGCTTCTGGCGCAGACCCTTGCCCGAGTGCTGGACGTGCCTTTCTGCATCGCCGACGCTACAGCCCTCACGGAGGCCGGTTACGTAGGCGAGGATGTCGAGAACATCCTGCTGCGTCTGATTCAGTCAGCGGATTTCGACATCAGCCGCGCCGAGAAAGGCATCGTCTACATCGACGAGATCGACAAGATCGCCCGCAAGTCCGACAATCCCTCCATCACCCGGGACGTGTCTGGCGAAGGCGTGCAGCAGGCGCTCCTCAAGATCATTGAGGGGACGGTGGCCAATGTGCCGCCACAGGGCGGCCGCAAGCACCCACACCAGGACTTCATCCAGATCAACACCGCGAGCATCCTCTTCATCTGCGGAGGAGCATTCGAGGGTCTGAACAAGATCGTGGAGCGCCGGGTCGGAAAGAACCGCCCGTACGGCTATGGGGCGGAGTTCGTCAAGGACACCGACAAGCCACTGGCTACCGTCATACCCGAGGATCTGCTCCAGTACGGGCTCATTCCGGAGTTCGTGGGCAGGCTCCCAGTCATCGTTGGCTTGGAGCCTCTGAACCAGGAGTCCTTGATTCGCATCCTGAGTGAGCCGAAGAACTCCATCGTGAAGCAGTACCGCAAGTTTTTCGAGCTCGACAAGGTCGACTTGGTCTTCACACCCGAGGCGCTGGAGGAAACGGCGATACAGGCTCTGGCCCAGAAGACGGGCGCCCGGGGCCTCCGCACCATCGTCGAAGATGTGCTCCTCGACATCATGTACGACATCCCCTCCCGCAACGACATCAAGTCCTGCACCATCACCGAGAAGGTGATTCTGAAGCAGGAAGGCCCGATTCTCGAGCCGATCCCGCTGCCACAGCGGGAGCAGGAAGAGGAAGAAACCCTCTACGACGAGAGCGCTTAAGGCCGCAAGCGCAGTCGCTTCTCGGTCCTCTCAGGGCATCTGGTGCCGGCTTCGAGCTGCGCCAACCGCTGGTCTCGGAGGCCCCAGGCGGCTGACCCTGCGCCTTCGCGGTTTCAGTGCGCGCCGGGGGTACTGGCGGAAATCTGTCCCAGTCGGTAAGATACTCGTGACGCGACGGTGGCCCCCACTTGCTGCGGTCGGTTGCGTACAACTCGCCGCGAGAGGTGATCCACCATGATCCATCGGCCGAATCCGCGCCTGCTTATCGTCCCGGTGCTCTGTCTGGCCGCGTGGGGTGGCGCCTTCGTGGCTCCCGCGCAAGCCGCCAGCAGCTCCTCGCCGGCCTACATGGTGGTCGACAACAACGGCTCGAACCGATCTGTAGCCGCAGCGCCCTGCTCTCCATCTACCAGCTGTGCCACGGGCATCCAGTTCAACTGGAAGGCCGGGGCCTGCGTGAACGGCGATCGTTACGCGCCCATCGTCATCGTGTGGCTGGTGAACAAGAAGGTCGCGCAAAACACCTGGCCGGTCGTCGTGCCCTGCTCCACCGGCATTCAGCTCTACTGGAGCACCAATAACCTGCTGACCAAGGCGCTGTGGCTGGGTTCCTCCAGCTCCACGTATAACCTCAGCGTCTGCTGGCAGGCAGGCCAGTGCAACCACAGTGTCTGCGTCACCGCCGGCTGCCTGCCTCAGAATGTGGACGGCGCCGACATCTTCTTCCAGGGCGGCGACAGCCTTACGAGCGCTAACTGGCGGAAGAGTGGTGCCACCGTGGGCACGGTGAAGCCGTCGACACCGGTGGACGACGTTTACTGGACGGCGGGCACTCCGCCGGCGTCGCCGTTCGCCGGTGCTCCACGCACTCCGGCATCGGGTGCTCGTCACAGTACCGTCGCCGCTCCGAAGGTGGTGCTCCTGGGCCGGGACTCGACCAACGGTCCTGAAACCACCACCAACTCGGCCCCCGCGGCGGCCAACGACGTCAACTTCCAATGGTCGCTGGCGCCGTCGGGCTCAGTGAAACAGTGCACCAACGCGGCGGGATACAACTGGACCAACCCACTGGTGACCTATGCGTACATGACGCGACAGGCCCTGAACGCCAGAGTCAGTGCGCTTACCTGCCCCAAGAGTGCCGGTGGAACCACCTTGTTCTTCAACGGCATCGATTACCGCTGGCAGCTTGCGGCCAACGGCACGACCTATCTGCTCTGGGCGGCAGTCCCGACCTTCAACGGTTCACCGGCGTCGGGCATCGCGCCCAGTGCCATCCCGCAGCCGCCGACGGGCACCGACGAGGTGATCCTGGGGTTTCATCACGACGATTTCTCGAACGCGTGGTGGACCCAGAATCAGACCGTCCTGAACCCGGCGCTTACCAAGCCTGGACACTCGCGCATGGGGACCTGGACGGGCTGATCGAGCCGCTCGGGCGGCGCTTCGCTCCGTAGGCCCGCAAGCCGAGAAACGCTTCGTCAACGACGCCTCGCGCCCGTGGCGCATTTCCAACTTGAGAATGTCAATCCAAGTGGTTATGATGCTACTGGCGTGAGGGGGTCGTCCTCCCTGTTTTCGGCAGCGCCGAATTTCTCTCGTATGGTGATCTAACGTGACGAAGCGACTGAACTGGCGGCTGTTGACAGTACCGGCGCTCTGTCTGGCGGCGTGGGGTGGGATGGTCGCCCCCACCGCGCAGGCGGCCACGAGCACCTCGCCGGCCTACATGGTGGTCGACAACAACGGCTCGAACCGATCTGTAGCCGCGGCCCCCTGCTCCCCATCTACCAGCTGTGCCACCGGCATCCAGTTCAACTGGAAGGCCGGAACCTGCGTGGACGGCGATCGGTACGCGCCCATCGTCATCGTGTGGCTGGTCAACAAGAAGGTGGCGCAAAACACCTGGCCGGTCGTCGTGCCCTGCTCCACCGGCATTCAGCTGTACTGGAGCACCAATAACCTGTTGACCAAGGCGCTGTGGCTGGGCTCCTCCAATTCCACCTATAACCTCAGCGTCTGCTGGCAGGCAGGCCAATGCAGCAAGAGTGACTGCGTGACCTCCGGCTGCCTGCCCCAAAACGTGGACGGCGCCGACATCTTCTTCCAGGGTGGCGATACCCTCAGCGGGGCCGACTGGCGAAAGAACGGCGCGAGTGCCGGTTCCGTGAACCTGCCCAAGCCGGGAAACGACGTTTTCTGGTACTCGGCACCCCCGCCGGCATCGCCCTACGCCAAGGCGCCAACCGGGACATCTTCCGTTCGGCGAGCCACCGCCACGGCCCCCAAGACGGTTCTGTTGGGTCGGGATGCCACCAACGCCCCGCAAACCACCACCAGTTCAGCAGTTGCGGGCGCCGACGGCATCAACTTCAAGTGGTACCTGTCACCGGCGGGATCGGTCAAGCAGTGCACCAACGTCGGCGGCTACAGCTGGACCAATCCTCTGGTGACATACGAGTACATGACCCGGCAGGCGCTCAACGCGCGGGTGACCGCGCTGACCTGTCCCAAGACGCCCGGGGGCGCCGTGGAGTTTTTCAACGGCATCGACTTTGGCTGGCGGCTATCCGCCAACGGGACGGTATATTTGCTTACCTCAGCGGCTCCGACCTTTGACGGAGCGCCCGTCCCAGCCATTCCCGGCAGCGCTCTCGCCCAGCCACCCGTCGGCACCGACGAGGTGATTTTCGAGTTCCACCACGACGACTACGAAGACACCTGGTGGACCCAGAATCAGACAATCCTCAATCCCGCGCTGTCCAAGCCCGGCCACACCCGCATGGCCACCTGGTCCGGATAGGCGTCCGCGCCGGGAGACCGACCCAGCTCGTCTGAGGTCGCCGGACCGGCGGGTTGAGGCGTACCTCGGCTAGCCGATCTCCTCGGGCGCTGCCTGCCGGCCTGGTCGGAAGTGCCGGAAGATCAGATACGCGACCAAGAGAACGAGGACCCCGATGACGATCGGTACTTCAAACGGTCGGGTCGCCGTGCTGATGCGGGTCCAGTGGTCGCCCAGCTCACGGCCCAGGATGGTGAGGAACGTACACCAGATGAGCGAGCCCAGCACGCTGAACAACAGGAACGGTTTGAGCGGCATCCGGGCGACGCCTCCCGCGATGGAAACGTAGGACCGGACGGCGGGAAGCAGGCGTCCGATGAGGATCACGGCGCTGCCGTAGCGATCGAACCAGGCGGAGAACCGATCGACGTCGTGATGGGAGATCATGACGTACCTTCCGTAGCTCTCCACGAGCGGACGGCCCCCGAAGTAACCGATGGCGTAACCGATGCAGGCGCCGCACACCTCCGCCACCGTTCCCACCACGATCACCCAGGGCACCGCGAACCGATGTACGGTCAGGAACCCCGCGAAGGGCATGGTGATCTCGCTCGGCAGCGGGATTCCCGATCCCTCCACCAGCATGGCCAGAAAAATGCCCGGATATCCAACCGTTTCGAGCAGGTGCTTGATGAAGGTGAGCACGGCGGATTCGATCGATCCCATTGCCTCTCCGGCCCCGGATGTCTACGCATTGTAAGTGGCAGGACCAGCGTCTTCAGGGCTCGATTGGAGCGGCATCCACGTAGAATTGCGTGTGAATTTGGTCGCTCGCTTCGAGAGCTTCGTCGAGCGTCTGATGGAGCGAACGCTGACCCGGAGCAGCCACAGCCGGCTGCAGCCCGTCGAGATTGCCAAGCGGCTGGCCCGCGTCATGGATGCAGACCAGGTGGTCGGAGTCTTGGGTGTCCGGGTGCCGAACATCTTCGACGTCGACCTCAGCCCGGCCGACTTCGGTCAGTTCAAACCCATCCAGTCCTCGGTCACGCGGGAGGTCGAGACCTATCTGTCCCGATATGCACGAGACCGGCTCTTCGTGCTGGCGAGCCCTCCTATCGTGCGCCTGCACAGCCGAGGGGACCTAAAGTCGGGAGAGTTCGGGGTTCGCGCGCAGATGGAGGACATCCAGCCGCTGCCCAGCGAGTCACGACGACGGGAGGAGGTTGAGGCGGCCCAATACACGCGACCGCTTCCGGTGACGACGGCCGCCCCGGCTCCCGCCCCTCGCCGGCACGTCTCGCAGCTGGTGTCGGCCAACCGCGCCTACCACCTGGAGGGCAGTCCCGTGACCATCGGCCGGTCTCCTGGAAGTGACGTGACGATCGACGATCGACGCGTCTCGCGACGCCACGCCCAACTGGTGCTGGAGGACGGACATTGGCTCATGGAGGACCTGGGCAGCACCAACGGCACTGCCATCAACGGCAAGCTGGTTACCCACGGCCGCCTCCAGGACGGGGACCGTCTCTCGCTGGGCGGGTTCGAGCTCGTCTTCCACGAGTAGCCTCCCGTGAGCGTCGACGTGCTTCTCTTTTGGGGAAGGATTGCCTTCCTGGCCGGTCTCTATCTCTTCATCCTCTACGTGGTCTTTGCCTTGACCCGCGACCTCCGATCCCGATCAATGTCAGTCGAGGAGGCAGCCCCCGGAGAGCTGGTGGTCGTCGACCCAGCCAGGTCCGGACTCAGCCTCAACGACGCCTTTCCTCTGATGAGTGAAACCTTGCTCGGCCGCTCGCCGGACAACACCGTGGCCATCCCCGACGATACCGTCTCCTCCCGACACGGCCGGCTCATCTTCAGCCGTGGGTCGTGGACCATCGAAGATCTTGGGAGCCGCAACGGTACATTTGTAAACGGCCGGCGCGTAACCTCTCGTGCCCGGCTGAACTATGGCGATGTCATGGCCTTGGGTGGCGTGAGTCTGAAGCTGGTGCGGCCGTGATCTCGGGATTGAGGCCCTACCGCCCCCGGGTGCTGGAGCTCTCGTCGATCATCATGGCGTTGGTGCTCGTGGGAGCGGCATTCGCCCTGCTCGCGGGAGCCGAAACGGGCAGGATCGGCACGTCAACCATGCTGCGACTGGCCGTGTACGGGTTGGCCGCACTGGCCACGAGCCTCCTTCTCAGTCGGCTCCTACCTGGAGCCGACCAGCTGCTCTATCCGTTGGTGGTACTCCTCGGTGGCGTGGGTTTGGTGGAGATCACCCGGCTATCTCCCTCGCTGGGCGACCGCCAGCTTCTGTGGCTCATCGTGGGCGATGCCGTGCTTCTGCTCACCGCGGTGTGGCCTCGGAACGTGGGCTGGCTGCGTCTTTACAAGTACACCTGGGCCTTCATCGGCTTCGCCCTGATCGCCATCACCATCGTCCATGGAGCCGATATCGGCAACAGCGGCTACCGGCGTTGGATCGGCTTCCATGGGCTCTACCTCCAGCCCGTCGAGTTCCTCAAGATCTTCATGGTGATCTTCTTCGCGGCCTACCTCGATGAGAAACGGGAGCTGCTCGCAGGCGGTCGATTGGTGCTGGCCGGAATCCGGCTCCCGCCGTTCCAGTACCTCATTCCGCTGCTGGTGATGTGGGGGCTCTCCCTACTGCTCCTGGTTCGCCAGGACGACCTGGGTAGCGCGCTTCTGTTCCTTGGGATCTTTCTGGCGATGCTCTACGTGGGTACCTCGCGAGCGATCTATCCGGTGCTGGGCGGGGTCCTATTCGCCATGGGGGCCGTCGGTGCGTATTTTGTCTTCTCCCACGTCCGGTTGAGAACCGACGTTTGGCTCAACCCGTGGGGATATGCCACTACCGGGGGCTACCAGCTCATCCAGGGTCTCTACGCGTTCGCCGCAGGCGGCATCGCGGGGCAGGGACTGGGCCTGGGCAACCCAAATCTGGTGCCGGTGGCCAGCACGGACTTCATCTGGTCGGCACTGGGCGAGGAGCTGGGTCTGGCCGGCCTGGCGGCCCTCCTCCTGGTGTACCTGCTGCTCATCTTCCGAGGGCTCGACATCGCCGTGACGGCGAGGGACGGATTCCAAAAGCTCCTGGCGGCCGGGCTGGTTTCGGTATTCGCCATCCAGACGATCGTCATCATCGGAGGAAACACGCGACTCATGCCATTGACGGGAGTTCCGCTGCCGTTCCTCAGCTATGGCGGCAGCTCCATCGTCGCCAACTTTGCCATCCTCGGCCTGCTGCTGAAGGTGTCCCGTGAGGCAGGGCGTGAACCGTAACATTCGGCGGCTGGCAGTTGTCTTTGTAGTGGTCTTCGGGCTAATCAGCCTTGACCTGGTCTACTGGCAGGTCATCGACGCCGGCAACCTGAACTCCGATCCGCGGAACGTCCTGCTGCTGGAGAAGAACGAGCGGGTTCTGAGAGGACGCATCTTTGATCGAAACGGCATCACACTCGTGGGCAGGCGGGTGCACCCCGACGGCTTCGTGCAACCGGTCTACGGAGACCCCTCTCTCGCTCAGACCATCGGGTATCACACCTTCTTTCGGTTCGGCGCCGTGGGGCTCGAGTCATCGCTGAACCCGTACCTCTCGGGCAAGACCGGCACCAGTCTGCAGCAGACCTATGCCAGCTGGCTCCATCGGCCGGTGCTCGGCGACGATGTCTATCTGACCATCGACGACCGGGTGCAGCGGGCGGCGGTGACCGCCATTCAAACCGAGCTCGCAGCGAACGGTTTGGCCGCCGACACGCCGTCCGCGGCCATCGCCCTGAACCCGCAGAACGGCCAGGTGCTGGCCATGGTCAGCAAGCCGTACTTCGATCCGACCTGCATCGGAGGCCAGTTCTTCGTCGGCCGGTGCGTCCGCAACATCGAGGCGATCCCGGGCCATGCCTTCGTGAACCGGGTCACAAACGGGCTCTACCCGCCCGGCTCAACCTTCAAGACCCTCACGCTCTCGGCCGCCATCGACACCGGGATCCAGTCGCTGTCCAGCCAGTATCGGGGAACAGCCGCCACCGGCCCCTTCGTGGTGGACGGATATACCATTCCGAACACCGCCAACAACCTTCCGCCCGGGACCACGTCGGCCGACCTGCTCCATGCCTTCATGTGGTCCGACAACATCGTGTTCGCCCAGGTCGGTCTGAAGCTCGGCCGGTCGAGATTCATCGACTATGCCCACCGGTTCATGCTCGGCCACCGCATCCCGTTCGACCTGCCCGTTTCCGTCAGTGGTGTGCTCACCCCCGGTGAACGCTTTGATCCCGTTGCGCTGGCTACCAGCGCCTTCGGACAGGGGAATGACCATGTGACACCGCTGCAGATGGCCCTTATCGCCAGCACCATTGCGGATGGCGGGCGCATGCCGAGGCCAATTCTCGTCAAGTCGATCAAGACGCCCTCCGGATCGGTCGTGGGGGGCGACACCTCAGGGACGCTGGCCAACCCCATCAATGGCGGCACGGCGTCCCAGGTCCGTCACGCCATGGTTGAGGTGGTCAATGGCTACTACGGCTCCGGCTTCGAGGCCAAGATCCCGGGAGTGACCGTCGCGGGCAAGACGGGCACTGCCCAGACCGGCAACAGCGCCCCCGACGCCTGGTTCATCTCCTTCGCACCGGCCCAACATCCAACTGTCGCGGTGGCCGTGGTGGTCGAGGGAGGAGGGGAAGGAGCCTTCGTTGCTTCTCCCATCGCCCGACAGATCATGCAGGCGGCGCTTCAGTACGGGGAGTAGTCCTCGCTCTTGGTGCCGAGCCGGTCCGGGTGATTTGGGCTTCGACGGTCGTGCGAAGGTTGGTCGTCGGCTGGTCTTCGCCTGTGCCATTGGTATCTTTGATTGGCTCGGGCGGCCCATCTTGGACCGCTCGATTGTCATCTGGAAAGGGGGAGAGTGATGCCTGACATCCAGAGAGTTGGGGTGATCGGCGCGGGCCTGATGGGCTCCGGAATCGTGGAGGCAGCCGCTCGGTCCGGCTTCGACGTCGTGGTGCGTGAGGTCGATGAATCCACCTGCGCCAGGGGCATGGGACGCATCGAGAAGTCCATGGGCAGGGCCGTCGACCGGGGCAAGCTCGACGCTGGGAAGCGCGACGCGGCTCTCGGCCGCATTCGCATGACCACCACGCTGAATGACCTTTCCGATCGCGACATTGTGATCGAAGCGGCGGTCGAGAACATGGAGATCAAGAAGGAGGTGTTTGCGGAGCTTGACCGGATCGTTCCCACGTCCGCGCTGCTGGTCACCAACTCCTCCTCTCTGAGCTGCACGGAGCTTGGCGCCGTCACCAGCCGGCCGGACAAGGTCGCCGGCCTGCACTTCTTCAATCCGGTTCCGGTGATGAAGCTGGTGGAGATCGTGCGGGGCATCCAGACAAGCGATGAAACCATGGCCACCTTGCGCACCTTTTCCGAACAGATGGGGAAGACGGTGGTCGTGGCCAAGGACACCCCGGGATTCATCGTCAACGCGCTCCTGGTGCCCTATCTCGTGGACGCGGTGCGCATGCTGGAGAACGGAATCGCCACTCGAGAGGACATCGATACCGCTATTCATTTGGGTCTGGCGCACCCCATGGGCCCGCTGACCCTCCTCGACTTCGTGGGCCTGGATACCACCCTTTACATCGCGGACATCATGTACGAGGAGTACAAGGACCCAAAGTTTGCCGCGCCACCGCTCCTCCGCCGAATGGTGGCTGCCGGCATGATGGGTCGCAAGTCCGGCCGGGGCTTCTACGACTACTCGAGTGGCTCATGACTGAGTCGCTCTACGAGAACCTGCTCGTCGAACGGGATGGACCGGCCCTCATCGTCACCCTCAACCGGCCCAAGGTCCTCAATGCGCTCTCTCACGCCGTTCTGACCGAGATCGACCGCGCCGTGGACGAAGCCGCCGGCGACGACTCCGTTCGGGCGGTCATCATCACGGGGTCGGGAGATCGCGCCTTCGCTGCCGGAGCCGACATCGCCGAGCTGCAGGCCTTGGACTCGGCCCTAGCGGGCCAGCGTCACTCTCATGATGCCCACCGGCTGCTCCACAAGATGATCGACCTCCCGAAACCCATCATCATGGCCGTGAACGGCTATGCTCTTGGCGGTGGCTGCGAGCTGGCGATGGCCGGAGATCTGATCCTGGCCGCCGATTCCGCCCGCTTCGGACAGCCGGAGATCAACCTCGGCATCATTCCCGGGTTTGGGGGCACGTTCCGTCTTCCCCGGCTGGTCGGACGACTGAAGGCCATGGAGATGGTGCTTCTCGGGGAGATGATCGACGCTCAGGAGGCGCACCGAATCGGCCTGATTAACGAGGTGGTGCCCGCAGCAGGCTTGATGGAGCGGGCCCGGGAATGGGCCGGCAAGATCGCCTCCAAGTCTCCAGCTACCGTGGCGTTGGTGAAACGCGCCGTCAATGAAGGCCTCGAAGTGGACGCGCACTCGGCCGCCGGCCTCGAGGCGGTCTATTTCGGAACCGCCGTGGGGACCGAGGACCGTCGGGAGGGCACCGCGGCGTTCCTGGAAAAGCGGCAGCCGAACTTCTCCGGCAGGTAGCGGCCTGTCTCTGGTTCCCCCTGTCCCCCGGAGCTTCCGGTGAGCGCCTCGCCCTCCGCCGAGATCATCTCCATCGGGACCGAGCTTCTGCTGGGCGAGATTGTCGACGGGAATGCCGCCTTCTTGGCCTCCGAGCTGGCCGAAATCGGCATGCCGATTTATTGGATCTCCCAGGTCGGCGACAATCAGGACCGCCTGGTCGAGAGTCTCCGCCAGGCACTGAATCGGTCTCGCGTTGTGATTACCACCGGCGGCCTGGGCCCCACGGGCGATGATCTGACTCGTGAGGCCATCGCCGTCATCGCCGGTGAGCAGCCGTCGGTCGATAGGGAGCTTGAACGGGTGCTCCGGGAGCGCTTCGCTGCCATGGGACGGTCGATGCCCGAGCGCAATCTGAAGCAGGCCTGGCTCATCCCCAGCGCCGAAGCCCTCCCCAATCCCCTGGGCACGGCTCCCGGGTGGTGGGTCACACGGCCCGACGAGCGGTATGTCGCCTGCATGCCCGGCGTGCCGGCGGAGATGCGCAGCATGTGGTCCGAGCAGGTGCGGCCCCTGGTCGAACACCTCACGAACGCCAGCTTCGTGGCAGTAACACTCAAGACCTTCGGGCCGGGCGAATCGGCCATTGAGGAGCGTTTGGGGCGCCTGGTGGAGGCTGCCAATCCGAGCGTGGCCACCTACGCCAAGCGTGATGGCGTCTACGTCCGGGTCGCGGCCAGCGGTTCGTCTCGTGATGAGGCTCGCCGGCGGCTGAACCCGGTTCTCGAGCAGGTCCGGGAGCGCCTCGGGGCCGACGTCTTCGGCTCCGAGGACGACTCGCTGGGCTCCGTGGTGGGATCGCTGCTTGCGCGTCGACACTCAACTGTGGCCACGGCCGAGAGCATTACGGGCGGACTCGTCTGCAGCTATCTCACCGACATCCCGGGTAGCTCCAGTCACGTTCTTGGCGGCGTGGTTGCCTACAACGAAGAGACTAAGACGCGCTTCGGGGTGCCGGCCGATATCATCGACGAGCACGGCGTGGTGAGCGAGGAGACGGCAGTCGCCCTCTCGGAGATCGCCCGCGCGAGGTTCGACGCGGACTTTGGCATCGGCACCACGGGTGCCGCGGGGCCAGAAGGCCACGGAGGCGTGGACCCGGGAACCGCATTTGTCGCGGCGAGCGATGCCGGAGGCCAGATCGCCAAGCTCATCCGTCGGAGCGGGCCGCGGGAAACCGTCAAGCACTTCGTCGCCCTTTCCGCCATCGATCTCCTCCGACGGTTTCTGGAGGATCGCTAGTCGACGGCTCGTGCCGGCTCGTGCCCGGTCCGGCTGCTCCAGGTCGGCAAGATGGCGTACAGTGTTCAGTAGCCGGTCCAATCAATCTGCCTCCGTCGGAGACTGCGACATGAGCAATCAGGATCGGGCCCCCTGCGTCTGCATGGTATGTGGCTACCGTCCGACTCCATCGGGAGGCGGCACGGAGAAGTATGTCTATGAGCTCTGTCTGGGCCTGCTGGAGCGGGGCCTCCAGGTTGAGATCGCCTGTGAGGATCGCAGCTATCTTCCGGACGAGGAGAACCCCCTGGCAGGGCACGTTCGCGGCATTGCCCCCATGCCGCACATCGAGAGCCTGGTTGACGCGTTCCGGGAGAAGTCTCGGCGGCTGTCGGATGCCATCGACTTCTCTCGATACGACGTGATCCACTCACACGGACAGTTTGGTTTCGAGCCCTTTTTCCATGCCAACCGTCTGCGACACCGCCCAGCGCTGGTTTCGACCTTCCACCTGACCGCCTTGGGACCGGTCGCCCGCTATCAAGACCTAGGGTTGCCCGACCCTCGTGAAGCGGCTGTGGACCGTGCCACCAGCCTGATGGAGGAGGTGCTGGCCCGTCTCTCCGATCGATGCATCGCCGTATCCGAAGGCGTTGCCGCCGAGCTGATCAACCTGTATCGCACTGATGCCGGGGCCGTGACCACGGTACTCAACTGGTTCGACCCCGGGACGTTCTATCCGCGTGACCGAGGGGCATCCCGCCATGAGCTGCGAATGAGTCCCGAAGGGTCCTACGTTCTGTATGTCGGGCATTTCAACATGTCCCGCGGCGACATTCTGAAGGACGCGCTGCGGGCCCTGCCTCCCGGCGTCATCATGCTCGTGTTGCATCACGACACCGACCCCGCCGTGCAGGCGGAATTCGGCGATCGCGTCGAGTTCCGCGGCCACGTGTCAGCCGATGGCATGGCCCGCTACTACTCGGCGGTTGATCTCCTCTGTTTCCCGGCCCTGTATGCCGGTTTTGGGCTGGTCTTGACCGAGGCCATGGCATGCGGCTGCCCGTGCGTGGTGTTCGACTATCCGGCCATGAATGAGGTGGTGACGGCCGCAAGTGGGTATTTGGTTCAAGAGCCAACAGGTCGTGCCCTGGCCGCCGCGATTGCCCAAGGCCTCGCGGATGGGAGTCAGAAATCTGTCGCGGCCAGAGAACGGGCGGAGCTCTTCCGGAAGAGGGACCAGGTGGATCGGATGATCGACGTCTATCGGGACGCGCTGGCCGTCGCCCGCTGAACGTGACCCGCGTCCTTCTGTTGGTCGTGATTGCCGGACTGCTTGTGACCGGATGTGGAGGCCAGACTGCCCATCAGATACCGAGCGGCCCAGTGTCGGCATCGGGCAGTTCCGGAGGGGTGCGGATCACGCTGTCGCTGCCGCGCTCGCGATATCCCGCGGATGCACTCATCCGCGCTCGTCTTGAGATCAGGAACCTCACGCACCGCACCATTACCGCACCTGGAACGAGCTGTACGCAGAACAACCCCTACGCCGAGGATGTGTCCCTCTCGGGCCTGGTCACCTATCCAAACGGCGTGCGCTGGATCACGCTGATCCCAACATGCGGCGCAACCACCGAAGACCTGTATCTGGGACCAGGAATCAGTATCAAGAGCAGCGTCTACGTCCTGGCTCGCGATCCCCTGCTTCGCGGCGTCATGATCTTTCGGAACGGCCGCGGAGGCACAGGCAAGGCGCTGACGGCGCCTATCAAGCTGCAGCTGGGTTCCGCGCGACCACCACGGGTGCGCTTCAGTCACGCATCCGGTCTTGCCGCTACCCTCACTCCCCAGAGCCGTCCTCACGGCTCCCTGGTCTACCTGAGCATCGAGCACTGCTACCCGGGCTCGGCGCCCTATGACTACCTGGGCGTCTTCTGGACGGTGGCCGCGGGACGAACCATCCGTCCGGAGTGTGCACGGCCGTCCTCCTGGAGAGCGATCGCCGGCTGTGTTGGCAGCTCCGTGGCGACCATCCGCTTCCCCGCCCACTAGCCCGGCTAAGGCGGCAATCTCGAAACACACCTGGATAATGGGGTCATATGTCTGATGACCTCCAGCTGCACGTTCGGCTTCGCTCCGGAGATGCCGGGCGCTACGTACTCATGCCCGGAGATCCCGGTCGGGTCGAGTTGATCGCACGGCATCTCGACGGTGCGCGGCAGGTTGCGTCCAACCGCGAATATCTCACCTTCACCGGGAAGTTGGAGGGAACTCCGGTTTCCGTGACCTCAACGGGGATTGGTGGGCCCTCGACTGCGATCGCCGCCGAGGAGCTGATTGCGGTGGGAGCGGACACCCTCATCCGGGTAGGGACGGCGGGCAGCATCGCCCGTGATCTCCGAACCGGAGACCTCGTGGTGGCCCAGGCGGCCGTTCGTGATGAGGGCACGAGCCTCGCCTATGTGCCGGCAGCGTTCCCGGCCACGGCAGACCTGCAGGTCGTGAATGCGCTCGTCGAGGCCGCCAGGGCTGCAGGCAATCCGTTCCGTGCCGGCATCCTTCGTTCGGCCGATGCCTTCTATGCCGACGTTGCCCC
>JAJPKF010000007.1 GCA_021323865.1 Pseudomonadota bacterium | reverse complement strand
TTCGCTTACGACGGCAACGGGCTGCTGCAGCAGACCATCTACAAGACGCCGGGCTCGGTGTGTCCCAGCATCCCGCAGGGCCCCTCGGCCACGCCTTGGACCCCGGTTCCCTCGGTCACGCATCGTGTCCGCAAGGACGCCTCACCGGGCTACTGCACCGACGAGACCAATCTGGTCTGGAACACCGCCCTGGGCGACCCGACCCTGGCCGTCACCCAGGAGTACGCCACCGGTGTCGACGAGGGGCACACCGACTACCTCATGGGCCCGCAGGGGCTACCCGTGGAGCAGCTCGCCGTGGCCGCCGGCGGCGGCAAGGGAAGCGGCACGCCGCTGTACTACTACCAGGACCTGCAGGGCAACACCCGCGCCCTGGAGGACTCGACCGGCACGGTGGTGAACGTCCAGAACTACCCGCCCTACGGCGTGGCCACGGGCTCCTTCGGCAACACCGGCTGGACCCCTCTGCAGTACAACGGGACCTACACCGACGGAACCACCGGGTTCGTTTTACGACCAGTCGAGGTGGTATGACCCCAGCACCGGGCAATTCCTCAGCCAGGACCCGATGGTGGATCAGACGCTCCAGCCGTACGCGTACGCAAGCGATACGCCCGCGAACGCATCCGACCCCAGCGGGCTGAACAGCAATCACTGGTCGTATTCCAAGCGACAGAGGTTTGCCTTCCGGTACTTTGATGAAGTCCTGAAACGCCGAGAGACGCTGCATGGGCCCACGGCCCGGTGGGCCTTTCTTCAATCAGCCGCCCTGGTTGGCAACTTTATGGAGGAGTCCTCCCTGGATCCGCGAGCGGATCAGGCAAGGGTGACCGGCTGCGGACCCCGGCAGTCGTGCGGCAAGGGCATCGCGCAGTGGTGCTATAAGAATTGCTACCACCACTTCAATCGATGGAACACCCTCTACCGGTACGCACACCGCCACAATCCGAATAGCCGGAAGCAGCCGCAGTTCATCTACCAAATACAGGTCCACTTCGTATGGGTGGAGCTCAAGAGCTCTCCCTTGCCGGGGTATAGTCGGCCCGGAGTCCCGGCGGGGTCTAACGCGCTGAGAGATCTCGAAGCCACAACGAAGCTCCGGGAGGCAACCCTGGTCGTGATGTACCAGTACGAGGCCCCCGAAGCAGGCGAGGAGCACAGCGGTAGACGGGTACAGGACGCGACGAACGTTTGCAAGGCATTTGCCGCGAAACAGGATAAGAAGTACTGCAGGAGCTAGCGTCATGAACGGGGAAGCTGTGAAGTCTTTCGTCGTAGGGGCGGCCGGCTGGGTCCGTGACGCCTTGCCACTCATCGTGTGCGCGCTGGCCCTCGCCGGGGCCAGTGCAGCCGGGCTTAGCGGCTGTGGGGCCGGAGATCCGGGCCGTCAGGCTGTGCAGCCAGCTCGGAGCAAACCGAGCTCACCGCTTCGGCTCTTCGCAAAGCCCGTCCCCCGCTTCCCCGTTCACGGGTACACTACCCACGGTATGTACCCTGTTGCGTATGTCAAGGGACGGCCCATTGCCAGTGTCAATAGGCGAATGCGAGCACTCATCGTCCGGCTCATGGACAGCCTGGCGCCGGGAACGAGGAAAGCCGTTCGCGCCTCCGTGCGGGGTGGAGGGCCGGGCGGCTCTGGAGGATCCTTCAACTTCATCTCGTTGGACGAACGGATCAGCGCCAGCACTCGCGAGATTAGTCTGCTCAAGGCATTTGTCGAGTGCCTCCCCGGGGGGACCGAATGCTACGACTGGTTCTCCGCGACGCTCCGTGTTCCTTCCGGCCGCCTGGTCCGCCTGCCATGGCTATTCTCGCCAGCCGCCCGTCGTGCCGCGCTCCGCACGGCCGAGCGGGTGGTGCGCAAGGATGTCCTTTCGACCAGCGCCTGCGCGAGACAGTCTGCTCACGACCCCGACAATGGTGCTTACTACCGGCGTCAGCTTGCGCCTGCGAACTGGCGCGGGTACCGCCACTTCGCCCTCACAACTCGGGGCCTGGTGATCGCCTTCCGCCCGGGAGATATCGGGTACGACAGCTGCGGCATGTTCCTGACTCCCACCGTTCCGTACCGCCTCCTGGAGCCCTACCTGAGCCGGCTAGGCCGGGTGATGGTCGATGGCGTGCGAAGGCCCGTATGGTCGCGGCCCTGAGCAGCCGCGCTGTCGTCCCAGTCGAAGATGCCGGGTGGGCCGCCCGGTTATCCGTAACTGGACCCGAACCCGTTCACTTTTCAACCATCCACAACGGGACTGATACCCATCAGGGAACCACGGGCCACGACGCGGGCAAGCTGCAGACCATCGGCTCGGGCCTCACCTTTGCCTATGACGCTCAGGGCAACCGGACCTGCCAGGGAACGGGAGCTCCCTGCTCTTCCAACACCACCTACACGTACGGGTATGATGGCAACAACCGGCTGACGAGCTGGGCGGACACCGGCAGCGACAGCGAAACCTTCGCTTACGACGGCAACGGGCTGCTGCAGCAGACCATCTACAAGACGCCGGGCTCGGTGTGTCCCAGCATCCCGCAGGGCCCCTCGGCC
>JAJPKF010000026.1 GCA_021323865.1 Pseudomonadota bacterium | reverse complement strand
CTTCTCTACGCTGTACTTCTTGGCCGCTGCCATACCACCTCCAACTGGTCTTACTGAATTCTCAAACCACGAGACTCAAAGTGGACCAGTTTTTGGGGGGACGGACAGCGAGTATAGCGATACGCATCAGCCACGACTCAGCGCTTGACCTAGTTTGCCATGGGGAGGGCGGCGCGCGGCTCGCTACGGGTCAGCGATGGATGCGGCGGAGGCCACACGGCCGACGCATCTAAGGTGGCATCCGAGGCGGATTCCTCGGGACCCTGTGTGTTTGCCGGTTCCGCCGCCCGGGTAACGCCCTTTCCCTGTTCCCGCTCTACTCCTCGTCTTCATCGGGAAGAAGTTCGAGCTGTCGCGGGCCACCTGGGAACGCACGGGCGAAGTTGCGTAGATAGATCCTCCGGTTCGGGGAAATCGCCATGAGGGCCGAGACGACCGCGACCTGCTTCTCTAGATGCGGGTTCCCAATCTCGTTTGGTAAGGAACTGGAAGTGCTTGCGTTTCCGATGCCCCTTTTCGTTCGGAGGGTTAAGCCGTTCCAATTCCTCACAAACGCCAGGAGGCAACTGCTCGTAGATAAACTGCTTCGTGAGCTTGCCAGCTAAAAGGGGACGATACTGTGGCCGCTTGGGCCGGTGTGTCCATCCCCAAAGCCGGAACATTTCCTGATAGAAGGCCTCCGGGAATCGGCGCGTCCATGGCATGAGCGCCGGGGAGATGTATGCTGCGAGGATCCGTTGCAATTCGTCTCGATCACGGTCCTCCTGGTATCCGGTCGCCTCGTCAACCAGGGCGATGATTCCCACCGTTGCGAACGCGCGTAGCAGCTGCCGCGCGCGCTGCACAGTACGCTTGTTCGCTTCGCTCTTCGGCAAGGCTCCTGCATCATCTGGGTCAACGAATGTACTACACACCAGGGGGAGCAGCTCCGCAAGGTATCCAAATCCGATATTGCCCCGATAGCCTCCGCGGGAGTGAAAGAGGATGGGTTCCGACGACCGCTCTAAGTCGGGCGAAATAAAGGGTTCGAGCCTCTTCGCCGACAAAAACCCGGGCTTTCCGGCGGTCCTCTGGCCGGTGGTCGGGTTTTTATGTCGGCCCAGGGCCACGTTGAAGCCGCGCTGAGTGATGATGCGGATCCCACCCTCCAGCACGGCGCAGTCGATTCGCGTCTCCCTTCACTGCCCATCTTTGCGGTTACGTGCCCAACGGGCCACGTTCGAAGTTAAACCGCCAGCGAAAGACAGGCCGGAGCGGAAGAGGGCCGGTACGGTGGCAAGCGATCAGAGAGAAGCGGGAGACGACAGCCGGCCACTCAGATCGAGTCGCTCGGTCCGAATCCGGCTCCATGCCGTGGGATAATCGGACGTTTCCAGGGCTACCAAACGTGGGCCAGCCGGCAGTGTTCTCGCGCGTGCCCCAGGCTGTGCCGGGAGGACTGCGTCGGCGAACGCGGTGATGGACTCACGCCTCGAGACCGCCCGCGTGTCGGCGGCGGCCCGAAGAGCGAGAGAGCAGGCGGAATCCCTGGGCCGCCCGGTGCTCGCGGTCGTGAGCCTGGAGATTCCCGCCGCTGATCCTCTCGGCCTCTTTGCCTCCTGGACGGGAAAGCCGGGCGGCTTTTGGGAGCAGCGGAGTCAGGGCGCGGCCATGGCGTGGAGCGGCAGCGCCCTGTCCCTGTCCGCCCAGGGCCCAGGCCGGTTCTCAGCGCTGAAGACGGGATGGGACGACGCCCGACGGGACGCATTCGTTGAGCCCAAGAGCAGTGAGGTCCGGGCCTTCTGCGGCGCCGCCTTCTGGGCCGACGAGCCGGCCGCGGAGGAGATCTGGTCCCAGTTCCCGTCCACGGAGCTGACAGTCCCGGAGGTTCTGGCTACTGCTGCCGGCCCAACGTGCACGCTGCAGCTGGCTCGGATGATCGACTCCGCCGAGGCGGGCAGACAGTGGGAGCGCGACATCGCCGCCATGCCACTCTGGCCGCAGACTGGAACGCTGGAGCCCGAACCGCGCTGCGAGCCGGCGGCTTCCCTGGAAATCCCGCCGCGAGCGGCGTGGCTCGAAACGGTGGGGCAGGCCGTGGAGGACATCAAGGCAGGCCGGTACCAGAAGGTGGTGCTCGCGCGGCGTCTGGACCTCGAGCTGCGGCGCCCCGTCGACCCCGCCGCAATCCTCAACCGGCTACGCGCTCGCCATCCAGACGCCACCACCTTCGCCATCGGGCGCGACGGCTCCTGCTTTCTGGGCGCCACACCCGAGCGACTGCTTCGGGTCGACGGCGGTACGGTGGAGGTTCCCTGCATTGCCGGCTCCGCGCCCAGGGGCGCCGGAGTGCTGGAGGACCGGAGCCGGATGGAGGAGCTGCTGCACGACCCCAAGAACCGTTCCGAGCACGAGCTGGTGGTCCGGTCGGTGGAAGCGGCGCTCGGCCCGATGTGCGGCGATTCGGTGAAGACTGAGGGCCGGCCCTCGGTCATGACCCTGCCCAACATTCACCACCTCCGTTCCCTGGTTCGGGCTCGGGCGAACGCCGGCGTGGGTCCGCTGGAATTGCTCGACGCCCTGCACCCCACGGCGGCCGTGGGTGGCTATCCAAGGGAGGAGGCACTACCGGCGCTGCGACGGCTCGAGTCCATCGACCGAGGATGGTATGCCGGACCGATCGGCTGGCTGGACACCAACGGACGGGCGGAATTCGTGGTGGCGCTGCGATCGGCGCTCGTATCGGAGGCGCGCGCCCACCTGTTTGCCGGCTGTGGCGTGATAGCAAGGAGCCGGCCCGAGAATGAGTGGGATGAGACGGTGACGAAGATGCAGCCGATGCGTTCGGCGCTGCTCGGCGAGTGACGGCCGACCCCCGTCAGGCCACGGGCCCTGCCCTGGTCAGCCTAGCGTACGCGGGCGCCTTTGTGGACCAGCTCGTCGCAGGCGGGATGCGGCTGGCCTGCATCTGTCCGGGCTCGCGCTCCACGCCGCTCGCTCTGGCCATCGCGGCGCACCCCGAGGTCCGCTCCATTCCCCTCGTCGACGAGCGATCAGCCGCCTTCTTTGCGTTGGGAGCGGCCAAGGCGACCGGCCGCCCGACGGCCGTGGTCAGCACCTCGGGGACGGCCGCGGCGAACTTCTATCCCGCCATCGTCGAAGGGCTCCACAGCCATACACCGCTCCTGGCGCTGACAGCCGACCGGCCCCACGAGCTGCGCGGCGCCGGGGCACTCCAGGCCATCGACCAGATCAAGCTCTACGGCTCACAGGTCAAGGGCTTCGTGGAGATGGCGCCGCCTGATGAGGTGAACCGCGAGCGTTACGCGCGCGACGTTGCGAGGCAGGGGCTGGAGCTGGCGCTGCGTGCGCCGGCCGGACCGGTTCACTTCAACTTTCCGTTTGCCGAGCCGCTGGTGCCGCCCGCAGGATCGACGAGCCGGGTGGAAGAGGCTCGGGGGCGGCCGCTGCCCGTGCGGGCGCTGGAGCTGCCGGATTCGGAGGCCAGTGAGCTGGCAGCCGCCATTCGGAAGGCTCCTCGCGGGCTCATCGTGTGCGGCGCTCAGGAAGATCCCGGCCTTCGAGAGTCAGTCCTGCAGCTGGCCCAAGCCGCAGGCTATCCCATCCTGGCCGACCCACTCTCGCAGGTCCGGTTTGGCCCGAGCGGGAACGCCCTCATCGTCGACAGCTACGACCTGATCCTCCGCTCGGAGATGGTCTCCGCGGGACTCCGGCCCGACCTGGTGCTCCGCTTCGGCCTCACCCCGACCTCCAAACCGCTGCTCACCTACCTAGAGCGCCACGCGGACGCGCGGCAGATCACTGTCAACCCGGGCGGCAGCGCCAATGATCCGCTCCGGGTTACTCGGGAGACGATGGCTGTCGATCCGCCGAGCTTCTGTCGATCCCTGCTCCGACACCTCGACGGACGGCCGGCGGCAGATGCCGGCTGGCTGGAGAGCTGGAGATCGGTTTCGAGCCGCTGCCGTCTGGTTGTGGACGCGCACCTGGCGGCCATGACCGAGCTGTGCGAGCCGCGGGTCTTCGCGGAGCTGCGGGAGGCCCTGGCCGAGGATGTGCTGCTGTTCGTGGGCAACAGCATGCCGGTCAGGGATTGCGATGCCTTCTTTGCCGTCCGTGAGCCGTCGCTACGGTCGCTCGGCAATCGAGGAGTCAACGGGATCGATGGCGTGGTCTCGACGGCCCTGGGAGCCGGGGCCGCGGTGGACCGGCGCGTGGTTCTGGTCATCGGCGATCTGTCCTTCTATCACGATCTGAACGGGCTGCTGGCGGCCAAACTCCAGGCGATCGACGCCACGGTGGTGCTCCTGAACAACGACGGGGGCGGCATCTTTCACTTCCTGCCCCAGGCCGAGCACGAGTCGGTCTTCGAACGATACTTTGCCACGCCGACGGGTCTCGACTTCGCGCCGGCCGTGGAAATGTACGGCGGGGTCTTCCGCCGGCCCCAAACCTGGCCGCAGGTGCGCGCGGAGATCGACGAGAGCCTGCGGCGACCCGGTCTCACGGTGGTCGAGATCCGAACGGACCGTGAGCGGAACGCAGCCCTGCACCGGCAGATCTGGAGCGCGGTGACTGAGGCGCTATCTGCCGGCCTGCCCTTCTAGCCGGATATGGATGGTCAACGCCTGCACGTGCGCATTGCCGGCTCGGGGCCACCGCTCCTGCTTCTCCACGGGTTTCTGGGCAGCGGCGAGAGCTGGGCGCCCTGCCTGCAGTCACTGACCTCCGAACGCACATGCGTGCTCATGGACCTGCCCGGCCACGGCCGGAGCGCGCCGCCGCCCCTGCCCTATCCGATGTCGGCCCTGATCGACGACATCGAGGCGACCCTGGCCCGGCTGCAGCTCTCTGAGTACGCCGTCCTCGGATACTCGCTGGGGGGGCGCATCGCCCTGTGTCTGGCGCTGTCTCGTCCCGATGCGGTGACGGAGCTGGTTTGCGAGAGTGCATCACCGGGCATCGTCGACGCTGCCGAACGGCGAGACCGCCGGGCGGCGGATGCGGAATGGGCCTCCCGGATCGAGGAAGTGGGTATGCAAGCGTTCGTGGCCGCCTGGGAGCAGCAGCCCATCTTCGGCTCGCACGAGAACCTGAACGCCGCTGCCCGCGCGGAGCAGCGGCGTATCCGGGCCTCCACGACCGCCTCGGGTGCTCAGTGGGCGCTGCGGGAGCTGAGCCAGGGCCGGCAGCCCGCCTTGTGGGCCGAGCTGGGGAAACTCCGCTGTCCGAGTCTGGTCATGGCGGGAGCGGCCGACCGGAAGTACCGCGCCTTGGCGGAGCGGATGGGCGGCATGATTCCCGATGCAGAGGTGCGGGTGGTTTCCGGAGCGGGTCACACCATTCACCTGGAGCAGCCCCGCGCCTTCTCCCGACTGGTCTTGGAGTTCTTGCGCCGACGGGCGTCGAACAACGAAAGGAGGATGGATGTCTCTTCCGGCATGGCAGTCAACGCGTGAATTTACCGACATTCGCTATGAGGTCGGCGAGGGGATCGCCAAGATCACCATCAACCGACCCGAGGTCCGCAATGCCTTCCGGCCGCGCACGCTATCGGAGCTGATCGAGGCGTTCGCGGCGGCCCGGGATGACCCTGACGTCGGGGTGGTCATCCTGACCGGAGCGGGGCCGGATGCCTTTTGCTCGGGAGGCGATCAGCGGGTGCGCGGCGAGGGCGGCTACGTGGACGACGAGGGGGTCCCACGACTGAACGCCCTCGACCTGCAGAAGTCCATCAAGTACCTGCCGAAGCCGGTCATCGCCATGGTCGCCGGATATGCCATCGGGGGCGGCCACGTGCTGGCGCTCCTCTGCGACCTCACCATCGCCGCCGAGAACGGCCGCTTCGGGCAGACGGGCCCGCGTGTGGGCAGCTTTGATGCCGGCTGGGGCGCCACCTACATGGCCCGGGTTGTCGGCCACAAGCGAGCGCGCGAGATCTGGTACCTCTGCCGCCAATACACCGCGCAGCAGGCCCTCGACATGGGCCTGGTCAACGCGGTTGTGCCGCTCGAGCGACTGGAGGAGGAGACGGTCCAGTGGGCGCGAGAAATCTTGGAGAAGAGCCCGATGGCCATCCGCTTTCTCAAGTCGGCGTTCAATGCGGACACCGATGGGCTCGCCGGGATTCAGGAGCTGGCCGGCAACGCCACCATGCTGTTCTACATGACCGACGAGGCCAAGGAGGGCAAGCAGGCGTTCCTGGAGAAGCGGAAGCCGAACTTCGACAAATTCAAGAGATTGCCGTAGCCACAGGCGCATTCCGGAGCCGCGGCCTGACGTGAATCTCCCCGCCACGGCATCGAGCCGTCGATCGGCATGGGTGCATGGGATTCGCGTGCCGACGCTGCCGGCCGCCCTCACCCCGGTCATCGTCGGCTCGGCCGTGGCGGCGCGCCATCACTCCCTTCACCCGTTGATCCTGGCGGCAACGCTGGCCGCCGCCGTTCTCATCCAGGTCGGCACCAACCTGGCCAACGACTACTACGACTTCGCCAAAGGCGCCGACACGGCGCAGCGCATCGGCCCGCCGCGGATCGCCGCGAGCGGCGCAGCCAGACCCTCGACGGTGCTTCTCGCCGCCCTGGCCACCTTCGCGGCGGCCGCGGCCATCGGCGCCTACCTCATGGTGGTGGGTGGGCTTCCCATCCTGCTCATCGGGCTGGCCTCGATTGCTGCCGGGCTGGCCTATACCGCGGGCCCCGTTCCCCTTGGATATCGGGGGCTGGGGGAGATCACCTGCTTTGTCTTCTTCGGACCGGTCGCGGTCATGGGCACGGACTATCTGCAGACGGGTCACGCCCACCTCGATGCGCTGCTGGCGTCCCTCCCCGTAGCGCTTCTGGTCACCGCAATCCTGGTGGTGAACAACATTCGTGACATCGACACGGACCGTCGAGCCGGGAAGCGCACGCTGGCCGTGCGCCTGGGCAGAAGGGGCGCGCGAGTCCTGTACGACGTCCTGCTGCTTGGTCCCTACGTGTTTCCCTTCTGTCTGGCCCTCACCGGCGGAATCCGCTGGTGGATTGTCTGGCTGCCGCTGCTCACTCTTCCGCTCAGCGTCCGGCTGATCTCGGTCGTCGCTCGCACCGAGGAGGGACCGCCATTGAACGCCGCCCTTCGGGGGACGGCGCGGCTGCACCTGGCGTTCGGCATCATTCTGGCGGCCGCCATCCTCATATGAGCGGCGCTCGTCCCCCCGACTGGCTGCGGGATCGGGCCAGGGCCGTACCTCAACGGCCGGCCATCGTCAGCGGGTCCCAGGAGCTGAGCTTTGGCCAGCTCGATGGCCGGACCGACGAGATCGCGGCGGCACTGCGGGCGGCGGGAATCAAACCAAGAGACAGAATTGCGGTTCTGGCCCGCCCGACTGTCGACCTCGTGGCGTGTATCCATGCCATCGGCCGGGTCGGCGCCGTGCTCATGCCGCTCAACAGCCGGCTGCGTCCCCAAGATCAGCAGCGGCTGCTCATGTCGGCCGCCGCCACGCACCTCCTTCATGAGCACTCGGACGCCTCTGCGGCGTCTCTCTCGTCCGGCGAGGGGATCGACATCACGGCGGAGCTGCGCCTGGCGCGGCTGCGGGGAGGGGGCGGCGGTCTGCCGTCCTGGCCGGCGGAAACACCCCTGGACGAGCCGCAGTTCATCATGCCCACCTCGGGCACCACAGGAACGAGCAAGGTGGTGGTGCTCACCTATGGGAACACCTGGTGGAACGCCATGGGGTCGGCCCTGAATCTGGGCGCTTCCGCCGCCGATCGCTGGCTCGACTGCCTGCCGCTCTTCCATGTGGGCGGCCTTTCCATCCTGATCCGAGGAGTCCTCTCCGGGGTGCCGGTCACACTGCATGGGCGGTTCGATCCGGAAGCAGTGAATGCGGAGATCGACCGAGGGCACATTACCCTGGTTTCGCTGGTGAGCACGATGCTGGACCGGATGCTCGAGCTGCGCTGCCATCGCCCCTTTCCGCACAGTCTCCGCTGCGTGCTCCTCGGTGGGGGACCGATTCCGGCCTCGTTGATGGAGGCATGTATGGACGCCGGTATTCCAGTCGCGCCGACCTACGGGATGACGGAAACGGCGTCCCAGGTGACCACGCTGCGTCCGGCTGAGGTACGGTCGAGACCGGCATCGGCGGGCCGGCCGCTGCTCGGGGCCCGGGTGGCCATCAAGACTGCCTCCGAACAGGCGAGGCCGGGCGAGATCGGCGAGATCCTCGTCGGTGGGCCATGTCTCTCGCCGGCCAGGTTCTCGCCCGAAACGGGCCTGGAACGCACCGGAGGCTGGCTGTCCACGGGCGACCTCGGTGTTCGCGACGAAGAGGGGTTCCTGACCGTCCTCGACCGCCGCGTCGACCTGATCGTGACCGGTGGAGAGAACGTGGCGCCCAGCGAGGTGGAGGCGATTCTGGTGCAGCACCCCGGAGTGCGGCGAGCCGCCGTGTTCCCACTGGCCGATTCGCGCTGGGGACAGATCGTGGCCGCGGCCGTCGAACCAACCGGAGACACCACCGACGAGGCCATCCTGGCGTTCTGCCGCAGCAGGCTGCCCGCCTTCAAGGTCCCCAAACGGGTGCACATCCTCGAGGAGCTGCCCCTCAGCGCCTCCGGCAAGGTGCTGCGGACGGAGCTTCGGCGGCGGTTTGAAGGCGGCGAGAATGGAGCCAGGGAGACCAGCCCATGAGATCCGCCTCGGCTGCCGCCGTCCTTTTGCTCGCCGCCTTTGTGCTCCCGGCTCGCGTCCACGGCGCCGCCGCGGCGCGGACCCACACCGTCATTCGGATCAACGGCGCCGGCTACGTGACGCGCTGGCGCAAGTGGGCCGTGGTCCTGTCGGCGGCGCCCTTGAATCGTGCCTCGGCCCGCGTGGTCAATGCCTCGGGACGAACCGTGTATCGCACACGCGGCCTCGTCGCCCTGCCGGCGTGGAGCAGGGCGTTTCGGTATGCGTATGAGGTTCAATTCGACCGGGTCCGAGCCCCTGGCCGATACCGCGTCGTGCTGTCGACGGGTGCCCGCTCGCCGGCATTCCCGGTCGGCTCTGCCCGGGCGCTCTACCGTCCACTGCTCGCGCACGCGTTGTTCTTCTATCGGGCTCAACGGGACGGACGACATGTGTTCCACGACGTGCTCGGCCGGCGGCCATCGCATCTGCTCGACCGTGTCGCGCGCACGTACCGACCGCCGACATATGACGTCAACGACGTCCTTCAGGGAACGCTCCATCCCCTGGGGACGAGGGTGAATGCCGAGGGCGGCTGGTTCGACGCCGGTGACTATCTCAAGTTCGTGCAGACGGCCAGCTATACGGTGGCCCTGATGCTTCTGGCCGTTCGCGACTATCCTCGCCTGCTGTCGTCCTCGGCGATCGACTTCCGGGATGAGGCTCGATTTGGTCTGGCCTGGCTGATGAAGATGTGGGACGACCGGCACCGAACGCTGTACTATCAGGTCGGCATCGGCGACGGCAATGCCCGCATCCACGGCGACCACGATCTGTGGCGGCTCCCTCAGCACGACGACCATATGCGGGCCGCGGGCGGCTCCTCCTGGTACTACGTCAAGTACCGGCCCGTGTTTCGTGCCGGTCCACCCGGCTCCCGCCTCAGCCCCAACCTCGCCGGTCGCCTGGCCGCCGACTTCGGTTTGTGCGCGCAGGTCTTCCGGCGCAATTCGCCGTCACTGGCCCGCCGCTGCCTGAGGTCGGGCCGGCACGTCTTCGCTCTGGCTCGGACCGCACATGTTCGGCAGCTGCTCACCACCAGCCCACATGACTACTATCCCGAAAGCACCTGGAAGGACGACCTGCAGCTGGGCGCCACTGAGATGGCACGCGCCTATGGCGCCAAGGGGTCGCAGGGTATGGAGCGGCGACGATATCTCCGTCTGGCCGCCCGCTGGGCCAAGGACTACATCTCGGGTCCGAACGACGGCTCCGATTCCCTCAATCTGTACGACGTCAGCGGGCTCGCCGATGCTGAGCTGGCCTCCGCGCTGCCGCGGCACGATTCCGGCTTGCGAGTGGGGCGACCGGCGCTCGTCCAGGATCTCGCCCGTCTGCTGGCGGCCGGCCGCCGGCAATCGCGATCGGACCCCTTCCGTTTCGGTCTCGCATACAACAGTCAGGAAGACCTGACTCCTCATGCGCTCGGCTATGCCGTGGAGGCGCTGCTCTACCACCGTCTGACGGGCAGCTCCCGATTTGCCGGGTTCGGACTGAATCAGCTCAATTGGGCGCTCGGTCTGAACGCATGGGGGTCCGCCTTCATCGTGGGAGCCGGTTCCCGGTTCCCCGACTGCATGCAGCATCAGGTGGCCAACCTGTCGGGCTCCCTTGATGGCCGGCGACCCATCGACTGGGGCGCCACGGTCGACGGACCCAATGCCGTTGCTGCGTTCCAGGGCCTGGGTCTGCAGCAGGGCATGCGCCGGTGTCCTCCACGCGGCGGCGACCGCTATCGACCGTTTGACGCCCGCGGCGTTCGTTATGTCGATAACGTGGCTGACTGGCCAAGCGTGGAGCCGGCCGACGACTACACGGCCCCAACAGTCTTCCTCTTCGCCACTCTCAGCGCCGGCAATCACTTCTAATCCGCCGAATTCCCGTTCGCATCGGAGGTAGAGCCAGTGGAGTTTGAGCAGGTTGTCCTCGCGCGGCGTATGGTTCGACACTTCACGCCCGAGCCCGTTCCGATCGCCACCATTGAGCACATCATCTCTCTCGCGCAGCACGCCCCCCAGTGCCGGTTTCAGCCAGGGAGTCTCCTTCGTCCTGGTAACTGACGAGGCGTGCCGGCAGGAGGTGGCGCAAATCGCGGGGGAGGAGCAGTACACAAGCAGCACCCTCGCGCCCATGCATCCGTTCATCTCGGAGGCGCCCGCTCAGATCGTCATCTGCACCAGCGAGAAGATCTACAAGGATCGCTACCGGGAGCCGGACAAGGCGGGAGACGACGGCGAGCAACCGGAGTGGCCGACACCCTACTGGCACACCGATGCCGGGTGTGCCCTGATGCTGATTCTCTTGGCGGCGGTGGATCAGGGGCTGGCGGGGGCCTTCGTGGGCGTTTGGGACAAGGACGGGCTGCGATCGCTCCTGGGGATACCCGAGCACTTCCACCCCATCGGCATCGCGCTCCTGGGACACGGGGACACGGATGTGAAATCACCGTCACTCAAGCGTGGACGGCGGCCGCTCGGCGAGGTGCTGCACTACGAGCACTGGTGAGGGCAGCCGGAGCGCCGGCTAGTTGGTGAATACCTCCGTCAGCCAGGTGACGCCGGAGGCAATGGCAAACCCTAGGCCGACGCGATGGAACGCGCCGTTGGTCAGATTCAGGTAGTGCCCGTGCAGCATCCAAAGGGCGCTGCCGGCAGGGCACGCACGGGGACAGGGGCCCTCGGCCCACATCTCATGATTGATGTACCGCACGGCCGCCAGCGGGGTCCCTGAAGCCTCGCCAATGTTCTCTCCCGCCACCGCGAAGGCGATGCAGATATCTCCTGGGATCCCGTGAAAGATGCTACCCTGGGCCGCCATCGCGCGCGAGTGGGCGGCGGCGCACGACGACTCCTTTCTGCTCAGCGTCAGCTTCGGGATTCCCCGCTGCGCCCGACCCGCATTGATGAGGTGCAAGAGCTCCTTCCGTAGCTTCCTGACCTTCTTGCCGGAGAGGTGAGCCGCGGATTGGGAGGTCCGAGCCGCCGCCAGGCTTGGCGGGACAGACGCGACGAGGCCGAGGCCCACCAGCGTCCATATGAGTCGAACGACGAGTATTCGTGCCATATGTATCCGCGTTTCTGGTTGAAGAAACGGCGCCAAACGGACATGCGAATCTCGGTTTCGCCCGAACGGGCTAGCACTCGGCTGGTTGCCGCCGGCCGTCGGCTCAACCCCGGTGGCATAGGCCTTGCAGGCGCTCTGTTGACTCCATTCGAGTCAAGGAGAGGTTTCTCATGGCATTCGTGCAGAAATCGATCGAGGTGAACGTACCGGTTCGCACCGCCTACAACCAATGGACGCAGTTCGAGTCGTTTCCGCGCTTCATGCAGGGCGTCGAGCACGTGCAACAGCTGGATGGGCGACGCCTGCGCTGGCGTGCCAACCTCTACGGAAGCACCGAAGAGTGGGACGCCGTCATCACCGAGCAGATCCCGGATGAGCGGATCGCATGGACCAATGAGCGGGGCGCCGAAAATGCCGGCGTGGTGACCTTTCATCGCATCACCGACCAGTCCTGCCGCGTCTCGCTCCAGCTCGAGTACACTCCCTCTGGGTTCATCGAGTCGATCGGCGATGCGCTGGGATTCGTGTCGCGCCAGATCGAGGGAGACCTGGAGCGGTTCAAGGAGTTCATCGAACGCCAGGGCGTCGAGTCCGGCGCCTGGCGAGGAACGATCGAAGCTCCGAAGTCCGAGCCCTCACCCGTGGGCGTGGCAAGTTCGACGCAAACGGGGTCCGGCGCCTACTCCAATCGGGACGAGTCGGAAGGCGCCGATTGGGGCCGGCAGCCGGTCGCCAAGGACGACGTGCCTGCGTTTGGCGTAGGGCGGTCAAGCAGCCAGAACGTGGGATCCGACGACGCCCGGGCTGCCGTGGCCGCGGGCTCGGAGACCGGACCCGAAACGTAGATCGCCTACACTCAGCCCTCACACAGGTCTGAGCGGACGGGGTCCCGCGACTCCGTCCGCTCAGCCATTTCTCGACAGTTCATTGGTCTGAGTGCCCCCGCCTTCGGAGCCAGACTCGGTCAGACCGGTAGCGCGCAGTCTAAGCCGGCAAGCGAGACTACGAAGTTGGCTCAGACGCCGGCTGCGAGACGCTCCTCCGCGTATCGAGACAGGCCGCCCTTGGCCATGATTTCCTGCACGAACTCCGGAAATGCCCCGGACTTGAAGGTCTCGCCCGTGGTCAGGTCGCGGATCTCTCCGGCATCCGGGTCGATTTCGACCTCGTCCCCCTCGTTGATCCGGTCGTATGCTTCGGTCGACTCGAAGATCGGAAAGCCGATGTTGATGGCGTTTCGATAGAAGATCCGGGCGAAGCTGGGCGCCACCACCGCGGCCGTTCCGGTCGCCTTAATCGATAGCGGCGCCACTTCTCGGGATGACCCGCAGCCGAAGTTTCCACCGGCGACGATGATATCTCCCGGGGACATCTTGTTGACGAACTCAGGATCCAGGTCGGCCATGCAGTACTTGGCCAGCTCTTTGGGCTCCGTGATGTGACAGTAGCGACCGGGGATGATGACGTCCGTGTTGATGTCCGGACCGTACTTCCACACCCGGCCGCGCAGCTTATTCATGGGATCTCCTCCTGCTCCGCGTGCTCAGGCGGCCACCGGCTCACGATCAATGGGGACCGGGGCCCGGGAGCCGACGATGGACTCGGGGCCGGTCAATTCGCCGGCCACGGCGGAGGCCGCGGCCACGGCCGGGTTGGCCAGATAGATCTGAGCGCTGCGTGCGCCCATCCGCCCCACGAAGTTGCGGTTGGTTGTGGACACGCACACCTCATCGTCGCCAAGGACGCCCATGTGGCCGCCGATGCAAGGCCCGCAGGTGGACGTGGAAACGATGCAGTCCGCCTCGGCGAAGACGTCGATAAGGCCCTCTTTGAGCGCCTGCTTGTAGACGATCTGACTTCCGGGAACGATGATGCAGCGAAGGCCCATTGCCACCTTCTGACCGCGCAGCACGTCCGCGGCCTGGCGCATATCCTCGATCCAGCCGTTGGTACAGGTGCCGATGACCACCTGATCAACGCGCACCTTGGGCGCTTCAGAGATGGGATGGGCGTTGCCCGGAAGGCTCGGATAGGCGACCTGCGGCTCGATGTCACTCACGTCGATTTCGATGACGTCATCATAGTCCGCATCCGGGTCGCTCTGGTACTCGGTGTATCCCTCCTTATGGACGCCGGCAAGAAACTCCCGCGTGAGCTCGTCGACGTGGAAGATGCCGTTCTTCGCACCGGCCTCGATGGACATATTGGCCATGCTGAACCGGCTGGCGAAAGGCATGGTGGCCAGGGCCTCGCCGTGAAACTCCATGGCCTTGTAGGTGGCGCCGTCGACGGTGATCTTGCCGATGGTGAAGAGGATGACATCCTTGCCCACCACCCATGGCCGAACCGCGCCCTTGTAGACGAACTTGATGGTCGGAGGCACCTTGAGCCAGGTCTCGCCGATGGCCCAGGCCACGGCGACGTCGGTCGAACCGACGCCGGTGGCGAAGGCCCCCAGGGCGCCATAGGTGGTGGTATGCGAGTCGCCGCCAATGATGAGGTCGCCGGGGCCGACCAAGCCGTTCTGCGGCAACACGCAATGCTCGATGCCTGCCCGGCCGATCTCGAACCAAATGGCCTCTTGGTCCAACGCAAACTCGCGCACTCGCTGAACCAGCTTGGCCGTGGTGATGTCCTTGTTGGGGGTGAAATGGTCGGGTACGAAGACCGCCGTCTTGGGGTCCTTGATGCGGCTCGCGCCCTCAATCTTCTTGAACTCGTCGATCGCCAGCGCGGCCGACAGCTCGTTGGCCAGGTTGACGTCGACCTTGACCATGTGAATCTCACCCGGCCGCACGACGTCCTTGCCGGCATGCGCCGCCAGGATCTTCTCGGTTATGGTCATGCCCATCTCAGCACCTCAAACGATTCTAGGCGCGCCGTCGCGCATCCTCGCAGAGGCAGGCGGCGAAACCGCTACTTGCGTGCTGCGTGCTTCAGGCGCCCGGCTCTTGCATCGCGAAGACGATGCCGCGTGCCTGCTCCTCCGTCAGCACGGTCGGAGAGCCCTTGCAGGCCTGGAACAGGGCCTCGACCACCCGAGGATCGGCATCCATTTGCCGCTGGGCGAGCCAGAACAGCACATTCGACTGCCCGCTCATGGGTCCCAGCTCGATCTGCTGCTTCCTCCCGAAGCTGGAAGCGGGGACGCCCGAATAAACCCGGTCGGCCAGCCAGGTGTCGCCCTTCTTCAGGGCCTTGATGATGGCCGCCGCGTGCACGCCCGTGCCGGTGCGAAACGCGTCCGCGCCCACGACCGGATACATGCAGGGAATCTCTATGCCGGTCATGGCGCTGGCCAGCTCGCAATAGTCGCTCAGCGGCGAGAGGTCCCGATCGATCCAGCGCAGGAGGGAAAGATTGACCAGGACCTGGTCCATGGAAGCGTTGCCGACCCGCTCGCCCACCCCGAGAGCCGTGCCGTGGACGCGGTCGGCGCCGGCGTAGGCCGCCGCCAGAGTGTTGGCCACCCCGAGGCCGCGATCATTGTGTCCGTGCCAGTCGATCCATACCTGGCGGCCGGCGGATGTGAACATCTCCCGCGCCCAGCTCACCAGGTTGAACGCGCCCTCCGGCGTCGCATGCCCAACGGTGTCGCACAAACAGATGCGCTCGGCCCCACAGTCGATGGCGGTCCGATAGAGCCGTTCGAGCGTTTCGGGGTGGGCACGCGTGGTGTCCTCGGTCACGTACATGACGGGCAGCCCCAGGCCCACGGCATGGGTGACCGCGTCCTCCGTGTGCCGAAGCATGGTGTCGACGTCCCAATCCTCGGCGTACTGGCGGATGGGACTCGAGCCGATAAACACGCTGACTTCGATGGGGATGCCGGCATACTGGGCAGCCTCGGCCACTGGATCGATGTCGACACGGAGCGTCCGCGCTGCGCAGTTGGCGGAGATCCGCAGCCGGCTGTCGGCAATCTCTCGGGCCAGTCGCTTGACGTCGGTCAGCACGTGAGTGCCGGCGCCGGGCAGACCGATATCGGCCGAGTCAATGCCCAGCTGGTCCATCAGGTGCAGCATCCGCAGCTTGTCCTCGATGGCCGGCGTGCGAACCGACGGAGACTGCAGGCCATCCCGAAGGGTCTCGTCGTCGAGCTGGAGGGGCCTGGGCGCGGGGATCGCCCGTGGGCCGGCGACGTTCCAGTCGTAAATCAGGCTCTCGTTCACCATGCAAACCCGTGGACCCGGACTCCAGGCACAATCCGACTGGTGCGGATCAAACCGCGATCGCCGTCCGAGTTCGGAAGTAGGACGTGTAGCGGAAAAGCTCCAGATAGGCACGGGCCACATTGGGCCAGGTCATGTTGCGGCTGAACCGGTAGGCACGCTCCTCGATCTGCAGCAGCTTGCGGCGCTCACCAAGCAGCTCCGTGACCACGCGGCCGATGGCCTCTGAATCTCGGAACGGCACGATGACGCCGCGTCCCTCCGCCAACATCTCGACCGCATACGTGAACGGGGTGGCGACCACCGCCTTTCCGCACCCCACCGCGTAGGCCAGGGTGCCGCTGACGATCTGGTCCTTGCCCAGGTAGGGCATGATGTACACGTCGGTGGCGGCCAGGTACCGGACCAGCTCCGCATTGCTCAGAAACCGGTTGTTGAATTTGACGTGGTCGGTCAGGTTGAGGCTACGCGTCAGCTCGATCAGACTGTTTCGGTAGGCCTCACCGTCACGGCTGCGCAACACGGGATGCGTCTCGCCCAGGACTAGATAGAGCACGTCGGGGTGCGCCTCGACGATGTGCGGCAGCGCCTGGATCACATACTCGATGGCCTTACTGGGCCCAATGAGTCCAAACGTGGACAGAAGGCGCCGCCCGCTGAAGCCCAGCAAGCCCTTGGTCCGTCGCCGGATGGTTTCCTTGCGCGTGAAGACGGGGACCCCGTGGGGGATCACGTGCAGGCGCTCGGGCGGGATGCTGTAGTGATCGAGGATCATGGGCTCGGCCGACCGGGCCAGCACCACGACGGCGGACGCCATGTTGACCATCTGCTCGGTCACCTGACGGAAGTGCCCCTCCGGGCGGGGCAGCACCGTGTGGAGCGTGACCACCATGGGTTTTGTGCAGGCGGCCATGAAGTCGAGGACGTAGTCACCGTCGTCGCCCCCGTAGATGCCGTACTCGTGCTGGATGTTGACCACCTGGGTTCTGCTCTTGTTAATCTCCAGGGCAGCGCGCCGGTATGAGGCGCGATCATCCGCCTGGATCTCCAGCCGCACCCGACCCTGGTAGTCATGCAGGTCGTAGTCGTACTTGGCCCCGTAGTCGGTCAGCGCGACGACGGTGGAAAGCCTCGACGGGTCGATGGCGTCGTAGGCATTGACCAGGTCATAGGTGAAGGTTCCGATCCCGCATTCCCTAGGTGGGTATGTGGTCAGAAACGCAACCCGAGGTGAGGGCGGCCCACTGGGCGCAACCTCGTCTGCGAAGACGGGATCCAAAGTCGCTCCCTTTCCTGTGTTCACTGTATCACGAGTACCCCGGATTCAATGCCTTCGTCAAGACTTCGGGTCTGTACAGTTGTTAGTAATTGCCAATCTCTTGACAAAAACGTGACCACCGTCACTGCGGCGCTTCTCGCATTTTTCGCGGATTCATGCGACTCCATAGGAACCGTCGCCACAGAGACTTCGAACGTATGACCGTTTGCCGAGTATCTCGATTTCTCCCGTCAACGCGCGGAAAACTGGGGGGCAGCCGATACGACCGTCCCAACCTTGACAGTCCCTTCAGCAGATGTTACGTTGACGTTGCGTTTTGCGTGCTGAGCCTGTGTGAGGGTTTGGAGAAGCCCAGGCTTCAGTGCGACCAACTTTGATCTGGAGGTCGCATCTTGAGGACTCGACTTCTGTTGGTGGCGCTCTTGGCCAGCCTTTCCTTGAGCGCCGTACCGTTCATGTCTGCCACTGCCGCAATCCAGCCATCGGCGCAGACCAGCGTCGCCGCCGGTGTCTCGGGAAGCGCGGTCGTGGCCGAGGCGGAGAAGTTCCTGGGGTATCCCTATTCGTATACCGGTGACAGCCCCAGCACCGGTTTCAGCTGCATCGGTTTTGTCTGGTACGTGTACCACCAGCTCGGCCAGAACATCCCCGGCACCCTCGCGTCGGCAATGGCGGCCTTCCCCCGGGTTTCGGAAAGCAATCTGCTGCCCGGCGACATCGTGTTCTTCCAGAACACCTGGTGGGCGGGAGTGTCACACGTCGCCATCTACATCGGCGGCGGCAAGATCATTCACGCCGAAAATCCCCAGAACGGTGTGACCATTTCGAGCATCACCAACGACTCTCGGGACGGCAGCTACTGGCAGCAACACTATCTGGTGGCCGAGCGGCCCTGGAACGGTCCTGCCGGCTCGGGTGGGCGCGGTCCCTTCCGTCACCACCGGCTCCATGTCCTGGTGGTCGTGGCCTCGAGCCTTGACCTTCGTTCAGGGCCCTCGACCGGCGACACCGTGATTGAGGTGCTATCCCGGGGCACCCGCGTGACCGTTGAGGGCTGGCGTCCCGCCTGGGTCAGGGTGCGAACCGCCTCGGGCACTCTCGGCTGGGTCCGGCGCAGCGGAGTTGCCCGTGGGTTCGGCTATCAGCGGCGCCCCGGCCGTCACCGGCGCCATCTGCATTCGGCCCGCCGGGCAGCCTGGGCTCGATCGCGGAGCATCTTCGTCACGGGACTGCGGGTGCATAGCGCTCCCTCCATGCAGGCGCCCGTCATCGCCGGTCTCTCTCGAGGCAACCGCGTCGGAATCATCCTGAGGACCGGCGCTTGGGACAAGATCGTCATGGCTTCCGGCCGGGTCGGGTGGGTCCTGTCTCGGTACGTCGGGCAGGGCGGCCTCGTTCGACATCATCGGGTTCATCGTCTCGCTTTGGTGAGACGAGCCGGCCGGACCCCGCTGCAGGCCGGTGTCAACCTTCACGCGTCTCCGGGATTCCGCACCGGCGTGGTCGCGGTATCCAATGGAGCGCCTGTCCATGTCCTTCGCTGGGACCCGGGCTGGGCTCGTGTGCGGCTCTCGACCGGCGCCACGGGTTGGGTGTCAAGACGGTTCCTGGGTGGTGTCGTACGGCGGGCGCACGGGGTTCATCGCCTCGCGGTACGCTTCTCGGGTGGCATCCGGGTCGTCGGTGGCGTTCGCATCCATGACCGGCCATCTGTGAGCGCCGGCGTAATCGCCGCGACCACTGCAGGCATGCGGGTCCGCGTGCTTGGATACGCCGGCGGGTTCGCCCACGTGGTCACGTCGAGCGGCGTGAACGGCTGGATCGAAAGCCGGTTCGTGGGTCGGTCCGGAGGCGTCCGGCTCTCGATCCATCGGGGCCGGCGACATGCCCACCTGCGCGGACCGGTGGCGACGGCCACGGTGAGAATGCACGCCGTTCCCGGGCTTCGTGCCCGAGTCATCGGCCTGGTATATCGGGGCACTCACGTGACCGTGCTTCGCACGATTCGGGGCTGGGACTTGGTCCGTCTTCCCAACGGCGCAACCGGCTACGTGGACGGCGCCTACATCAGCTAGCCGCCTACCGGACACAGATGATGACGGGCCCGCATCACGCGGGCCCGTTCTTCGTCATCGGCCGCCAATCTCCGAGTCGGGCCGTTGTTAGGCTGAAATGCAGCGGGCAGTGGGAGGGGCGAGATGTTGCGTGAGGGGCTCCATTACCTGGCCGGCCACCAGGGAATGCGACGGCTCGCCGCCACCAATCCGGTGGCTCGCAAGCTGGCCTCTCGATTCGTCGCCGGTGAGACGCTTGCCGAAGCTCTGGGAGCCATCCAGCAGACCAACCGTCTGGGCATGCGCGCCAGCCTTGACCACCTCGGCGAGAACGTCACCTCGCGAGAGGAAGCGGCCGAGGCGGCCGACGGCTATTGTCAGGCCTTCGATGCCATTGCCGCGAACAGCCTCGATGCAAACATCAGCTGCAAGCTTACCCATCTGGGGCTCGATCTGGGCGTTGACGTCGCAGAGGAGCTGACGAGAACTGTCGCCGAGGCCGCCGCGCGCAACGGCAACTTTCTGCGCCTCGACATGGAGGGCTCCGCCTATACCGAGCGGACCGTCTCCATGACCAAGTCCATCTTTGACGCCACCCGCTCGGTGGGTACCGTCATTCAGGCGTACCTGTACCGCTCGGCCGACGACATCAGAGATCTCAATGGTCGGGGGATTCGCGTCCGTCTGGTCAAGGGCGCTTATCTGGAACCGGCGTCGGTGGCCTATCCGAACAAGGCCGACGTGGACGCGAGCTACCGGCGCCTGGCGGACGCGCTGCTTGCGGACGGCACCTTTCCGGCGTTCGCCACCCACGACATCGCCCTGATCGAGTACGTGAAGGATCGGGCCAGGTCGCTGGGCCGAGGACCCGAGGACTTTGAGTTCCAGATGCTGTACGGAGTTCGGCGAGACCTTCAGCGCCGCCTACGGGCAGAGGGATACGGTATGCGGCTCTACATCCCGTATGGGACTCAGTGGTACCCCTATTTGATGCGACGGCTGGCCGAACGACCGGCCAACCTGCTCTTCATCATGGGCAACGTGGCTCGTGAAGCGGGGACGGCCCGCAGATCCGGCACGGGCTAGCTCAGCGCAGCACCAGCGTAAAGACGGCCGCCCACACCAGACAGAAGAGGCTGAAGAGCAGGATCTGCGGCATACGCTCGCCGAGGACGGTCATCAGCTCGTCCACGGCGGCGACGGCATCGCCGCTCCGATCGCGGTAGGCATAGCGTCCAACCCGACTGCGCATGGCTACACTCTCCTGTATCGAACAGGTGTACTATAGACCACCTGTTCTAATATAGCCCATGGCACTCGTGTCGTCAACCGTACCACTTGCCACTCGCGTCCTATGGTGGCGTCGCCTATAATCGGCGGTCTCGTCAAGAGGTTGAATGGTGTCGATTTTCCCGAAAAACTGGCCAAGTTTGACCTTGTACTGATACAATTGAGAGTGTCGCCGGTAGTATAGGCGGGCGGCAATTTGGCCTTGCCGTGTGAGTGGGAGTGAGGGTTTGAGCCAGGAATGACAACGGCCATCGACAACTATGGCGCCAAGGACATCCAGGTCCTGGAAGGGTTGGAGGGTGTCCGCCGCCGACCCGGCATGTACATCGGCGGCACGGATCAGAAGGGTCTCCATCAGCTGATCCAGGAGGTCGTCGACAATAGCGTGGACGAGGCCATGGCAGGCGCCTGCGACACCATCCGTGTAATCCTGCGCGCCGACGGCATGGTGAGCGTCGAGGACAACGGTCGCGGCATTCCCGTCGAGCGCCACAAGGTCGGCAAGTCGACTCTCGAGGTTGTCATGACGCGCCTCCATGCCGGAGGCAAGTTCGACAAACGTGGTTACAAGGTGTCCGGAGGGCTCCACGGCGTCGGAGTTTCCGCCGTCTGCGCGCTTTCCAGCTGGATGCGCGTCGAGGTCAAGCGTAGCGGCAAGCTGCATCGTCAGGAGTACCGGGAAGGAAAGCCCATCACCGCCGTCGAGGCGGTGGACGACGCCGAGGGGACGGGCACAACCACCATCTGGGAGGCGGACCCCAAGATCTTCAAAGGCGAGCTGGAGTACAGCTTCGACATCCTCGCCCAGCGGCTCCGCGAGATGGCCTTCCTCAACCGCAGACTCAGGATCACCCTCCTGCAGGAGGCCACGGAGGAGACGCCCGAGCGTGAGGTGACCTTCTACTTCGAGGGCGGTATCAGCTCCTTCGTCCGCTATCTGAATCAGAACAAGACCTCCCAGCATCCCAAGCCCATCTACATGCGCAAGGAGTTCAGCCACGAGGGCGAGTTCTCGGAGATCGAGATTGCGCTGCAGTACACCGATGACTTCACCGAGAACATCCTTTGCTTTGCGAACGCCATCTACAACCCCGATGGCGGCACGCATCTCACCGGGTTCCGGACCGCCTTGACCCGCACGCTGAACGACTATGCGCGCAAGGCGGGCATGCTTCGAGAGCAGGACGCGAACCTGACCGGTGAGGATGTGCGGGAGGGATTGACGGCGATCATCAGCGTGAAGTTGCAGGAGCCGCAGTTTGAGGCCCAGACCAAGGTCAAGCTGTCTAATCCGGAGATTCGCAACCAAACTGAGCTGACGCTCAGCGAGTTCTTGAATCAGTACCTCGAAGAGAACCCGTCAGACGCCAGACGCATCGCCGAGAAGTGCATCACCGCTGCCCGGGCCAGGGAGGCAGCACGCAAGGCCCGCGATCTCGTCATTCGCAAGTCGGTCATGGACGGCCTGGCCCTCCCCGGCAAGCTGGCCGACTGCCAGGAACGGGATCCGGACAAGAGCGAGCTCTACCTCGTGGAGGGGGACTCGGCCGGAGGCACTGCGAAGATGGGGCGAGATCGTCGCTTCCAGGCCATCCTGCCCTTGCGCGGCAAGATCCTCAACGTTGAGAAGGCCCGGCTGGACAAGATCCTCTCCTACGAGCAGATCAAGTACCTGGTCACCGCGCTCGGAACAAGCATCGGCGAGATGTTCGACCTCGAGAAGCTGCGTTACCGTCGAGTCATCATCATGACCGACGCCGACGTGGACGGGGCCCACATCCGGACCCTGCTTTTGACCTTCTTCTTCCGCCACATGCCGGCAATCATCGACGACGGCTGTCTCTACATCGCTCAACCGCCGCTGTTCAAGATCTCGGCCGGCCGGGAGAAGCACTACGCCTACTCAGACGCCGAGCGGGACGCGACCGTCAAACAGATGAAGGGGAAGACGGTCCACATTCAGCGCTACAAGGGTTTGGGCGAGATGAATGCGGATCTCCTGTGGGAAACTACCATGGATCCCGAAAACCGGGTCCTCCTCAAAGTTGCCGTGTCGGATGCCATCCAGGCCGACAACACCTTCGACATCCTCATGGGCAAGAACGTCGATCCTCGACGCCGTTTCATCGAGACCCACGCCAGGGACGTAAAGAACCTCGACGTCTGAGGGCTAGCCGCTGGAGCCGTGATTCCTGGGGACGCGCGCGACCGCTTCCCCCTCGATGCAGATGCCCCGAGCAGTGGTTGCCCGCAGCCCCAATCGGGCGACGCCGTGACGCTCTCGAATTTCCTCGACTGTCACATCGGCCGTCACCGTCTCTCCGACATACACCGGATGGAGGAACTTCAGCATCTGGCCATTGAGGACTGGTGCGGGACCGGGAAGCAGGGTTGTGATCATACTTTCAAACAGGCCGGCCACCAGGGTGCCCGGAACAACCGGCCGGCCAAGCGGCGCATACTCGGCATAGGCCGGGTCCAGATGCAGCGGGTTGCTCTCCGCGGTGATGGCCAGAAACGACCGAATGTGCTTCAGCGTGAAGGTCCGTCTGACCGTGGCTGTCTGGCCAGGAACCGGCGCTTGAATCACCAGAGTGGTATCTCCCTGCCTCGTTCGAACCGCTGTGTGTAAGCCGCTTCGGCTCGGAACGTCCTCCAAGGTCATCGGGGCGCTTGACCAGGTCGGCGAGCCGGGCGTACAATGGCCAGTAGCCTCTGTGCGAGGCTTATTTTTATTTTGTCTCAAGATTGGTTTCCATGTCTGTTGAGCAACAAGTGCAAATGACGGCAGAAGAAAAGCGCCGTCTCGAACAGGAGCTGACTCAGCTCATCTCCGTTAAACGACCCGAGATCGCCGGGAAGATCGGCCGCGCGGCCGCCGACGGCGACCTGTCGGAGAACGGCGCCTACCACGACGCGAAGGAGCAGCAGGCCCACATCGAGGGCCGGATCGCCGAGCTCGAGTACGTCGTCCGCAATGCGGTGGTCGTCGAGCCTCAGGCGGACGCCATCGGTTTGGGGAATCTCGTTCACATCAAGGACGAAAGCGGGGGCGAGCGCTCCTTCCGCGTGGTCAGCAAGCTGAGCGCGCGACCCTCCGAGGGTCTCCTCTCGGACGAGTCTCCCCTGGGAGCCGCGCTCCTGGGCCACGTCCCGGGTGAGTCCGTCAGCTACCAGACCCCGGCGGGGCAATCAAAGACCGTCACCATCCTGAGCATCGAGTGACCGCGAGCGCGGAGCGCTCCTTACTCGAGGAAGCTCGCCGGGCCGCCGTTCATGCCCACGCTCCGTACTCCCGATTCCGCGTGGGGGCTGCCGTTCTGGGGGCCGGCGGTGAGATTGTCCGCGGCTGCAATGTCGAATCGGCCAGCTACGGCCTGTCCTGCTGTGCGGAGCGGGTTGCCCTCTTCGCGGCCGTCTCCCAGGGTGTGCGACCCGTGCGGCTCGCCGTCGCCTGCGTGGACGCGCCTGAGGGGGCCGACCCCGTCAATCTCACTCCCTGCGGCGCCTGCCGGCAGATCGCCCTGGACCAGATGGGAAGAGACGCCATTGTCGACATCGACCGCGTCGGCTCAAAGACCGTGGGAGAGCTATTGTTCCTGGGCTTCGAGCTGCCGGGCGCCAGGGCCTGAGCGTGCGGGTCACGATATTCGGTTCTGCCCGACTCGCTGCAGACACCGACGAGTATTGCGAGGCCGTCCGTTTGGGGTCGATTCTCGGCTCGCGCGGCGACGTCATCCTGTCGGGAGGCTATGGCGGCCTCATGGAGGCAGTGAGTCGCGGAGCGAGTGAGGCGGAGGGTCAGGTCATTGGCGTCACCATGGCGCCCTGGTCGTCCCGCTTGCAGGCCAACCGCTTCCTATCGGAGGAGAGGGCGGCGGAAAGCCTGTTCCAACGCATTGAGGCATTGATCGAGAGCGACGCCCTGATCGCCCTCTCCGGTGGCGCCGGCACACTGGGGGAGGTGGCGCTCGCCTGGAACCTCCGACAGATGGAGCTGATGCCGCACAAGCCGGTCATTCTCGTGGGCCCGGTCTGGCGAGCCATGCTGGATGCCTTTCGGGCCAACCTCGTCGTCTCCAACCGGGATCTCGATCTCTTGACCGTGGTGGACACGGTCGACGAGGCGGTGGAGGCCCTGGACCGAAGCGGTGAGCCCGCCGCACAAGGGGTCTGGCAAGGCTAAAGAGCCGGGCGATGCGGCTCGGGAATCGGCCCGCCGCCCCCTAGAATGTGCCGTGTTCGCCTCCATCGACGACGTGCAGGCCGGCTTGGAGGCCCAACAGTATGTGGCCGATCGGGGCCTCGCGGCAGCCGTCTTTCTAGGGCTGAGCCTCCGGAAGCCTCTCCTCCTGGAGGGTGAAGCGGGAGTCGGCAAGACGGAGGTGGGCAAGGTGCTCGCCTCCATGCTGGACACCCGCTTGATCCGGCTGCAGGGATATGAGGGCATTGACATCGGGTCGGCGATGTACGAGTGGAACTATGCGCGGCAGATCCTCGCGATTCGAATGGCCGAAGCGGGAGGGCATCATGTGCCCGATGTCTTCAGCCGCGAGTTCCTGATCAGCAGGCCGATCCTGCAGGCGTTGGAGGGAGGCTCCGAGCACTCGCCTCCGGTACTGCTCATTGACGAGCTGGATCGAGCCGACGACGAATTCGATGCCTTCCTCCTCGAGGTGCTGTCCGACTTCCAGGTGACCATCCCGGAGATCGGCACCATCCGCGCCGATCCTCCGCCCGTCGTGGTGATCACCTCCAACCGGACGCGGGAGCTACACGATGCCCTGAAGCGCCGCTGCCTGTACCACTGGATCGAATACCCGTCCGTGCAGAAGGAGATTGCCATCCTTCGCGCTAGGGCTCCCGCGATCACCGCTTCCTTGCGGCGGCAGATTGTTGAATTCGTGCAGCGGACGCGCGCTCTCGACATATACAAGCCCCCAGGTACGGCGGAAACTCTGGATTGGGCCCGGTCGCTTGCGCTGCTCGGCGTGGACGACTTGGACGAGGACACAACGAGGCTGACGCTCGGCATCCTGATAAAGAACCAGGAGGATCTGGCACAGCTCCACGGCCCCTTGCTGAACGATCTCGTCGAGGCCGCACGACGGACGGCGTAGGTAAGGCGCTTCAAGGACGAGTCGTCCTATTTGGTCGCTTGCTCCGGACGCAGGGCGTGCCCGTTTCGACGCCCCGCCTGCTGCTCTTTCTGGCCGCGGCCGAGCGCATCGGTCTGGATCAACACGATGACGTTCGCCACGCGGCCGTCGCCACTTTGGCATCCTCTCCCGAGGAGGTGGCGATCGTCGAGCGGCTGTTTGCCGGACTCTTCGCACCTACTGCGGAACCTCCGGAGAGCCTCGTACCCGGGCCAGAAGCGGCAGAATCTGCGGCGATCGAGTCAACTGCACCCCTCACGCAACCTGCCGACCGGCCGCCTTCGCTCACCGATTTGGACCTCGATGCAGAGGGAGAGGGCGGCAGCCGGGCCCTCTACAGTCGCATGGAGCGGCTGCTGTGGCGTGACTTCGCCGACTATACGGATGCGGAGCTGGACGAGGCCCGGCGCTTTCTAAGCGCGCTGCGATGGCGGCTTCCGATGCGCCGCTCACGACGGCGAGAACGGGCGAAGCACGGGCGTGACATCGACGTGCGTCGGCTCTTGCGTTCGTGCCGACCCCATCAGGGCGAAATCGTGTCGATCCCCAGGGCACGGGCCAAGCTCAAGCCTCGAAAGCTCGTGCTGCTGTGCGACGTCAGCGGCTCGATGGACGTCTATACGCGAATGCTGCTGCATCTCCTGCATAGCCTCGGGACCGCCTTTCGGCGTACGGAGATCTTCCTCTTCAGTACGCGGCTGACCCGCATCACATCGGTCCTTGCTGACGCAGACATCGCGGCCGCCCTACCGGCCCTCTCCGAGGAAGTACACGACTGGTCGGGCGGAACACGTATCGGCGAGGTTCTCCGCAGCTTCAACCGCGATTGGTCACGACGAGTCGGGGCCCATGGGGCGGTGATTATGATCATCAGCGACGGCTGGGACCGGGGTGACGTGCAGCTGCTGCAGCGTGAGATGGCTCGTCTTCGTCGTACCAGCCACGCACTGATTTGGCTCAATCCCCTTCTCGGCTCCTCCGGATACTCGCCCTTGACTCAGGGCATGCAGGCGGCCCTTCCGCACACGGACCGGTTCCTCTCGGTGCGCAACCTCGCCAGCCTCGAGTCTCTCGCCACCGATCTCAATACGCTGGCCGCACCTCACAAGCGGCTCGGCTAGCGCTCGCGTGGGTTCCGACGGGCAGGCAAGCTCTTGACGTTACATTAGATCCGGCATAGTTCTTGCTTTCTTCGACTCTCCAACGGAGGTTCAGCCATGTCAGCCGGCCACACGATGCGCGAGTGGTGGACCAAGGCTCTCCTGCAGGAGAGCCACAGCGCGCATCCCGTGCTCGGCAACGACCTCTACGTCAAAGTCGACGGGCAGGTCGTCACCCTCGAAGGAACGGTCGAATCGGCAGACCAGGCTGAGGAGATCGAAGCGGAGGCGCGTGCGGCGGCGCCTCAGCACGAGATCGTGAACCGCCTCACCGTGGTGGGAAACGACGAGACTCAACACAACCAGGCGGTGCTGGCGCTGTTTGGAAACGCGGACGAGGCTCGTGTGGCCGCTCAGACGGTCTCCGCCTGGAAGTGGCATGGCGACCGTGTGCCTGAAGTTCACAAGGGTGTCCGCGAGGCACGCCGACGGTTGAGGGAGCTGGCCGAGTCTGCCCGAGTGCCCTCGGATTCTCTCGAGGATCTGGTCGACGCAATTCGCAATGGAAAGGCGCTGCTGATTGACCGCGTTCCCGAGGATGAGGCCGTTCGCATCATATCCAGCCTCGAGGGCACGCGGGCGCAATGCATCCGAACGCTCCCTCCGGAACCCGACTCCCTTGGCTGAGCCGGACGAAGGTGACGGTGAAGAAGGCTGAATCCTTGCCGGAGGATCCAGGCCGGACGCTTCGGCGCGTCGTTCGCGTCGCCGGACCCGGCATCATCACTGGGGGCGCGGACAACGACCCGGCCGGAATCACCACCTACTCGAGCGTGGGCGCCAGTTCGGGCTTCTCTCAGCTCTGGCTGTTGGTCCTCTCCATCCCGCTCCTCATAGCCGTACAGGGTGTGGCGGCTCGACTGGGCGCGGTAACGAAACTCGGACTGGCCGAGCTGATTCGCAATGAGTTCGGGATGACCGTTGCCCTGGCGGCGGGGAGCCTGTTGGTGGTGGCAAACATCGCCACCATCGGAGCCGACCTGGTGGGGATGGCCGCTGTCCTCCAGCTCTTGACGGGAGTCAAGCTCATTCTCTTCATCGTTCCGCTGGTCGTGGTGATGGGATACGTCACCATATTCCAGAACTTCAAGACCATTCAACGACTGTTCCTGTGGTTGATTGCGGTATTCCTGACCTACGTCGCCGCAGGGATTCTCGCGCATCCGCATTGGGGCTCGGTCCTGTTGCAGATTGTCGTTCCGCCCATTCGCCTCAATCTGACGTACGTGTCGGGCGCGGTCGCGCTGCTCGGAACCACCATCACGCCCTATCTCTTCTTCTGGCAGACTGCCGGCGAGCGAGAGGAGCGTCGGGGTGTGGAGCAGATGGGCGACACCTATCTGGACGTGACGGCCGGTATGTTGATGTCCAACCTCGTAGCCGGCTTCATCATGATCTCCACGGGAGCCACGCTATTCGCGCACCATCAGTCCGTCAACACGGCTGCTCAAGCCGCCCACGCACTTCGACCGGTCGCGGGACCTGCGGCGTCCGTTCTTTTCTCCATCGGCATCCTCGGGTCCGGCTTCGTCGCCATTCCCATCCTGGCCGTCTCCACGGGATATGCCCTATCGGGCACGTTCGGATGGCGGATGGGGCTGGGCCGGCAAGCATTCGCCGCCCCCGGGTTCTACAGCGTGATCGCCCTGTCGCTCCTGGCGGGCGTGCAGCTCGCAATCAGTGGCTTCAGTCCCATCAAAGCCCTGCTATATTCCCAGATCCTGAACGGGATCGTGGCGCCTCCGCTGCTGGTCGTCATCATCCTGCTGGCCACGCGTTCACGGCTGATGGGCGCGTACGTGGCCACCGTCTGGGAACGGGCAGGTGTCATCGCAGCGGCCGCAATCATGGGACTCGCCGACCTGGCGCTCCTCTACAACGCGGTTCGCTGACGCCCGACAGCCGGCAGGCTGGGGTGGCGGCTCCTAGCCCTGCTGCAGCCGGCGGTTCACCTCATCCCAGTTGACGACGTTCCACCAGGCATTGAGATACTCGGGCCGTCGATTCTGGTACTTCAGGTAATACGCGTGCTCCCAGACGTCATTTCCCATGATGGGGAAGGAGCCGTCCATCAGCGGACTGTCCTGGTTGGCGGTCGAAATGATCTGGAGCTGACCGGAGCCGGTTCGCACCAGCCAGGCCCATCCACTGCCGAAACGCTTGGTCCCGGCGTCGTTGAATTGCGTCTTGAACTCCTCGAACCCACCGAAGCTGCGGGAGATGGCATCGGCAATCGCGCCGCTGGGCTCTCCGCCGCCGTTGGGCCCCATGATGCTCCAGAACATGCTGTGGTTCACATGACCACCGCCGTTGTTCCGCACGGCGGCTCGTATGTCTTCGGGCACCGAGTTGATATCGCGCAGCAGATCCTCCGCGCTTCGGCCGGCCAGCTCCGGGTGCTTGTCGATCGCCGCGTTGAGGTTGGTCACGTAGGCCTGGTGGTGCTTGTCGTGATGCAGGTGCATCGTCTCTGAGTCGACGTGCGGCTCCAGGGCCTCGTACGCGTAGGGAAGCGGCGGAACTTCAAAAGCCATCTCACATTCCTCCTTGTGGCGGCAGGCAGGCGGGGGCTGGGCCCCACGACTCTCTCCAACCTAAACCATGGGCTGCGATGCCGGTCCTTCTCAAACGGTGATCAGCCCGTTACGCAATCCCTCGGCAACGGCCTCCGTCCGGCTCTCGGCATTCAGCTTTCCCAGGATGGAGCCGACATGGAACTTCACGGTGTGCTCCGAAATATGCAGCCGCCGCGCGATGCTCTTGTTGGCCAGGCCTTCGGCCATCAGACCCAGCACCTCGCCCTCACGAGCAGTCAAGGTGCCGGATGTCGCGACGGCGTCTCCAACGGCGCGAGTGGCTCCCGTCAACACACCGGCCTGTGTCGGATGGAGGACGATGAGACCGGCGCAAACCGAGGCTGCCGCGGCCGCGATCTCCTCGATTGAGGCGCTGGGGGGCAAGATCGCCTTGGCGCCGCCGAGCAGCGCTCGCTCGGCGCCCATGGTTGTGGGACCGCCCGCGAGAGCCACCACGGCAGGAGCAAGTGTCAGGACTGCCGAGAGCGACAAGCCTTCGTCCGCCGGCACGTCGATCAGGAGCAGATCGGGACGCGTTTCCTCGAGCTGCCGATCCAGCTCCTCGAGTTCCCCGGTTCGAGCGACCAGCAGGGTATCCGCCAATCCCTCGACGGCACGCTCCAGACCAGCCCGAATGAGAGCCGACCGGGCATGCACGGCGACTCGAATCAAGCCGCCCGGCCCTCATGCGTCGCGTCTGGAACATCGCTCTGCAGCTCGATGATTGTCGGTCTGCCTCCACGCAGCAGGCGGAGCCGTACGGCTCCCCGGCCGGCGATCACCGCTTCGGCAAGATCCTCAGGCTCGGTGAGCCGCCGTTCCGAGGCTTCCAGGAGCACGTCCCCCACCAGCACCCCCGATCGATCCGCCCTGCCGTCGGCCGCTACTTCGGTCACTAGGAGCGCAGACCGCTGGTCACCTGCCGGCGTGACGACGCGAACCACTCGGAGTCCCACACCAACCTTGGGACGGGAGGTGTAACGGAGGAAGCGTTCGACTGTGTTGGCGGGCACCGCGAGCCCGAGACCGCCCGCGACCATGGTGTTGATGCCCAGAAGCCGGCCCGACATGTCGATCATCGGCCCACCAGAATATCCTGGCGCCAAGCGAAGATCGGTTCGGAGCATGCCCATGTGGTTGGCCGAGGGTGCCCCGTGCACCACCCCCAGCGTCAGCGCATTGGTCAGGCCGAATGGATTACCCATCGCTGCGACGAGCTGTCCAACCTTGACTGCACGACTGTCGCCGATCTCGAGTGGATGCAAATCATCGACGTCGACGTGCAGCGCGGCGAGGTCGAGATGGGCGTCCCGAGCGACGAGACGGGCCCGGGACTGCCGCCCATCCGGCGTCTCGACGTCCAGCTCTGGCTGAACGGCCACGTGTGCATTCGTGACAATGCCGCCGGCGCGGTCCCAGATGCTGCCTGATCCATGGGCCCCGTGCCGCCCGCGAATCCGCACCACCGACCGCGCCGTGCGTTCGGCGAGCTCGCGCAGCTCGCCGTTCACAGCGGGCAGTCTGGCGCTAGCCATCGTGATGACCCCGGCGACGGCCATGTCCTGATCGACGCTGACCTTCGTTTGACTGGGGGCGCCCGGCGATCACGGCGCTCAGCGTACGTGCTGCGCCTCCTCGAACGATGCCCAGCTCCACCGTCTGACCCACCGTCTCGGGATCGAGCAGTGACTGGAGCACATCCGCCTCTGTCACGCGATGTCCGTTCAGAGTGACGAGAATGTCCCCCACCAGGGCACCTGCATTCTCGGCCGGTGAGCCTGGTTCAACCGAGACAACCAACAACCCTCTGCCGTCGCTCGACTCCTGCTGGGCCAGTGCGCTTGGGGGTAGCTCGACCGACTGCATTCTCACGCCCAGGTATCCGCGCTGTATCCGTCCCGACTCGAGAAGGGCACCTGCCACGCGCTCGACGGTGACCGTAGGAATCGTGAGGGCGAGCCCGCGTGCCAGCCCCGAGGTGTTGAGCCCCATGACGTCACCAGAGGCATTGACCAGCGCGCCGCCCGAGAAGCCCGGATAGAAGGTGACATCCGCACGGATGAGCTGATCAATCCGCCCGCCGCCCCAGGTGCGGAATCCCTCGCCAACGCCGCCCACGGCGCCAAAGCTGACGCTCAGCCCGCCTTCCCGAGGCCGAGCCACCGCGAGCACCAGCTCGCCGACGCGGGCCGGAGCGGTTGCCGGATCTGCAGGCACGGCTCCCGTTTCACCCTCAATCGCCAGCATGGCCAGGTCGGTGCTGGGATCACGACCCTTCAACGTTGCTTTGACCGATTCGCCATTGGGACCGGCCACTTCGATCCCTTCATCACGCTCGATTACGTGGTCAGCAGTCACCACTACGCCAGGCTTCCAGAGGATGCCCGTTCCCGACTGTCGCCGCCTCGCCGAGACGGACAGCAGATGCCGCCCCGCTCGATTCACGGCCGCCGCGAGATCGTCCGATAGGGCAACGAGGCCCGTCGACGCAACGTCTGTCATTCACTGATCTCCTTGAAAGAAGTGCTGTCCGGTGGAATCCGGACACCTTGCACTTCAGGATCAGCTCGTGGCGCCGCCGCTGACATCAGTCAAACGGCTAGGTTCCGGCTGCACATTCGACCAGGTGTCGGGGACTAGTGCCGGGAACAGCTTGGGTCCGCGGACTTCCCGTGAGCCATCCATCGGCTCGGGAGTTACGCGTCCGGGCGCCGCTCCTCACCGTCGTCTTCGTAATCAATGTCGTCATGGCCGGACATGAAGACACACTCCAGCGCCCCGACAATGCGGATCAGATGGTCCGGATTGGCGCACTCGTCGGCACCGCCCGCGATGTTGTCGCAGAGCCGATTGATACGCTCATGAATCGCTGCAACGTCGGCGTCTTCCATCGGATCCACCTTTCGCAACCAGTCGCCTGCCCGCGTCACGACGCGACGAGGCTCCCAGCTGCTTCCAAGATCTCATCCACGGGCGGCAGACCCCCCTCGGCCGGCTGCTGCCAGGAGTATCGAATCTTCCCACCCTGATCGATGACGAACGCGCTCCGGAGAGCGGTCTCGGGCAGCAGCTCCGAGCCGGGACCGAGGACGTCATAATCCCGGAGCAGCTTGCGGCCGAAGTCGCTGATCATCGGAAACTCAACCTCCAGCTGTCGTGCCCAGGCGAGATGCGAATAGGGGCTGTCCACACTGACCGATGCCAACTGCACGTTCATCCGGCGAAACTCGCCGTACTTGTCTCGAAAGTGAGACAGCTGGTTCGTTCACCCACCCGTGAAGTCCAACGGGTAGGTGTGGAGAATCAATCCCGCGTTGCCGACCAACAGGTTGTCGAGGGTCACGCGGGAGATCGTTCCGTTCCAGGCGGCCAGCAGGTCAAAGGGCGGAGCGTCGCTTCCGGCCGCCAACGCCATGGTTACCTCCGGAGTGTCTGCTCATTCTATCCAGGCGAGAAATCGCCTCAAATCCAGCCCGGACAGGAGCGACGCTTGCTGGTCGAGCTGAAGCTGTTGTCGGGCCCCCGCGTCATCGGCCTGCCCAATGCCGGCAAGTCCACCGTCCCGCACCTCAGGCGGGAAGGCTCAGGGCGAGGGGAACCGAATGCTATCGAATGACCGATGCGACGACCGTGGCCAGCTTGTCCATGTCGTGATACGCCGTGTGCAGCTTCTGCCAGAGCCGGGGAGCACCGTCCGATCGGAGCACGATGTCGCCCCCGACGACCTCCACACCATGACCTTCCAGTCGTACGGTACCGGTCTCCTCAGGGCAGACCAGGTGCAGCCCATGCTCGGCAAGATCTTGCTCCTCTGCCTCGCCCAGCTTCCCGGTGTTGCCGATCACCACGTCGGGCGTGCGGCCAAGCAGCCGGCCCAGCGCCACCACGTGGGCGAGGAAGCTATAGCCGTCGGTCTGCCCCGGCTGTGTGGTGGTGTTGCAGACAAACGCCACCCGGGCGCGTGACCGGCCAATCGCCTCGCATACACCATGCACCGCCAGCACGCCGCCCAAGCTGGTCCAGAGGCTTCCCGGTCCAATGACGATCGCTCGCGCCTGCTCCAAGGCTTCCAGGACGGGAGGCCAGGCGCCGGCTGTCTGCCCTTCCACCTCGAGCTCCGCAATCGGAGCCTTCCCGGGCCGCCGGACCTCCAACTCGCCCGATACGCGGGTGCCATCCTCCAGCACGGCTGAGAGATGCAGATCTTCCACGCTAACGGGAAGAACCGACTGTGCCACATCCAGGAGCTGCTGCACCACTCGACTCGCTCGACCGATGTCGCCAACCTGTTGAACCAGGCCGGCCAGCACCAGATTCCCGATTGCCATGCCGTCAAGGTCAGGGTTTCCTTCTGCTTCGAGACGCCGTTCGAGCAGTCGTGCCCAGCCCGACTCCGTCCCGGCAAGAGTGGTGAGGGCGTGCCGAATATCCCCCGGACCGGGAATACCAAAGAGCCGCCGCGCCGCTCCCGTGCTTCTGCCCGTGTCGGTGACGGGCACGATGAGAATCAGCGGGCCGGGAAGGTCGAGTCTCGCCAGCGCTTGAAGAAGCTGCGGCGCTCCCGTTCCTCCACCGATGACCACCACCGGGCGCGGCTGTTCTGACTGTGCCATTACCGTCCCGATGGTGCTATACTCCCAAAGGCTAACAAAGGTTACCCATGATGGCGGCAAAATGTACCGAATTTCCGCCTTCTGTCCTGACTTGACAAATCCGCGGACGTCTCCGACGATGAGCAGCGGGCGCCGTCTCGATCGGAGGTTTCCCTGAACCATTGGCTTCGTGGGGGAACCCGCGTAAACCTGCTTTTGGCAGTGCTGGCCGTCGGCATCATGTTCCTGGGCGCCGGTATCGGCGAGGCGGTTCTCCAGGTTGCGCGATCCATCCTGCCTGCCGGGTTCGTCGACCATGTGACCCTACGAGAGCTGGGTAAGTTCGCTCAGGGAGCGGTCGTCTTCGGCGTGGGCATCGTGCTGGTCGGCCTCGCCGGTTGGCAGCTGCGGCGGACCAGCTTCGGCATCACGCTTTCCATCGTCGAGCAGCAATCGCCGGGGCACGTCCTCGTCACCCGTCAGCCAACGGCCGGCCTTCCCAGCGCCGTCGTCTTCAGCGGCCACATGGGTCTGCTCATCATGCTCAACGCCCTGCAGGACTCCGTTGGCCGCTTGCTGGCAGTCCCACCGAGCGGCAGCGACTTCCGCACCATCGCCCGTCTGATTCGAACGTCGCATTCGGACGCTCGAGTCGTCTCCGCCACGGCCGAGAACGCGCAGCTTTGCGCGGAGTTGACCAACGGGGAGATCGTGAGTGGCGCCGGGGCGCTCGAGGATGGCGTGCCGGCCCCCATCCGGCGGGTCTATCTGTCCTCAAACTCCAAGGACGGCGCAGTCCCCGACTGGCCGGTGAGTCAGGAGCTGCAGGAAGCGATCTCGGCCGCCGGCCTCATCGTGTTTGGTCCGGGATCGTTCTTTACCAGCGTCCTTCCCTCACTCCTTGTAACCGGCGTTCGCGACCGCATCGCTGCGGCCAAGGCCTCCACGGTCCTGATCTGCAACGTGATGACGGAGCCGGGACGCACCGACGGCTGGACGGTGAGTGACTTCATCCGCACCTTCTCCGACTACGCCGGCTTCCCGCCCCACTTCACGATCGTCAATCGCAGCTATCCCGGTTCCAACATCCTCAGTCGCTACGAGGTCACCGGGTCGTACCCGATCATGGTCACGCCGGAGGAGCACCTCGACGCCTCCAAGGTGGTGCTCGGTAGCCACTTCCCCGGATCGACCACCCTCAGCATCGGCGGCTCCACGGTAATCGAGGCCGACATCATAGAAGTCATCAACGAGAGCCGGTTGACCCTCGATCCAGAGGGCGGCACCACACGCGAACAAACTGTGAGCGTCATTCGCCACGACTCGGAGAAGCTGGGCCGGGTCATCCGCAACATCATCGTCCAATCTCGCAGCCAAGCACTCGCCGGTTGAGCTGAGGTGGCGATCCCCACGGTCTGCGTCTTTGAAGACGAACAGGCCGAAAGCTTCCTTCCCCTCACCTATACGCGGCCCGTCTTCGATCTGCGCTGTGGAATCCGCACGCTCTACGACAAGATCGCCACCGCCTACGACGGATGCCACGTGCGCCAGCTCTGCCGCCCCTATCTGGCTCGCACGACCGCCTCCGAGGGCAAACCGTCGCTCGTCGGCTACTCACACGAGCTGCTGCAGTCGTACCGTCAGGTGCTCTTTGTCAATGGGCGGGTGATGGCCGATCATGGCCTGATCGACGATATCCCTCCAGACGGTCCCGACGAGATCTTTGTGTCCGATGCGGGCCTTGTGGCTGCCCGACTCTCGGGACCCCGGCTCACCATTGCCATCAAGTGGCTGGCGGAGCAAGACAGTCAGAGTGTTCTTGCGACCATCGCCCGAGAGGTGCCCATTCGACGTGTCGAGCCGGACATGGTGACCTACCCATGGGATCTGGTGCACCGCAACGGCGCCCAGATTGCGCTCGACTTCCAGGACTTGCGGGGTGATGGCTCCAGCGAGGCAATTCATCCGCAGGCGGCGGTATACAACCCCGAGTCTGTCTGGACCTCGCCCACGGCCGAAGTGATGGCCGGAGCGGTACTGGACGCTCGGACCGGTCCAATCATGGTGGATGACGGGGCAAAGATCCAGCCGTTCTCATTCATCCAGGGGCCGGCCTATATCGGTCCTCATGCGCTGATCGTGGGCGGAAAGATCCGCGAGGATACCACCATCGGGCCGCATTGTCGCGTCGGTGGGGAGATTGAGTGCTCCATCCTGCATGGCTACTCGAACAAGTACCATGACGGCTTCGTCGGCCACAGCTATCTCGGCGAATGGGTCAATGTCGGCGCACTGACCACCACCAGCGACCTGAAGAACACCTACGGATCGGTGCGAGTGGAGGTTCAGGGCCGTCAGGTCGACACCGGATTGACCAAGCTGGGAAGCATCGTGGGCGATCACGTCAAGCTCGGCATCGGCGTGCTCCTCAATTCCGGCAGCACCATCGGCACGGGCTCGAATCTCTTTGGCGGCGGCATGCTGCCCAAGGTGGTTCCCTGTTTTGTCTGGGGCGGTGACGGCTCCTATCAGGAGTACGACTTCGATCGAATGCTCGAAACTGCCCACATCGCGATGAACCGACGCCAGGTCGAGCAGACCGAAGCACGCATCCAGCTCTTGCGCTATGTCTTTGAGATGACGGCGCCGCTGCGACGAGCCGGCAGAATCTAACTCCTCAGCGCGAGGCGGGAGTGGGTTCCCATCCCGGTCCCAGGTTGCCCGGCGCCTGCCGAACCCACGGCCGTAGCCGTGGTTCTCCAGATCGACTGACGACGGACCGTCGCAGCTTGAGTGCCACAATCAAACGAGAACGGCGGGACAGGAGGAGCGCCCATGGGCATGGCGGTCAAAGTCAACCCCAACATCTTCCGCGAATACGACATCCGGGGCATCGTCGACGAGGATCTGACCGTCGACGTCCTGACCGTCCTTGGGCGCGCCTACGGGACGTTGATCGAGCAGAAGATCGGCCGGCCGGCGCGGGTGGCGCTGGGGCGCGATGTCCGGGCCAGCTCCAAGCAGTTCTCTGCCGCGTTCATCCAAGGACTCGAGGCGACCGGATGTGAGGCAGTCGACGTTGGGGAGGTGCCCACGCCGGTGCTTTACTTCGCGGTGGGTGAGCTGGATGTCGACGGCGGCGTGGTCATCACCGCGAGTCACAATCCGCCCGAGTTCAACGGCCTGAAGCTGCGCTGGCGATCGGGAGCCTCGAGCGTGCCCCTCGATCCGGATGAGGTGCAGCAGCTTCGCGTCATCGTCGAGACTGACGATTTCGCGACCGGCCAGGGCACCTCGCGCCGCGTGGAGATTCTCCAGCGCTACATCGAGTATGTGAAGAGCCGCATCCACCTCAAACGGCGGCTGAAGGTCGCACTGGACTCCGGGAACGGCGTGGCCGGTCCCACCGCACTGACGATCTTCCAGGATCTTGGCTGCGAGGTCGCTCCCCTCTACATAGAGCCCGATTCATCCTTTCCCCACCACATCCCCAATCCGCTCAAGCCCGAGAACGTCGTGGATCTCATCGACCTGGTGCGTCGGGAAGGGTGCGACGTCGGCATCGGCCTCGATGGAGACGGCGATCGGTGCGGTGTCGTCGACAACAACGGGTCCATCCTTTGGCCCGATCAGTACCTGATTCCACTGGCCCGTCAAGCGCTGGAGCGACGCGGCCCGGCAGCGATCGTATTCGACGTCAAGACGAGTCTGGCGCTGCAGGAAGATGTTCGGTCACACGGCGGCATTCCCATCATGTGGAAGACCGGCTATCCCAACATCTCCGAAAAGCGCAAGAAGGAGCACGCTCCGCTTGCCGGCGAGTTCAGTGGCCATGTGTTCTTCGACGACCCCCGGATCGACTTCGACGACGGCACCTTCACGGCCTGTCAGGTGCTCGCCTTCCTGTCGGGGCTCAACGAACCGCTCTCGCAGGTCATGGCATCGGCCCCCCAATATGTCGCGACTCCCGAGGAGCGCCTCTTTTGTCCGGACGACCAGAAGTTCACGGTCATCAAGCGGGTTCAGGAGCACTTCGAGCGCGACCACCGGGTCATCACTATCGATGGGGCACGCGTTGACTTCGGGGATGGCTGGGGGCTCGTTCGGGCGTCCAATACCGAACCCAATCTGACCATGCGCTTCGAGGCCAAGACCGACCAGCGACTCAAGGAGATTCGAGACGAGGTGCTGGCGCACCTGGCGATCTATCCCGTGCTCGACGTGACCAACATCCTGTGATCACGCCCGGCCATCTGCGGCCGGCGGCCGCCATCAACTGAGGACATTCATGGAAACAACGGATCGCTGGACATCCATCCCGGGCGCCACCACCGACGTCGAGATGCGCGTGTTTATCGCAACGCCGTCGGGCAGGGAGCGTCCTCCCGGTTTGGTCCTGATCCACGAAGCCTTCGGCATCGACCAGTGGGTGCAGGACATAACCCGGCGGTTCGCGTCGGAGGGGTTCATCACCGCGGCTCCCGACCTCTTCTCCGTCGATCCCTTTGGTCGCACCGTCAAGCCTGAGGAGGTCATGGAGTTGTTCGCACTGCGAGGACGGGTACCGCCCGAGCGCCGACGCGATCCGGGAGCCTTGAATGAGGTGCTCTCCACGCTGCCGGCCGAGCGTGCAGACCGTCTTCGTCAAGTCATGCAGTGGTCGGGGAATCGGGACATGGGAGCCCTGGCCGCCCATGTGGATCGCGCCGTCCAGTGGCTGCGCTCAAACGATTGGTGCGGCGACAAGGTTGGGCTGCTCGGGTTCTGCTTCGGAGGCGGGATGACGCTGCGCAGCCTGGTCGAGGGCGTTGCCGTAGACGCGGCGGCACCCTTTTACGGCAGCAACCCGCCGCTCGATAGGATCTCTGCTGTGTCCTGTCCTCTCCTGCTTATGTACGGGCGCAACGATCCCTTCATCATGCCGCAGGTGCCCGATCTTGTCCGTGCCGTCCAGGATGCGGACCTCCAGTATGGCCTGCACGTCTTCGAGCAGGCGGGCCACGCCTTCCTCAATGACCAACGCCCGGACATGTACAGCGAGAGCGCATCGGCCGAGGCCTGGCCGATCACGATCAACTTCTTCCAGAGGCACCTTGCAGCGTAGGCGCTGAGTCGCGCTCGAGAGCGCCACGGTGGTCCAGCAGGGGCAGCACCACGGTGAACACGGCCCCGGAGCCCGACCGGTTCTCAGCGGTAATGCGTCCATGGTGCGCCTGGGTAATGGAATCGGCGATCGCCAATCCAAGGCCCGTTCCGTCCCCTGTTCTGGAACGGTCTGACCGGTAGAAGCGCTCAAAGATGTGGGGCAGATCCTGAGGATCGATCCCCGGGCCTTCATCCAGCACCCGCAGCATCGCTTCACGACGGCTCACGCCCAGCTGAACCGAGACCGTGCCGGCGCGAGGCGAGTACTTCAGCGCATTGTCGAGAAGGATCAGCAGGAGCTGACGGAGCCGGTCCGTATCCCCCTGAACCGTCACGTCAGGCGCGATGTCGGAGCGCATATGCACCCCACGATCCTCGGCGAGCATGAGTGCATCGTCAACCACCTGGGCCAGCAAAAGATCAAGCGCCACCGGAGCGAGGGCAAAATCGAGCTTGCCGGTATCCGCTCGGGCGAGGAGGGAGAGGTCCGATACCAGCCTCGTCAGGTGCATGGTCTGGTGAAGCGTCATCTCGGCCCGCTGCTGCTCTTCGGCATCTCCCCGGCCGATTCCCGACTCGGCGACCGATCGAAGTATCGTCAGCGGTGTCCGTAGCTCATGCGCCGCGTCGGCGACGAAATCCCGCTGACGTCGCATCGAGACTTGAATGGGACGCATGGCGCGGCGCACGACCAGCACGGTGATCCCCATCGCGGCAATCACCCCGAGCAGCCCCACCAGGACCAGCACCTTCAGCAGGGCTTCTCGACCGTTGTCGTATTCGGTCAGTGGCGTGGCCACCTGCACGATCCCCAGGAGGGTGTTACCGCGCACGACCGGTCTCGTGTAGACGAGGTAGTGCACACCACGGACAGTGATGGTCGTAAAGTCCGCCTCCCGGTCATCGAGAACGTCCCGAGCCTCTTGGGGCGAGGGCACCCTTCGACCCCGCGGGCCTCCGGAGCTGGAGGTGATCACCTTCAAGTTGGGGCCGAGGTCATAGGCAAACACACCGCCGATCACCGGCTCATTTCCCGGCGGTCGCTGCCGGCTCTGTGGAGGGGTCCGCAATCCTCCGTGGCCTCGGAAACTCCCCTGTGCGCCAGAGGGTCGAATGAGCTGGCCGGCATCCTCCGACGCCCGGCTCTGGGCGATGCTCCGGATCGGCTGGAGCATATCTGACCCGGCCTTCACATAAATGGCTGCTCCCATCGCCACGACCAGGCCGATGAGCAGGAGGCTCGTCAGCGCGGCCAGCTTCCAGCCGAGGCGGCTGACAACCGCGTCATCTCCGCCGGCGCCGCGGCGAAGAATCGAGGGCCGCGGGACAGATCTCATCGCCTCTCAGCCTTTGATCTTATAGCCGACCCCACGAACCGTGTGAATGAGTGGACGGTCAAAATTGTCGTCGACCGCCTTCCGGAGGCGGCGGATGGTGGCGTCGACGACGTTGGCGAACGAATCAAAGGTGTACTCCCAGACGCGGTCGAGGATCATGGTACGGCTCAGCGCCTGACCCGCATTGCGCATGAGGTATTCCAGCAGGCTGTACTCGCGTGGCGAAAGCTCGATGGGGCACCCGGCCCTCGTGACCTCGTGGGCCTTCAGATCCATGACCAGGTCGGCAACCACCAGACGGTCTTCCTCCTGCGCAAGCCCCATCCGCTTGGTGATGGCCTTGAGGCGCGCCAGCAGCTCCACAAACGCGAACGGCTTCACCAGATAGTCATCCGCTCCGGCGTCGAACCCCTTCAGCCGGTCAGGCAGCGCATCTCGCGCGGTCAGCATGAGCACCGGAGTCTGGACGCCGTTTCGACGCATGCTGGATGCGATTTCCAGCCCGCTGGCGCCTGGAAGCATGACGTCCAGCACCACCGCGTCGTAGATGTCCTCGTGTGCCTGATCGAGCGCTGCACCTCCGTTGTGGACCACGTCAACCACGTGGCCTTCCTCGGACAGCCCCTTCTTAAGCAGGCCGGCGACCGATGGATCATCCTCCACAACCAGCAAGCGCATCAGAGCTCTCCTCTCGTCACCATGGTGGGGAAAGATGATGGTTTCATGACGGCCAACCTCAACGAAGGCAGCCCTTGGAGAGGCTGAGCCGGACGATGCGGTTCTGGGCGCTGTCGGCCACGATAACGGTTCGATGCCCCAGGCTCAAGAGTCCCTGAGGCTGGCTGAAGATACGCGAGATGCGTCGAACGCGGGGCTTGATCTCCCAGAGAGATCCGTCCCCCAGTGTGACGGCCAGCAGCGCCTTGCCCACCACCGCCACGTCGTCGGGGGTCGGGAGAGATGCCAGCTTTGTGCGCCGGCCCTTGCGAAGCATCCAAATGGCATCCGCGTTCTCGTCGGCAATCGCCAGACCTCCGCGATAGCCGGTCGCATCCGTGGGCCTCGACAGTCCGCTGACCAGCGTGCTGAGCCGTCCTCCATGAAGCCGAAGCACGGTCCCGTAAGGGCTATTGGGAATGATGAGGTTTCCGGCAGAGCCCGCGATGCCGTCCACACCCGCCGCCCCCGTCCCGTTCTTCAGCCGGAGCAGCACGGACGACCTTCCCGTCTTCAGGTTGATGACATCCAGCCGGTTGAGAGCCTGCTCCACGACGATGAGCTTGTGCTTCCCGGCCACCACCATGCCCTCAGGCACCCGCAGATGCCGGACGAGAATTTGGCGGCGGCCACCGCTCAGCTCGACCACCTCGCCGGCCCTGATGTCGCCGAAGAGGATGTGCCGCCCACGAACGGCCAGGTCGTCGGGCGCCCCAAAGCCATTCGCCAACGTCTTGACCCTTGGCGTGCAGGCGGCATTGAGGGTCACCTGCCCGAAAGCAGTCCGCGTGGAGGTCGGCAGCGCGATCGGAGCGATGAGCATGGCCGTCATCAGCGTCGTGGCAGGTCCGAACCGCATTCCGGCCGCTATCCCCGTCGAATCCGCCAGATGATCCCGGTCCCCCAATCCGCCACGAGCAGCGACCCGTTGGGCGAGACGGTCACGGCCAGCGGATGCTGAAAGCCACGGGCGAAGGTTGACACCCTGGTCCGTTTCCCGGAGAATCTCACCAGTTTGACGATGTGGCCGGTGCCCAGATTGTTGGCGTCATCCCCCCATTCAGCCACGAAGGCAGTGCCGCGGTAGCTGTTGGAGAAAGCATGGGCACGATAGAAGACGATGCCGTCGGCCGAGGCGTGCGGCTCGAACAGGGCCACCGGCGAGATGGTTCCCTTACAACCGGTCCCGAGGTGATTGCCCCAGCAGCTCGGCCAGCCATAGCGGCCTCCCTTCAGGATCAAATTGAGCTCGTCAGGGACCGAGTCGTCATGGTCGTCACGTCCGTTGTCCGTCGCGTAGAGACCGCCCGTCGCCGGGCGGATGGCGAGACCAAAGGGATTGCGTACGCCATGAGCGTAGATCTGGGCATGCGATCCATCGTCATGGAACCGCATGATCGTGGCGCTGCGAGGGTCGGGCTCCCGACAGGCGTTGCATGTCGAGCCGACGCCCACGTACATCCACTTGCCGCGGAAGGCAAGGCCGTCATTCTGGTGTTCGCCGGCCGGCAGACCTCGGACGATCGTTCGACGGCGAAAGCTGCGGAAGTGATTGGACGGAGTCAGTGTTGTGACCCGTCCCGTCGAGGACACGTACAGCCGGTGGGCATGCCATGCCAGGCCCAAGGGAGTCGAGAACCCGGTCGCAACCGTCATCACGCCGTGGCGGCCCACTACTCCGATGAAACCGCCTTGCTCGGCGAAGTAGACGCGATGGTCGGGACCCACCGCCAGCGCCGTCGGCTCATTCAGACCCTGAGCAAACACGGAGACCCGGAATCCCTTGGGGGCCGTTGGGACCGTCTGCGCATGGGCCGCGGGCGCAACGCCGGCCACGATCAACAACGATAGGCCGGCGCAGAGGCGCATCAACAATCTCATCTCTTTCTCCTCGCGGCATTCCTAAGCGACAGGTATCCAGATCTTCGACCGTCAACGAATGCTAGACGGTTATGGCAGGCGCTGGGTCCTAAATGTCCCAGTCCTGGTGCGGAAACAGTGCTCAAAGCCCGGCCTTCTGCAGAACAGTCTGCAGAGATTGCATGTAGGCGTCGCTGGTTTCGGTGGCTCCCGAAACCACGGCCACGTTGGCGCTCTGCGCCTGCAGCGTCTCGGAGCGAAGAATGGGCGTCGCGGTCTGATTGATCATGGTGGATCGGGGATTGTCCATGGGCGCCGAGATGGAGACGCCGACGATGCGCTTGCCCCTCACGGTCACTGACGCCTGCACGATTCCATACTGATCGGCGACCGCGGGGCCGCGGTATGTCTTGGACGTCGCGACACGCGAGGAGGTCGAGCCGGACGCCCGGGTCCTGGTCGGAGTCGCGGTTGCGGTCGTGGTGGACTGGCCGGTCGTAGTCGCCGAGTGCTTCGTTGCGGTCGGCGAGGCGGCGGTAGGGGTCGTGGCAGGGGTTGGCCTCGTGGACGTGGAGCCCGAGGTCGTCCGATTGGTCGTGCCGCCCACCGGTCGGGGAGCCGCCTGACTCTGCGGGGCCGTGGTCAGCACCTTGAACATGGTCAGCGCGGGAATGGCCGTGACCGCGGTCATGGCCACAACCGGAACGATGCGATGCGGCTTAAGTGGGTTCATGGAGTTGTCCTTTCTGGTGGCTGGTTCGGGCACTTCAGAGGGCAAACTGTTCCGTGTGGATCAGGGACTTATGGACGCCGGCTTGGATCACGTTCCGCTCGAGAAGGCGCACCATGCCGGGTGGGCCGCACAGATAGACCTCACGCGACCGGAGATCCGGGATGATCTCGCGCAGGTGGGCCGCCGACATCAGCCGGGCATGTTCCGGAAGTCGATGGTCGCCCAGGACGAATCGGACGGTCATGCCGCGCTCCCGAGCCAGCTCCTCCAGTTCCGACCGGAAGACGACGTCTTCCTCGCTCATCGCCCGGTACACGATCACCACGTCGCCGTTCATCTCTTCGGCCAGAGCCCGTATGGGGGTGATGCCGACGCCGCCGGCGATCAGGGCCGCCCGATCAGTAGTACGCTCGTCGTCGACAAACCGTCCGAATGGCCCTTCGGCCACCACGAACGTCCCGGGGCGGATGGCGGCCAACTTCGAGGTGTAATCGCCCAGCACCTTCACAGTGATGCGTAGCGACTTTCCATCCGGGGCCGCCGACAGCGAGAACGGGTGGGACTCCATCCACCGGCTGCGATCGAGAAAGCGCCAGAGAAAGAACTGCCCGGCACGGGCGTTCAGCCAGCGCAGGTCCCGGCCGGTGAGCCGGATGGAAATGGTATCGCGCCCCTCCCGAACAACCTCTGCAACCCTGAGCCCGTGCCAGACGGCCCGAACGGTGGGATGGATGAGCCGGAACAGGACGATGAGCTGCACGGTGGCCACGTAAATGGCCACCCAGAATGCGGCCGCGAAGGGGTTGATGAGAAAGTCGTTGCCCGTGGGCAGTTGATGGAACCAGGCCAGAAGCAGGGCCGCGTAGGCCATCAGGTGTACCAGAAACCATGTTTCATAGCGCAGCCGCCGGCGAACGATAACCAGCGATGTCCCCACGACTCCGATGAGCAGCATCGTCCCCGCCACTGCCGCCATCATCCCGGGATAGGTCGTCAGCATGATGATCGACTCGCGAAGAATCGACACGTGGTCGACCACGGCGTATCCGGTCGTGATCAGAACCACGTGCGCCAGGATGAAGTACAGGGTGGCCTTGCCGTTGAGCTTGTGCATCACGGTCAGACGGTCAAACCCAACAAGCCACTCGACAAATGGGATCCTCGCCATGAGTAGGAGCTGGAGCAACAGCAGATAGGTGCCCAGAAGGCCGGTCAGGCGTCCGGCGCTGGTCAGGCCATCGCCGAGGGTGGTGGCCCCCATCACGCCTCCGTCGCGCAGCCAGAATGCCAGGATGGTCATTGCGCCGGAGGTGAGAACGCCCACGAGCGCCCCTCGAAGGGCAGACCTGGCGAACCTGCGTACGGTGCCGGCGTCCCACACCGTGTCCGTCGCCGGCACGGTCCGCGGGAGCCTCCGTGTCCGAACCATCTCGCTGTTCATCCAGTCTCCACTACGCTGATTCGGCCGTCTCTATCGGCCCACAATCTCAACGTAGGGAGCCGCAATGACGGCTTTCTGTGGGATGGATGACGGTTTGATGACAACGGCCGGTCCCGTCGCGGACTGCGCCGGCTGACGTACAATTCGCCGTCAGTTAGCGGCAATAAGGAGCTTCAGATGAGTGTCGCCGGAGTCCCCTACACGACGAACTTCACCGATCTGAGCAACGACCAAGGCTTCCAGTTCGAGTTCTTCTGTGAGCGCTGCGGAACGGGCTACAAGTCCACGTTCAAGGCGTCAAAGACGCAGGAGGTGGCCGAGAAGGCCAGCCAGGGACTCGGGAAGATGTTCGGCGGACGGCTGACGAAGGTGGCGGAGCGGGGCAGCTCGATGCTGCAAAACGTCGCCGAGCCCAAGGAGAAGGAGAAGGCGCTCGCGTCCGCGGGCGCCGAGGTGCAGTCCCAGTTCGAGCAGTGCCCGAGCTGTGGCAGCTGGGTGTGCCGGGACAACTGCTGGAACGCCGAGATGTATATGTGTTCTGCCTGTGCGGCCAAGGAGCAGGTGGCGCCCTGTCCGCACTGCGGCGCTGAGGTCAAAGGGACTCCCAAGTTCTGCCCCGAATGCGGCAAGAGCGTGGCCCCACTGACCTGCGCATCCTGTGGGACCACCGCCGAGGCAGGAACCAAGTTTTGTCCGGAGTGTGGCACCGCCTTCGCATAAACCGGCAGTCCGTCTGGCCTTCCCATCACGCCCGGGTGAATCCGGAAGCCGACGCCGGGTCATGATGCCCGATGAGGTCTGGCCCCGATTCCGCCGTGGTACCACTGAGAGGAACCAGTGTCGGAAAGGAGGTGAGCGGACCGTCTTTGACCCGTGAGCTCAAGAACAGCACACGATCACACTCGTTCATTTGAGGACATGGACTAGGAGGACGAGATGAGAAACAGCAGGAAGATTGCGCTTCGTTTGGCTCTCGTGGCCGCCTTCGCGCTCTCCCTCTTCGCCGTCGGAGGGACGGTCTCTGCCCGTTCGGGAGCACATCATCGTCATCATCACCAGCATCACGGCAAGACGGCGCTCCGTCACATTTTCGTGATCATGATGGAGAACACTGGGAACGACACCCTGCTCGGGAATCCCAATGCTCCCTGGATCAACGCCGCGGTGCAAAAGTACAACGTCGCCGGCAACTACTACGGTGTCACCCATCCCAGTCAGCCCAACTACATCTCTGCCACCTCGGGCTCACTCAACGGGGTGACCTCGGACGCCGACACGAGTCTCAACGTGACCAACCTGGTCGATCAGCTGGAAGCACGGCATCTGACCTGGCGGGCATACATGCAGTCCCTGAACGACTGCATTTCGGGCACGGCCACGCCGACCACCATCTCCGGCGAGACCACGTACTACAAGTTCGACCATGCCTGCGGCGATGCGCATTACGGGGCCCAGCTCTACGAGCGCAAGCACGATCCGTTTGTCAGCTACCAGGACGTGGCGGCCAGCGCCAGCCGGATGAAAAACATCGTCGACTTCTCGCAGCTACAGAGCGACCTAAACGCCAAGAGGGCTCCCAACTTCGTGTGGATCAGCCCCGACCAGTGCCACGACATGCACGGCGTGGCCGCTCCGACCACATCCGATCCGTGCGACTTCTCCCAGGTCCAGAGCCTGATCTCCATGGGCGACGCGTTTCTGCATTCAACCGTCGATGCCATCATGAGCTCTCGCGCCTGGCACCAGCCGTCGGCGATCATCATCACCTGGGACGAGTCTGACTTCACCAACAACGGCTATCAGGGCTTCGGCGATGACAGTGGCTGCTGCGACTCGCCCGCGGGTCAGGGCGGGGGCCACGTCTTGACCATCGTCATCCGCAGCAAGGCCGGCCACCCGCGCGACTCGTTCGTGCCCTACAACCACTTCTCCTTGCTGGCCACGGTGGAGGATGCCTGGCATCTCGGCTGCCTGGCCAACACCTGCGACAAGGCCAATGTAGAGCCGATGACCCGGCTCATCCGCAGCGGACACGGCCGACACCGGGACCGCTAGGTAAGACAGCAAAGGGGGTGGCCTGTGGGCCACCCCCGCCTTCTTCCAGACCAAGCCGACGGGCCGCCACCGTGGGCTCCTGGGGCGTGACCCGGCGGAGCAAACTCACGATACGCCCGTCCCTGCCCGGCTGGCCCGATCAGCTCCTTGAGGCCACCGCGGAGGTCGTCGGCTCGGAGGACGGTGGCCGCAGTGGGAGGCGAATCGTGAACGTGGTGCCGGCGTCCGGTTCCGTCTCCACGCCGATGGTCCCCCCGTGCTCCTGGACGATGTACCGAGCGCCGGCCAAGCCGATGCCTGTTCCACTGATCTTGCCGGCCACATTTCGGCCGCGATAGAACCGGTCGAAGATGCGCGGGAGGTCCTCCTCGGCGATGCCCACTCCTCGATCGTGGACGCCGATTACCGCCCCGGGACCGTTCTCCCCGGCGGACCGATCGATGCTGACCCTCACGTCTCCGCCGTCGGGACTATAGCGGATGGCATTGTTGATGAGGTTGGAGATGCAGCGAGCCAACCGAACCGGATCCCATAAGCCCGTGAGCCGGTCCACGGAGGGCTCCACCAGCACGCGGTGACCACGCGAGGTCTCGGCCAGCTCGGCGGCCACGGTTCGCACCAGCCGCACGATGTCGGTTCGCCTACGCTTCAGCGGTACCGGCTGGTTCATGGCGGTCCGGGTAACGTCCAGCATTTCGTCGATCAGGTCCGACATCCGTGAGGCGCTCGAATCGATCCGCCGCAGCGCGTCCCGGTGCTGGGCGATTGGCTCATGGCCATCTCGACGGCCCCGCGACTCCAGGTACTGAGCCAACCCCTTGATGGTGGTCAGCGGCGTGCGCAAATCATGGGCCGCCGCGGTCAGAAACTCGCTCTTCTGTTCCTCAATCGTGCGCAGCGCGGTGACGTCGCGAACGGTCATGACTGCGCCGACCAGCGTGCCGTTCTCGGCACAGACGGGCGCCGCACTCCGTTGAAGGATGACCTGGGAGCCATCGGCTCGACGCACCCTGACCTCGGAGTTCTCGACGGTCTCTCCAAAGCGCAGAGCCCGCGCCAGCGGCGTTTGGTCGATCTCCGTCACATCGCCCGACCGCTCTGAGATGGTCAGCGACTCGGGCATTTCCAGGGCGTTGTAGCCCAGTGTCCGGCCGCCATACATCCGGGCGGCCGCATCGTTCATGAAGGTCACCGTACCCGTCGGATCGACGATCACCACGCCTTCCGCCATCTGGGCCAGCATGGCGTTACGTTCAGCGGCGAACCGCTCGATTGCCGTCCGCGCCTGTGCCTGCTCCGTCACCTCGATCGCATGAACCATGGTGCCGTCGATGGCACCGTTCAGGTCCCTGGTCGGCTGGATGACGAAGTTGAAGTACCCCTCGCGTAGCTTGCCGTCGCCTCCCACCAGCTCAACCCGCATCTCGTCCGCGACGAACGGCCGGCCGGTCCGGAATACATGGTCGGCGAGGTCGAGGACACCCTGCCGGTCGGCCTCGGGGATCGCCTCGCGTGCCTCCCGGCCCACGAAATCCCGTTCCCCCAGCAGCTCGACGAACTTGGGGTTCACCAGCTCGAAGACCTGATCCGGCCCCCGCGACACGGCGATGATGGCCGGCGCCATCATGAAAAGGTCCTGCAGGCGCGCGCGGCTGTGCTCCGCCGCCTGGTAGAGCCGGGCGTTTTCAATGGCCAGCGCGGCAAGTATGGCCAGCTCCTCGGCGACCGCCAGATCCCGCTCATCCAGCCGCCGGCCGGACTCGGCGGTGAGGAAGGTGACCACGCCGAGCCGGTGCCCGCGTGCGATCAGCGGAACCGTCATGCCCGACCGGAGCCCGGCGGACTTCAGCTCGTCGAGATAGCTCGGGTCCGAAATGGAGGCGGAAAGCATCTCTTCCGTGATCTCCGAGACCAGCCGCGACTCGCCCGCGCGCAGTGCGTCCCTGGTGCCCGGCTCCGTGGGCTGGTAGCGAGCGGCCATCTCGACGGCCCACTGTTCACGGGCCGGATCAAAATGGGCGGCGGCGACCCTTTTCAGATTGCCGTCGCCATCGACCAGATCGACCACGCACCAGTCGGCAATCTCGGGGACCGCCAGGCGTGCCACCGAGGCCAGCGTGGACTCGTAGTCCAGTGATGAGGCCAGCTGGCGTCCAGCCTCATAAAGAAACCGCTGGGCGGCCGAGGCCTTTCTGGCCTCCGTGACGTCTCGGTAGGTGGCCACCACGCCTCCCAAGCCAGGATCGAGAATGCCCACCGCCTGCACGTATCGCCAGCTTCCGTCGGCGTGGCGGAGCCGGAACTCAGCGCGGACTTCGCCGCGCCCCTCGACGGCCTCCTGGAGGAAGCGACGCTTGACCGGTAGGTCGTCGGGATGAACGATTGGCGCCACAAAGATGTTGTGCCCCCTGCGGACCTCCGCGTCATGCCCGAGGACCCGAGCGATCGACGGGCTCTGGTACAGCACCTCGCCCGTCGGGCTCAAGAGCGTCACGATGTCGGAGATGTGCTCGACGAGCCTTCCGAGGGATCCTTCGAGCTCCGTCGCCGGCGGCCGCTCGACATCCGGGCCGGACACCGGTGGCGGGCCGGTGCGGTCCTGATCACTCACTCAGTTGATCGCCTTCGTTACCGGTTCGACACGCCCACTCTCTGATGATAGGCAGCAGAAGGCACGCCGCCGATTGCCAAATGTGTCTATGTCGGTCCGCGCCGATCGCCTGTCGTCCGGGGCGACTCCAAGTCCCGTCCGGCAACGGGGCCTGAGGAAAGCGTTCTTCTGTCCGTCATGTGCGGCTCCTGATGTTGTCGCGACAAGCCGATTGGAGAGGAGGACCCACGGTCCAGAACATGCCGTCCTTTCGGGGAACACCAGCCGGAGGATAACGCTCATGCCCCCACACATCGTCATCCTGGGCGCGGGGTTCGCCGGGACTTCGGCGGCACGTGAGCTTGGCCGCCTGCTCCCAGCACCCCGGTGCCGGATCACGCTCGTCGACCGCCACAACTTCCTCGTTTTCACACCGCTCCTCACCGAGCTGGCCGGCGGCGAGGTTGACGGCGAGGATGTTGTGGTGCCGATTCGCTCCATCTCGCCGCGAATCGAATTCTTGCAGGGTGATGTCATTCGGCTTGATACCGAGCGCCGCCAGGTCACCGTTGATCTCAGCTCCGGAAGCCCACATCCAGCCCCCACGCGGACGTTGGAAGCCGACCACCTGGTCGTCGCCCTCGGCTCGGAGACGAACTTCCACGACATCCCGGGTCTGCAGCAGCACGCCCTGACCATAAAGTCGATTGGAGATGCCGGCCGCATCCGTAGCCGGGTGCTTCGAGCACTGGAACGCGCCAACGCATCTGCGGAAACCAAACCTCAAGAGCCGCTCGGGGTGGTCGTCGGCGGTGGAGGGTTCTCGGGCGTGGAGACGGCCGCGGCCGTGAATGATCTGATCCAGTACAGCCTGCCTCGCTACCCCAACCTGCGCCGCGACCAGGTGCGGACCTTCGTCGTGCACCCCGGGGAGCGTCTGCTGCCCGAGCTGAGCGAAGACCTGGCCGGCTACGCACAGTCGGCGCTGGAGCGTCATGGTGTCCGGATCGCCCTGGACACCAAGATCACGGGAGCATCTGCCGAATCCGTGGAGGTGGATCCACCCGTCGACGGTCAGAAGGACATTGCCTGTGACCTGCTCATCTGGGCGGGTGGTGTCCGGCCGAACCCGGTGATCGAGGAATCGGGCGCTCAGCTGGGCAAACACCACGGCATGGTGACCGACGAGTGCATGCGGGCGGCCGACCGGCCCGGTGTGTGGGCGTTGGGTGATTGTGCTGAGATTCCCATGCCGGGAGGTCACAAGACCTATAGCCCAACCGCGCAGAACGCGACCCGCGAGGGGAAGGCCGTTGCCGCGAACATCGTCCGGTCGCTCGATGGACAATCTCCGCAGCCTTTCCGCTACACACCCATTGGGGAGCTGGCCATGGTGGGGAAACGGGCCGGCGTCGCGAGCGTCTACGGGTTCCATCTGTCGGGCGCACCGGCCTGGGCCATGTGGCGCGCCGTCTACCTGGGCAAGATGCCCAGCACCGGCGGCCGGGTCCGGGTTGCGGCAAGCTGGCTGCTCGACCTGGCATTCGGACGCGAGGCCGTCGACCTGCCCTAGACCCGCGGCCGAGCCGGCTCCAGCCTCGGGCTATCCTTCAAGGATGACAGGCCAAAGGGGTCGCGCGTGAAGGCCCTGGTGTTGAGCGGGGGCAAGGGCACGCGTCTCCGGCCGCTCACCTATTCGGGCGCCAAGCAGCTGGTCCCGCTGGCCAACAAGCCGGTGCTCTTCTACGTTCTCGAGGACATCGTCGCCGCCGGCATCACCGACATCGGCCTGGTCGTCGGCGATACCGCCGATCAGATCCAGGAGGCCGTGGGATCGGGCGAGCGGTTCGGCGCCCGGGTCACGTACATCCGTCAGGACAGCCCCGCCGGCCTTGCCCATGCCGTCAAGATCGCGCGTGAGTACCTCGGACCAGACCGCTTCGTCATGTATCTGGGCGACAACTTCATCGAGGCCGGTATCAGGGAATACGTCCAGGACTTCGCCGCGTCGACGGCCTGCGCGTCGATCCTCCTGCACGACGTCCCCAATCCACAGCAGTTCGGCGTGGCCGAGCTACGCGAGGGCCGGGTGGTGCATCTCGAGGAGAAGCCGGCGCAGCCGCGCAGCCGGCTTGCCCTGGTGGGCATCTACCTCTTCGACCCAACCATCCACACCGCCGTGGAGAGCATCCGCCCCTCCGGCCGCGGGGAGCTGGAGATCACCGATGCCATCTCCTGGCTCGTCGACCGCGGCCACGACGTCCAGGCACGTGTGGTCGAGGGTTGGTGGATCGATACCGGCAAGATGGAGGACATGCTCGACGCCAACCGGCTGGTTCTGGAGCGACTAGGGCCGGCCAACGAGGGGTCGGTCTCCGACGACTCCGTCCTCCAGGGGACGGTCATCATTCGTGCCGGCGCAACGGTCACTCATAGCCGGCTTCGGGGCCCGCTCATCATCGGCGAGAACGCCACCATCGAGGAGAGCTACATTGGCCCCTTCTCGGCCATCGGCTCGGGCTGCACGATCCGGGGCAGCGAGATCGAGCACTCGATCATCATGGAGAACACCGTCATCGAGCACGTCCCGCACCGGATAGAGGATTCTCTGATCGGCCGCGACGTCGAGATCCGCCGCGGCGGCGTGCAGCCGCGGACCTACCGGCTCATGCTCGGAGACCATAGCCGGCTGGAGGTCCTGTAGGTCAGGACCGCCGGATTCCTGTCCGAGAGAGATGGCTGCGATCCGGCCGGCGGGGCGAGAGAAACTAGCGCGCCGGAGCCCGCTCCGCTTCCCCTTCCCCCTTGCTGCCGTAATAGTAGTAATAGTTGTAGTAGTAGCCCTCGCCGCGCATGGTGTCGCGGTTGAGGATCAGGCCCAGCACCCGGGACCCCACGTTCTCGATGGCCAGGGCGGCCTGTTTGATCATCCGGCGCGTGGTCAGGCTGGGGTCCAGGACCATGACGACGCCGTCGGCCACGGTCGCCAGGATCCGCGTGTCCGCGACCGAGAGGACGGGCGGGCTGTCCAGAATGACCAGGTCATAGCGCTTGGCCGCCTCTTCCACCCAGTCACGCATGCGCTGTGATCCCAGCAGCTCGGCGGGGTTGGGGGGGATGGGTCCCGAGGGAACCACGCTGAGTCCGGCCACCTCGGTGGTCTGAATGACCGCCGTGCCGGGCTCGACGAGGACCGAGCTGAGGCCGGCCACGTCCTTGAGGTGGAGCATCTTGGTGAGTCCCGGCCGCCGCAGGTCGGCGTCGACGAGCAGCACCCGCTGACCGGCCAGGGCAAAGGTGGTCGCGAGGTTGTTCGCCGTGGTCGTCTTTCCCTCGCCGTCTCGGGCGCTGGTGATGACCAGAACGCGAAGCGTCCCTGAGACATTGGTGAACTGAATATTCGCGCGCGCCACGCGATACGCCTCGGCCATGGCGGTACGCGGCTTCTTGGCCGCCACCATGCCCATCTCCTCGCCACTCTCCTCGTACCGCCGGACTGCGCCGAGAATGCTGAGCCCGGTGGCCTCGGCCACCTCATCGCTCGAGCGGAACGAGTCGTCCAGGTACTCGAGCAGAACGATCAGGGCCGCGGCGATGCCGATGCCCACGATGGCGCCCAGGAACGCGTTGCGCGCGGGATGGGGGCTGACGGGAACGTCCTTCGCCGCCGGCGGGCTGGTGACGGTAACGGAGCCGGCGTCGGCCGTGATGCTGCTGTAGGCCTGCTGACGCTGAGAAAAAAACGACTGGAGGCTGCTCTTGTCCTGGAGGATCTGGTTGGTGATGAAGCTGTACTGCAAGGACGAGGGCGAGACCGTCTTCAGCTGATTCTTCAGCCTGGCGATTTCTTTGTTGAGCTGGTTGATGTGGTTGCTGTAACCGCTGATGTCTCCCTGGAACACGCTCCTCAGGCGCTGACGGTTCCATGGGATGAAGGTGTGCGCCAGTGTGTTGAGGACCATGGCTGGTACCAGGTAGTTCCGGCTCGTGGTGCTGCAGGAGACGAAGCGGTCGGCACTGTCTGCGATGCAGCTGGTCCGATAGAGCGCGCCGGTATCGGTGGCCGCGACACCGGTGAGATGATGCGCGGCCAGGTTCAGCACGGTCCCACTGGTCATCAGCGTGGCGGCGGCATTCGCATCCACCACCTGGTTGTTGGTCGCTCCAACGTCTGTCGGTTGTATCTGCAGCTGGATGGTCGCCCCGTATTGGGGCTTGATCAAAGCCTTGGTGCCGGCGTAGGTCAGGCCCGCCGACAGGACGGCGAGCAAAACGGGCAGCCACCACCACCGACGAAAGACGTTGAGGTAGGCGTTGGCCTGGCTGTTTCGGGCTATGGTCTGCATGTGGGAGGGGCTCCGAGGGGCGCTGGACTCTGCAAATCTAGCATGTTGATGGCCTTCGGACCAACCAGGAAAACGCCTATGGGTGTGCCGAAGGAGCGCTTGTAGTCACGGCTCGAGGCCCGTGTCGCTGCTCCGCGAACTCGACGGCCTCGTCGATCTTGCGCTGCCTGGCGCGCTCCGCCGAGAGCAGCGTCGCGGCCGCTCCGATGAGCCCTCCGACGATCCAGATGTGGGGCGCAATGTCGGCATGCCACAGGAACTGGTCAGTCGCCGTCTGAACCAGCATGCCCACGAAGGCTGCCGTGAGGCCGGCCAGGAGGGCCGCCTGCGTACCGTCGAGGGCCATCCGGCTGGCACGCCAGCCCAGGAGCACTATAGATCCGAGGATCCAGATCAGGATTGCCACGCCCGCGATGCCGATCTCCGTGGCCAGCTGTAGATAGTCGTCGTGGTACCAGGGGAAGCCTGGCACCGCCTGGACGCCACTGGGTACTCGCGCAAACCACGCTCCCCAACCGGCCCCCAGTGGATAGTGCTGGATCACCGCCATGCCGATGGCCTGATACTGCTCCCGAGCCACGATGGAATGGTCGTAGTCGTTGGCGCGCGCCAGCACCTGGCTGCCCGCCCCTGGATGGACCACCTCAATGATGACGATGATGGCCCCAAAGACCCCCAGCGTGGCCAGCGACTGACGCGGCCGCAGGATGAAGAGCAGCGTGACCACGGCCACCGCCGTGCCCAGCCAAGCGCCCCGGCTGTAGGTGAGCAACAGCGCCAGGCTGATGAACGCCAGCGGCGCCACCAACGCCAATCGGGACCGCCTGCTCAGCTTCGAAGCCGCCACCAGCGCCAGGAGGATGAGGGCGCCGGTCAACAGATAGGTGGCGTACTGATTGGTGGCCGCCATATCGCCGTCGATGCGGTAGACGATGTGACCTGGGCTCAGCAGTGTCTGGAACTTGAGCACCTGATGGGTGAGGGCCTGGTGCAGCCCGTCGAGCGCCCGCTCCGTGATCAGCACCAGCATCAGGCCCACGACGGCGTAGAGCTGCTTCCAGCTCCGGATCAGCCAGGGCATGATGACCATGATCAGCGGATAGATGAGAAACGACTTGAGATTGGCCAGCATCGGCTGCACGGCGACGTCGCGCATGATGGCCAGCAGGAGACCCCAGAGGCAGAAGGCCCAGAAGACGAGCATCACCCGCCAGTGTTCCTGGAACCACGTCTTCCGATCGTCGCTCGCCAGCTGCCAGTGTCCGATCAGCCCCAGAAACAGGGCCAGTGGGACCAGCACGTCGAAGACCGTGAGCACGAACCGCTGGGTCGGCTCCAGCGGGACCTGAAAGCCGGTGTGCCAGGCCAGGATGACGAACAGAAACGGAGCGGCCCTTCGCGCCGCCTCCGGGGCCAGGATGCCTGCCGCCGTCACCACCACCGCGGCGGCGAGCAGGACGGCCAGCTCGACAAAGAACAGCTCGCCCTTTCCGGCAGGTGGCCCAATCCTGATCCAGTACAGCAGCCCGAGGTCGAGCGCCAGGCAGAGGACGGCTGCCCCGAGCAGCGGGGGCAGCAGCCGGAATGGGCCACGTGCCGTCGATGGGAGGCGGGGAAGGCCGAGTGACTGATTCATGGGGTTACGGGCAACGTGACAGGCAAGTGTAGCCCATTTGCCGCCCCCGATTGCCCTGGTTGATATATTGTTCTGTCTGTCGGCGGGTCCAGAAAGGAATGGCGAGGCTGTGATGGCGGTGGCTGCTGACGCTCCTGGAGCTACCTCGGCAACCGCCTCGCTCTATCTGGACCTCCTGAAGCTGGCCCCCGTGGACTGGACGGGCGTCTATTGGAGGAGGGCCGGCTGAGCCAGAACGCCCGCACTCGATCATGCGCGGCATCTCGAGCGTGACCGACCTCCTGGGCCGGCGGCTTTCTTGAACCCAGGAACCCGGAAGCGGGCAACGCGTCGTGGTCTGATCAGCTATCTCGCCGTGGAGGCCGCCCGGGGGGGCCGCGTTTGGTACCGTGGTCGCAAGGAGAACTACCATCTGCTCGCCGACCAGGGCGCAGCCAGTATCGGGGCCGGCTGTGATATCCAACACTCACACCTGGGCCGAAACACGGTCGTGCAGCGAGACAGCGCCATCCGCGGGTCCGTACTTGGCGATTACACTGTGATCGGCCGCGGCAATGTCATCCGCGATTCCACCCTGGGCGCCTTCTGTGCCTCCGGGGCCGATGTCTGGATCGGGCTGGGAGAGCACCCATTGTCCGGTCATGTTTCCTGGCACCCGGCCATGCACTCACATCGGCCGGAATTTGGCTGGGATCTCGTTCATGGCGAGACGTATCCGGTCACGCCCGGGTCCATCGTCGGCAACGAGGTGGGCATCGGCGCTCGCGCCATGATCATGGGTGGCGTGCGGATCGGGGACGGGGCGGTGGTGCTACCGGGAACCGTCGTCACCAAGGACGTGCAGCCCTACGCCGTGGTCGCCGGCAGTCCCGCCCGGTTGGTTCGATACCGCTTCGACGAGCCGACAAGACGTCGACTTCTAGAGATCGCCTGGTGGACCTGGCCGGAGGAGCGACTCCGCGCAATGGCCCACCTATTCGACGATGTGGACGCCTTTCTCGCTGCCCTCGACGCCGAGTCGCGGGATGAATCCCTAGTTGCGACTGCTCAGTCGGGCGCCTAAGACTTCGTGCGAGAGTTGCCCAACCAGGCAGCCATCTCCGCCAGACCCTGTTCGATCGGGACCCGAGGCTCATAACCGAGAGCCGACCGAGCCAGGGCTATGTCTGCCTCAGACGCCATGACATCTCCCGGCCTCGAGTCCGTGAACTGCGGCTCAACCGTCACCCCGAGCACGCCGCCGATCATCTCCAACATAGCCAGCACACTCGTGGACCGGCCGGCTCCGATGTTGAATGGCCCCGGCCCCGGGTCGTCACCCGTGGCGGCGAGAACCACGGCGTCGACTACGTTCTCGACGTACACAAAATCCCGCGTCTGCATGCCGGTCCCAAACACGACGGGTCGACGGCCCGACATGAGGGCGCTCATGAACCGCGGTACCGCCGATGCGTATTCCGACTCCACGCGCTGATGCGGCCCAAAGACGTTGAAGAATCGGAGACTTACCGTGCGAAGCGAGAATAGCTCCCGAAACACCCGCGCATGGTGCTCTCCGGTCAGCTTCGCCACGGCGTAGGGAGACGCCGGCAACGGCGTCTGTGATTCGCGTCGGGGCATGGGATCGGGTGATTTACCGTAGACGGCGGCCGAGGACGCAAAGACGAGCCGCTCCACATCGCGCCGTCGTGCCGCCTCCAGGACGGTCACCATGCCCCCGATGTTGACGTCCGTTGTTCCTACCGGGTCTGCCACCGAGCGGGCAACCGAGGGAATCGCGGCCAGCAGAACGACCGCGTCGACGCCGTCCATCGCCGCCGTCACCGAGGCCGAATCCCGCATGTCGGCGACGATCAGCTCCGGCGGGCTGTCTGCCGAGGACAGGTTCCCGCGGAGACCGGTCGAGAGGTTGTCGAGCACCCGGACCTGGTGGCCGAGGGACAGCAGCCGAAGCGTAAGGCGCGACCCAATGAACCCCGCGCCACCCACCACCAGGAATTGCCCCAGCACGCCCTCCCTTCGGCAGGGCCGGCTGCCCCGCAGCGACACAATCAGACTAGCTGAAGGCCGGAACGCGGGCTCGCAACAAGGAGATGACCGGGCCTCGCGTACGCGGGGTGACGAGGGCTGCCGCCAGGGACACGCCTGCGAGACAGGCGGCCAGCTCCGCCAGCGCCAAGTAGCGGTTGGGTGAGCCCGGCAGCGCGAGACGGAAGAGCAGGGCGACGCCGGTACTGACGGCGGTGGTGGGAAGGACGTCAACCCGGAACCAACGGATCAGGTGCCCGGGCAGGAACCGCCGATGGGTGAGCCAGAGGTCAACCGGGAGGGCTGCAGCATTGGTGGCCAGCCAGGTGAATGCCGCCCCCGATATCCCATATCGCTCGGTGAGAATGAACGTGCAGGGCAGCGCGATGGCGACCATGGCAGTGCCGAGCCCGATCGTCAGGCGAGTCCATCCGTGGGCGAGCTGGAGGGCTTGGGGGATGTACATCATGGCGTTGACCGCCGACCCGGCCGCAAGAAACGCCAGTGGGGTGCCGGCCCCCGCCGCGACGCCGCTTCTGCCCGTCCACACGTAGAGAACCTGCGGTGCGTAGACCACCAGGGTGCAGGCCGCCGGCAGCACCAGGGCGGACACCATCTGGGCGCCGTCGTGGTAGAGCCGGGCCATGACCTGCTGCTGTGTCAGCTCGGCCAGCTGAGTAAGTCGCGGAAACACGGCCGAGTACACCGGCACCACGACCAGGCCCAGGCCCGAGACCAGCACGGTCGCGATCGTGAAGTAGCCGAACTCCTTGAGAGACACCAGCCGGCTGACCTCCAGGCGTGGGCCCTGTACCACGATCAAAGCCAGAACGCTCATCGCGAATATCCGGAGGGCAAAGCCGGCACTCGTGCGCAAAATTTCCCGCCTGAACGCCGGTTGCAGCGTCGAGTGGGGAAGCGAGCGCCACAGGGCCACGCCCGTCAGCGCCGACAACAGCAGGCTGGTGACCACCTGCCAGATCAGAAAGGCCTGGATAGTCGGCGAGACCAGCCCCAGGATCGCAACCGCTCCGATAGCGCGAAGGGTGCCGACCGCCACCATGATGACATTCAGAAGCACCTGACGTCGGAGGCCCAGGAGGCCGCCCGAATAGAGTGCAAACGGAAACTGGAGGGCCATGGCGAAGCCCATGAGCAGCAGCGCCTGCTGAAGTGTTGCCGTGCTGATGTGGTGGCTCCGAAACCATCCGTCCGCGATCAACGGACTGGCGGCGGCCATGAGCACGCAGATCAGCCCAGCGGCTGCCCAGTAGGGCATCTCGAGGGTCCGGACGACGTCTCGCATCTGCTGACCGCTGTCGGGGTAGGCGGAGAGCCGCGCAAGCGTTCGGTTTAGGGTGGTGCTGATGCCCAGGTCAAGCAACACGACCAGGGTTTGCAGCGCCGTGTAGAAGCCCACGATTCCGTACTGCTGGAGTCCAAGCAGATGGACGTACAGCGGCACCATGGCCAGCGCCAGGAGGGCGGTCCAGCCGTTTCCGATCAGGTTCGCCAGGATATTCCGGCTCACTCCCGCGCTGGCGGTCTGTGGCCCCGCCCCTTCTACGGATGTGTTTCCCCCGGCTCCCGACGCCACGGACACTTGGCGAACGTCCTCGACGCTCAGTGAACGGTCCAGGTGGCCCACGCTCCCCTTAACCCGACCCATCCTGCGATTCGAGGCCATCGGCTGATTGACCGGTCGAGACCGGGGCCCAGGTCATGAAGAGTCGACCGGAGTGGAAGCCACGGCCCCGAGAAGATAAATGTCGCTACAGAGTGCCGGCATTTCCTGAAGCAGCCGGTCTCCGAAACGTGCGGCCCAAGCAATTACGGGGTTCTGGTTTCGCAGTCCCATCCAGTTCTTGCCGATGATGCGGACGTGAACCAGACCGAGATCCGAACCGATGTAGCGAAGGTCCCGGACATCCGGCTCGCGCACATGGCTCCGGAAAGTCGGCTCTTCGTACCAGGCCCACATCGGGCTCCAGGTGTAACGCCCAAACAGGCAGCTGATGCGCTTCCTCAGGTTGACCGCATTTGGGCCCGCGAGGATGAACGAACCCCCTGGGACGAGAGAGCGGGTCAGCTCGTGAAACAGCGCCTTGGGAGAGCAATGCCAGTGCTCCATGGAATGGAAGCAGGTTACGACGTCGACGCTGGCCGGCAGGAGGCCCGCTCCCTGGACCGGCGCGTCCCTCCGCACGACCTCCACGCCAAACTCATCGAGGATCCGCAGGAACGCCTCCATCTCGTGACCAAACCAGGGATCGAGAAAGTCGTCGATCAGAGTGGCCCTTGCCCCCAGTGCTGCGCACACGGCCGTAAAGGGCGAATAGCCCCCGCCCACGTCACACACGCGTCGGCTTCCCGGTCGGAACGGCTCGGCAAGCGACACGTCGAAGAGAAAGCGGTCGTAGCTTCGGTTTATGTAGGGACGGAGCGGGGCCGGATAGCGAGCGATGACTGCGTCGAGCGCCTCCGCAACCAGTCGTGACGCCGCGTGGCGCTCGGCCTGGCCGGACTCCACAGGTGTGGGGGTGTCCAGTCTCATGCTCTTGTCAAGGAACGGCTTCGCAACAAGATCGAGGCGAAGGCGTGTTGATCGTCCAGCCTGGCTCGTTCGGAGCACAAAGTGTCCCATTTTAGGTCCATCGGGACGGGCCATTGCTTCGGTCCACGTACACTCGTATTGGCCCAACGGCGCCAGCGTGAGCTGCGCTGCAGAAGTCAGGGCCCATCATGACGATCCTGGGCAAGTGCGAGCAAGGGGCTCGCTTTCACCCAGGCCGGACGGAGCTCATCGTGTCACATCGCCACTCGCGCGGGCTTGCCTTGGCGCTCTTCTCAATGATTGCTGTCGTTCTGGCGGGGTGTGGCGAGTCGGCGCACCCGGTCTTCAACAGGGTCTCTTTCATCCCGAGCCCCGATCACGTGGCGCTAACGCTCGGAGGTGTTCAGAATCAGGTCTACGCGCCCCAACTGCTTCAATTTGTGGCGGCCCATGGCAGCGTCGTGTGGGTCCAGGGGCAGCTCACCGGTGTCGGCGTGTTCAGCTACCCGTCCGTGGTCCAGAAGCTCCACCACCTGAACCGCAGACTGCCGGTGCTCGGATACACCTGGGCGGCCCAGGGGCCGACACCGGTACAGTCACAGCTCGACGGGTGGACCCAGTACCACGCGATCGGAGATTTCTCTCGACTGCCACTCCTCCGGGCGCCGGATGGGAGTCCGTTCTGTTGGGCCCACTGGCTGGCCGGGAATGTTCTGTCACGACGATATGACTCCACGGTCGCCGGGCAGCTGACGCGGTTCACAGCGAAAAGCGGGCTGAACGGGCTCTTGGTTGATAACGTTCCCTCGGGATCGGTCACCCTCTCTACCAATCCGGCCGGTCGCCGGATGGGCTCGCCGGCGTTGAGTCCTGCGGCTTGTCCCGGCCTGCAATCAACCAGCGCCAGACGGGAGTCGGTCATTTGCGGCCCGGGCGGCCCTCCGGCAGATCACGCGTTCTGCACCGGGTATGCTGCCGGCGTGAGGAGGCTAGTCACACTGATCCGGAGAGATCTGGGGCCGCAACGATTCCTGGTCATAAATCCTGGTATACCGGTGGGCCAGCCGAGGACCGGGCCCTGGATCCGGTCGGCACGCACTCTGCTGACCATCGCCGGGGGCGCGATGCTGGAGGATTTTGGGACCTACCGGGTGCGGAGCGCGGAGTCCTTCTTTAGCACCAGCATTGCCCCGGAGCTGGCGCTGATGCGATCGCTTCCCCGAACTCGGTTCCTGGTCTATGGTCGGCCGCCGTGGGACCGATACCTGACGTATCGCCAGGACTATTCCGTGCAGCGTTATGTCTATGCGGCATACCTCCTCGGGGCCAATCGGAACTCAGCATTCAGTTTTGTTGGCTCGTTCGGGCCGCCAGCGGCCTACGTGCCCGGCGTGGTGGGGTACGGTCGGGCGCGGGGTACAGATGTCTACAGTGACGAGCTGGTACCCCTCGGGACGCCGGAGTCCAGCTCCCGGGTCCGGACACCAAACGGCCTCTTGCTCCGACGATTCTCCCGCGGCCTTGTGGTCGTGAACCCCTATGAATCACGCGGGAACAGATCTCGCTCCTTTCGACTCTCTCGGCCCATGTTTACCGTCGACGGCGCGAAGGTATCCGGGAGCCTGAGGCTTGGAGGGGACCCCTTCCCGGGGCCGGCCCAGTCTGCATACATCCTGCTCGACCGCAGACCTTTCGTTCAGTCAGGGTTCGACTTGCGCTTCAACACTCCGGCGCTGCTTGTGCCGAACGAAGGCGAGCAGTTGCTCCGCGGCGGGCCACTCGGGCACTACGCGCGGTTCGCTGCCATGCCGGTGCCGCTCTCCTACCAGCATGACTTTCTCCTCGACATGGTGCGCCAGCCGGCCCCCTTGACCAACCTGAAGGTCGTATACCGGACTCGCGACGCCAACGCTCAGCTGTTGCTCCTGGGCGAGGGAGACGTCGAAGGTTTGGCCAGAACAGCAACGATTGCCGACTACTATCGCAGCGCAGTGGTCCAGATCCACGCGGCGGAAAAGCCGACCGCGATACGTCTCGGCCCAACATTCGCCTTCCGTTCGGGTGGGCTGCTGCGGCCGGGCAGCAGCCAAGCGGCCCAAGTCCCCAACATATCCGGGGCGTACCACCTTGTGCCAGACGGTCGGTGGCACACACTCCATCTCCGGCCCGCTGGACTGGCTCAGACGTTCCGTGGAGTGACCGGCGATCCGCTCCGGTTCGTCATCCGCCGTTGGAGCGTCATCCGCCTGCTGGGATCCATCGACATGAGCGAAGCGACAAACCGGTGAGCAGCCCCTGTTGGCCCTGGCTGACCGGACATCCGCCAGCTTCACTCCTATTGGCTATCTTGGTCGGCATCGACCAGCGATCCCGTCGAGGCCCGAGTCTGAAGGAATTGCAGCGGGCTTCTGGTCCGAAACAGGTGGAGATGCCAGCCAACACCCTGCGCAACGGCGACGGCCCCGCGGATGTCACCACGACGGAGTAGGACAAGTGCGCGTCGCGGGTCGCGCAGCAGTGTGAGATATAGGACTGACGTAATCCTCCGCCAACCCCGAGAGCGCCGCCACGCCACGGTGAGCGCGTTCCTGCTGAGCAGAAAGGACTGGACAGGCGATGGGGTTGACGCTCCCCGCCGATGCCACACGCGGGCGGCCGGCACGTGCACGACACGATACCCTCGTTGTCCTGCTCGCAGGCACCAATCCACCTCTTCGCAGTAGGCGAAGAGCGAATCGTCGAACAGGCCCACACTTTCCACGGCCGCTCGCGACATCAGGAGGGCGCATCCCGCCACATAGTCGACGCCGCGACTCGCCGATTCCGGGACATCGTCCAATACCCGGAAGGTGCTCGACCATTCGCGCCGCAGGCAGCCGGCACTCTGGACGCGCGCCGGCGTATCCATGTCGTAAACGGTGGGGCCAGCCACAGCCACACCGGAGCCCATTGCCTGAGACAGGAGTTCTACGGCCGGCGGGTCGAGGATGACGTCGCTGTTGAGGATCAAGACCTGGTCAGCCCCCAGCACGAGCGCCTTCCGGATTCCGGCATTGTTTCCACCCGCGTATCCGGTGTTCCGCTCCAGCTGCAGGACATGGACTTGGGGGAACTCATCCCGAACCCTCTCGATCGCCCCGTCGAAGGACGCGTTATCGACAACCAGCACCTGCAGGTTGGGATAGCTCTGACCCAGGAGCGACTGGACGCAGGAGAGAGTTTCGTCCGCGCTGTTCCAGTTCAATACAACGGCCACAATGAGAGGGTGCGACATCGCGTCTGCCGCCGGCTGGCCCGAAGCGCTCGAGTCAGCCAACCGGTTGCGGCCTCGTCGCGCGAGCCGGAACAAGCGAGTGAATGGCATCGAGAATGGGCGCTTGCACCACCGGCCAGTCAAGCTCTGAAGACCGTTCGAGTGCCGCTTCGGCCAGTCGGTGACGGTAGCCGACATCGGACACGAGCCGGACGATTGCCTCCCCCAGCGGCTCTGCCTTGGCCGCAACCAGATAGGCGGCTCGGCCGTTGTCGGTGAGGCGTGCCACACCCGAGAGATCTGTGGCGACTATTGCCGCTCCGGCGGCCATGTACTCCAGGACCTTGATCGGATAGATCCCTTCCAGCTCCGGTCGGTGAGGAAAGGGGAACACGCAAATCGTCGCCTCATACATCCGGCGAATGACCTCCTCGGATGGTGTCTCCCCTAGAAAGGTGACCCGGTTTCCGAGGCCCCGGGTCTCGATCGCCTGCCGGAATGACCGTTCCGACTTCGGGTTGGTATCCCCGGCGACGATCAGACGTGGCTCCGAAAGCGTCGCAGCTGCCACTCGGAACGCGTCGAGAAGCAGCATTCCGCCGCGATCCTCGGTGACGACGCCACAGTAGAAAATCACCGTCTCCGCCGCGCCCTCAGGGGGTGCCGCGGGCCGCAGCGACTGTACGTATGGGCGGTCGACCCCGTTGGTAACGTGGACGAGCCGCTCCGGGCGGATTTGGTAGCCCTCCAACATCCACGGCTCGAGCGCGCACACGACGCGGTCCGCCGACCGGATCATGATCCGGGTGAGAAGGAGGGTCGCCCTCCGCAGGGCAAGCTCCAACCTGCCGGCCCCTCCCGACCGGGCCACGTGGATACCCAGTGCCGGGTCGTCCCAGACATCGAGCACCATCCGGGCCCGCCCAAGGGGCCGCGCCAGAAGCATGCCCAGTGACCAATGGTGCCAGCTGGAATACATCAGGTCGAGCTGATTGGTCACCTGAAGACGCGCCAGGACCAGCACCAGCCAGACAAGATGGGCGAGCCGGTCGAGCGGCGACGGGCGCAGCCGCCCAAACGGCGGTCGCATGACCGTGGCGCCTGTGCCGATCTCTTCCGGCACCGAGGCATCCCGGCGAGTTAGGAGACGGAGCGTGCAGTTCTCGGCGAGATACCGTGGGCGCGCGAACTTGGTTCCGTTGGGACGAACGGGAATGGAGCCCATCCAGAGGTAGGCCACGCGGGGCTTACCCTCATGAGCGGCACGCCTCACGGGCCCGTTCGGGCGCCGCTCAGCCAATTCCGGAATCGAGAAGCGGGGGCGCCGAAGGCCAAGGCCGGGCTGGGCGAATGCCGCGGGAGCTTCAAACCGGCTTCCCAGTAAAGCCGGTCACACAGCCCGATGAGCAGGGCGGTGAGCACCACGCCGTCAACTTCCTCGGTGCTGAAGGGAGCAGAGTAGTTGGAGACGAGCAGCGAGACGAGGCCGGCGAATGCGGCGATCGCCATGGCCCGGGCAGCAAGAGGCGCATCGCTGCGGGCCACCCGGTACGCCCGCAGGAGGGCGGTGCCGACGGCCGCCAGAAAAACGAGGAGCCCCAGGATCCCCTGCTTCGCCAGCAGGAAGAGATAGCCGTTGTGCAGGAAGCCCGTGGACACGCTCGGCAATGAGAGCGACTCCCTGACCCGGGCGATCTGTGTCCCCAAACCGGCGCCGAAAATGGGATCGCTTGCGAAGGCAGACACCGCCGGACCTACCTCGAGCGTGCGATCCTGGAGGCTGACGAAGGCGTTTCGCTGATCCAGACGATCTCCAACTCCGCCCGAAATGGCATTCAAGGCCTGGGGGGCTATGACAAGCGTCAGCCCGCCCACCAAGGCGGCAAGCGCCAGCACCCGGGCCCAGCCCTTAAACCAAGAGAACCCCATCAGGGGCAGGATGGCGATGACGCCGGCAAGCACACTCAGCCAGACGGTTCTCGTGTAGCTGACGACCACCCCGCCGGCAGTAAGGGCCAGGAGGACGGCCACCTCCGCGCGACGGCGGCGCCTCCGAACCAGAACCAGGAGTGGGAAGAGCATGGCAAAGCCGGCCTGGGCCCAATCGGACCCCGCCACCACTCGCACCACGTTCCCCAGCCGGATAACGGCTGCCACCCGGCCCTGACTGCCGTTGGAGGCGGCAAGCCGCGAGAACAGAGCCGCCGTTGCGATGGCCTTGGCAGCCGCAACTGCCGCCGCCAGACACAGTCCTCCGAACAGGATCCGCGTCGCTCGAGCCGCCCCGGGACACCCGGCAACGGCGATCGCCACCGCAAAGTAGGCCAACGGTCGGGCGTCGAGCAGGACATTCTTGGTGTTTATCCCCTGGGCGAGGGCGAGAAGCACCGAGATGCCCCAGTACAGGACGAGCAGCTGCGCCGGCATCGAGGCCACATCGCGACCACCTGCCCGCCACCAACCGATGGTCTGGATGAGGACCAGACCCAGGAGGATGTCGGTTAGGGTCACGCGTCCCGCGACCACGCTTATAGCTCCGGCGGTCGGCGCCAGTGACGCCACCGTGACCAGTCCCAGAAGCGGCACATAGCGGGCGTCGGCCGGTAGGACAACATTGAGCACCAGGGCCAGGTCCACCAAGAGGGCCAATCCGGTTACGGGAAGAAGCAGACCGGGTTGCCACACCGCCACCGCGATGGCGAGCAGGCACGCGCCGCCCCCAAAGCCGATCACGGTCATCGGGTTGAAACCCCACGGCCTCTCGCGGATCCCGATCATATTGCGCTCCGCATCAAGGTCAAGGGCTCCGCGCGTCTACCCGTGCGCGCGAGACCCAAGCGCCTGCCCACGCTCGCACGGCGCCCTGCCGAGGGGGTAAGACCAACCGTGCACACTATATTCGGCCACTCCTCGGATGATCAACACTCTTGGCGTGCTCGGGCTCCGGGGTATCGGACACGTCGGACCGGCGCCGGAGATAGAAGCATGCCTGGTCGCCGTCGCCGGCCGCGTTGAGCAGCTTCGCCAGGGTGCGCCACGTCTGGATGCGGCGTCGATCACGCAAAAACGGCGGTAGTTCCGTGGATCGGCGGCTCGCGATCGGGATGCCGAGCCGGCACAGCTCACTCCCCAGGAACTGGAATTCGGTTGAGTCAAATTCGACGGCGAGCGGCAGCAGCCCGGCGGCGGCGGCCAGGCGGCCCAGACTCTCCCTTGTATGTACATAGAGGTGACGTGGCGGATCGAGCTGCACCCAGTCCGCCCCATAGTGACGCCAGGCGAATGTGCCGGCCAGGGGCGTCCGAACCAGAAGGCAGCCGTCGGGAGCCAGCAGGTCCCGAAGTTGCCGGAGATCCGAAAGCGGGTCAGGAACATGCTCGATGGTGTGATTCATCATGATGAGGTCGAATCGACCCGAAAGCTCTCGAGTGCGGCGCTTGAGGATCTTGAGTCCGTCCCCGTAGTGCAGATCATGGTCAATGAAGGGATCGGACCCGAGCAGCTGGCGAAAGCCATAGTCGCGCAACACCAACAAGAGAGCTCCCGACCCGCACCCAACGTCGAGGATTGACGCGTCGAGGCCCTTCCCGGCCCGCGTCACCCATTCCAACGGGGCGGGCAGGCCCATGAGAGGGACGATAGCGCTCAGAGGGCCACGGGCTTCTCCCACCCAGTACTGTCCCATGAGCCGTCGAACGAGCCGGCGACTCGAGGCTCCTCGGCGGCGGGTGGCCATGGAATAGTAGCCATTGCGGTACAGCTCCTCGAGGCGTTCGGGAGTGTCCGCGATCTGCAGGCATCCGCACTCGGCACAACCGATGTATCGAAACGACTCGGCCGAGCCGAACATTCGTTCCCGAAACTCATACGAGGCGTTGCCCCATCGGTTGCCGCAGATCCGGCAGGCGACGCCGGCTGTGGAAGCCGGCTCCCGATCTCCGGGGCTGAGCGAGACGGACTGCGGGCGGTCCACGAACGGCAAAACCGGGGAAGACGTGTCGACTTCGAGCCTCCTCGAAAGCGCAGCGGTCGATACGGCGGCAGCCTCCCCGCGTCTTTGCGCCGCGACTCGGCGGCGCGAACAGCCGCACGAGACATTATGCCAACAAGCCACCGACCTCCGAGCGGAGGCCATTACACTCGGGTTGGCTTGCGGCGACCTGGTTATCCCGAGTGGGATTGGGCGTCGTGGTGCGGTTTGCTTCGGAAGTGGCGCCTGAGGAGCCTATGATTCGGGTCATGAACGTGTTGTTCGACGAGCGGCTGGGCGGTCCCCAGCTGCGGGTCGAGGCCGTCGCCATGCGCCTCCGACAGCGGCACATCGAAACGGTGGTGGTGATGCCGCAGGGAGACTCCACCTATTCACGCCGCCTCGCCGAGCATGGGATTCCCCATCGGGTGATCCCTCTGCGCCGCGTTCGAAAGAGCCGGCACCCACGTGACCACCTTGCGTGGCTGCTCGACTTCATACCGTCAATCATTCGACTCCGCCGCTTGATTCGCGAGCTGGACATCGACGCCGTGCACACCAATGGCGCGCTGAACACCCAAGCCGCAATCGCCTCCCGGCTCGCGCGCCGCCCCGTCGTCTGGCACCTCAACGACGTCGACACCCCGGCCCGGATCGCCCGACTCATGGCCCCGGTGATGGGCAGAATCTCGAGTGCCGTCGTTCTAGCTTCCGAGGCCGTGGGCAGGCACTACTGGCCGGGCGGCCCTCCGCCGGCGACGACGATCATCTATGCGCCCGTCGACACCGAGCTGTACGGACAAGCCGGCACGGGCGCGGCCGACGAAAGCATGGCAGTGGTGGGGACGGTGGGAAACCTCAATCCCAGCAAGGGGCAGGACGTGCTGATCCAGGCCTTCGCCCGGCCGGCGCGTGCGCACCCACGGGCCCGACTGAAGATCATCGGCGCGCCCCTGGCAACTCGGCAGGCGTATCATCAACGGCTGTGGCGCCTAACGGAAGAGCTGGGAATCGGAGAGCAGGTCGACTTTCTGGGCCACCAGACGGACATACCGGCAACCATGGCTAGTCTGACCGTGTATGTCCAGGCGTCACGAGCCGACGCCTGCCCCATGACGCTTCTCGAAGCCATGGCATCAGGGCGCCCTTCGATCGGCACTCGGGTGGGAGGGATTCCCGAGATCATCGAGGACCGGGTGTCGGGACTGCTGGTTCCCAGTGAAGACCCCGACGCATTGGCAGAGGCGCTTGCGATGCTGCTTGACGACGCCGACCTCCGATCGCGTCTCGGCCAGGCCGCGCGGGACCGGATGCGCGCCCGGTTCGATATGACGATCTGTGTGGACCGACACGAATCCGTGTATCGAGCGGTCACCAAGTCGAGCCGAAGCGAGTCCCACGTCACGGTTGGTCATCGGTGAGGTGCCTGCTGATCTCCAGCGTCTTCCTCCCGGACAACGCACCTGAGAGCCGTCGCATCGATGCACTTGCTTCAGCGCTGGCATCTCGAGGCCATGATGTTACGATCCTTGCCGCCCGCCCCCACTACCCCAGCGGGATCGTGCCGAAAGAATGGCATCGCATCGTTTGGCGCGATGAGACGCTGCCCTATGGAAGCGTTCGGCGGTGCTGGATCTATGGCGGCAGCCGGGGAGGTTCGGCCGGCAAGGCACTCAACTGGGCGAGCTTTCTGCCATCCGGAGCGCTGGCACTGGCCAACCTGGGTCGCTCGTTCGATCTCGTTTGGGCTGTCTGGCCACCCTTCTCTGGCCACGGGCTCGGTTGGCTGGCCGCTAGGGCGAGTCGCGCGGCCCTCGTCCTGGAGGTGCAGGACGTGTACCCGGATACGGCCATTCAGCTTGGGGCGGTTCAGGCCGGCCCCATCGCTCGCATCCTGACCCGCTTCAACGTCCGGCTGCATTCGAGCGCCAGCGCCACTGTGGTGATCTCTCCCGGCTTCAAAGCCAATCTGGCCTCCAAGGGCGTGCCGCCCGATAGCATTCACCTCATCCGCAATTGGGTGTCGATCTCCTCGGAGGTGCCCCGACCCGACGCGATTCCCCGGGATTCGTCTCCGATGACCGTCCTCTACGCAGGCAACATCGGACCTGCCCAGGGCCTGCAGGTCGTCCTCGAGGCTGCCCGTCTGCTTCGGTCGGAGCCGGGCGTCCAGTTTCAGCTCATGGGCCAGGGCACCGAGCGCCGGAACCTCGCCAGACAGATCGAGGACGACCACCTCGACAACGTCCGGCTCCTGCCCGCCATCCCCTACGACCGGGTGGGGGAATCGCTCGCTGCCGCCGACGCTCTGTTGGTCCATCTGGCGCCGACGGAGGTGAATCGGACCACCATACCCTCCAAACTGGGTGATTTCATCGCCGCCGGCCGGCCCGTCATCGCAGGTCTCGAGGGAGACGCGGCGGCGCTGGTTGCCTCGGCGGGCTGCGGAATCGTCATTCCGCCGGGAAATCCGGCTGCGCTCGCGGACGCGGCCCTGAAGCTTCGTGGGAGCGCGGAGCTTCGACACGCACTCGGGCTGAAAGGCGCCGCCTATGCACGCGAGCATCTTGCCGTCGAGGTGCTGGCGCCGGCGTACGTCGAACTGCTCGAGAGCGTCATTCAGGACGCCCGCCGCACCTCCCAAACGGCGCCCCGTGGAAGGGCCGGCTGCAATAATGTGGCGCCCGCTGGACGGGCGGAAGAACGACCGGAGGCGGGTGAGTGAACATACTGGTGACCGGCGGCTTGGGGGCCATCGGACGGCCTCTGACAGCCGAGCTGCGACGGCGTGGCCATGAGGTTTGGACGGCAGATCGAGACCATGCCTCCGCGCCGCAGCACATTCGCTGTGATGTCTCTCAGTTCCGCCAGGTCGAAGCAACGCTACGGACTGCAGACTTCGACCTCGTGTACCACCTGGCGGCCGAGTTCGGCCGCTGGAACGGCGAGGACTTCTACGAAACCATGTGGCTCAGCAACGCCGTTGGCACCAAGCACATGATCCGAATGCAAGAACGGCTCGGCTACCGGATGGTTTTCGCCAGCTCCTCCGAGGTCTACGGTGACTACTCCGGGATCATGCGGGAGGACGTGCTTCCCGATGCCGCCCCGCGTCTGCTCAACGACTACGCGATCTCCAAATGGGTCAACGAGACCCAAATCCTGAACTCGGCCGAGGCCAACGGGACCGAGACGGTTCGCGTCCGGCTCTTCAACACCTACGGCCCCGGCGAGCCCTATTCCCCCTATCGAAGCGTCATTTGCCGGTGGGTCTACCACGCGTTGCACCGGCAGCCGTATGTCGTATATCGAGGGCACCGCCGAACCAGCACGTACATCGACGACGCGATCCACGCACTGGCCAACATCGGCGATCACTTTCAGCCGGGTGAGGTCTACAACATCGCCAGTTCCTGCCTCCACGAGATGAAGACGGCAAGCGACATCATTCTGGAGCAGCTGGGGCTTGACGACTCCCTGGTCGACTATCGAGATGTCGAGCCGTTCACCACCCGGGACAAGGTCGTCGACAACGCCAAAGCCACCCAGGACTTGGGGATGCGCACAACGGTTGATCTGGACGAGGGCATCAGCCGGACCATCGAGTGGCAGCGGAGCGTCTACGCTGACTAACCGGTCTCGACCGGAGGTCTGTGTCCTCGGCCTCGGCTACGTCGGATTGCCCCTCTGCATTGTGCTCGCCCGAGCGGGACGCGCCGTCGTCGGCGTGGACGTCCAGGATTGGATTGTCGACGCGCTGCGGGCCGGCCGCTTTCCGTTTGAGGAACCGCCGATGGAGGAGGCATTTCGCCACCCGGCGGTGCGGGAGAACTTCGAAGCCTGCTCGGAGCCGCGAACCGCCGACGTGTTCGTCATCGCGGTGCCCACCCCACTCGACGGACTGACCCGAACCGCCGACCTCACTTTTGTTGCCAATGCCGCCCGATCCCTGATCCCCTTTCTCGAGCCGGACATCCTCGTGGTGGTCGAATCCACGGTGCCGCCCCTCACCTGTCGCGAGGTGATCGCCCCCATCCTCGCCGAATCGGGGCTGGAGGTGGGCCGCGAGATCCTGTTGGCGCATTGCCCGGAGCGAATTTTGCCCGGCGACATCATGCGCGAGATCGTCGAAAACGACCGGGTGATCGGCGGAGTGACGCCCGAGGCGGCCCGTCGTGCCGGGGCGCTGTATGCCTCATTCGTCGAAGGCTCAATCACCGAAACCGACGACGTGACCGCCGAGATGTGCAAGCTCATGGAAAACACCTACCGGGACGTGAACGTCGCCCTTGCCAATGAGCTGGCCTCGGTTTGCGAGCGTCTCGGCATCTCGGTTATCGAAGCGATTTCCCTGGCAAACAGACATCCACGGGTCCGGCTGCTCACTCCCGGCATCGGAACGGGAGGTCACTGCGTCCCCGTCGACCCCTGGTTCATTCACCAGGTCGACCCTGAGCACGCGACCTTGATCGAAACGGCTCGACGGATCAACATGGCGGTGCCGGAAAAGATCGCCGCCTGGATCAGGCGGTCCGTCGCCCATGTCCCGTCTCCGCGGATTGCCACAGTGGGGGCGAGCTACAAGCCGGATACTGCCGACTGCCGGGAGAGCCCGGCACTCGAAGTGGTGAGGAGCCTGCAGGACGAGGGATACTCGGTCTCGCAATTCGATCCTTTGGCACGGGGATACCCATGGCCGGCCAATGGTCTTGTGGACGCTGCCCGCGACGCGGACTGCCTGGCCATCCTCGTGGGACACGAGGTGGTCAGACAGCAGCTGATGGCGGACCGCAGCCGCATCGAGTCGGTCATGGCCACACCCATCATCCTGACCTTCTACGATCCGGCGTTCGAACCGGCACGCGACCCTCGAGGCCATGATCCTGGAGAGACAGGCAGCGCCACTCTGAGCGCCGCGGGAGCGACAGCCACGGACGGGTAGCAGCCTCCGGGAAATGGTCGTCATGCGACACTGCCATCGGGCTTAGACGGTAGAGTGTAATTGCGCGCCCAACGCCCCCAATGCGTTGGGCATGCCCTGTTTGTCGAAACTGTTCCGTTGGAGAAACCGTTGCGAATCCTGGTGCTTGGCGGGGACGGCTATCTTGGCTGGCCGACCTCTCTCTACCTGTCAAGGCGAGGCCACGACGTGGTCGTCGTCGATAACTTTGCCAAGCGTGATTGGGAGCAAGAGGTCGGCGTTCAGCCCCTCTTTCCGGTCCCAACCCTGCGCAGCCGGCTCCGTGCATGGCATGAGCTGGCGGAAATCGACATTCCGGCCCGTATCGGCGATCTGCAGGACTACCGGTTCGTCGAGAGCCTCTTCTCGGAGTTCGAGCCGCAGGCCATCGTGCATTACGGGGAGCAGCCCTCCGCGCCATACTCGATGATCGGCCAGCCTCAGGCAACCTTGACGCAGGTCAACAACGTGGTCGGAAACCTGAACGTCCTGTTCGCCATGCGCGACCGCGCTCCGGATGCCCACCTCGTCAAGCTCGGGACCATGGGTGAGTACGGCACGCCCAACATCGACATCGAGGAAGGCTTCATCGACATCGAGCACAACGGCCGGAGCGACCGGCTCCCCTTTCCCAAGCAGCCGGGGTCCCTCTATCACCTCTCCAAGGTCCACGACAGCCACAACATCATGTTCGCTTGCAAGGTCTGGTCATTGCGGGCCACCGACCTGAACCAGGGCGTCGTCTACGGAGTGGAGACCGAGGAGACCGGGCTCGACGACCGCCTCGCTACCAGCTTCCATTACGATGATGTCTTCGGCACGGCCCTCAATCGGTTTTGCGTCCAGGCCGTGGCGGACCATCCGCTGACACTCTACGGACGTGGGAACCAGACCCGAGGCTTCCTCAACATCGTCGACACCCTGCGGTGCGTCGAGCTTGCCCTCCTGAACCCGGCGGAACGGGGCGAGTTCCGGGTGTTCAATCAGTTTACGGAGCAGTTCTCCGTGTCCCAGCTCGCCGGCCTGGTAAAGGAGGCGGCAGCGGAGATGGGAATGAATGTTCGGATCGACCACCTTCCGAACCCCCGCGTCGAGATGGAAGATCACTACTACAACGCCAAGCACACCAAGCTTCTCGACCTGGGGCTTGAACCCCATCAACTCTCGGAGACGTTGATCGACACCATGTTGGGAAAGATTCGGCGATTCCGAGAGAGAATCGACACTGCCCTGTTCGCCCCGCGGGCCACGTGGCGCCCTAAGGAATACGCTGAGCCGGCGTTGGTCGCCCCAATGGCGAGCGTTCCGTCGTACGAGCGACCGGTCAGTCGCAATTGAGGCCGCGGTCCAGCGTGCTTCGAGCGTGGCGACGAGGCATCGCGGACACGTGATTCGGGATCCAAACTCAGGGGTGGTAGCCGTAGTTGTAGGTGCGCGCCCCGGAATCATCAAGATGTCTCCCGTGGTCCGCGAGCTCGAGCGCGTCGGAGCCGAGTTCTTCATCGCGCACTCGGGTCAGCACTATTCCTTCAACATGGATAAGCAGTTCTTCGACGACCTACACCTGCCCGCTCCCCGCTTCACGAATCCCGACGACCTAGCCGGGACGAGCCATGGTCGTCAAACCGCATCAATGCTTATCGCTCTCGAAGACGCCTTCCTGGACGGCCGGCCCGAGCTCGTCATTGTCGGGGGTGACGCGAACACAAGCTTAGCTGCCGCCCTCGCAGCGCGGAAACTTGGACTGATAGTCGCGCACCTCGAGTCGGGACTCCGAAGCCATGACTGGCGGATGCCCGAGGAGCACAATCGTGTCATCATCGACCACGTGTCTGATGTGCTTTTCTGCCCGACAGAGCTCGCACGTGACAACCTCGTCGCCGATGGGGTGCGAGGCGAGATCGTTGTGACGGGCAACACAGTGGTCGACGCGGTTCTCCAGAACGCGGAGATCGCGCGTTCCACGAGCGACATACGTGCGCGGCTGGAGCTCACCGAGCGTGACTACTTCGTCCTGACGTTTCATCGGGAAGAAAACACAGATGACCCCGGCCGGCTCCGCAGTCTGGTCGATTGCATTCAAGCCGTTTCCGAGAGGTTCAGAACACCGATCATATTCCCTGTCCACCCCCGCACGGTGAACCGCCTGGAGGGTTTGGGGTTGGACACGGCGCTGGCGTCGATCGACAATCTTCACCTCACGAGTGGCCTTGGCTACCTGGACTTCGCCGCCCTTCTTGGGTCGGCTCGCCTCGTAATGACGGACTCTGGCGGCATCCAGGAGGAAGCATGTGCCCTGCGGGTTCCTTGTGTAACTCTGCGGGACAACACCGAGAGACCCGAGACCCTTGACGTTGGATCCAATGCGATCGCCGGAGTGGTGCCCGACAGTGTTGTTCGCTCAGTGGAGGAGATGCTGCGACGACCTCGCGACTGGAGGAACCCCTTCGGAGACGGCCACGCCGCGGAGCGCGTCGTCGAGACCTGTTTGGCTCGACTGGGCAGTCAACGAGGCGCGCTTGCCGGGTCAGCCTGAGCCGCCGGATGCTGGCCGGATAGGTCGAGCGCACGCTGCGTAAGGCTCCTCCCACCCGCACGTATCTGGTCTGCTCGACGCCGCGCTGCGGCAGTTCCCTCTTGTGCGATGCCTTCGCCCGCACAGGAGTGGCAGGCGATCCGGACGAGTACTTTGCGGACGAGCCACGTGGCGCACTCCATGCTCCGACCTGGTTGGGACAACGATTACGGCTGACGGCGAGGGAGTACTGCGACTACTTGCTTGCCGCACATTCCGGCCCGAACGGAGTTTTTGGGGGCAAGATAACGGCCGCACAGATGACAGAGCTGACGGATGGACTGCGGTCCGAGTTTGACCCGGGGCTTTCGCGGGCTTCACTGCTCGGTATGGTGTTCCCCGAACTGCGCTACATCTGGATCACCCGAAGGAACAAGACCGAACAGGCGGTCTCGTTCTGGCGAGCTCTTCAGTCAGGCAGCTACAACAGCCGGCAACGTAGCCGGTCGCCATCGCCCCGCTTCAGCTTCTCCATAATCGACCATACGGTCGATCAACTCGTCTTTTACGAACGCCTCTGGGGTGACTTCTTCGCCCGCGAGGGCGTTGTGCCCTTGACCATCGCATACGAAGACTTCGTGCTCAACTACGAAACCACGATCCGAAGCGCTCTGGCCTACCTTGGAATCGATGCGGGGGCGTCCTTAGAGCCCCCACCGCCCCAGCTTGAGCGCCAAGCCGACGCTCTATCGCGCGCCTGGGTACGCAAATACGAATCGATGAAGCGCCGACACCGCCAGCTCAAAATCGTCCTAGGCTTGCGGCACATTCTCGGCAGCGAGGAGCGGCGGCGGGTTTACTGGGCACGATTCGCGCGAGAACCGCGGCTCGAAGGCGAGTGAACCGCGATCCTACGGTGATTTGGGCACATCTCACTCGCCTCGGCAGCGTCCCGAACCGCCACCTCTGGTGAAACAGCCCGCGCCCGGGCACCCATCGGATGCAGCCCGGTGCGCCCCGTGACCGAGACGGTAACACCCGACACCTCCGGCAACGTCGTCCCGCTGCCCCGGTGGGCGGCGCCGATGTTCCTGCTCCTGGCCACCCTGCTTGTACCGTGGACGGCCTATCTGGCCGTCTCGCTCCCCCGTAGCGACCTGGCCCACCACTACCGGATCGCCTGGGTCGGATTCGACGTGCTCCTGACCGCCGCTTTGCTGGTCACGGGCATCATGGCCCGACGGCGCAGCCCTCGAATCCAAGTGCCGGCGGCCGCCACTGCCACGCTGCTGCTGGTCGACTCCTGGTTCGACGTGACCATGTCGGGATCCAAGAGCCAGGAACTGGAGGCAATCCTGTTGGCGATCTGCGTGGAGCTTCCCCTGGCCGCCGTCGCGCTGTACATCGCCTATCGGAGTCCCAAATCGCGGGGCCGTCAGCGGCAAACGGGCTGATGTGCGGGCCGACACCGGAAGCGTCCAAGCGTCGGATCTGAGGGGTCGCCGAGGCGCCTAGGCGCTACTCAGAGCTGCCGGAACGGGCTCTTCCAGCCGGTCCTGGGTCGCCCAGCCGCTGGGCCCGGAAAGGGGCAGTCGTGCATAATGGACGGGTACTTGGCGGGGACACCCCGGGGCCCTATCTCCGCGACTCGAAAGGCATTGCCGACACCATGCAACCTACCGCAGCCCCCCCGATCTCCGCCTCGGGATCCGGGTCAAGCTTCCACCGTGTCTACCACTTGGTTCGGAGCTGGCTGTGGCTCTTGGTGCTCGTCCCGGTGCTGGCGGGCGCCGCGACGTACGCGGCCACAAGGACGGTAGTAAAACCGCTCTACAGCGCAACCTCAACACTCGAGGTGCAGCTGGGCCAGGTGGGCAGCGACCCGCTGGGGCTCGAGATTACGGCGGCTCAGCAGTTCGCCCAGACTGAAGTGCAGCTCATCGACATCCCTCCGGTCGCGCGTCTCGCCTACAAGATCCTGAATCTCAAGCCCCCGTTCACGCCCGACGGACTGCTGCGGATTACGAGGGCAAGCAACCCGCCCAACAGCACGCTGATCTACGTGTCCGCGACGTCGGGCAGTCCCACCTTCGCGGCCCGTGTGGCCACGGCCATGGCACAGGCAGCGTCCCAGGTGGAGAGCCAGCACCAGAAGCAGCGGTTTCAGGCATCCTTCAACTACAACAATGCGCAGATCAAGGCGAAGAACGCCGACATCGGGACCGTAAACCGGCTCCTGGCGAGTCACCGGATCGGCGCAGGCGCAGCCGCGGGCCGCATCGCCAACGACAAACGGGTCATCGGCCAGTTCGCATTGCAGAACGCGCAACTGAACACGGCCCTCGGACGAAGCGGGACCCAGCTTCAGGTCTGGGTCACTCCCACTACGCCGAAATCGCCGGTCAGTCCTCGACCCGTTCGGGATGCCGGTCTGGCCGCCCTGCTCGCCCTCCTCGTGACCGCTGGCTTCGTGTACCTGGGCGACTACCTCCGGACCACGCTCGACACACCGGAGGAGGTCAGCCGCGTCCTCGGCGGTGTGCCAGTTCTCGGAGCGATTGCGAGACTCCCAACCCCGGGCAGCAACGAGGCGGAGAAGGTGGTGGCGACGCATCCCCGTGCCCCCACGGCGGAAGCATACCGGGTCGTACGGACCGCGCTTCTCTTCTCGGATCCGGACCGACCTCCCCGCACTATCCTGGTGACCAGCAGCAAGCAAGCCGAAGGAAAGACGACCACGGCCGTCAACCTGGCCGCCACGCTGGCGGAGCTGGGAGGCCGTGTTCTGCTCCTGGACTGCGACCTCCGCCGTCCCTCGCTTCACAAGGTCTTTGACATCGACTATCGCGTGGGCCTTACAACCGCTCTGATCGGCGATGACCATGCCCTCGAACAAGCCCTGCGGCCGTCGGGCTATCCCAACCTGTATGTCATGACCTCAGGTCCCCTGCCGCCCAACCCCAGCGAGCTTCTGAGCGCCCACAAGATGAGCGAGCTGATCGAGCGGCTGGAGCAACGCTTCGAGCACATCGTCATCGACTCGCCGCCACTGCTTCCCGTCGCCGATGCCTCAGTTCTCTCGCGGCTCTCGGACGCCGTGCTGCTGGTGGTGGACGTGGCCACCGCGACCCGCCACGGACTGGGCCGGGCAGGCGATTCTCTGACCCGCGTGGGGACCCATATCACCGGTGTTGTCCTGAACAAGCTCGTGCCGGACAAGCGCAGCGGCTATTACTACTACTACTATCAGGGCGGCGATTATGTCTACCGGTATGGCCCCCGCTCTGCCGAAGAAGAGAACGGGCGCAAGGGCGGGTCAGGCCACGCAGTGAAAAGCAGGGAGACGGCCGCTTCACGGGAAGAGTGACCGGTTCACGACCAGAACGGTTTCGCGCCCGTCGTCCGCCGCGTTATCTGCTCATATTCATGCCCGTGTAGACTCAACCGTTGCCGGGCCGAGATGGCGGAATCGGTAGACGCGTCGGTCTCAAAAACCGGTGGCCGCAAGGCCGTGCGGGTTCGAGTCCCGCTCTCGGCACCATCTTCGACGTCGGCGTGATACAACCGGCGGCGTCCATGCGACCGGCCGCTCTCGAGCGCCGCTCGTGACCGACGCCTCGGCCGTCAAGCATCAGCAGCTTCGCGTCCTCGAAGCGGTGGTAAGGCGGCGAAGCTTCACCCTGGCCGGCAAGGAGTTGAAGATGAGCCAGCCCGCCATCAGTCAGCACATGCGCGCTCTGGAGACCGCCTGCGGAGTTCGCCTGGTGGAGCGCGTGGGGCATTCGGTCGTCCCCACACCCGCCGGTGAGGCGCTCTACAATGCCGTCCGTCACCTCGTTCGGGTGGAGCGGGACGTGCAGGCGGTGGTCGCGGGTCTCGGCGAGGGAGCCCATGCCTCGCTGACGGTGGGGGCCAATACCACCGGCGGCATGTACCTGGCCCCTCGGCTCATTCGATACTTCCGACGGCTGCATCCGCGCGTCGAGGTTCGCCTGTCGATCGCCGACACTCCCACCATCCTCAATCGCATCCTGGACCGATCGGTGGATGTCGCCGTGGTGGGAGGGCCGATTGACCCCAAGCGATTTGATGTCCGAACCCTCTGCCCCGATGAGCTGGTCCCCGTCTCTGCGCCGGATCACCCGCTCGCCCGTCGGACACAGGTGGATATCCGGGATCTTGCCGACGCGGCCCTGATCGTCCCTGCCACCGGTTCGACCACCAGGGCCTTCATTCTGGCCAGATTTCGAGACGAGCACGTCCAGCCGCACATCGCCATGGAGTTTGACGCCACCGAGAACATCAAGAAAGCGGTCGAGGCGGGCCTGGGGGTGGGCGTCATCTCGCGATGGGCCGTCCGTCGGGAGCTGGACATCGGCGCATTGACGGCCCTCACCGTAGCGGGGTTCCCCCTGGTGCGTGAGTATCAGATGGTTGGCCGGCGTGGCGTCGCCGGGTCTCCATCGGTCGAGCGATTCATGGAAGTCGCGGCGGAGCTACGCGAAGAGCTTGCCCTCGGGCCACCTCAGGACGCGCCGGGAGCGATGGGGGAACCGGCAAACCGCGCCAGGAGGCGTCCGACCACGAAGGCGAACACCGCCTCCTAGTTAAACGGCGTCGTGCCCGCGGGCCCTACCCATGGAGGCCGCACTCGACCTTGGCCGTCCAGCTCCAGCGTCCGGCGCGTTCCGCCTCACCCGATTGAACGGCCCTGGTGCAGTTGGTGCAGCCGATGCTCGGATAGCCCGAGTCGTGGAGGACGTTGTACGGCAGATCGTGTTCCTGGATGTAGCTCCATACATCCCCAGAGCTCCAGGTGGCGAGCGGATTGATCTTCACCAGCTCGAATTTGGTGTCCCACTCAACGGGCCTGCTCGCCGCCCGGCTGGGCGTCTGGTCTCGCCGGATTGAGGTGATCCAGGCGTCTAGGTCGCGGAGTCGCCGGCGCAGCGGGACAACCTTCCGCAGGGAGCAGCACCGATCGGGCTCGCGCGTCCACAATTGATCGCCGAAGCGGCTCGCCTGCGCGTCGACGCTCAGCTCCGGCTCGACTCGCTCAAATTCGATGCCGTAGCGAGTACCAAGCCGCTCGCGAAGCTCGTGCGTCTCAGAGAACAGAAACCCTGTGTCCAGGTAGAAGATCTGTGGCGACTCCACCACCCGGCTCAGCATGTCGACGACGACGACACCCTCCGGCCCGAACCCGGTAGCCATGGCCACGCGGTCCCCGAAGCGCGCGGATGCCCATCGCAGGACCTCAATCGGATCTGTCCCATCCGGGGCATCTGTCAACCCTCCGATGGCTTCCCAGGGGCGGTACAACGTGTGGCTCGCTCTCCTTCCGGGGACTCGTACCGTCAGTATAGATAAGTCCGGCTCGTCTGTCGAATAAGCCGACATTATCTTCAATCGGAGTCTGCATCATCGCGGAAGGGCGGCGAATAGCCCGATGCGGCTAGGTCTCGATTGACCGCTTGGCGACTTTCCCAGCGCGACCCACGGCGGCCGGCTTCTCGCGGAGCCGATGAGCCAGTGAGAGCCGTTCCGGTCGGCACGGGACCTCGACCCAGACCCCCGGCATGATGCCCCCCTCACGGATCGTAAGGCGGCCACCACCCCGCCTGGAGGCCAAGCGCACTTCGGCGAGGTGAAGCGCAAGACTCTCAGAGCCGACGCGGGGCACTGCGGGTTCGTTGGAACAACGTACCGCCGGCGCCATTGCATTCGTCGAAAGAGGCGACGGCATTCCCACTGAGCCGGTGGCGCCCGGTACATGGTCAGCCGGCGGGGAAGGCTTGCGACTCAGAACCCGGAGCACGTGCCGACCTGGCACGCAGCGAAGTGGTTAAGTCGGTGGAAACATTCGTGGATTCGCCGCAATCCTACTTGTGGAGAACGTGGAATATAGCCTATTCGCCGGTGATGAAGGCGAAGTTCTTGGCGAAAGCAGGCGCGTATTGATTCTTAGACATAAGCTGCAATGATCCGCAAGAATATCCCCAAGCCACTTGCGTGACCTGCAGGCCGGTAGTACAGTCAGTACGAACGGCCCGGCCGAGACCGGTGGAAGTCGAGCCGGCCGACAACAACCAAGCCGTCCTCCTTTCCGTCCTCCCCCCGACTGATTCCGGATATCGGTCGGGGGGTCCCCCTTTTGTGGGGCGGTGAGATGTGGACCAGCTTGCCCCTCAACTCGTGCCCTCCTCCACCCGTCCCCGCGAGAAAAGTAAACTACCATCGTGGCCGCCGCTCGGTTGCGACGAGTCCAGACGATGGGGAGTGAGGAATGCCGGCCGATGCGGACTGGCGTGACATCGACCGACTGACCCGCCGAATCGACGAGCTGGAAGAGCTCGCGAAGATTCAAGGGCAGGTGATTGCCCACCTTCAGACGGCCCTCGGATTCGGCGCGGACCACACGAAGAGAGCAGTGCCCGCCGGCACTTCTGAGGGCGCCGCAAGCCGTGTCGAAGATGTCTCCTCTTCCACACCCGAAATGGACTCTCACCTGCTGGACCGGATTCCGACGCGAGGTCCCGGGAGTCCCGCCCCCGCGAACCAGGTAACGCCGCAACACGGAAGGGTGAGCTACCCGCTCTCGAGGCGGACGGCCTTGGCGGTTGGTCTCGCCTCGCTGGCCGGCGTCGCCGCCGCCGTCGGCAACGCCCAGACCGCGGCTGCCGCCAATCTGGACGGTGAGGTCGACGGCGGCAACTTCAAAGCGGTTGGCCCAGCGCCGGCGAGCGCAATCGCCTTCGATGCGACGGCAACCGATTCCGGCGGTACTCCACTGTTCGCCTTTGGATTGAGCGCCGCCGGCTCCTCGGCCGGCGTTTCCGCGTCAGGAACGACCACCGGCGTTTATGGCTCAGGCGCCACGGGGGTTTCCGGCCTCAGCGCCTCCGGCGTGGGCGTGGCGGGGCGCAGCGAGGCGACCGCGGCGGAGAACCTCCTTGGATCCGGTGTCGCGGGTATCAGTGCTGGAGGCGGGGGCAGCGGAGTCAGTGGGTACAGCTCCATGGTGCCCACGGCCCCCACGCCTCCCCTGGCGACCGGAGTCTATGGCCACGGCGATAGCTACGGTCTTTGGTCGGAAGGGGCAGTCGGTGCGATCAGCATGAGCATCACGGGAGGCGACGGGCTGCAGTCATCATCCTACGCGGATCCCTCTCGGACCACACTGGGCGCCGGAACGGGCGTCTCGGGTTCGAGCGGCAGTGGCATCGGTGCCCAGGGCGCAAGCGTGTCCGGCTTCGGCGTCTCCGGGTTCAGCACGGGGAGCGTGGGCGTTCGCGGCGAAACGGCGGCCGCGACGGCGTCCGGAGTGCACGGGATCGGCCGGGCGGCAGGCGCCGTGGGGGTTCACGGCGCCGGCGGCCAGGCGGGCATTCGCGGCGAGAGCCCGGCGGGGATCGGCGTGGACGCGCGGAGCGCTGCGGGCATCGCGGTTCGCGCCACGGGGCCCCGCGGGATTGTGGTGAGCAGTGCCACGGGAGTGGGCGTCGACGTCGAAACGACAACCGGGATCGGCGTCCACGTACTGGCTGGGGACGGTCTTCCCGTGTCGACGACCAACCAGAGCGCTGCCCATCCGGCGATCTCGGCCTCCAACACGCTCGGCGGTCCAGCCCTGCGGGCCACGAGTATCAGCGGATACGGGGCAGTCTTCACCGGCGGCAGGGCGCCCCTGAGGTTGACGCCGGCCGCCAAGGCCGGACATCCACGTTCGGGGGCCCATCAGAAGGGCGAGCTGGTGGTCGACCGGAACGGAACGCTCTACCTCTGCACCGCCGGGGGCCGCCCGGGCAGATGGCGGCGGGTCACGACGACGGCGGTGTGAACGCGGTCCGCTCCAAGGACCCTCAGTCGTCCGCCGTACCGGTGCCACTGGTCGAGCGCCTGCGAGGACACGTCGAAGCGCTCGATCGCGTTCGCCATCCCATCACGGCGCCCGACGGGCTCGACGCCGCGCGAAGCTACCTCGGCGAGACGCTGGACCGGCTCGGTTTCCGGGTCGACCTGCAGCTGGTGACCGATCAGCCGGTGAATCAGTACAACGTCATTGCCAGGGCACCGGGAGACATTTCTCCACTCGCGCTCGTTCTCGAAGCCCACTACGATACCGTCCCCGACAGCCGCGGAGCCGACGACAACGCGAGCGGTGTGGCCGGGATGCTGGAGATTGCGCGACTCATCGGGCCCCAGGCGGGTCTGGCGTTCGCTTCGTTCTGCCTCGAGGAGGACCGCCTACAGGGAGCGGCTGCCTTCGTGGATTCCCTCGGCTGGCGAGAACGCCCGGCCTGCATCGATCTGGAGATGATCGGCTACACCCGACCGGAGCCACTCGGACAGCGCCTCCCCATCCGTATGGCCGGGCGGAGATGGGAGCTGCCGCTTCCCTACACGGGGCAGGCCATCGCCATCGCCTCCAACTGGCGGTCTCGCCGGCTGGCGAAGGCCTTGGCGTCGGCGTGCGCCCACGAGGGTCAGCTGGCGATTCCGCTGGCGCTGCCGGGGCTGGAGTGGGCGATGCCCGACATTCGTCGCAGCGACCATGCCTTCTTCTGGCGCCGGGATCTCGAGGCAGTCATGGTGACCGATACCGCGAACTTCCGGAACCCGCATTACCACCGGCCGACGGACATCCCCGAGACGCTGGACTTTCCGTTCATGAGCCGCGTCGTCCGCGGCACGGCACGGTATCTCTGTCGGCAGCTCAGGGACAACCGCAGCGGTAGGAGTGCGGCGTGAACGGCGCCTAGGCCGCCTCGATCACCCCATCCCGACATGCTTCGGAAGCGAGCCACAGCCGGGCAACGCCGATCCGGGCATCCGCCATCCCGTAGTAGACGTCAAAGATCTCTTCGCTCCGCTGGTCGATGCCGGTCGGAAAGACGACGTTGTTGACGACGCCCAGGAGCTCCTGCTCCGTGTTTGGTATCAACACCGGCTCTTGGGAGCGCCAGACGACCCGGCGCACGTCCCAACGATCGAGAATCAGCGCCCCGGCGGAGTAGCGCAGCCGCTGCGGCTGCCCTTCGGCAGAGATGCGCTCGATGCCGTGATGGAGGAGAAGCCAGCCGCAGGGAGTGAGAACCGGCGGCGTGCCTCCGCCGATCTTGACCTCTTCCCAGGAGTACTCAGGCCGTATGAGAAGGTGATGACGGCTGAGCCGCAGGAGTGACTCCCCGTCGCCTGTGACCTCCGACAAGGGGACGTAGGACACCCAAATGCTGGCCGGAAGCTCAGTGAGCTGATGGGCGACGCGGCCGTCCTGGTCCACGCCCGTCATGGGACGGTGCGCCATCGCCAGGGCCAGATCGCCATCCGGACCCATCACCGGGTGGGGAAAGAAGAAGGCGTCCTTGTTGTCGAAGGCGTTGAAGTCGATGCCGTTCTCGGTCTCGAACTGCACCGGCCCCAGCCGGCGCCACTGAAAGAGATCGTCGGAGACGGCGAGCGCGATTCGCGGCCCGCCCGGGCCGAAGCCGGTGTAGGCCATGACGTACTTGTCGATGGCGGACACGTAGGTGATGCGCGGATCTTCGCAGCCGCCCTCAGTCCCTCTCGTCTCGTAGGACTCCAGCGGCTCGAGCACAAAGCCCAGACGCTCGAGATCGACCGGTCTCCCCGACTCATCGGCGATGATCCGGGTCATTCTGATGCGTGAGTAGTTGCCCTCGGCGACCACCCGCGCAAAGAGATACAGCTCCCCATCCCGTCCTCTGGCAACCGCGGGGTTCAACACCCCCCATGCTTCGGTGGGCTCACCGGTCAGGGGCTGCATGATGACCCCAAACCGCTCCACCGCTGCCACAGGATTCACTCCCTGCACCTCACGTGTAAAGTTGCTGTTCGTGGAACACCCCACGAGCCGAATCATAGCGCGCTTCCGGGCTGAGCACAAGACCCGGGCGATCAAGAATGATGTCGAATTTTCCGAGTCGCGGAAGCGGTGCACCGGCTCGCGGTGCGACGATTCAATGATACTATCGTCAGTTGGGCGGCCAAAAGACTAGTCGTCAAGGATACAACCGTGGCAAGATACGCCGGCATCATCGGGATTTTGAGCTTCTGCCTCGGCGTCCTGGCGTTCTCCCCCACCGTGGGCGCTTCGGCAAGCGGACATCGCTCTCCGGTGCAGGCGGCCGCCTCCCCATCCGTGACGCCCACGCTTCCCGATCCACAGACGCTCATGTCGCAGGCGGCGTCCCACTCCCGGTCCCGGCACAGCGTGTTGGTCAGCGGCACGGTGCGAAGCTCCAATGACCGCGTGTATGACGGCTCGACCTTCTGGGCCAACTTCTCCTGGCGCAAGCACCTCTTTCACAACCTGGAGCACTATCGACGGCCCACCACACTGGGCGCCTTCACCAAGGTCCGAACCATTCGCCGTGTCGCCATCGGCGCGTGGCTGGCCGTCCACGTCCATCGTCATTGGTACTGCACCAAGACGACCCAGCGGCAAAACGCCGGCTACTGGCAGCCCCCAACCTTCACGCTGACGTCGCTAAAGACGCTCGGTAAGGGCAAAGTAGGCCCCTATCCCGTCTGGCTCGTCGCAGGGTCGTTCAAGGAGCATTCCCGCTCCTCGACCCTCAGAGCAAGCGTTACGGTGGATATCGATCAGGCGGACTATCTGTTTCGAGCCGCCGTCGCCAAGGGCACCGTCCGCACAAAGCACGTGGGCCAGGCCACGCTCCATCAGTCGGTTCACTACAGCAGCTACGGTCGCCCGGTCACGGTGAAGCTGCCGGCCGCCTGCAGCAGCTGATCTCGAACGGGGCGGGTGAGCCTGCCACCATCGAATAGCCGTTCCGAGCCCGGCGCTTTGGAGATCACGCTGCTCGGAACCGGAGCGCCTCTGGCCATCGGGCGGCGGGCCTTCGGCATCCTCATCTCTGGACCGGGCCGCGAACCCCTGCTTATCGACAGCTGCGGCGGTTTCGAGCTGGCAGAGGCGCTCAGAGCCGCCGGCATCGACGTGGAGAAGATCGGCTCGGCGATCCTGACCCATCAGCACCTCGATCACATCGGAGGCATGGCCGCGCTCCTCTTTGCCAACCGACGGGTCAAGGTGTGGTCGAACGCCGAAACCCGCCGCGCGACCACCGCGGTCTTGGGGGCCGGCTTCCCCGAGATTGGCCTCGACCGCGACGTCGAGTGGCGGCAGGTGTGCGACGGATCGTGGATCGAGCACGGGGATCTCCGACTGGGATTCTTCGCGGTTCGGCACCGCGTGCCGACACTGGCGGTCCGGATCGAGTGGTCCGGAGGAGCGGTGGCAATCAGCAGCGACGCGGCGCCCTGCAACCGACTGACCGAGTGCGCAAGCGACGCACACCTGTTTGTCTGCGATGCCCTCTGCCAATCAGCGAATGGGAGAGATCGAACGGCTCGGCGGTTGGTCCACTGCACGGCCGCTGAGGCGGCGGAAACGGCGAGAGAGGCGGGAGTCAGGCGTCTGGTGCTCACGCACCTAGCCCGCTTCGCGGACGCCCAGACGATGCTCGCCGAGGCGCGATCCGTCTTTCCCGGCCCGGTGGAGCTGGTCGAGGACGTCACTACCTTCGTCCTGCCGCGAGCAACTTAAGACTCCAGACAGGCAGCCACAGCTGAGAACGGCACGGCTTTTGCTGAGTGCCGCGGGCCGAAGATGGGAGATGTGAGGCATGTCCACTCAGATCGAGGAGCCTTGGTGGTCCCGAAACAAGTGGATCTTGCCCGTGATTCTCGGGCTGATCATCGTCGGCGTGGTGGTGGGTGTGCTGCTGGCCAGCCACATGCACCACACGGCTGCCCATAAGCATCGGGCGACACCCACACCAACCTCGACGCCCACGCCCAGGCCTCACCGAACGCCTACGGCGACGCCCACGCCTGTGCACCGGGCAAGCCCCACGCCATCGCCGAGCCCCACTGCCACTCCCACGCCAACGCCGAGCCCCACCCCGGTCCCGACGGTCAACGGCCACAAGCTCGGCGTCATCAATCACTCTTCGACCCGCGTTCAAGACCTGCAGAGAGCGGCGACCAATCATCAGAAGGGATTCACCCTCTATCTGAACCCACTGATGGTGGTCCAGTACACGCTGCAGTCGTATGGGTTCACGGGCACATTCCAGGTCATCCATCTGGCACACGGCTCGGGCGGCTCGCCGACACCCACGCCCACGCCGTATGCCGGCGCAAGCGGCATCCCGACCATCAAGTTCCAGGTCCTTTACCAGAACAAGACCTACTTCGTGTTTGTTTCGCAGCCGGCCAAGCGCGGGGCCGGCGGCATCTGGCTCATCACCGAGATCACACCGGGCCCATAGCCGGCAGGCAGCATAGAACAGGGGAGACCTATCGCCCTCCAGGCACCTAGACTGGAGAACCATGCGATACGGCCTCGTTGTTTCGAACGTCGGCAGCTATGCCCAGCCGGCTTGGTTCATCAAGCTCGCCTCGGCGGCGCAGGCCTCAGGTTGGGAGGCCGTGCTGGTGTGGGACCACCTCGGCTTCGTCTGGGAAGCGCCCAGCGCCGATCCCTGGGTCTTGCTGTCGGCCACGGCCGCCCGCTGTCCCGGACTCACCTTGGGGACGGCCGTATGTCCGCTGGCTCGCTACCGGCCTCACCGTCTGGCGTCGACCATCTCCACCTTGAGTCATTTGACCGAAGGAAATCTGGTGCTGGGAGTGGGGCTTGGCGGTGTGCCGGGCGAGTTTTCGGTATTCGGAGAAAGCGCCGAGACCCAGGAGCGCGCCGCGCGGCTGGACGAAGCGTTGGAGGTGCTCGCAGCACTGTGGACCGGTGAGGAAGTGACCCATCACGGCCGCTTCTATACGGTCGACGGCGTGACGCTGGCTCCCTTGCCCAAGGGCAGGATGCCGGTGTGGGTCGGCGGCAACAGCGCCGGGGCCATGGCCAGAGCCGCCCGGCACGAGGGCTGGATCGCCGACACCACGGATGCGTTGGAGATGACCATGGAGCCGGCTGAGTTCGAGGACCGGCTGATGGAGATCCGCTCACATCTCCTGCCGCAGGCGCCATTTGAAGCAGTGGCCATGGGATATTCGCAACCGACTGAGACGGACACCGTGCGGGCCTTCAGAGACGCCGGGGCGACGGTCTGGCTGGAGTCTCTTCACGACATCCGAGGTACGCCCGAGGAGGCGCTCAGCCGGGTGCTCGCCGGTCCGCCTCGGGCTTGACCCCGAGCGGTCGCAGGAGCGGCCTGCCCGCTGTACTAGAGCACGACTCCCAGCTTGATCTCCACCATGCCGTCCCGGACGCGGGCGTCGTAGTAGGGCTGCGGCCGCGTGGCGGGTCCGTGCACGACCGTTCCGTCGACCAGGCGATATTCCGAGCCATGGCAGGGACAGATGATCGTCTCATCGGTGACCGTGCCGCCTGCCAGGGAGCAGCCGGCATGCACGCACGTATCCGATAGCCCGTAGATGTCGTCTCCCCGCTGGAGCACCATGACGGGCACGCCGTTGACCTCGCCCTTCACCGGCACTCCTTCCTCGAGATGCGCGGCCGGCATCAGCGGCGTGAACTCCTTGGGCGGATCCTCGAACGCGGTGTGGTTGACGCCGTACCCGAGATCGAAGACTTCATCACCGCCCAGATACGCTCCGGAGGTCAACACCAAGAGCCCGAGATCAGAAAGAGCGACACCGGTCTTTCGATGGCCTGAGCGGCGCAACAACAGTGAGAGCGCGTAGCAGCCCGTGGTGGCCACCATCAGCAGCCCGTGCAGGAGACCCACCTTTCGGGTTTTCCCATAGGTGTCGCTCCAATCCACGACGCCGCTGCTCGCCGCCCCGAGGGCAGCCGCCAGGCCCACCCCCACGGCCAGGTCGGCCGCTCCTTCCAGCTCCTGCTTTCTGGTCCCGCCTCCGATCACATCCATCACAGCCGCCGTAACCCACGCACCCACCGGCACGTCGGTGATTGCCGGGTGCAGCGGGTGGCCCAGCCACGCTCCGTTCAGCAGATCTTTGGCCTGACGGCCCAGATCTCCACGGCTGCCGATTGCGTTGCCGACGGTCTGCTGCAGGGTGTCGCCGAGAGTGTCCAGCCAGGCGAGCTGGCTCACGAATCGATCGATGTTGGGATACATGGTGCGCTCCTGGCAGATGGCGTTGTCCCTCTGGTAGCTGCAGGATGCCTGCCACCTTCGCTGAGATGAGCGCGGTGTGAGAATCGAGAGCCGGCCATCATGCATGCGGCACGGCCGGGGAGGAACCGTGACGGAACAGGAGCGACGGATCTACCGGATCGGCGTGATCCCGGGAGACGGCATCGGCCCGGAAGTGGTGCGGGAGGGCTTGAAGGTCCTGCAGGCGACCGCGGCACATGAAGGCTTCGGCTACGAGCTGGTCCACTTCCCCTGGAGCTGTGCCTACTACCTGGAGACCGGGGAAGTGATGCCCCAGGAGGCGTTGGAGGATTACCGGAAGCTCGACGCCATCCTCTTCGGGGCCGTGGGCGACCCACGGGTCAAAGGAGGTGTACCGGAACGGGCCATCATCTTTACGCTCCGCTTCGGCCTGGATCTGTACGTGAACCTGCGGCCCGTGGTCCTGCTCGACTCCCGTCTTTGTCCCCTGAAGGGCAAGGAGCCGCGGGATGTCGACTTCGTGGTCGTGCGCGAGAACACCGAGGACGCCTACACGGCCATCGGCGGCCAGCTGCGGCGCGGCCAGCCGGGCGAGGTGGCCATCGCGGAGATGATCTTCACCCGACAGGGGGTGGAGCGGGTGATCCGCTACGCCTTCGAGCTGACTCAATCTCGCGGAAAGCGGAAGCATCTGACCCTGGTCGACAAGTCCAACGCCATCGGCGCCATGGACATCTGGAGACGGGTCCTGTCAGAGGTCGCTTCCGACTATCCGGATGTCGAAACCACGGCGATATATGTCGATGCCGCGTGTCTGTATATGGTCGAGCGACCGGAGATATTTGATGTCGTCGTGACGACCAACCTGTTCGGCGACATCCTGACCGACCTGGGCGCCGCCATTCAGGGCGGCATGGGCTCGGCCGCCTCGGGAAACATTCACCCCGGTCAGACCTCGATGTTCGAGCCGATCCATGGCTCTGCGCCCGACATCGCGGGGCAGAACCTTGCCAGCCCCATCGCCACCATCCTGGCCACAGCCATGCTGCTCGATCACCTTGGTGAGAGCGAGGGCGCCGCACGCATCAATCGAGCCGTGCGCGAAGCGGTCGTGGATGGACGCATCCCTTCGCTCGACGCTCGATCCGGCCTGCCCACCGATCGTCAGGGGGACATCATCGCGGCCGCCGTCGTCGGCCAGGAGCGGACCATGAGCCGCCGGTAGGGCCTGCCGGACCAGGGCCCGCGTTCGTCGCGACAAGGCCCCATGGAATAATTCGATGCATCAGGAGAGGACACCGATGACCGACACAGACGTATACATCCTGGAGGGCGCTCGCACGCCGTTCGGCGCCTTCGGTGGCGGGCTGAAGGACGTTTCGGCCACCGACCTCGCCGTGGTTGCGTCCAAGGCGGCCCTGGAGCGCTCGCACACGGCGCCCGACGAGGTCGATCAGGTTTTTTTCGGCAACGTCATGCAGACCAGCCCCGATGCCATTTATCTGGCGCGCCATGTTGGTCTACGGGCCGGCCTACCGCAGCAGGTCCCGGCCCTGACCTTGAATCGACTCTGCGGCTCCGGCACGCAGGCCATCATCAGCGGCACGCAGGCCATTCTGATGGGCGAGGCGGACCTGGTCCTGGCCGGCGGCACCGAGAACATGAGCCAGGCGCCGTTCCTGGTTCGCGGCGCCCGCTGGGGGCTGCGCCTGGGTAGCACCCAGTTTCAGGATTACCTCTGGGAGTCGCTCACCGACTCATACTGCGGCTTCGACATGGCGCACACAGCCGAGAACCTGGCCGACCGATTCGGCATTACCCGGGAGGAAACCGACCGGTATGCGCTCCGAAGTCAGGAACGCACCCGGCACGCACAGGAGTCGTGTTATCTGACCGAGGAGATCGCGCCCGTGACCGTGGAGGGCCGCAAGGGCAGCGTCGAGATCGCCACCGACGAACATCCGCGTCCGGACACCACACTGGAAGCCCTGGCCAAGCTCAAACCCTACTTCAAAGGCGACGGCGTCGTCACCGCGGGCAACGCCAGCGGGATCGTCGACGGAGCCGCAGCGGTGGTGCTGAGTCGAGATGCAGGGTCCAACGGAGCGAAGCCCCTCGGGCGGGTGATTTCCTGGGCCGTCGTGGGAGTCGAGCCGGAGATCATGGGCATCGGACCGGCACGCGCGATTCCGATGGCGCTCGAGCGCGCCGGGTTGGGGCTCGACGACGTCGACCTCATCGAGATCAACGAGGCGTTCTCGGCCCAATACCTGGCGGTGGAGAAGGATCTGGGCCTCGACCGCGAGAAGGTGAACGTGAATGGCGGAGCGATTGCTTTGGGGCACCCGCTCGGCGCGAGCGGCGCTCGTCTTCCCCTGACGCTCCTGCGCGAGCTTCGCCGTCGCGGCGGAGGTACCGGAGTCGCCTCGGCCTGCATCGGAGGCGGCCAGGGAATCGCGTTGGTGGTGGCCACCGCCTGAACATTCACGGGACGGCGCAACCAGGATCCGTTGGACGGATGGGAACCGGTTTCCAGCCACTGTGCCGGGCGGCGCTAACTTAAAGGCCGCTCGTCTGCACGCCGACCTGGGGACCACAAGGGAATACCTGTCGCGGCGTGCCTCGGCTCCTAGCTCTCGCTACCCGTTCAGCCAGACGTTGCCGCTCGCCCGGCTCTCAGGAGAAGACCAGCAAAAGAGGAGCGACTCCGCTTGTCCGCGGGCGGAGTCGCTCAGAGCAGAGAGATTTCCGCTCGGGGCCACAGTCGAGGCTGACCCTACTGTACATCGGCGAAGCGCCGTCGCCAAAACGGCTCGGTCAACAGCCTCGAGGCAGCTCCGTAACCGCCAACATGGCTATGCACGCTACTCGTTGATGAGCAGGGAATCGTCTCCCACACGGCCGGCCATTTCGAACTCGGGCCGCAGACTGCCCGGCTCGGTCCACAGGTATGCCGAGATGTAGCCGCACTGGAGGCACTTGCAGGCGACGTGGCGGTGCATCAGATCCTGTTCGAAGAACATCTGACCGCCACACCGGCCACAGGGAAAGCCGCTCTTTCGTCCGCGCCCGCGTCTCATGCCGCCCTCATTTTGAAGGCTGGCAGCCGCTGAATCAATAGCCGCCCCGTTGTTGCGCTCGTCACTTTATCCGGAGCCACTTCACTCGCCCGTGCCCAACCGTCCTGCCGACTCCCCATCGAAACCGCTGGATGAGGTGATGATGATGTTTCCGTTCCTTGGCCAATGCCGCGCCCCAATCTTGGCCCCCGAGAAAGTCGTGGAACCACGCACGCGTGATCGGATCACCAAACCGTGGAGATACGCCGCGACGGGAGAAGGCGGAGATGACCCAGCTCCAAATGATCTTCAGCCGTAGTTTGCCCGTCCGAGGCGTCCACAGGATGCGGTGGCCCGTTCGGGCAAAGTTCTGGGATAAGACGTTGGGTCCGGCAACGCGCTCACGTCCAGTCGCCGGGCCGATGTGCAGACCGCGGCACAGCAGATTCAGCCAGTATCCATAGATCGCGTCATGCGGATGCGCCCGCACGCCGGCACGCGAGAACAGGCGGCTCGCGTGCGGGATACACAGCGGAAGCGGTCGGAATCCGAAGAGCTGGTCTAGGGTGCCGAAGCGGTAGCCCCGGCTGCGGAGGTCGCGAATGATGGTCGGGAGCGCACCCACGGTCTCGCTCCGGTCACCTCCGCCATCGTGAAGGATCACGATGCTGCCCGGCTGCACGTTGTCGACCACTCGGGAAACGATCAGACTCTTGCCGGGAAGCGTCCAATCGGATGGATCGACCGACCACGTCACCGTCCGGAGCCCGAGTGAGGCAGCAATGCCGATGATCCGATCGTCCACGTCTCCATAGGGAGGGCGGAACCAATGCGGCCGTACCCCTGCGACTCCGTGAATCGTCGCCTGGTCCCGCTGGAGCTGAGCCACCACGGCAGGAGTTGAGAGACTCTTGAGATCGAGGTGGCTGTAGGTGTGATTTCCGATCTCCTCACCCGCCCTCACCTCGGCCTTGAGGTAGTTGGGAAACACGGGCACATGGAAGCCCACAATGAAGAACGTGGCCGGAACATGGAACGCCCGCAGCACCTTAAGAACCCCGGGGGTGTATGGCGACGGCCCGTCGTCGAAGGTGAGGGCCACGACCGGACGGCCAACCGGTCCAGACGAGATCACGCCGGTTGCCGGCACCCGTGCCGCGCCCGCCGGCATCACAGAGAACGTCACGCAGGCCGCGAATAGCAGCGCGACCGTCCGCAGTCCAACACCGGCCGAGAGGGGCTTGATCGGGTGCGAATTGGCGTCCACGCAGCCTAACCGTAGCAGACCAACAGCGGAGCCGCTGCCGGATGCGCACGCCCAGGATCGGCCTCCCCCGACGCTGCTGGGATGAGTGCCTGGGCCGTCGTCTTGGTCTTGTTCGCGGCGGCCTTCCACGCCGCCTGGAATACCCTTCTCAAGAGCAGCGATGAACCGCTGGCGACTGCTTCCCGAGCCGCGCTCACCTCCACGCTGCTGTGGACGCCCGTGGCCATCGTGGCCTGGTTTCTCCTGGGTATGCCCGGGTTTCCCCCACTGGCGTGGCTCCTTGCGGGGGTATCGGCCCTATTGGAGCTCGTTTACTTCGTCTTCTTGTCGCGGGCGTACGAGCGGGGCGAGCTTTCCACGGTCTATACGCTGGCCCGAGGGACCGCTCCGCTGCTGGCCGTCATCCTCGGGTTGACCGTGCTCGCGGAACGCCCCGGTCTCGTGGAGTTCGGCGGGATCTGTTGCGTCTTGGCGAGCCTCATTTTGGCTACCCGGCCGACGACCTCCCAGGCCGCCGCCGTCCCGGCGTTGCTCACCGGGCTGACCATCGCTCTGTACTCCGCTGTCGACAGCGTGGGCGTGCATCAGGCGCCGCCGTGGCTCTATGGCTTCGTGGTGTGGGCGTTCACGGCTGCCCTCCTCACCGTCCTGCGAGCAGCTCGGGGGCGCATCACGGTACGGGAGGCGCCCGTGGGGAGCCGGCCGAACCGTGGCAGGGGCGGTGACAGGCGATCTCTTGGGACGGACCTGCTGATCGGCGTCTTCATGACCGGCACCTATCTCCTCATCCTGATCGCCTTCAGGCTTGCACCGCTGATTGTGGTCGCGCCCCTGCGGGAATCGTCGATCATCATCGTCGCCCTGTGGAGCGTCTACCGACTGGGTGAGAGAAGCCGCATGGCCGCGCGCTTGATGGGCGCGGTGGGCGTTGCGATTGGCGCAACGCTAATTGCTGTCCATTAACGGCTAGGACCTCATAGCCAAAAGAGGCCCCGCGCGCAACCGATTCAGGGGATTCCGGGAAACGCGTAAACCTCCCATAGATTCGTCAACACGGATCGCGACTCGGATCCGGCTCGGCTGACTCGGTCTCCAACCAAGGGACCACGGAGCGAAAATTCCCTCTCACCTCTACCCGGAATGAAACGGCAACTCTCTACCCTCGTCCTCTCTCTGACGCTTGCGTCTTCGCTCTCGGCGGCCTCGACCAGCTTCGGCATTCCGGCCGCCGGTGCGACCACGCTTACCGGCAACATGGTGGTTCAGGAAGCCATGCGCTTCTTGCATTACCGCTATGCCTACACGGGCTCGACTCCCAAGACGGGGTTCAGCTGCATCGGCCTTGTCTACTACGTCTTCCAGCATCTCGGGGTCGACATGCCCGGCAATCTCTCCTCCGCCATGGCCACCTACCCTCGCGTTCGAGAGCGAGATCTGCGCCGTGGCGACCTGATCTTCTTCCAGAACACGGTCTGGAAGGGTGTCTCTCACGTTGGGATCTATATCGGGCAAGGGCGAATGATCAGCGCCGAGAACATCAAGCGCGGTGTCACGATCACGGCGCTCCGGCATGATCCTGTCGAGGGCAGCTACTGGCAGAGACACTACCTGACCTCCGAGGCCCCGCTTCCCCAGCTCGATCGATCCGTGGGGATCCACCGAAGCAGCTCTGCCTCCGGTCACGCCGTCGTCACGGTGTCGAGCCTCAACCTTCGTTCGGGCCATTCCGTGAACGCGACCGTCATCACTGTCCTCACGCAGGGAACCGGCGTTGAGATCCGCGGCGACTGGGGGCAGTGGGCCCACGTGCGCCTGACCAACGGGATCTGGGGCTGGCTGGTGCGGACGGGTCTCAGCGCATCGAGTCGAGCGGCAGGTGGCGGCGGTCAGTCACGAAGGGCCTCAGGCTGGGCCAAGGTCGAAATCGATGGACTGCACATGCACACCGGCCCGGCGGTCTCGGACCCCATCATCACGAGTCTTCGGTATCACCAGGTGGTGCGGGTGGTCGGACACTCGTCCGGCTGGGACAAAATCGCCGCCGGCGGCCGCGATGGCTGGTCGGTCGCCTACGGACTCGAGGCCGCCGCGAAACCCAAGCAATCTGGTCGCCATGGCGGCTCGGTTGCGCATCGCCCCGGTACCACCTACTCCGTCCTGGCCGGCGTCAACGTTCACGATGGGCCAAGCGTGGCCGCGCCGGTCGTCGCCGTCACCGACGCCGGCACGCGCGTGGTGGTGCGAGAGGTCAAGGATGGATTTGCGCGGGTTCGCACTTCCTCGGGCCAAACGGGCTGGTTGCTGACCCGATTCATCCAGCACTTTTCCGCTCGCGGCCATGGAACTCTGTCCAACTCGCATGGCGGCAAAAAGCCCAAGCATGGGCCGGTCGGTAAGGCGGCGGTGCTGACCGGAACCGCACACCTACGCACCGGCCCCAGCCTCAGCGCCCGTATTCTCGGCTGGGTCAAGGTCGGCTCACGGGTCCGCGTCCTGCGGACGGTTCAGGGCTGGGACTTCGTGCGGGTCAGGCCGAAGCTGTCCGGCTACGTGTACGGTCCGTTTCTGTCCGTGCAGTAGGCCCGACGGCCTCCCTCAAGAACAGACACGCCGCCACGGACCCAGATTCAGGCGCTTCCGCATGGCATTGAAGCGCAAACCATCAGCCCGGCGACAGAATCGCTGTCGCGATAGGGCGTACTCAACCTCGAACACCGGCTTTCGGTGACGAATGAAGGGCAGCAGCTTCCGACACTCCTGGTACTGAAAGCACTGCTCGTCCAGCGACCAATCAAAATATGGCTGCAGTCGCGCCGCCTGATCGACGTCGTTCTTGAGAGCCACCGAAAGATGGTGCCGATGCGCCAGGTTGGCCAGAAAGACGTTGTAGCGCAGCTGGTCGGCGGCTGAGAGCCGGAAACCGGTGGAGTTCTGGTACCCGTCGACATTGTCGAACTCCACAGCGTCGAACCGCTTGCGCCGGCATCGCTCCACCCGAGCTCTCATGAGGGGTTGGAGGATGTTGAGCTTGCGGATGTCGAGCCAGCGTTCGCCGGGCCATCCCTGCAGCTTCCTGCCGATGACGCTCCGAGGAAACCGACGTCCATCGGGACGCCAGTTCTCCCAGGACCCGGCATCGATATAGCAGGTAACCTTGCGACCCTGTCGGTGCAAAAGTCTCACCTGACGGGCCGTCGTGTCAAAGAGGTCGACGTCGTACATGCGTCCGGAGACTCGCGGATCGAGGCGGCCGCTGAGCTGCCATTGCCAGCGTAGCCGGATGGGTGGATGCCAGCACCTCGGGCATCGAACCGGCGCGGGAAGATGCGGATGGTGGACGGCGCTTGCTGTCCCAGGCAGGAGCACCGGGAGCAGTGCGAGCGGTATCGCCAGAACACGTGTCATCCTCGCCACATGCTAGCGCCGTGCCGGGTCCCAATAGCGGAGGTCTCGCGGATGCCTGCCCCATCTTTGGGGCGCCAGTCGTGTCGTATAAAGGGACGCGTCCCACGGCCCGGATGTGAGGGACGAAAATCCCTCCTGGAGCGCGTTAGATGGCACGAGCCGTGGCGAAGCGAGAAGACCTGCCGGTCGAATACACATGGGACCTGGCAAGCATCTTCCCCTCTGAGTCTGACTGGGACGCCGAGGTCGAGAAGACCGCCCAGATGCTCCAGAAGCTGGATGGCTATCGAGGGCGGCTGGCCGAGAGCGGAACGATCCTGCTCGAGGCGCTCGAGACCATCGAACAGATTTGGACCCGTCTCGGTCATGTCTTCGCCTACGCTTCGATGTTGCGGGATCAGGACACAACCAACCAGGCTGCCGCGGCCAAGGATGACCGCGCGATGGGCCTCTATTCCCAGGTGAGCGCGGCGACCGCGTTCGTCGAGCCGGAGATCCTGGCCATTGGCGCCTCAACCCTACAAAACTGGATGAACGAGACCTCGGGCCTGGAGATCTACGGCCACTACTTCGATCACCTGGAGCAGCAGCGGGCGCACATTCGATCGCCCGAGGTCGAGCAGATTCTGGGCATGGCGCTCAATCCCTTCGGCACTGCTCGCCAGATCCACGGAACACTCGCCGACGCCGACCTCACCTTCGCTCCTGCCGTCAGCTCGAGTGGAGACAGGATCGACCTTTCTCAGGGAAACATCGATGCCTTGATTACCGACTCGGATCGGGAGGTCCGCAGGACCGCTTTCGAACACTATGCAGACGCGCACCTCGCACTGCAGAACACCATGGGAATGTGTCTGGCGACCGGCGTCAAACAGGATGTCTTCAGCGCACGCGTTCGCGGTTATCAATCGAGCCTCGAGGCGGCGCTTCACCCATATCACCTGCCCGTCGAGGCCTTCCACAACCTCGTGGATGCCTACAAGCGACATCTGCCCACGTGGCATCGCTACTGGCGGCTTCGACGCGAGATGCTCGGGTACGACACGTTCCACGTATACGACATCAAGGCCCCCATGACGGTCGATCCGCCCCAGGTTCCTTACCAGGAGGCCGTTCGGTGGATCGTCGACGGCATGGCGCCTCTCGGTCGTGAGTATGCGGAGACGATGCAGCGCGGCGCGACGAATCAGCGCTGGGTCGACATCTACCCCAATGAGGGCAAGCGCGCGGGCGCCTATTCAGGCGGATGGCAGGGGACCCATCCCTTCATCCTGATGAGCTACACCGACGACATCTTCAGCATGAGTACGCTGGCCCACGAGCTGGGACACTCGATGCACTCGTACTACACCTGGCGAAACCAGCCACCCGTTTACGCACGCTACAGCACCTTCGTCGCCGAGGTGGCGTCCAACTTCAATCAGGCGCTGGTGCGTGACCATCTCCTCAAGAGCAGGAGCGACCGGAACTTTCAGATTGCGCTCATCGAGGAGGCGATGGCCAATTTCCATCGATACTTCTTCATCATGCCGGCCCTGGCCCGGTTTGAGTTGGAGCTGCACGAGCGGAGTGAACGGGACGAGCCACTCACGGCCGAGGTCATGAACGCCGTCATGGCTGACCTATTCGCCGAGGGCTACGGATCGGAAGTGGAGATGGATCGGGATCGTATCGGCATCACCTGGGCCGAGTTCCCGACACATCTCTACATGAACTTCTATGTGTTTCAGTACGCGACCGGCATCTCGGCGGCACATGCCCTTGTCCACTCCGTCCTGTCAGGCGGAGAAGAAGCAGCGGATCGCTACCTCCAGTTCCTTAAGGCCGGCGACTCTCTCTATCCGTTGGACGCTCTGAGGCTCGCCGGAGTCGATATGACGCGGCCAGAGCCTGTGGAACAGGCATTCGCCTATCTCGGCGAGATGGTGGACCGGCTGGGCGAGCTGGTGCGGGAGGAGCAATCGGCCGGGGTGTCGTAAGAAGTTTCGCTATCGGAAGCCGGAGGATTTCCCGAGGCGCTCACCAAGGACGAGTTGAGGAGACGGGCGCAGCGGCGGCCTAGCGGCGGCGCCCGGTGGGGGAACGAGGGCTGCTACCTTCGTGACCCAAACCAACCCATACGGCGTCTCCAGCAGGGCAGCCGAAACCGTTTGCGCGCGAGGCGCGACCAATCGGCTGAGATCCCAGGTCATGGACGAAGGCCTGAGCGCCAGCTGCCATCGAAGCGCGCGAATGGCTCGCCACCGGAAGCGACCGTGTACGTGCGTGTACCAGATGAAGCTATACGCACTCCCCGGCCACGCGGGAGGCAGGAAGGCGGACCCGGCGGTGAGGGGCTGGGCGGGCGTCCCCAGACGCTGCATGGTGGCGGCGACATGGGTCGAGACCATGGCCCAATGATCACCCGCCACAAAGCCGTAGCCGCTGGGAAGGACACCAAGGATCGATCCCGTTCGCCAGAACCAGTGCAGACGGTGGCCGCTGTGGCGCCGAATGGCGTGTGCAAGTAGGCGGGCCATCCCTCTGCGACCACGATTGGTCTGCAGATAGATGCTCCCAATGGAGCCCCAGCGGCCGCTGCTCAGACGTGCCCACCGCCATCCAAAGACATCGATTTCGCCACGCGCCTCGCGTCGGACCGGCGCCAATAGCCAGCCAAGACGGGATTGGACACCGAATCGAGACAATCCTTCCAGAGGCCGTTGCGCGCCGTCGGCCTGGAATGAAGCAAACCAGGAGGTTGATTCTGGTAGCTCTGACGCCAGGAATCCAGAGTTAGGCCCAACGGCGTGTGCCGACCTTCGATCAGGCCGGGCCAGGGAAAAGGCGACGCCACCCGCTGTGGGCTCCACCGCTCCCGCCGCCGTATGTAGGCGCGGCCCGATGACCTGGCTGAACGGGGAGCCGCTGAGGGCGCCACGGAGTGTTTGGGCCAGTCGGGGCGCGTGCCCCAGCAGCCGGCCATTGAGGAAAAATGCGCCGAATGGCTGGATCGGCAGTGCTTGGGCCAGGCGCTCATACATCGGGTCGCCGGCCAACGATGGGGCGCTGCCGGTGGCCACGTCGAGGACCCGCTCCAGCGCAAATGGCCCGGCTGCCAGAACGATGTATCCCTTCACTACCGAGGCGTAGTACTCCTTAGGCAGGAATCGTTTCGTCAGACCGCAGCTCGGCGACTTCTCCCGAAATACGCTCACCCCGTCGTAGCGGAAGGCCTGTTTGGGCCGGGAGAACGCGAACTCCGCAATCGCGTCTACCAGGGTCATTCGTACGGCAAGCGGCGCGACCACCACCATACGATCAATCAGCGTCCGGCTCGTATCCGGGACTCCTCCTCCACCGACGATGGCGACGGCGGACTGGTGACCGAGGTCCGGAAACTGGCGTGTGGGCTTACCGGCCGAATGTCGTCCACAGGATTGGCGGGCGCTCCAGGTCCATGCGTTGAGCCGGCGCCCAATCGGTTTCCAAGCCTGTTCCCCCGTCAGGCCACGACCCACATTTCCCATCAGGATGCCGGTCTCGTAGTCGGGGTTCAAGTCTGCTGAAACGAAGAAGGCCGTGGAAGTTGGCAACATCCCGGCAAGCGGCTTCTCGGCATCGAGCGCCACGGCCGGCACCGTCAACGCGGCGGTGACGCCTGTAATCAGGACGAAGCTGACGATGGCCGCTACTCCCGTTGCCAAAAGCAAGGGAGAACGGGGACGTTCGAGTCCCAACAGTTTGAGGAGAGACACGCGTCTTAGGCGCCGTAGTAAGCCCCTACGACTATGGATCATCGCATCTCCGCCAACCGGCACACGCCCGCCGCTCAATGAACATGCGGGCAGTCTCGCCGGCTCGTTCACCTGCGCCCCCACATTTGCCGAATTCTACAGGGATGCCGCGCTCTCGCGCTCCAAACCGCGGATTGCGACCGTTCTGGCACTCTTCTTGCGGCTCGCCGGGGACCGACGGATCGAGAAGGGGCTGGGGCTATGCGACTCAAAGATAAAGTGGCCATCGTAACCGGGGCAGACACAGGCATCGGTAAAGGAATCTCTATCTGTCTCGCACGAGAGGGAGCGGCCGTCACCATCGACTACCGGGGCGATCCCCAGCCGGCCGATGAGCTGGTCAAACAGATCGAGTCGTCTGGTGGCCGTGCCATGGCCGTCGCCGGCGATGTGACCAAGGCCGATGACATCGACAATCTCATCAGCCAGACGTGCTCGTCCTTCGGGAAGCTCGATATCTTCATCAACAACGCCGGTATCGAAACCAAGAAGCCGTTCCTCGAGATGCCGTTGGACGTCTACGAGAAAACCATCGCCGTCGATCTCACCGGACCGTGGCTGTGCAGTCAGAAGGCGGCCCAGCAAATGGTCAAGCAGGGCCACGGCGGCAGGATCATCAATATCTCCTCGGTCCATGAGGACATCACCATGCCCACCAACGCGGCTTACTGTGCCGCCAAGGGGGGCCTGCGGATGCTGATGCGGACCATTGCGGTCGAGCTGGCGCCCCACAAGATACTCGTGAACAACATCGCGCCGGGGGCCATTGACACTCCCATGGATGCACCCCTGAAAGAGCACCCGGAGCTGATGAAGGAGCTACTCTCAGAGATCCCGCTCGGGCGCATGGGCCAGCCGGATGAGATTGGCATGATGGCCGTCTATCTGGCCTCCGATGAGGCCGCCTATGTGACGGGCCAGACCTTCATCATCGACGGGGGCATGACGCGGCAGTCGGGGAGCCTCTAAGCAGACCCGATCGCGGTTCAGTAGGGCCGCCGACGGCCAATTCCTGCATAGGCCAGCGCCCAGCGACCGAACATCGTCGCCATTCCCCAGTGATGCGCCGACTCGAGCCGGCGCACGGATGTCGCGATCTCGCTTCGGGTCACATGACATGGGGCGGGCTGTCCCCGATCCTTGAGCGCATGTGCCGCGCGGGTCAGAAAGTCAACGTCTTCCCCGAGCCGAAGGTCGGGATCGAAGCCATGGAGCTCCCGGAACAGGGCAGCGTCGGCGAACAACATCTGGGCTCGAACCCCGAACCGGACCTTACCGAGCTCCATGAGAGCAAAGAACATTCGATCGATCCGGGAGCCTCCATCGGCCACGACGCGGATGCTCCCCGCCTGCATCCCCATTGAGCGTGCGCGCTGAACCTCGATCGCCAGGTTGGGCGCCGCCCACGAGTCTGCGTCCAGAAAGATGAATGTGTCGGCGATGGCCACCGCCGCGCCGGCATTCTTGGCCCTACCGATTCCAGCACGCGGCTCGTCGACAAGCCGTACCTTCCCGGACTGCACCTCGGCGAGAGACGACAGGCGAGCGACGGTTCCATCCGTCGATCCGTTGTCCACCACAATGCACTCCAGCCGCATATCACCCGCCGACTGAGCCAACACGGACCCGACGGCCCGCAGGATGTACTGCTCCTCGTTCCGAGCCGGAATGATGAACGACGCCGATGGCCGACCAGGTCCGTTGCCGTTCACGGCTCGAGATCGCCGGCCGCGCTCCCCGCACTCGGTGCCGGATCAGAGAGAACCTCGAGCAATTCTCGATAGGTTGCCGGCTCTATCCCCTCGGCGACCATTCGCCCCACCCTTCGGACCGCAGCCATCCACCCGTTTCCGCCGCTGGGGTCGGGGTGGAGGTAAACGGAAGTCGCACTGGAGCCGCCCAGCAGCAGCGGGGCCGACGCCGTCAACATCGAGGCGCCGAGCTGGTGCAGCGGATGCACGCCCATGTAGCCCCTGGTCCCCAACCACACCAGTCTTCGGTTCGGAAGGTCCTGCAGGGAGGTTATGCCGACCAGACCCCGAAACCCGGCTTCGGCCACCGCGTCTTCGGCTTCGTCGGTGATAAGCCACCCAGGCGGGCAGAAGACCTCTATCGATCCGAGACCAAGCTCTTCGAGCTCGGCACGGCCCCGGTCCACGGCAGTCAAGGCGTCGGCGCCGGAGAAGGTCAGGAACTCGGCCGCATGGGCAGCAAACAGCCGCCCCCGCAGCTGTCGGACGAGTGAGCCTCTGATCGGCCCGTGCGTGCGATGGCTGTAGCCGTGCAGCGCCACCTCACAGCCGCGCCGGCGCCACTCCCGTAGATGATTGGTCAAGCTTACGGCGCTACGAAGTTCGTGGCGACCTTCCCAGTTCGGCACGACCATGAGCGTTACCACGTCCATGCCCACACGGCGGAGTGCTTCCATCTGTTGAACGATCTGGGACTCGAAGGGCGGCGCCACGTCGTGCAGCGACACCACCAGCCTCGTCATCCCCTCACCGACCTCGACGAAGGTCGGGCACACGAAGGCCCATATCCACGACGCGTGCCGCTCGCACCGCGTACTGGGGAGCGGCCCACAGCAGCCACAGCAGCTCCGACCAGAGCCGCGGCTGACGGACGGCTCGGGACGGCTGCAGCCAATGATTGGAGATGGGCCGGGAAGGAGTATCGAGGACCACCCGAACGCTTGCGAAGCGCTCAATCGCACCGGCAACGGTGGCGGCTTCCATATCCACGGCGACACACGGACCGCCGAAGAAATGGGAACGATCACCCGACACCATCGATCTCGAGGTCAGCATCGCGCCGTGATGCGGCAGCCATCCCAGTAGTGTTGCCGCCACGGTCATTCGAGAGACGAGATCCTGGTCGCACTCGAACTCGCGCCCGTTTTCATCGACAACAGTCGACGGGATGATCACGCTTCCCGACGGCAAGTCATGACCCAGGGCGCCCGCCAAGCCCACGAGAATGGCTGGCCTCTGGCTTGACGGCCGCCACTCCGGGGCTCCGATTCCACAGTGCACAACGGACTGATCCGGCATCACGAGACGGGTGCACCAGTACTCCAAGCGTGAGGCGGCAAGCACCGTCGCATCCAATGGATCAGCGGTGGTGCGATTAGGCGTAGCCGTTCCGACGGAACCAGTCCACGGCTGCTTCAAGTGCCGCCTGCACAGGTCCCGGTTCGAATCCCAGCTCCACACGCGCCTTTTCAGCGCTCGCGTACATCAGTTCTCGACCCATGCGAACCCCCTCGAGCGGGATCCGAGGCTCCCTGCCGGTCAGCCGGCATCGCGCCTCATCGACAGCGGCCAATGCGAGAGCGAGCGGATAAGGCACCTCGAAGCGTGGCGGCGGACGACCGCTCAAGGTCGCCAGCTGCTCAAAGAGCCGACGGAGGCTCATGTTTTCACCCGCCAGCAGATATCTCTCGTTCGGCCTACCCGCCGTGAGGGCATCGATATGTGCCTTCGCCACGTCCTTGACAGGTACCAAGTTCAGCCCACCTCGAAGCCATCCCACCAATCTGCCCCGCATGGCGTCGATGATCATGCGCCCCGTGGGAGTGGGTCGCCGGTCCTCGGGGCCAATGGGAGCGGTCGGCAGAAGAATCACCGTCGGTACCTGGGCGGCGAGCGCGGCCCGCTCCTGCGCGAGCTTGGATTCATGGTAGTGGGATTCGAATCCGGTCTGCGGCGACCAGCTCGCCTCCGTGGCGGGGCGCCCATCATGTGCCGGCCCAACCGTGGCGGAGGAGGACGTAACGACCGCACGCTCGATGCCGGCCAGGCGGGCCGCTTCCAACAACGACGCGGTTCCCGTGACGTTTGTCCTCCACATCTCACGTCGGTGCCCGGGCGCAAACGAATACAGGGCGGCACAGTGAATGAGAAACCGGCATGGCCGCATTTGCTCCACCAGGAGCCCTGCCGACCGGACATCTCCGATGACGGGCTTTACGCCGTCGGGGGGCCGACGTGAACCATTACGGACCAAACCCCGGACCTCGTACCCACGCCGAAGCAGCTCGCGGGCCACGTGGCCTCCCACAAATCCCGAGCTGCCGGTGAGAAACACTGTTTCAGTCATCAACCGAGCCCGGGTGATTGGGAGTAGGGCGCGGCTTCTCGAGGCCTCGGCTCACGAGGTGAATTCGGTCCGGCTAGCCCCGCGCCCAGACGTCCTGAAGCGCGCCCCGTACCACATCGGCCGCCGCCCGAACCGACTGCCGCGGTGAGGACACCGTCGCCGTGACTGCTGTCGGCTCATACCCGCAGTGAGCCATGCAGTTCTCGCAGCGGGGGTCTCTCCCCCGTCCGTACTTGTCCCAGTCGGTGGTTTCGATCAGCTCCTTGTAGGACGAGACATAGCCGTCGGCCATGAGGTAGCACGGCCGCTGCCAACCAAAAATCGAGTAACTAGGAATGCCCCAGGCGGTGCATTGAAAGTCAACCTTCCCTTCGAGGAAGTCGAGGAACAAGGGGGAGTGGTTCAACCGCCATTTCTTGCGGCGTCCATCGGCGAAGGCCTCTCGGAAGATGGCCCGGGTGTTGTCAACACCCAAGAAATGCTCCTGATCGGGCGCCTTCTCGTAGGCGTAGGCAGGGGAGATCAGCAGGCCATCCACCTTGACTTCGTCGTTGAGGAAGTCCAGCACATCGCGAATGGTCTTGGGGGTGTCCTGGGTGAAAAAGGTGGTGTTGGTGGTGACGCGGAAGCCGCTTTCCTTGGCCTTCCTAATGGCGGCGATGGCTTTGTCGAACACGCCGCTCCGACAGACTGACTCGTCATGACGCTCACGCAGTCCGTCAACGTGGACCGCAAAGGAGAAGTATGGCGAAGGCTTGAAGAGGTGAAGCTTCTTCTCCATAAGCAGTGCATTGGTGCAGAGGTAAACGAAGCGCTTGCGCTTGACCAGCTCCGCGACGATGCGGTCGATCTCCTTGTGGATCAAGGGTTCGCCGCCGGCGATGGAAACGACCGGAGCGCCGCACTCCTCCACGGCCGCCACGCACTCTTCCACGCTTAAACGGCGAGCCAGAATGTCGTTGGGGTGCTGGATCTTGCCGCAACCTGCACAGGCCAGATTGCACTGGTAGAGCGGCTCGAGCTCCAGCACGAGCGGGAACTTCGTGTTTCCCTTCAGCCGCTGTCGAAGCACGTGCGCCGCGACCTTGAAGTTCTGACGCATCGTGATAGCCACGCTGGCCCCCCTACAAAACTCCGGCACCGTGGCGCCTATATTGGGAAGAGAAGGAACCGGCCCGGACAGTTAGATTATATGGACGCCGGCAGCGGCCGGCGGAACATGGGGGGAAGCCGGCCGTTTCGAGTGGTGGGTCTCGAAGCGGCTGAGGGACACGGTCCGTCTCTTGTGCACTTGGAACGGTGGGACACGTTAATGCACGCTTTGTTTCCAGGTACGTCCGAACCCGAGGTGCCGGGGCTTTGACGCCTTCCGGACCGTCTTCGGTTGAGCCATTGACCACGGCCGCGCGCAAGGCTGACCACATCCGGATCAACGTCGAGGAAAACGTATCCGGCAAGGGCATCACCACGGGCTTTGAGCGGTACCGCTTCACGCACGAAGCGCTGCCGGAGATCGACCTGGACGACGTATCGACCGCGACGAACCTCTTCGGTCGCGATCTGCAGGCTCCTCTCCTTATCTCGTGCATGACCGGGGGAGTGCCTGAGGCCGAGCAAATCAACTGCACGCTGGCCGAAGCCGCCCAGGAGCGCGGCCTTGCGCTCGGCCTCGGCTCGGCCCGCATTCTCCTCGAGAGCCCGCAGGTTTTGCCGAGCTTCGCCGTGCGACGCTATGCTCCCGATGTGCCCCTTCTGGCCAACCTTGGGGCAGTACAGCTCAACAAAGGAGTGACTGTCGAGGACTGCCGGCGCATCGTAGACCTCCTGGAGGCGGATGCGCTTGTCCTCCATCTCAATCCACTCCAGGAGGCGCTACAGCTCGAGGGAGACACCAATTTCGGGGGATTGCTCAAACGGATCGAGGCACTGTGCGCGGATCTGGATGTGCCGGTGGTCGCGAAGGAGATCGGCTGGGGAATCAACCGAGACCTGGTCCGGAAGCTGTTTGACGCGGGTGTGGCCGCCGTAGATGTCGCGGGGGCAGGCGGAACCTCCTGGAGCGAGGTGGAGCGACATCGATTGGGCTCTCCGGTACGCGCGGCCATTGCGGCAGCATTCGCCGATTGGGGCATTCCCACGGCCGATCTCATCCGCGACGCACGTCGAGTCGCTCCCTCCGGCACCCTTTTCGCCAGCGGCGGCATCCGCAACGGAGTGGAGGTGGCCAAAGCATTGGCTCTGGGTGCGGACATGGTCGGAGTGGCCGGGCCGTTCCTGCGAGCGGCGGTTGCCGGGCGTCGGCGGGTCCTGGATCTGGCGGACGAGCTCGTGGGCGCCTTGAAAATGGCCATGTTCCTCACTGGGAGCACGGACCTACCGGCTCTGCGTCTGGGCAACCGCATCATCGATGCAACGGGCCCACGCCCGGAGATTGTCCGTGGTGCCCTTCATTACACGTCTTCTCGTGCTCCGGACTTCATCGACATCACGGACGACATCCAAGACATGGTTCGCGGGGCCGGGATTCAGGAGGGCTTGGTTCACATTGCCTCGACCCACACCACGGCCGCCATACGGGTCAACGAGAACGAGCCGCTGCTCATCGAGGACTTCAGCCGGCTTCTGGAGCGCCTTGCGCCCAATGGCCACTACCATCACAACGAGCTTGAACGGCGAAAGGGGATTGCTCCGGATGAGCCGCAAAACGGTCATGCCCACTGCCGGCATCTGCTCCTGGGCCACAGCGAGACGGTCACCATACAAGGCGGCAGGCTGGATCTGGGGGTCTGGCAGCGGATCTTCCTGATTGAACTGGATTCTCCTCGGTCACGTCAGGTCAAAGTCCAGGTCATGGGACGGTGAAGGACCTCACCGAACTCGAGTCGGCGGACGCCTATTGCCGGTTTCTAGCTCGGCGTCACTACGAAAACTTCGCAGTTACGTCGCTGTTTCTCTCTCGGGACACTCGCACCCATCTCTCGAGGATCTATGCGTTCTGCCGCACAACGGATGAGTTGGGCGATGAGTCAACTCGTCTCGGGACCGGGCACACCGGCCTAAGTAGACTCCTTCAATGGCGGACCGAGATCGAGGACCTCTTCCGCGGCGACTCGGCGCTAATCCATCCGGTCCTCATCGCGCTGGCGGTGACCATCCGTCGTTTCGGGATGCCCGAGCGGCTCTTCCAGGACCTCATCCAGGCCAACGTGCAGGACCAGACGGTGACGGAATACGAGACCTGGGCGCAACTGCGCGACTACTGCATGCTTTCGGCAGCTCCCGTAGGACGAATGGTGCTTCACGTTTTCGGCCTAGACGCTGAGCCGGCGCAGCAGTTGTCAGATGACGTCTGCGTCGGCCTGCAGCTGGCCAACTTCGCCCAGGACGTTGGCCGCGACCGAGACAAGGGCCGCACCTACCTGCTCCAAGAGGATCTTCGGGCAATGGGCACTGAGGCGGCAATCCGGCTGATGTGCGATCGCGCTACCGCGCTCCTGGAATCGGGGAGGCAGCTGGAGCGCATGGCGCCGCCGTGGCTGCGGGCGCAACTCGCACTCTACCGCCTAGGCGGAATGGCGATCGTCGATGGCGTGCGCCGTAGCGGCTACCGGAGCGCCGAGCTTCGCCCCACGGTCTCAACGTTAACGAAGCTGGCCCTGATCCCACGGGCGGCGTTAACCATGATGGATAGGCTGGAGCATGCGGCCCCACAACGTGCTTCATAAGCGGGGCACACGGGCGGCCGAGCGTGGCCGGAGCGTCGTGCTGCGCGTGCGGCACAGCCATGGGAACGGCCACGACGGGCCGGCAGATCGGCTGCTGAGCGAAAGCGAGCACATCTGCCAGGAAATCACCCGCCGGGAGGCTAGAAACTTCTATTGGGGGTTCCTTGCCCTCCCCAGGCGGCAGCGCATCGCCATCTATGCCCTGTACAGCTTCAGCCGGCAGGTCGACGACGAGGTCGATCTGAATGGATCGGCGTCGGACGACGGCAAATCGGGTCTCGAGACGGGTCTCGAACAGTGCCGGCATCAGCGCGCCCGAATTGCGGCATGCTACCGAGGGGAGCCATCCGATCCCGTCATGACTGTGCTCAGCGATGTCGTCCGTGAATATAAGATCCCCGAGGAGGAGCTCGAGGCACTCGTCCGCGGGGTGGAGATGGATCTGGGTACTTCTCGGTATGAGACGTGGGACGACCTTCAGGCGTATTGCCGTCTCGTCGCTTCGGCCGTCGGCCGAATGTGCACGAGGATTTTCGGGTACACCGATCCCATCGCGCTCACCATGGCCGACGATTTGGGGCTCGCGATGCAGGTCACCAACATCCTGCGGGATGTTCGGGAGGATTCCGATCTGGGTCGTATCTACCTGCCCCAGGAGGACCTGGCCCGGTTCGGCGTCTCCGCAGTCGGTCTCGCCTCGGTTGAACCTGGCCCTGGCTGGCCCCTCCTGGTCGAGTTCGAACGCGCGCGGGCTGAAACCCTGTTCGAATCGGGCCTGCGCATCGTCGACTACGTCCCGCGGCGTGCCGCCGTGTGCATTCTCACCATGAGCGGGATGTACCGGAGCATACTCGCCAAGATCGCCGAGGACCCATCACTCCCGCTTCGCCAGCGGACATCGCTGAGAAAGCGGACCAAGCTGAAAGTCATGCTGCGGTCATGGCTGAGGGCCGTGTAGCGGTAGTTGGCTCGGGTCTCGCCGGATTGGCGGCAGGCCTGACGCTAAAGCGACTTGGATACACGGTCGAGCTCTTCGAGCGGTCTCGACTGATTGGGGGCAAGACCACCTCCTTTCAGCTCGAGGGCGTTGAGGTCGATAACGGCCAGCATGTATTTCTCGGCTGCTGTACACAGCTGCTGGAGTTTTTCCGGGAGGTTGAAGAGGGTTCGCGCGAACGGTCCGCGGACTCCGGTAATGCAGCCGCAAGTATGTGGTGTCTGCAGCCACGATTCGAAGCAGTGCTCTTGCCGCGAACTGGCCGGCCCATCCATCTTCAAGAGGTCGGTCTCCCGGTGCCGTTCCAGTTGCTGCCCTCCCTCTTGCGGGCACACCACCTCGGCATGGCGGGCCGAATTCAGATCGCCTTCGCCCTACCGGCTCTCTATCGAGACCCGTATCCCGGTGAGAGCTTCGCCGGGTGGCTCTCCCGACACCGGCAAGGTCGAGTCGCCCGACACGGCTTCTGGGACCCCTTCGTGGTGCCGGCACTCAACGGCTCGGCCGAAGGCGTATCGGCGGCGGACGCAGTCTTCGTGATGCGTACGGCGTTCCTCAGCGACCGCCGAGCGGCGCGATTCGGCTTCTCGCGGGTGCCTCTCGGCACCATCGCCAAGAGAGCGGCGGCTCGGCTCGACCGGGTTCATCTGCGCACACCGATCGTCGGAGTCCAGGACGATGGAACAGGCGGAAGACGCGTGACCGTTCGCACTTCCCGCGACGACGTCCACGAATTCGACGCCTGCATCCTCGCCGTTCCGCCACCTCGCCTCAAGTCACTGCTTGGAACGCCTCGCCGGCTCGGCATCTACGGCTTGGACCAATTTCGCTTTTCGGCCATCGTCGACATCCATCTTTGGTTTGATCTTCCCTCCGGTTCGCTCCTCGAACAACGGTTGGGGTTCTGGGCGCTGCTTGACTCGGCCGTCCAGTGGGTGTTCGAGAAGGAAGCGCCTCCCGGCGAAACGTACCTATGCTGTAGCATGAGCGCGGCGCAGCGATACGTGGCTTGGGGCGCCGAACAACTGGTGCAGCTGTGCGTGGCCGAGCTAACGGCGCGGCTACCAAGGCTGAAGACCGCTCGCCTGCTCCGGAGCGGCGTCACTCGTGATCGAGAAGCGACGTTTCTGCCCTCGGTGGGGCTTGTGCGGCCCGGTCCCCGAACGTCCTGCCCTCGCGTGGTCGTCGCGGGGGCCTGGACCGATACGGGTTGGCCCGCGACCATGGAGTCCGCCGTGCGCAGTGGCCGCCGTGCGGCCCGAGTTCTCCATGACGCGACTGGCGCCTAGCTCTCCGGCCGTCGATCGCCACCTGAGAGCCGCCGTGCAGTGGCTCGAGGATCGCCAGTCACCTGAGGGCTGGTGGTGCGGAGAGCTGCAGACCAACGTGACCATGACGGCCGAGCACATCCTGCTGCTGCGCTTTCTAGGCCTGCCCATCGACGGTATTCGTGAGGGAGCCATTCGGCACATTCTTGATGCGCAGCGAACGGATGGGTCGTGGGCCCTTTATCACGACGGCCCCGCCGACCTCAGCACCACCATCGAGGCATATGCGGCGCTGAAGGTCCTGGGCGTATCGCCGGGTGACGATGCGATGGTCAAAGCACTTCGAGTGATTCACCAACAGGGAGGTCTGGTGAGGGCTCGCGTCTTCACCAAGATCTGGCTGGCACTGTTTGGCGAGTATCCATGGGAGGGTGTGCCCAGCATGCCGCCCGAGTTGGTACATTTACCTCCACAGCTGCCGCTCAACCTCTATGACTTCGCGTGCTGGGCCCGAGGCACCATTGCCGGCCTTCTGGTCGTCATCTCTCGGCGGCCAGTCCGCGCCTTGGGATGCAGCCTGAACGAGCTGACGGTTCCGGGAACCGAAGCGGCGATGACTCGCGTTCCGGGATCCGGGCCATTCTGGTGGGCCGACAAGCTGCAGAAGGCCTACGAGCGTATGCCCGTGCAGCCGGGGCGAGAGCTGTCAAGACGTCGCCTGGTGAAGTGGATTGTGGACCGGCAGGAAGCTGACGGCAGCTGGGGCGGAATCCAGCCCCCCTGGGTCTACTCGTTAATCGCGCTCAATCTCGAGGGCATGGACGTCGACCATCCGGTCATGCGGCGTGGACTATCGGGGCTCGAGGGCTTCGCCCTGGCCGACGAGCGGGGGTGGCGCCTTCAGGCATGCATGTCTCCCGTGTGGGATACCGCCTGGGCGCTCCTGGCCTTGTTGGCCGCGGGAGCCGACCCGGCCACTCTGCCCATCACCTCCTCGGTTGACTGGCTTCTCAAGGAGCAGATCTTCGCCGGCGGTGACTGGCAAGTTCGCTGCAAAGGTGTTTCGGGCGGCGGTTGGGCGTTTGAGTTCGAGAACGACATCTATCCCGACATTGACGACACGGCGGTGGTTGCCGTTAGCCTCCTGAGAGCATCCGGATCACGGCATGTGCAGGCTGCGGTGGATCGAGCGGTTCGTTGGACGCTGGCCATGCGCTCGGATGGCGGAGCCTGGGCGGCATTCGACCGCAACAACACCGACGAGATCGTTTACCGCCTCCCCTTTGCAGACTTCGGAGCCATGCTCGATCCCCCGACGGAGGATGTGACTGCGCATGTCCTCGAAATGCTGGCGAACGTGGGCTATTCGCTTCGAGACCGGGTGGTGGTCGAAGGCCTTTCCTACCTCCAGCGCCGCCAGCAGGCCGACGGCTCTTGGTGGGGTCGCTGGGGAGTGAATCACATCTACGGGACCTGGTGCGTCATCGCCGCCCTGACCGCCTATCGAGAGCGAACCGGGGCGGTCCAGAGCATGATCGACCGGGGTGTCCGCTGGCTATTGAGCCGCCAGAACGGCGACGGTGGCTGGGGGGAGACCTGTCACTCCTATCGTGACGCGTCATTTGCGGGAATAGGCACCAGTACACCCTCACAAACCGCCTGGGCCGTGCTCTCACTTGAGCTGGCAGGCCGTCGACACAGTCCTCAGTGCGAGGCGGGGCTCCGCTTCCTTCGTGAGCGACAGACGGGCGGCACCTGGATCGAGCCGGAGTATACCGGAACCGGCTTTCCCGGCGACTTCTACATCAACTACCACCTCTACCGGCACATCTTTCCCACCTTTGCTCTGGCGCTCGCCGAGCGACCTCTTTAGCCTTCTACTCCCCAGACTGCGTGCCGCGCCTGGTTCTCTAGACTGGGTTGAGGCCGCGTTGAGGCGGCTTGGAGGAGCAGCGTGGAACCCAAGAATCCCTTGATCGCACTCGATGAAGCCGGCACCAGTGTCTGGCTCGACTACATACGGCGTGCCCTCATCCAATCGGGTGAGCTGCAGCGCATGGTGGATGAGGATGGCCTGCGAGGAATGACCTCCAATCCCACCATCTTCGAAAAGTCCATCTCCGGAAGCACCGACTACGACGTCCAGGTCCGTGATCTGGTCCAACAGGGCAAGGAACCGCTGGAAATCTTCAATGTCATCGCCACCGACGACATTCGTTCAGCGTGCGACGTGCTGCGACCCATCTACGATCGTCTGAACCGTCGCGACGGCTACATCAGCATCGAGGTATCTCCGGCGGCTGCGCACGACACGGAGCGCACGCTGACGGAGGCGCACCAGCTCTGGGAGATGGTTGACCGGCCCAATGTGATGATCAAGGTTCCGGGCACCCAGGAAGGTTTGCCGGCCATCGAGCAGCTCATCTCCGAGGGCATCAACGTCAACATCACCCTGCTCTTCAATGTCGACCGCTACGCCGAGGTCGCTGAGCGCTTCATTCGCGGATTGGAGCGGCGGCTGGACGCGGGGGAGCCAATCGATCACGTCCATTCCGTCGCCTCCTTCTTTGTGAGCCGCGTCGATACCGCGGTCGATAAGCAGTTGCAATCCAAGGCGGACGCCGCGGTCGACGCAGGTGAGCGCAAGCGGTTCGAAGAGTTACAGGGTAAGGCCGCCATCGCCAATGCCAAGATCGCTTATCGGCGCTTTGGCGAGCTGTTCTCGGGCCCTCGATGGCAACGGCTCGCGCAAGCAGGCGCCATGATTCAGCGGCCTCTGTGGGCCAGCACCAGCACCAAGAACCCGGCATACCGCGATGTGATCTACGTCGAGGAGCTGATCGGCCCCAACACCGTCAATACCATGCCCCAAGCGACGATGAACGCCTTCAAGGACCATGGGCGAGTCCGGCCGACCCTGACGGAAAACGTGAACGACGCGTACCGCGTCATGGATCGGCTGGCGGAAGCCGGCATTGACGTCGACGCGGTTACGTCTGAGCTGCAGGTACAAGGCGTGGAACTATTCGCCGAATCCTTTCAAGAGCTCATGGACTGCATCGAGGCCGAGCGAACCGCCATCAGTCTGGGGATGGAACGTTCGGAGTCGGAGAGCTTGGGCCCCTACCAGGCGTCGGTCGAGCGGGAGCTGCAGCGGCTGGGCGAGGAGGATTTCGTTCTGCGGCTGTGGAATAAGGACGCGTCTCTGTGGTCGGATGACAAGACCGAACAGGAGGCAATCCGGAACGCCCTCGGCTGGCTGAACATCGTAGAGCCAATGATTGAGCAGTCAGCCGATCTGCGCGCATTTGCCGAGGAGATCCGGTCCTCGGAAATCGACGACGTGGTTGTCCTGGGAATGGGGGGCAGCTCCCTGTGTCCCCTGGTCTTGGCGACCACCTTCGGACCGCGTGAGGGCTACCCCCGGCTTCACATCCTTGACACGACAGACCCGGAGGCAGTCGGCGCCTTGACGGATCGGCTCGACCTCGCACGCGCGCTCTTCATCGTTTCCAGCAAGTCGGGCACGACGGCAGAGCCCAACGCCTTCTTTCACTATTTCTGGGGTCGGGTGCAGGCGGCAGGCGTTCAAGAGACTGGTTCCCGCTTCGTCGCAATCACCGATCCAGGCACGCCACTGGAGGCTGAGGCACGACGCCGTGGCTTCCGGCGCATCTTTGCCGGTGCGGCCGACATCGGAGGGCGATACTCGGCACTATCCAACTTCGGCATGGTGCCGGCGGCTCTGATGGGCCTCGACGTTCGCGAGCTGCTCAGCCGGGCGGAAACCATGGTGCACGCGACACAGCCGTGCGTGGGACCGGCCGAGAATCCCGGGGTTCGCCTCGGTGCCATCCTCGGCACACTCGCGAGCCAGGGGCGCGATAAGCTCACGCTGGTCATGGACGAAGAGATTGAGACCTTCGGGATGTGGCTCGAGCAGCTCATTGCCGAGAGCACCGGTAAGTCGGGTCGTGGCATCCTTCCCGTCGCCGGAGAGGCGCTTGCGGGACCGGAAGAATACGGGACCGACCGACTCTTTGTGGCGCTGCGGATGAGACGGACCGGAGATGGATCCTCGGATCAGACAGCGTCGCTGGATCGGCGGCTCAAGAGTCTCGAGGACTCCGGCCAGCCGGTGGTGGTCCTCGAGGTGCCCGATCGGTACGACCTGGGCGGGGAGTTCTTCCTCTGGGAGATCGCGACCGCCACGGCGGGTGCCATCCTCCGCATCAACGCCTTCAACCAGCCCAATGTTCAGGAAAGCAAGGACAACACGAACCGGCTCCTGGCGCAATTCGAAGCGACACGAGACCTGAGCCGGCCAGAGATCCGCCTCGAGGATGGGGATATCAGCGTCAGCGGCCCGCTCGAAACGGCATCGGGTCTAGACGAGTACGTCCGTGACTTTCTCGACCGCTTCGTGGGACCTCGATCATATGTCGCCATCATGGCGTATCTTGAGCCCACCGGGGAGCACGACCGGCTGCTGAACCAGCTCCGGCTCGCGGTTCGTGACCGACGCCACGTGGCCACCACTGTTGGCTACGGACCCCGCTTCCTCCATTCAACGGGACAGCTCCATAAAGGTGGGCCGCCGGAGGGCGTATTCATACAAATTGCCGCGCAGCCGGCCGTGGATATCGAAGTAAACGAGGAGCCGTTCTCGTTTGGCACGCTTATCCAAGCCCAATCCATCGGCGATTACCAGGCGCTCCAGCAGCATGATCGCCCCGTTGTCCGCATCCACCTGGGTCGCGAAGTGCTCGAAGGCCTCCAGCGGCTCGTCGACGCCGTGATCCCGGCTCACGCGGGCGCGGCCGCCTCCTAAAGTCGGGCAGGCCATAAGTCGGGCAGGCCATCCAATGCGGCAGGACCGCCGCCGGCCGGCCACCCGCTCTTCGGGAACCTGGTGGGTACCGGGCCTGGTCGTCTGCTCCGCCTTGATCTTAGCCCTGGCCATCCTGTCGAGGCTCACCAGCCATGGCGAATCGAGTGAGGCTGCCCGTCATGCGGCAAAGGCCGGCTGCGGCCAGGTACGGCGGACGTATCGACAACACCAAAGCGGCCCATGGGTGACGGTCTCCGCACCCGTCGCCCGCGTGCTGGCCGATTCTCACGGCACGTCGACCCATCAGCGCTTTGTCGTCCGTTGCCCCGGAGGCCAAACGGTGCTCATCGTCAACAACGTCGACGTCGGCCATCGAGCTCCGGTACATGACGGCGAGCTCGTCGCAGCTCACGGTCAGTACATCTGGAACACTCTCGGAGGCCTCGTTCACGATACCCACCACAGTACCGATGCCAATCCCAATGGTTGGGTGCTTGCGGGCGGCCACGTATATCAATGACTGTTATGTGCCTCAGATCTACTGGCAGGAGGCAGGACGTTGCTGACGCAGTCGCGATCACGCGAGCCCGGATCCGGGGTGCGCCCCTGCTTGACTCGATTGCGCCTCTGCGATAGCATGACTCTGCCGAGAACTGTTGATGGTGGGCCGTGGCAACCGTCCTCGTCGTCGACGACGATGCCGACTTTCGATTCTTGCTTCGCGAGGCATTGAGCGCTCGCGGCTATGCCGTCGTCGACGTCGACAAGAACCGTGAGTCGATCATGATCGGCCTCCAACACAGGCCGCACCTGGTCCTCGTCGACATCCTGATGGATCAAGCTCGTCAGGGGTTCCAAGCGATCCAGGAGATCAAGAGCAACCCCCAGACGGCTTCGCTCCCGGTGTTGGCCATGACGGTGCTCGCCCAGTTTGAGATCGAACACTACCGCGAAGAACTGGCTCCACTGGTCGACGGTCTGGTGTTCAAGCCCTTCGACCTCGAGGAGCTCTTCGGCGCCGTGGCACTGGCTCTCGCGGGAAGATGGAGCCCCGGCGCAACCGGTTGCATTCCGGCCGCCGACTGATCTCGGTTAGGCCTACGGCTTGGTTGCCGTGGGCGTCGGTGTCGGCGTGGAAGTCGCGGTCGGTGATGCCGTCGGCGTAGGATTGTGACCCAATCCCGAGCCGCCCGTGCCGACCAGAATGACTGCAGGCCGAGGCTGGTATTGCGTTGTCAGCCGGTCCGAACCCGGCGAGCCATGGCGGCCCGGCCGGCGGATGACCCGAGTCACCGTGTAGGTGCCACCAGGCTCGGGGTATTGTGCGGTCCGCCTGATCCCCTTGGGCAGACTGGGATCGTGAACCATGCGGGGAGGGCCGGCCGGAATCCTATTCGTTTCGCTCACCTTGCCCAGGGTCACCTTCCAGCCTGTCCTCCGGCCATAGAGATAGATGCTCAGCTTCTGGGCGACTGGATTGAGGCGGGCTCGCACGAGAAGGAAGCCCCCAGTGGTGTTCCTGAAGCTGACGTCCTGGCCAACCTGAGAGACAGTGGCATCGAGACCCGCCGGACTGTACCAGGGAACACGGTACGGCGGAGCATGTCGTTCGACGATGGGTAGGCCCGCCAAGTAGCCGGCTCGAAAGAAGGTGGTTGCTGCTTGTTCCGCCGCTCCACCGGTACCCGGCACATCAAAGCCTCCCGATCGCACCACCGTGTCGTCGTAGTAGGCGGGCGGCCATCCCGTGCCCGCCAGCGTGTTGAAGGAGAGGTCCTGGCCGGGCCCAACTGGAGCAGAGGAGTTCAGCTGCAACACGATCTGGGCCAGGTCGGCCAGGCGGATGCTGCTCGAGCTGGAGACCCCGGTGGATCCCTCGGCCAGGAAGCTGTTGATTCCCAGGGAAGCCGGCTGGCTGCTGCTGACTGGAGGCGGCACCCGGCGCACGGGCACGTGAACCAGGGCGTGCGGCGTGAGCAACTTGACGGCGTGCAGCAGTCGCGTGTATGCGGTGCCCTGATCCATCGCTCGCCCAACTCGTCGCGGCGAAACGGTGATTACCCTATCGCCCGCGAAGACCAGATTGGCATTCTCGGCCGTCACGTCGCAGCACTGAGCCAGACCCGCGACGTACCCACGGAGAGCGGTGGTATCGATGTGCATGGCCACGCTCGCGGAGCCGGCATGAACCACGTCGCTAAAGGACAGCATGCTGGCCAGTGTTCGAGCCGGCACGAGAATTCGCCGACCACCGATCCTCATCACGGGAGGATCCCCGAGGAACGTATTGACCCGAGAGCTGACGCTCGAGGCGAGGCTATCGCTTACTGCGGGCTTCCGGTAGACCAGCGGGACGTCGAATCGGCGGACTCTGAGTGAGCCAAGGCTGCTCTCGATGTCCCGAAGAGCCGCGGAGGCACTTACGCGGTAGCCGTTCGAGCTGCTCTGGACCACGACGCGATCGCCCGAGACCACAAGCGTAGCGTTAACGAAGGGCTTGTGGATCCGATCGACGAGCCTTCGCTGAACCCATGCCTTGAGCCGGTACGGAGACACATGGGTGATCAGCCCGATGGTGAAGTGTCGATGCAGGGGCAGGCGATCAAAGAGGTTCCGCCAAAAATCGGCGGAGCGCCCGATCGAGTAAGCGTTGTCGATGGTCGTGTTGACGTCATAGCTGATGTTGAGCTGACGGGCGGTTGCCTTGTACCGATGGCCGTCCCAAGTAAAGACAAAGGGCACCTCATGCATGGCCGCCAGACGAGTCAACACCGCGTACTGAGCCTCGGTCCAAGAGTCGCTGCCGAGGGGCAGGTTGCTGACGTAGACTCCGGGCAGGACGACGCCCTGGTACCTCGAAAAGGCATATGTGGTGTAGCTGACGCCAAAGATAACGGCCGCGGCAATCAGGATGAAGGCGTAGCTGATGATGGTCACGCGGTGATGTCGAAACACCCTTCGTTTGGGCACGGAACGCGGTACCCCAGCCTCGGCGGGCAGCGATCGCTTGGACTGTGGCTCGATCGTCCGCGGCCGTAGACGAGACGCAACCCGTCGCCGGCTGCCCATCAGCCCCGAGGGAATGGCGCCTGCGCGGACCACGGCGCGACGAAGGGCCATCAGGGCAAACGCGGATCCCGCGCGGGAGCAACAGTGTGCATGACGTCTCTCGGGCAGCTTTTCAACCGAGTCTATCCCGGTCCACGCACACCTACAATGGTCCAAACGGCGCTTCCATCAAGAGGTCCATGCCCATGCGGTTTCGACATTTCAGCGGCCTCGGCTCCGAGCTGGATGAGGCGATCAGCGAGTGGATTCAGCAGGGGGCTGATATTCACTTCATGAGCCACAGTCAGCAGCCGGATGGGACCATAACCGTCTGCTTTGTCTACCAGGAAAGCTTCGCGGCTCAGGAGCGGCGGCTGTCCGCCGAGCAGGGTATGGTGGAAACGCGTACGGCCCACCTTCCCCCGGAGCCCGTGCACGTTGAGTCGGAGGGGGTCGGCTGACCGAGATCGTTCGGGAAGCCATGGCGGCCTGAAACGGGCTAGCCCGGACGGTCCAACCAGTCCCAACCAATAGGACGGTCGGGCCGCTACTGACAGACCGTGGCCGGATATCGGCGCCCCGGGCACAGTGGATGCGTGAACGTCTCCCGTTTCGAACGCGGCCAAGCGGTCGTCATGCTCTCCATTTCGTTGACCGTGCTCGTAGGCTTCCTGGCCCTTGGCGTGGATCTGGGTCAGGGCTACCTGGAGCGACGGACGAATCAGAACGCCGCCGACGCGGCCTCGATCGCCGGGGAGAAGGCCATGCTGGTCGGCGCGTCGGACTCCGCTATCCAATCGTCGATCCTCCACGTACTCAACGCGGCCGGGTGGAACTCGTCGGCGGTGGTGTTCCTCTCATCTACAAACCCCCAGCCGGGGACCGACAGCACCAAGGCGTACGTCGATGCCGAGTACGGCAGCTATCCAGACGGAAGTAGCTCTTGCACCCCACTGAGCTCCAATCAATACGTCGGGTCCGTGGGCGGATCGCCTCCCTCGGGAGCAACATGCATCCACGTGAAGGTAACGACATCCCGAAGGACCCTGTTCTCGAAGGTGCCCATCATCGGCGCGGCGCAGATTGCCGCCTCCGCCACAGGCAGCGCCGGTCAAGTGTCTCTGCAGGCCGCCGACGGTCCGGGGTCGGGGGGTAGCTCGGCCACTCCCACACCCGCGCCCTGGGACCTGGGCTCCGGTGAAGGCTTCACCATTTGGGGCGGCCAGCGAGCCGACGGCCACATTCTGGTCGTGGGAGACCCGGTCGTCTTCTTTGCCGATAGCGGCTGGAATTCCGGCAGCGACGTACAGACCAACTGCAACCCCTGCGAGTACAATGCCACCCAGAACTTCAAGGGAATGGCCGACCCGCAGTGCTTCCAGCTTCCTCTGACCAGCTCCTGCACCGGGCCAAACGGCGCCCACGGGAATCCGGCGGCGGGCATCCAACCGGGTACGTATGTCCAGGTGGTCGTGGTGGATACCATTAGCCACCAGGGCAGCGAGAACATCATGAGCCGAATCGGCCTGGCCACCATTCAGGTCTTATCGGCCTGTCCAAGCTCGCCCAGCTATCTGCAGACGAGTACGAACGGGGTCTGCGGAACGATCATGCACGTCGACGCGGGTCAGCTCAACGAGGGGAGCAACTCGCCAACCCCCACCAGCACTCCTCCGCCGACGCCGGTCATCGGCAATACCAACTGATGGGCGGCCATCCGGGCCGCCGGCGAGAGCGAGGCCAATCGATCGTCGAGCTTGCGCTCGTGCTCTCGGTACTGACGCTTGTCGTGCTGGGAGTCGTGGATATGGCTCGCCTCTATGGGGCCGAGGAGGGTCTGACCAACGCAACCCATGAGGGAGCCAAGATCGCCGCAGAGTATTACAGCCAGTACAGCGGCAACCAGGCCGGGCTCGTGTCACTGGTGAAGAGCCAGGTGGTGCAGGAAGGGCTGATTGATGCAAGCAACGTCACCAACCTACAGGTGACCCTCCAGAACCCCTCAACGCCCGACTACACGGGTCAGCAGATCGTCCAGGTGAGCATGCAGTACAAATTCACCTTCTGGGGCCCATGGTCTCTGATTCCCGGCTTCTCCAACCCACTGACCCTGCCCGCGGTCACCAGCGCAGAGGCGACGCGATGAGACGACGCAGTGAGTCGGGTCAGGCCCTGATCGAGGGAGCCATCTCTATCGTCGTACTCCTCTCATTCCTACTCGGAGCCATGGACATGGGCCGGGCGGCCTATACCTACAATGCGCTCTCGAACCTCTCGCGGGAAGCGTCGCATTACGCCCTCAACGAGTACCTCTCGGACTCCAACTCTCCCTGCTACTATGCATCCTTCGACAATTCCAATTGTCTCGAGGCGGTCAAGAGCTACGTTCTCGGTCTGCACATGGCCCCCGGGCTCTCCAGCAGCAACGTCTCCGCCTCGGTCACCATTGAGTGCGGCGATGGGACGACCTGCAGCCCAGGGATACCCATGTCGGTGGCGATGAGCAGCCACTTCCAGCCCTTCACGACAGCGCTTTTGGGCATCGGGCCGTTCAACATCAGCTCCAGCAGTACGACGCAGTTCGTCATCCCCCCGACATCTCCGACACCCAGCAGCGCCACGGCGACACCCGGTCCACCCGCCACGCCCGCGCCAACCCCAACCGTCGTCCCCGAGGGCCCACCGTCGAACGCCTCCGCCTCGCCGACCGAGGGCTGTACGCAAAGCTGCGAGAACTTTACCTTGACCTGGACGCCCCCCAACAATGTATCGGCCCTCGGCCACTACGATATCTCCTTCGGCTCCAGCGGAAACTACATTTATGCCGATCCGGTGCCCGCCGAGCTGGGCGGAACCCCCGTCACCAGTACCACCGTCGACGTGGGCAGCTCGGTTGGCCGTGACTGCTTCCACATCATCGCGGTGTTTACCGACGGAAGCGCGTGGACGACCACCACCTCCTGGAAGGGCGTGGGCAACTCCGACCCGAACTGCTGATCGAGCCTGCGAAGCCGGCAGGGCGATCAGACGTGAAAGGCGGACACCGGTAGGGCGAAGAAGACGATCGCCGCCATGGCATAGAGAGCAAGGAGCTGAGCGCCCTCCAGCCAGTTGCTCTCTCCGTCGTGAGCGATGTAGGCAAAGATGATGACCAGCAGACCGAGGATCGCGATTTCGACCGGGCTGAAGACCAGCGACATGCTGTGGCCAAACAAGCTGTAGATGACCACCAGCGGGGCCACAAAGGTAGCGATCTGTATCGAAGACGCCGATGCGATCCCGAGAGCCAGGTCGAGACCTGATCCTCGACCCGATTCGGGGTCCGGCTCGGGCGGCTTTACGGCAGCGAAACGGACGGCTGCATAGCCCTCGGCAACGTTGCCGGCGTTGGCGACGATGATCATACCAACGAACACTTGCGTCCATCCAAGCACCGCCGTGACCGGCACGACACTGGCCGTCAGGATGTCGGTGACGGGAATGAGAGCCGCGGTGGCAAGCGCCAAGACTAAAAGACTCACCCACAGAGGCCATCCGGGCCCTTCCCCACTACTTGCCTGGTCGGCGAGAAATTGCACGTCACGTCCGTTTCCGTCGCGTCGCAGCCATTCGATGCCGAAGATGCCGTAGAGCACATAGGCCACGTAGGCGAGCAGCAGGACAACGGCGATACCAACGCTGATATGCAGGACGGTGCCGCCGGACGTCACACAGGCGCGGCTGGCGGGACAGCCCCCGAACACCGCCACCGATGGGAACAGCACCGCCGCCAACGTGAGCATCATCAGCACGCTGTGGTGGCCCGCCTCGTCTCGCTTGAATCGCGGGCGTCGATGAAGCAACCCGGCCACGATGTAGCAGAGACCCATGATCAGGGCGGAATTGCTGATCATTGCCCCTACGAGTGTTGCCTTGACGAGCGGAATCAGTCCCCGTTGGACACCGAAAATGCCGACCAATAGATCGGGTGCATTCCCGAAGGTGGCATTCAGCAGACCGCCGACCTTGGTTCCCAGAGACTCCGCAAGCGCTTCGGTTGCGGCTCCGATGAAGCCGGCGAGCGGAATCACCGCTCCGACAGCCAGAAAGAACTGCAGCGGAGCGGGCCACGCGAGCTCGGCGCCCAGGAATGTCAAGGGGACCAGGGTCAGGAGTGCGACCAGCACCATGTGTTCCCGATTCAGACGCTTCCAGCCGCTCCCGCGGCTTTCGCTCACGCGCTCATCAGTACCTGCCCGTCGCGCTTCCGAACCCACCTTCCATGCTACGGAGCGACACCGAGTAAGCGAACCAGGTGTCAGCCCAGGAGCGTGAGGGGGTCAAGCTCCGTCAAATCATCCACGATCACGTCCGCTTCTCCCAGGTCGAGACCTTCGGTGTAGGGAGTTCGAACGGCCACCACCTTCATGCCCGCAGCCTTGGCGGAGGCGATACCGTTGGGGGCATCCTCGATCGCGAGACATGCCTTCGGAGTGACGCCCATGCGCTCCGCCGCAAGCAGATAGATGTCCGGTGCCGGCTTGCCGTTGACGACATCGTCCCCGGATACGACGACTTCGAATTGGTCGTCCAGCTTCAGCGATCGAAGCGTCGCGGTGATCCAGGACCGCCGGGAGGACGAAGCAACCGACACCGGTATCTGCCGTGCTCGCAAGCGGTCGAGTAGCTCTCGAACACCGGCGGCCGGCTCGAGACCTCTGCTCAAGACACGAAGGATGGCCTCGTCATAGCGATCGATCAGCAGGTCCATCGAGTCGACGATGTGAAAGCGCTCGGAGACCTGGCGGAATGTCTCAGGGACGGTGGTTCCCAAAACCGACCGGTTGTCCTCTTCACTCCAGCTGTGTCCCTCCGAGGCCAGCAGCTCCGACAGCGCCTGGTAGTGCAGCGGCTCGCTGTCGAGCAGCACGCCGTCCATATCGAAGATCACCGCACCGATTCCTCGACCCCGAGTCGTCTCATGCGATTGGGCCGTCGCCGGCGCTTGTGTCGTCACTGTTCGCCCTGTCCTGCCTGCACCAACACTTCGACGGCTCGATCGGTGTCGCCGGCCTTCGCGTAGTGATCGGCGAGGGCGGGGGCGAGCTCCGACATCCGATCCGGGGACATTTCCACCAGCGCGTCGGCGACCTCCCGATGAAGCTCTTGGCGCAGGCCCTGGAGCATGGTGTCGTAGGCCACCTCCTGGGTCAGCACGTGTCCAAAGCGGTAGGTTGATTCACCAACCGGCTCGATCAGTCCGCGACGCGCCAGCGCGGCCAGGCACGACTCTACATCCACGCCGAAGAGGTCCACACGCCGCAGTAACGCCGCGTCGAACTCCCGACCCACAACTGCCGCCTCTTGAAGCACGAGACGCTCGTTCTCAGGAATACTATCCAGCCGGGCTTGAATTAGACCCTGAACCGTCCCGGGGACCTCGACCTGGCCCGGGCGCTCCATGCGTCTCAGCAAATCCCCGTCCTCGACCACAGTTGTGGTCAGCGCCTCGACGTAAAGCGGGTTTCCTCCGGACCGTTCGACGATCAGATCCTGTAGCTCTTCCGGCAGCTCAGAGCCGTCGAGAACTGTCGTCATAAGCAGCCTCGTATCAGTCTCGCTCAGCGGCTTGAGAACCAGGCGGGTCAGAGAGGTGGCGTAGTCTCCGTCGAGCAGCATCTCTTCCCCGGTGCGCCGGGTCCACAGGATCATGAGGCGCTCGGCGGGCGAGATGAGCTCCACAAGCCGGCGGACTAGCTCGAGGGTGTCGGGATCGGCCCGCTGGACATCTTCGACGATGATGACCACCGGCCATCGAAGCGAGATATCCCGAATGGCCAGGTGCAGGCCATGGGCCATGGTGTCCAGCCCTACATCACCCTCCGTGGGGGACACGCCACTCGCGAGCGCCTCCAGGGCCGCCGACCGCGCCTCAGGGTTCTCCACGGCGCTCGCCAGGCCGGAGGCAATTCGCTGAAAAGCGTCGAGTGCTCCGGCCGCCATCGGGGGACAGATACCGCGCACGACGACCGCCGTCTCGGCGTGGTCGGCGAAGGCATTCACGAGAGCCGACTTGCCCACGCCCGCGTCACCCACAATCTCCACCAGCTGAGGGCTGGCCTCGGCCGCGAGGTTCAGGCAATAGTCCAGGTGCTCTAGCTCCGTCCTTCGATCGATGAGGGCGTGGCCGGAGTTACCCTCATCGGGCCGTATGCCCCTCAGGAGGAATACCGGCACGGCCGCCCGTTTGCCCTTGAGCTTGACCTCGCCCGCCGATTCGAACAGGAAGGCGTGTCGGCTCAGCCGCTCAGTGCTTGCGGCAACCAGTATCTGCCCGGCTTCACCCAGCCCTTGGAGTCGTGACGCGGTATTGACCGCATCTCCGGTGACCGAGTAGTGCTCCTGTCCGGCCCGTTCGGCCGTTCCGCCGACCACTTCGCCCGTGCTCACTCCAATTCGGAGGGCAAGCGCCGGAAGCCCATCGGCATCGGCTTTCTCTCGCTCGAGCCGCCGACGCTCGAGATTCGCGACAGTTTGCTGCATTTCTATACTGCACTGCAGCGCCCGCACGGGGTCGTCCTCATGCACCACGGGCGCACCGAAGAGCGCGCAAACGGCGTCGCCGATGAACTTCTCCACGGTGCCTCCATGAGTCACCACCACGGCCGCCAGCGCATCGAAACACTCATTCATGACGTCACGAAGCCGTTCCGGTCGATCGCCTGAGCTTTCTACGAGGCCGGTATATCCGACTATGTCGGCAAATACGACGGTCACGATGCGTCTGGAGTCTCGTGGGGCACGGGCACTCGGTGTGACCGGAGCATCGGCAACCAGGACGCGCCCGCAGCCACCGCATCGACGAGCCCGAGCATTGTTGGCAGCGCCG
>JAJPKF010000015.1 GCA_021323865.1 Pseudomonadota bacterium | reverse complement strand
TCTCCACGCTGTACTTCTTGGCCGCTGCCATACCACCTCCAACTGGTCTCACTGAATTCTCAAACCACGAGACTCAAAGTGGACCAGTTTTTGGGGGGACGGACAGTGGTGTCATACGTGGGCGCCGACGTGGGGCAGGTGCCGTCGTAGGAGACGGCGTTCTCCAGGGGGTTGGCCGTGGTGGCCACCAGGCTGGGGTAGTTCGAGCTGTAGGTAAAGCTGGTGACGTTGCCCTGCACCTGGAAGAAGGAGCCGCCCGAGGAGGACCCGGGGCTGCCCGTGAGGGCGTACTGGACGGTGGTGCCGGAGGACCCGGTCACCTGGAAGGTGCCGTCGTAGGCGGGGTTGGCCACGCCCGAGACCACGATGGTGGCGCCGATCACCGGGGCGGTGGTGCTGCCGAAGCTCAGGGTGGCCGTGTTGTTGGACCAGGTGGCCGTGGTGACGTTGACGGTCGGTCCCGGGTTGCCCGGATCGACGGTGCACTGCACGTCGCCCAGGAAGGTTCCCACGCCGAACCAGTCGGTGTAGGAGGTCAGGTAGGAGGCGCCGCTGCCCCCGGCCGGCTCGGTGGTGGTGTGGTCGCCCAGGGTGTTGGCGTCGACGGTGTAGTTCCAGGTGGCCTGCTGGGGCGAGCCGACGCCCCTGGTCTCCGAGGTTCGCAGGCCGTCGACGAAGATGTCCTGGGTCTCATGCCCGTTGGCGTCGACGGCGGTGCTGGTCTGGGTGCCGTCGGTGCTGCAGGTCCCCGCGGGATAGCTGCACTGATAGCCGTAGGCGGAGATGCCGGTGTAGCCGGCGGCCACCGCGGCGGCGTCGGAGACGTAGCGGACCCGGCCGGAGGTGTCGTACCAGACCTGGGTGCCGGCGCTCTGGGCACTGTACTGGTTGGGCGTCTGGATCTGGTCGAGCAGCCCCTCGGCGTTGTAGGCGTAGCGGGTGGTGTTGCCGTCGGCATCGGCCGAGGTGGCCAGGAACCCTGAGCCGTTGTAGCTGAAGCTGACCTTGAGCGTGCCCGTGCCGGCATTGGCGCTGGAGGTGACGCTCGTGACGGCGTTGGGGTAGGAGCCGTTGCCGTAGGCGAAGCTGAGCGTGCGATTGGTGCCGCAGGTGGTCCCCGAGACGGTCGTGCACTCGGTGACCGTGGTGAGCTGGGTGTCGGCGCTGTTGTAGGTCAGCTCGGTAGGATAGCCGTTGATGTCCAGCTCTTCACAGAGCGCGCCCGAGGGCTGGCCGGCCGGAGGCGTCCCCGTGATCTGGTAGAAGGCCAGCTTGGTCCGGTCGTGAAGGGTCATGACCAGCGCCGACGTGGGGCAGTTGGGCGCGACGCTGCCGGCGTTGGTCGTCAGGGTGGCCAGCACCCGCGTGGGCGGCGTGTAGGTGCCGCCGTTGTCGGTGAAGGTGACGGCGCCGCCGTCGCCCTGGTGGACGGTGACGTTGCCCGAGGTGTCGGCGGTGGTGAAGACGTCGTAGCTGTCCGTCCAGCCCGGCCCCAGGTTGCCGTAGGGGGAGATGGTCGACGCGGTCTGGCCGGCCAGGAGCGAGTTGTAGGTGCGATCAAGCTCCAGCGGAAGGCCCCGGCCGGAGATGGACAGGTCGCTGGACGTCGTGCTGTAGTTGCCGGTGAACCGGTTGCCGGGATCGGTGAAGGAGCCCGAGGACAGCGCCTCCGCCTCGGGGCCGGAGCCCAGCAGCTCCTGCCCGGTGGGGACGTCGCTGGAAACGGTCACGCTCGAAAAGTTGGCCCAGGACGACCAGCCCTGCTGCATGGAGGCGACGAAGGGACCGGCCGGTGCTTGAGCTGGGATGGTCGTGATGGTCACGGCCGAGCCCACCGTTGTCCAGTTGTTGCCGCCGGACGACTGGTAGGCCTGGTAGCTGCTGCCCGTCCGTTCGACCATGAGCTGAATGGAGCCGCCGTAGCTCAGCCCGTTCTGGTCGTTGCCTTGCGTAGTACAGTTGACACTGTTGGTGCCCACGGTCGCCGCCCCGCCGCCGGTCTGCCGGTAGCCCACCACCACTCCCTGGCAGGGGCTGACCGAAACGGCAAAGTAGGGGGCGTTGCTGGCCGTGCTGCCCCGGATCATGACGCCGTACTGGGCGATGCCGTACTGGCCGCCCACGCCGTACCACTCGTAGCCGGGGCCCACCGTGGTCGAGACGCTGCCGTCGCCGCTCAGGGGCTGATAGTCCCAGTGGAAGCCGTCGGAGGTGTTGCCGTTGACCAGGCCGGCGCCTCCCCCATTGATGGTCCAGGGCGACGAGGCGAAGGAGTTGCCCGGCACCGACCACTGGCCCCGCTTGGATATGCCGCCCACCGGCGCGCACTGGAACCCCGCCGGGCATTCGGCGGGGAACTCGTCCAGGAGTGAGGAGGTGCTGATGCTCACGGCGCTCATGGTGGCCGTGGAGGAGGAGCCCGAGGTATCGCTGGTGACGGCAACACCGGCGTCGCCGCCCGAGTACAGGGCATCGCCGGGATGCAGGGTCACGCTCGATTCGGCGATGGCCTGCCAGTGGCTGCCGTCCTTGGACCAGTAGGCCTCCAGCGTCCTGGTGCCGTCCGGGGCGGTGCGCCGCTCGATGGCCAGGTAGCAGTTGGCCGATCCCCCCGCCTTGCAGGTGGCGGCGGCATAGCCGGAGCCGGGCGTGGCCGAGCCGCTGACGGGCAGCATGGCCTCCTGGACCGGCGTGCCGCCGCCGGCCGCCGTGTAGTCGACGTAGATGCCGCCCTGCAGACCGCCCGTCTGGTCGGTGCCCACGACGTAGACGTGGTAGTTGGCCTGGAGCTGGCCCGTTCCCGAGCGCAGCATGAGGCCGTTGGAGTAGTCCTTGCTGGAGCCGGTGCTGGTCTGGCCGGCGTCCTCGGCGCTCAGCGAGAAGTCGCCCGACTCGGATTGATAGACAAACGCGAAGCCTTCGGTGGAGGAGTGGCCTGGCGTTACTGAGGAGTAAATGCCGGGTCCGCCGCCCGTGATGGTGAAGGGCGAGGCGACGCTGATGGACGGGCTCTCGGCGCCCACGTCCAGGCAGCTCCAGCCGCCACTGGGGCAGAAGCTGGTCGCCTTGCGGACACGCGAGCCCTGGTATGTAGGGCGGTGACCGACGGGGATGGAGCCACGCCGGAGGGTTGGTCTCGCTGCGATCCGTGGTCCGTGGGTCCGGCTCCGGGTGAGGTGGCCGGGGATGCCGAACAGCCGCCGGGCAAAGTGCGCTCTGCCGTGGGCCGCCGGATGGATCATGGCGATGTGGTTGGGCTTGGGGGAGGCATGGGCCACCACGTGGACCCGGTGCGGCCGCTGAACCGGCGAGGCGGCGGCGGCGGATACCGGGCCGCTTCCCTGGACGGCGGCGAAGGCCGACACGAGAAGCGTGGTGAGGACGGCGACGTTCAAGACGGGGCGAGCTGACCGGGGCACGAAAGGCTCCTACGAAGAGAATTCTGGAGCCTACCGCCTCGACGTCATGCTGAGCGCTTCAACTCCGACGCTTTCAGCCTAACCGGAAAGTGGTCCCGGTTGTTGGACGTTTCCGTCCACAAAAGGGGGCAAAACATGACCAAAAACGTCCAACTTTTGGCCGGCAGCCCTTCGGCGGTCCATTTTGTGGCCCTACGAGCTTGGTTCGGGCAGCGTGACCACACCGTTCGCGGCCGCCCAGACCATGAGCTGAGGACGAGTCTCCACCCCGGCCAGCCGGATCATGCGTGCCACCCGTCTGCGCACCGTGGTAGCGCTGAGGTGCAGCTCGCCGGCCGCCCGACCGTAACCGGCTCCTCCCGCCAGGCAGGCCAGGATCTGCTCGTCCAGTTCGTCGAGCTGCTCGAGACAGGCGCTCGTGGCCTCGCTCATGCCCAGCAGCCGGCAGACCGCGCCCGGTTCGCCACCGGCGCCTCGACGTCCAGGATCACGAGCCCCGGGCCGGCCCGAGCAGCCTTGCGGGCGCCCTGACCCGAAACCGGACCGTCGTAGACCACCAGCACCCCGGCCTCCTCCAGAATCTGGCGAAGGCCGCAGCGGACGGCACGATCGTCGGCGAGTATGGCGATGCGCATGAGCGGCTCTGAAAACCTGACCCAGTTTGCCACGGTCAGCTCCTGCCCGCGTTGCGGCGGGTGTGCGACGGAGGGACGAAGTTATTTGGCCGTCCGAATCGGTACGGGGGGGCCTACTCCCCGGCTTCACCGGCCAGGCGTTCTGGGCGCGGGTCAAGGATCTCGGCGCCCTCGCTTGTACGGCTGCTTCCGGGCCGGTGCCGGGGGCCAGGTGACCAGCTACCGCTCGTAGTTGAGGGCTTCGAGCGCGTCCTGAGCGGCCAGCTGCTCCGCCGAGCGCTTGTTGGAGGCGACGCCTCGACCCAGCACGTCGTCGCCCACGCGCACCTCGACGGTGAATGACTTGTCGTGATCGGGCCCCGCCTCTCGAACCACGTGATACGAGGGGGTCTGCTGGCGGCTGGCCTGGATGAGCTGCTGCAGCGACGACTTGCCGTTGCGATGGAGCCGCAGAGCCAGCACTTCCTCCAGCGCCGGCGCCGCGAATCGCATCACAAACTCACGCGCGACGGGCTCTCCCTGGTCGAGGTAGATGGCCCCCAGCAGTGCCTCGAAGGCGCAGGCCAGACCGGAAGGACGGTTGCGCCCACGACTCAGCTCCTCACCCCGGCCCACGAAGATGGTGCCGCCCAGGTTGATCTCTCGGGCGAAGCCGGCCAGCGTCTCCGTCCGCACCAGGGCCGACCGGATGTTGGTCAGCTCCCCTTCGGTCAGCTCCGGGAATCGATGATAGAGGAAATCGGTCACGACCAGCCCCAGCACCGAGTCGCCCAAGAACTCGAGCCGCTCGTTGGACACCCGGTCCTCCGCCGTCTCGTTGAGAAATGAGCGATGCGTCAGGGCGTCGCGAAGGAGGTCCCGATCCGTGAAGGTGATGCCGATGGTCGCCTCGAGGCGAGCCGCCTGCTCTTCTTCGCTGGCCGCCACCCATGACGGTGTCGGCGGGTCGCCCACCACACTGGGCCGAAACGGCCGAAAGATGCCGCCCACACTTGCAAACACCCTCCGGATGCCGAGTAGTCTGGAGCGGAAACCGGCCCAGCGTCCCGAGCCATGGGAGCGCCCTCGGGAGCGGACGCGATCGGCGCCCGTGTGCGCGTGGTGAGACCGCCGAACGCCGGGAATCCGGAGGTTCACGAATGCCCGTTTATGAATATGTCTGCTCCGACTGCGAAACGCGATTCGAGCGTCGCGTGGCTTGGAGCGCGGCCGATTCCGTGGATTGTACCGCCTGTGGCGGCAGCCACGTCCGCCGCGCCGTCTCCCGGGTTGCCCTGATGGGCAGCGATTCCCGAGAGATTCCGGTCCAGGCCGGTTCCGGCGGCGGCTGTTGCGGTGGGTCCTGCGGCTGCGGCGGTCACCGGGCCTAGCCCGGACAGCAGCGTCATACGGCCGCCGCCGAGCGGCAGGACCCAAGGATCTGCCGCACCTGCTCGACATCCCGATCCATCTGCGCGATCAGCGCTTCGCTGCCCGCGAACCGCTCCTCGCCCCGTAGGCGCTCCACCAGCTCCAGCTTGATCTCGCGACCCACGATGTCTCGGTCAAAGTCCAGGAGATGGGCCTCGACGGTCAGCGGGTTCTGGCCGAACGTGGGGCTGTGACCGATGCTGATGGCGGCTTCGAGGCGCTCCTCTCCCAGATGGGCGAACCCCGCGTAGATCCCGGTGGCGGGGATGATGTGGGCAGGCGAGATCCGCAGATTGGCGGTCGGATAACCAAGGCCCCGGCCCCTGCCCGCACCGGACTCGACGATCCCGGGTAAACCGGGCGGGTGCCCCAGGAGATCGCCCGCTTCCCGTACCCGCCCCTCGGAAATCAGGGAGCGCGCCTCGCTGCTGGAGATGCGCCGGCCGTCATGATTGATGCGGGGAACCACGTGGAGGCCATAGCCCCGAGGGCCCGCCAAACCGGCCAGGAACGCCACGTCCCCCTCGCGCCCGTGGCCGAAGGCGAAGTCGGCTCCGAACCAGATTTCGGCCACGCGCACACATGCCAGCAGCCGGTCGAGAAAATCGCCCGCCGGAAGCCGAGACAGCTCGTGGGTAAAGGGCAGCACCACGACCATATCGACGTCCGGGCCGGCCAGAAGCGACAGCTTCTCGTCGAGGTCGGTGATGGATCGCGGCGCCGACTCGGGGCGAATGACCTGGGCCGGCAACGGGTCGAAGGTGACCACGGCCGCTTCGCAACCCTTGGACCGGGCGCGGTCGGCGACCTCCCCGATCAGGTATCGATGTCCGCGGTGAACGCCGTCAAAGCTGCCGATGGTGATGACGCTGGGCCGCGCAGGCTCCTGCTCCTGAGGCGCCTTCAGCAGATCGACGGTTGTCACCCTCACGGGAGCGGCTCCAGCACTCGCGCCGGCCGGCAGGTGTTGCCCTGCAGCCGGCCGAGCCCGATGAAGCGTCCGCTCTCTCCATAGAGGCGGACGGTTAGCTCTTCGAGCTGATCGGCGCTCGTGCGGACATGCACGGCGCCCCCGTGTCGAGCCCGACGCTCGTCGGAGGCCGGGAGCACGATCGCGGGCAGAGACTCGACGACGCAATCCGGAGGCAGCATCCGGCGGCAAAGCTCCTCGCGGGTGAGCCCCTCCAGACGGGTCGCTCCGGTCAGGCGGAATTGCCCCGACGAGAGCCGGACCAGGGCGTGGAGGTAGGCGGCGGAATCGAGCAGCCGGCCGATGTCCCGGGCCAGCGCGCGGATGTAGACGCCCGGTCCGGTTCGCACGAGAAGACGGAGGCGCGGTGGGCGCCAGCCGAGGGGGCTGATCTCCACGATCCGCACCGGCCGCGGCGGCAGCTCAACCGTCTCGCCCCGGCGAGCCCGCGCGTAGGCTCGCTTCCCCGCCGTCTTGATGGCCGAGAAGCGGGGCGGCTGTTGGAGCACGTCGCCCGTGAGCGTCTGCAGCCGTTCCGCGATGTCGTCCGTGGAGAGTGTCGGGACGGGCGCCTCGGCGGTGATGGCGCCCTCGGCATCCTCGGTCGACGTTTCCACGCCAAAGCAGACCTCGGCCGCGTAGGTCTTCTCCGACGCCATCGCGTAGGCCGACAGGGCCGTCGCTCGTCCCAGCAGCATGACCACGACTCCGGAGGCAAGCGGGTCCAGCGTCCCGGCGTGCCCGACCCCCCGTTGACCCGTCAGCCGCCGCATGGCGGCCACCGCGTCATGGGACGTCATGCCGACCGGTTTGTCGAGATTCAGGACTCCGCTGAGCTCTTCGCGCACAGCCGGTCGTACACCTCGGTGATCACCCGCTCGGCCTCGGCGATGGACCCGTGGACCGTGGCCCCGGCGGCTCGGATATGCCCCCCGCCCCCGAGGGTCGCACAGATCTTGGAGACGTCGAATCCGTGCGAGCGCAGGCTGACCCGAACATTGCCGGGCTCCTTCTCCTTGAGAAATGCCGCCACCTGGGCCTCGCGAATGCCGGACATGTAGTCCACGACGCCTTCGCTCTCGTCGCTCGCGGCGCCGGCCTCCCCGGTCATCCCGGGTGTCATATGCGCCCAGACGATGTGGCGGGCCGGGTCGAGACGCAGGGTGCTGAGAATCAGGCCCCAGAGCTTGGCGGTGCTCAAGGGCTTGGCGCGAAACATCTCGAATGCCGCCAGCTCCAGGTCGGCCCCGTGCCTGCGCAGCTCCGAGGCGATGCGCAGCACCTTGGCGTCGGTGTTGGAGTGCTGGAACGAGCCGGTGTCGTTGATGATCCCCGTCAGCAGATCGGTGGCCGCGTCGGCGTCGATCTCGGCGCCCATCCGCTCCAGGAGACGGAACGCCAGCTCGCTCGAGGAGGCGGCGGTGACGTCGACCACGTTGACCTGCCCAAAGCAGGTGTTGCTGTCGTGGTGGTCCATGTTGAGGATGGGCGTGCTCCGGAACCGGTCCTGGTTCTCGTGGTAGACGCGCCCCACCCGGTCGATGTCGCCGCAGTCCGCGATCACAAAGAGATCGTAGGTGTCGTCGGACAGCTCATGGCGGATGCGCTCGACGTCGGGAAGATACTCGAAGACCTCCGGCACGGGGTCGGAGATCACGAAGTCGGCCGGGTGCCCCAGACTCTGCAGCCCACGCTGGAGACCGAGCCCCACGCCGATGGAGTCGCCGTCGGGATTGACGTGGGAGAAGATGGCGATCCGCTCCGACCGGCGGATGAGATTGGCGGCATCGTCGATGGCCTCGGCCACGTCGGGCCAGGTCGTGGCCGTCATTGCGCGCGCAGGTCCTGCATGATCTTCAAGACGCGGCTCCCCTCTTCGATGGAATGATCGAGCTTGAAGGTCAGCTCCGGCGTGATGCGCACGCCCAGGGCATGTCCCACCTCTCGACGCAGATAGCCGCGTACGCGCTGCAGGATGTCGAGCGTTTGCCGCTCTTCCTCCTCGTCGCCCAGAACGCTGACGTAGACGGCCGCGTGCTGCAGATCATTGCTCAGAATGACTCTCGTGATGGTGAGGAACCCCAGCCGGGGGTCCTTGACGTCACGGGCGATGATCGAGCTGAGGAGTCTTCGCATCTCCTCGGCCATACGGCCCTGTCTTCGCGCGTCCACCGCTATTCCCTTCCCTTCATCCAAGCTGCCAACCGACGGGACGGTTCCCGGCGACGGCTCCCGTCGCGCCTAAACGGCGCGCTCCTGTCCGAACGCCTCCAGCACGTCCAGCTCCTGCACGTCGTTGAAGCCGTCCAGGATGATACCGAACTCGTAGCCCGACTGGACCTCGCGGACGTCGTCTTTGAATCGCCGCAGCGAGGCGATGGCGCCGGTCCAGATGACCTCGCCCCCCCGGATGAGGCGGATGGTGGAGTTTCGGGTGATGCGACCGTCGGTCACATAGCTGCCGCCGATGGCGGTGCGTCCCACGGTGAAGACCTGGCGAACCTCGGCGTGGCCGTAGACCACCTCCCGGTAGACCGGCTCCACCGACCCGGCGATCAACGCCTCGATGTCCTCGGTCAGCTTGTAGATGATGTTGTATTGCCGGACGTCGATGTTGTCGGCCTTCAGCGTGCGTCGGGCCGCCGGGTCCGGCGAGACGCCGAAACCGATGACCATGGCGTCGGACGCCGAGGCCAGAAGAATGTCGGACTCCGTGATGGCCCCAACGGAGGCGTGCAGAATCCGGATTCTGGTCGTGGTTGCGCCGTTGGTCAGCTCCTCATGGCTGCGGTCGATCTCGTTCAGGGCCCCCACGATTGCCTCGAGGGATCCCTGAACGTCCGCCTTGATGATGAGGTTGAGGTCCTTGGTCTGACCCCGTTCCATCTGGGCAAAGATGTCGGTCACTGCGGCCGCCGTTCGCCGTGGCCGCTGCAGGCTCCCCTGCCGGCGCACGATCGCCCGCTCCTCGGCCGTCGCCCGGGCCTCGCGCTCGTTGGCAAAGATCCGGAACCGGTCGCCGGCGCGGGGCACGTCGCTCATGCCCAGCACCGTCACCGGCGCCGAGGGCAGCGCCTCCTTGACCTGCTGGCCGCGGTCGTCGGTCAGAGCCCGCACCTTGCCGAAGACGCCCCCGGCCACCACGAAACCGCCCACACGCAGTGTCCCTCGCTGCACGATGACCGTGGCCAGCGGGCCCCGCTGTCGATCCATGCGCGCTTCGATGACGGTGCCCGAGGCGGGAGCGCTGGGATTGGCCCGCAGCCCCTTCCCGTCGTTGGCGATGTCGGCGGTGAGGGTGATGGTCTCGAGCAGCGTGTCGATGCCCTCGCCGGTCTTGGCGGAAACATTCACCAGCTCGACGTCGCCGCCCCACTCGACGAGCGCGAGTCCCGTCTCGGCCAGCTCGGCCTTGACCCGGTCGGGGTTGGCCTCCGGGAGATCCATCTTGTTGAGAGCGACGATGATCGGCACGGCGGCGGCCCGCGCGTGGTCGATGGCCTCGATCGTCTGGGGCATGACGCCCTCGTTGGCGGCCACCACGATGATGGCGATGTCGGTCACCCGGGCTCCGCGAGCACGCATGGCCGTAAATGCGGCATGGCCGGGAGTGTCCAGGAAGGTGATCTTGTTCCCCTCTCGGTCCACCTGGTAAGCGCCCATGTGCTGGGTGATGCCACCGGCCTCCGTGGAGATGACGTTGGTGGAGCGGATGGTGTCGAGCAGCATGGTCTTGCCATGGTCGACATGACCCATGACGGCGACCACCGGGGGCCGTTTCTCCAGCAGCTCTTCGGGGTCGGCCTCCTCCTCCACCTCCTCGATGAGCGGCTCGACCGCTTCCTGCTCCTGCTCGGCCACGGCCGCCTCGGCCTCGGCCACCTCCAGCGCACCGGCCTGGCCCCGGCGTCCGCGCCTGCGTTTGGGCGCCAGCTCTTCTTCGACCAAATCGACGGTCGCCGCGACCTCGTCGACCTCCGCCGGCTCGGTCGCCTCGAGATCCTCCTCGATGATCTCCGGATAGGTGATCAGAGGCAGCGGCTCGGGCTCGGGCTCGACATACGTGCCCTCCTCGATGACCTCGACACCCAGATCGGTGGCCACCACCGCGGCCGTGTCGAAGTCGAGCGCCTGGTTCATGGTCGCCATGATGCCGTTCTTCATCAGCGCCTTGATGACGTTGATGGGCGAGACGCCGAGCTTCTCGCCCAGCTCGCCCACGGTCATCTCCGACGGCAGCTCGGTCAGGTGCGGGGGCACCTTCGACCGCCGCGCCTCACCGGCCGCGCCGTCGCGCCCCAGACCGGCGTCCTCCGGTTCCTTGGCCGCCGGTTCGACGTCGCGGCTCTTGGCTTTGCTCATGCTGCTCCTCCTTCCGCGTGGGACCCGCTCGGGGAGGCGGCCCCGGGCCCGACGGTCCCTCGCGCTTCCAAGGCCTCCCGCTCGGCTCGCTTCAATATCTTCGTCTCGGGTAGCCCCTGAGCGTACGCCCAGAGCTGCTCCCAATGCTCGGGGGTCACCGCCGTCTCCAGCGCGTGATTCAGCGATCGCTTTCGCTGCGCCAGGTGCCAGCACTCCTGTGCCGGGCACAGGTAGGCGCCCCGGCCATTCTTCTTGCCGGTTCGATCGACCTCGACCTCACCCGGAGCGACGCGCACGATCCTCACCAGCTCTCGCTTGGGCTTGAGGTCGCGACACGCCACGCAGGTCCGCATCGGTACGGGCTTGACCGGTTGGGCTCGCTTCACGGGGTCACCTCGGTGCCCACGGTCGCCGGGACCGGGTCTTCCTGCCCACTCACGGCCGCCGAATCTTCGCGACCGACGGCGCCTGCGCCCTTGATGTCCACGCGCCAGCCCGTGAGCTTGGCGGCCAGGCGGGCATTCTGCCCTTCCTTGCCGATCGCCAGAGAAAGCATGCCGTCGGGAACCACGATCTCCGCGCGCTTGTTGGGGCCGTCGATACTGACCGACGTGACCTCGGCGGGGCTGAGGGCATTGCCCACGAATCGAGCCGGGTCCTCGTCGTACTGAATCACGTCGATCTTTTCGTTGCTCAGCTCGTTGACGACCGTTTGGATGCGAGATCCCCGCAGGCCCACGCAGGCGCCGACCGGATCGACCCCCTCCTGCCGGGCCGCCACCGCGATCTTGGAGCGGCTGCCCGCCTCGCGGGCGATGGCCTTGATCTCCACGACGCCCGAATAAATCTCCGGGACCTCGACCTCGAAGAGCCGCTTGACCAGGTTCTTGTGGCTCCGGCTCAGGATGATCTGGGGCATCCTGACGCCTCGATGCACCTCCACGGTGTAGACCTTCAGCCGCTGACCGATCCGATATCGCTCCCGAGCCACCTGCTCTGCCGGCGGCAGCACCCCCTCTGCCCGGCCCAGATCGAGGATGACCCCGCGTGCCTCGACACGCCGGATCACACCCGTCAGCAGCTCGCCTTCCTTGTCGGCGTACTCGTTGTAGAGCAGGTCGCGCTCGGCCTCGTGAATCCGCTGCAGGATGGCCTGCTTGGCGGATTGAGCGCCGATGCGGCTGAAATCGCTGGGGGTAATGTCTACCTCAACCTCGTCTCCAAGCCCGCCCGGATCGGGTAGGTCTTGCGCGTCCTTCAAAGAAATCTGGGTCCGGTCGTCACGGACGTCGATGACCACCTTCTTCTTTCCCATCACATGGAACTGGCCGGTGTCGAGGTCCATGGCCACCCGGACCTCCGGAATGGTGCCGTACTGCTTGCGGTAGGTGGCGGCGAGCGCCTCTTCGACGGCGCCGACCACGATCTCTCGCGGCAGATCCTTCTCACTCGTCAGGGCAAAGACGGCGGCGGTCAGCTCGTTGCTCACGAATCGGGGCTCCGCTTGGTCTCCACGCTCGACGATTGAGGGCGAGAATTCGGCATCCCGGCACATAACAAAAGAAGTGGGCAAAATCCCACTTCTTGTCGAAAAGCCTATTCGTTTCGCCTCTAGAGTCTAGCAAATTGGGCCGGGATTCGGCAGGCGCGCGGAGCGGAACCATGGCCGTTGGGCCGGCGACTCGTCCCCCCTTAGCCCAACCCGCACCGTCCCATGACGGGCCAATTTCTGCCGGCCCACGGCATGGGTCCCGGCGCCGACTGCGCTCACGGCTGGATAATTCGGTGGACCATGTCGGGCAGCAACGTCTTTCTCAACAACCTGATCAGCCTGGCCGTACTCCTCCTCCTGAGCGGCCTCGTCGGGGGTCTGATGTACTGGGGCATCTTCGGAAAGGTAGGGCTGCCGAAGTGGTGGTCCTTCGTGCCCATACTGAACTTCATCGGCCTGGCCTACGTGGCCGGCAGACCCACGTGGTGGGTCATCCCGCTGATCGCGGCAAGCGGGCTGCCGGTTCTGGGCTGGGGCATCTCCTTCGTCTTCTGGGTCATGCTGTGCCTGCCGGTGGCGCGGGTCTTTGATCGCGGCGCCGGCTTCGCCGTGGGTCTGATCCTCCTACCGATCGTCTTCTACCCCATCCTTTCCTTCGGGTCGTCCCGATATCACGGCAGTGGAACGGCCCTCGGGAGGCCGGCCGGAGCGTAGCTCCTCCGAAGGTATGGCCCCCGCGACACTCGCTCCTTCTCCCAGGGAGGCACTCGGTGCGCTCCGATAATTGGGCGGTCCCAGCCGGCCGCGTCACCCCACCACCAGGATTTCCATGATCGACCCCGACCGAATCAAGAACGTACCGACCTCGCCCGGCGTCTATCTCTTCCGGGATTCCGCCGGTCAGGTCCTCTATGTGGGCAAGGCTGCCTCGCTCAAGAGCCGCGTTCGCTCGTACTTCAATCCCACCGGACACAGCATCCGCACCGCGACCATGACGGCCAAGGCCGCCGACGTCGACTGGATCGTCACGGACTCCGAGCTCGAGGCCGTCATGCTCGAGTCCAACCTGATCAAGCAGTATCGACCGCGCTTCAACATCCGGCTGCGGGACGACAAGCAGTTTCCCTACATCTGCGTATCGGTTCAGGAGCCGTTTCCACGGGTGTTTCGGGTGCGCCGGACGCGTAAGGACGGCGCCCGTTATTTCGGCCCCTATGCCAACTCCGGTTCGCTCAATGAGACCCTGAGCCTGCTCAAGAAGCTGTTTCCCTACCGCTCCTGCGACATCAGCATTCCGGACGAGGCGGTCTCACCCGATCCCGTCCTCGCCCGGCCGTGCCTGGAGTACTTCATCAAGCGCTGCACGGCGCCCTGCGTGCGCTACGTCGATCGAGCCACCTACCGCGAGACCATCGGCCAGGTGCTGCTGTTCCTGGAAGGCAAGCACGAGCAGGTTCTTCGGGATCTGCGCGCCAAGATGCGAGCGCACGCGGATGGCCTCAACTTCGAGGCGGCCGCCCATGTTCGCGATCAGATCCAGGCGGTCGAGCGGTCCGTCGAGCGGCAGAAGATCAGCGCCGTCGGCGGTGGTGAGTATGACGTCGTGGGCCTGGCCCAGGGGGATCGAGACGCCTCGGCTCAGGTCTTTCACATTCGCAACGGCCGCATTGTCGACCGGCAGCACTTCCTGCTCGACAACCCCAGCGAAGCGTCCGAGGATGAGGTCCTGAGCGCCTTCCTCAAGCAGTACTACGAGCGGGCCGCCAAGATTCCGCGACAGGTCCTGGTCTCCTTGGATCTGGCCGAGCGCGAGGTACTGGAGGCCTGGCTCGCGAGTCTCCGGGGTGGTCCGGTCGTCCTGGTCGTGCCGCGTCGGGGTGAGAAGCGAAAGCTGCTGGAGATGGTCACCGAGAACGCCCGTCAGATCCTCGAGCAGGCCAAGCAGCGCTGGCTGAGCGATCGGGAGAAGATCTCCATCGCGCTGGCCGAGCTGGAGGCGGCGCTCGCCCTTCCCGCCCAACCGAAGCGCATCGAATGCTTCGACATCTCGACCATCCAGGGCGCCTCCACGGTGGCCTCCATGGTGGTGTTCGAGGACGGCCGCCCCAAGAACTCGGAGTACCGGCGCTTCCGCATCCAGGGCTCGGACCAGCAGGACGATTTCGCGGCCATGCGCGAGGTCATCCGCCGACGTTTCCGGCGGGCGGTGGGCGCCGCGTCGACCGAGACCAACGGCCATGGCGGTGAGGACGGCTGGGCTCGGGTTCCCGATCTTGTCATCGTGGACGGCGGCAAGGGACAGCTCAGCGCCGCCCTGGAGGGGCTCGCGCAGGCCGGCGCGCCCAATCTGAAAATTGTCAGTCTGGCGAAGCGGCACGAGGAAGTGTTCGTGCCCCGCCGATCGGCGGCAATTCTCCTACCGCGTGAGTCCCAGGGGCTGTATCTGCTCCAGCGGATCCGGGATGAGGCGCATCGCTTCGCCGTGACCTATCACCGACAGGTGCGCGGCAGGCGGGCGCAGGTGTCGGTGCTGGACGGCTTTCGCGGCATCGGGCCCGTTCGCCGGCGAGCGCTCATCAAGACCTTTGGATCGGTGAAAGGGCTGCGCGAAGCATCGGTGGAAGAGATCGCCGCGGTCCCCGGCCTCAATCCTGCCATGGCGGCATCGCTGAAGCGTTACCTCGCCGAATAACGCCCCGGACCCGATCTTCGACCGTAGGTGGCCGACCAAGTCTGCGAACTGGATGGACCATCTGAACACAGCCCTCAGCCGCCTCCGCAGCCTGCTCTCGGGGGACAGCCGAAGCTGAGCACATAGGTCCCGCCCACCCCGGTGATGCCGCGGTTATCGACCAAGGATACGTGAGGCCGCGTTCCCGAAAGGTGGAGTAGGTCATCGCCGTTGTTCGCGGTCACGTTGTTGACGTCGAGGCGGAGTCCGACTCCTTTCACGACAATGACCTCGGACTGACCGGAAGCGTCTCCCTTGAGAGCCGCATTGTATGACGGAAAGCGGGCGAGGGTGCCCTCGCACTGGCCGCGATCTATCCTCCTCGCCGTCCCATCGATGAAAATCTTCGGACGGCAAAGCCAAGGCCACCGTCCGAGCACGGTCGTGCACGACCTCTGGCCTGGTCCGCCGCAGGTAACGGCCGAACGGCCGGTGCCGCGCGCCGCCATTGCGACGATCCGCCCCAGTGCTCGCTCTACCGTGTGGTGGAGATCGAGCATCGCATCGCGGGCGGTGTGGATACTACCGCAGTCGTCTACCATGGCGGTCACCACCTTGCCTCGGACCGTTTCGAACCTGACGGTGTCCACGGGGAGGTTGATGTTGCCCAGGCAGACTATCGCGGCGGCTGTTCCTTGAACCGGCCGAATGTCAATGAGCCATGCGATCATCTCAATCTGGCGACGGTTCGTTGTCAGAAGGTGCCGTACGGCAAACGGACCATGCTGGCGCATGGTCGGGGGGTAATACGTCACTCTCATGGCTCGGACGCCCGTCCGGGGCACGGCCGGCGGTCCCGCTCCGCCGGCCCAAAGGAACATGCTTCCGGTCAGTGCGGCGAAAGCCGCGCCAAGCACCAGCAGCCCCGTGACCATCGTCCGCACGGGCCGGTTGGTCTGCTGCCGAACCCAGCTCGGCTCATACACGGGCTGGTCGTTCACGTGCGACTCCTGAGCCGTGTCCTCTGAATCACCGAAGTGGCAGGGTAGCGGGGACGGCGTTGGGTGTCAGCATCTTGCCCGTCCTCGATTGAGAAGGACGATTAGAGCACAGTGTGATGCGCTAATCGGCGTCCGATTATAGGCCCGTTGTGACTTCCCGGAACATAAGCCGGGCTGCACGGACAGCACAACGGATGCTCGTCGTCGCCTCTCGAAACGAGAGCATCACCCGCTGTCCCCCTCTCCAGCCTCGCCGGACTCGATTCCCGCGTCGGTGGCATAGGTGATCCGGATCCAGTTGTCGACGGTGGACCGGGGACCGGGGATTTCCTCCCTGCGCACCTGACGGTAGCCGAGGGCTTGCATGCGGATGTAGTCCTTGTGCCGAACGTTCTCACTCCGATACACGCGGGTCACAACGGAGGGGCGGTCGCCCGATGTGGCCTACCCTTCCTCCTCCCTGCGGAATCTCCGGTCGTGCCGCCGGATGGGGATCAGCGTATCGAGGAGTTTGCCGGCGATGCTTGTCATGTTCACTGTGGACTCCCCGGACGAGTGGCTACCCTACGAGCAACTGGACATAACGGGGCCGACGCCGGAGCCAGCCTTGCCCCGACGTCCTTCCAGAAGCGCATGAGCGTGCGACCCTTCCTGACCCCGGCGGCGAGTGCCTCCGCGCTCGTGGGATAGGTTGCGTCCAGCTCCATGGCTGCATCCAGCTTCCCAACGTTTGAGTAGATACGTATGCGACTGCGCCACTCCCCCGTCTCGGCGCTTTGCTTGGCCGATGCCAGGAAGGAGTAATCGCCGCAGCCATACTCCCGCGTGAAGTCGTAGTCGTCAATGTCGACGACTTCTTCGTTCGGTTCCAGGTCTGACGGTGGGAGGGGACGCAAGTTGACCCTCCTTCGTGAGCCGTTCACCACTCCGACTCCCAAGGTTCCGGAGTCAGACAGCAGGGAAAGCCGGAGCCGTACGGGGGCGACACGCCGAGTCGCCACCCGGACAAACTGGCTCGTTGTCGGACGCTTGGGAGGCCGGTCTGAAGGACGGCTCAGAAGATCGAGCCCCCTTTGGAGCGACCATCCGACGGCGGGCTGACGCCGCTAGCCGCTTAGAGCAGGTCGTATCGGACGGACCGGCCCTTCCGAGACATGCGGGTGCGGGCGGGATAGAGCGCGTCGCCGTGCTCGACCCACTGGGTCATCAGATTCACGATGAATCCGGTGATCAGTGCGCCGAGGCACATGCCCAGGATGAAGTATCGCCAGTGCTCTAACGTGCTGTGATTCACGGATTGCTCCTGTGACAGGCCTCTCCTTTTCAGCCCTCTCAGGCAGACCGCCCACGCCCCTACTGTATACGAACGACCGTGGTGCCGGCGCTCCATAGCTGCTCCAGGCCATAGAAGGCCCGGCGATCCGCGCTGAAGATGTGCACGACGACGGAGCCCAGATCCATCAGCACCCAGCCGTCGTCGGCGCTCCCCTCGATCTGCAGGGCGCGTACGCCGTCCTGGGCCAGAGCCTCCCGGATGTTCTCGCTCAGCGCGCGGATGTGCACCCTGCTGGTGCCCGTCATGATCACGAAGAAATCGGCCAGGGTGGTCAGCGGGCGGATATCGAGCAGATGCAGGTCGACCGCCTTCTTGTCGGTCGCCACGTCGACAACGCGGTGCGCCACTGCGCTGGGATCAAACTCGGCCGGTTCCACAACCGGCTGACGTTCCTGCATCAGCGAATTATAGGCGCTGGAAGCCGCAAATGGGCTGCTTGATATTCTGGAAGTATGACAATGTCAAGACCTCGAAGAGAGGTTCTGCGCTTCACGATCGTCGACGGCTCCGGCACGGTCAGCTTTGTCGGAGACAGCTTTTTTCTCCAGCCCCTTCTGGTCGGATGCGCCGCCGGCGCCCGCAGCCTCCCGGAGCTGCTGGACATTGCCAACGCGGTGGACAAGCGGATCAGGGATTACGTGCTGAACGGCCTGGCCGTCTTCGACGAGCACAACACCCGGGAGAACTTCCGCTCCATTCAGGCGCAGATCGCGCTTCTCGAGGGTGAGGATGGACCGGTGCTCCGGGTGCTCGACGACGTGACCCGCGCCGAGAGCAACCGGCCTACCCGAACGGGATTCGTCATCCTCAACCTCAAGGAGCGACGCATCGTGCAGGGCCAGAACCTGTTCGGCGACATCGTTCGCGGTGAGGCCCATGTGCACAACGGGCATCGCTATTCGCGACGAACCGTTCCCTACGAGCTGCCCAAGCATTGGGCGGTCGTTCCCTGAGCGATCAGACGGCGGCGATGACCTTGTGGTTGAGCTCGTCGATCTGCACCTCGAGGTCGGCCCGCTCCGCGTAGAGGAGACCGAGGCTGCGGCGGCCATTCTCGCGGTCTTCCGGCCCGAGCTCGGCCAGGAGCTGCTGCTCCTCGGTCATCCGCTGCTTGACGGCCCAGAGGCGCATCATGGCGATGTGCAGACGTACCGCGGGCTCGACCCGCGAGTCGGGCATGTCCTGTGAGGGCGAGGTCGCGAGACGACGAGCCAGCTCGGCGGCCGCCGGTCCCAGGCCGTCCAGGTGCGGTCTTCGGTCCGAGCCGGCAGCCTCGCCGACGCGGGCCAGGATCTCGCGGACCTCGGGTCTGGCCGGCCGCAGCTCGCCCAGCGCCGGCGCCAGCTCGGGAGGGCAGGGGTGCTGCAGGAGGATCCGCAGCAGCGCATCTTCCGCCTCCTGTCGCGGGTCGACTCGCTTGGGCGAAGGGGCGGGCGCTGCCGCCATTTGACGGCGAGCCCCGCGTCGACCCGGGGGGCGCGTGGGCGCCGCGGTCGTGGGAAGGCGGTTCTGGAGGAGCCGGGGCTGGATGCCGGTGACGTCGGCCAGCCGCTCGATCCACGCCGCCTGCGTCCCTACCGCGAACGGAAAGTCCTGGATCACGGGAAGGATGCGGTCGATGATCTGCTGGCGCCAGGCATCCTGGGATCGATCCGCCGAGGCCACAACCGTGTCGAAGTAGAACTGAAACGCGGGCACGCTCTGCTCGATCAGGCGCCGCCACTCCTGGGGGTCGCGCTCGATCAGCTCGTCGGGATCGCCGGCCCCAGGTGGGATCCGCGCGACTCGGAGATCGACCGTCAGGCCCACGTCCACCATCCCTCGGCCCAGGGAATCGGGGAGCTGCCGCTGCCGGCGAGGCAGGCCGGCCAGCGCGGAGAGCGCCGCTCGTACGGTCGCCTCCTGACCGGCCGTGTCGGGGTCGAGCGCCAGGACCACCACGGGAGCCAGGCGCGAGCAGATCTGGAGCTGAGGCACCGTGATGGCCGTCCCCAAACTTGCCACCACGTTCTTGAACCCGCACTGGTGCGCGCGAATCGCGTCGACATATCCCTCAACCACCACCGCCAGGCGCTCCGTCCGGATCGCTTCCTGCGCCAGGTCGATGCCGAAGAGGGTACGGCTCTTGTCGAAGATGTCCGTCTGCGGTGAGTTGAGGTACTTGGGCTCCGCATCTCCGAGGCTGCGGCCGCCGAAGCCGGTCACGCGCCCCCTGAGGTCACGAATGGCGAAGACGACCCGGCCATGGAACCGATCGCGAATGTCGCCGTCTCCGGACATGACCAGGCCGGCGGCGAGCAGCTCTTCGTCGGTAAATCCGCGCGTGCCCAGCTCTTGATGGAGGGCACGGCGGGAATCGATGGCATAGCCGATGCCGAAGGCCTGCCGGACGGACTCGGATATCCGCCGTTCATCCAGATATCGGGCGGCTCGACGGCCCTGGGAACTCACGAGCGCGTCACGGAAATGTTCCAGCGCCGCGGCATTGGCCTGATAGAGCCGCTGGTTCTCCTCGGCCTGCTGGATTCGAGCCCGGTCATCCACCAGCTCGACGCCCGCTCGATCGGCCAGACGGCGGAGCGCTTCACGGAAGTCGATCTTCTCGTAGGCCTGCAGGAATGAGAAGATGTCGCCGCCCTCGCCGCAGCCGAAGCAGTGATAGGTGCCGCGCGACGGTGAGATGTAGAAGGAGGGCGTCTTCTCCTGATGAAAGGGACAGAGACCCCTGAGGCCGCTGCCGGAACGCTTTAGCTCCACATACTGGCCGACGACCTCCTCGATCCCCAGCCGCGCCTTGACCTCTTCCACGCTGTCCATCACAGAGAGTTTAGGATGCCCCGCAGGGGGAGCAGGCGCTCCCGGCAAAGGGCCCGCCCGCTACCCTGAATCTGACGTCTCTGCCGAGAGGAGGTGGCCCATGCAAGCGGCCAGGAAAGCCCGCCGCCCGCACATGCCCGGCTATGGGACCCTTCCGGAATCAGAGGGCGGCGGCCTGCTCCCCTGGGACTGGGCCGCGGAGCGCCTCAGCTCCTCGCGGAACTTCTGGCTCAGCTCGAATGGACCGACCGGAAGACCTCATGTGATGCCTGTGTGGGCCATCTGGCATGACGGATCGCTCTGGTTGAGCAGCAGCCGTCGCTCCCGAAAGGCCCGCAACCTCGTGACCGACCCACGATGCACCATCACCACCGAGGACGCGGCCAATCCGGTCGTGGTCGAAGCGAGAGCAGAGCTGGTGACTGATGTGGGCCAGCTCGACGTCATGCTGCGGCTCACGAACGAGAAGTACGGCACCGACTATGGGCCCGAGCTGTTGGATCCGACCGTCAACTCCCCCTTCCGCCTGTGGCCGGTGTGGGTCTTCGGGCTACGCTCCGAGGACTTCACGGGCTCGCCGACCGTATGGGAGATCGCGGAGAACGCTTGATGCCCTTCCGGCTTGGAGCAGGCTTGCTTCTGGCCATTTGCCTGCTTCTGATGGGTTGCGGCAGCCACGCCACGGCCCGGGTGCACCATCACTCCTCCGCCGGCGCCCAAGCGTCGCCACACGTGTTCGTCATCATGATGGAGAACAAGGGCGCGGGGGATATCGTCGGCAATCCGGCCGCGCCCTTCATCAACCGGCTGATCCATCGCTATGGGTTCGCGGCCCGGTATTACGCCGTCACCCATCCCAGCCTGCCCAACTACGTCGCCACCATCGCCGGATCGACGTTCGGGTCTACCTCAGACGACGACAGTCAGCGCTTTCCGGGCGCCAGTATCGCCACCCAGCTCACCGCTGCCGGCCTGACCTGGCGCGCCTACATGGAGTCGATGCCGCGCCCTGGCTATGCCGGTGACGTGGCGGGTTCCGACGGCGCCATCCTCTACGACCGAAAGCACGATCCGTTTCTGCTCATGAGCCGCATCTTGGGCTCGAGCCGGCAGCGTTCGAGCGTCGTTCCTGCCTCCCGCCTGCCCAGAGATCTGACCGGTGGTCAGGTGGCCACCTTGAGCTGGATCACGCCCAATCTCTGCCATGACATGCACGGCCTCGGATCGAGCGGGCCATGTCCCACGGATCAGCAGGGGCTCATCCGAACCGGCGACCGTTACCTTGGGCGATTGGTTCCGGAGATCATGCGGTCACAGGCCTGGAGTCGCGGCGGCATCATCTTCCTGGTCTGGGATGAGGCCGCGGAGTCGGACCTCGGTCTGGGCAGCCCCGGCTACGAGGGCGGGCGCGTGCCGATGGTGGTGATCGCTGCCGGCGTCAATCATCACGCCGTCTCGCACACGCTCTTCAATCACTATTCCCTGTTGAAGACCATGGAGCGGCTCTGGCGCCTTCCCTGCCTGCGCCAGGCCTGTGCTCCTTCCGTCCGACCGATGACGGCGCTCCTCCGACCGTAGCGGAAGGAAAAGGGCGGCCCGATTGCGGGCCGCCCCGTTTCACTCTTATGGCGTGTAGGCGAGCACGTAGACGGCGGAGATGTTGTAATCGTCGTGCGACTTGACATCAATGGTGGTGTTGGTCGACGAGCGGGACGCGCCCCCATTGACGGCATCGATCTGCCACTTCGAGAACGGCCAGGTGGTGGAGTCGGTTGGGGTCTCCGTTAGATGCACCTTCACACCTGCGTGGACCGTCTCCGTGCAGCTGGACTTGCTGCAGGAAGCCTTGAAGGTCTTGCCCTGATAGACGTAGCTCAGATCGACCTTGCCCCACACCGTGGAGCCGCTGTTGGTGATGCTGATCTTGAACTTGACCTTGGGCTTCTTGGGAACCGCGAACCAGACCTTGGCGAAGTTCTGGCCGTTGGTCTGACCGGGCTTGGTGTCGTTGGCGAAGGTGTAGAGCGGCCAGCCGTCATAGGTGATCTGTCTGGCGCCGGCCGAGATGTCGGGTCGCTTGATCACGCCCAGCTTGCCGGCCAGACCCTTGCCCTTGGGCTTAGAGACTCCCTTGGGGAGCAGGAGCGGCGGCCAGAGACCCAGGCAGCCCCCGGTGCAATGGATGGTGCCGGTGTTCTCCTTGATCAGGTGATAGAGGGTGAAGCCCTTCCGGTTGACCAGAATCTTCCCCAACGTGGCGTTCTTGGCCACCTTCACCTGCACATGGGTGGTGGCGGCGGGCTTGGCGTGCATGGCGAGAGCCAGGCCCGCCGTCGGCAGCACGAACGCGGCAAATACGATCGGAATCAGCAAGCGCTTCAGTGTCAACGCAAACGTCCCCTTTCTGGGCGCAATCGGCCCGGATCTTTGTCACCCTCAACGTACGCCTTCGGGTTACAGACATGCCGGGAGTCAAGCCTCCGGCTCTGAGTGCGGCAGCGAGCTCCGACGGAAGGGTGGCCCTCGTTCCGTCCCGCGGCAAGCCGGCGAGGGCCTCGGCGCTCTATGGCCACGCTACCCGCTGGGGTTGGAGCCGTCCGCCCTGGGCCACCGGAAGTCCCGAAATCACTGATATAAGGATGGAGCGCGGCCGCCCCAGAGAAGGCTTGGGGCGTTGCCGCATTTGGTCCAGGAGACACGTCGAGAGCGGGAGGCAGAAGGCTGGCCATCCTCATTACCAACTGCACAGTTGCCTGCCTGGCGCCACCGACGGTGCGGCGCGCGGATGTGCTGGTGGAGGAGGACCGGATCGCCGAGGTGGGCGCGGGCCTCTCCGCGCCGGAGGCGCAGAGATTCGACGCGGAGGGCGCTCTCGTCATGCCGGGAAATGTCTGCGGCCACACTCACCTCTACTCGGTTCTGGCTCGGGGCATGCCCCCGCCGCCGCGAGCGCCGCGAAACTTTCCCGAGATCCTGCGCTTCATCTGGTGGCGACTCGATCGAGCGCTTGACGAGCCGTCCATTCGCTCCTCGGGGCTCATCGGGGCCATCGACGCATTGAAGGCCGGCACGACCACGCTCATCGACCATCATGCCTCCCCATCCTGCATCGAGGGGTCGCTGGATCTGCTGGCGGAGGAGCTGTCCCGGGCCGGTGTTCGCGGAGTGCTCTGCTACGAGGTCACGGATCGCAACGGACGGGACGGACGGGACGAGGGCGTCAGGGAGAATGTCCGCTTCGCGCGCGAAGGGCGATGGCCCTTGATGCGAGCCATGTTCGGGGCGCATGCCGGCTTCACTTTGGACGACGAGTCGCTCGACGAAATCGGTCGTGAGGCCGCCGGGCTGGGCGTCCCCGTGCATATTCACGTGGCCGAAGACGTCTGCGATCAGGAGGATGCCATCCGCCGATCCGGCAAGCGCGTGACTCACCGACTTCAGGATCATGGCGTTCTGGAGACGCAACCGCTCCTGGCTCACGGTGTTCACCTCGACCCGGAGGAGATTCGCCTGGCAGCCCGAACCGGCGCTTGGGTCGCTCACAACTGCCGCTCCAACCTCAATAACCGGGTCGGCCGGGCACCGGTGCGCGCGCTCCTCGAGGAGCTGGGCGGCCGGGTCGTCATGGGTACCGACGGCATCGATCAGGACCTCTTCGCCGAGTCGCGAACCGCGTTCTTCCGGGGGCGTGAGGACTCGCTCGAGATGCTCGCCGACCAAGCCACCGGCATGCTTGCGGCCGGCGCCGAGCTGGCCGGCCGCCGTTTCGGCCGTCCTCTGGGACGGATCGAGCCCGGCTACCTTGCCGACCTCGTCATCTACGACTACACGCCGCCGACGACGCTCACGCCCGACAACCTTGCCTGGCATTGGGCCTTTTCCTTTACCAACGCCCTGGTCAAGGACGTCATGGTCAACGGCGAATGGGTGGTGCGCAACCGCTCGATGGTGCGCGTGGACGGTGGAGAAGCACGGGCTCAAGCGCGCGAACAGGCGGAACGATTGTGGGGCCGCATGGCGGAGATTCCGCTGTGACGCGGCTTCGAGAGTATCTGCGGCCCAACACGGTTGACCAGGCCCTGGCCGCCAAGCAAGAGCGCGGGACAACGGCGCGCTATCTCGCCGGAGGGACGGATCTGGTGGTCTTCAAGCCGGCCGACGTCACCTGCGCCATTGACATCACCCGGCTGGACCTTGCCGGCGTCCACACCGAGAACGGCGCGCTGGTCATCGGAGCGACGACCCTGCTTCGCGACATCGAGCGCCACCCGGCCGTTGCCGGCATCACCGCCGGAGCACTGTTGGAGGCGCTTCGCGAGACCGGGCCCTGGCTGATCCGGAACCAGGCCACACTGGCCGGCAACCTGTGCAACGCATCGCCAGCCGCCGACAGCGCTCCGATGCTGCTGGCCCTCGACGCCGAGCTCGTGCTCTCGGACGGGCGGGTGATTGCCCTCGACCGCTTTTTCGTGGGTCCACACCGCACGATCCTCCGCGACGAGCTGGTTCTGGAGCTACGGCTGCATCCGCGAGATCGGGCGGGCAGCTATCACAAGCAGGCCCGGAGCAAGTCCGACATTGCCCTCGTGGACGTGGCCGTGACGGCCCGACGAGAGAATGGCCGGTTCACCGAGGTGCGTGTTGCGCTCGCCTGCGTGGCGCCGACGCCGATCCGGGCGCGGGAAACAGAGGCGCTGCTCGAGGGCCGGGCTGTGGACGAGGAGCTGCTCTCGGCCGTGGAGCGCTCCGTTCGACAGGAGATCCGGCCCATCGACGACTGGCGGACGACCGCCGCCTATCGATCACACGCCGCCGGCGTGCTGACGCGCCGGGCAGTTGCGGCCCTGGCGGCGAAATGATGGCGGCAGATATTCCCGCCCGGCCTGATCGAGAAGTGCTGAGCCCGAGGAGGCATCGAAGCGGCCTCGCCAGGCGATTCGAGGGAGGGGCATGATCCTGCATCTGACGATCAACGGCCGCGAGCAGGCGGTCGACTGCGAGCCGTACGAGACGCTCCTGAATCTGCTGCGTCGAGTCGGCTTCACCGGCGCCAAGCGAGTCTGCGAGTCGGGCGAATGCGGGGCATGCGCCGTCCTGGTCGACGGCCGGGCCGTGGATTCCTGCATCATGCTTGCCGCACAGGCAGACGGCTCCCGGGTGACGACGGTCGAAGGACTCGGCGATCTGCGGGACTTGAGCGCCGTGCAGACGGCCTTTGCCGACAACGGGGCCGTGCAGTGTGGGTTCTGTATTCCCGGAATGATAGTAGCGGCGACCAGCTATCTGGAGGAGAACCCGGAACCAACCGAGGAGCAGATCCGGCATGTCTTCGTGGGCAACCTGTGCCGCTGCACCGGCTACGTCAAGCCGGTCGAGGCGGTCCTGACGGCGGCGAGACGGATGAGGAGTGGTGGAAATGGCGACTGAGCTTCGGGTAGTCGGAACGCCGGCGCGGAAGGTCGACGCCGCCAAGCTGGTTACGGGATATGGCACCTTCACGGACGACTTCTTTCTTCCCGGCATGCTGCACGCCAAGATCCTCACGAGCCCCCACGCCCATGCCCGCATCACGCGCATCGACACCAGCCGGGCGGCCGACCACCCCGGCGTTCATGCCGCCATCTCGCACCATGACGTTGCGCGCATTCCGTACACCTCGGCCGGCCAATCCTGGCCCGAGCCGTCCCCCTACGACCAATACATCCTCGATTCCAAGGTCCGCTTTGTGGGCGACTACGTGGCCGTGGTGGCGGCGGAAACGCCGGAGGCGGCCGAGGATGCCCTGGGCCTGATTGACGTGGAGTACGAGGTTCTCCCTCCCGTGCTGGACATGCACGACTCCATGCGGCCGGGCGCTCCGGTGATCCACGACGAGCCGGAAAGCCACGGCATGTACGACGCGGAGCGCAATGTGGCGGCCCACATCGAGGTCGAGGTGGGCGCCGTGGCCGATGGGGTGACGGAGGCGGACACGGTCGTATCCGAGGACTACTTCGTCCAGTACCAGCAGCACACGTGTCTGGAGCCGCACGTGACCATCGCCTGGCTGGATGAGGACGGACGGCTGGTCCTGCGCACCAGCACTCAGATTCCGTACCACTGCCGGCGGATGGTGGCCTTCGCCCTCGACATTCCGGTGCGTGACGTTCACGTCATCAAGCCCAGGGTCGGGGGAGGCTTCGGCAACAAGCAGGAGGTGGTGACCGAGCCGCTGGCCGCGGTGCTGGCCATCAAGACGCGCCGCCCGGTCAAGCTCGAGTACACGCGGCGAGACGAGTTCACCATCGCCCGCATGCGACATCCGCAGCACCTCACCATGACGGTGGGCGCCCGCAGGGACGGGTCGATTACGGCGACGCACATGAAGGTGTTGACCAATACTGGGCCCTACGGCACCCACGCCCTGACGGTCACCGGCAACACCGGCTCCAAGCCGCTGCCGCTGTACCGCTCGCCGAACATCCGCTTTGAAGCCGACATCGTCTACACCAACCTGCCCATCTCGGGCGCCTTCCGCGGCTACGGCGCCCCACAGGGCTTCTTCGCCCTGGAGAGCGCCATCGACGAGATGGCGCTGGCCCTGGGGTCCGATCCCCTCGAGTTCCGGCGCGCCAACCACATTCGTAAGGGAGACACCGATCCGGTGAGCGCGGCACTGGCCGAGGGCAGCGCGAAGAAGCCTCGCGTGATGCGCAGCAACGGCCTACCGGAGTGCCTGGAGCGGGGCTCCGAGGCCATCGGCTGGACGGCAAAGCGCCGGGGAGGCATGCCGCTGCGGCCCAACGAGGGCCCGCTGGTTCGGGGCCTGGGGATGTGCTGTTTGATGCAGGGATCGGGCGTCGCGGGTGATGAGCTGGCCGCGGCCAGCATCAAGATGAACGAAGACGCCTCCTTCACCCTGATGCTCGGCTCCGCCGATATCGGCACCGGAAGCGATACGACGCTCGCGCAGATCGCCGCGGAGGTGCTGGGTGTGCCCCTGGAGAAGATTCTCGTCCGCTCCGGGGACACCGACCACGTGACGTTCGACTACGGCGCCTATGCCAGCAGCACCGCGTACATCACCGGGCAGAGTGTGCTGAAGGCGGCCGAGGACGCGCGCCGGCAGATCGTCAGTGTCGCGGGCCAGATGCTCCAGGAGGACGCCGAGGCGCTGCTGGTGGCCGACGAGCGCGTCTCCAGCAGCAGCGGTAAGACCGTGACGCTCCAGGAGATCGTGATGGAGTGTCTCTACGGGGAGGAAAAGACGCTCATCTCGGGACGGGGCACGCATGCCACGAAGGAGAGCCCTCCACCGTTCGTGGCCATGTTCGTGGAGGTCGAGGTGGACATTGAAATGGGGACCATCCGGCCGATCCACCTGGTGACGGCCATCGACATCGGCAAGGCCCTCAATCCCGCCATCTGTGAGGGACAGGTTGAGGGCGCCGTCACACAGTCACTCGGCTATGCCCTGACCGAGGAGATCGTCCTGTCTCCGGAGGGACGGGTACTGAATCCGACCTTCATGGACTACAAGATTTTGTGCGCCGCCGATATGCCCAAGCTGACCACCATCCTCGTCGAGGACCCGGAGCCGACCGGCCCCTTTGGCGCCAAGAGTGTGGCTGAGGTCGCCATCAATGGGCCTGCCCCGGCGATTGCCAACGCCGTTCACGACGCGGTGGGCATCCGCTTGCGCCACCTGCCCATGACCCCCGACAAGGTCCTCGAGGCCCTCGGAAGGCTCTAAGGCAGCCCGGCTAACCGCTCGGTCGTGGCTTGATCTGGACGTCCAGCCGCACGCAACTCTTGTCGCAGGCGCCCTTTAGCGATGGGGGTCGCAGGACGATCGGGGTCTTTCCCGCGGCCATGCCGATCCACTCCCAATAGAATCCCGGCGTGCAGCTCAGCGTCGATCCGGAGCACGCGACCGCCAGGCGGCCGTGCTGGATGAGTGAGAAGTACCGGTGCGGGGCAGAGGGCACGTAGGCCGGAGTGGATTCGCCCTGCTCGAAGAGATACAGCCCGTTTCCCTGGAGAATGACGACGGGCTTGCCCGTGCCCGATCCCTGGATTCTGGTGATCTTCGGTTTCATGCGCTTGCCATGGAGGACGATCAGGTTCGAGGTGTAGCTGTTGGGTGGGCAGTAGGGGTCTCCGACCGGCCCGAACACCTGGTCGCCGGATAGGTCGCGGGCCCAGAATCGGGAGCCGTGACAGAAGTCGACGTGTCTCGCCCCCACCTCGAAGGAGCCGTGCTTGGTCGTCCGCAGCTCCATCCCGTAGACGGTCGCGCCCAGACGGAGTGTGAACGTCACTCGGGCCTTGGCCGGCCAGCCGGTGCCCGCGACCGCGAGCTGGAAGCCCTTGACGGAAGCCGGCTGGAGGGTGGGCGTGGAGGCCGCCCATGCCGCAGACGTCAGGGAGCCGGAAAGCACCAGAAGCGCGAGAGCAGTGATCGGACCGACGGCTCGCACGGCACCTCCCCGAACAGGCGCGGACTCGATGCCCTACCTTACCGCAGAAGCTATGACTTCCGCCTTGGCGGCGGACAGGGACGCCGGAACGCCGACCAGGCTTGATCAGGATGCGGCCAGCGCCTCCTCCTTGTTGGGAGCCGGCGTTCCCGGCACGTGGAGGTAGTTGGTCACCGACTCTACGCCCTCGATCTTGCAGGCCAGCTCTTCGACGCGGGCCACATCGTCTACGCTGTCGAGCTCGCCACGCAGGGTGACGATCCGGCCGGCGACGTCGATATTGATCCTACCCTTGGGCACCTCCGGATGTCGGAGCAGCTCACTCTCGACTCGGTCTCGGAGCGTGTTGTCGTCGGGATTGGGGTTATCCGCGGGATAGGCATGGAACGCCTGTTGGGCAACTCCCGCGGCCCGGCCGCCGGCGTAGGCCGCCTGTTTCCCTGCCTGGCGGCGGACCCGCCGGGACCACGCGTTCAGCTTGTCCTGCGCGATATGCCGGCGTCGGTTCCCTCGGTCCGGGTCCAAAAACCACATCGCGGCGGCGCCCATGATGCCACCGAGCAGAAATGTTCGCTTGCGGCCAGACTTCGTCGAGGTCTCGGTCATGTCCGTACTCCAATTCATGTCTCTGGTTGAAGGCGTGCACAACCCGTGCCGGGGAGAAGCGAATCGGACCGTAAACTAACGCCATGAGCCTCGACCTCGTGGTCAAGAACGGCCTCGTCACGACCACGGCCATGGAGCGGGAGCGGCTGGACATCGGCATTGCCGGCGGCCAGATTGTGCGCCTCGAGCCGGACATCGAGGCGGGCGGCGCGCCGGCCGTCGACGCCGGCGGCAAGGATGTCTTTCCCGGCTTCGTGGATCCTCACACACACATGGAGCTACCCGTTTCGGGCACGGTAAGCAGCGATGATTTCTACACAGGCACGCTGGCGGCCGCGTGCGGCGGAATCACCACCATCGTCGACTTCGCGGGCGCGGTTCGCGGACAGAGCCTTCTGGAGGCCCTGAGCATCTGGAAGGAGCGAGCGGCGCCCAAGGCGGTGATCGACTATGGCTTTCACATGATCGTTCCCGAGCTGGACGAGGCCCAGATCGCCGAGATTCCCGGTCTGGTCCAGCAGGGCGTCACGTCAGTCAAGAGCATGATGGCCTACAAGCGGGGACCACAGGGGTCGGGGGACGGCAGTCTGCTGCGTATGATCATGGCCGCGAGCGAGTGTGGAGCGCTGGCCATGGTGCACGCGGAGAACGGCGACGCCATCGATGTGACCGTCGATCGTCTTCTCGCCGAGGGCAAGACCGAGCCGCGCTGGCATCCACGGAGTCGCCCGGCAATCTTGGAGGCAGAAGCAGTCAACCGGGCGGCAACCCTAGCGGCCATGGTGGATTGGCCACTGTACATCGTCCATCTCTCCAGCGCTGCGGCCCTCGAGGCGGTCATGACGGCTCGCGATCGAGGCTGGACCGTCCTGGCCGAGACGTGCCCGCAGTACCTCACCCTGACGGAGCAGGAATATGAGCGGGACGGCTTCGAGGCAGCTAAGTTCGTCTGCTCGCCACCGCTCCGGAACGAGGAGGACCGCCGGGCGCTCTGGTCGGGAATCGAGTCGGGCCGCCTGCAGCTGGTCGCGTCGGACCACTGTCCCTTCTTCTACGAGCCACAGAAGCAGGCCGGACGCGAAAACTTCTCCCGCATCCCCAACGGCATCCCCACCATCCAAGCCATGTTCAGCCTGCTGTTCTCTCAGGGGGTCCGCTCGGGCCGCATCTCGTGTCGACGGTTCGTGGAGCTCAGCTCCACCAACGCCGCCCGCATCTTCGGAATGTATCCGGGGAAGGGCGAGATCGCCGTGGGATCGGATGCGGATGTCGTCGTGTACGATCCCGAGCGCGAGGTCAGGTTGACCCGCCGGCCCGCTGAGCCCACCCTGTTGCGTGAGCATGTCGACTACACGCCCTACGAAGGCATGACCGTGACGGGCTGGCCAGACACGGTCATCAGCAGGGGCGAGGTGTTGGTGCAAGAGGGCGAGCCGGTGGAGACGCCGCCGGCCGGCAGGGGTCGGTTTGTGCCGCGACGCTCCGGAACCTGGGAGCTGCCGGCCGGCTAGTGCCTAGGAGCGACCCGTTCATCGGTCGGGAACCGCCGGATGTTACGCACCGTCGGCCTTGTACCCCCCATACAGTGCATGCCCCGAGCGTGCCCAGAAGACCTCAACTCCCTGGAATCCCGCCTCCGTCAGCCAGGTCAGGTGCTCCCAGACGGTGGACGGCGTATCGACGGGGTCGGGGAACTCGAACAGATTCCATTCCAGCTCCAGGAACCTCCGGTACGGCTCGAGCGAGCCGGTCCGGGCGAGGGAGTGGTTGCGCACGTCGCGCTCATAGGATCGCTGGTAGTAGGCTCGGGCCTTCGGTGTGGCGGGATCGACGACATCGGCGAACAGCAGCGCGCCGCCTGCGTCGAGTCGAGAAAGCAGCCGCCCGTATAGCTCGCGTTTCTGAGGGCCATTGAGATGATGAACGACCAGGCAGCTCACAAAGGCTGAGACAGGCCCCGCGAGCGCATCGATCCAGGAGAAGTCCCGGAGGTCGAATTGCCTCAGTTTGACTCGATCGCCGAAGCGGGCCAACCGCCGCCTGGATGCGTTCAACATCTTGGGTGAGCCGTCGAGTCCGACGACCTGCACCTCCGGGCGGTCCTCCAGAATCGCCTCGCTGAGCCAGCCGTCCCCCGTTCCCAGGTCGACCACGGTGAGCCCGCCGTGCCTGATGGAGTCCTCGGGTTGCCGCCGGTGACCTTCAGCCGCGTCGCCGTCGGTGACGGGGATCAGGTCGAGCATTGAATCTCGAATATCTTCCCGCCAGGGCACGAAACTGTCGCCAAGCTCCATGAAGACATCGGAAGCGCTCTCATCCCAGGTGGCGACGGGTGTGTCCTCGCTCATGACCTCATTGTCGCCGTCACGTTGCAACCGACCCAGGGGCATGGCGAGGGCCATGGTACAAACCGTAAGGTCTGCGGGAGGTAGGGATGGGAGGAACGGCGACGGACACGACTGTCGGTGTCGACTGGACTCGGCGACGACGCGCCTACGACTCGATCCTCGACACTCCAGGGCTGACGCCGCTGCTCCGTCTCCGGCGCGTGGTTGACGGAGTGCGGCCCGATGTCTTCGCCAAACTGGAGTATTTCGGTCCCAGCGGAAGCGTGAAGGATCGCATTCTGCCCTCGCTGGTCCGGAGAGCCGAGGAGCGGGGCGAGCTGCGTCGGGGGATGCGGATCATCGAAGGCACCACAGGCAACACCGGCATCGCCACCTCCATGGTGGGAGCGGCACTGGGCTATCCGGTAACCATCGTCATGCCCGCGGGCATGAGCGAGGAGCGGCAGAAGACCATCCGGGCCTATGGGGCTGAGCTGGTGCTGACACCAGGAGGCGAGAGCGACGTCGATCTGGTTCTGGAGCGCGTCGAAGCGCTCAAGGCCACCGAGCCGGGCGGCTACTGGGAGGTCGGCCAGTTCGACAATGCCGACAACATCGACGCCCACTATCGCGCCACCGGTCCGGAGCTGTGGGAGCAGACGGGAGGAGCGGTCGACGCCTTCGTGGCGTCCCAGGGCACGGGCGGCACGCTGACCGGTGTCGCCCGGTACTTGAAGGAGCGCAATCCCCAGGTCAAGGTCTACGCCGTCGAACCGGCCGAGTGTCCGATTCTGGCCGGGGGCGGTTGGGGACCACACCTGATCGAGGGGATTGGGGATGGCTTCATCCCCGACAACTTGCACCTCGACGTCCTCGACGGCGTCATCGAGGTCACCTCGGAGGAGGCGATCGAGATGGCCCGCCGGCTGGCGCGTGAAGAGGGCATCTTTGCGGGGATCTCGTCGGGTTGCAACGTGGCCGCGGTCGCCAAGCTGGCCCGGGCCGACGACAGTCTGGAGACCATCTGCACGATGGTCAACGACAATGGCCTGCGCTATCTCTCCACGGAGCTGACCGGCGAGGTGGTCGAGCTGGAAGTCCCCGATCGTGCCCACGACATCAGCGAGGCGGACAAACAGAAGCTGGCGGAACACCCGCTGCAAGTGATTCGTTGATGGCCGGAGCTAGGTGCGGCATGCCGAGAGGGCCGAGGAGGCGGGCGGGGGGAGCCATGCGAGGAAGAGGGCGGTACGGATGATCACCACGCTACGCGGCGCCGACTACATCGCGACGCAGGACTGGTCCGTCGAGGCATTGGAGACCGTCCTTGAGACGTCCTTTGACCTCAAGCGCCGGTTCGCGTTGGGCGAGCCCACCCGCCTCCTTCCCGACAAGACGCTGTTCATGATCTTCTTCGACAAGTCGACGCGGACGCGAAACGCCTTCGAGGCGGGGATGACCCAGCTCGGTGGCCACGCGCATGATCTCAATCCCGACATCATGCAGATCTCCCACGGCGAAAGTCCGCGCGACACCGGGATCATCCTGTCTCGATACGGCCACGGTATCGCCATCCGGCATGACCTGGAGCCGGGTGCCGGCGATGCCTACATCCGCGAGGTGGCGCTTCATGGCGACCGGCCGGTGATCAACCTCCAGTCCGACGTGGATCACCCGACCCAGACCATCGCCGACCTTATGACCATGCGGGAGAAGTTTCCTGAGGGCCTGCGAGGCCGGAAGATTGCCGTCTCCTGGGCCTACGCGCCTTCATACGCCAAGCCGATGTCGGTTCCCCAGGGATTGATCTGGCTGATGACCCGCTTTGGCATGCACGTAACCCTCGCGCACCCGCCGGAGTACGGCTTGATGCAGAACATCGTCGACGACGCTCGGCGGAACGCCGAGCTGAGCGGGGGCACCTTTGAGATCGTGAACGACATGGACGCCGCCTTCGAGGGCGCCGACGTCGTGTATCCCAAGAGCTGGGGCATCGAGTCCCTGTTCGGCGAGCCCGAGCGGGCCCTGGAGATCTCCAAGAAGTACACGGATTGGATTTGCAACGGCGAGCGCATGCGCCTGGCCAAACCCGGAGCCATCTACATGCACTGTCTTCCCGCGGACCGCGGCTATGAGGTGACCGACGAGGTCATCGACGGCCCGCAGTCGGTGGTGTTCGACGAGGCCGAGAACCGGCTCCATACCGCCAAGGCGATCATGGCGCTCACCATGTAGCTCATGCGCAGGCGTGCCGGCCGGTCGGTCGCTGCCGTCGACCTGTTTCAGGGGCGGCCAATGCTGGGGGACCGACGGCATCCATGACATCGGACTCGACCAACCAGCGACGCCGGTGGATCGCCATCGCCCGAGGCGACGAGCCGGCCGATCTGCTCCTGAAGGGAGGCCGTGTCCTGAGCGTGTTCACCGGGGAGGTCTTCCCGGCGGACGTGGCCATTGCCGACGGCTTCGTGGTGGGAGTGGGCCAGTATTCACGGGGTCAGAGCATCGACGTCTCCGGCAAGTTCTTGGTCCCCGGCTTTATCGACGGCCACTGCCACATCGAGAGCTCCAAGCTGAGCGTGCACGAGTTCGCACGGGCCGTGCTGCGGAGCGGCACGACGGCGGTCGTCGTCGATCCGCACGAGCTGGCGAACGTCCTAGGCCTCGAGGGCATTCAATACGTGTTGGATGCCGCCGGCGAGGTTCCCTTGGACATCTACGTGATGCTGCCGTCGTGCGTCCCCGCCAGCCCGTTCGAGTCACCCTGGCGCGCCCTGACCGCGGCAGACTACGGAGATCTGTTTTCCCACCCCCGGGTGATCGGTCTGGCCGAGATGATGAACTACCCGGCCGTCATCGCCGGTGAGGACGAGGCCTTGGACAAGCTGGCGGCGGCCGGCTGGAGTCACATCGACGGCCATGCGCCCTCGGTGTCTGGACGAGATCTCAATGCCTATCTGGCGGGCGGTCCCGCCACCGATCACGAGGCCACCACGCTGGCCGAGGCGCTCGAGAAGCGCCGCCTGGGAATGTGGGTGATGATCCGGGAGGCCTCCATGATCCGCAACCTCCGGGATCTGATCCCATTGGTCAAGGAGCATGGGACGGAGAACACCCTCTTCGTCACCGACGATCGAGAGGCGGATACCCTCCTCGACGAGGGCCACATCAACGCGATGGTGCGACTGGCTGTCGCGGAGGGATTGTCCCCCGGAGACGCGGTGAAGCTGGCCACGCTCAACGTGGCTCGCTGTCATGGGCTCGCCCAGTGCGGAGCCATCGCTCCCGGCTATCGAGCGGATATCAACATGCTGCCCGATCTGGAGGCGTTCGTTCCTGACACAGTGGTCAAGGACGGTCGGGTGATCCTTGATCAGGGCAGGCTGCTCATGGGCGCCGAGGCGCCCGTGGTGCCGGCATCGGTGCGGGACACGGTTCGCTTGGGAGGCCTGAGTCCCGATGCCCTCGCCGTACCCACGGTCCACGGGGCGCAGCTTCGCACCGTGGAGCTCATTCCCGACCAGGTGGTGACCCGCTCGCTGACCGTTGAGCCGGCGGTGCGCGACGGTCTGGTTGTGGCGGATCCGGAGCGGGATTTGGCCAAGCTGGCCGTTTTCGAGCGTCATCGGGAGACGGGCGATGTGGGTGTCGGCTTCGTCCGCGGGTTTGGATTGCGGCAAGGCGCCTTTGGCTCTTCCGTCGCGCATGATGCCCACAACATAGTCGTGGTTGGCGTTGAGGATGGAGACATGCTGGCGGCCGCTCGGCGGCTCTCCGAGATCGGTGGCGGATTGGTCGTGGTCAGCGAGGGTCGCGTTCTGGGCGAGCTGCCGCTTCCCATCGCCGGCCTGATGAGCGACCGGCCGGCGGAGGAGGTGGCCGCCGGCATCAAGCGGCTCGAGGCCCGGCTCGGGGAGCTTGGGGTTTCGTTGTCCACGCCATTCATGTACCTCAGCTTCTTGGCGCTCTCGGTGATACCCGAGCTTCGGGTGACGGATCAGGGAGTGGTGGACGTCACGCGGTTCGAGCTGGTGCCGCTGCTCGAGCCGCGTGCAGGCTCATGACGGCCGGCGGGTGGTAAGCGGCCCGATGTCCTCCCTTCTCATTCGCAACGCCGCTCACGTGGTCACGATGGACACCGCCGGCACCGAGCTGAGCGGTGGCCACATCGCCATTCGAGACGGCTGCATCACCGCCGTCAGGAAGGAAGAGCCTAAGGGGGAGTTCGACCAGGTCCTGGACGCCCGGAACCTGCTGGCGCTGCCGGGATTCGTCAACGTCCATCATCACCTGTACCAGAGCCTCACTCGCGGGTTCCCAGAGTCCGAGGGCAAGACTTTATTCCCTTGGCTCGAGATGCTCTATCCCATTTGGGCGGGCATCGACGAAGAGGCGGTTTACGCGTCGGCGCAGCTGGGACTTGCCGAGCTGCTCCTCTCGGGCTGCACGACTTCATCGGATCATCTGTATCTGTTTCCACGGGGTCAGACACGGCTGATCGACGCCGAGATCGAGGCCGCCCAGGAGCTGGGCATCCGGTTCCACGCCACCCGTGGCAGCATGGACCTCAGCCGCGAGCAGGGAGGCCTACCCCCTGCCGACGTCACGCAGCCGGCCACCGAGATCCTGGCCGATTCGGAGCGACTGGTGAGGCAGTACCACGACCCTGAACCGGGCGCCATGATCCGGGTCGCTCTCGCTCCGTGCTCGCCGTTCTCGGCCACCGACGAGGTCATGCGCGAAACCGCGGCCATGGCCCGGCGGCTCGGTGTGCGACTGCATACCCATATCGCCGAGACGCTGGATGAGGAGCGCTTCTGTCTCCAGACCCGCGGCTGCCGTCCCGTGGAGCACCTCGAACGGATCGACTGGCTCGGCCCAGACGTCTGGCTGGCCCACTGCGTCCATCTCTCGGACGGCGACATCGAGCGGCTTTCCCGGAGTCAGACCGGTGTTGCCCACTGCCCCACGTCGAACATGCTTCTCGCATCGGGCATGGCCAGGGTGGTCGAGATGCTGGCCAGGTCGGTTCAGGTGGGACTGGGTGTAGACGGCAGCGCCTCCAACGACGGGGGGTACTTTCCCGGCGAGATCAAACAGGCGCTACTGGTGGCCCGGGTACGCGACGGCGCGCAGGCCATGACTGCAAGACGGGCCCTCAGGCTGGGGACCCGAGGTGGGGCGGACTGCCTCGGCCGGAAGGACATCGGCCGGCTGGAGGTCGGCGCCTGCGCCGACATCGCCCTGTTCCGGCTTGACGACCTGGCCCACGCCGGCGCGGGGCGGGACGCCGCGGCGGGTCTGGTGCTCTGTGGGCCGGTCCGCGCCGCCGAGGTTATCGTGGCCGGGCGCCACGTCGTTCACGAGGGCCGGCTGCAGACTGTGGACGAGCATGCGGTCGTCCGCCGCCACAACCAGGCCTCCGACCGGCTGCTCCGGAGATTTGGGGAGGCCTGACGGGCTCGTCCCTCGAAGCCTGAGGCCCATGGAGTAGTGGGCACCCGTGGGATCGGAGGAGGTCCCGCCTCCACATCTTGTGTAACGACGCCTGCCTCGTTACAACACATGTACACGCACCGGTTTTCGTCATCACATGGAGGCGCGACGAACGATGAGCATACCAACCCTTCCGCGGCCCGGCGGCATCCCCTCCGAACTGGAGACCGCACCCGACCGGACCCCAGCCGCCGGTATCCCAACCGTCTCCGGACAGCTGGGAGTGCGACGGCCGGACGTGGACGTGGTCATCATCGGCGCCGGGCCGTATGGTCTTTCCGTGGCGGCGCATCTCTCCGCGGCCGGCGTTTCGGTCCAAGTGCTCGGCCGACCCATGTCCTACTGGCGAGACCACATGCCGCGCGGCATGCTGCTGCGGTCGTCGTGGGAGGCCTCGCACATTGCCGATCCCGGCCGTGCGCACACACTCGACGCCTACGAGCGCCAACTGGCCACGGCCATCGGAAGGCCGATCCCTTTGGATCGTTTCGTCGATTACGGGCTCTGGTTCGCCGGCCGGTTGGTGCCCGGCATCGACACGTCCATGGCTACGCGAGTGGAACGAGACGGATTGGGTTTCCGGGTGGTCCTCGAGAACGGCGACGCTCTCCAGGCTGGCCGGGTGGTGGTGGCGACTGGATTGGACGGATTCGCACACATTCCGGTTGTCTTCGCGAGCATCTCACCAGAACAAGTCATACATGCCAGCGATCTCGTCGACCCCAACCGGCTGAGCGGCCGTCAGGTGGCGGTGATCGGGGGCGGTCAGAGTGCCCTGGAGACGGCGGCGCTCATCCACGAGGCGGGAGCGGCCGTACGAGTCCTGACCCGAGCCTCGCGCCTGCGCTGGCTGCGACGAAGCCAGCGGCTGCATGGACAGCAGGGACTTGCCCGGCGGCTTCTCTACCCCCCGACGGACGTGGGGCCACCGGGGCTCAACCAGATCGTGGCCCGGCCGCCTCTGTGGCGGCAGCTGCCGGGCCCACTCGGGGCTCGCGTGGCCTATCGCTGCATCCGCCCGGCGGGCGCAGGATGGCTGGTTGAGCGCTTGGCGGGGGTTCCCTTGGAGACGGGCCGAACCGTCGAAAGCGCCGAGGAGCGACCGGATGGGCTGCGCTTGGTACTCGAGGACGGCTCGCACTTGGACGTCGAGCATGTTGTCCTGGCGACTGGCTACCGCGTCGACGTCGGAAGGCTGCCCTTCTTGGGGCCAGAGCTGCTGAGCAGGCTTCGTCGCCCTACCGGCTATCCGCACCTGCGCGGTGGCTTCGAATCCTCGGTCCCAGGCCTCCATTTCGTGGGCGCGGCGTCGGCCCTCAGCTGGGGACCGGTCATGCGGTTTGTCAGCGGAACCACCTTCACCGCCAGGGCGCTGACCGAGGCCGTGATCCGCTCCGGCATTCCTGCCGCCCGCTGATGGCGGCGATCGCCGATCTGTTCGATCGGCCGGAGGAAGGCGCCGGCGAGGACCGTCAGCTCTCTGCCGCGGACGCTCGACTGAGTCAGGCGGCCCCGAGCGGGGCGATCGTCCTGGGCGCCGATTACCGAGGTTTGGGCATCGTTCGCAGCCTTGGTCGCCGTGGTGTTCCGATCTGGGTCGTTCGCGGCCATCACACGGTGGCCTGCCACTCTCGCTTCGTGGAGCGGGTCTTGGACTGGGACGCCGACACGGAGCACGACCCGGGTGCCCGGCTCCTCGCGCTTGGCCGGTCCGTGATTCCCGGCTTCTGGGCCCTCTTCCCCACGACCGATCAAATGACGGCGGCCATCGCCCGCCATCGGGCGGAGCTCAGCCGTTATTTCGTCGTCACCACCGAGCGGGAGCCGGTGGTCGCAGTTGGTCAGGACAAGCGGCAGTCGCACTCGCTGGCTGCTCGCAACGGCATCGGGTTTCCGCGGACGTGGCTCCCCACGGGCATTGAGGATCTCGAGGAGATCGATGCCGACTTTCCGCTCATCGTCAAGCCGGCCGTCAAGGCCCGGGCCAACCGGCTCACGCATGACAAGGCCTGGAAGGCCGGCGATCGTGTGGAGCTGCGACGGCGATACGAGGATGCCCTGAGGCTGCTCCCCGCCGACCAGATCATGATCCAAGACCTCATCCCCGGCGACGGCCGGTATCAACTCTCCTATGCGGGGGTCATGGACCGGGGCCGGCCCGTGGCCGACGTGGTCGCCCGGAGGCTCCGCCAGTATCCACGGCACGTCGGTCTCCACAGCACCTTCGTGGTCAGCGTGGAGGACGGCGAGGTGGAGCAGGCCGCGCAGCGGCTGGTCGCCGATCTCGACTACACGGGATTGATCGAGATCGAATTCAAGCGCGATCCCCGGGACCAGTCGCTCAATCTCCTCGACATCAACACCCGAGCCTGGGGATGGCACACCCTTGGGGCCCGCAGTAAGGTCGATTTCGTCCACATCACCTGGCAGCTGCTGCAGGGCATCCCGGTCACACCGGTGCGAGTGCCGGCGGGACAAACGTGGATGCGTCTGCTGACGGATGCCCTGGTAGCCGGCCAGGACATCCGTTCCAAGCATCTGTCTGTTCGGGAGTATGTGCGGCTGCTGGCGCGGCGGCACGATCCTGCCGTATTCGCCGCCGACGATCCTCTGCCGGCCCTGGCCGACGGCCCTCGGATGGCGTATTTACGCTGGAAACGAACCTTGGGACCTGCCTAGCGGCGTGCGACCTTCCACGGGTGCCCGCAGGTGTCGTCGGTGATTGACTTGCCGTCACCCGTCTCGTAGCATGAATCATCCGGGGCCGCCACTCCGGATCAACACAAGCAGAGGCGAAAAGGAGTGAGGGAATGGCAGGACGCGTCCGAACGTTCGGGAAGGTCCCAGTCTGGCTTGTAACGCTGACCGCTCTATGCGCCATGGTGCTGGCAGGATGCGCAACCGTCGCGGCTCCCCAGGGAGCCCCACCGGCTTCTCATCCGGCCAAGAAGCTGACGCCGATTCATGTTGATCTCAACTGGGTGTCCAATGTCGAATTCAGCGGCATCTGGTGGTCCATGAAGAAAGGCTGGTTCAAGTCGGCCGGCATCAAGCTGAACGGCCTCTGCTCCAGCAAGGCCGGGCCCAACGCCGCCTGCGTGCGGCCCTACGACTTCAGCAACACGCCCGAGTCCGAGAACGACCTCTGTGTGCGGGCCGGCAAGGCGTTGTGCATCGGCGTGGACGACTCGTCGGCCGTGCCGCTCGCCCGGCAGGCCGGAGAGAACAACGTCGCGATCTGGTCCGGCTCCCAGAAAACGCCCTTCGGATTCATGACCTGCTTTGTACCCAAGAAGCCCAAGGTCAACAAGAAGTGCAAATCGAACACGCATAAGAACATCACCTCTCCCAAGCAGTGGAGGGGGCTGAAGATCGGGTATCAGCAGGATGAGCTGTACGTGCCCGAGATCATGCTGGGCAGCGTCGGCCTCAACCTCAGCGATGTGAAGCCGGTCAAGGTGACCTTCGATACCTCGGACCTCACCACCGGAGCCACGGACGCACACCTGGTCTTCATCAACAACGAGCCCATCACCCTCAAGCTCCAGGGAGTCAAGACGAACGTCATCCCTGCTTACAAGTACGGCATGAAGGCGTTCTATGCGGATGCCATGTTCGTCCGCCAGTCCCAGATCAGCAAGTACAAGGGCGTGCTCAAGAAGTTCGTGAGCGCCGTGGACCGCGGCTGGAAGTATGCCATGCACCACCCGAAGAGCACGGCCAACCTGGTCGTTCACAAGTATTTCCCCACAAGCGAGGGCGGTGGTCCAGGCGCGCTAAAGCAGCAGCAGATCGAGATCAATCAGTTCGCCAAGACCCTCTCCCGAGATAGCAAGGGGCGGATCAACGGACGCATGACGCTCGGTCGCTGGAAGACCATCATTCACGACCTGAAGACCTATCCGGGCAGCATCGGCGGCGGGCCGCTTCTGACCGCGAACATCAAGGCCAAGTCCTGCTTCACTGACCAGTTCGCCCCTCCAGGAGCGAAATAGACGGCCGCTCGACCGTTGTCGTGACCGCGACGGCGCCGGGAGGGGAGATGCATGACGAGCATCTCCCCTCCGCTTCTCAACAGCCCGCGAGCATCGACGTGCACAGCGTGAACTACTACTATCCGGGCAAGGTGCCGCTGCTTGCCATCACCAATGCCTCGTTCAGCGTTGGTCCCGGTGAGTTCGTCTCCATCATTGGTCCGTCCGGCTGCGGCAAGTCGACCATGCTGCGCCTGATCGCCGATCTTTTGCGACCCACCAGCGGCCAGATCGCCATTGGAGGACAGCCGCCTGAGCGACTGCGACGGAGCCGCCAGATCGGCTTCGTGTTCCAGGACGCCGCGCTCATGCCGTGGCGTTCATCCTTCGGCAACGTGATGCTGCCTCTACAGGTGATGCGCCGGGCCGGTAAGGAGGGCAAGGCCAAGGCAGACGAGATGCTGCGGCTGGTGGGCCTGGGTGACTTTCGCAACAAACGCCCGGCCGAGCTGTCGGGGGGCATGCGGCAGCGCGTTTCGATCGCTCGGGCGCTGACCTATTCACCCAAGGTGCTCTTGATGGACGAGCCCTTTGGTGCCCTCGACCAGATCACCCGGGACGAGATGAACCAGGAGCTGCTGCGCATCTGGGAAACCAACCGCGCCACCCTGGTCTTCGTAACGCACTCCATCTCGGAGGCGGTCTTTCTCAGCGACCGCGTGGTCGTGATGAGCCCTCGTCCCGGGACCATCCGTCAGTCGATCACCATCGGACTGTCTCGCCCCCGGCTGCCCGCCATCAAACATGAGCCGGGCTTCTTTGAGTACGAGACTCAGGTGCTGCGGGCCCTCGAGGGAGACGCCTAGATGGCTCAGGTCGAGGAATCGATGGAGCGCCCCGCGAACGAGCCGGTTGCGACTCCTGAGGTCGCTGTCAGCGAGGCAGTGCCCGGGCGGTCATGGCCGTCATTCCGGCTGGCCGTCTCCCCTGGAAGTCAAGCTCTGCGCGTTATCCTGCCTCTGCTGGCCATCGGCATCTTTCTGCTGCTGTGGAATTACGTGCCGCAGTGGATGGGCCTCCACTCCTACGAGGTGCCCACCTTCTCCCAGGACATCAACGCGCTGTTCTCGGAATGGGGAACCATTGGGCCGAATCTGGAGATCACGATCACGGACGCGCTGGTCGGCTTCGCAGTCGGCAATCTGCTCGCGGTCATCGGGGCCATCCTGTTCTCGCAGTCTCGGTTGATCGAGTGGACGTTCTTCCCCTTGGCCATCCTGATGCAGACCATCCCCATCATCGTGATTGGTCCGGTCTTCGTCATCTTCTTCACCGTGTTCGGCTGGGGCCCCTACGATCCGCTACCGATCATCGGTCTGGGAAGCAAGCCGGTGTTGGGTGTGACCATCCTGATCACGTTCTTCCCGACCCTTGTAAACATGACCGTGGGCCTACGAGCCATCGATCCCAATCTCTACGACTTCATGCGCCTGATCAATGCCTCACGCTGGACCATCCTCTGGCGGCTGAGATTGCCGTCGTCGATCCCCTATCTGTTCTCCTCGTTCCGCATCACCTCCACGCTCTGCTTCGTGGGCGCGGTGGTGGGCGAGTGGATGCTGGCCAACAACACGGGCATCGGCGGCCTGATCAATCTCTTCCTGCTGGCCATCAACAAGCAGGGATTGTGGGCATCGGTCTTGGCGGTATCGGTTTCGAGCATGGCCTTCTTCGGCATCGTCCTCATCGCCGAGCGAGTCTTGGTGCCTTGGCGGGAGGAGCGCTAAGCCCAAGGCTTCACTTCGAGTGGGGCTGGCTTGCCCAGCAGGACTGGGCAACTGCCGATCCGGCCCTCGATAGCGTGATCTGAGGACGGATCCGACGCAGGGAGGATCCCAGGCGTGGCCGGCCCAGCGGGCGATGTGAAGAACGCAATGGCGGTCGTGAGCATGTGCCTGGTCCTCTCCATCGGCATCATGGTCTGCATGCCCCGGCCGGGTCATTCGCATCATGGGCGGATGGTCGTGATCTCGGGTCGCGCCGCACCGCCGCCCACCACTAACAGCAGTTACAGGCCGTCGGGCCACCGTCCGCCGGCTGCCATGCGCCGCTACGGTCCTCGACCCGCCATGCCCCTGCGGCGGGCTGTGCGCGAGGACGAGGCTGTCCCTTGGGCTACCGTTCCGAGGCCGCAACCACCTCGTCCCAGGATCGGACCGGCTCGAGATCCGTAAAGCGGGCGATGTCGCCGTAGATCTCCTGCCCGTGGGTGGCCAGAACCGCCCCGAACGCCTCCCCCGAAGTCACCCAGAAGCACGCCGTGCAGCGGTAGGTGGGCCGAGGCGCTCCCGGCGCCTCGGCCGGAACGCGCACCTCATATCGGCTGCAGTTGTCACCCAGTAGGCGGGCAAACATGGGCACATGGTTCTGGACGAAGTAGTCCAGATCGAAGCGGCCCTCCTCATCCTTTGGGTAGGTCACGGATGCGCAGAACATGTCACCTCCTCTACCTCTGTGGACCTGGTGCCTATCCTGCCCTTCCAGAGGGAGCCGAATCAATCTCTATTTTGAGCAGTCACCGTGGGCCGAATGTTCGCCTCGATGCATGATCGCCCGCGCTAGGACCCCTTCGGCTTCCAGACGCCGAAGCGGTTGCCCTCGGGATCCACGAGGTGGGCGAACTCGATGGCCGGGTTGGAGGTGACGGGCACCAGGACGCTGGCCCCAAGCTCCTCTGCCCGTCTCACCGTCTCGGCCACATCGTCGACCTGGACGTAGAAGATCGCGTAGCGGGCTCCCCCGATCGCGGACGTGTCCCAGAGGCCGCCCTCGCTCTGGTTGATCATTTGGTAATTGGCTGGCGATGAGGAACCGAAGGCCCAGCCGAACAGATCCCCGTAGAATCGCTGCGCGTCCTCGGGGTTGTCGGTGCCGATCTCAAAGTAATTGACCAGGTTCGTGCTCATGTACCTCCTCCTTTGAATGAATGCCGTCGCCTCCAGGCACTGTCCCCAAGTGTCACTCGTGGCTGATCTTCGCCTCAGACTATGCGGATACCGGCTCCGGGGCTTCTTCCCGCGCGACCGGCCGGTCGTAGTCCTCGGAGAGGTCGAGGAGCGGCAGCGGCCGCAAATCGATGTCGAGCGCGGCCGCCAGCGGCGGGATCACAAACACCGCCATGGCGAACAGCTCCAAGCCGAAGGGCAGATATCCCGAGTAGCCGGGAATGGGCATCTCAAAGAGCCGCCATTGAGAGACAAGCGGCACATGGTAGAGCCACTTGATGATCGAGAAGTAGTTCCATGCCTCCCAAAGGAAGCCGCACGCCAGCGCCGCCAGCGCAAAGGACATCGGGAGCAGCAGCCGGCCCTGCCAGATCGCCTCCAGCAGCGAGGGCCGGCCCAGCCAGTGATTGATGGGATCGATCAGGAAGAACAATGCCAGCCAGATGAGCCCGAAGGCGTAGTGCGGAAGAAAGATGGGCACGATCACACAGAGCAGTCCCGCCACGAACGCAAGGTTCATCAGCCGGTCGGGAACGGTCAGCTCGTGCCGCAAACGCAGGCCGGCCAGCAGATGCGCCGGCATCGACAGACGCCGAACGAGGCGCGGCAGCGTCACCGAGACGCAGATGGCCGTCTCCCAGACGGCCAGCAGGACCGTGCTGAAGCACACCGACGCGTAGACGACGTAGCCGAGGAGGCTGAAGCCGCTGCCGCCGACATACTGCCAGTTGTGCACCGCGAGGTTGAACCCTTCGAACACCCACCAGAAGCCGGCCGAAACGGGGAGCATGAGCGCAAAGAGGCGCCAGGAGCGGTCGAGGATGGACAGACCGACCCGGCCGAGGTGCCCGTCGACGGTAAGGATGTAGCCGAGCCACACAACCGGGAAGTAATAGGTCGAAGCCGGCGCCAGGTGGATGAAGATGAGCGCCTCACCGGCGATCATCAGGCCGAGGCCCACATAGCGGCGCCGGTGATGCGTTGTGAGAACCACGGGCATAGTTAAGGCTATCCGAGACCTGCCGGTTAGACTGGCCATGAACCGACGGCCGAAGGCGTGGGGAGAGGGCGCGTGAAGATACTGGTCACCGGCGGCGCCGGCTATATTGGCAGCTTCGTCACCCGAATGCTTCAGGACGAGGGTCATGACGTCGTCATTCTCGACAACCTGGCCTACGGGCATCGGGCGGCCGTCACCGCCCCGGTGGAGGTGGTCGATCTCGGCGACCGATCGGCCGTCGAGCGGGTGTTCGAGGTGCACCGTCCGGATGCGGTCATGCATCTGGCCGCCTGGATCGACGTGAACGAATCCGTCAATGATCCGGCCAAGTACTTCGTCAACAACACCGGGTACACGGCCATGCTCCTTGAGGTCATGGCCAGGCAGGAAGTCTCGGTCTTCGTCTTCTCCTCCACGGCCGCCGTGTACGGGACGCCGGACGCCATCCCCATCTCTGAGTCCGCACCGACACGACCGGAGAGCCCCTACGGTCTCTCCAAGCTGCTCACGGAGATGTCACTCCCCGCCCACAGCAATGCGTACGGAACGCGATGGATCGCGCTACGGTACTTCAATGCCGCGGGCGCTGCGTTGGACGGCACCACCGGCGAGGACCACGAGCCGGCAACGCATCTCATCACCAACGTCATCAAGGGAGCGCTGGGCCAGAAGCCCTTCACGCTCTTCGGCGATGACTATCCGGATACCCCTGATGGGACCTGCCTGCGCGATTACATCCACGTTCTCGACATTGCCGCGGCGCACGTCGTGGCCCTCGAGCACCTGTCCGGCGGCGGCAAGAGCGGCGTTTTCAATGTGGGAACCGGTCGGGGCTTGACGAACCTCGAGGTGGTCAACGCTGTGAAGCGAATCTCCGGCACCGACCTCCCAGTGACGATCGGGCCACGCCGTGCGGGCGATCCGTCACGGCTGGTTGCGGACGCCGGACTGCTTCGGCGCACGATGGGCTGGGAACCGCGCTATAGCGACCTAGACACCATCGTCGAGTCTTCCTGGCGCTGGCAGAAGAGCCATCCGCAGGGGTACGGCGAGTAGCACTCCCGGCGGCGACCGGTTGCCCAGAAACAACAAAAGCCCCAGCTCTTTCGAGCTGGGGCCTTTGCCGTCGGTCGGTCAGACCTGGGTGATGCGAGTTCGAGCGGTGACGGCTGCGCCGGCCAGCAGCATCATGATGCCGAGACCGAGCGGCAGCAGCGGCAGTCCACCGCCGGCGGGAGCGATGCCACCACCGGTAGTGGGCAGCGTGCTCGGGGAAACTCCGCAGCTGCCGAAGACCTTGGTGTACTCACCTCCGGAACCGGTGATGGCGCTTACGCGCGTACTGGTTCCGGTCGCGGGGTTGAACTTGTAGATTCTTGGCCCCGCCACGGTGATGTTCAGGCCCGTTCCCTTGATATCGATCGATTCCGCCGTCTCGCCTGAGCAGGGCAGGGTCACCAGCTGGCCGATACGGTTGCAGGTGATGCCCGTATTCGGCTTGGCGGTGCCGGTGAAATGCTCACCACAGAGGGTGGCGTTTACGACTCCGGTCGGCGGCACGCAGTAGTTGAAGTTGGTGTAGCCCTGACCCGGGCAATGGACGCCCGAGGTGCTGGCGTTGATGCTGCTGGTATGGACTGCCGGCGAAGCCGCAAGGGCGGTGCCCGTCGCGACGGCGCCCATGGGCAGCACAAACAGCACTCCCAAGGTCAGGATCGCCAAAGCTCTCTTCATGAAAAGTACCCCCAATAGTGGTCGACCGACGCGACGAAAACAAAAGGATAGGGACGAAATCCCCCCAGGTGAAATCAGCTTACCACGGCCCTCTCTGTCTGTCAATCCCACCAGCCGGCCTACCGCCGGCCCAGAGAGCCGATCCCGAGCCGAAAATCATCGCCTGGGGTTACGAACGTATTCACATGATCTGTCGTAGGCGCCGCCGTGCTATATCCCCGATATCCGGTACCGCAACCTCCTTGGTCCATGGAGCTTCGACATAGGCCTCGTAGGTCGCCGGGTTCCAGATCTCGACATGATCAAAAATACCCGTGACGACCGCCTGCCTTTCAATGTTCGCATACTGCAGAAGCGGTCCCGGCAGCGTCACCCGGTTGGCGGCGTCCACTTCCAACATGGAGGCATCCGCCACCACCGTGTGCATGAAGAGCCGGCTCTCGTCCGGGTCCAGCTCCCGCTGAGCGTCCCTCAGCAGCCCCTGCCAGGTCTCCAGATCATACAGCGCCAGGAATCGGGTGGGCTCGTCGGGGGTGAGCCGGACGTCCGACGTTTGTTTGATGGCGATGGCCCGATGCCACTCGTGATCTGCTCCGTTGAGCAGATCGTCGGGGATGGTCAGCCGCCCCTTGTAGTCAAGCTTGCGCTCGTGAACACCCGAAAACATCCTGATCTCACCGTTGGCTGGGGTTGATTCCGTCCACCACCGTCCCACGGCCGGCAGGTTGCATGTGAGTATACGCCGGGCTAGCGCACTGTTACGCTTTTGGCCAGGTTCCGGGGCTTGTCGGGGTCCCGTTCGAGTCGCAGCGCGAGCCGGTAGGCCAGGCTTTGGAACGCCGCGGCGGCCTCGAACAGGACGGCTTCGCCGCCGCCTCTCATGGGAAGGTGCGCCTCGAACTCGGGATGGGGATCCGGACTAAGCCCGACGGTGAATGCCCCGCGGGCTCGAACCTCGGCCGTGCCCGCCAGTGTCTCCCGCAGCACGGAGGGCTCGGTCGCCAGAACGATGCAGGGCGTGCCGGGCTCGATCAGGGCGATCACCCCATGCTTCAGCTCGCCCGAAGCGAAACCCTCCGCGTGGATGTAGCTCACTTCCTTGATCTTCAAGGCGGCCTCGAGCGCCAGTGGATAGTTGATGTCCCGGCCGAGAACGAAGATGTGATCGGAATCGGCCAGGCGCTCTGCCAGGCGCTCGATATTGCCTCGATCACGCTCCTCGACCAGCAGCGCCTCCATGAGCAGGGCCCCCTGCACCACTGCGTGAACCCCCTCTTCGGCGCGTCCTGCCAGCTGATAGGCGGTCATGACGAGCAGGGCCAGCTTGGCGGTGTACGTCTTGGTGGCGAGTACGCAGCGCTCCGGGCCGCAGTCGAGCAGGATGGAATGATCGGCCAGGCGGTACAGGGACGAGCCCTCGCTGTTGGTCAGTGCGGCCACGCGCGCTCCTCTCGATTGGGCCAGCCGGGCTGCATCCAGGACGTCGATCGTCTCCCCGCTCTGTGAAAGGGCAATGACCAGCGACGTCGGGTCAAGCAGCGGGCCCGCCAGGCGCATCTCGGAGGCCATGACCGCCGTCACCTGGCGGCCCGCGATCCGAGACATCAGGTATTGTCCCGCCATTCCGGCGTTGTTGGCCGTCCCGCAGCCCGTGATAAAGACGCGAGAGGACTCCTCGATCATGCGCGCCAGGGTCGAAACGTCGTCCGACTTCTCGGCCGCCAGGCGCCGCAGGACGGCAGGCTGCTCGTTGATCTCCTTTTCCATATAGTGGTCGAAGGGACCGAGCGTGCGGTCGTGAACCGGCCAATCGACCTCGCGAACCTGCGGCTCGATCTCGCGTCCCGAGCCCACCTCGAACACTCGAGCGGTCCCCGACGGATCCAGTGACACCGCCTGGCCATCCTCCACGAAGAGCAGCTTTCTGGTGTGGGGAAGCAGGGCCACCGGATCCGAGGCCAGATAGGAGCCCTCCTCAGACAATCCGACGACCAGCGGAGAGCCGTTCTTGGCGGCGGCGATCTCTCCCGACTCACCGTCCAGGACGGCGATGGCGCTCAAGCCTTCCAGCTGTCGAAAGCCCGACATGAGCCCCGTCACCAGCCGGCTCCGTCCGTTGGCTGCCGTCCCCGCCATCTCCTCCTCGAGGAGATGCACGACCACTTCCGTATCAGTCTCCGAGCGGAACTGGTGGCGCTGCAGACGGCCGCGGATGGCGTCGTGGTTCTCGACGATGCCGTTGTGGATAACGGCCAGACGGCCGGAGCAGTCGAGATGGGGATGGGCGTTTTGTTGCGTGACCGCGCCGTGCGTGGCCCACCGGGTGTGGCCGAGACTGGCCGAGGCGGGGGGCAGGGATGAGACGGCGTCGCCGATCTTTCCGGTCTGCTTCTCGCTGAGCACTCCGCCGCCTGCGGCGACGGCCACCCCCCAAGAGTCATAGCCGCGATACTCGAGATCCTTCAGACCCTCGACCACGACCGAGGTGGGCCGATCCGTATTGCCGACGAAACCGAAAATGCCGCACATATGTTCCTTCCTTGGAGACCTGTCTTTGAGGTAACGCCTCGGAGGCGCCTTCGCAACAGGTGGAGGAACCGATCCGGCGGCATGGCTGCCGGTATCATCCCAGGGACACTCGTCGGGGAACAGTTGAGTGGTCTTTGTCAGGGCATTGCTGCTCTGGTTTGCCCCACTCATGACGACCTGTTCGGGCCGGGGAACGATCCGCCGAATCGTTCGATGCGTTCCCTTCCTCGTCATCCGCCGAGAGGCGGACCGGGCGCTTGGAGCTGACGTTCGGTCGCCGACGCTATCCGGGGATTGCACCTCCTACCGGTTACGGCATCACTGTAGCAGCTTCGACGCCATCTCGCGAGCGATTCGTCAGCAGACACGGAAATGCGGCAATTTTTGGCGTATTCTTGCCGCCTGCCGATCGACAAGCCCGATAGACTGTGATGCCATGCGGATTCGTCGATTCCTGGGCCTCGCGGCGGTCCTTGTTATCCTGACCAGCGGCTGCGGCGCCTCTGCGGTCAACACCCCGATGACCCTGCGTATCTGGTACTCCACGGACGATCCCATTGAGCACGCTTGGGCTCTGAAGCTGCCGGCCCTGTTCGAGCGGAGCCACCACAACATCCGGGTGGCCCTGACCACCTATCAGTTCGAAGACTTCGACCGCAACATGCAGCTGGCCCTCTCGACGGGTCACGCGCCCGATCTTGCCTACGCCACACCACGGGTCTGCGGCATCCCCGTCTACGTTCAGAACCACAAGCTGCTCAACCTCACCCCCTACGCGAGGCGCTACCGGTGGGCCGCCCGGCTGCGTCGCGGCCTGCTCCAGGACTACAATTCCCCGTTCGCCCTCTACGACAGCCAGAAGCCCGGAATCGCGGGGCGGCGAGTGCCCGTGTACGCCGTCCCCACTGCCGTGGCGGCGGTGGGGATCCTCTACAATGCCCGGCTCCTGCGGCGTCTCCATCTCCGCGTGCCCCAAACTCCCGGCCAGTTTGTCCGCGACCTTGCCGTGGCCAAGCGGGCCCATCTGACTCCCATCGCGATGGGCAACGCCGACGGGTGGCTCGGTGACGACTGGTATCAGACGCTCGCCAATACCCGGTTTTCGTACACGGATCTCGAGCGGGAGCTGCGGCTCGACCACAGCTTCACCTTCAACCGCAAACCCTTCCTGATGATGTCGAGCCGGCTGCGGGCCTGGGCGGCAAAGGGCTACTTCACTCCCAACTTCGGGGGCCTGGACGCGCAGGACGGGGTGACCACCTTCTTCAAGGGGCGGAGCCTGTTCGAGCTGGTCTCGAGTAGTCAGGATTCCCAGATCCTGAGCCTGGAGAAGGCATCAGGCCTCAACATCGGCGTCTTCCCCTTCCCGGCCGGCAAGGGCCGGTCGGTCATGCCGCAGAGCGGGTACGAGGGCTGGATCGTGCCCAGCTCAGGTCATCACCACAGCGTGGCCATCACCTTCATCAACTGGCTGCTCAAGCCGTCAACGCTGCGGTTCATGCTCCATCGCGGCATGCTTCCCGCTGCCCCCGAGCCGGCGTCCTCCGGGGTCAGCCCGTGGCAGCGTGAGTACCTCCGGAGCCTGGCCTCCGCCCGCCCGGGGGTCTATCTGGACGCCGCGCCGATCCCCAACCTGAACGCCACCATGGAAGCGAACGTGCAGCTTCTACTCCAGGGCTACGAGCAGCCGTCGGTGCTTCCTCGGGTGATGCAGCTGGTCTATGCCTCGCATGGGGCGAGGCACGGGAAAACCGAGGCCATCGACTGCGAGTTCTGACCGGCGGGCGGCTCCGTTCCTCGGCTGCCCCGTCGCCTCCAGCCGGCGGGCGACCCACTTCGACAACCGCGGCGGCGGCTATGACGACCGGCTTGGAACGGGTGATGCCTGCTCGCGGCCGGCGGTCTCGTCAGACACTGCAGGCGTTTCTCTTTCTCGGTCCGGCGATGCTGCTCGTCGGCGTCTTTCTGCTGTGGCCCCTCATCTGGATCCTCGCGATCTCGTTCACCCGCTGGAACGGCTACGGCCCCATCTCCTTCGACGGCCTGAGCACTTGGACATCTCTCTTCGCCGATCCCGGATTCCAGAGCGCGCTGGAGCATTCGCTGATCTGGCTGGGGCTGACGGCGACCGTCCCGGTGGCGGCCGGATTCGTAATGGCGGTAGCGATGCAGCGCGGCGGGATCATCGGGCCTGTCGCCCGGGCCATCGCCGTGGTTCCCCTGCTACTGCCGCCGGCCGTTGCGGCCACCACGTGGCTCATCGCCTTCAACCCCAACTATGGACCCCTGAATGCCTCACTGCGCTTGATCGGCCTGGGCACCCTACAGCCGGACTGGCTCGGCGATCCGCGTCTGGCCTTCTGGTCGGTGTTCGCGGTGGCGCTCTGGAGCTCCGCGGGCCTGAGCATGCTGATCTTCTCCGCGGCCCTCCGATCCATCGACGCCAGCTACTTCGATCTGGCTCGGGCCGAGGGCGCTGGACCGTGGCAGACACTGCGCTCCCTGATCGTCCCCGCCTGCCGCCGCGCTTCGGGCCTGGCGGTCATCGTCACCGTGGTGCTCACGTCTCAGGTATTTGATCTCCTGTACGTGCTCACCAACGGCGGGCCGGGCGGGGCGACACTGATGCTGCCGCTGGACATGTATCTCCGCGCCTTCACCGGCCTGACCAACGTGAGCCAGGGAGTGGCCGACGCGGCCCTGCAGGTGGTGCTTGGCGTGGCCTTAGCGATCGGCGCGCTCGCCCTCACCGTCACGCATCCCAGCTTGGCGGGTGAGGGAGATTATCGTCGGCCGACCGCTACCCCCTCCGGAACGGGTATCTCTGCGCTGGCCGGCCTGCTGGTGGCGCTCCCTCTGGTGTGGACGCTCACCGCCGCCTTTACCAGCGGCAGGGCTGCAATCCTGCAGCCGCTGAGCATCAGCTGGCCCCCATCGGGATCCGCTTTCGTCACGGCGTGGAACGCCGGTATCGGCTCCGGCCTGGGACAGAGCCTGCTCATCGCGCTGGTGGTGGTTGGGTTGACCCTCTTGCTTGCCCTTCCCGCGGCGTTTCAGCTCCAGGGCCCGGGCGTGGCCCGCGCCCTCCGCGGCGTCTTGTTGGTCCTGCTCCTGATCACCCTGGTACAACCGGGAGAGGCATATCTGATTCCGCTCTTCTATCTGGTGCAGCAGCTGAACCTCGGCGATAGCCTTGCGGGCCTGGTGATCATCGAGGTTGCCCGAGTGCTGCCCTTCGCCGTCCTACTGCTCTGGATCTTCATGCGCTCGCTTTCCGCCGACCTCCTCGCCTCGGTGCGTCTGGAGGCCGGCTGGGGTGCGCGGGCCCTGCTGCGAGTGGTGGCGCCGCTGGCCGCCCCGGCCGCCGCGGCGACGGCGCTCTGGGTCTTCGTGAGCAGCTGGAGTGAGTTCACGCTTCCCACATTGCTTCTGTCCAATCCCGGCACCGCGCCCGTGGCCTTGCGGTACTTCGCCGGCACGCACGATACTGAATTCAACCTACTTGCCGCGGGGACGCTGCTCGTGATCGCCCCCGTGGTCTTGGCCCTCGTCCTGGCCTATGGGCCCGCCGCGCGCGGGCTCAGGGCGGTTGGAAGGAGCATGATCACGTGAACCGATGCCTGCCCGTCCTCGCGCTCGTCGCGCTGGCCGTCGCCACTTTCGGGGTGGCCGGTCCGGTCGAGGCGGCCACTCAGCCGGCTTCCGGATTCCATGCCCACTTCCGGGGCACGGTCATCTACTACAACCCGGCCGGCTTTGAGCCTGACTTCGACCTGATCTCTCGAGTTATCGTCCGCACGAAGGTACGTCCCCGGTTCGGCCCTGCATTCACGCTCATCCTGGACTCCTATCTGGAGAGCTTCCAGACGGACACCCAGCCGGTGCTTCCCGACCTCATCCACCAGAAGCGCTTGCTCAGCAGCACGCTCGGCGGGTTCCTCTCGGGGAAGGCCATCGTCGTGGGACGCTCCAACCGAGTGCTCTTTGTCGGTGACATGCTGGCCGAGGCTCTCATCAAGCCCATCTGCATGATCAACGGCAAGAACCCGGCATGCAAGATCGAGACGAATCACATGATCGTCAACCTTGTCGGCCAGGGCGCCGCTCGGGGCGGGTCGATGCGGCTCAAGAGCGTGTTCACCCTGAATTCGAAGTTCGACGTCGCCGGGGTGGTCTACGGAGATGCGCACATCCCCGCGGCCGCCCAGGCGGTGCTGCGGCAAGGCACCGGCCGGCTGAACATCCACCAGATCCTGCACGACTTTCACGTGCCCAGGCCGTATCAGCGAGGCACCGCGGGCAACGGTCGCCCGGCAGGCGGCACCTGCATCGCCGGCCACTGCACCAACCGCTCGGGAGTTGTGGGGCACCGCCAGAAGCCGTCAAGCGGCAGCGGCCCCTTGTCCGGATCGCACGGTACCCGCTCGACGAGTCAGCCCAGCGCTCGCCCCGCCTGGATGGCGCCGCTGGGGATCGCGCTCATCGTGCTCGCGCTGATCCTGCTGGCCTTCTTCTTCTGGGACCAGCTCCGAGCCCGTCGCGCTCGGACCGATCAGGCCTCCAACGCGCCGACGTGACGCCGTGAGCCGGCCGGCTCGGGAAGGAATCGCTCCCATGCCTCGTTGGCGAGCGGCACCATCGCCTCCCTGAGCCGCAGGCGGCTACCCACCCATTCCAGGAACCCCTGTGCCTCCAGCTCCCGCACCACCGGTCCGTAGCGTTCCGCGAGGGTCTCCTGAAAGCGTGCTTCGTATACCGCAGGGTCGATCCCCTCATCGAGGAGGCGGAGGCGCATGACCACGGTCTCGAAGCGCTCGTCCAACGGGCCGACGAGGTCGCGAGTGACCACCGGGTCCCGACCCTCCAGCACGGCCTTGATATACCGGGCCGTGTGTCGCAGGCGCACGGAGCGGAACGGGCGGAGATAGTCGTAGGCGCCCACACCGGCCGCCCAGAACTGCTCGTCGTGCCAGTACGCCAGGTTGTGGCGACAGCGGCAGCCCGGCTGGGCCCAGTTGGCCACCTCGTAGTGTTCGAACCCGGCCGACGCCATGACTTCGCAGGCTCGATCGTACAGGTCGGCCACCATGTCGTCTTCCGGGAGTGGCAGATTCCCCCGTGCCCGGCGGCGCTCGAAGGGCGTGCCCGGCTCCACGATCAGCGAATAGAGGGAGACATGATCAACCCGCAGCTTGATCACGGTCTCCAGCGTGGCCTCCCATGAAGCCATCGTCTGATCCGGGATCCCATACATCAGGTCCAGGCTCACCTGATCGAATCCCGCCCCTCGGGCCTCCAAGACCGAGGCGGCAACATCGGCCGCCTGATGGCCACGACCAAGCGCCTGAAGCTCGGCGTTCTGGAGGCTCTGGGCGCCGAAGCTGATTCGGTTGATGCCCAGCCGGCGGAATGCCTCCAGGGAGGCGAAGGAAATCTCCCCTGGATTGGCCTCGAGCGAGATTTCGGCGTCCGGGGCGAGGGAGAACACCCGCCCCACGGTTGCCAGGATGACCTCCAGACGGTCCGCGGGCAGCATACCGGGTGTGCCGCCGCCGAAGTACACCGTTTCCAGCAGCGGTCGGGAGTCATCCCCGGTGCTCTGCTCGATCTCCCGGCAGAGCGCTCGCACATAGGGCTCGACCCGCGCGTCGCCGCCCACGTGCGTGGCGAAGTCGCAATAGGGGCACTTGTAGGGACAGAACGGGATATGCAGATAGAGGCCGCGCCGCGGCGCCCAGCCCGCCTGACTCTGATCAGAGATCGATTGTGGGGTTCGTGTGCTCGTCACCGGCCATAGTCTACGGTCGGCGGCCGGAAGCCGGCGCTCGCTCGGCCCGGAAGGATGGGGGGCGGCCCCGAATCACTCCGGGGCCGCCTCGTTCTCAGCCCTTGACTACGAAGGGGCCGAAGGTCTGGAAGCCGCTGCTCCGCTTGACCTTCACCTTGAAGTAGTCGATGTCCACGTTCACGTTTTTGGAGACAAACGTGTAGGTCTTGCTCGAGTGGGTGTGGATCGGCTTGGTGTTCATCTGTATGACCTTGTGCTGCTGGGTGATGGCGAGGATGTTGAAGCTCAGCGCCTTGAGCGTCCCGTACACCGTCCAGGTCAAGGTCACGGTGGTCTTGGCCTGGTGGCCATGGCCGGTCACGCCGTAGCCGATGACCTTTACCGTCTCGCTGGCGTCACGGCACAGGCTCGAGATCTGGGCGTTGTTGGAGTCGCCGCTGTACTCCACGATCCAGCTGTAGGTGCCCGCCTTCTTCGGTGTGAAGCTGGGAGACGTGTAGGTGCCGTTGCCGTGCACGGCCTTGATTGGCGAGGTGAAGGCGGGCTTGTGGCTGCAGGCGGCGTCGCCCGGGCCGAAGAGCTTGAAGATGATGGAGCCCGTGGGGCTCTTGCCGCCGAGAAGCTTGGCGGTGTCGTGCGTGGCGCTTCCGAGTGGAATGGTGGAAGAGGTGCTGCTGGTGAGAGACAGGGCACGGGGAGTGGCGACGGCGACACCCTCCGGTTCAGAGAACGTGGTGTTGGCCCCGGCCAAGACGGCCTTGGGGGCCACGTTGCCGTTTTGTTTCGGCCCGAACTCGACCACGGAGCCGTTGTTGAAGTTGGTGATGTAGGCATTGCCCTTGGCATCCACCGTCAGGTCGTCGGTGTCGCTCAGGCCCGTCAGCCCCCCGCTGATCAGCCGTATGGGCTTCGCGTCTCCGTGCGCGTGAGCCGCGAACTCCTCGAAGCTGTTCCCGCCATTGCTGACGAAAATGTTGCCGCCGAAACCAACCTTCACATCGTCGGGAGACGCCAGCCCCGTGGAGGGACCCATGATGTTTCGAATCGGTGTGGCGTTGCCGTTCGCCCCGGGGGCGAAGACGTAGATCGCGGCGCTGCCGGTCGCGTCGGCATAGAGCGTTCCCGTGGCATCGACACCCAGGCCGTCGACGTTTGATTCTCCGATGCCCGTATTGCCTCCCACGATGGTGCGAATGGGAGCGACATCGCCCTTCGCCCCAGGGGCGAAGATGACCACACCAGGCGAGCCGAAGTTACCGACATAGAGAGTGCCGTCTGGAGCCAGCGACATGTCGTCGTTGTTGCTCAGCTCCGTCTTCGGGCCCTGGATGGTCCGAATCGGAGCGGCGTTTCCCGACGCCCCGGGCGCGTACTCGGTAATGGCGTTGGAATTGAAATCGGAAACGTAGACGTGCCCGGCGGGATCAACAGCCACGTCGGCCGGGCCGGATATCATCGTGGATGGCCCTTGAAGGACTCGCTTAGGAGCGACGTTTCCGTGCGCACCCGGTCCGAACACGTCGATGCTGTTGCGGCCGTAGTCAGCGACATAGATGGTCCCCTGGGGATCAGGTCCCTTGGCGGAGGCGACCATGCTGCCCATGACGAGGGGCACTGCGGCAATGGAAATCGCCAGCGACATGACCGACCGAGCGACAGTCTTGCGGCAGCTATTCACGGTCGAACCTCCGTCTGCAGAAATGTGCAAAATGCTACCACGGGTGACATCGCCCTTGCCAGGCAAAATCATCCATGACGCCACGCTCGACCAGACGGCTGCTCCTTGGGACCAACAACCCTTCAAAGCTGGAGGAGCTGCGTCGCCAGCTGTCCGGCGTCCCATTCGTGCTGGTCTCGCCGAATGAAGTGGGCATCACCCTGGAGGTGACCGAGACCGGCGTCACCTTTGCTGAGAATGCGCTGCTGAAGGCCAGGGCATACGCCGAGGCCGCCGGTCTGGCGGCCCTGGCCGACGACTCCGGCCTCTGCGTTGGTGCCCTCGACGGCCAGCCCGGCATTCACTCGGCCAGGTTCGAGAACCTTTCGACTTCGTCCGCTCGCAACCAGCGTTTGCTCGATCTGCTGCGTGACGTGCCGGAGCAAGAGCGGGGCGCCACCTTCGTCTGCGTCATCGCCTTTCACGATCCGCATGGGCAGGAGTGGACCGTGGAAGGGCGGGTTCGGGGGCGGATCGCCCTCCGAGAACGTGGGGACGGAGGTTTCGGCTACGATCCCCTGTTCCTGATTCCCGAGCTGGGTGCGACATTCGGCGAGAGGCCCGAGCGGAAGGACGATTTGAGTCACCGTGCCAGGGCCGTCGCACTGGCTCGAAAACGGCTAAAAGCCGAGGTTGATTGTTAGAATGAAGCCCCGATTCTGTCTGCGGGGAATCATGGAGGCCGCGTGACTTCGAGACGAGTGATGGGCTGGCTGGGCACACTCCTGGTCGTGGCCGGAGTGGTGGTGGTCGGCGTGGTCGCCTACACCTACTTCAAGGGCCACAACAGCGCGACACCCCCGAGCACGCGCTCGACGGTGCCCAACACCAACGCGCAGATCAACCGGCAGAACCGTCATTTTCTTCATGTCTCGGTGCACCACGGGCTGCAGCTCGGCCAGGCCGCCGTCCGTATGCGGATCCCGGCCATCGGCGTCGATTCACCGGTCATCGAAACCGGTGTGGTCAACGGCCAGTGGCAGGTGGCGGATTGGGCAATCGGGCATCTGCAGGGCACGGCCAATCCCGGCATGGCGGGCAACGTGGGCCTCGCTGCCCACGACGACATCAAGGGAGAGATCTTCAAGCGCCTCGGCGAGCTGCGGTTTGGCGAGCGCGTGTACGTCTATACGCGACGGGCCGTATATACATACGCGGTCACCGGAAAACAGGTTGTGCCTTACAGGGACGGCGCGGTCCTGAATCCACAAGGTCGCAAAAAGCTGCTTACCATGATCACCTGCACCCCGTACTGGGTCGACAGCCAGCGGCTGGTCGTCTTCGCTGTAATGAAGGGCGTCCGGCCCCTTCCCACCACCAGCAGCTACGGCTAGTCTCCGCGAGTCCGGCTCCGGGTGCCTGGACACGCATTTCGCCTGATATGCCAGGCAGACGGCTGGGGCAGCATTTCCTTCATGACCGGCGGGTGCTCGCTGGAATCCTCGCAGCCGTCGCGCCCACCCCCGACGACTTCATCCTCGAGATCGGCCCCGGTCGGGGAGTGCTGACCCGTGAGCTGGTTCGTTCCGGCGCCGGCGTGGCGGCCGTGGAGCTGGACGGCGACCTGGCGGAGCAGCTCCGGCAGGCCATCCCTGGGGCTGAGATCATCCGGGCCGATGCCCTGACCGTCGATCCCTGTGAGATCGTCCCGAGGGACAACAGCCGGAGTGGATACAAGCTTGCCGGAAACATTCCCTATTACATAACGGGCGCGCTCCTGCGGCACTATTTAGAGGCGCGCTGCCGCCCGGCCGTCGCGGTTCTCATGGTGCAATGGGAGGTGGCCTGCCGCCTCACGGCCCGCCCGGGAGCGATGAGTCTCCTGGCGCTCGGCGTCCAGCTCCACGCCGAGCCCGAGATCGTGAGGCGGGTGTCTCCATCGTCCTTCCGGCCGCCGCCGAACGTCGACTCTGCGGTGATCAAGCTGACCGTTCGCGATGCACCCGCTGTGCCCGTCCAAGATCTCGACACCTTCTTCCGGATCGCTCGGGCCGGGTTCTCTGCCCGAAGAAAACAGATGGTCAATTCCCTGTCGCATTCCCTGAAGCTGCCCAAGGACACCGCCGTAGACCTTCTCGAGGAGGCAAGGATTCCGCCATCCGCACGAGCAGAGGCCCTCAGTCTGGACGACTGGAGCCGCCTGACCGCCGCCTATCTGGCCGGCTCCGCACCGGCGCCCATACCGGCTGGAGCGCTACCATGAGCTTCTTCAGGAAGGCGCTGGGAAAACGCCAGCCGGCAACGCGGGCGCACCCGGAGTGGCTCATCGTGGGCCTGGGCAATCCGGGCGGCCAGTATGCCAAGACCAAGCACAACGTCGGCTTCATGTGCACCAACCGCTTGGCCCACCGCATGGGCCTCCGGTTCCGGGGCAGCTCCTGGCGCGCCGATCTTGCCTCCGGTCTGCTGCGCGGCATTCCCGTCGCCCTCGCCCAACCACAGACCTATATGAATGAGTCCGGGCAGGCGGTCGTGCGGCTGACGCGACACTTCCGCCTCAAGCCGGACCGCGTGCTGCTGATCTACGACGAGGTCGATCTTCCCTTCGGGACGATCCGGATCCGACCGTCCGGCAGTGCGGCCGGTCACCGGGGCATGCAGTCGGTTATCCGGGAGATGGGCACCGACGAGATTGCGCGCATCCGGGTGGGCATCGGGCGTGGCGCCGGCGAAACGCGAGATCATGTGCTCGCGGAGTTCCTCCCCGATCAGGGTGCCCTGTTGCCACAGCTCTGCGATCACGTGGCCGATGCCGTCGAAACGACCGTCGTGGACGGTTTGACGACAGCCATGAACCGGTTCAACGGCCCCATTCCGGCCGTGGGAGCCCCGGCGTGAGGCTGGCGCCGCTCCTCGAACGCTTCGCGACCTCGTCCAGCCTTGCCGGCGTTGCGGCAGAGCTGGCCGCCGAGGGCCGCGTGGAGGTCGGAGGCTTGATCGAGGGCGCGCGGCCCCCGTTGATCGCCTTCCTTGGCGGCCAGACTGGGCGCTCTCTCCTGGTGATCACCGGCCATCCGCATCGTGCGGAGCACCTGGCCCAGGAGCTGGAAGCCTGGCTCCGTGTGCCCGTGGATGCATTCCCCTGCTTCGAGACGCTGCCCTACGAGCGGGGGTCACTGGACAGCGACACTCTGGCGCGGCGCCAGGCCGTCGTCAACCGGGTGCAGCGCGAGCCTTTGGCGGTCGTCACTTCCATGCGCGCCCTCCTCCAGCCGGTAAGTGTCGCCCCACGTGACAAGACGCTGTCCCTGAGGAGCGGGGAGCGGATCGAGGTCGACACCCTCCTCGGCGCGCTGGTTGCGACCGGCTACGAATCGGTGGGAATGGTAGAAGGCCCGGGTTCCTTTGCTCGCCGCGGGGGGATTCTCGACGTCTTTCCCGTGGGCGCTTCCCATCCGTTGCGGATGGAGCTGCTGGGCGACGAGATAGAGTCGTTGCGCATCTTCGACCCGGTCAGCCAGCGTTCACTCGACCGGCTCGAGTCGGTTGAGGTGCCGCCTCTGGGGGTTCTGGACGAGGGAAGGCTGCAGGCAGCGCTGGAAGAGCTGGCGGGCCTGCCCGCCGGTGATCTCAGCCCCGCCGCGGCGGAATGGTGGACGGGCTGCCTCGAGGCCCTGCGGACCGGCACGATGGACGATCCTCAGCTATTCGCGCCATACCTGTGGGGCTCGACGACACTCCTCGACGCCTTTGAGGAGCCGCCGCTCGCCGCTCTGGAAGACCCCGCTGACCTTTGGACCCTGGCCGGCGAGCTGACGGATCAGGCTCGGGAGTTTCAGGCCGACCTCGTGCGGCGGGGCGACCTCCCCGAGGGGCTCCGTCCCGCCCTGGTGTCCCACGCCGAGATCGCCTCCCGAGTAGACGGCATGCCGGTGGTGCGGCTGACCCCCGGCGGCGACGAGCGCTCGGTTGCCGGCCGCGTCTTTGTGCGGCCTCCAGCCTACGCTGGCCGCATCCGCGAGTTCCTTCATGGCCTTGACCCTGTTGCGGCACAGCCGGAGGGCGAAGCATCCGCCGGAGCCAGTCCCGATCGGGCCCTCGTGATCACCAGCTATCAGCACGCCCGGCTCGCGGAGATTCTCCAGGGCGAAGGTCTCGTTGTCGAGATCGTGGAGGCGCTGACGCGGCCGCCTGATCCCGGCCAGATCATCATCGTCAAGGGCTCTGTGGCCGAGGGCTGGAGCGCCCCCGACTTGGACATCGATCTCTACACGGACCACGAAATCTTCGGCTGGTCCAAGCCTCGTGGTGTCGCCCGCCGCCGGCGCGCGGCCCGCGATACTTTTTTCAGTCCCTTCACTCCCGGCGACTACATCGTCCACGTGGAGCACGGCATCGGGCAGCTCACCGGCGTCACTCGGATGAGCGACGAACGTGGCGAGCGCGAATACCTGGTCGTCCAGTACGCCGGTTCCGACCGGCTGTATGTTCCGACCGACCAGCTCGACCGGGTGACGCGGTACGTTGGCGTGGGCGACGCCAAGCCCCAGCTGAACAGGCTGGGCGGCGCCGAGTGGGCGCGTGCCAAGGCCCGCGCCAAGAAGGCGGCCGAAGACATGGCCGAGGAGCTGATCGCGCTTTACGCGGAACGCGAGGCGATGGGCGGCCATGCCTTCCTGCCCGACAGTCCCTGGCAGCGGGAGCTGGAAGGATCGTTCCCCTTCGAGGAAACCCCGGACCAGATGCAGGCCATCGAGGACGTGAAGTCTGACATGCAAGAGGCGAAGCCCATGGATCGGTTGGTGGTCGCGGACGTGGGCTACGGCAAGACCGAGGTTGCCGTGCGGGCCGCCTTCAAGGCGGTCATCGAGGGCATGCAGGCGGCCGTGCTGGTGCCCACCACGGTCCTCGCCCAGCAGCACATGGAAACGTTCCGTGAGCGACTGGAGGCGTTTCCGGTGCGCGTCGATATGCTCAGCCGGTTCCGGTCTCCGGCGGAGCAGCGGGTGATTCTCCAGCGGCTCAAAGACGGTGAGCTGGATGTGGTGATCGGCACCCACCGCCTGTTGGGCAAGGATGTCCAGTTCAAGAACCTGGGGCTGTTGGTCATCGACGAGGAGCAGCGCTTCGGCGTTCGCCACAAGGAGAAGCTGAAGAAGCTGCGCGCCAGTGTCGACGTGCTCACGTTGACGGCCACGCCCATCCCGCGAACCCTCCACATGTCGCTCACGGGCATTCGCGACGTCAGCATCATCCAAACGCCGCCCGAGGGCCGCCTCCCCATCAGGACCTATCTGCAGCCCTACGAAGACCGGCTGATACGAGAGGCGATCGTGCGAGAGCTGGAGCGCGAGGGGCAGGTATATTTCGTCCACAACCGGGTCTCGGGCATTGAGGCGGTTGCTCAGAAGCTGCGGCGGCTGGTGCCCGAGGCACGCGTGCTGGTCGGGCACGGGCAGATGCCGGAGAACCAGTTGGAGAAGGTCATGCTGGACTTCTCCCATCAGAAGGCCGATGTCCTGCTGTGCAGCACCATCATCGAGAGCGGGCTGGACATCGCCAATGTGAACACCATCGTCATCGACCACGCGGAATCGCTGGGTCTCGCTCAGCTCTATCAGCTGCGGGGTCGCGTGGGTCGGGGAGTGAACCAAGCCTACGCCTACCTCCTCTATCCCCGGGACGCCCGCATCGGCAAGGACGCCATGCGACGCATGGAGGCCGTGTTTGAGGCAACCGAGCTTGGGGCCGGGTTTCAGATCGCCATGGCCGATCTGGAGATTCGCGGCGCCGGTAACCTGCTTGGGGCCGAGCAGAGCGGCAATGTGGCCGCCATCGGGTTCGATCTGTATACCGATCTGCTCCGCGACGCCATCGACCGGATGCGCGGCCGCAAGCCCGTCGAGCGACCCCACGTCACGGTCGATCTGCCCTTCGACGTGTTGATCCCGCCCACCTATGTTCCCGACGAGCGCGAGCGGCTGGGCTTGTATCGGCGGCTGGCGGCCCTGGAGACGGCCGTCGATGTGCCCGCCGTGGAGGCGGAGCTTCGCGACCGTTTCGGCCCTCCTCCGCCATCGGTGCGTAATCTGCTGAAGCAGATTGACCTGAAGTTCCGGGCGGAAGCGGCAGGTGTCAGCTCCGTGGTCCTGCGCGGCCGGACTCTGGTGATCAAGGGCCAGCCACGCATACTGTTCGACCGAGCCGGGCTGTACCGGCGGTTCGGCATGGACGCGCGGGTGGATCAGAATGTTCTTCGGGTCGAGGCCGAGGCGCTCGGTGAAGACTGGACCAGCGCGATCGCGGACATACTGGACGAGACGGCGGCGTTTGCGGCGCGGCTGGCCGCGGAGCCGGCAGCCGCGGCCACCTGATCGACGCGAGCAGGTCCCCCCTCGAGTGCCCTTTGTGTCATTTCGACTAGATATAGTGTCTGGTAGGGTTCTGCTCTACTACATCTGGTAGGAAGTAAGCAGAACCTAGAACCGATTTGCTAAAATGAAAAACGGATGACGGTGGCCGGCATCGGCTATCGTCAACAGGGAGATACTGTTTGGCTCGTAACCTCGTCATCGTCGAGTCGCCCTCCAAGGCGACCACCATCAAGAAATTCCTTGGCCCGGACTTCGAAGTCAAGGCGTCGGTGGGTCACGTGGTCGACCTGCCCAAGAAGCGGCTGGGCGTCGACACCCGCAAGGACTTCAAGCCCAAGTACGTGATCGTTCCTGGCAAGGAGAAGCTTCTCATGGAGCTGCGGAAGGCCAGTCGGTCGGCCGACCGCGTCTACCTCGCCCCGGACCCGGATCGTGAGGGCGAAGCCATCAGCTGGCACCTTGCCCAGGCCCTGGATATCAAGCACCCGCTGCGCGCCGTCTTCAACGAGATCACCGAAACGGGAGTCCGCGACGGCATCAGCCACCCCCGCGAGATCGACGAACGGCTGGTAAATGCCCAGCAGGCCCGCCGAGTCCTCGACCGGCTGGTGGGCTACAAGATCAGCCCCCTCCTATGGCGGAAGGTGCTGCGGGGCACCAGCGCCGGTCGCGTCCAGTCGGTTGCCCTCCGGCTGATCTGCGATCGCGAGGACCAGATTCGCGCCTTCGTACCCGAGGAGTACTGGACCATCACGGCTCACCTCTCCAAGGAAGGCCAGAAGGCCACCTTCGAGGCCGCCTTGCTGCGGCGCGAGGACCAGATCGACCGCGAGAAGCTGGCGCTGACATCGGAGGCCGATACCCGCAAGGTGCTCGATGCTGTGGAAAAGGCCGCCTGGACGGTCCTGTCCATGGAGCAAAAGAAGACGCGCAGCATGCCGCCTATCCCCTACACGACCAGTTCCATGCAGCAGGACAGCTCCAGCCGCCTGCGCTTCACCCCCAAGAAGACCATGCGCATCGCTCAGGAGCTGTACGAAGGCAAGGATCTGCAGGGCGAGCGGGTGGGCCTGATCACCTACATGCGGACGGACTCCACGCGCGTCTCCAACGAGGCCCAGACGGCCGTTCGCGCCTACATTCAGGCTGAGCACGGCAAGCAGTTTCTGGGTCCCGGGCCCCGGACCAAGCAGAAGGCCCACGTCCAGGGCGCCCACGAGGCGATCCGGCCCACCGATGTCCACCGGACACCCGACTCCGTCAAGCCCTACCTGTCCCCGGACGAGCTGAAGCTCTACACGCTGATCTGGCGCCGCTTCGTGGCCGCCTTCATGGCGCCCGCCGTCTTCGACTCGACGCGTACGCTCATCAGGGCGGGCGGCTACCTCTTTGTGGCCAACGGCTCGACGCTGTCCTTCGCCGGCTACTATGCCGTCTGGTCTCGGGAGGAGAAGGACACGAGTCTGCCCAACCTGATCGCGGGCGAGCTGCTGGCGCTCCGGAAGCTGTTACCGGAGCAGCACTGGACCGAGCCGCCGCCCCGCTACTCCGAAGCCAGCCTCATCAAGGAGCTGGAGGAGCTGGGCATCGGGCGGCCGAGCACCTACGTGCCCATCATCAGCACCATCGTGGAACGGCGCTACGTCACGCTTGAACGGCGCCGGTTCCAACCGCTCCCTCTGGGGGAGAAGGTCAACGAGGTCATGAAGGAGCACTTTCCGCGCATCGTCGATGCCGGATTCACCGCGGCCATGGAGAACGAGCTGGACCGGATCGAAGAGGGGTCGGAAGAGTGGATCCGCGTGATCCGCGAGTTCTATGAGCCCTTCAAGACCACGCTCGCCGACGCCGAGAAGTCCATCGAGGTGGTGGAATGGCCCGTTGAGGAGCTGGATGAGGCCTGTCCCGAATGCGGTCACGGCCTGGTGGTCAAGCACGGCCGCTTCGGACAGTTCGTTTCTTGTTCCAACTACCCGACCTGCCGCTATGCCCGCCCCGTGCTCAAGCGCATCGGCGTTACGTGCCCCGAGGATGGCGGCGACGTTGTCGAGCAGCGGAGCAAGCGGGGACGGATCTTCTACGGCTGCTCCAACTTCCCCACCTGCCGCTGGGCGTCCTGGGACGAGCCGGTGGCCCAGCCCTGTCCGAATTGCGGCGGCCTCCTGGTCAAAACGGGCCGTGACAAGAGCCGGCTGCGCTGTGCCGGCTGCGGAAGTCAGTTCGGGCTCGACATCCTGGCTCCCCAGCCCGAAGCCGAGCCGGAGCCGGCCCTCGCCGCCGTTCACTAGCCCTTCGTGACCAGCGCCCTCGACGACTTCATCGCCTATCTGCGCACACGCCGCCGTGCCGCGGAGAACACGTGCGTGGCGTACCGGCTCGATCTCACCGACCTGGTCGCCTGGTGTGCCGGGCAGGGCGTCGAGACCTGGGAAGGCTTGGACCGCACCCTTGTTCGTCGCTGGCTGGCCTGGATGCACGCCGAGGGCTACGCGCCCAGCAGCATCGCCCGCAAGCTGGCCGCGGTGCGGGCGCTCTTCCGCTTCCTGCAGCTCAACGAGCGGCTCGACCGCAACCCCTTCCTGCTGGTCAAGCCGCCCAAACAGGTCAAGCACCTGCCTGGTGTCCTGACCGTCGACGAAGTGGAGCGACTCCTCGCGCAGCCGGATGTGACCACGCCGACCGGCATTCGCGACCTTGCCCTGCTGGAGACCCTCTACTCCACCGGTGTACGCGTGAGTGAGCTGATGGGCATGCGCCTACCCGATCTGGACTGGCACGGCTCGAGCGCGCTCATCCGCGGAAAGGGAAACAAGGAGCGGATCGTCCTGCTGGGTGAGCGTGCTATGGTGACGCTCGAGCAGTATATCCACGAGGGCCGGCCGTTCCTGCGAAACGGGCGGACCGGCTGCGATCACGTGTTCCTGAGCCGCCTTGGCCGGCCGCTGAGCGTGCGCATGTTCCACGTCGCGCTGTCCTCCTATCTGGATCGCGCCGATCTGGAGAAGCGGGTCACGCCCCACACGCTCAGACATACCTTCGCCAGTCACCTTCTCGAGGGTGGGGCGGATCTCCGTGTGGTGCAGGAGCTGCTCGGGCATGCCAGTCTGCAGACCACGCAGATCTACACGCACATCTCCGAGGGCCACCTTCGCGACGTCTATACGCTGGCCCATCCCAATGCCTGAGCGCGCCCACGGCACCACCATCCTCGCCGTCCGCCGGAATGGCCGCACTGCCATGGCCGCCGACGGCCAGGTGACCATGGGCGACGTGGTCATGAAACACCGCGCCCGCAAGCTGCGGGCGATCCAGCAGGGGCGGGTGCTGGCCGGGTTCGCGGGCGCCGCCGCCGACGGTCTTGCCCTCCTCGATCGACTCGAGAACCAGCTCGAGCGCAACTCGGGCCGCCTGCAACGATCGGCCATCGACCTGGCGAAGGAGTGGCGCACGGACCGCTATCTACGGAGGCTCGACGCGCAGCTCCTGGTGGCCGACGGCTCCATGATGCTGATTGTCTCGGGCGATGGCGAGGTCATCGAGCCCGACGAGGACGTGGCCGCCATTGGTTCGGGCGGACCCTACGCCCAGGCCGCTGCCCTGGCGCTGGTCCGCCACACCAAGCTGGGCGCCCCGGAAATTGCTCGCAAGGCGATGGAAATTGCCGCCTCGCTGTGCATTTATACTAACCATGAAATCGTCTTTGAGACGGTCGAGGAGCAGCGGGACTGAGCCCGCCACCCACTCGCCCGCCGCGTTCACAATTGCCTGCCCGGTCTGATCCCATGCCCGACACCACGCCCGCCGCGACCGTTGCCGAGCTGGATCGATACATAGTCGGCCAGGATCGGGCCAAGCGTGCCCTGGCCCTCGCCCTCCGGGAGCGCGAGCGGCGGCGCAAGCTCGAAGAGCCGATGCGCTCTGAGATCGGGCCCAAGAACATCCTCCTCATCGGGCCCACGGGCGTGGGCAAGACCGCGATCGTCCGCCGCCTGGCCCGCATGGTGGACGCGCCCTTCATCAAAGTCGAGGCGACGCGCTTCACCGAGGTCGGCTACGTAGGCCACGACGTGGAATCAATCATCCGCGATCTGGCCGACGCCTCCGTCAATTTGGTCCATGCCGAGCGCACGGCCCAGGTCCAGGAGGCCGCGGACCGTGCCGTCGACGAGCGCCTGGTCGCCTATCTCCTAAAGACCCAGCCCGATCAGGGTGAGGTGGGCGAGGTTCAGCCCAGCGCGCGCACGCGAACGCGCCGCAAGCGGGCGGCGGTCGCCCGGGCGCTCCGCAACCGGGAGCTGGAGGAACGGGTCATCGAGATCGAGCTGGAGAACGAGGAAGGCTTCTCCAACGTTCTGGAGTTCGTCTCCGGCATGGGCAGCGGTGAGGTGGCGGAGCAGTTTCAGGAGCTGATGCAGACCCTCAGCGCCTCCCGTCAGCGGACGCGCAAGCTGCCCGTCCGGGAGGCCCGGCGCGTCCTGGCTCAGGAGGAGGCTAACAAGCTCATCGACTTCGACCAGGTCGTCGACGACGCGATCGAGCGCGTCGAGGAGTCGGGGGTGGTGTTCATCGACGAGATGGACAAGCTGGTCAGCCGCGGCGGCGACAGCGGTCCGGACATTTCCGGGGAGGGCGTGCAGCGCGATCTGCTGCCCATCGTCGAGGGTGCCCATGTGGCCACGCGCTACGGGACCGTGAAGACCGATCACATACTTTTTGTCGGCGCCGGCGCGTTCACTCGCTCCCGTCCGGCCGATCTCCTGCCCGAGCTGCAGGGTCGCTTCCCTTTGCGCGTGGAGTTCGCGGGGCTCGACGAGGAGGACTTCGCGCGCATCCTGACCGAGCCGGAAAATGCGCTTGTTCGCCAGTATTCCGCCCTCCTGGAAACCGAGGGAGTGAAGCTGGAGTTCACCGAGGACGGCATTCGCGCGGTGGCCCGAACCGCCCGGCGCCTCAACGAGGAAACCGAGAATCTTGGTGCGCGGCGCCTATTTGGCGTCATGGAGAAGGTGCTCGAGGACGTCAGCTTCGAGGCGTCGGAGCGCCGTGGCGAGACCGTCTCTGTCGACGCGGCCTACGTCGAGTCGAGGATGCGCGGGGTGGGCGGATCATCCGACCGAAGCCGTTTCATCCTATAGTCATCCTGGCGTAGACTGAGCCACAGCAGGGGAGAGAACCCAGAGGAGCCGCCCCGTGGACGTCTGCAGGTCCAGAACGCCGCTCGCCGCGGTGGCCGTGGTCATGGCTCTGGCCGGCAGCCTCCTGGTTGGAGGGGCCTGGAGCGGCCACCCGTCCGGGATAGCCGCCGCGTCCACCTGCTCGGCCCCCTGCAGTCCCATCAAGCACGTGGTCATCATCGTCCGTGAGAACCACAGCTTCGACAACCTCTTCGGCCGGTTCCCGGGGGCCGACGGCACCACTATGGCCGACGCCGGCGGCGCCATGGTGAAGATGACCATCGCGCCGGACAGTCTGACCAACGACATCCGGCACGACAGCTGGGCGGCTCAGATGGCCGTGGACGGCGGCAAGATGGACGACTTCTACAAGGAGCCCGGCGCGGTTCAGAACAAGCTGGACATGGCCGACTCCCAGTACGTCAAGAAGCAGATTCCCTCCTATTGGGACTATGCCTCCCGCTTCGCGTTGGCCGATCATTTCTTCTCGACCGTGATGTCCAGCAGCTTTCCGAACCATCTGGCGCTCATCGCGGGACAGGCCAAGAACACCCTGGGCGTTTCCACGCCGCCGCATCTGCGACTGGTGTGGGGCTGCGACGCGCCCAAGGGCACCACGATGTGGGTCTATCAGAAGGGGAAGTACCACGCCGGTTTTCCCTGCCTCAACGCCAAGACGCTGGCCGACGAAGCCAATGCCGCCGGCGTTTCCTGGAAGTACTATGCTCCCGGGCCCCACAAATTCGGCTACATCTGGTCGACCTTCGACGCCATCCGACACATCCGCAACTCCGCCCAGTGGGCCACCAATGTTGTCCGCCCCAGCCAGTTCGACCGAGACGTGAGCAGTGGATCCCTGCCCGCCATCTCCTGGCTCAGCTCCGACCTGGCGTTCAGCGAGCACCCGCCCGAGAGCGAGTGCCTGGGCGAAAACTGGACGGTGAACAAGGTCAACGAGATCATGCGTTCACCCCTGTGGGAGAGCACCGTGATCGTCCTGACCTGGGACGACTTCGGCGGCTTCTACGATCACGTGGCGCCGCCGGTGCGCCAGCCGTTCAGCCTTGGCCCGCGCGTTCCCACGATCGTGATCTCGCCGTACACGCGCGCGCACCTGATCTACCATCGCAAGCTCGACTTCCGCTCGGTGATGCGTTACATCGAAGACCAGTTCAAGCTGCCCCAGCTCATGCACTTCCGCCGCTCGGTCAACAGCATCGGCGACATGCTGGACACCAATCAGAAGCCGCTGGCGCCCGTGCTGGAGAAGATCCACACCTGTCCGCCGCCGGGCTCGGGTCAGCCGCCGGGGTACTGAGCCTGCCGATACGAGTCTGTCCAAAGGCAGCGCGTGGGCCGTGTGCCACCGGCGTCTTCCTAATCTCGATCGTCCCCAACAGCTGAACGCGCGGGAGACATCAATCCTGGGAGCCGCAAGAGGATCGTAATCACCTCATAACCGGCTCCGCAACGTAACCTGCTAGTCTCTCGCCCGCTTCGCTGGCGGCCCATGCCTGTTTGTTATTGACATCGCCAGCGCGTACCATGGACATGCGCACCTTTTGGGCCCCATGGGCCGACGGAATCGAGGAAAACAGATGATCCGATGGAATAACAGAACGGCAATCGTGACGGCGGCCATGTTCGCCGCGCTGCTTGCGGTGCAGGCCACCTCCGCGGGAGCAGCCGCTCGCGGCTCTGCCCACCGGCCGGAGTCCAGCAGCGGGAACCAGTACGACGCTCGGGTGCTCGGCTCCAAGCCGGTCGCATACTGGCCGCTCCGTGAAAAGCATGGCTCGGTGGCGCGAGACGTCTTCGGGCGTGATCCCGGGGCCGTCAAGGGCGGCGCCGGACCACTGCACTCCGACCCGAGCCCCACGGGCGGCGGCTATCGATTCGACGGCTCCTCCGGATACATCAGCCTGGGGACACCGCGCAATCTCTTCCCGCAGTCCTGGACCATCGAGGCCTGGTTCCGTTCCGCCACCGTGCCGTCCTCCAGCTTCTGCGCCTGTAATGTGATCTATCGCAACCGGCACTACGGCCAGGACCTGCAGATCAACCGGCATGGCGACGTCAGCGTGGATATGTTCACGCCCAACGGCAACGCCACAGCCGTATCCGGGCCCTCGGGTTACCTCGACGGCGCGTGGCACTATGTGGTCGCCAGCTATCAGGCGCACTCCCCCACCCGCCACACCGGCGAGCTGAAGCTGTACCTGGACGGCTCATTGGTGCAGAGCCGAAAGACCCAGGGCGCCGGCACCTACTACTCCGGCTCCGACGGCATCGCCATTGGCCGCGATGGCAGTGACCCCGGTGGCTACTTCGATGGCGCCATCGCCGCGGTTGCCGTTTACAGCCACGCGGTCGGCAAGGATCAGATCCGTAACCACTACCTGGCCGCCCTGGCCCAGAGCGCGTTCGGCCCCACGCTGAACCGCCTCATGATGGTGGGGCCATCCACGGGCTGGGCGCTTTCCTCCAGCTGGGGAATCACCCGGACCACCGACGGTGGACACACCTGGAGTGCCGTCAATCCGTCCGGCCTGGCCCACTCCTCGCTATCGGCCTGCTTCGGTCTCGCGGGAGCGACCAAGCCGCAGGGCGCCTCGGCTATCTTTGCCACCGGCCCAAAACGAGCCTGGCTGGCCGCCTCCTGCGCCACCGCTGGCTCCCACATCACCGTCTTCAGCACCTCCAACGCCGGGCGCACCTGGCAATCGACCTCCGTGGACGCGGGTGTGGCGCCGACTTCGCTCTCGCTGGATTTCGTCGGTCCCACGACTGGCTGGATGACGGCGGAGAGCACGAGCGGGGGAGCGCCCAGCAGCTATGATCTCTTCTCCACCCACGATTCGGGCCGTCACTGGGCGCCCGTCACATCCACCACCTTGGTGGACGTAGTGCTCGGCTTCGCCGCGCGCACGCGGGGGTATGGCTACAGCTACGCCTCTCGTTCTTCGGCGCCCGCGGGCACGGCCGGCTTTTCCACCTTTCCGGCCGTCACCAACGATGGCGGACGCACCTGGTCGCACGTGGCCGTGAGCGCTCCGCACGGGTTCGAGAAAGCCTTTCTCACCGTCGGCGCGGCCGGGTTCACCGGGACGGCCCTGGCAGCCATCCCCGTGACCATGAACAACCCGGGAGCCGGCGGCGCGTGCGCCGTGACGGTCTACCGAACCCATGACGGCGGCAGCAGCTGGACACATGGGTCTCTCCTGAACGGCTGCCGCGGCAAGGCCGTGACGGCGGGCTTCCTCAACGCCGCCGATGGATGGGTGGTTTTCGACCACACCGTCTATGGCACCTCCGACGGCGGCTCCCACTGGGCCACGCTGGGCATCATCGTCGCCTTCCGGGGCAGCTTCGATTTCGTGAGCCCGGGCCGGGGGTTCGTGCTGGCGTCAGGCCGGTCCGGCATTCTGCAGACCGCCGATAGCGGGCGCTCCTGGAGCGCCTACACCCCTCGACTGACCAGTTGGTAGGAGGCTCGCCAGCTCCCATTCCAACGTGCTGAGTCCGCCCCGTAGGAGCTCACCAAGCGGGGCGCGCGTGAGACTCGCGGGCGTGGTGGTGTCGGCGGCTGCCCTGCTGCTGCCTTTGGTCGGCGTTCCGAGGGGCGCGCTCGCCGGTCCGCCGGCAGGCGTGACCTTCTATGTCTCGCCCTCCGGCAGCGATCGGGGTACCGGGGCCGCTTCGGCCCCCTTCCGTACGCTGCAGCGAGCCCAGCGGGCCGTGCGGAGGATCGACGCTCATCCCCCCGCGGACATCATGGTCATCTTGGAGGCAGGAACCTACCGCCTCACCCGCCCACTGACCTTCGGCCCGGCCGATTCGGGCGGCAATGGTCATGACGTGGTGTGGCAGGCCGCTCCCCACGCGTACGTGGCCCTCAGCGGCGCCAGGCGTATCACCGGTTGGCGCCGCTCCGGTCCCGCTCGGAATCTCTGGGTGGCGGCGGTCCCTGGGTGGCTCCGCACCCGGCAGCTCTACGTCGATGGTGTCCGTGCTGTCCTGGCGTCGGGCTCCCCGCCGGTGCACCTTTCCCGCACCCCCTGGGGCTACTTGGCCTCGTCGCCGGTCATGGCCCGTTGGCGCGATCCCGAACAGCTGGAGATGGTCTACAGCGCGCAGCTGGGGCAGATGAGCGAGCCCTTCTGCCGCGTCGGCTTCATGCAGGGGCGTGCCATCCACATGGTCCAGCCCTGCTGGAACAACTCCACCCGGCGCGGCAACAATCACGTCGGCTATGGCACCCTCGAGCTGCCCACAGCCATCCAGAACGCCTACGAGCTGATGGATCACGCCGGGCAGTTCTTCCTGGATGGCCACACCCACCGGCTCTACTACATTCCCCGACGTGGCCAGGACATGCGACGGGCCGACGTGGAGGCACCGGTCCTGCAGACGCTGATCCGGGTGGCCGGCTCATCCGGCCGTCCCGTTCACAACCTGGTCTTCTCCCACCTCCAGCTGTCCTTCGCCACCTGGCTGCAGCCGGGGACCACGACGGGCTTTTCCGAGATCCAGGCGAACTACACCATCACCGGCCGGCAGGGGTACGCGCGCCAAGGCCTCTGCCACCTCGCCCGGCACGGGCAGGGTACCTGTCCATTCGGCGCCTGGACCAAGGAGCCGGGCAACGTGGAGCTGAGCTTCGACCACGACATCCGTTTCCTCGGGGACCGCTTCGTGCATCTTGGTGCGGCCGCCCTGGATCTCGGCGCCGGCTCCCAGCGAGACACGGTCCAGGCCTGCGTCTTCACGGACATCTCGGGCAACGGTGTCGAGGTGGGCGGCGTGGACCGGCCCGAGGCCACCGGCGCCCCGCGGACCTCGAACATCCGTATCCTCGACAACCATCTCTTCGGCTTCCCGGTCGAATACCACGGCGGCGTGGCCATTCTCATGGGATACGCGTCCGATTCACGGATAGCCCACAACCAGATTGACGACATTCCCTACGCGGGAATATCGGCCGGTTGGGGTGGATGGCCGGACAAGGTGCGCCGGCCGCCCGTGGCCAACGACAGCCACGGCAACGTGATCGCCGGCAACCTCATCACCGACTTTCTGCAGACCCTGGCCGACGGTGGCGCGATCTACACGCAGGGCATCACCGGCCCCTCCATGGCCGGCGGACAGCGGGTCACGGGCAATGTCATCCACGGATTGCTGCAGTGGGGCGAGGCCCTGCACTCGGACAATGGCGCCACCTACGTCACCTACGACCACAACGTGCTGTACGACAACATCTACGACTGGAGCGGCAATCACTATGACTACCGCGACCACCCGGGCGACCGAAACCCGACCCGCTACGATCCGCAGCGGGTGATCGACAATTACTGGCAGCAGGGCTACCCAAATTACCCTGCCCGGCATCTCAAGGCCTCTGGGAACACCATCATCTCCGGGCCTGCACAGGCCCCCGCGGCCATCGTGGACGCCGCCGGCATCCGGCCCCCCTTCCGCTCCATCCTCCGCTGGCGCCCCTATGGACTGGCCGTCCCCAACGCGCCCCAACATGTGCAGGTGCTGTACGCGTTCCATCACCGCGCCTGGGTCACCTGGGGGCCGAGCTACGCCCAGGGCAGCTCGGCGGTCACCGGCTATACCGTCACCGCCTGTCGGGCGCACGACGGGCTGCCTCGTCTCCGCTGCGTGGCAAACGGCGAGCGGCATGTCCACATCAGTGCCGCCCGCCTCGACCGCACCGGCTACGCCGTCGTCGGTGGTCTTCGCAACGGCGCAGGCTACACCTTCACAGTGACGGCGGTCAACGCCGACGGAGCCTCAACCCCCTCCATCCCCTCCCCGGTGACCGTGATCGGTGCCGCCGAGCCCCGGGTGCCGGGGAAACCACGATGGGCGGCCATCCTTTCCGGCCGCTACGAGCTGTCGCTGTCCTGGTATCCGCCGGCACGCGATCGGGGCGTTGGGGCCGGCCACACCCCCGTCCTGTCCTACCGCATCCGGGACAATCGGGGACACACCTATGCCATTCAGGGGCTGAGCCAGCTGGTGCTTTCCAACGGAGGCGGAAAGGGCCTGGCCGTGATTCCCGGGCTGCTCCCGGGCCGTCGGTATCGCTTCCGTATTTGCGCGATCACGCCGGTGGGGTCTGGGCCGTGGGTCCAATCTCACTCGTTCCGGCCGCTGCACTGAGGCCAGGTCGCCCTTGCGGTATGCTGGGACCAACTTAGCGCACCGCGATGCCCACACACTCTCGGCGACCCGTAGCCGGGGCATTATGGAGATCATTGCTTCCAATGCGCGACCCTCCCCACGCGTGATCATCCAACCTCACTCACCGCGTCCTTCCGGAGGGCGTAAATGAAAGCCGGCGTCTTCGGGGCGATCGGATGGCTCGCCTTGGTCTTGGTCCTTGATGTTTGGCTGTTGACACATCACTTCGACTGGCTGTCCACGTTCGTCGTGAAAGACCTCGGCCCATATACGGTCCCACTGGGGATGGCAGGCGGCGTGCTCTCGACCGGGGTGTTCGTTATGGGCGGCATCGTTGCGCTTATTCTCGGTTGCCGGCAGATCGTACGGAGACGATAGAACAAGGTGGCCACTGAGCCGGCTCATCGGAGCTTGGAACTGCGGTGAGGTCTGGCGCAACCCCTTGCAAGGCAGCTGGCCACGGCCAAAGTAGTTGCGGGTGAGGGGTCAATTCGCGACGTCCTATCCACAGTGACCCGACATCCCCACCTGCACGCCAGTCGGAGTGTGGGCAGACCGATTCTGGGCGCCGGGCTTACCAGCCGCGTCATCAAATCGTCACACGCCCATCACGGGGGCGTCATAGCGCCTCATCATGCTGAAAGAGCAGGGGATGAAACCCCAACACACCACGGCAGGAGGCCCCCATAGCATGGCACTCGCACTCACACCCCGACCGCAGATCGACACCGGCCGCTCGACCGGTACACCCGCCAACGGCACCTGGTCCTGCATTGACGGAGACACCCACAGAGGATCCAGCCTGTTCGACCTGTCCATCGCCGAGGATTTGATCGCCGACCTGACCGCCCGGCTGCCCCAGCCGGTGGTCGACGAGAGCGACTGGACGCGCCTCATCAGTGGGGATTCGACGGCGATGAAGACGGTCACGGCCGCTCCCGAGGTCATCCGCTTACGCGAGACGTCGCTCGCGGCCGCGTGACCAGGCTGCTCTCGAACGGCGCGCTCCGATCGGGGCGGCAGGCCGGACGTCGCCGGCCGGGCTTCCTTTGTGCGCCGCCGAGACCGCCGGCCGAACCCCGACCGCGCGTCGTCCTAGCGGGCCAGGGTGGCGATGGTGACGCCGTCTCCACCCTGGTCTCGGGAAGCGGCGCGGACCTCGGCCACCAACGGGTGCGCCTCCAGCTGCTCGCGCACCGCCCGGCGCAGGACCCCCGACCCGTGCCCGTGGATGATCTTAAGCGTTTCCAGGCCGGTGAGGTAGGAATCGTTGACGTACCGGTCGAGGTCCGGCTCGATGTCGTGTGGTCGGCGGCCCCGGATGTCCATCTCCAGGGGCGCCTGAACCGACGCCTCTCGGACCCGCACGGTTCCCGGTGAGGCCGGAGCCGACGCGGCCGCGATCCGCACCAGATCCTCGGCCGCGCGTCGCAGCTTGAACGCGCCCACCTGCACCTCGAATTCGCCGTCCAGCCGACGCGACACCGTCCCAATCTGTCCCAGACTCTCGACCCGGACCTCGTCGCCGGGCCCGATGTCGCCTGGCACGGCCGCCTCCGGCGCCGCCGGCTCCGGCTCGGCCGGAAGTGCACCCAGGGTCTCGGACACGGCCTCGTCGATCTGCTGCCGTCGCGCCCGCGTCTCGGTGCGCCGCGCCGTCTGACGCGGTTGGGCCGCCGAGCGCTCGATCTCTCCCAGCCGGGCGCGCAGCGCGCGCACCATCTCCGCACCCTCGCTTCGGGCGTGCCTGAGCACCGCCTCTCGGTCCTGCTTAGTCCGCTCCACCTCGGCGAGCAGGCGATCACGCAGCTTCGCCAGGTCCTCGTTCAGCTCGGTTGCCCGTCGAGAAAGGGCGCCCAAGGCCTCGCGCTCCTGCTGGATCTGACTGAGGAGCCGTTCCACCCGCAGGCCACCCTGCGAGACGTAGGACCGGGCGCGCTCCACAATCGATGCGGGAAGGCCCAGCCGCTTGGCGATCGCCAGCGCCTGACTGCGGCCCGGTACGCCCACCACCAGCCGATAGGTGGGCGAGAGGGTGGCGACGTCGAACTCGACGCTGGCGTTCTCGGCCCCCTCCTGCTCGTGCGCGAAGGCCTTCAGCTCGCTGTAGTGAGTCGTGACCACCGCCAGCGCTCCCCGCTCCAGCAGCTCCCGGATGATGGCCCTGGCCAGCCCCGATCCCTCCTGCGGATCCGTACCCGCGCCCAGCTCGTCAAGCAGGACCAGGCTTCGCTCGTCGGTCGCGGCCAGAATCTTGACGATGTTGCTCAGGTGGGAGCTGAAGGTGCTGAGGCTCTGTTCGATGCTCTGTTCGTCCCCGATGTCGGCCCACACCTGGCCCGTCAGCGCGATGGACGACCCGGGGGCCGCGGGGACCTGCAGGCCGGCTTGGGCCATAAGGGTCAGCAATCCGACGGTCTTCAGGGCCACCGTCTTGCCGCCCGTGTTCGGTCCGGTGATGACGAGCACCCGGAAGCCTTCACCCAGGCTCAAGCTGATGGGCACCACGTGTCCGGTGAGAAGGGGATGCCGGGCATCGATCAGCTTGAGCGGGCCGTCGGGGTTGATGTCAGGAGGTGAGGCTCGCGTGGCCGCGGCGTATTTGGCGCGGGCGAAGGCGCAGTCGAGATCGGCCAGCGCATCTACCGTCGCGCCGACGCCGTCCGCCTGCTGGCCGACCCGACGAGATAGCTCGTCCAGGATGCGCTCCACCTCCCGCTGCTCGGCGATCTGCAGCTCGGTCCAGTGGTTGTTCAGTTCGGTCACCGCCAGCGGCTCGACGAACGCCGTCTGGCCACTGGCCGACTGGTCGTGTACGATGCCGGGCAGACGCGAGCGGGCGTCGGAGCGGACGGGGAGAACGTAGCGGCCGTTGCGCATGGTGACCAGCGGATCTTGGAGCGCCGATCGGTACTCGGGTGAGGCGATCATGCCGTTCAGCTTGTCGACGATACGACCGTGGGCCGTGCGGATGTCGCGCCGGAGCTGTCGCAGGCGGGCGCTGGCAGAGTCGAGGACCTCGCCGGCATCGTTGAAGGTCTGATTGATGCGGTTGACGATCTCGGGGTAAGTCTGGAGCTGGCCACCCCATTCACGAATCAGCGGCAGCGGCAAGTCCGACTTGGTGATGGCCGCCTTGAGGTCGCGGGCCGCCTCCAGGGTTGCCGCGATGTCCAGCAGCTCCTCTGCCCTGAGGACGCTGCCGATGCCGGCGCGCTGGGCCGCGGCCCGGACGTCTCGGGCACCGCCGATGGTGGTGTCGGGCTGTGCGTCGAGCAGCGAGCGGGCTTCCGACACCTCGTCGAGGCGTCGCCGGACCGCGCCGGCTTCCGTCAGGGGTTGGAGAGCCTGGACCCGTTCACGCCCGCCGGAAAAGCCGGCATGCTCGGCCACGGACGCGACGACGGTCTCGAACTCGAGCGTCCGGAGTGAGTCTTCCGATATCACGGCTGGGTCGAGCCTTTCTTCATCAGGCGTGGGCGCCAGTCGCGCCAACATCCATTGTCCACGATGGCGGACGGTCGACGCCTGCCGCGATTGGACCTTGTGTCCGGAGGCTCGGAGGAGGTAAGCTCCATCAGTCTCTTCGCGGATCGCGAGAAAGAGGCCGAGGTGGTGGACTGGACCGGCATCTCTGCACGCCGGGCCCTGCCGTTCGGCACCCGACGGGGCGGAGCCCTCGAGTATCTCGTTCCTGATCCGGAACGGCAGCTGTCAATCCTGGAGCGCCGAAACGTGTTTCCACCGTACTAACGGAGACGCCCCTGTGGTCTTCGACCTCATGACGGCTTCCAACATCCGGCAGCTCTTCGTAGAGCATGGTGTCCGCGGCCCGATCCGGGTAGCGGTGCCACTGGACGCGGACGAGGCCGTGTTCGTGATCTCGGGAGTCGGGGCAGCCACCATGGACCAAGTTGGCCTCACGGCCGCTCTGATGAGCCTCCTCGGCAGGAAGGTCTGGATCGCGACCGACGGACCGGAGTGGGCAGGTCGGACCACCCCGCTAGCGTGACCGCGGCCGCCCACATGACACGCTGCCCGGGCGGCGCGGCTCTGGTTGCCCGGCGATTTTGGCTACTACTTTGATCGTCTAGACCGGCCTGCCGTGAACCCGCTAGAGCGCCTGCCCTCCCTTTAGAACCCGACGGAGTTGGGGCTATTGCCTGGGAGCAGGGCAACGTGCCACTGGAGAAGGCCCGCCGACGGTACGAGTTCTCCGCAGGCCACCGCCTATGTGGCCCGGAGGCTGTAGTCACGCGGGTGGTTGCGCATTTCGCGCAACTGAACTGCTCAGTCCACGTAGACGGCCCACGCTCGTTCCTGGGTTCGGGCGCATGCATCTGAATTTCGCGCCAAATGGCCACCCGATTTCACCGTTAATGGCCGCCCATGGCCCCGACGGCCAACTTTGGCCCACTTCAATCATCGGGCTGGGCCGCTCCCAGCCCGGCGTTGGCGCTTCTTGCCCAACCCGCTTCGTCGTCCCCGTTCCCCAGAACGGCCGCTGGTCCGAGGTTCCCCGATGGGACGGGCATCGTAGGCGGGCGAGAATCAGTCATGATCGGTGTTTGGACCCCTCACCGGTGAGGGTCGCCCGCATCGCGCTTGCCCTCGCCGCGGCGTGCCTAGTGGTCGCCGGCCTATCAACTGTGCAGGCGGACGCAGGGGACACGCTCAGGCACGAGTCAGCTCCCCGAAGCCTGATCGTGGATGCGTCCCGCGCCTGTCACCTCGTGCTCACCTTCTCCATCGTCGTCGGGCCCATGTCGACACCGCGCCAGGGCCCGGCCGGAACCGGCGAGCTGACGGCACAGAAGGTGGTAACGAACGGGACCACCAACTTCAACTGGACCTTCGGCTACAACGCCGAGGGCGACCAGACATCGGCCTCGGACAGCGTCTCGGCCAGCCTCGAGACCTACATCTACGACCAGGCGCTTTCCCGCAACCGGCCATTCGTCTCTTACTTCGCGGCGGGCATGAAACGCCAACACTGGCGATACAAGGAGGTAGAAATCTGTGCACTTCGGCGGACCTTGAGCTTCGGCATTGCGACCCTGGGAATCGTTACAGGAGTATTGCTCTTCTTAGCTGGAATAGGGTCAATCGTATGGTCCAAGGGGCGTTGAACGCTGGAATTGGAGCTGGAGTCAGGCTAACGCGAGGAGGCGGCTGATGGAGCCAACAGGTTATCAACCGTGTTCGCAGTGATCCGCCTTGATGACGAGGACGTAAGCGACAAGGCGATCACCGTTAAGGAGGTTGTATCGACCTTGGATGAGGCCGCCGCCGAGGTAGAATACCTCAATGCTCAGCGCAGGGACGGTTCGTACCGATACTACTGGCAAGCCACGCGCCTCGTAGCTGTCGAACGGGCTGAGCATGAGTCACGATCAGACGCGAGCGGCGACCAACCGCTAGCTGTTTGCTTCTTCCCGTACGGCAGAGCCGGCCGGCGGCGAGCCTCGGAGCGTTCCGCCCAGCTCCCGCTGGAGTGCGCGGACGATCCGGTCCTGAACCGCGGCCGCCTGTTCCTGCGTCAATGTCTGCGTCTTGGACTGGAAGTCGAGGGCCATGGACAGGCTCTTGCGATCCGGACCCACGCCTGGTCCGGCATAGACATCGACGAACCGGACGCTGCGCAGCAGCTCGCCTCCCTCTGCCCGCACGATCTCCTCGACCCGATGGGCGGGCACGTCCGCGGGGAAGCTGACCGAAATGTCACGCTTCACGGAGGGGAAGCGAGGCGCCTGACGGATGCTGAGGTCCCGGTGTGCCGCCGCCATGAGCGTGTCGAGGTCCAGCTCGGCGACCAGCGCACGTGTCGGGGGCTCGATCTCGAAGCGCTCGGCGACGGTGGGATGAAGGTCACCCAGCAGGCCGGCGTCGGCGCCGTTGATCAGCAGCCGGGCGGCGCGGCCCGGATGGAGGAAGGGGATGGGCCGATCGAGCTGCTCGACCGAGGCCATGCCCGATAGGCCCAGACGCTCGACCACCGCCCAGACCGCGCCCTTGAGGTCGAAGAAATCGTAGGGCTCGGGACGGCGATTCCAGGCCCGTGCCTCACGATCGCCGGCCAGGGCGATACCGAGGGTGCGCCGCTCATAGGGCAGGTCGCCGGCCCGGGGGAAGAACGTGCGAGACAGCTCGAAGAACGCCAGCCGCTCGCGCGTATGTTTCAGATTCCCGGCAACCACGTCGAGCAGTGAGGAGAGGAGGGTCCCGCGCAGAATGGCCCGCTCGCGGGTCGGGGCGTTGATGAGGGCGACCGGCTCCGGGGTGGCGCCGTGCTGGTGAAGGCCGGCGAGGTTCACGACCATTTGCTCCCACGCGGGGCTGGGGCTCGCGGTCAGCAGGCGCTCCAGCGCGTCCCTGCCCGTCAGGGTGTCCGTCCACGTTTCCGCGAAACCGATCCCCAGAAGGATGTCCCGTATGGCATCCTCCCACGCCAGGTCCGGCGGCAGCGGCGCGGGCGGGATGTCCTGGGCGGGGAGAGTCTCGGGAATCTGGTCGTAGCCGCGGCTCCGCGCGACTTCCTCGGCGATATCAGCCACGCCCTCGACGTCTCGCCGCCAGAACGGCGGGTGGATGGTCAGCGTGCCGTCCGAGCTCTGTACCTCGAAGCCCAAGCGCTCCAGCGTGGGGACCATGGTTCCGGCCGGCGTCTCCACCCCCAGGAGGCGGCCGACGGCCTCCGGCGTGGCGGTGATGCTGGAGATGGGCGGGAATCTGCCCACCTCATCCGAGAGCGCGAAGACGGTCAGAGGCTCGGGGTTGATGGAGGCCAGGATGGCGACGAAACGCCGGGCGGCCAGCTCCGTCAATTCGGGCGGCACTCCTCGCTCGAACCGCGCCGACGCTTCGGTGCGAAGGCCCAATGCCCGCGAGGACCGGCGGATGCTGACGCGGTCGAAGTTCGCCGACTCCAGCAGGAGGGCCCGGGTATCGTCCGAGACCTCGCTCCCGGCGCCGCCCATGATGCCGGCGATGGCAACGGGCCCCTCGCCGTCGGTGATCAGCAGCGTGCCCTCGGGCACAGCTCGGTCCACCCCATCGAGCGTCGTCAGTCGCTCACCGGCACGGGAAACACGAACGCCCACCGCCGCCCCTCGGAGACGGTGATAGTCGAACGCGTGCACCGGCTGGCCCAGCTCGAGCATCACGAAGTTGCCGGCGTCGACCACGTTGTTGATGGAGCGGACTCCCGCCGCCTCCAGCTTCCGGCTCAGCCAGGAGGGGGACGGCCCGACGCGCACGCCTTCGATCCGCAGGCCCGTGTAGCGCGCACAGAGCGTTGAGTCTTCCACGGTGATGGGGATGCTGGACTCGTCCGAGACCCGGGTACCCGCGGGGAGCGAGGTGTCGGGCTCGCGCAGAAAGGTCTCGGTGGCGGCGGCGATCTCACGTGCAATGCCCACCATGGACATCTCGTCGGGGCGGTTCGCGGTCGGCTGCACGTCGAGGATGGTATCGCCCATGATCTCCAGCAAGGGCCTGCCCACGGGCGTTTCCGGAGGCAGCACCAGGATGCCGTCGTGGTCCTCAGAGATCCCCAGCTCGTCGGCCGAGAGCAGCATGGCGTCGCCGGTGATGCCCATCATGGGTCTGGGCTGGAGGACGAATGGCCGGCCCTTCGCGTCTCGTGGCACCACGCCCCCCACGCGGACGGCGGGCACGGTCTGGCCGACCTCGACGTTGGGCGCGGCGGTGACCGAGCACAAGGTTTCGCCCGCCATCTCGATGGTCGCCACGTGCAGGCGGTTGGAGCCCGGAGGCCGCTCGAGGGCGATGATCCGCGCCGTCCGCACGTCCTGCCAGTGCTCGCCCACCCGAACCACGTCCTCGACCTCGGTTCCCGACATGATGAGCCGCAGGACCAGATCGTCGATGGAGCCGGGCAGATCCACGTAGTCGGCGAGCCAGCTTAGCGGCGCCTTCATCGGAACTGCTCCAGGAAGCGCAGGTCGTTCTCCCGGAACACCCGCAGGTCGTCGATGGCGTAGCGCTGGATGGCGAGGCGGTCGGGGCCCATGCCGAAGGCGAAGCCCGAGTACACCTCCGGGTCGTAGCCGGCGAAGCGGAGCACGTTGGGATGGACCATGCCCGACCCCAGCAGCTCCAGCCAGCCCTTGAAGCCGCAGCTGCGACACCGAGCGCCGCCACAGACGGCACAGGCGACGTCGACCTCGGCGCTGGGCTCCGTGAAGGGGAAGTAGGACGGCCGGAAGCGGATCTTGCGCTGTGGTCCGAAGTAGGCGGCGCACAGGGCGTGCAGGGTGCCCTTCAGATCGGCCAGGGTGATGCCCCGATCGACCACCAGCCCTTCGATCTGCAGGAACTGGATGCCGTGGGTGGCGTCCTCGGCTTCGTTGCGATAGCAGCGGCCGGGCACGATCACGCGGAGCGGCGGCTGCCGGCTCTCCATGATGCGTGCCTGGGCGGGAGAGGTGTGGGTCCGGAGCAGCATGTCCTCACTGAGGTAGAGGCTCTCCCACATGTCGCGCGCCGGGTGATGGGGAGGAATGTTGAGCTTGGTGAAGTTGTATTCGTCCCACTCCACCTCCGGGCCCTCGATGACCTCGTAGCCCATGCGGCGGAAGATGTCGACGACCTCACGGAGCGCCTGGATGAGCGGATGGCGAATGCCGCGGGGCCAGTCGGTTCCGGGAAGCGTGACGTCGACGCGCTCGGTCTCGAGTCTCCGCCGGAGCGCCTCTTCGCCCAGGGCCTGCTCTCGCTCTTCGAGGCGGCGCTCCAGATCACGTTTGACCTCGTTGGCCAGGGCGCCGATGCGGGGCCGCTCCTCGGCGGGCAGCTTGCCCATGGCCGAGAGCGCCGTCGTCAGCTCGCCCTTCCGCCCCAGGAAACGGATCCGCAGGGCCTCGAGATCGTCCAGTGTGGACGCTTGGGCGATGGCGTCGAGCGCCTGCGTCCGCGTGGCCTCGATGCGGTCGGCGAGTGGTGATTCGACAGTCACGGTGCCCCCTGGCATGTGAGGTTGGCGGAGGCGGCGGCTTGGGTGACAAAAAGCCGGCTCACCCCCTCACGGGACGAACCGGCTGTCCGCGGTACCACCCGAATTGGCCTCGGTTTGAGACCCTCTCATGCCCCCGCACGGGGACGCCGAAGGGCTCGGAGGTGAACTTCGCGCCGCATCCGTACCGAGAACGCTTGCAGTCGGCGGCGCTCTCTCCCTGAAGGTCGTGGTGCGGCCTACTCTGGCCTCGTCACAGCCCGTATCCGAGTCTATCAAGGACCATCCGGCAGGATAATGAGTCGGCTGCTCCAGGTCGGAGGGTGCATGCGCAGGCTGATTGTTGCCGGCGTCCTGGTCGCCGCGCTGTCCGGATGTGGTGTGAGCAGCGGTTCTCTGGGCGGGCCGGTTCGCTTCGCGTGTGCCCACGTGGTGCGACATCTTGCCTTTGGAGACCGGGCCACGCGCGCTTCCGGGCGCCTCGGGTGCCGGCTGCCAGCGTCGCACCGAGCGGTCTCTGGCGGCAAAGCTCCCAGCATGCCGCATCTGCCGAGCGGGTCGTGGTCGCCCGGCGTGCCGTCGTCGCGAACAGCCCCGTAACGCCACGGCGTATCTCCTCCAGAAGGCACGCGCGCGCCGACTGTTCATCTTCACCGAAGGAGTTACGCCTCATGCTGCGTCGAACGCTCACGCTCGCCGGCGCGATCATCCTCCTGGGCGGCCTGGCCGTTCAAGCGGTGTTCGCGGCGCATCCCTCCGCGGCCGGTTCAGGTATCGGCTTCGGCCCGCCCCACAACCGGACCGTCACGGTCTTCAAGGGCTTCTATGACGGTCACAAGGACGTCTACGTCAATACGGACGTGTCGTCAAAGGCGCAGGCCAAGAAGTTCGCCATTAACTTCGCGCCCAAGCTCAAGAGCAGTCCCATGTCCGCCACCTCGCCCATGTACTTCGTGGTCGGTCGCGCCGCCCCCGGGCAGCTGGCCGTCTTCGGCTCAGAGCCGGGTGGGACCGACTATTCACCCCTCTGGCAGGAGTTCATCGTCAAGTGGAAGAAGGGTGTCAAGCCGGTCCTCCTCACGAGCGACAACGCGACGCTGGCCAAGCAGGCCAAGGGCAAGCTCACCGTCACCGCCACCAAGGTGATCCTCAACTCGCCAATCCTCCAGGTGGGCAAGCACTAGTCTCCGTTCCTTTCCTGCCCGGGCGGGCAGCGCTCCCCAAAAGGGCGACACCCGCTCGGGCTGGGAGCCGCACGGTCAATAGCCGCCCGTCCCTCCGGGACCGAGGCGCTCGATCGCGGCCCATCTCCCGGTCATGCTGCTGAGCTGGTCCGGGAGCTCGAACGCGCCGGCCTGTTGTCAAGGCGGGTTGGCGGCCGAGAGGCGTATGCGTTCGCTTCACAGTGGACCTCAGTCCCTCCAGGAGCGGGTGGCGCCGCCGGGCGGAGTGGAAGATAGAAGTGAATGACCCTTCACGCTTCGTCAGACCCACTCATGCTGCTGGCCACGGACCACAGCCTGGTGGTGTGCGCCCGGCGAGACGGCGAGTGGCAGAGCGTTCGTGGGGGCCTTGCCGGCCATCACGTGACTGCCGTCACCACCCAGAACGGCGTGATTGTGGCCGGCACCCGCGACGGAGCGCATGGTTCCGAGGACGGCGGTTTGAGCTGGACCCAGGCCGGCAGCGGCCTGACCATCCCCTTGGTGCGCTGGGTGGCCGCCCATCCCGATGTGCCCGGTCGAGTGCTGGCCGGCACCGAGCCGGCGGGCATCTTTGTCTGGGATGACGGCTCCTGGCACGAGTGCCCGAGGATATCGGCCCTGCGAGATGAGCACGGCTGGTTCCTGCCCTACTCGCCGGAGGCCGGCTGCATCCGCGGCTTCGCCTTCCTACGGGACCGCGTATACGCCGCCGTCGAGGTGGGCGGGGTGCTGGTTTCCTCCGATGGCGGCGAGCACTGGGCCCTTCCGGCGGGCTCGTCGGGGAATCCCCGTCTCGACGCGGTACCTCGCGCGGAAGTCCATGCAGACGTCCACTCGATCGAGGCCCATCCGGACGGCGATGTGTTCGCGGCGACCGGGGGCGGTCTGTACCGATCCCGGGACGGCGGAGACTCCTGGGCCTCGCTCTACGGCCCTGCCTATTGCCGGGCGGTCTGGGTCGATCCTGAAGATGCGGACCATCTGGTTCTGGGGCCGGCGGGCGGCGTCGGCCGGGATGGGCGGATCGAAGAGACCTTCGATGGCGGAGAATCGTGGTCGCGGCTGTCGGAGGGATTGGACCTCCCGTGGCCCAACCGGATGGTGGAGCGTTTTGCCCACATTGGGAACGAGCTTCTGGCCCTCACCAGCGACGGGCGTGTGTATCTCCGCGAGGGTCGGGACGCGGCCTGGGGGCGGGTGCTGGCTGAGATCGAGGGCGTGAACGCCGTGTGCGCGCTGGCATACTGATGGGACTGGTTCCGGCCCATTTCGCGGCATTCATGGCCGTGGCCGTGGTGCTGACCATCACGCCGGGCCCGGACTTCGCCATCGTGACCCGCAACTCCTTGCGAGATGGCCGGAGGGCGGGTCTGGCCACGGCCCTGGGCGTGAGCCTGGGACTGGCGGTATGGACGCTGGCTTCGGTGGCGGGCATCGCCGCCCTCCTGGCCGTCTCGGCGGTGGCCTTCGAGGTGGTCAAGCTGGCGGGCGCGGTATACCTGATTTATCTGGGGCTGCGCAGCCTCGTTCGCTCGCTGCGTGCACGGTCCGCGTCGCCGGATGGGCCGGTTGCAATCGGCCGAGCCGCTGATGCGCGGGCATCGTTCCGCCAGGGCCTGCTCTGCAATCTCCTCAATCCCAAGGCGGCCGTGATCTTCACCAGCGTGATCCCCCAATTCGTCGGCACGGGCGGAGGCGCGCGGATCGAGCTGCTGGGGTTCGGCGGCGTCTTCGTGTTGGTGGTGCTCACCTGGCTATCGTCCTACGCGGTGGTGGCGGGCGGCTCCACGAGGCTGCTGGCCCGCTCGGGCGTTCGTCGTGCCGTCGACGCCGTTACGGGCTGCGCCCTTTGTGCCGCCGGCGCCCGGCTGGCCCTCGAACGACGGTAAAGCACGCCAGAAGCGGCTATCCTAAGCCAAGGTATGCGCCTCGACGAGGCACGGAGTAACGGTATGAATCGCGTCCAGGAACCGGCGTGAGCAACCTGAAGGACGGCAAGCCGGATCGACGGCTGCCGGGTCGCCCGACGCCCGGCAGCGGCCCACCGTCTCCTCCTCGCTTCCGCCTTTCCTGGGGGACACTCGCGATCATCATGGGCGTCGTCATCCTCTTCGACGCCTACTTCTATCGAGGCATGGTGCAGGGGACCGGCCCCGAGATCGGCCTAGTCTACAGCTCGTCCGGCCCGCTTTCCTTCCTCTCCCAGGTCGACGACGGTCACATCAAGACCGCGCTTCTCAGCTCCAGCAACGTCTCTGGGGACTTCCGGGTCCCGCTGCGCTATAAGGGCAAGACCTACGTCCGCTACTCTGTGACGATTCTGCCGCAGCAGGTCAACCAGGTCACGAAGCACCTGCAGGCTCATCGCGTCCGGCTGAGCAACCAAAGCTCCAGCGTGCCGGCCTGGCTGAGCATTCTGGGGCTGTTCTCCTACGCGCTGCCCTTCCTGATCTTGATCGGCCTGTTCTACTTTGGGACGCGCATGGCGCGGCAGCAGACTCAGGGCGTCTTTGGCTTTGGCCAGGGTCGGGGCAAGCTCTATACCGAGGAGCGGCCCCAGACCACGTTCGCCGACGTCGCCGGTGTGGACACGGCCAAGGCCGAGCTCACAGAGATCGTGGACTTCCTGCGAGAGCCCGCCAAGTACCACCGGCTGGGGGCCCGGATTCCCAAGGGGGCGCTGCTGGTCGGCCCGCCGGGCACCGGCAAGACGCTGCTGGCGCGCGCGATTGCCGGCGAGGCCAACGTGCCCTTCCTCGCCATCAGTGCGACCGAGTTCGTGGAGCTGTTTGTGGGCGTGGGCGCGAGCCGTGTGCGTGATCTCTTCACGCGGGCGAAAGCCGTCGCGCCGTCGATCATCTTCGTGGACGAGATCGATGCGATCGGCGGCGCCCGGGGCGGCCGCAACCCCATCTCGGGCGGTGGGAACGACGAGCGAGAGCAGACCCTCAACCAGATGCTGGTTTCCATGGACGGGTTCGAGCCTAACGAGGCGGTGATCGTGCTCGCGGCCACCAACCGGCCGGACGTGCTCGATCCGGCGCTGCTCCGCCCGGGGCGCTTCGATCGAGAGGTGGTGGTCGACCCGCCGGACCGGCGTGGTCGGGAAGCGATTCTCAAGATCCACACCCGGAACATGCCGCTGGCGTCCGACGTCGATCTGACCAACATGGCCCGGGCGACGCCGGGGATGAGCGGCGCCGACCTGGCCAATCTGGCCAACGAGGCGGCCCTCACGGCGGCGCGGCGCAATCGAAGCCAGGTGACCGAGGCCGACTTCCTCTACGCGCTGGACCGCGTCACCCTTGGGTTGGAGGGCTCACCCCTGATGAACGAGGAGGAGCGACGCACGGTTGCCTACCACGAATCCGGCCACGCGCTGGTCGCCTTCATGCTTCCCAACGTCGATCCCGTCAACCGCATCACCATCACGCCCCGCGGCCGGTCATTGGGCGTGACGCAGTTCTTGCCCGTCGACGACCGCCGGAACTACCGCCGCGACTACCTCCTGAACCGCATGGCCGTGGGCATGGGCGGGCGCGCCGCGGAAGAGATCGTCTTCGAGGACATCACCTCTGGTGCGCAGAACGACCTGCAGATGGTCACCAGCGTGGCTCGCACCATGGTGACTCAACTGGGCATGGCGGACGAGCTGGGACCGACCTATCTGGGCGGAGCCGGCGACGACGCGCTGAGTGGCCGGCGCTACAATCCCTTCGAACCCAAGGAATACAGTGACGAGACGGCGACCAGGATCGACGAAGCGGTGTCGCGGCTGGTGAACGAGGCGCATGATCGTGCCGTGCAGGTCCTGCGCGGGCATGGCGAGGCCCTCGAGGCGGTGGCGGACGCGCTGCTCCACGAGGAATCACTCGATCGGCAGGAGTTCGCCGCCATCGTCAACGCTCATCTCCCGGCCGGCGAGAAGCCGCTGCCCGTTCCCACCGGAGACCCGACGCCGATCGGCGAAGAGCCCCAGGCGGTAAAGGCGCCCGGCTAGGGCGGGAAACAAAGGCGGCCCCGAGACATTCGTCTCAGGGCCGCGCTTCCGGGGAAGCAATGAGTCTGGCCGATGCGTGCATCGGGCTGAGAACAGCATAGCCGGGGCGGCGGCCCTGTCCGGTTGCGAACCGGTTGCGCCGGTTACAACCTCGAAACCCGGCGTCCACTGGATCCTTGCCGCCCATCCCCGTCCACCTCCACGTGCTTATGAACAATGCGTCTTACAATCGCCACAGGAGAGGTAGGAGGCGAGGGTGGAAAGAAGGAGCGCGCGCACCAGAGAGCCGTTGCTGACCCCGCGGAACATTCTCATCCTGGGGGCCGTCGTGATGATCGGATCACTGGTCTGGCTGGGCATGGTCTCCGCGTCGGCATCGCCGAAGAAGGCGGCCCCGCCGGCCAAACACCCCACGCACCTGGGTCACGTCGGCTGCCTCCATCCTGTCGGGACCAAGGTATCACTGCGGCTGCCGGTCTCGACCCCGGCGCCCACCATCACCCTCACTCCCACCCAGTCGCTTCACCGCCTGCTGGCCGAGCGGCAAACGCCCACCTGGGTGGCCATCTCGGGTTCCGTGATCGAATGGTCACCAAGCGGTCGGCGGTTCCTGTTCTCCGAGACCGGCCACACACTGGCCATCGGCGATCGGCTCACGCACAACCTCACCGTGCTTCCGGTGCGCTCCTATGAAGACGTGGCCTTCAGCGGCTCCGGCGCGCAGATCATCTATGAGAAACGGCCGCAGTTCACGCCCTACCGGTGTGCGGCCACGGTGCTCATGGAGACCGGGCTTGGCGGTAGGGGCAAGCGCCTGCTCTACGCCGGCCCCTACCGCCTGCTCAACACGTCGCCCGGGCCGAACGGCGCCTGCTGCAACAACGCGCTCCAGGAGGATGTGCTCGGCAACGGGTGGATCGGGCTGGTCCGGGGACAGACGCCACTGGTCCTGGACACCAAGCGCCACCGTATTGATGCTCTCCGGCTGCACACGCGCCCGCTGGTTTCGGCCGGCATCCTGGCACGTCGAGTCGTGCTCTCGCCGGATGGTCGTTACGCGGCCATCGAGGGCGCAACCTCCTCGTCGGTGACCGTCAACCCCAGTCCGACCGGAGGGCCGATCCTCGTAGAGAATGCGCGGACGGGTCACGTCCTCTACCGGCTCACGGGCTCCGATGCGGCATGGTCGCCCTCAGGCGACCGGCTCGCCTATCAGACGACACGGGTGACCACGGCGTTCCGGCAGGGGTTCGCCACCATTTCGACACTGGATCTCAGCACCCGCGCTCGGGCCACATTCGGCGCCTGGACGAGGGCCACGGGGCGGCTCAACGCCGGCTTCCGACAATGGTCTCGCGACGGGAGCTATCTCACCTTCACGGGTGGCGTGTTAGGTGCGAATGGGCAGAAGTGCATACCGGCGCTGTTCGTGAGCAGCTGGCAGGGGAAGCATCTGCTGGTGCTGAACAGTCCACGGCCGGTCTCAGGTGCCTCGACGGGAAGCTGCCGGTCTCGCCATTGACGGCTAGCGGCTGGCCACATCCTCGAGGGGACGGAATCGCAGCGCACTCCAGGTGGCGTCGACGGCGATCTGTGTGACGGGTCTCCAGCCGGTCGGCTGCATGAGCGCCACCAGGCTGTCGCGATTGAGGTCCGACCGGATCGTCCCGCCGCCCTTGGGATAGCTGATCCACAGCAGGCCACCGGGCCGAATCGACCGGATCAGATCCTCTCGAACCGCTTCGAGGCCCGCCCGATCGCGCATGAACGCCAGCACTCCATCGTATGGCTCCTCGGCCGGCGTCGTTTCGACGCTGACGTCGGGAGGCATATCGCCCAGGTCGGCCGGGTAGCCCTGGGGCGGATGCAGCACCAGCACGCGCATGCCCGGCTTGACCTGCAGCTTGGCGACGGGCGGCTTATCCATCTGTCTCGCCCCCAAACTGAGGGTTCTCCCGGAAGTACGCCTCCGCCCGCCGCCGAGCCTCCTCCGGCGTCAAATCCTCCTGCCGTGTGGAAATCGCCCAAATATGGCCAAAGGGATCGACCACCTGACCGTATCGATCGCCCCAAAAGAGGTCCTGCGGCTCCATGCGGATGGTCGCTCCCGCGCTCACTGCTCGCTGAAAGAGGGCGTCGGCGTCCTCGCAATAGATCTGGAAGGTGACGGGCGTGCCGCCCAGCTTCTCCGGAGAGCGAGACCCGGGAGCCGGAAACTCGTCGACCACAAAGAAGTGGCTGTCGCCGAGCCGGAGGTCGCTGTGGATGATCGACGTGCCGTCGGGAGTCCGGTCGACGGCGACGACCTCGCAGCCGAAGGCGTGCTGGTAGAACTCCAATGCCTCGGCCGCCCCATGGACGGTCAGCGTAGGCGTGATGGTATGAAACCCTGCCGGGACGCCGGTAGTGGACGGCATGATCTCCTCTCCAAACGCAGCGTTGCCTGAAGCTACCACCGGGTACGAATCTTGAGGAAGGGGGCCAACCTCGAGCACCTCGAGGGGCATGACGCGAAGGAGGCACACATGGGGTTCGACCAATACCACGAGCCGGCCGAGGAGCTATCCCAGGAGACCCGGACGTTCGCCCGAATCATCGTCTCGCTCGGCGAGGAAACGGACGCCATCAATTGGTACGAGCAGCGCATCTCGGTGGAGAAGGACGCGGAGGCTCGGGCAATCATGGAAAACGCGCAGGAAGAGGAGTTCAAGCACTTCGGCATGGACCTGGAGTTCCTCCTCCGTCACAAGCCGAAGTGGCGGGCGGCGCTGGAGAAGATCCTCTTTCAGCAGGGCGACATCGTGGCGCTGGGGAAGTCGGGCGAGGAGGCGGAGGAATCCCTGGACTAGGGAGCCGCGGGCCCACCCACTAGAATCCACTCGAAGCCGCGAAGGTCATGGCCCGTTCGGGTCATGCACCGCCATGAGGTGAACCCGTGGAGACAGGCCTGCGTTACTGGCTGCGAACCGCGGGCCTGCTGGTGGGGGCGCTTCTGCTTGGCGTGTACGCCACGGAGGCGAACCAGGCCTTCGCAGTACCGCGTGCGCCACACCATCAGTCGGCATCGCACCAATGCCTGAGCCCGGTCGGAATCCGTATGAGCCGCTCCCCGCTTCCGTCTCCATCACTTGGGGCTCCCCGTGGACCCCGCGGGCTCAAGGGACTCCTGGTGCGGCATCGTGTCGAGCTGCACCACCGACATGCGGTGCTGATGTGGGCGCCGGATGCGCGGCACTACCTCCTCATACGCGCGCACGCCGTCTACCTGGGCGCTCCGTCGCGGCCTCTGCGGCGTCTCCGGCTGGGAGGCTACCGCGACCTGGCCTTCGCAGGCGGCGGCCGGCGCATCATCTTCGCCAAGGACCCACGCTACACTCGTTTCCGGTGTGCCTCCACGGTGCTGATCTCGGTCAATCTCCAGGGCCGAGATCGGAAGGTGGTCTTCGCGGGCCGGTTCCTCCTAGCCAACGCGCTCCCTGGGCAGCCGCCGCAGACGCCGCTGCAGTCGAACATCGTTGCGAACGGCTGGATTGTGCTGGCGCGCGGCCGGCGTCTCTGGAGCTACGATCCAGGGCAACGGCGGCTCGCGCCACTCAGCCGCCATCAGACGCCGGCGCTCTCCACGGGCAGCGGAGCCGGGACGCGAATTCTCAACACGGTGGGCATCTCACCCAACGCGTCCTATCTGGTCGCATTCCCCAGCAGCTCGGCGGCGAAGCCCACCATTGAGGAGCTGTGGTCTGGGCATATCGCCTATCGACTGCGACGCGCCGCGGGCCCGCTCGCGTGGTCGCGAGAAGGCCGGCGGGTGGCCTTCCCCATCCTGTTCGGGTCGGGGCCGCTGCCCCAGGAGGCGGTTGAGACCCTGGACCTCCACTCTGGCGTAAGCTACGTCATCCGGCCGCCCCGCCGGCTCGGACCGGTGCAGGTGTTCACGCCCGTGTGGTCTCCCGACGGCCGCTGGATCGCGGTCCGACTGGTTCCCAATGCCCTGGGCATGACGTGCTGCCGCCACACACTGATCTCGACGTGGAAGGGCCGGCACGTCAGGGTGTTGAATGGTCCGTAAGTCCAGCTTGCTCGTCGCTATGGCGTGACCGTTGTCGCCCCTGCCTAGCACCTCTGACCACTGGCTGCCATGGGAGCGCCAGATCTGACGACGGCCCTAATTCTTGGCCATCGGGCCGTCTTGAAGTCCATGAGTGCGCCACGGGCCCACTTGCTGTAGCGCCATTCGGCCCGTCCGACTCCTCGTGGTTGTGCCCGGCGCCCTTGAGCTGACGGGCGTACCGGACGGTCCTCGCTTGCTGATCCCTCAGCTGATCCAATCGGGAGGACAAAGAAGAGAGGGCCGGTTTCCCGACCCTCTCCTCCTCTCGGTTCGTCGAAGTGACTACTTCTTGAGACCGCAGTAGGGCTTGCTGGTGTGCTTGCCGATGCTGGCGCACACGTCGGCCCAGCTGTCGAAGCCGTCGTTGACCGGCTTGGCAACGTTCTTCCGCGTGATCTCGATGGGCGTATAGAGAGCCGAAGGAACCTCGCGCCCTGAAGCCTGCGAGCAGGCCACGCCACAGTTGGTGTGGAAGTACGAGGGCAGACCCTTGCCGGCGATCCAGCGGTAGGCGACGCGGGCGGCCGTATAGGCCTCGTCATAGATGGGCTTGTAGACCGTCATGCCCTGCTGGTGGACGAGGATCCGGCCGAGACCGTCGGCCTGGGCATCCTGGCCCGTCAGCGGAATGTGCTCGAGGCCCACGCGCTTGAGGGCCGCGGACACGGCGGCGGCCATGGCATCGTTCATCGAATAGACGGCGCCGACCTTGTTATGGAGCTTGGCGAGCGCCGCGTCCATCTCCTGGCCCGCTGTTGGCGGATCCCAGTTGGGCGTCCACTTAGCGTAGCCGAGCTTGTAGACGTGCTTCTTGATCTTGGGGCAGACCTCTTTGCAGAAGCCCCGATAGAAGAGCGCTGCGTTGTGGTCGGTCGAGGAGCCCCGAATCTCGACGATGGTCGCGCCCTTCTTGACGTGGGACGCGAACCAGCCGCCCTGTTCCTTACCCACAGTCACGTTGTTGAACGAGACATAGGCGCGCAGCTTGGGCGACTGAATCATGCGGTCGTAGGCGATGACCTTCACGCCCTGCGACTCAGCCTTGTTGACCAGCGGCGCGTCCTCGTTCTGGTCCACGGCTGCTAGCACGATCACCTTGGCACCCTTGGCCAGGGCCGTGTTGAACTGCTGGGTCTGGAGGTTGATGTTGGCGTTGGCATTGTACTCGAGGATCTTCAGCCGCTTATCCAACGAGTGGAGCTTCTGCTTGAAGTACTTGGCGTCCTTGGGCCAGCGGCCCGTGAACTGCTCGGGGCCCAGAAATGCGACCGTGCCCTTCGGATGCGCAGCGGGGCGATGGACTTTGGCCGAGACCGGCCCGGCCAACCCCGCGAACGCGAACCCCGCCACGGCCAGCCCTGAAATCGCCAGTCGGAACGTCTTCTTCATCTATTCACCTTTCGCAAAATGCATGAATCGTCTGTCGCCTACCTCCGGCCGGGACCTCCCCGGCGACCGACCCATACCGCCTCCTTTCCGCAGCTTTGTCTATCTCTTCCGACCGTTCTTCGGGCAAAATGCCCTGCTCGAAGTGTACCCCGGGGAGCGTGACCATACGATGAATGCCTGATACCGATCAGGTGGCGCGGTTTGCACTGGAGCGTCCCTTTGCGTAGGTATCAAGCCAGACGGCTGCCAGCAGGATTCCGCCTTCGACGATGTATTGGTAGTACTGGGCATCGGCGCTGGCCGTCATGGTGATGTTCATGCCGTACTGGACGCTGGACAGGATAAGGGCGCCCGTCAGGGCCGACCAGACAGAGCCGCGACCGCCGAAGAGGCTCGTCCCCCCGATGACCGCTGACGCGATACACAGCAGCAGAAAGCTGGGGTCGACGGATGTGCCGTTGATGGAGTTGTCCCTGGCCAGGAAGATGACGCCCACCACTCCGGCCATGAGACCCGAGATGATGAACGCCGACCAGCGAACGCGCTGTATGGCGATACCGGCCCGCCGGGCCGCCTCGGCGTTGCCGCCCGTGGCGTAGATGTGGCGGCCGAAGCGGGTGCGTCGGAGGATGTAGGCGAAGACGATCAGCAGGACGATCAGGCAGAAGACCGACAGGGGCACTCCCTGGAAGCGGTCCAGCGTGTCGGCCAGGCCCACGCCGATGATGGTGAGGGCCAGACCCTGCAGCACCAGCACGCCCGATCGGGAGGCGAGGCCGGCCCGCTTTCGCGATCGCGCATTCCCCAGCAGATAGAGGGTGTAGCCGCAGCCGATCACCAGGCCCACCAGAATGCCGGCCGAGAAGTGGATGATGCTCGTCTTGCTCCCGGCCAGCATCGGCAGGTAGCCATGGTTGAAGGCGGAGATGCTGCTGGAGCCGAAGGCGTTGAAATAGTCGTTGGTCACGGTCACGGTCTGCGTGTTGGTGATGACCAGCGAAATGCCTTGAAAGGCCAGCAAGCCGGCCAGGGTGACGACGAAGGAAGGAACCTTCATGACCGCCACCCAGAACCCCTGGAAGGCGCCGCAGATGACACCGATGACGAGGGAAGCGGCCACGCCCACCAGCATCTGGGGAATCGCCGGCCATGTGGGCACCCACTCGATCATGATGAGCGCCGCGGAGCAGCCGCAGAGATTGACGAGCGATCCTAGAGACAGGTCGATCTCACCCAGGAGCAGGACGACGACCACGCCGATGGCAACGATCCCGTATAGGGACGTATCGACGAGGATGTTGGCGATGTTGAAGGAACCGAGGTAAACACCCCCGGTCTGCACGTCGAAGACAATCCACATGCCCACCAGGGCGACGATGAGCGGGATCGTTCGACCAGTGCTCGTGGTGAGCCAGGACCGCGGGTCCAGGAAGGCAGCGATTGGGTTGCCGGTCGGGGCGGCCGGATCCGCGGCGCTGGCAGCATCGGCGGGCAATTCGGCGTCGGCGACGGGCTCCTCTACGGTTGCCATACGCTCTCCTCCCTAGGCGTACGCGCCGGCTTGAGCCGTTTGCGCACCGGTGATATAGCGGACAACTTCCTCGGACGTGACGTCCGCACGGCGGAGGTTGGCCGCCACACGGCCGAGCCGCAGCACCACCACCCGGTCCGCGACGTCGAACACCTGCTGAAGGTTATGGCTGATGACGACGACCCCAAGTCCCCGGTCCTTCAACCGGCGTACGAGGGCCAGCACTTCCCGCTGCTGGGCGACACCGAGGGCGGCCGTGGGCTCGTCCAGAAGCACCAGCTTCGATCCCCATAGCACCGCCCGGCCCACCGCAATGGATTGCCGCTGGCCGCCGGAGAGCGCGCCCACCGCGGCCCGAACCGAGGGAATCCGAATATGAAGGCTGCCCAGCACCTCGAGGCTGCGCTTCTCCATCTGCGCCTCGCTCAGTGGGGCACCGGGAAGATCTCCAGGGGCGGGCTCTCGACCCAAGAACAGGTTTGCGACGACGTCGAGGTTATCGCACAATGCCAGGTCTTGGTAGACCGTTTCGATGCCCACCCCGGCAGCGTCCCGAGGGGAGCGCAGGTGGCAGACCCGGCCTTCCACCCGGACCTCGCCCGCGGAGGCCGTTTCTGTGCCCGACACGATCTTGATCAGCGTCGATTTGCCCGCGCCGTTGTCCCCGACCAGGGCGACCACCTCGCCGAGCTTGACGGAGAAATCGACGTCACTGAGCGCCTGAACGGCGCCGAAGTTCTTGCTGATTCCATTCAGCTGCAGGTAGGGACCGTTCTCACCTGGAGGCGCTTCTACGGCCATGACCGGTCCTCCCCGTGTCCGTCGCTTGTCTCAGCTCGCATAGGTCAGATCCACCTTCCTTCCGGTTCGTGACGACTCGGCCAGGCCGTCCAGCACAACTGAGTTGCGGTACCCGTCTCGGAACGTGGCCCCCAAGGGCTCTACGGATCCTCCGCCGGCGACCGCGGTCAGAAAGTGATGCATCTCGTGCATGAACGTGTGCTCCCAGCCCAGGATGTGCCCCGGCGGCCACCAGACCGTGCCGTAGGGATGGGCCCGTTCCGTGACCAGAACATCGTGAAAGCCCTGTATCTCGGGCGGGTCTTCACGGGAGAAGAAGCGCAGCTCGTTCAGCCGCTCGCAGTTGAAGTGAAGGCTGCCGAGAGAGCCGTTGACCTCGATGAGATGATAGTTCTTGCGGCCGGTCGCGCAGCGGGTCACCTCTAGGGTGCCGATGGGCCCATCCTGAAACTCCAGAAGGGCGAGCGCGGCGTCGTCCACGGTCACCGGCTCCCGCCGGTCGCTCCCGGCCTCCACGGGCCGATCGGGGATGAACGTCTTGGTCAGTCCGCTGACGGAACCGATCTCGCCGATGAGCCAGCGTGCCTGGTCGACGGAGTGGGAGCCGAGATCGCCGAGGGCTCCGAAACCGGCCGTGTCCCGACGGAAGCGCCAGGTCATGGGTGAGTTCGGATCGACCCGTCCGCTTTGCTGGTAGCTGGCTCGGAAGTGATAGATCTGGCCGAGCCTGCCATCTTGAATGAGCCGGCGAGCCAACTGGAGGGCCGGGATGAAGCGGTAGTTGAATGCGCACATGTGCGTGACGCCGGCGCGTTCGACTGCTTCCAGCATGGCTCGGCTCTCATCGGCGTCCCGGCCGAGCGGCTTCTCGCAGATGATGTCCTTGCCGGCCGCCGCGGCGGCGAGACACGGCTCCAGATGCAGGTTGTTGGGCGTGGAGTTGTCCACGACCTGGACCTCCGGATCGTCCACCAGCTCCTGCCAGCTGGTCGTCCATCGCTTGTAGCCGTAGCGAGATCGAGCCTCTTGAACCGCGTCCTGGTTACGACCGCAGATGGAAACCAGGTCCGCCACGGCCGGAGGTGGCCACATCATGTACTGGATCGCCTTGAAGGCGTGGGAATGCGCCCGGCCCATGAAGGCATAGCCGATCAGTCCGACCCCTACGGTCGGTGGGGTTTTGAGAGGTCCGTTCGAAGAAGCCAGGCGTGCCTCCCCGTCCATCAGCGCCGTTCGGCTGACACTATCGTACCCTACGGTAACGGCGGCCCCAATACGGGGAGATTTACGGATGGGAGGGCGGTGACGAACAGCTTCGTGGTGGGCATCGACCTCGGCACCTCTTCGGTTAAAGCCGTCCTGGTGGACGGCGCAGCACGGGTGCGTGCATGGGCCGAATCCCCCCTGCCGCTGTTCGTTCCTCGTGCCGGCTGGAGCGAGCAGAACCCGGAGGACTGGTGGTCCGCAACCATCGAGGTGCTCCGAGAGCTGGTCACAAATCACCCGGCAGAGTTCGGGCGGGTGGCCGGTCTGGCGCTCTCCGGACAGATGCACGGGGCCACGTTTCTGGACTCGGGCGGCAGCCCTCTGCGCCCCGCGATTCTTTGGAACGACGGCCGCAGCATCGCCGAATGCCGCGAGATCACCCGTCTAGTGGGCTTCGAGCAGCTGCTGCACACCGTGGGAAATCCGGCGCTGGAGGGCTTTACCGCTCCCAAGCTCCTCTGGGTTCGCCGGCACGAGCCGGAGATCTTTTCGCGCACCGCCTCAGTCCTTTTGCCCAAGGACTTCGTCAACATGCGGCTGACCGGGGTCTACTCCACAGAGCCGTCGGACGCCTCGGGGACGCTCCTCTTCGACATCTCGCGAGGAATATGGTCGGAGGAGGTGCTGACGGCCCTCGACCTCGACGCCCGCTTGCTTCCATCCCTCAGGGGCTCGAGCGAGGTTGTGGGCCACCTGACCGGGCCAGCAGCGGCGGCCACCGGACTGGCCAAGGGACTGCCGGTCACGAGCGGCGGGGCAGACAACGCCTGCGCGGCCCTGGCGGCCGGCGTGGTCGCCCCCGGTACGATCCTCGTCAGCATCGGCACCTCCGGGACGGTGCTCTCGCCTGAGTTGCGACCGGCGGTCGAGCCACTGGGCCGTTTGCACACGTTCTGCCACGTCCTCGATGGGTGCTGGTACGGCATGGGCGTGGTGCTGTCGGCCGGCGGGAGTCTTCGCTGGTTCCGCGATGTTGTAATGGCCGGTGCCACATACGAGGCGATCGCCCGAGAAGCGTCGTCGGCGCCTGCGGGTAGCGACGGGCTGGTGTTCCTGCCCTATCTGTCGGGGGAACGGACTCCCCACGCCGATGCCCAGGCCCGTGGCGTCTTCTTCGGGCTGTCGCTTGGCCACGGACGTGCCCACCTGTCTCGTGCTGTCCTGGAAGGCATCACGTTCGCCCTGCGCGATTCCCTGGACCTCCTTCGAGAGACGGGTCTGCGGGCAGCCGTCGTGAGGGCAACTGGTGGCGGAGCCGCGAGCGCATTCTGGATGCAACTGTTGGCTGATGTGTTCAATCTGCCGGTGGCGGCCATGCCCGCCGAGGGAGGGCCGGCCTACGGGGCGGCGCTCCTGGCGGGTCGTGGCGTCGGCCTCTTCCCACGGCTTGAGGAGCTGGCTCCCGCCGCGGCCGGCATGCCACCTGTGGTCAGTCCCGACCCGGCGCGCGCCGAAATCTACGATCGGCTCTACCGCCGGTATCGGTCGCTTTACCCGGCTCTGGCGGATCGGTTCAAGGATGCTGAAGCGGTCGGCCCATGAACTGAGCCGACACTCTAGTCGGGGGAGGAGAGCGGAGTTGCGCGGTTCAGCCTCCCAGCAGCGCGTTCATGACCAGATGGTCCAGCTCTTCGTAATCCCGACCATCGATGGCCGCCGACACGGCCTGTCGGTCCATGGACCGGACGACGCCGACCAGACGGAGGAACACGTCCAAGCTGTTGCGGAGATGGGCGGTCGCCCGCTCTGCCTTCTGGGTGCGCATGGTCTTGACATCAAAGCCGACCATACCCACGTTCCAATACTCGTGCTCGTCGAGGACCCGAACCTGATTGAAGGCGCGGCGCAGGTCGACGGATCCGAAACTGCGGTCCTGATCGAATTTGAGCCCGTTCTGATCGTTGAGGTGAACGCCCCACAGCTTGCGTAGACCGAGGGCGAACGCCATCTCGTCGGACGGATCGAGGCCCGCAAGCACGGCATGTGCCGATTCCATCAGGACACCCACGCGAGCTGGGTCAGACGTGAACATGCCCAGGGCCACACCATGGCCGATGGTGGGAATGTAGGCGAGGTCCATGGGCTCATTGGGCTTGGGCTCGATCAGGATTCGGATGCCCGGGTCGTAGGCAAGCAGTTCGTTGACGGCCTCGATCAGCCGCTCCGTCGCCCAGGCCCCATCCTTGGACTCGCGGATGTAGGTGCCCTCTCGAGCCAGCCACAGGAGGATGAGATCTGTGTCCATCTCTCGGGCAATGTCAATCGATTTGCGCGCCCGGTCGGAGGCATAGGCGCGAACCGCGGGATCGTTGGCGGTGAAGGCGCCGTCGATGGTTCGCGCATCTTCCCATAACCGCGGCGCGATCCATTCCGTGGTAAGACCCGCATCCTCGATTTGGCGCCGGAGATCGCGGGCCGCTTGAACCAGCTGCTGCGACGAGAGGTCATCCAGGTTGGGGATGGCATCGTCGTCGTGCAGCTGAATGGCGTCGAAGCCGAGCTGCCGCACGAGGGGAAGCTTCTCGTCCAGGCTTCGGGACGGGCGAACCGGCGGACCGAAGGGGTCCGCGCCCTCGTGAATGTTCCAGGGACCGAACGAGAACCGGTAGCTGTATTTCTCCACAGCTTCTCCAGATGGTGGTATTGAGGACGGGCTGACGTAGTGTAGGCCCCGTCGCATCCCCTCTCGGTGCTCGGTATCCGAAGCCGGTGCCCGGCGGCTCGACGGTCAACCATCGACGTCTGCCATAATTGCTGAGTTACAGATAAGGAATTCTGCTTTATGCACGTGGCCCGTGCCGGTCAGTACGCCATCCGTGCCCTCCTCGAGCTGGCCGCCACCGGCGGCGGGACGGTCGGAGGCATCGCCGAGCGGACGGGGCTGCCCGCGCCGTTCCTCCAGCAGCTGGTCGGGCCGTTGAAGAGAGCCGGCCTGGTCGAGGCTCGGCGTGGCCCCCATGGAGGGCTGGCGCTCGCCCGGCCGGTTGAGGAGGTCACGCTGCTCTCGGTCCTTGAGGCGGTGGGGGTACAGGACGAGGTTCAGGAAACACAGTGGCTCAGCATGCTGCCCGAGCCGCATCGAACCCGCCTCGAGGGTATCGAGCGCTTGCTTCCCGACGAGCTGGGTCTCCTCACCCTGGCGGATCTCGTTCCCCATTTGGAGGACCCGGCCCTGCCGGCCCCTCCGGTCCCGTTCGATCTGCTCCCGCCACGGCGCCTCCTGGACTACATCGGCCATCAGGCGGTCGCCGTCGCCCATGCGCATCGCTGCGCGGTGTACTTCGGCGGCGAGAGCTATGGCTTCGTCACCACGGCGGTTGAGATGCGTGACGAGGTGCCGGTCACGCTTCCCGAGTCGGACATCTCGCTGACGGCGCACTGGGTTCCCTCCCGACCGGTCGGCGCCATGGCGGTGGCATGGATGACCGGGCGACCGGTGGTAATCAACGACACGCTTGCCGATCCGCGGGCCTCCCGTGAGCTGGCCATCCGGTTCAAGGTCCGATCGGTGGCCGCCATCCCCATCCACGCCGGACGGCAGGGCTCTGGAATCCTGGTCGTGGCCAAGCAGGAGCCGAATGCCTGGGACCCGGCCGACCTGGAGCGAGCCACCGAGCTGGCCACGATAGCCGGATTGGCCGTCATCGGCCATCACCACGTCGCCCGTGGCGGCGATGAAGCAGACGAGGAATAGGAGAAAGGAGCTTCCGAAGATCGACGACCCGTGACGAAAGACTCAACGTCTCGGGCGATGGAACCGCCGAGATCACCGAGTGATCCGGCACTCAAATTCAGTAGGAAATCGAGAGCACGCATATGAAAAAGCAGCTACTCGGCGCAGCCGCCGTGGTCGTCTTGACCCTCGGCGTTTTGACACCCGCGGCAGCGGCACATCGATCAGTCGTGCCCGCCACCGCCAAGCTTCGGGTCGGCCTGGGCGTGATTGCCGAGGTGAACGACCAGGGCTTCAACGCCCTCGCCTACACCGGTCTGAAGATGGCCCACAAGCGTTTGGGCACCAAGGGTACCCTCATCGTGGCCCCCAACGGGGGCGACTACGTCTCGGCGCTCAACACGTTCGTCAGCAAGCACTACCCGCTCGTCATCGCCGTGGGCGCACTCTGGGACAACGCGGTCTATCGCGTTGCCAAGGCGAACCCCAAGACCCGCTTTGCCGTTGTCGATGGCATGCCGGTGGATAACGGCGGCAAGCCGGCGGCGCTATCGAACGTGACCGATCTTTTCTTCCGGTCGCAACAGCCCGGCTACATCGTGGGCGTCCTGGCGGGCCTCATGGAGAAGAAGAAGGTTGGCGCCGCCAAGCACAACACGATCGGCATGCTCGGGGCGCTGCCGCTGCCCTTCATCACCGCGCAGATGTGTGGCTATCTGCAAGGGGCACGCAGCGTGGACAAGAGCGTGACCGTACTCTCCGCCTTCGCCAACACCTTCATCGACCCCAAGGTGGGCAAGAACTACGGCGAGCAGCACATCGCCAAGGGGGCCGACATCCTCTTCGGCGTGGCGGACGCCACCGGCCTCGGGTATCTCTCGGCGGCGCAGGAGCACCATCGCTACGGCATCGGCTTCGCCGCCGACCAGGGCCACCTGGGCAAGTACGTCCTGACCAGCGCCGAGGTCGGCGTGCAGACGGCCGTCTTCCGGACAATTCGGGCCGATCTCAAGGGCAAGCTGACCGCCGGCCCGCACTACTACTCGCTCCGTAATGGCGGAGTCGGATACGCGACGAACGACATGCATCACGTGCCGGCCAAGATTCGGAAGATTGTTGCCAAACGGGCCGCACAGGTCAAGAGCGGCAAGCTCAAGGTCCCCGCGACCTGCTCACTGCCCAAGTAAGGGACGCGACCATTCGATAGCGGAAGGTCGGGCGCCGGCGCCCGACCTTCTGCCGTTTCTCGGGCCCGGCACCGGGCAGTCCCAGCCCGCGGCGCGGTGAAAACGGCATCCACTGCTTGCAGAGTCGGACATTCCGCGAGTGCTCCGGCAACCCGTGTCCGGCTGATGCAGCTGGGCTATCCGCGTGGGTATTCAGCTCCTTGTTCCTGGATCGCTGACCTTGGTGGTCGTCTGGGACCCCCATCGCCCTGGTGAATGAGGCGGTCACCGACCCACAGGCTGAAGGCGGGAGTGCACGCCCGACCGGCGCCCATCCCGACGGGATCCGATCAGGACTGCGGCCGATCCCTCGTCGTTGCAGCCAAGATCGAGGGCACACCGCGAGGGCAAGCGCCCTCCGGCAGCGCTGTCGTGCCCCTTGACGCCGGCGGCCGGGGACTGGAGGATGCTCTGCAGCCTGACGCCGGAGGCCTCATCCCCCATGAGCCGCGCATACATCTCCGACACCGTCCTCGACGCCACCGGAAAGCCCATCGTCGGGGCATCTGTCACCCTTCTGCGCGCCTCCGACTACTCCTCACCGCCCGTCGCCGATCCGGGCCCAGGATCCGCCAACTACATCGCCCAAACCCCCTCCGGCCCGGGCGGCGCCTTCTCCTTCGACCACATCCCCTACGACGACTATCACCTGATGGTGAAGTACGGCGCCCTGACCTCCTTCCGCTACAACGTCGCCGCGATACCCGCCGAGCTCGCCGACACCAAGGAGACCCAGGGCCGCGTCCTGGTCCCACGCACCCTCTCCCGCATCCTCGCCGGCGAGTCGGTCGTCATCCATTTCGTGGGCGATTCCATCACCGTCGGCTACAACTCTACGGGCACCGTGGGCGGAGGCTTCGTGCAGCGCATGGGCGTGTTGATTGCCCAGCAGCTTGCTCCCACAGCCGCGGTACAGCGCTACGATCCCAATGCCTACGGCGCCCTGTCCGACGGGCCCATCAACGGCTGGAACGGTCCCACGGTCATCCAGTCGCCCTCAGGCGGCTCTTCCCAGGTCATCCAGATCGTCAACAACGGGGTTTCCGGCGACACGGTCCAGCGGGTCCTGCGCCGCTACGGCAACCTCACCGGCTGGTCGCCCCGCATCGACATGCACGTCATCTACCTGGGCGTCAACGATTCCCTCACCAACGACAGCACCAAGTTCGTCACGCCCCCCGACTTCCACGCCGGCATGCGTTCACTCGTCGACATCGTCCGCCACTACTACCCCCAGTCCGAAATCGTGCTCTGTACGCCCCACGCCAACGATCAGCCCGATGCCGGCAACGGTGGCTCCATCCCCCAGGGCACCTACACGCTCGATCAGTACGCCATGGCCACCAGACGCGTGGCTCTCGAGCTGGGTGTGGCCCTGGTCGATCTACGCCAGCTCTGGGCCGACGCCAAGGACACTTCCAACGCCGCCTGGGCCGGCTCCGATTTCTACCCGCCCACGTGGCTCTCCAACGGAGGCGGCAACCACACCCACCCGCTCGACCAGGGGCACCAAGCAATCGCCGAGGAGATGATCAAGATCTTCGGGTCCGCGGGCCTCGCGGCCGGGCGGTCGCAGCGCATCCAAACCCTGGGGCCGCAGAAGCACTTCAAGGAGCTTGAGGTCGTGCGGCTGCCCATCTCCAATCCGGCCGTCAGCCTCTCGGGCATCATCCCACCCGGTGGCTGGGTCACCTACAACCCGGCCGCCCTGGGCGCGCTGTACTACTCCACGTCACTCAAGCGCTCCCACGCCTTCGGCGACACCATGGTCTTCACCGACCGTATGCAGGACTTCGCGATCCTCACCCGCAGGGGAAGAGACTGCGGCCAGATCACCGTCCAGGTCGACGCAGGCACACCCCAAACCATCGACCTCTACCGCGGCTTCCCCAGCAACATCTCCGACACCTCCGAAGACGGCGCCGTGTACCCCATGGACAAGATATGGGTGGCCAGGGGCCTCCTCGACGGCGAGCACACCATCACCCTCACCGTCCTCGGCAGCCACAACCTCAGCAGCTCCGATTCCTGGTGCTACCTCGACGGCGTCGAGTACACGCGCTGGGGCTACACGTCGCAGAAGCTCGAATGCCCCGTCGAGCTCTCCAAGGTCCAATTCGGATCCTTCACCGCGGCCCTGGCGGCCGCGTACTTCGGCACCGTGGCCCTCAGCTTTCCCAAGCCCTTCCGCGACGGCAACGTGCCCACCGTCGTGGCCTCCGCCAACCAGCTGGACCACTATTGCACCGTCGACGCCATCAATAACCTCGGCTGTAACATCCGGGTCGTCCACCGCGACGGCACCAACGAAACCACCAACGTCACGGGCCAGTGGCTCGCGATCGGTTGACCCCACGGCATGATGCCGCCCTCGATCAGCGTCCGGTCCGCGGCAGGCCGGGCCGGCCCTATTACTTGGGCAGGCCGTAGCAGCGGTTGTTCACGTAGACCCGCCCGTTGACGATGGCCGGATAGCTGGGATAGCTGCCGGCGCCAGGCCCGCTCCACAGCTTCGCTCCGGTCTTGGCGTTGAGGGCAAACAGCGTTCCCGTGCCGGCCGGTCCATCGGTGCTGACGTAGAGAACTCCGCCGGCCGCCTCTGGTCCGCTCGCGAAGAATCCGCCGGTGAATTGCCACTGAACCTTGCCGGTCTGCTGGGAAAGCGCAAACACATTGGGCCCCTGTCCATGCGGCCCCTGCGGTGCGGTGGCCACGTAGATAAGGCCGTATGCCACGGCGAAGTCGGGGGTGAACTGGATGTCGCTCGACTTCCAGGCGATGGAGTGCCGGCTGAGGTTGACGGCATACATGGTGTTGAGGTTGGAGCTGACGAAGAGCTGACCGCCCGCGACCGCGACGGTCGCATCCTGCGTCTGGGCCGGCACACCGCTGGAGACTGTCCAGAGCACGTGGCCGTGACGGAGGCCGAGGGCGAAGACCTTCCCGGACTGCGACGTGATGTAGAGCCGGCCCCCGGTGACCGCGGGTGCTTCAGACGTCAACGGCCCGTGCAGCTTCACCACCCAATGGGTGAGGCCGTCACGCACTCGCCGGGCCATCACGTAGCCGTTGGGCGCGGCCACGTACACGATGCCGGCGCTCACGGTTGGGGAGGAATACCGACCAGGGGGCATCGTGGCCGACCATACACGCTTGCCGGTGGCGGCGCGCCAGACGGACAGTCGCAGCGGATTGCGCGTCAGGAGCACAACGTACTTCCCGGAGACGGCGGGGTCCGTGCAGCGGAAGGCCTTGAGGCTGTGACTCCACTTCACCTTTCCGGTCTGGGCGCTGAGGGCCTCAAACCCGGAACATTGCCCATTCCGGCGTCCGGTCAGGAAGTCCAGGCCGTTCGCCACGGCCGGGTCGGTGTAGACGCCTCCCGGGCCCGTCTGCCAGAGCGGCATCAGGGCTCCGACGGTCGCGGGCGTGAGAGTCGTCTCATGGGGATTGAAGCCGGTGTGACTCGGGCCGTACCGAAATTGTGTCCAGGAGGCAGTCGTGGGACCACCCGCCAGGGCGGTGAGGAGAGTGGCAGGAAGCATGGCGAACGAGAGACCAATGGCGACGAGAGCGCGCATGAGCGTGTTCCTTTGTGAGGAGTGGGAGCGACCGTCGACGATGGTCACCCGAGTCGTATTCTGGCACACACCGAACGTCCTTGAAACGCCGCCGGCCCGGTCTGGGGGGTTGGATTCGACGTTCTGATCGACGCGCGGCATGGATTTGCCGAGAAGCAAACGTCGGTCGAATGGGCTTGCGAGCGCTTCTCGATGGGCCGACACCTAGCGGGAGACGTGAGCCGTGAAGCCGCCGCTGTTGTCTGAATAGACGTTGTCGTTGAAGCCCAGATAGAGCTTGCCGCTGCTGGGAGATTTGAGGGTCAGCCGCGAGCCGACCGGGAAGGGCACATCCGTGGTGCCGATCCGCCCGATGAGCCCCCAGCAGTTCAGCCCCCGGGCCTCGAAGGGAAATTTGCCGTACTGGGCGCTGGCACAGACGTAATTGACGAAGCGAAGGCCGTCCGGCGCCACCTTCCGGCGGCCCGGCTGCCACGCGACGGAGCCCGTTGCGGTGACGCGAAAGGTGTGGCCTCGGGTGACTCGCACACCCGTGTCCGTCCAGGGGCGCTTGGCCGAGATAAAGACGGTACGCGAGGTCGCCGGCCTGGCCGCGTGTAGGCCCGCGGTTCCAGCCGCGAGGGCGGCGCCGACCAGCATGAACGACAGCAATGCGCCACCGGCTTTGATCATGACACCTCTCCGGTTTGTCTCTCGGCACGATTATGGAACCCACGGGCGCCGGCTGTCCCGTTCCGGGGCGGCCCGACGTTATAGGAGACGGTGGATCCTGCCGCAACCCAAAAGGAGAACTCATGACTGACCGCACCTTCCGACCGCGGCTCCGGGGTGGCCTTCTCCTGCTCGCGGTCGGCGCGGCACTGATGCTTCCGGCTGCGACCGGCCCGGGCGAGCCGCTTGTCCAGTTCGTACCGCCGCCCGAGTTCACGGCCCAGCAGCTGGGTAAGTTCCCGGTTCGGTCGCAGCCCGTGGCGACCGGTTTGGACAATCAAGGCGACGTGTCGGGCGACGCGGCTGTCTCTCGGCCGCGTTATCCAAAGCAGCCGCATCCCGACGAGGCCTTCCTGATCGCGGGAAACCGGCTTCACTGGTTGGGTTTGCCCAAGGGCGCACAGCAATCGTTTGCTGAGGATGTTGCTCCCGGCATCGTGGCGGTCACCGCGGAGCGCGCCGATCGGCAGGGCCATCTGCTCGGCTATGTTTGGCGCATGGGCCGCTCGCGTGGGGGGCACGGTCGCTGGCTCCGCCTGCCGGAGCCTCGTTCGCGCTATCCATACTCGTCTGTGTCGGCGGTCAACTCCGCGTGGTGGGTCGCCGGCCAGAGCCCGGCCGTCGGCAACACCCACGCAGCGCGATGGCGCCCGATCTCGGGCGGCTATCACGTCGATCGTTCCCTGCGGCCCTTGAGCCACATTTCGGCGCTCGCCTCCATCGACGATCAAGGAGACGTCGCGGGCACGGACGACGGCCGCGCCTACGGATACGAACACGCGCTCGTCTGGTTGAACGGAACAGGCGGCAGCTCGCCGGTTCATGGGCTGCTCCGGTCTCGTCTCCCGGGGAAGTCGGCCCGTGCTGCCTCGATTGCCCGCTCCGGCAGGGAGGTTTGGGTCGCGGGGGATACGTTTCGCTCAAACCATTCCCTGGGGATTCGAGCGACACTGTGGACGCTCTGTGCAACACAACGCTGTCCCAGCAGCGTTATGTGGCTTCGGCAGACGCTGCCGCTCCTCCATGGCTACCGCTGGGCGACCGCGATTGGGGTGAACGACCAGGGCTGGGTGGTCGGCGAGATGGCCAAAATGTGCGGCATGTGCTGTGCGACGGCGATGACGGTTGGGCCCGACTGCTATCGCGGTCCGCTTCGAGGCAAGGCCAGCCTGAATCTGGGGCCGCCGGTGCTCTGGATCAGCCACCGGGCCTACAACCTCAATCACCTCATCTCCAAGGGCAGCGGCTGGCATCTACAGACCGTCGCGGGCATCAACGATGCCGATCAGATCGTGGGAGACGGGACGTATCGCGGCCGTCAGGCGATCTATCTGCTGAGCATACCCGAGCCCGTCTGCTACCGGGAAAGGGGGCGGCATGGCAGCCCGCTGCCGGTCTGCTACCGCTCCAGGGGGCATCGCAGCCGCGCTTGCGCTGACGCCTCCTCATCCTGAGGACGCACGCAACGCGCAAGGCAGAGATGCAGCATTTCGGATCGATCGGATCGAGCGGCACGGGACTATATTGACCTATGCAGCACCTGTTCAAGCGGCTCAAGGCTTTCCTTCAAAGGACACGAGCGCAAGAGTTGGAGGACGACTATAGGTTGGAGCAGGGGGAGCTGCTGAGCGCTCAAGAGATCAGCCGCGACGGGCGGATGGCCGTGTGGCAGAGCGGTCCCTATGGTGCCGGCCAGGCCCCGCACATTGAGGACACGCGGATTGGCCCTAGGCGGTAGGCTTCCGCACCGATCAGGTCGGGAGCCACGGCCGGATCGCAGGAGGTGTCCTGAGAATAGGAGGAGGCTTACGCGAGCTGAGCCCAGGTGGTGCCGCCCCTGCAGAACCAGAGGTGGCCCGAGGTGTCGACGAAAAAGTCTCCCCGCTGACCCGAGGCCGGATGGCTTGCGGAGGCGGGGGATAGGCTCAGCTGGGCCGTCGCTCCGCTGAGGACCGCTCCCCGGCCATTGCCTCCCGCTCCGCGGATGCCGACCGTCGTTCCGCTGGCATAGGCGCCGGTGCCACTCACGCTGGTGAAGTACCCGCCATACCCGCCCCCGGCGTGGTATCCCCGCACGCCGTAGCCGTTGGCGTTGGTTCCGTCGTTCTTCCCAAAGACGCCAACCGAACCGGTCCCAGGTGAGGTGCTCGTAACCTCGCCCAGAACGCCGCTGGCACCGGACGTGGTGCTCGCCGTGGATCCGTAGGCGCCATGGCCGTTCGCGCTGCTGAAGTAGCCGCCCCATCCTCCGCCGGCATGCGTTCCCTGAACGCCGTAGCCGTTGGCATTGGTGCCGTCGTTCTGACCGAGAACGCCCGCGGACCCGGCCGCTGGGGTCGTGGTCGTAATCTCTCCATGGAGTCCCTGAACATTTGCGGCCGTGCTGCCGGTACCCCCGTATGCGCCGCCCCCGGCCGTGCCCGTGAAGTAGCCACCCCAGCCATTCCCGGCGTGCGTACCCTGCACGCCCGCGCCGCCGCCGCCCCCATCGCTGTTCGACCCCAAGACTCCGATCGCATAGGCCCCACCACCCAAGTCAAGGGAGCCATTCACGTCGCCGTGGATGGCGATCTGACCATTTCCGTCTGGGAACGCGTTGGTCGTGGCGTAGATTCCTTTCGTGCTTCCATATGCCTGCACGCCGATCGAGGAGCTTGATGCGTCAACGCCAATGCCAGTGCCAGTCGCACGTATCGCGGTTCCGCCGCTGCTGAAATACCCGCCGAGTCCGCCCGTGCCGCCGTCGCCCTGAATCGCGGCTCCTCCGGCCGGAATTGCCGGCGGTGCACTATCATTCAGAACCCCAAGGACGCCGACTCCGGCAGATAGGCTGCGACCGAACACGCCCGTCTGTCCCTGCCCGTAGGTTCCGTATCCGTTGGCTCCGGATGTATTGAATCCCGCGACTCCACTCTGATTGGTTGCCGCCGTCGTTCCCTGTACCGCGTCATTCGCCTTGGTGGATCCATGCAATGCCACCCCGGATGCCGAGCTCGCGTAGACTCCGTACTTCGATCCGACGAGGAAGGCGCCCGTCGAGTAATAGGCGCTGTCGATCTTGTTCGCCGTGGCGGTTTGAAAGCCGGTTCCCGCCGGTGTCGAGCTCGTCCCACCGTTGCCCTCGGCCACAAAGGTGGTGGCGTCGGATTCCGAAAACGCGAGAGCGTTCGTGCCGTTGAACACTCCGCTCATTCCCGCCGCGGCCAGACCTGCCGCGCCCGCGGCCACACCCTTGACAAGTGCGCCACGCGAGAGCAGGCGCGAGCCCTCGTGCCTCTCCCCGCCCGCGCCCCTGGCGCTCTGTTCACCGACCAGCCGGCGTACCAGCTCCTTCAGCTCCGCGACCTCCGTCTGGAGCTGATCCATCTCGTCGTGCCTCTCAGCCGTCACGTCCCGCCCTCCGAGTCACTGCTGTATGTCAGACGATCTATCGAAAAAGTATACAGATTTGCGGCCCGGATCGCCAGCCACATCGAGGCGCCGGATGGGTACGCCTAGGGCCCGCCGGGGCCTGGCGGGTTACTTGTCAAACAGAACGGCCGCCCCTCCAGATCTTGGAGGTGCGGCCATTTCGCTGTCGTCCTACTTGCGGAGCTGGGCGACGAGGGACAGCGTCGGATGACGCACGACCCGGTGGATGCGGAACCGGTAATGGCGGTGATGTCCGCGGATCAGGTGGGAGTTCAGGAGCTGACCGCGCTTGAGGACGTTGTAGCCGATGGCGTGCTTGGGGCCTCGCCACTGCATGGTCGTCCAACCATTGGAGATCTTCACGCTGAGGTGCGTCTGCGAGGCTGCGAGTGTGGAGCTGAAGCCGGTGGAAGCGCCCCAGCAGATGACGCTGCCGGCGGTGGAGACGCCGCAGGTGTGATCGCCACCGGCTGCCAGGGCGGTGAAGGTGCCGGTCGGAGCGACGGCCTGGCCGCTGGCGTTCTTGCCCCAGCACACGGCGGTACCGTCGGTCCGGAGGGCACAGTTGGTGGCGGCTCCGCTGCTGATCTGGCTGAAGGTACCGACGATGGGCGGAACTGCCTGGGTGTACTGATCCGATCCCCAGCAGGACAGAGTGGAATCGAACGCCAGGCCGCAGGTATGGCTCCCGCCCGCGCTGATCTGGACGAACGACCCGTATGTGTATTCAGGGGCTTGACCGCTGGAGTTGTCTCCCCAGCAGACGATCATGGAATCAACCCTGATGCCGCAGGTGTGATTGGTGCCCGCGCTGATCTGGACGAAGGGGCCGAGGGCCACCAAGGGCTCGTCTCCCCAGCAGACGTCGCTGCCGTCGGGTCGGAGGCCACACGAATGGCCGCCTCCCGAGGCGATCTGGGTGAAGATACCGGAGACAGGCGTGCTCATGCCGGTGGCGCCATCACCCCAGCACTTGACCGTCCGGGTGTTCGTCAATGCGCAGGTATGGTACTGGCCCGCGCTGACCTGCACGTATGACCCAGAGAGGGTGGCGGAATGGGTGGTGGTGCTGGGTGTGCCGTCGAGCTGACCCTGGGTATCGTCGCCGGTACAGTAGATCGAGCCGTTCGGGTTCATGCGGCAGGTATGCGACTGGCCGGAACTGAGTCCAAGTTGGGCGTACGACCCGCCCCCAGGTGGTGTGCCGGTGTCGGTGCCGCTGACGATGGTACCGAGTTGGCTGTAGGTATTGTCGCCCCAGCAGAGCACGGAGCCGTTGGTCTTGAGGGCGCACGTGTGCCTTCCTCCAGCCGTGACCCGGGTCACAGTGCCGAGGCCTGACGGAGCGCCAGAGGCGGTGCTGACATTCGGCGAGCCGTCGAGCTGGCCGTACGCGTCGTATCCCCAGCAGAGGAGGCTACCATTGCTCTTGATGCCACACGTGTCCCCGTATCCGGCGCTGATCTGGGTGAAGGTCCCACCGCCTGGGGGCGAACCGGTGGTCTCGTAGGGAAAGGTCGTGTTCGGCGAGCCGTCGACCTGGCCGTTATAGTCGTCCCCCCAGCAGAGGACGGTGCCGTCCGTCTTGAGCCCGCAGGTATGGCCGAGGCCCGCACTTATCTGCGTGAAGGTGCCGCCGCCGGGTGGGGAGCCGGTGTGCGTGGACGTGCCGGCCGTGCCGTCGAGCTCTCCGTAGGTGTCATCCCCCCAGCAGAGGACGGTTAAGTCAGTCCTGATCCCACACGTTTGGACGCCTCCCGCACTGATTTGGATGAAGGTGCCGCCGCCGGGTGGAGGGCCGGTAGCCGAGTAGTTGTTGGTCGAGGTGGGCGTGCCGTCCACCTGGCCGTAATAGTCGTATCCCCAGCAGAGGGCGCTGCCGTCAGTCTTGATGCCACAGGTGTGGTACTGGCCTGCGCTGATTTGGCTGAAGGCACCGTCGCCGGGTGGCTGGCTCGTGCTTATGAATAAACAACAGGATGTGCCCGATACTTGGCCGTAGTTGTCATAGCCCCAGCAGAGTGCGGTGCCGTTCGTCTTGATCCCGCAGGTATGGTAGTAACCTGTTCTCGCGACAACGATTCGGTTTGGCGGTTCCTCATGCCCCAGCACTCCCAGAGCGGCGATGGTTGTGAACCCGATGGACGGCGGTGCCGAGGTTGTGCTCTGACATGTGTCCCGTCTTTCAGGCTTGCGCACCGTATGGTAGAGAAGCATCGACCGTGTGTGCAAGTCGGCACATGCGTCCGCCCACTAGTCCTCGTGGGGATGCGTCCGGTCGTCCGCCTCCCCCGGCATCGGTTGTGGGTCGAGGCTGCCCGCTCGGCGCCTGGCAGGTGGGGAACAGCAGCTGTGACCACAGGCGCAGCTGGAATCGGAGGAGGCCATCGCGCGGTCGATGGAAACCGCCCCAGCCCGCGCCAGGATGCGGATCAGGAAATGGCGCTCATTGTCTCCCAGCTCGTGTGCGAACGTGCCGAGCCGTTCCACAAAGGCGTGAAACCGAGCCTGCGTTCGAGGCCACCGAGCGGGGCCTCTCGCGGCCTTGACCGTGTGGTCGTGCTTGGCCTAGCAGCAAGGTTCAGCGTGGCCGGTAGCGAGCGGGTTCGCCTCAGACCGCGGGTTGTTCGTTCTCGACCTGCCCTATCGCAGGCAGCTCACTCGATGCGGATGTCCCGGTCCGGCTCACCGCCCTCCGAGTTCGTCGATGCCCGTTCAAGAAAGGCCAGCATGGTGGCCCAGTCCCGAAAGTACCGGCTGTTTCCGGTGGCGAGATGGTGAACCTTGCCGCGCCATTCGGTCTTGCCTTCGTCGCCCGACTCCGGCCAGATCTGCAAGGAGAAGCGGGTCGGCAGCGGCCGGTCTTCTCTGCGCACTATGCCTCCCCCGACCGGTATGTGAGCACCATACCAAAGAGAGCGTTACCAGACCGTTACCCGGAAGGTGTAGGCCCGGCGGCGTCGGCCGGGTATTCATCGGCCTGTGCTGCCAGCTCGTTCAAGAGCTCGAGAATCCGCTCCGGCGAGGCATCCCGGCCATCCACGAGCGGCGGAGGATCGCCGAGCGGCGGGCCCGGCGCCGGTCGTTCGCCGGTTAGCTCTTTCAACCGGTCGGCGTAGTCCCGCCGGGGGTTTGTCGCGTACAAGTGCCGATGGAGCTTCGCGGCTGTACGCCGTGCGGCTTCCGTGCGGCCGCCAAGCTTCCAGAGGTGGTAGCGGATCATTCCCGTCTCCGCCTTCGAGTGGGAGCTTCGTAAAAGCTGCTGCAGCTCCTTGCGACAGGATGCAGCATCAATCTGGCCCAGTCCTGTCCGCAGACTGAGGTCCAGCAGCTTGGCTCGCAGCCACACCTCGAGGCGTCCCGTGGCTTCGGCGATCCCGAGCGCCTCACCATTGACGGTCGCCGCCTTCTCATCGGTTCCGCGGCGACTGCTGACATCTGCCAGCAGGTGAAGGTACAGGCACACCCAGTAGTTCATGTCGAACCGGCGGGCGAGCGAATAGGCGCTCTCGAGGAACGCCTCCGCCCGATCGAGGCAGCCGTCCCGCAGGTACGACTCTCCGATCGCGCCGGCCTCCAGCACCGCATTCTGGGGGTTGCCAATCTCAAGGGAGATGAGCAGCCCGGCGGTGTGACAAGCCATCGCTTCGTCAGACTGCCCCAGCTCGCTATAGATGCTGCCCAAACTGCCCAGCACCACGGCCGCGTTGCGAATATCACCCGCTTCGAGCAGGAGCTCTGTGGCCCGGCTCATCCGGTTCCAGGCCTCTCGGTAGTCACCCCGGTCGTAGTAGAGCACGCCGAGGTTGGCAAGGGCTGAGGCGGCTCTGCCTCGGTCACCCAGCCCCTGATAAATGTTCAAGACTCTTAGGGTCAGATCCATGGCCGCGTCGAAGTCGCCTTGCTCTTCGAGCACATTGGCCAGCGTGCCCATCCCAATGGCCTCGCCGTGTACGTGACCGATCTCCCGGGCAATGGCGATCTGCCGCTCGAGCGATTCGCGGGCCCGCCCGAGCTCACCGCGGAGCCGGCGGACGTTTCCGATCAACCCAACGGAGCGTTGAATCCGGCCCCGATCGCCCAGTGCCTCCTCCAGGCGGAGATTGCGCTCATAGTAATCCAGCGCCTGCGCGTACTGGGTCTGGCGGGCGCAGATGGTGCCGAGATTCAAGAGCGCCTCTGCCCGCTGGATCGTGTCTCCTGCTTCCTCGGCGAGCCGCAGCTGTTCTCGAGCCCAGGAGGTCGCCTCGTTGTAGCGGGCCAGTACCGTTGCGGTCTCGGCCATCGAGCCGAGGATGGCGCCGATCCCCTCGGGTTCTCCGGCCCGCTCGAGGTCCGATCTCGCGTCGTCGAGCCACGCAAGGGCCTCCATGGGTCTGCCCTGTTGGCGGAGCAGCGCTGCGATGGCCGCCCGTGATCGAGCCGTGGCGCGCCAGTCTCCGGCCTCGAGAGCCGACCGCAGCGCTTCACGGTACAGCTCCGCCGCTTCCGGCCACGCTCCGGTCAGCTGCAGGGTCTCGCCCAGCTCACGCGCGACATCGCCGCGGACGTCCGGCACGAGCTGCAGCGCCCGACGGTAGGCAGCCACTGCGGCCTCATTGGCATAGACGGCGCGGGCACGACGGGCAGCCCCGACATAGAAATCCCCGGCCAGGCTTCCTTCACCGCCAAGGTCGAAGTGGCGGGCAACCTCGGCGGCCGTGTCCTCGCCGGAAGAAGGGGCCACCGTTCGATACGCCTCGGCCACCCGCCGATGGAGCATGGTCCGGCGTGCTGGGCTCATATCCTCGTACACCACCACGCGGACCTGGGGATGGCTGAACTCGTACCCCATGCGCCCGCCGTCCTCCGGGCCGCCGGCCTCCCGCTCCCGGATGATGCGAAGTCGCCAGAGCAGATCGAGATTGCGCACGAGATCCGGCTGGGATTGCTCCGAGGCACTCGACAGGACCGCGAGGTCGAAGCTCCGACCGATGGTTGCAGCAACGTCGAGGAGGTCCCGGCTTCCGGCCGGCAGGTGGGCAAACCGGGCTCGAATCGCCGCACGCAGGCTGGACGGCAGGGGCGAATCGGGCTCATGCTGCCATCCCGCACGGAGCATCTCCACGATGAACAGCGGATTGCCTTCGGTGATCTGCCACAGCGTGTCGACAAAGCGATCGGAGACGGCGTCGTCCGGCGCGACCTCCTCTGCGAGGCTGCGGATCGACGCTCGGTTCAGCGGCGCAACCTCGACCTCTTGAGCCGGACCGTCGGGCGTCCGATCGAAGAGGGCGTCCCGCTCCTGACCGGCCGAGCGGGAGGTGCCGATCAGCAGCAGCCGCGCGTCGGGATCGAATCGGTAGAGATGCCGAATGGCGTTGGCGCTATCCGGATCGCACCACTGGATGTCGTCGATCACGAGCACCAATGGCTGGGCGAGGAGGACGGATCGGGCGATGGCGTCGAGCAGCAGGTGACGGCGCCAGTCCATGTCGCCGGAACCGACACGTGCGGCGCGATCGAGTGGTTCGGCCGGGGCCGTCGCACCGGTGGTGGAATCCGCTCCCAGTGAGGGCACCAGCTGGGTAAGCTGGGCGGCCCATACCGGCTCGAGAGCCGGCAGTCGCCGGGCAATGACGGGTGACCGGAGCAATCGGGCGATCGCTGCAAACGGCAGCCCCTCTTCACCGGGATTGCAGCCGACCTGAACCGCCGGGATGCCCTGGCGCTCGGCCCACTCCCGCATTTCCTGAGCTAGTCGGGTCTTTCCGACGCCCGGCTCACCGGTGAGGAGAACCCCCTGTGGGCCCCCACCGAGGACCCGTTTCCAGGCCTCTTGGAGGTCCTGCCACTCCGCCTCGCGACCGACCAGCGGCGGTCGCCCGACCGGACCAGCCGCGCCGGGCGGTTGCGCATCGAGGAGCCTCTGGTACATCTGCTGGAGCTCGGGACCGGGTGCGACCTGCAGGTCCCGCTCCAGGGCCGAGGCGCAGGAATGATAGACCCGCACCGCCTCTGCGCGGTTGCCGGCCAGAGCATGAAGTCGCATCATGCTCAGATACGCGTCCTCGCGGAGCGGCTCGTCGAGAACCATGCGCTGGGCAAACGACAGGGCGGATGCAGGGTCCCCAGTGGCCTCGCCGACCTCAACGCCTCGCGTCAGCAGTCGCAGAAACCGGCTCTGGAGCCGCTCCCGCTCGGCCAGTGCCCACTCGTCGTAGCACTCGGGCAGAAACTCACCGGAGTACGCCGCGACCGCCGCACGTATGGACTCCAGGTCATGAGCCGACTCCGCCAGACGGAGGAATCGTTCTGTGTCGAGCGAGTAGGGGCGGTCCGCGTGCCACACCAACACATCCCGTTCAGCTGCCAGGTGGGCATCCCACTCGGACCAGGCTCCGCGGAGATCATGCAGGAGCTTGCGCAGGTTGTTGCGGCCGCCCGCATCCGATGCGTCAGGCCAGAACAGGGCCGCGATGCGACCCCGCGGCTGCGGTTCGCCGGCATGCAACGCCAGCCAGGCAAGCAAAGACTGCTGACGCGGTGACCTGACGTCGACTCGCCGTCCCTGGTCATGCAGGTCGAACCCGCCCAGGAGACGCATCTCGAGCGGCGTCGTCAGAGCTTCCATTCGCGACCCTGGTGAGGCACTGGCGGTGGTGCAGTATACCCGCCAAGATGAGGCGTCAGCGCGCCCCTGGTTTCACGTTCTCCGCCCGTCCATCGGGCCGTCGTGCGATCGCGGCACTTCCGGCCGCCCTTCGCCTCCAGGGAGGAATGCCGGCGGAGATGACGTTGCAGACGCGCCCCCTGGCTGCGACCCACTCAGGGCCACGCCTCGGGCAGTCCGTCGTGCTCCTCCGCCGGTCAGCGCCCAGCCTTCCCAACACTCGTGACTAGATGAAACCGGGGATGAGCCGCTTGGTCTCCCGCATGTACGCTTCGTAATCGTCGCCCAAGGACCTCATCAATACCTCCTCCTCCACGTGAATGCGGTACCAGAATCCGGCCATGGGGACGACCACCAACACGGCGATGCTCACCCAGTTGCCCAGAGCAATCCCAAGACCCAGGAGTGTGATCAGGGCTCCCGTGTACGAGGGATGACGCACAAAGCGGTAGGGGCCGGCGCGGACGACCCGCTGCCCCTGCTGAACCAGCACCGACATGGTGAAGTACCGGCGGAGGCTCCAGATGGAGTACCAACGCAGGACGATGCCGCCGACCATGATCGCGAAGCCCACCGCGAACGTCGCGATCCGGCTGCCGGGAAGGGACGCGCCGGGGAGCCAGTGAGCGACCGGTGACGCGGCGAAGATAGCCAACCCTACAGACCCGGCGACTGCCAAACCCGAGTAGCGGTCCTGGGCCGTGACGTGGAGCCTGACGATTCTGGTCCGAATGACGAGGAGGATCTCCGGCACGAGCCAGATTCCCAGCGTCACATTGAGGATGGTGGCGAGAACCGGATGGTCGCGGAACATCAGTCTTTGGGCGGCGACGTTCGATGCACTTGCCGCGAGTCGACGTGACGACCCGAGAGGGCACCTACATCCGCGAGTCCAAGGACGGGCCCCGGGCGACGGAGCGGCTGATCGAGGCCGTCAACGAGCTGCTTGCCTACGACGCCCGGCCCTTGATGCCGTTGCAGTGTCGTGCCTGTCGATTCCGGCGACCACCTTATCAGTAAGCCGTTATCAAGGGGCATGGCCCGCGAATAGTAGCACGGTCAGGCTCGGAGCGGTTGACCCTACGCGGGCTCGGCAGGACGACTTCCGATGCTCATCGAGCGCGTGGCCGAGGTGTTCCGCGGCTGAAACCTGCAGGCGTAAGACCGTGCCGGCCAGTTACTCGCGGCCGAGGTCTTACCGGCTGTCCCTTCCGCCGTGCCTTCGACTCAGCTCTCGCGTCTCGCCGGAATGAATCGAGCCGCAGGCGGCAATCGCCGCAGAGTTCGCCGGCTCTGGACCGTACACCTCTTGTCGGTCATCAGCCTCCGGGATTGTCGAGGCAGCCGTTGTATGTCTTGGTTTGGGCGTCGACGTGAGACAGGCACTGCTCGGGTATCCAGGTCGGAGCTGCGTAGCCGGTGTCGA
>JAJPKF010000019.1 GCA_021323865.1 Pseudomonadota bacterium | reverse complement strand
GCGACCGCGTGATCGCTCACCCTGCCCTCCGGAGCCCGACTGACATCACCCTACTCCACCTAAAAGTCCCTTCAAACCCGACCGACTTGCGTAATCCATTCCAAAACCAAGGAAGCCGCCCCAAGGCGGCTCACCCCACTCGGCAGCTGACGGAGTCCCAACAACCGGCAGCGGCTATCTTAACCTACAACTTCAGCAGCCCGACCACACAATAGAACTGTCTCCGAAAACGGGGGAAGCCCACTTCCTCCCCCGGGTTCGTGGTGTCGGACACCCTCAACCTTCCAGCGGAACGCCTGGTACTCTTCACGAATCGAGATGCCGGCCTTGCCGCGGCACCTATGTAAAATTCGTGATCAGAACTCTGCAGATTTCGTGATCGCCCACAGTTCCGACTGTTGCGGCTTGTAAATTCTGCACTCAGCGGCCTTGAAGGCGGTGCCTTCGGCAAAGTGTATGAGTACTTTCTCGGCAAATTCGCGATGGCCGAGGGACAAAGGCGGCGGATTCTTCACGCCAACTTCCATCGTTCGCCTAATAGTCGATAGAAAGGGCCATTCCAGCCGGCCCGAAACTCCGCAACACTGGGCGCAGGCACCCTCCCATCAACGTCGTCGTTGATTTCAGCGTGAGTGGCCTCCCACTCCGCCAGCGGAAAGTCTGCCGGTGTATCAAGTCCAAGGCTATCGCTTCTCATGTTCTTTGGCGCGAGGACCTCAACGCGGCGTCGCAGTCTCGCCGGTAGCAGGTTCAGTGGCATACATGTAACGCAGGGTTAGCTGCGCCATCTCCCAAGGACAGAGGCAATCTTAGCCACTACAAACAAGGGAATCGCATAACCAAGCTTGAAGCGATCCTTGAACACTCGATCGATTCTGTTCACCCTTTCTTGATTTAGCTCCCGCGCCACCGTCTCTACCTCCCGGGCACGGACCATGAGTCCGCGAGAGGGCCGGCGCATTCTCTCCATCTCTACGTGAGTCGTAACATCCTTTTCCAGGATGCTAAAGGGCCAGACGAACACCCCAACAACAGCTGTGAATAACGACATGAGTCCGGCCACCAGGAGGCCGAGTGATCTTTCCTGGACGATGACGTAGGTTGCGTTGACGAGGACGATCAACATTCCCCCTGCAAAGGTGAAGAGGAGTTGATTCTGAAACACGCCGGCAACCGGATGGTGGAGCGAAATGTAGCTCGGGGAACCCGTCGGCTTCCAACTTCTCGACCTCTCTAGAGTCCATGCCGCAAGAGTTATGAAAACGAGTTGACTTGTCAGGGCCAAGGCGACAATCGTTGCCATTTCAGTCGCCGCGAGCCATGTATGCATACCCCAAGCTCCACACACCCATACCCATAGTGTTGCCGATCCACAGGCTACGCCCAGCAATCTCGTAGTGAAGAGGCTAGTCCTGTCCAACTGCTGGAATTCAATCTTTCCGATATCGTCGATCACACCCGACGCCACGACGTATCCAACTAGGATGGCCCAGGGTATTGAGATCAGCATGAGTATGGCGAACCCTGGGCCACCAAGTTGCGTGACCCAAGCAAATGTTCCAACGCCGGCGACTGCCGTTAGAGCCACGGGACAGCCCCCCATAAGACGGAAGCGACCAAAAGCAGAATCGACGACGACAAGACCGGCTGGACACTAACGGGCGTGTCCCCCAGGGGGGCTCTGAAAGAATCCGCCTCGGACGGGACAGAAGAACGGCGAAAGAGCTAACACCCACCACGACGACGGAAACGGCGACAAACGGAAGCAAGGACAGATGGTGAGACGCGTTAGCCATGTTGACGGCTATGAAGCGATTTCCAGCGTCAGTCAGGGCAACCACTCCTGTCGTCACTGCTCCAAACGCAAAAATGAGAGTGCCCCACATGCACCAAAAGGTTCTCTCAAGCGCACCGTATCGCTCAGGATCCCGAATGGTCGGGTCCTGGCGCTCGAACTCCGTCGAAATACGGTATCGCCGTATTCCGAGCAATGGAATAACGAAGAATGTCGCGACGAGAATGATGTTCTCGACGGCTTTTGCGTTGTCGGCCCCGCTGGCGTGTTGGTGAGCCAACCATGGCGCAGCTCCGATCAGCAGGGTGGCCATCAGTACCACGGCAGCCACCATCGAGCCTAGCCACCAGTCTGTACTGACGGGGGTGCAGCTACTGACCACGGCGAGTATCCACACGCCTACTACTACGCACCACGTCTGCAGTGACACAGAAGACGCTCCAAGTGCCGCACCGCTCCCGAACCCAAAGAATGAAAGTGCCACGCTGCGCCAGATCCACTCATTGGACTGCACAACCGGTTCGATCACGCCCCACTGGTGCACCCACACCATGCAAACCAGCAGGACGGTGGATACCGCTGCGGCTCCGTTAACACCTCCGCCTTTGTGCACCGCAAGCTGGTACAAGAACCAGAGGACTCCGCTGATAAAGAAACATCGAAGCAGCGCCACTGATACCCGACCCCCGCTGTCCGGAGGACATACGCGCTTGAGGAAGGCGGGAATGCGCTCCTGCGAGAGTCCACCGTCACCGACGGTTAGCGGCCCGGTCTCTGCTGCGCTATTCAAAACACCTTGGTCCGCTGACGGAAGGTCAAGCAGTACTTTTGCAGTACAAGCTACTTATTGTCGACTAGCTCTCGCTGCTCCTAAAGTCAGTCTGGCGTATTTACGCCGGAAATCGATGGTGAGGGCGCTGGGATTCGAACCCAGGACCGACGGATTAAAAGTCCGTTGCTCTACCACTGAGCTACGCCCCCTCGCCGTTCGGTCGATTCTAGTGGCGACGGCCCGGCCGGCGATGCTTCCCGAGGGCTAGAGGCAGGCTACCGGGGACGACGCTCCCTCTACCGTGAGCAGCTCCTGTAGCTCACGCTCTAGCCGTTCGAGCGTGGTGAGCGGGGATTGGCTCTCCTGCAGCAGGCCCTTCAGAGCGGCAGAGAGGGCGGAGCGGAGCGACTCCGGCTCGACCGAGGCAGGCAGCGCCGCCGCGAAGCGGTCGAGGACATCCGGCGGGAGCGCGTCGAAGCCGCGGCCGTAGCTAGTTTCGAGACGGCGATGCCGGCAGGCGATGGTCAGGCCCAGGTCGCGCAGCTCGTGAATCCAGTACTCGGCCTGCCAGAGCCGGCCCCTGAGGATGCAGATGTGCGCCCGGACGGCGTGGTGGATGCCCATGCCGAACAGGTGATCCTCGGACGGTGGCGAGGGGGCCGGATGCTCGATCGCCTCGCCGAAGAGCAAACGGAAACGAGGGCCTCGGGCGCCGAACTCGACCGCCGGTGAGAAGGACAGATCCACCTGCAGGGCCCCCGGGAACAGGAACACACGATAGATCGTGGCGCCGACCGGCAGGTCGAAGAGTACGAGCACCTGCAGCTCCGACGCGAGCCATGCCGTCCAGTCCTGGAGGACCGCCGACACCTGGGCGCCACCGGCCACGCCAAAGGTCAGGTCGATGTCCGACCAACGGTCCCCCTGCCCGGCGGTGGCGCCGATCTCAGCCGCGGCCACGATTCGTCCGTCGGAGCCGGCCCGCTCCAGCAGCTGCTGCTTCAGGGCCTCCCGCTGCTCGACGGTAAACATGGTTCCATTCTCGCTGGTTGGGGCCGATAGACGGGATTCCGCGAGAGCTCGAGCCGTGTCGTGACGAGCCGGCGACCGGGCAAGCCTCCGGCTCCCCGATTTCCCTTGCTGTGCTTCCTCCCCGCCGACCGAAGCTCAGACCGGAAGGGCCTGGCCTTCGGCAGCCCGCAAACCTGCGACCCCCCGATGGTCCGAGGCGAGCGCCCAGACTTCGCGATCGACGTTACGGAGCCCGACCGGGCCTGCCAAGGGTTGCGCCGCTACCCATAGCACCCGCCAATTGGGGCTCGCGCCGATGGCAGGAGATCGCGGTCCGGCTTCGGCTGTGTAAACCGTCCCAGACCTCGTGCACCGATTTGATGGCACTGGCAAACGCCGGGTTCATGGCCGCACCATGCGCCAGTTATACCGCGACGTCGGGTTGCCGCCCCATGGCTCCAGGGCAAGATGATGCCGCTTCAGGGTAGGCAGCCTAGCCGGTTGGCCCTGACTGCAAGGGCTCGGGGCAGGGCTCGTTGCTGTACCCGGAGCGGAAGGGCTGCACCCGATGCTCCTCCGGCTCGTAGCGGTGCCGCCAGACGCAGCCGATGTCGTTGCCGAGCAGATGGATGGAGGCCGAGGGCTCGGCGCTGGTGGTTCGAACCTGATGGATGTCGCCCTCGGGCGGCAGCAGGTCGTAGAAGTCGCCGGGGCTGAGGCGGTTGTGCTCCACAACGGTCAAATCGACCGGTCCGCCCTCGCCGTTCGCGTCGGTGCGCCGGTAGACCCACTCCTCCTGCCGCCCGGCGTACAGGCCCACGATTCCCCAGGCGAGGTGGTCGTGGACGGGCGTCGAGACGCCGGGGCCGAGGACGAGGCTCATCAAGGAGAGGTCCCGAGCCGCGGATCGATAGATCAGGTAGTTGCCGACGCCTTCGCCCATGCCTCCCGAGGGATCGGGCTGGCGGAACTCCTCCGGCAGCCAGGAGCTGTCGGCGAGCAGCCGGGCAAAGGACGGTCGAAGCGCTCGAATCACTTGCGCACGGTCCGGCTCACGTTCGACGGTCTGGCGCACGGCCTCGAGGAACGCCTTCAGAACCGGCGACCGCACATGGAGGACCGCGCCGTCAGACATGGTCGTCATGCGTCTTGCCGTTCGGCCGAGGGGATCCCATCGTCAGGTCGGACCGGACACATGTGGACGAGACGCGCTCCGAGGCTAACCATCGCGCCATTCTGAAGCACGTCAAGCGCAGCCGCGATGCCGATACTGCGCACACGCAAATCAAAGGGCGTTACTGGGGCTATCACCGCACAATCGCTTCGATGACAGGCCGGCTCGCGGATCATGACGGAGCATACCGTATCCGATGCCGAGCGCCGACGCCAAGAGCGAAGGGTTCGTCGAGCGACCATCGCCCCCAATGGATGGGTGCAATCGAGGTAAGCACTGCTGATGCAGCAGCTTGGCCGAGGCCGTGATGGTCAACCGCCGGCGGCGTGAAGGGGAGAAGATGGAGTAATGACACAGGTTGCCGACACGGCCGGAACGGGGATTCTGCGCGCCCTGCGAGAGCGCCGCAGCTTCGCCCAGGTGGCGCCGGAAGAGCCGCCGCGCGAGCTGATCCGTCAGGTGATCGAGGCGTGCACCTGGGCGCCGAACCATCACCGCACGGAGCCGTGGCGATTCGTGGTCCTCACCGGCCTGGCGCGCGAGGAGATGGGCGATTTCCTGGCCGGGATCCGGCGGAGCCAGCTCGAGGACCCGGACGGCGACGAGGGCCGCAAGGTCGTCGAAAAGGAGCGCGCCAAGCCGCTTCGAGCGCCGGTCCTGATCGTCGTGGCCGCCGTCCCCACGGGTCACCCCAAGGCCATCGAGATCGAGGAGATTCAGGCGGTGGCGGCCGGGGTGGAGAACATGCTCATCGCCGCCGAGGCGCTCGGTCTCCACGCCATGTGGCGAACCGGTAAACCGGCCTACGACGACGCCGTGAAGCGCTATCTGGGACTGCCGTCAGGCTCGCACATCGTGGCCTTCGTCTCTCTCGGCTACCCGGTCCTGCCGCGCGTGCCGCGGCGCCGACAGGACATCAGCCATCTGATCACTTGGAGAGACGGCCGAGAGTCGTAGGTCCAGTTCGCCTAGCTTTCCACGCACTTGACCGGCACCACCATGGGTCAGATGTTCCGCAGATGGAGAGCCTGGGTCTTGGCTTCGTCTTCACGCGACGGCTTCCGGCCCATCTGAAGGCGACCGCCCCCTCAGCTAGTCTGAGGAAACCGATGGACGGGGAGATGCCATGCGGAGCTGCCGGCACCTCGACGAGATACAGGAGGTCCAGCCATCGGGCGATGGGTGCGTCGAGTGCCTGGCGACCAACCAGCGCTGGATGCATCTGCGGCTTTGCATGGAGTGCGGCCACGTCGGCTGCTGCGACGATTCGCCCAACCGACACGCCAGCGCCCATTTCCGCGACACGCAACATCCCGTCATGCGGTCATTCGAGCCGGGCGAGGAGTGGGGCTGGTGTTTCGTAGACGGCGCCATGCTCGACGCGCGACGCTGGGCGGTCGACGGGCCTAGCCATCACAGTCCGGCGGCGAACGCCCATCGCTTGATGTAGCACCGCTTGCCGTGCCTGTTCGTTCACATGATTGCTCCACACCCGGCTCCCTGGCTGGGGTGGGGACCGGAGTGGAAGCCCTTTACGGCTGCGACCCTGACGTACGACGACGGTTAGGCGGCCGCGACGGGATCGAACGGAAGGTGAGCCGCCCTACTTGAAGACGTATACCGCTTGTACGGTGGCCTGTTTTCCGGAGATCTCGAAGACCAGCTTGTCCCCCGTTTTGGTGGTAGTCTTGCCACCGTTCGTGATCGCCCAGTTTTTGAACGGCCACGTGGACTCGTTCTTGGCCGTCTCTTTGAGGTAAAGCACGACCATGTGCGGGGGGTGGAAGGTGCACGAGACGGTGTTGCAATGGCCAACGAGCTTCATCTTCCCGCCGGACTTGTAGGAAACGGTCACATCACCCCACGTCGTGCCGCTGGTCGTGGTGACCTTGACTTTGAGAGTGTCCTTGCCATCCAATCGGGTCGTCGTTCTCGCTGCCATGAGCAGCGGGTTCGAGTCGATGTCGCGCCCGACCCAGGCCACCGTCGCGATCCCGTGGGAGTCGATCACGGCGGAAGCCGGCAGCAGGTCCTGGTAGGAGTTGTTGTAGGGGACCGGCGATTCAACGCTGTCGTCGTTGAGCACGTGCGGCGCTCCGAAGGCCTTTCCCGCCGGCGCCACGGCGGCCTTCACCTGCACCGGCTTGCCGTCTACCTCAGAATTCCAATCCACGACGGCGTCACCCTCGCCGTTCATGGCGACGTCCGCGCAACCACCACCCGATTCCTGAGAACCTGACGACGGCGCCCAAGATGCCAGCGTCTTCGTGCTCCATGAGCTCGCACCGGCCGGAAGCCTGGCGACCATGGTCGAGTATCCCAGTTGAACCGTAGGGGAGGACTTCTCCCAGGCCATGATGAGATCGCCCGCGTCGTCACGCGCCAGTCGAGGGGCGCACGTCTCGCCCTGTCCGGTTAGAACCAGCGGTCCCCTCGAGCGCGGGACCGTCTGTGCCTTGCCCCACCTGCCATGGCTGTTCTGCATGCGGACCTGGAGGTCAACTGTGGACGTCGTGTCGGAACTCCAGCTGTATTGCCAGCCGACGACGCCTTGACCGTTCGTCCCGACCGCGGCGATGGGGTCCAGCTCGCCGGTGCTGCCTCCCGGCATCTGGGAAATCATTGTGGTCGGCCTCGACCAGGTGGGGCCGGTGGTGGTCGACCAGTCTCCGGAGAGAGTCGACACCTTGATGCCGGTCTCGCCGGTCGCCGTGTTGTTGTAGTACATGGCCACGACGGCATGCCCATGTGAGTCCCCTGCCAGCGAGAACTGCCCGATCCACAGGTTGTCGCTCTGGGTCCCGGCGACGAGCTGGACGGGCCCGAGGGTGCCGTCCGCCTTCAGCTCGCGCGCCGCCAGTGGACTGCCTCCGGTTCCCCACAGGATCGACGCGTTGCCGTGCTTGTCGACAACGACCTCGGGGTAAGAACCGGAGTCCGCGGGTGAGATCTGGATCGGATGGCTCCAAGCGGACGTGCCGGACACGCGCCGGCGCGCGAAGACGGCGAACGTGTCGTACTGACTATTGAGCTCACAAGAGCTCCCCGCCGGGTTGACCGAGGTACAGCCCATGTAGACGATGACCTGGTGTCCATTGCTCCCGCTGGTGATCATGTACGGGTCCCCCAACGGAGTGTCCTGCCAGGCGGCATCCCGCAGATGCCCAGTCTTCTTCCAGCCATGGGAGCTGGAGGCGTACGTTAGGAGGCCTCCGCCCGGCGGCTCACAGCTCAGACCGTACTGGCCCTTGTATGGACTGCAGGCCGAGGTGGCAATGCTGACCGGCCCCAGGGGGTCAACGGTCATCGACGGCCCTTCGAACAACGGATACTGAACGCCGACGCTATCGTTTTGGGTCTCCCCTCCTATTTCCACGGTCGGGGCCCAGCCGCTCGCTGAGCGCGCGTGAGCCAGGGGAGCCGCGCTTACGCCGGCTGATGCCTGGGCGCCCAGCACCATAGCGGCCGAGAGGGCGAAAGCTACCACCACGCTTGCCATGCTGAGGGGGCCGGACATGATCCGTTGGAAACTGCCGAGGTTCACTCTCACTTGCTTGCCCCCCTAGAAGCGTCTCGGACAGAATGCGGCCGAGGCGGATGCCCCGGCCGAGGTATGAAAATGCGCAACTTCGGCATCCTACCAAGATGTGGCCGCAAGACGCAAATTCCGGTATTCAGGCATGAGCAGGGTACCACCTCGCCCGTCTCTCGGTCGAGTTCGCGACGCGGATCCGCACAGGCACAGGGGCTCATGGCCGAGTGCCAGACGTTCATTTCCGAAGCTGTGAAGTATTCCCCTGAGCATCTTCAAGACGCGGCGGCCTTACGCAACTGGTGCTGGAGCGGGTCCCGCGGGTAGGCGCTCGTATTTGTGTGCGCTAATCGCGTGCATGATTCCTGGTCAAGCTCGGCCTTCAGGCTCATACTCGTCGTGACGGCCCGGCGGAGGGAACCCTCCGGCGAAGACCGCCGGGAGATTCGGCGGCTCCGGCGTCTTTGCTCACGCCAGTGGCGTGGTAGTTGGGCGGGGCAAGCACATCACGGTAACCTTCCACTAGAGAGTCATGTGCCTCAGGTCGACCGGCGATTGACCGGAAGGTTGCGCCGGCCGGCCGCCTTCTCAGGGCAGGTCCCTTGCCCGTTCGCTCGACACGTAACCGTATACATCGAGTCCCTGGGACCGGGACAATATCCGCGTCCACGGCGGCAGCCGGCCGGTGGACGCGCCCTCAGGCCGCCTTGCGTGCCTGTCGTGTGCTCAGCGTGACCCGGTAGCGGATGCGGCGCCGGCATCGGGTGGCTTGGCGCTTGCCCTCTTCGGGCAGCTCCCGGCCGCCGCAATAGAGGACCCCGTCGCGGGCGTTCTCCTCGTTGGCGACCATGTCGTCGATCACTCGGTCGATCGGGTAGCCGCCCTCCCAGCAGTCGGCGTTGCCGCAGGAGATCAGGCCGCGGTTAAAGTTCCCCCGGCGATGACCCATCTTGCGCCGGTTCCGGCCCTTGCCGGGGTCGTCGGGGCCGTTCAGCTCCTCCCACTCGACCATGGCGTCGAAGAGGGTCGGGAACGCGGCCTTGAAGCTCCCCAGGCCGTTGTAAAAGGCGCTGGTTCGGAAGCGGGGAACGCTCATGCTGGCCTCTCGCGGCCGGAGGCGGGGGCCGATGGTCCGGCTCAGGGCTATCGACGCCCCATGATAGTCGTCTGCATCGAGTGCCGCAAAGCGCGGAATCCGGAGAGCGAGAGAATGGAGCACGCGAACACCATCCCAGGAAGGAGATCCGCATGACCACGCTTTCGGAGGCCGAAGCCGAGGCCCAGGCGCGCTTCGCACTGCAGACCTCGGGCGTCCATCACATCACGCTGGTGGGCTCGAACCGCCAGGACACCATCGATTTCTACGAGGGCATTCTGGGCATGCCGCTGGTCTTCGAGCAGCCCAACCTCGACGCGCCCGAGGAAAACCACCTCTACTTCGACGCCGGGGACGGCCGTCTCATCACCTTCTTCGTACGGGAGAACCGGCGCACCGATCCCACGCCCACGCCCCAGACCATCGGGGCGGTGCATCACATCGCCTATGCCGTCTCGCCCGAGGTCTTCCGAAGGGCCGAGGAGGGACTGGCGGCGGCAGGCTACCCCAACACCGGCCGGGTGGACCGCGGCTTCATGGATTCCCTGTACTTCCGCGACCCCAACGGCTCGCTGGTGGAGCTGGCCTTCTTCAAGTTCAGCCCTCCGGAGGGCAAGACGACCACCGACGTCCTGCGCGACGCGCATGAGCTTCGACTGGAGCAAGGCGACGGCAATATCACCGAGAAGCACCTGCAGCAATCTGTTGAGCGCTTGAGCGAATAGCGGCCGGAACGATGCCTGGCCGCCCCGAGACCGTGCCGCAGCTGCTCGCGGCTGCCGTGCGGGAGGCGCCCGACCGGCCGTTCCTGGTGACCGAGACGGGCGAGATTACGTACGCCGAGATGGGCCGGCGGGTGGAACGGGCGGCCGCCGCCTGGCAGGCCATGGGGGTCTGCAAGGGTGACCGCGTGGCCTTCCTGGTCGAAAATCGGTCCGAGTTTCTGGAGGCATGGCTGGGACTGGCCACCGTGGGCGGGACACTGGTGGCCATCAACATCCGCTGGACCGCGCCGGAGGTGGCTCGATTCCTGGAGCTGTGCCGGCCCCGCTTCGCGCTCGTCAGCCGCACGTACGAAGAGGTGTGGGCACAGGCGGCCGCGAGTCTGGACAGCCCCATCCAGGCGGTGCATCTGGATGGGCGCGGTCCCGACGAGGGCTTTGGCGCGCTCATGGCGACGGCGCCCGATCCCCTTCCCGTGTCGCTGGACGGCGAGGATCTGATCAGTTTCATCAGCACCTCCGGAACCACCGGGGCGCCCAAGGCGGTCATGCAGACCCACCGCAACTACGTGTTGACTGGCGAGGGCTACGCCTCGTGGATGCGTCTGCGTGCGGGAGAGCGGCTGTACCTGTGTCTGCCGCTCTTTCACGTCAACTCGCAGGCATACACGACCATGGGAGCGATCGCGGCTCGCGCGACCATCATCCTGGTCGAGCGATTCAGCGCCTCGCGTTTCTGGTCCGACATGGTGCGCTACGAGGTCGATCTTTTCAACTACGTGGGCTCGATGCTCATGGCGCTGTTGAAGCGGGAGCCGGATCCCGACGAACGGCGACACCATGTGCGGCTCTGCTACGGCGGCCCGGCGCTTCCTGGACCATTGCATGAGGAGGCGGAGCGGCGCTTCGGAATGACGATCATCTCCGGGATCGGCATGAGTGAGACGACCTTCGGCCTGATCGAGTCGCCCGAGGGCGAGCGCCGGCCGGGCTCCCTGGGAACCGCGCGACAGCACCCGGATTTGCCGTTCGTGAACGAGGCGCGGGTGGTCGACAATGCGGGCAACGACGTGCCTCGGGGAGCGATCGGTGAGCTGATCCTGCGCAACGGCGCCATGATGAAGGGATACTACCGCAATGCCGCGGCGACTCGGGAGACCATTCGAGAAGGCTGGCTGCATACCGGCGACCTGGTTCGCCAGGATGAGGACGGCTTCTTCTGGTTCGTCGATCGAAAGAAGGATGTGATCCGGGTCCGCGGCGAGAACGTCTCGTCGGCGGAGGTGGAGGAGGTCCTCACCCAACATCCGGATGTGAACGAAGCGGCGGTGATGGGGGTGCCCTCGGAGATGACCGACGACCAGGTGGTGGCGTTCGTCGTGCCGCGGGCGGGAACGGATCTGACGGAGGAAGCGCTTCGGGACTGGTGCGCCGGACGGCTGGCCCCGTTCAAGATCCCCTCACACATCTGGTTCCGAGAATCGCTGCCCAAGACGGAGACGCAGCGCGTGGAGAAGCACCGCCTGCGGACGGAGGCGCTCGGGATGCTCAAGCACCCCACGTCTGAGCAGCTCGAGGCCGGCGGGCGAGTGGCTCGAGGCTGAGATGAGCGAGAGCGAGGCGGCCGGCGGGGACGGGCGAGAGCGGCAGCGGTCCTCGATGGCGGGCATCACCGCAGACCGGATTCTCGTCCATGGCCACGATCTGACCGAGCTGATGGGCCGGCTCGATCTCGGTCAGATGGCGTTTCTTGAGATGACGGGCCGGATGCCCGGCGACGACGAATCGGCGGTCTTCAACGCCATGCTGGTCTCCCTGGTCGAGCACGGTCTCACGCCCAACACGCTCGCCGCCCGTCTCACCTATCTGGGCGCGCCGGAGGCGCTCCAGGCGGCGGTCGCGGCGGGCATTCTGGGGCTCGGCTCGGTGTTCGTGGGGACCATGGAGGGCGCCGCCCGTATGCTGCAGGAAGGTCTGGCGGGAGCCGACGCGGAGGCGGCCGTCGAGCAGATCGCCCAGGCCATCGTTACGGACCACCATGAACGCAGGGCGTTAATTCCGGGCATTGGGCACCCGATCCATCGAGCGGGCGACCCGAGGGCAAGCCGGCTGCTGGAGCTCGGGGAGCGCCATGGCCTTTCCGGGCGCCACGTACAGCTCATGCTGGCCGTCGAAGCCGAGGCCGAGCGCCAATACGGGAAGCGGCTGCCGCTGAACGTCACCGGCGCAATCGGCGCGCTGGTCGGACAGATGGGCATCCGCTGGCAGATCTGCCGGGGACTGGGCATCATGGCGCGGTCCGTGGGTCTGGTGGCGCACCTCCAGGAAGAGATGCAGCATCCCATCGCCGAGGAGATCTGGCGAGAGGCTGAGTAGCTGCCACCGTACGTCTCCGGTGGCTGGAGACGCTGGGGAATCACTTCTTCGCCAACGCTCAGGGGCGCGCAGACGCCGACCCCTACGGCGCCACCACCTTTCTCGAGAGCGAGATCGGTCTCATTGCTGAGTATCTGTCAGGCCGTGTGCGAAAGGCCGGCCGGCACCCGCGTCCCGGCGGGCGTCCGCAGGCTCCAGGCCCGGACCATCAAGCCGCCGACCATGACCAGCACGGCATAGCCGGTCGCCAGGGCAATCAAGGGCAGCCGGAAGCTGATCGCATACAACGGCACGAAGACGGTGGCGCCCGCGAAGGCGCCAACGGTCCCCACCGCGGAGTAGACGCTCTGGACCCGGCCACGCAGCGCCGCGGGTGAGGCATGGGCAACATGGGCGTCGACGGCCGGCGAGATCACGGCGTAGAGGGTCGCCTGCACCGCGAACCCGGCCATGACCGGATAGATGGAGCCGGCGAAGGCGTACATGAGGTACATCGGAATCTGGCTCAGACCGCCGACCAGGATGAGGACCCAGCGCCGGTGGCGGTCGGCCAGCCGGCCGCCGATGGGCGACATGATGGCGTTGGGTAGGGCCCAGGCGGAGTAGGTGAGGCCGATGAGCGGCAGCGTGGCGCCCAGATGATGCCGCATCCACAGGGGCGCCAGGGTCATCTCGAAGCCGAGCCAGAGGTAATCGCCGAAGGCGATCACGTAGGCCGCGACCAGGCCGAAGTTCAGTAGGTCGCGCGCACGGGCGGCGGGCATGCCCGTCTCTGCCTCGGTGGGGATCGGTCGGACCGGCATGGAGCCAAGCGCCAGGAGGACGCCCGCTGCCCCGGCAAAGCGGAGGATCCCGGCGATCACGAACACCCACGCGTAGCCGACGACGGCCAGGAGTCCGCCGGCAGCAGGCCCGAAGAGGAAGCCCATGTTGAGGAAGGCCGCGAAGATGCCGTACGCCCGGCCTCGCAGTTCGTCGGGCACCATATCGGCGATGGCGGCGCGCGCCACGGGAAGGCTGCTGGCCGCGGCCGCTCCCTCGAATACCCGCAGAACCACGAACAGGACGGGATCGTTCACCGTGATATAGAGGAACCCCACCACGGACTGCAGCACCAAGCCGATGACCAGCACTGTCCGGCGGCCCCAGCGGTCCGAGAGCCAACCCCATGGGTACTGGCACACGAAGTTGGCAACCAGAAAGGCCGCGGTCATGGCGCTGATGATGCCCAGCGAGCCGCCCTGGTGCCGCACGAAGAGCACGCGCACGGTCCCCACCATGCCGCCGCCCATGTAGGCGACGAAGACGGCGAAGCACAGGGCGTAGAGGGAGCGCGGAAGTCGGGGCATGACGGCTCGCATGTTTGGGCGATTGGGGACCTCAGATGATACGGGGCCGGCGGGCTGGATTCTTCAGCCGACTGTCCACGCAGTCACCTGAACTGCATGGATGCGAAGACGCCCCGTCGGAGGCCGGTTTGCCGGGTCGACGCCTGGGGTGCAGCCCGAGCGCCTCGGCAGCGGGGAGGCGGCAGCTACAGGTTGCTCAACCGCGTCGAGGCCGCAGCACCCGCAACCGGGCCAGGAGATACCGCTCGGCAGCCCAGCCGCGGCCGGCGTGAAACCGGCTTTCACATCTGTCCCTGCCCAGTCGACAGAGCGGAAGGACGTCGGTTCCCGAGACAGGAACCCCCATCACGCTCGATACCAGCGCCGCTGCCAAGGCTGCTCGGCGATCCCGGCTACCGCCCTTGGCAGCACCGAACGGCTACAGCTCCTTCAGCCACTCCTCGCGAGCGGGCAGCGGCTGATAGCCCAGACGCACGTTGATGGCCAGCATCCGCTTGTTCTCGGCATCGTTGCTGGTGTGGATGTGGGTGATGCCGTTGGCTCGAGACCACTCGATGGTGCGCAGCTTGAGGCCGCGAGCCACGCCCATGCCCCGGAATTCGGGCATGACGCCGGTGAGCCCATTGAAAGCCAGCGTCTTCGAATTGATGCTGAGGTTCGCCAGCCCGATGGGCCGGCCATCGTGGAAGGCGACGAAGTAGGCCTCGGGTTTGCTCGACGGGCTCTTTAGGAAGTTCTGCCGCCAGACCTCATAGGGCGTGGGTCGAAAGTCCTCCGTGCTCGGGATGTCGCGGACCGCCGCGGTGGCAGCGTCATAGAGCCCCCGAACGAACGTCTCATCCTTGTAATCCACCTCGGACAGCGGTTTGATGACGATTCCCCGGGCACGGAGCGCGTCCTCGATGCCCTCGTACCCCTCCAGGTTGGCGGCCGCGACGTCCAGTCGGGAGTAGCGCTCCGCGCGGCCCGTGGGCGCGAAGCCGCGGGCAGACGCGAATTGCCGGGAATGCTCCATGTCCTCGGCGATACGCGTGTAAACCTTGCGCGCCTGCCGTTCCCGGAGCAGCTCCTCGACGTCCTGCCACAGCCGGCTCCCGATGCCGTTGCCCCAGAGATCCCGGTCGACCTCGATCTGCGTGAAGAACACCCCCTGCTCGGTCGTCCAGCCGTGGGGCTCCAGGTACGAGTCGCCGACGACGCGACCGTCGGACTCGGCGACGCGGCTCTGCGGCTCCATGCCCGGTTCGCGAACCCGCTCGTCCATGTGAAAGCGCAGGGACTCGAGGGTCATCAGGAAGGCGTCCTCGTATTGGGCGAAGATCTCCAGTATGCGCTCGTCGTCCTCCCGGCGGCGGGGCCGGATGGTCAGATCGAGGCGAGGTGTGGTGCTCATGGATGCCTCAGGCGACTCCGGCGATTTGCAGGAGCGGCTCGGCGGCCGGATGGGGCCGGAACGGACAGCGACGCTCGCGAATATGCTGCTCGTACTCATGCCGGAAGTGTCGAATGCTGGCGACGATGTTGGATGTGGCGAAATCGCCCAGCGCGCAGAAGCACTTGCCCACCATGTTGTCGGTGACGTCCAAGAGGATGGGCAGATCTTCCTCACGGCCACCGCCCTCTTCGATGCGTTCCACCATCTGGCGCAACCACCGACTCCCCTCCCGGCAGGGTGTGCACTTGCCGCATGATTCGTGGCTGAAAAACTCACTGATGCGGAGCTGGGCGAAGACGATGCAGCAATCCTCCGGGAAGAGGATGAAGCTGGCGGAGCCCATAGTGGACCCGGCGGCCGGATATGACTCGAAGTCGATGCCCACGTCCTGACAGTCGCCCGGAAGCATGGGCGCGGAGGCGCCGCCGGGAATGTAGGCCTTGAGCGACTTCCCGCCGGCCATGCCGCCCGCGCAATCCTCGAGGAGGTATCGAAAGGGCGTGCCCATCTCCAGCTCGTAGTTGCCCGGACGGTTGACCGGTCCGGAGATGGAGCAAATCTTGGTTCCCGGGCTCTTCTCGGTGCCCGTCGACTTGAACCACTCTGCCCCATTGGCCACGATGTGGGGCACGTTGGCCAGCGTCTCGACGTTGTTGACCACGGTCGGCTTTCCGTAGAGGCCGCGAACGGCCGGGAATGGCGGGCGCAAGCGAGGGAAGCCGCGGAAGCCTTCGAGAGAGTCGAGCATGGCGGACTCCTCCCCGCAGATGTAAGCCCCGGCGCCGCGATAAACGCTGACCTCGCAGCCCCAGTCCTTGCCGAAGATGCGCTCGCCCACCAGGCCGGCCTGACGCGCCTGTTCGATGGCCGCGTCCAGAAGCTCCTTGATGGCCAGATACTCGCCGCGCACGTAGATGAAGGCGTGCCGCGCTCGGATGGCATACGCGGCCAGCAAACAGCCCTCGATGAGCTGATGAGGGTTCCGTTCCATCAGCTCACGGTCCTTGAAGGCGCCCGGCTCGCTCTCGTCGGCATTGCAGACCAGATACGAGGTGTCGTACTCCTTGGGTAGAAAACTCCACTTCATACCGGTGGGGAAGCCGGCGCCGCCACGTCCACGCAGGCCCGAGTCTTTGACCATCTGCGTGACCTCAGCCGGGGCCAGGTCGTTCACGGCGGTGCGCAGCGCGCCGTAGCCGCCGGCATCCCGGTAGACGTCGAGCCGGTGGATCTCGGGCTGCTCGAGGTGTTTGAAGAGAACCGTCTTCTGGGCCATGTCTCCATTTCGCGGGTGCTCGCCCGAGCGCCGGCGAGCCACGATTCAGGATACTAGTGAGCCCGCGCGAAACTGGGTACGATTGGGCGAACACCAGGAGGACGGCATGCTGGCGTACGTGTTCTGGCACCAGCCGTCGGCGAGCGCAGCCGCCGACGCATACGAGTCGGCGCTGGCCGCGTTTCACCGGCGTCTGGCGGAAGCGTCCCCCCAGGGCTTCATCGAGTCCTGGGCGTTCCGCGTTGAGGGCCCGGCCTGGCTCCCGAATCAGGCCGGCTATGAGGATTGGTATCTCCTCGAGTCGAGCGCCGCCATCGACGGGCTCGACGGCGCAATCCGCGACAGCCTTGCCGCGACCACCGACCTGGGAGCGGCTCACGAGGATGTGGCCGGACTGGCATACTGGGCAACCGGCACTCTGCTTCGCCCCAGAGGGCGGCGTAGCGGGCACCTGTCCGCTGCCGCCTCCGCCGTCTGGCTCGACAAGCCCTTCGGGATGAGCTACGAGGTCGCGCTGCGACGCATGGAGGCCTCCGCCGGGCCGACGGCGGTCTGGTGGCAGCGAACCCTCTCCCTCGGCCCATCGCCGGAGTTCTGTCTCCCGGGCGCTGGACTTGAGGCGCTCCCGCACGAATGGAAGGGCGTCTTGAGCATCCGCCGCCCCATTTACCGTCCCGAGGGGAGCTGAGCGCTCTCCGATGCATCCGTGGCGGCCGTGGCGGATAGATGCACCACCAACAGCCGGCCGCTCCTGACGGCGATCCTGCAGCGGCCCGCGGTCATGACGTTGCTGACCCCCAGCGTGGAACCGCTTGGAATGATCCCATCCTCCAACGCGTACTCGAGGCCAGTCGTGGTGACGCCCTCCGCGTCGCCGCTGAGGGCGAGCAGGGTGATGGTATCTCCCACCGCCCCCTCCATCTCCAGCCGGTCGTGAACGACGTGCAGCGCATACCCCGATTCCAGGATGTGGACCGACGGGTGGGCGGCCGTCCCGGCCAGCAGCATCACATTGGCCAGCGCATGATCCAGGCGACCGCCGAGGGCCCCGAAGATCAGCACCTCTTCGACGCCCCGGCCGCGAGCGTAGTCCAGCGCCAGCTCCAGATCCGTTTTGTCCTTGCGCTCCGGGTAGCGGATCACCTCGCCCGCGCTCCGGGACACGATCTGCAACAGCTCGGGAGGCGTGGAATCAAAGTCGCCGATGGCGGCGGCCACGGGCACCGAAAGGGCAAGCGGATAGCGCACACCGCCGTCGGCGGCGATGATCAGGTCATCGGGACGCAGCCGGCTTCCGACCCACTCCGTGTCGGCAATCTCGCCGGAGGCGAAGATGACGGCGCGGATCAAGTATCGAACCGACCGGTGAACAGTGCCCTCACGGGAACCCGCTTCGAGACCAAGTGGTTCCGATACATCCAGCCCCCGAGGGCCGCCCAACGCGCCGCGGACTGCCGGCCGAACGGTGTTCCGGGAGGCTGCACGAAGGGGATGAGCAGATGCCAGCTCCGCGAGACCAGTGCCTGCTTCCGGGTACCGGCATAGCCCGGATTGTCGTGGACGAAGATCCGGACAGCCCGCCGAGGGTGGCCGACTGCGAATCGCACTCCCATCCGGAGAGCGGTCATGAACCGGCGCAGCTCCGAGGGGTCATGAGAGATGGCAGTCCGGTTGGCCAGCAGCACCAGCTCATATTCGTCGGGAACGCCCCATTTCTGCAGCTGGATGACGTTCACGTGTTGCCCCTGCTGCTCGATCTGGACTCGCTCCCACACCTGATAGCCGCCCTCGATGGCATCGACCGTGTGATGGAGGAGGGCCGGAACGTAGTCGAAGCTCACGTTGACGCGGCGCACCTTTCCGAGGACGTGCGCGTGTTTGAAGACCGTATTGAGGATGACGTTGTCGGCCGGTGTTTCCGCCGCTCCGATGCTCTTGCCGGCCAGCTGCCGGGGTGAGGTGATGCCCGAGGAGCGGAGGGTCATGATGCAGTTCAAGTGGTGCTGGACGAGGGCAGCCACAGACTCGACCGGAAGACCCTGGCTTTCGGCCGTGACCACGTCGCTCATGTAGCCGATGCCGAGGGCATGCGGATCATGGGCGACCAGCTTGAGCGGATCACTGAGGTTGGCCGGCACGCGAATGGCCACCTGCAGTCCCTGCCGCCGGAAATAGCCTCGGGACTGAGCGACGTAGAGGGGGACGTGGGCGCCCCAGGGGGTGTAGTCGAGCCACAGTGTCAGCGGCTGCAGGGCCGGCCTGGATGCCTGGGGACGGGAGGCGCCGCACGCGGACAGGATCAGAGCCGCCGAGACCGCCGTCAAGATGCGAATCGGTCTGGACCGGATCATGTGCCACGCCAGAGATTGCCGAGGTCGGCGCGCGACCGTCGATGCCAGGGCAGCAGGACGTACTCGGCGAGACTGACGATGCCGAAAAGCGTCACCCCCAGAAGCGTGAGGACGACCACCGTGGCGTACATCCCCGAAATGTCGAGCGAGTCGTTCTGAAAGCGCATCCAGTAGCCGAGGCCGCTTTGGCCGCCGATCCACTCGCCGATGACGGCGCCGCCGACCGCGAAGGTGACGGCCAGCTTGGAGCCACTGAACAGAGCCGGAAGCGCGGCGGGCATGCGGATGCTGCGAAAGATCCGCCATTCGGATGCCCCGGCGGCCCGGATGGGAACGATCAGGTCGGGATCGACCCGGCTGAGACCGTCGGCGGTGGTCACCACGATGGGGAAGAAGGCATAGAGGGCAGCCACAAGGATCTGCGTCATCTGCCCATATGAGAAGAGGATGGTCAGCGGCGCCGCCAGGGCAAAGAGGGGCACCATCTGGGTCGAGATCAGGAGCGGGTAGAGGGAATCGCGAAAGGTGCGGGTCCTGGAGATCGCGACGGCCAGCGGCAATCCCACCGCCAAACCGAGCGCGAACCCGGCCACGATCTCTCGGGTCGTGGTCCAGACATCGGGCAGATATGCCCAGCGGCGGGCCACGAGGGCGCGGAGAACCTGCAGGGGTGTGGGGAGGATATAGGAAGGCAGGCTGAGGGCCAGGATCAGCAGGTACCAGAGCAGGACGCACCCGACCAGGACGGAGGCCGGAAGCAGCACGCGACGGCCAATCCGGAGGGCGACCGCGAGCCGAGGGCCGGTCCTTCGTCTGGTGGCCGCGGCGGTGCGACCGACATCGCGGGCGATCACGCCGCCTCCCGACCCATGCCTCGGCGAATCTCCCTCAGCAGCGCGGCACGGGCAGCGGCGAACTCCGAGGATCCGATGACATCTTCGGAACGCGGGCGGCCGAGATCAATGGAGACTTCATGGATCACGCGGCCCGGGCGGGGCGACATGACGTACACGCGGTCGGCCAGATAGACGGCCTCATCGACGTCATGCGTGACCAACAGGATGGCTCGCGGCAGACGCTCATGCAAGCGCAGGAGCCAGCCCTGGATATCGAGGCGGGTAATGGCATCCAGCGCCCCGAACGGCTCGTCCAGCAGGACCGGCAGCTCGGGAAGAAAGCTCCGTACGAGGGCGACCCGCCTCCTCATGCCTCCTGAAAGTTCGGAGGGCAGCTGGGCGGCGAATTCCCCTAGGCCCACGGACTCCAGCGCCTCTCGCGCCTGCCGGCGGGCCGTGGCGCGAGGCGCGCCATGCACCTCCAGCAGCAGGGAGGCATTGTCGAGGGCGCTGCGCCACGGAAGCAGAGAGTCACCCTGGGGCATGAAGGTGAAGGCGCCGAGCCGCGAGCGCTTCGAGCCCGGCACAAAGATGGCGCCGCCGGTCGGCTCCGCCAAGCTTGCAACCAGCTTGAGCGCCGTGCTCTTGCCGCACCCGCTCGGCCCCACCAAGCCGACGATCTCTCGCTCGCGCACCGACAGAGTGAGGCGATCCAGGGCCGGCACAGGCGCCATGCGCCCGCGTCCGGGGTATGAAAACGTGACGTCGACGAGCTGCAAAAGGGTTTGATCCATGAATAAAGCCGTGTTCCGGGCAACGAGCCTGAGACACGGCCGAATGGATCAGTCGCTTCCCTACGCTGGCATTACCCGAGGTCAGGTTCGAAGGGTCGACGCGAGTGTCGCGTCTCTCAGCCGAAAGGCTCCCCTAGCGTGTATGCGGTTGTGGCGCTCCTGTGCGGTCCTTGATCTGGCTCATTCTACCCGTGGGCCCTTCCGGCCCACGATCATGCAGCCGATGCAGGTGAGGAATACCAGGGCCACGCCGGCCAAGGCCAGCACCTTGTCCTTCCGATCCGAAGCCGCCGTCTTCTGGCGGAAGGCGTAATGCCAGCCGGCGGGAGTAATCCGCGGCTTATGAAGGAAGGAAGCGCTGTGCCGGATGAGATTCATGGTGGGGGCGCCGGTGTCGCCAGAGACCACCTGAATAGCGGAAACCTTCCCACCCAGCCCGGTGATCTGTTGAGCGGTGGCCAGTGGGACCACGAGAACGGGGGCGTGGCCCGTGAGCTGGCCATCGGGAACGACCCCACGGATGCTCAGATAGACAATCCGACCGCGAATGGTGGCGCCGACAATATCTCCGGCGCGCAGCGATTGGGAGCGGGCGAGGGCCGCATTGGCCAGACTCTGGCCGTTCTTCAAGCTCACGACCGCGGTTTGCCACGCCGCGAGCATGGACGCGGCGCCGGGCGATCCCAGGCGCTGACGGGGGACGGTCTGGCCAAAGGATGTGGGCAGACCCACAAGATTGGCGCGGAAGGCGCCTCGCGTGCGCGCATCTCGCCATCGGGCCGGCACGATCAGCTGTGGAAAGGACCCGGCGACCGCCCGGCCACTGCGAGTCACGGCGCTCTGAAATCGGTAGTAGTCTCCGAGCAAAAAGCGGCCGCGACCAGAGACGATCGCCGCTGACTCGAAACGGGGCGCCCCGGTGGCGGCATGGGCAACGCCCACACGCCGGCCCGCATCCAGATACAGTTCCGTCCCCAGGCCAACGAGGAGCAGCGCCACCAGCACCACTACCGTCGGTAATGCCCGATCCCCCGACCGGAGCAATCGCCGGACGATGAACGGAAGCGCCAGGAGGAGGATCAGCACCGCGGCCGCGGCCGTGCATTCCCAGGCCAGGTGGGTAACCGACTGAGACGCCACCCAGTGGCGGAGTGAGTGGAGAAGTGATGTCATGCTGTACTCTACGAGCGCATCGAGGCGTTCGTAACCGATGCTCAGGTATGCAACGGTCGGACCGCAAGTGGTGTTGTACCTGAGGAAGGCATGAACACAACAGCAACATCACACCAACTCCTCGCGGCGGAGCTGGCCGCCGATCTGAACAGCCACTTTGATCAGGTCGTACGCACCTTCCAGCAGCCGCTCTACGTCTTTGCGCTGCGCATGACCGGTTCGAGGGAGGAGGCGGAGGAGTTGACCCAGGATGCGCTGATCCGTGCCTATCGGGCGCTCAAGACGTACTCCGCGGATCGGATCCGTGACATGGCCCTCCAGGCGTGGCTCTACGCCATCCTTCGCAACCTCATTCGCAACCGGGTCCGGCGCCACGACCCTCGCACGGAGCCGCTGCATGACGGCCACGATTCGCTGGCCGGGCCCGACGACATCGAGTCTGGATACGAACACCTGGAGCAGTCGGTGGCCATGCGAGCGCTGATCATGGACCTTCCGGTGCATCATCGCGAAGCCGTGCTACTTCGCTACCTATCGGATCTTTCGTATGGGGAGATGTCCGCCGTACTTGGCCGGCCGGAGGGGACGCTCAAGGCGCAGGTGCATCGTGGGCTGGCGCAGCTGCGCGAGCGATTGGAAGCCTCGTCGGAGGCCTGGGACCTGCAGCCGGCGGGCAATGTCCAGCGCCAAGCACAACACATCAGACCTGGAGATTAAGGTATGAATCATCACGTGAGCTCGTTGACGGACGACGCCGTCATTGCCCAGATTCGCCGCCTGGGGAACGAGGACGCTCCCGAAAACATCCGGCGCCACGTCCTGGCCGAGACCGGCCTCGCCGACCAATACTTCCGCACGGCCAGTCCCGTGGGTGACATCTTTGTCGCCTTCGGCTCGACAGGGATCCGGATGGTCGAACGGGCCGGGGACGCTACCCGATTCGAGGCGCGATTCCAGGAGCGATTCGGGCGCATGGTGGTTCCCACAGACTCGCCGCCGGCCCGGCTGGTCGATCAGATTCAGCGGCGGCTGTCGGGCTCCAATCGACCGCCGCGTGTCGACCTGAGCACGTCCACGGACTTTCAGCGAAAGGTGCTCCTCAAGACGCTGGAGATCCCCTACGGGCAGGTGCGCCCCTACAGCTGGATCGCCCGAGAGATTGGGCATCCCCGAGCGGACCGGGCGGTCGGGTCCGCGCTCGCCGGCAATCCGATCCCACTGGTCATTCCCTGCCATCGGGTGGTCCGCAACGACGGGGTGATCGGCAACTACGGCATGGGCGGCCCGGAAGTGAAGCGGCAGATTCTCACTCGCGAAGGGGCGCAGCCTGATCAGTTGGAACGGCTTGCCCGGAGGGGGGCTCGCTACGTGGGCAGCGACACCACGCACATCTTCTGCTTCCCGACCTGCTCGCACGCCCGGAGGGTCACCGAAAAGCATCTGGTTGGGTTTCCGAACGCCAGCTCGGCGCTCGGCTCGGGCTACCGGCCCTGCATGGTGTGCCGTCCGGTCCAGGCAGCCTGACCGCTCCCGCCGAGTGACCCTCGAACGCCCGTTCTACGATAGGAGGGCGGGCGCCCATCATGACGGCTTGACACCTCGCCGGGCGGCTGCTCAGACTCGGACATGGACTGGAGCGTGGACGGAGGGTGATCGCCCATCTCACCGGCGTGCTCAGCCGCAAACACGAGGACCGCGTGGTGGTGGAAACCGGCGGCGTCGGGTACGAGGTGTTTCTTCCCCAGTTCGTGCGGCGCACCTATGACGCTCGCCGGGAGGGCGAGACGGTGGAGCTGGAGATCTACTATCACGCCAGCGAGCGCCAGATCCGGCCGATCCTGTTCGGGTTCAACAACTTTCATGAAAAGCTGTTCTTTGAAAAGATCATCCAGGTCGAAGATGTCGGACCCATCAAGGCGGCCCGAGCGCTGGCGCTCTCTGTTTCGACCATCGCCAACGCCATCGAGACCGACAACGTCGTTCTGCTGCGCCGGCTCCCGGGGATCGGGGAGCGCACCGCCCGGAAAATGGTCGCCACGCTGCGGGGCAAATGCGCGGAGGAGGCCCTCCTGCAGGATGAGGGATATGACCGCATCGCTCCAACCCACGAGCTGCCGGAGGCGATGGATCTGAAGACCGACACCCTGGAGATACTCCTTAGCCTGGGGCACCGTCGCCTCGAGGCGCAGCACAAGATCGACGCGGCGCTTGAACACCGGCCGGACATCCAAACGCCGGAGGAGCTGATCCGCGAAGTGTACCGACGGGAGACGGCTCTCGTATGATCGAGCTTCCGTCGACCCTGCTGAATATCTCGCCGAACGGCGGTCGCCGTGGCTAGGAAGGCAACCCTCCAGGCCGAGGCGACCAGAGACCCGGATGACGAGCAGCTCGATCGCGCCGCCATCAATCTCCGTCCGAGAACTCTGGAGGAGTACGGCCGCGCCGGCCAGCGCGCCGTGGTTGAGAACCTGGGCATCGCCATCGAGGCCGCCCGACGACGGGAGGAGCCGCTGGAGCACGTCCTCCTCTACGGCCCTCCTGGACTGGGGAAGACGACGCTGGCCCACGTGATCGCCCATGAGATGGAGGCGACTCTCATCAGCAGCTCGGGGCCGGCTCTGGAGCGTCAGAGTGACCTCATGGGCATCCTCACCAACCTCGACGCCGGCAGCGTGCTGTTCGTGGATGAGATACACCGCCTGCCGCGCACGGTGGAGGAGTTCCTCTACTCCGCCATGGAGGACTTCAGCGTCGACTTCGTGCTCGACAAGGGCACCCATGCCCGAACCATCAAGTTTCCTCTCAAGCGATTCACGCTGGTGGGCGCCACCACGCGCTCCGGCATGCTCACGGCGCCGCTTCGCGATCGGTTCGGCTTTCACTTTCACCTGGACTTCTACTCACCCGACGAGCTCGCGACGGTGGTTGAGCGGTCTGCGGCCCTACTGGAAACACCGATCGAGCCCGACGCCGCATCCGAAATCGCGCGGCGCTCCCGAGGAACTCCGCGTATCGCCAACCGCCTGCTTCGTCGCGTCCGCGACCACGCCCAGGTGCTCGGCGACGGACACATCACGCTCCCCATCGCGCAGCAAGCCCTCACTCGTGAGGGTGTGGATGCCTCAGGGCTCAACGACATGGACCGGCGCTACCTCCAGACCATTCGCGACTTCTATAACGGCGGCCCGGTGGGTATCGACGCGTTGGCGGCCACGCTCAACGAGGAGAAGGACACCCTGGTGGACGTGATCGAGCCCTACCTGCTGAAGCTGGGGTTGGTCAGCCGGACGCCAGGAGGCCGGAAGCTCGGGGCCGCGAACACTTCGGATAGCGAGCCAGCCGCCCAACCTCGTCTCTTCCCCTAGTGACGACCCTCACCGGGACCGTCGAGCGCATCGTGTTTCGCAGCGACGACGAGCGGTTCGTGGTGGCTCGGTTTCGCCTGGAGGATGTCGCTGGACAGAGAACCTACGACGACGTGACCACGCTGGTCGGGAATCTCGGCGGTATCAACCCCGGCGAGCCGCTGCGTGTGGGCGGCGAGTGGGAGCGCCATGCCAGACACGGGCCGCACTTCCGGGTCGAGTGGACCGAGCAGCGGCTGCCGACGACCCTTCAAGGGTTGGAGCGATTTCTGGGATCAGGAATCATCAAGGGCATTGGGCCCGGAACCGCGCGGGCAGTTGTGGAACGTTTCGGAGAGCAAACCATTGAGATCATCGAGCACCATCCCGAGCGGCTGCGGGAGGCTCGGATTGGCCGCCGCGCCGAGCTCATTGCCGAGGGATGGCGATCTCATCGGCAAATCCGGGAGCTGCTCATCTTTCTCCGCGGTCACGATCTGCCGGCTCACCTCGCCGGTCGGATTCGAGATCAGTACGGGGAAGAGTGCGTCTCCATCATCCAGCGCGATCCCTACCGACTTGCCCGGGACGTCAGCGGCATCGGCTTCAAGACTGCCGACGCCATGGCGGTCAAGCTGGGACTTCCCAAGGTATCGACCTCACGCTTCGTCTCGGGCCTGATGCACGTCCTTGAGGAGGCCGCCCGCGAGGGCCACGTGTTCCTCCCCAAACCCGAGCTTCTGACCAAGACCGCAGCGCTGCTCGAGGTTTCGCCCGATCATCTGGAACCTGGTCTATTGGAGGCGGCCCGGCAGGCACAGGTGATGGTCGAGGACGACCGCGTCTACTTGACTCCGTTGCTCAACGCCGAACGGGGGCTGGCCAAGGGTCTGTCGCGTCTACTGCGAAGCCCCTCGTTTCTCCTGGATCACCAGGGCCCACCCGTCGAGGACGCATTGACTCGGATCATCGCCCACTTGGGAATGACCCTTTCGGAAGAACAACAGAACGCGGTGGCGACGGCGCTTCGTGCCAAAGTCTCCATCATCACCGGCGGCCCGGGCACCGGCAAGACCACCTGTCTCCATGCCCTCATCGGAGCGCTGGAAGCCTCCGGAATCTCATACGCTTTGTGCGCGCCCACCGGGCTGGCCGCCAAGCGCATCGCCTCGGCCACCAACCGCACGGCCTCCACCATACATCGCCTCCTCGGCTACCAGCCCTCCGGAAACGAGTTTGCGTACAACGCCGACCACCAGCTGCCGGCCGACTTCGTCATCGTCGACGAGGTTTCGATGCTCGACATCCTGCTCGCCAATCACTTGCTCAAGGCCGTCCGATCCGACGCGCACCTGCTTCTGGTGGGCGACGCCGACCAGCTTCCCTCGATTGGTCCGGGCAACATCCTCAGCGACCTGCTGGCTGCCGAGGGCGTACCGGCCACCATTCTGGAGGAGCTGTACCGTCAGGCACGAGATAGCGCCATCACCGTCGCGGCTCACCGAATCCGGCGCGGTCAGGTGCCGGCTCCCGACGAGGGTCGGGATCTCTTTCTGGTCAAGGTGGAGTCGGCGGATCGAGCCAGGGAGGTGGTGCTACGGCTGGTACAGGAACGGATACCGGCACGCTTTGGCTTGGATCCGACCCGTGATGTGCAGGTTCTCAGCCCCACCCATCGCGGGCCTGCAGGCGTGTCGGTGCTCAACCACGAGCTGCAGGAGCTGCTGAACCCGGCGCATGAGCGCAATATCGAGCTGGCGTTTGGCCGGTTCCGGCCGGGTGACAAGGTCATGCAGGTTCGGAACAATTACGACAAGGACGTCTTCAACGGCGACGTCGGCTTCGTGACCGCAACCGATCGGGAGAGCGGGCGCCTCACGGTTCGCTTTGGCAGCCCGGGAGACGAGCGGGGCGTCGACTACGACGACACGGAGCTCGGCGATCTGACGCTTGCCTATGCCGTTTCCGTGCACAAGGCGCAGGGGAGCGAGTTTCCCTGTGTCGTGCTGCCCATGGTGTCGGGGCATTACCCACTGCTGCAGCGGAACCTGTTGTACACCGCGCTCACTCGAGCCAAGCAGCTGTGCGTCATTGTCCATGACGAGAAGTCGCTGGGAATGGCCGTCCGCTCGAACCGACTTGCCGGCCGGTTCACATCGCTGACACAACGGCTCGCCCAACTGGACGAACGAGCGTCACAGTCGCAAGAGCTGGAGATCCTTTCAGCCTAAGACGTAGGCCTCAGACTATGCGGCTCGGGCGCCGAACCTCGCCAGAATGTCGGCCAGGTCCTCGACCTCCGTGGTGGGAAATGCGGCTGGCTGAAACGCGACCGCGAGCACGGCCCGTGTCGACTCATCCACGGCCGTGCGGGCGGAGTCTGATGTCGGGTTGCCAAAAGGTCCGGCTCGATCGAACAGCGCCGGCCGGTCGGACACATTGACCCAGTCCTTGCGAATGCCCTGGTATCCTTCGCCCTCGGTACCGAACCGGAAGCTGATCGGACCCTCGATGCGGCCGGCGTTGTAAAGACCGACCGGACACAACGTCTGGAGCGACCAGAGGTTGGCGGCATCCACGATGCGGTTGACCCGAGGCAGGTCGTCTCCGCGAAGCACCCGCCGGAGCAACGCTTCTGAGGAGGGCCTGGTGTGGTGAGGATCCATACCCAGATCCCGATACATGGCGCGAACAACCTGAACCCGCTCGATCGATCCCGGCGGGTCTCCGGCATGCTGTTGACGCAGGCTCTCGGCAGCCTGCTGCATGAGCTCGATCAGCTCCGCCGAACTGGCCGCCACCTGCACTGAGGTGAGCTGAACCAGACCCGGGCGGCACACCGACGCGATGGCGGCATCCACGTCGGTCTCGGGCAGCGTTTCCCCGACACTCACAAAATCGCTACGCTCCTCGCACAGTCAACGGACCACGCATGGCCGTACTGTATCTTGATGCATGTCGGATCCGGAAGGGGTCGATCTCCATCGACCGAAGCCGGTTTCGCTCTTGGTTCGGCGCGAAATCGTCCGGCTGGCGGAGGACCTGGTCGCAAGTCTTCGGCTCCGTCTCACCAGCCTTCCGCAAGGAACATTCATCCATGCGCGTGCCCGGCTGGTTCACGCCCGTGGTATCGGTCTCGGCCCGCATTGCCAGATCCACGCCGGCGCGTCGATCGTAGCCGACAGGACTGAAGAACCGCGGGTCGCCCTCGGCCGGTACACCATCGTCCGGGAGGGCGCCTTCCTCGATTCCCATGGCGGCTCCATCAGGCTCGGGGAAGGAACCTTCGTCGGCCAGGGATGCGTGATCTACGGGCAGGGAGGCGTCGAGGTGGGACCAGCCACCATGCTCGCCCCCGGCGTCACGATCATTACCGCCCGTCACGGATTCAGCCGTCGAGACATTCCCCAGAAGTTCCAGGAGGAGACGTTTGCGCCCGTTTGCATCGGCTCCGATTGCTGGCTGGGAGCGCGAAGCGTGGTGCTGGCGGGCGTACGCATCGGACGGGGAACGGTCGTCGGCGCCGGCTCGGTCGTCACCGAGGATCTGCCCGACTATGTCGTTGCGTTCGGTGTTCCCGCCAAGGTTCGCCATGCGAGGCCATCTTGATACAATGCCGAAACTCTGCGCCGGATGGGGCTCGTGCCACGCATCACCACTCCTGAAGCCGAAGCGCTCCTCGACCAAGAGCTGACCGTCCTCGACCACGGCTTCGTGCGCCTCGTGGACTACATGGGTGGCGACTCATCGATTGTCCAGGCGGCACGTGTGAGCTACGGCCCGGGGACCAAGACCGTCCGTGAGGACCGCAACCTGATCAACTACCTGATGCGCCACCGTCATACCACTCCGTTTGAGATGGTCGAGCTGAAATTCCATGTCAAACTGCCCATCTTTGTTGCCCGGCAGTGGATCCGTCACCGTACGGCCAACGTCAACGAGCAGAGTCTGCGCTATTCCGTCATGCCGGACGAGTTCTACGTGCCGGCACCCGAGAGCATCAACTTCCAGAGCCGAAGCAACCGTCAGGGCCGGTCACCCGAGGCGGTTCCGGAGGACGTCCGGGCTCGGGTGCTCGAAATCCTCAAGGGAGCAACTGAAGCTTCCTATCCGCAATACCAGGAACTGCTGGAAGCGGGCATCGCCCGTGAGCTGGCCCGGATCTCACTCCCTGTCTCCGCGTACACGGAGTGGTATTGGAAGATTGATCTCTACAACCTGTTCCACTTCCTCAGTCTTCGATGCGATCCGCATGCACAGTACGAGATCCGTCAGTACGCCGAGGCGGTGGGACGCTGCACACAAGCAGTGGCTCCGTTCGCATACGCCGCCTTTGTTGAGTACCAGCTCGAGGCGGCGAGCCTGTCAAAGCACGAGCGCTTGATCGTGGCAAAGCTGATTCACGGAACTCCGGCTGCCTGGTCCGACTTCGCCTACTTCGGGGAGCCCGTTGAGTTCGGCGAGGACGGCGTCTCCAAGATCCTACAGTCGCGTCGCCGCGAGCTTGCCGACAAGATCGGCGTCAGCATCCCAGTCGAGTCAGAAGCGCTCGCGACCTGACCCTAGCCGACGGCCACGTCCATGTTCCTCACAATTTGGGCGTACGCTTCTGCGGCCGCATCCAACTCCCAGAGGTCGACGAACTCGTTGGGCTGATGGGCTTGCTCCGGTTTGCCGGGTCCGAAGATGACCAGATTGGCACCGAGCGCTGGCGCGAGAACGGCGCCGTCCGTTCCATAGCTGACCCCTCCGATGCGCGGCTCGTGTCTGCCAACGGCGCGGGCGGCCGCAACGGTCGTGGCCACAAGGGGGTCATCGGCCGGCGTCTGGACCGGCGGCATGTTCTGCAGCACCGCTACCTCGGTTTCGACCGCCAGGCCAGTTGCCTCCCGTACCTCTGCCAGCAGAGATTCCACAGTCGCCTGTATGCCCTCAGCCGTCTGTCCGGGAACGATGCGCATGTCGACCTCCATCTCACACCGGTCGGGAACCACATTGGTCTTCACGCCGCCGGAGATCGTGTTGACGCTGACCGTGGGCATGCTCAGAATTTCGTTGGGCTCGATGCCGTTCATGATGCTGTCTATTCGCCGCGCCACCTCGGCCATGAACGACACGGCGTTGACACCGAGATGCGGCATCGAACCGTGCGCCGTTCGTCCATGAGCGACGATCCGCAGCCAAAGCACGCCCTTCTCGGCGATGAAGACGTCGAGACCGGTTGGCTCGCCGACAACGATGTATCGGGCGCCCGCCAACACTCGAGACTTCGCCAGTAGGCGGGCGCCGGCCGTGTCGACCTCCTCTCCCGCAGAGACCGCCAGCACGAGATCGCGGGTCGGTCTGAAGCCCTCGCCCGCGAGACGCGTCAGGGCCACCGCCATGGCGGCCAGCCCTCCCTTCATATCTGCCGAGCCACGTCCGACGATGCGTCCGTCACGAACCTCGCCCGCAAACGGATCGACCTGCCATCGTGACTCGCCGGGATGGACCACGTCAATGTGTCCGCTGAGGACCAGGCCCGTTTCTTCCTGTTCGCCTCTCAAGCGAGCAATGAGATTGGCCCGTCTCTCTGCAAGCGGCTGGATGTCCACCTCCAGCCCGTAACCATCCAGGTACTCGGCCAGGGCGTGGACCGCCTCTTCCTCATTCCCGGGTGGGTTGACGGTATTGATGCGCACAAGCCGGGAGGTCAGCTCCGCGACATCGGACACTGTCGGTTCGGCCCGACTCACGCCGTATCCACGGGGATCGGTTCCAGGGGCTTATAGAGATAGTTCACCTCTCCCCAAGCTTCGAGCTTATCCTTCAGACGCCGATAGCCCTCGCGCTGATAGAGCCGTCGCGCACCCGTGTTGACCGCATCCACACCGATGGTGACCTGGGCATAGCCCTGTTCCCGGGCGCGCTCCTCCAGGAAGTGCAGCATTCTGCTACCCAGGCCGCGACCCTGATATGCCGGGTCGACGATCAGATTGCTGATCAGCCCCCGTTCCCGGCTGTCGGCCAGGTCGTCGTCGTCTCCCTTGTAAACCAAGGCTCCGGAGGCGACTGGCTTGCCGGACATCTCGAGGATGTAGACCTTGGAAAGTCCTCGCGCCATGGCGGCGAGGCCCGTATCTGGGCTCATCCAGCCAACGGAGAACCGCAGTCGCTCAACGACGTCGTGGTCGTCGGCTCTGGCCTCGCGAATCAGGACGTCGTTGCGCTCTTCTTCGCCGCCGCTCACGCCTAACGCTAGCAACTGGCGTGAGCCGCCGGCAGTGGCGATTCCTAGAATGAATCACCGCAAAATACGTCCCGAGAGGATGGCCACGAACGCTTCCCTCACCTCTGCATCCTCCAGTGGGATACCCGCGCTTCGCTCCCGCCTGCTGGCACTGCCGATCTTCTATAAGGTGCTCATTGCCAACACCCTGATCGTGGTTCTCGGCGCGGTGGCCGGCAGCTCACTCACGCTTTCGGTCTCGGATTACATCAGCGTTACGGGCAAAATCGAGCTCATCGCCTTCTTCGCCTGCCTCGGAACGTTGCTCAGTGTCTCCGTCAACTTCATCGTGTTGAAGGCCGCCTTCAGTCCACTGGTTGAGCTGGAGCGGACTGTGGACGAGGTTCGGACCGGCAACATGACGGCGCGAGCCAGTCGGAGCCCCTACGCGGATCCCCACATCGAGAAGCTCACCGACACCGTGAATGAAATGCTCGATTCAATCGACCGCTACCGCACTCGGTTGCGGGCCCTCTCTGGTGAGGTGCTCCAGGCCCAGGAAGAGGAGCGGAAGCGAGTTGCGCGTGAGCTGCATGATTCCACGGGACAGATGCTCACGGGATTGCTTCTGCGGCTGAAGTCGCTCGAGTCATCCTCCGATCCCGAGGTGCGCAAGACAGCGGAGGACCTCCTGGAGATTGCCGCCGGCACGCTGGATGAGGTGCGACGAACCGCCGTTGAGCTGCGTCCGCCGGCGCTGGACGATCTGGGCCTGGTCGCGGCGCTGCGGGGATACATCGGCGGGTTCGAAGCCACCACCGGCATCCAGGCCACCTTCTGCGCCGAAAACATCGGGCGGTTGCCGTCAAACGTCGAGCTGGTCCTCTACCGGGTCATTCAGGAAGCGCTGACCAACGCCGCGAAGCATGCGCACGCGTCGCTTGTCTCGGTCACGCTGCGTACCGACGCTACCTCGGTGGAAGCGCGAATCGACGACAACGGCCGAGGCTTCGACGTTCCGGCCGTGCTACGCTCCCGAAAGCGCGGGCTGGGACTGTTCGGCATGCGCGAGCGGGTTGGGCTCACCGGCGGAAGTCTCGACATCTCCTGTCGTGACGGCGCTCATATTGTGGTTCGTATTCCGCTGTCTCCCTCACTTGAACGGCTATCGGCATGACCTCGGTACTCAGCCCTTCAACCACCATCCGGATTCTCATTGCCGACGACCATCCCGTCGTCCGGGCCGGTCTCAAGTCTCTGCTCGCCGCTCAGCATGATTTGCGGATCATCGCGGAAGCGGGGAACCGTGACGAGGCGGTGCGGCTCACGCGAGAGCTGCATCCCGACGTCGTGGTCATGGATATCTCGATGCCCGGAGGAGGCCTCGAGGCAACCGCTGAGATCGCGCAACTCAACCAGGAGACCCGGGTCCTGATTCTGACAGTGCACGCCGAGGAGCGCTATCTCTTACCGGTCCTGGAGGTGGGCGGGTCTGGTTATGTCAATAAATCGTCCGCCCACACGGACCTACTCGACGCCATACGCACCGTTGCTCGAGGAGATGTGTTCCTCGAGCCGCTGGCGGCCAAGATGCTGCTCAGGGGCTATCTCGAACGAGCCAAGGCGGGCCGCGAAACGGACATCCGGGAGACTCTCAGTGACCGTGAACGCGAAGTTGCCCGACTCACGGCCGAGGGCTACTCGGCCTTGGAGATTGGTAAGCAGATCTTTCTGAGCCCCAAAACCGTCGAGACCTACCGACAGCGGGTCATGCAGAAGCTGGGCCTCCAGCACCGATCCGAGCTGGTTCGCTATGCGCTGCGGGCAGGGCTGCTTGATCCGGCTGCCCAATGACGCTTGTGGCCTCGTTGAAGACGGCGACTCTCTCCATACCAACGCGCGGCCGATGCCATGGCTTGGGACACGACCAATAGATGCGCCATAATGCCAGTGGCCCAGCCGTGGCGAACGAACCCATATTGACGTAGGACATTCATGACAGACTCCCTCCGAACCATTGAGCTGGTTCTTGCCGTAGCCCTCATCACCCTGATCCTCATGCAGTCGCGTGGGACGAGCCTCGGCAGTGTGTTTGGCCAAGAAGGAAGTGTTTTCCATACACGGCGAGGCGCCGAGAAGATCCTCTTCAACGTGACCATCGGCGTCGCCATTGCCTTCATCGTCGTCTCGCTCGCCCTGGTCCGCTCCACCCACTAGCATCCGGCCGGCATCCGGAATGTCAGGCCAGCTCGTCTGGGCATGACGCGCGTCATTCCGTGGCCGCTTCACCGAACCGTAACCCTACCCGGAGCGACGGGCCGATCGTGGACGCGCCCTCTCCTGACGGGACTTGCAGTGCTGGTCGTGGCGTCCGCTTCCGGAGTCATTGCCCGGGCGGCCGTCCACACCGTCCCTGCTGCCGGCGGCAGGCTGACCATCCACCTCGCCGCTCCATCCCGCTTCCTCAATCCGCTTCTGGCGTCCACCGACGTCGACGTCGCGGCCACATCATTGGCCTTTCCCGGTTTGACCAGGCTGGGGCCGACGGGGAGCTACCAGCCATCCCTCAGCTCGGGTTGGAGCGTATCAAACCACGGCCGGACGTTCACCTTCTCCCTTCGTTCCGGGCTCCGATGGCAGGATGGACGTTCAGTCACATCTTCGGATGTCGCGTATACGTACCGGATACTGGCGTCGCCGGGCTTTCCGAATCAGCGTCCCGAGCTGGTGGGCATGCGGATCCATACCCCCAACGCCCGCACCGTCGTCTTTACCCTTCCCCGACCGGACTATACCTTCGTCCAGAACAGTACTGTGGGCATCGTTCCCTCAGGGTTTGCACACTCGATGTGGCCCATCGGCAGCGGGGCCTTCCGGGTTCACGCGGTGACTCCGGGGACGATTACCCTCGCTGCAACCGGACAATCAGGGTCAGCCGGCCAACCCCGGCTTTCCCAGGTCGTATTGCCGGTCGGCCCGGGCACCGCCGGCTCCTCCGCACTGGCATGCGCTTCGAGCTTCTTCTCGCCGGCCTCGGCCGTCGTCGTGCCGACCACGCGACTGGCTGGTCTGATCCTCAATGTACGCGGCATGCGCTACGCAGCCATGCGCATGGCGCTCATCGCGACCGTGGCCCGCTTTCTGGGGCCTGTCACCCCGACCCCGACCTGGCCCTCCACGCGCTTGAACGTGCACTTCGGCCGGCCTGCCGACATCCTGCGCCGCGCAGGTTGGCATCGCATCCACGGCTACTGGACTCGGCGCCATCATAGCCCAACGGTGACCTTGGCGGCTTCCACCAACCCCCTGTTCAACCGGCTTGTTCATGCGGTAGTTGCAGCTTGGCGGCGAACCGGCTTTCATGTGAAATTGATTCGCCGGCCATTCCCGACCTTGGTCCGCAGCATCTTGTATCCGGGAGCGTTCGGCGCGGCCATCGTCGACTGGGACTTCGGGGGGCCGGAGTATGATCCCGGTCGGATCTGGAGCCGATCGTCCGCGCTCAACTTCGCGCGTCTGGACGACCCGCGACTGAATCGGCTAAGCCGAGCCATCCAATCCAATCCATCCCCCCGAGGCCGAAATCGGCTGCGGGCCCAGTACGGTGTGGATTTGGTTCGAGACGGCGCCGCCCTCGGTTTGCGACCTGAGCAGTACCGCTGCTCCCTCCCTCCGATGCTCCACGGCTTCCGGAGGCCGTCCCTGGTTGCAGATGCGGCCGGGCTTGTTCAGGGCGCACCGGACTGGTACGTGAACACTCGTCTCAGCCTGCGGAATCCCTTCTGAGATGACCGTGAAAACGGCGAGCCTGCGGGAGCTTCTTGGCGACTTACCCGACTTCGAGCAAGGCGCAGCGCCCGGTCAGACGCCGTTCCGACTCGACCGCACACGAGCACTCCTGGCCGAGCTGGGACATCCCGAAGACTCCTTCCATACTGTTCACGTTGTGGGCACCAAGGGAAAAGGCTCTGTGGCTGCAATGCTCACGGCCATACTCACCGGCGCCGGATACCACGTGGGCACCTTCACCTCGCCCCACCTCCTCCACTTGAATGAACGATTCGCCGTCCAGGGCCACCCCATGCCATCGGAGGCCCTCCAGTCCGTATGGCTTGATCAAGTTCAACCGGCCGTGGAATCCGTACGCGAGCGACATGGCCAGATAACCATGTTCGAGGCGCTCACGGTCCTTGCCTTCGTCGCGTTCGGGCGGGAAGCAGTCGAGGTTGCGATCGTCGAAGCAGGGTTGGGCGGCTCGCTGGATGCCACGAACGCCATGCGCCATCCCTCTGTTATCGTGCTCACCCCGATAAGCCTCGACCACACCGAGATCTTGGGGTCGACACTAACCGAGATCGCGACGGACAAAGCCGGAGTTATCAAGCCTGGAACCTCCGTGGTCATGGGCCTCCAGTCAGCAGTTGCGGAGCGCGCCATTGTGCGCCGGAGCCAGGAGGCAGGGGCGACATTGCGGCCGGTGCGGGAGAGGGTGTGGATAGAGGGGCGTGAGCCCGGGCGGCACACGCAGCGAGTTATTCTGCGCGTGGAAGGCCGGCGCATGGAGCTGACTCTTCCGCTCCAAGGACGGCACCAAGCCGAGAACGCGGGTACTGCGGTGCTGGCGGTCACGTGCCTGGTCGAGAAGTTGAAGGGGCGCCAGTCACTCGCGACGGCGCTCCGAGACGCGTTCCGTGAGGATTCTCCAGAGGCTCGGGGCCTTGCAGTTCCCGTTCAAACCATCATCGACGGACTTCAGCGGGCCACGCTGAGGGGCCGCTTTGAACAGCTCGCCGAAGGGCCACCGGTCATCGCGGACGTGGCTCACAACGTTGCCTCTGCCCGGGCGCTCGATGCCACGGTAAGAGAAGTGCTCGGCCGGCCTCCCTACTACGTCGTGGGCATGGCGGCCGACAAGGACCATGCCGCCTTCGCTCAAGCGCTGTCCCCGAATGCCCAAGGCTTCATCTGCGTTCAGGCGAACCATCCGCGCGCCATGCCTGCCGAAGCACTGGCGGAGCGCATTAAGGCGGGGGCTCCAGGAGTCTCAGTGGAGTCGTTTGCCTCGGTGGCCGACGGCCTCAGGGCGGCAGGCATTCGGGCCAGCCAGTCGACACCGGTTGTCGTGACCGGATCCTTTCACGTGGTGGCGGCAGCCCTTCGGTCGCTCCAGGAGGGGCAATGGGAGATGAGCTCCGGCTGAACCGACCGGCGAATCCCGTGGTGGCCATCCTGGGGCCAACGGCCATCGGCAAGAGTCGGCTTGCCATGCAGATCGCCGAGCGACTGCCGGTCGAGATCATATCGGTTGACTCCCGCCAGATCTACCGCCATCTCTCCATCGGTACGGCCAAGCCGACACCCGACGAACAGCGGCGGGTGCCGCACCACCTCATCGATATCCTTGAGCCGGACGAGTCCTACAGCGTGGCGAGGTTCGTTGAAGACGCCGATTCGGCATTGCACGATATTGCCCAACGGGGACGCATCGCCCTCTTGGTCGGTGGGACCGGCTACTACGCCACCGCGCTTCTCCAAGGCAGAAGGTTTCCACACGTCCCGTGGAATGAGGCGCGTCGGGCGCGGTTGGAAGCTGAGGTTCAAAGCAGCCCCGAAGCAGCCCTGGAGCGAATCCGAGGGCTCGACCCTGAAACAGCCGCACGGATCGATGCTGCCAACTGCCGAAGACTCGTCCGGGCGCTCGAGATTCTCGAACATACCGGGAGGCCGATCGACTCCGTGGCCGGTTCCGCTGTTCCTGCGCTTGTCTTGTCTCTCGAGCTGGATCGCGGTCGGCTGTATGCACGGGCAGATCAGCGCTGCGAACAGCAGTTCTCTGAGGGGCTCGTCGAGGAGACGCGATCTGTGTTGCAGATGGGGTTCCTCCCCACCCTCCCCGTGCTTCGGGGGCTCGCCTATGGTCAGGCGATCGCCCACCTCGAGGGTTCCTTGACCCGAGTCGAGGCCATTCACCGATACCAGCTGGCCACCCACCACTTGATTCGGCGTCAGGAGACATGGTTCCGTCACCAGCTGAAACCGTTCCGGCTCGACGCCGGCTCTCCCTCGCTCTTGAACAACACCCTACGTCTCATTGATGAGCATTTGAAGGGCCCGGGCGGCCCGTAAACACTCAGAAAATCGCCGGATCTCGGTGTAAAATCGGTCCAACAGAACCCGCCCGGCCGTCCGATTGAGTCTGCATTCCTGGAGCGTGCCCAGCATGCCAACCGCCGCCACCATCGCCGAGCTTCGAGACAGCGGATACCGGCACCGAACGGTCAAGGAGGAGATGCGAGAGAATCTCCTCCGAAAGCTGGCGGCCGAAGAGCCGATCTTCCCCGAAATTGTCGGTTACGACGCGACTGTCCTTCCCCAAATCGAGAACGCGATTCTCTCCGGTCAGGACATGATCCTGCTTGGGGAGCGCGGTCAGGCGAAGACGCGCCTGGCACGAGGGCTTGTCAACCTCCTGGACCCCGAGATACCGGTGATTGCCGGCTGCGAGATCAACGACGCTCCGTTTGAGCCCATCTGCGCCGTGTGTAGGGAGCGCGTGGCCGAACGCGGTGACGAGACCCTCATCGACTGGCTGCCGCGAGACCTACGGTACGGAGAGAAGCTGGCAACGCCCGACACAACCATCGCCGACCTCATCGGAGAAGTCGACCCGATCAAGGTCGCCGAGGGCCGGTATCTCGCCGACGAGCAGACCATCCATTTCGGGCTGATCCCACGCACGAACCGCGGCATCTTCTGCATCAACGAGCTGCCCGATCTCGCCGAGCGGATCCAGGTGGGATTGCTCAACATCATGGAAGAGCGGGACGTCCAGATTCGCGGCTACAAGATCCGCCTGCCGCTGGACGTGTTCGTGGTGGCGTCGGCCAATCCCGAGGACTACACCAATCGAGGCCGCATCATCACTCCCCTGAAGGACCGCTGCGGCTCCGAGATCCGGACGCACTACCCCAGAACCACCGATCTCGAAATCGAAATCATGGAACGTGAGCGTTCGGTTCCCGACGGGGAGCATGAGATCGCAATTCCCCAATACATTCGTGAAATCGTTGCCGAGGTAACACACCTGGCCCGCAAGAGCGCCGACGTGAGCCAGCGCTCCGGCGTGAGCGTGCGTGTCTCGATCTCCAACTACGAGAACGTCGTCAGCAACGCGCTCAAGCGCTCCATCCGGCTCCACGAGGACACGGTCGTCCCCCGGATTAGCGACCTGCACGCGATCCTCGCCTCCACCACCGGAAAGATCGAGCTGGAGGCCGTTGGTGAGGCCAACCCGGATAAGATCGTCGACAAGCTCATCCAGACCGCCATTGTGAACGTCTTCAACCGCTACTTCCTTGTCCAGGAGTTCGACGATGTGATTCGTGGGTTCGAGAACGGGCTCACGATTGAAGTCGGCGAGATGTTGCCGTCCATGAACTATGCCCAGGAGGCGTTCAAGCTGCCGGGAATGAAGGCTGCAGTGACCAAATTGAGTGCCGCGGGCAACCCGGCTCTCATCGCGTCGGCTGTCGAATTCATCCTCGAGGGCCTCCATCTCAACCGAAAGCTGAACAAGGACCGAAGCACCGGCAGGGGTCGATACCGGCGCTGAGTCCACTCAGGTTTACTTCCTTTTTGACAGCAACTTTGCCCCGATGATAGCCTCAGTCAGTGGGCGTGGCCCATGCAAGGAGCTTCAATGATCACCATCACCCAACCCGCGGCCAGTCAGCTCAGAACGCTCATGGAGCAACAGGGCTTGACGGATCTCGGGCTCCGGGTCTTCGTGGCCCCGGGCGGTTGCTCGGGCTTCCAGTACGGCATGCGCTTCGAGGACTCCGCCATGGATGGCGACGAGATCCAGAAGCAGGACGGCATTCAGCTTTACGTCGACGAGTTCAGCGCCCAGTATCTGGAGGGCGCCGAGATTGACTATGTAGACAGCCTGATGGGGGGCGGATTTACCGTCCACAACCCCAACGCGGTCAGCAACTGCTCGTGCGGTCAGTCGTTCACCTCTGCCTCGGGAGATGGCGCACCGCGACCCTGCGGCGCCTAGCCTCGTTCGGCAGGCGCTTGAACGCGGCCCGTGTTGTGCTAAGTAGCTGAGCACATTTTCTCCGGCTTCGTGAGGAGGCCGGGAGGAGGAGCCGTCCATGGACGAGACGCTCAAGACTGAGCTACGAAATCGTTTGCAAGCGGACCGTGAGCGCCTCGAAGGGGAGATCGCGCCCCTGAGAGACGCCGTAAAGGCGACGACGTACCTCGAAGACGAGAACGACGCCTACGATAACCACATGGCCGACGATGCCAGCGCGCTCCACGAGCGGGAAAAGGACATGACACTGCTCGCGAACTTAGAGCTGGAGTTGGACGACATCAATCGGGCGCTTCAACGGATGGACGATGGGGGCTACGGAACATGTGAGGTATGTGGCAAGCCCATTGCCGAGAAGCGCCTCATGGCACGGCCGATGGCGGTGACCTGTGTGGAGTGCCAGTCGACGATCGAAAGCCGGCAGAGGCGCCATGCCGCGTCGGCGGAGATTTAATCGCGACGTTCAAAGCCCTTGACGCCGGCATAGCCGGATGGTCACCATGAGATTGGTGCCTATCTGCACCCGGAGGACAAGGTGCAACAGTGTTCCTGTGGCGTCCAGCTGAAGCCGTTCTGGATCTGGCACGACGAAACGATGGCCCCGCACGCGTCCGCATTTCAGCCGGCGATCAAGTCCCAAGGTCCCTTCTACGCGGCCACTCCTCGAGACGCCCTGCTGTGCGTGCAAACCGCTGCGCCAAAGCACGATGTGATATCGCCAATGGACAATCAAAAGTGGGAAGGGCGCTGCCGGCCCACTCCCGTAACCGCCTAGGCGAGAGCGCGTAAGCCCTTTGGGACAGAGAGCGTTTCCGTTCGTCGACGCTACGTTCGCGGCCGAGATGCTGGGCGTGCCCGTTGCTGACGTGCTGCAGTGGGTCGCGGATGGCCGGCTCACCAGCTACGGCGGTAAGGAGCGCAATCCATTTCTGCGCACCGTACAGGTTGAGGAGCTGGGTCGCGAGATGGGCCGCGACCCAGCGGAGCCGCCCGTCCGGCGGCGAGCATCACAAAATCCAGTCCGCCGGGTGGAGCTTCGCCTCCGTCACGACGCCAAGTGGTCGGATGTATCAGAGGAAGATCTCCAGGCGTGGCTTCGAGAGGCGGATGCTCCATCTCGCGCCGCAGCCGAAAAGGTGGCCCGAACCGCGGTTGACCGCCTCAACCGGATGCTCTCACTACTTGCCCCATCTAGGGAATAAGTCAGGCTCTTCCGGCGGCATTCGCTACATCGGTCGTCGGCAGACACTTGGAGCAAGACGGCAGCAGTGCCGGGATTGAGCGTCGGGCCTTCTTCGGGCCCGGGCTCAGGTGCGGATTGCCCTGGCTGCCGCCTCAACTGCCTCGTCAACATCCGACTCCGTGTTGTAGAAGTGCGGTGAAAGTCGCACCTTTCCGGGGCGAGCGTCGACTATGATGCCTTGGCGTCCGAGATGCTCGACGACTGACGCTGGATCCGAGGCTTGCAGAAGCACGATGCTCCCTCTCGAGACGGCGTCGAGGGGTGACGCCAGGCGGAGACCACGGGCGCTGGCGTGGTCGACGAGGCGGCTTGTGAGGGCCTGGTCGCGCTCCCATACGCGGTCCATTCCGAGATCCAACAAGAGCTTGAGGGCCGGTCCCGCGGCGTAGACGGTTCCCACCGCGGGTGTGCCCATCTGAAACCGGTTTGCTGTGTCGGCCGGAGCGAACGTTCGAGTCTGAAAGGCGAATTGATCGGCGGCGGCGAACCAGCCGGTGGCCCCCGGCCGGGTCTCGGGCGCAACCCGGGGAGAAACGGCGATAAACGTCAGCCCAGGGCCGCCACAGACCCACTTCAGGGTCCCTCCGAGATAGAAGTCGGGGTCGAGACTCGGAACGTCGACCGGCATGACCCCGACGGCGTGGTACCCGTCGACAATGGACAGAGCTCCGCGTCTCCGTGCAATCTCGGCGATGGATCTCACGTCCTGTACGGCCCCGGTGGCGTAGAAGACGTGCGAAGTGGCGACGGCTGCCGTCTGGTCGTCGATCAGACGCTCATACTCATCCAGGGGCACCGTCACACCGTTATTGCTAAGCGCGAAGACCACCTCCACATCCGACCTGGCGAGCCATTGATAGGCAATGGTGGGGAAATCCAGCTCTGCAACGATCACCTTCCGACGGTGTGTGTAATCAATGCTGCTGGCAACCGTGGAAAGCGCCGAGGAGATGGAGTGATGGATGGCAACTACCTCCGAGGTGCATCCGATCAGGCGCGCAAACTGGGCGCGAACTTCCTCGATTCGCGGTATCCATGCTTCCCACCAGGCCGGCGCCCCGAATCGAGCCCAGTCCCGGCCATACTCTTGGAGCGCCGCGAGCGACTCATCGCTCACCGGTCCGAGTGAGCAGGTGTTGAGGTACCGCTTGCTCTCGAAGATGGGGAAGCGAGCCCGGAGCCGCAGCGCTTCCTCATCGGAAATCGTATTCGCTCTCAGAATCGTCATCCGCGGAGACGCCTTACTCGGCCGGCATCGTGGCTGGTCGATAGAATTGCGCGCATGATCTCACATCATGGTAGTGGCGCCCCAGTTGCCTGCCTCGTCGAAGACCTGTACTTCACCTCGCGCATCATGGCCGCCGCGCGGTCGCTCAACATCGGCCTTCACATGGTCCGGCCCGGCGCAGCCATCCCGAGCGAGACAGAGCTGGCCATTCTCGATGCGCAGCTTGCCGGCCCATGGGATCTGGTGGTCCGACACTTCGTCGAGAGCGGAGGAACGGTGGTTGCGTTCGCGCCGCACGTCGACCGAAAGCTGATTCGGCGGGCCCGCGAAGCGGGGTGTCAACGCGTCATGGCCAAGAGCAAGTTCGTCCAAACGCTGCCCGAGATTCTGGCCGCTGTTCGTCCGATGGATTCCGACTCCACAAAAATTGCGTGACGGAGTGCCGACCCAGAACTCCCTCCCAACCGGAAGCTGAGGGCTGCCGCAATCGCTCGCACCCGTGATGTCTGGAAGTATCGGGCCCTCCGACGCTTGGCGCGACTAACCGTGGAGACGGCTGCCCTCGTAACCCTTCGGAAGATGCCGCCCTTTGTGAGCGCTGCGGCGCTGGTCGTGCGCGACGGTAGCGTTCTGATGATTCGAGACACAGCCCAGGGAATGCTGGTGCTGCCGGGCGGCCACCTGCACTGGGATGAGTCGATCGAGGAGGGTCTGAGGCGAGAGGTTTGGGAAGAGACGGGCTACCAGATCACCCTCGACCGCATCCTCGACGTTGTCTCCCATCAAAGCGGTCTTTCAGAGCCGGGCATTGTTCGCACCTTGGTTGAGGCTCACATCGAGGGCGGCGCAGAACATTCCTCCGCGGAGGGAGATGTGGTGTGGATCGATCTCACCACTATTGATGGGCGGACGGACCGGGATCTGAAGGTCGTGCGCCACTGGGTTACGGTGCCGCCGCGACCGGCCAGCTGACCGCAACCAAGCGTCATCTGGAGACCCGGACACGGCGGCTCCGAGTGCTCACCTACAACATCTGGAACTACAGCGGCGGCTGGCGGGAACGGCGCCATCTTCTGGTTCAGCTGCTGCGCGACGCCGATGCCGATGTCATCGCGCTGCAGGAGGTCCGGCACAACTGGAGGGACCTTCCGGGATGGAATCAGGGTCGATGGCTGGCGCGACAGACCGGCTATGTCCTCACCTATCGACCGGCTGCTGTGCTCTGGCCCGTCCCTCCGGTGGTCGAAGGCCTCGCCTTCCTCACCCGAACCGCAGGACGAGTCCGGGCCTATACTGTTCCCCGTCTGCCCTGGTCTGGTCCCCGCCGATGCATCCTGGAAACCCAGGTGCAAGGCGTCCGGCTGTTCAACGTGCACTTTCCCCTCACCGAGCGGGCCAGAATCGCTGAGGCGCGAAGCCTAGCGCAACTTATCGCCGTCGGGTCGGGGCCGGCTGTCGTGCTCGGCGATCTCAACGCCGACTCGGATCAGGAGCCCCTCATTCTTCTTCGCGACAGCGGCCTTCAGGATGCCTGGGAAGCCGCCAGCTCGGGTGCCAGTGGGCCGGCCTGGCCGTGTCAACGGCGAATCGACTACATCCTCACGCGTGGAATGCGACCGACTGGGGGCGGCTGCACCGTCATCGGTGCCCAGCCGGGACCATCCGGGTGTTACCCCTCAGATCACGTGGGGCTGATTGCGGACTTGGAGGTTGTCGGTTAGTTCGGCCGCCTACGACGAGGCGTCGTCGACCTCCTCGAGGTCCGCGTCCTCATACTCGTCATAGTCCTCCGAGACGCGCGCCATGACGAAGATCGTCGTCGGTGCGCCGAAAGCGCCCGCCTGACCGGCGGGAGCGGCATGAAAGCCGATTAGCTCCCACCCGTCTTCCAACAGCCGGTTGGCCTCTCCAACGGAGTCCGCCGTCCGGATCTCTTCAATGTCCAGGACCTCGTTGAGCATCTGAAACCTCCCATTTCAGCCGCCGGCTCACCCGCATTATCGCGTGAGGTCAACCTGCCTCGGGTCCATCACCGGAGCGATCCAGGGCCGTATTGATGGCGGCGAAGAGGTCATCGATATCGAAGGGCTTCGGCAGCGTCTGAACCCCATGACCTCGGAGCCACTCCTCCCGCTCGCGCAGGTCGCCAACTGCGGCCGAGCAGACGACGATCGGCAAGTGGCGAGTATCCGGGTCCAGCTTGAGCAGCTCGAGAACATTCCAGCCGCTTTCAGGTGTCTCCATGCGGACGTCGAGGACGACGATGTCGGGCTTGTCCGCCTTCACCATGCCCACTGCCAGGTTGCTTTCGCGGCACACGATGGTATCCCAGCCACTCGAGTTCAAGAGATCGTTCATGAGACTCAAGAAGTCGGTGTCGTTGTTAATGACCGCGACTTTCAAACTCTGGCCCTCACCGGAACCTGCTCACCGCCGCTCCCACCTGCAGCCGAAAGGCGACCGGGGCCCCGGCGCCGTAGAGTCCGCCTATAGATAGTCCTTTAGCTTACGACTCCGTGACGGGTGTCGCAACTTGCGAAGCGCCTTCGACTCGATCTGGCGGATGCGCTCTCTGGTCAGCTTGAAGTGCCGGCCAACCTCTTCCAGCGTGCGGATCTCGCCGTCGTCGAGACCGTACCGCATGCGAAGCACCGCCCGCTCACGCTGATCCAGCGAGTTGATCACATCGTCAACCGACTCTCGGAGCAGGTTTTGGAAAGCGGCATCGGCGGGCGCCTCCGCGGCCTTGTCTTCAATAAAATCGCTGAGGTGTCCGTCTTCCTCAGCCCCGATGGGCATCTCGAGCGAAACAGGGGCCTGGGCCACCGAGGTGATTTCGCGGACGCGCTCGGCCGGAAACTCGGTCGCCTGCGCCACCTCGTCCGCCGTCGGCTCTCTGCCCAGCTCCTGTACCAATCGGCGCGTCTCTCGCTGAATCTTGTGGATGCTCTCGACCATATGAACAGGGATCCGTATGGTTCGCGCTTGATCCGCGATGGACCGGGTTATTGCCTGACGAATCCACCATGTGGCATAGGTCGAGAAGCGATACCCCTTTGATGCATCGAATTTCTCAACCGCCCGGATGAGCCCGATATTGCCCTCTTGGACCAGATCCAGGAGGCTGATCCCGCGGCCGATGTACTTCTTGGCCACTGAGACCACCAGCCGAAGATTCGCCTCAGTAAGCTCACGACGAGCTTCCATACCGTCGTCGATGAGATCCTGGCTCCAGTTCTCGCCACGGCTGCGACGCTCCAGTTCCAGATCCCCCGCCCGAATCCGGCCCGCCAGCGACACCTCCTGAGAGGCGTCGAGCAGCGATACCCGTCCAATCTCCCGCAGGTACATGCGCACCGGGTCGGCAACGCCCGGGCCCTCGGCCCTGAGAATGTCCTCGAGCGCCTCCTCCGATAGGTCTTCTTCGGTCGGCGTGATGTCGGCAAGACCAGCTGCCGCCAGCTGGGTGGCCACCTCGTCCAGCCGATCGTCGCTCGCCTCGACCGGTACGAGTAGCGCATCTGGGCTGAGCTGGCTCACCAGCGCAACATGACCGTTACCGGAGCCGTTGCCGGCCGCGTTTGCACGTCCTCGAGAGCGCGAGGGTGACCCGACTTGGGGGCGAGTCATGCCGCTACGATGTTCCTTCCGGGAGCATGGTGGGTGGCGGTTCTCCTTACCGGCCGGGCGAAAGCATGACCATTATACGTAAGTCGTACTTTTCGAACATCTGTCAGGCACCCCTCACAGGCTCCACATCTTGGGAACGAAGACCGCCTGGAAAGTGTGCAGGGCAAACTGATCTGTCATGCCGGCGATATAGTCGCAGACAGACTGATGCAGCGAGTCCGCAGCTGCCGGACGGAAGGCCGGCGGCAGCTCGTCCGGTACGTCGCAAAAGTGCCCGTACAGCTGCAGCACCACATGATGCGCCCGGGACCACTCGCTCTTGACCGCCGGGCTCAGATACACGTTCTCGAACAAGAACGAGCGGAGAAGATCAGTCGCATCCAGAACGTCCGGCGACATCTCGACCACCGGCCGGTCGGCACTGGTGTCGATGATGTCCCGCACCAAGCGGTCGATACGATCACTGCGGCTTCGGCCAAGCAAGTGAAGCGATCGATCGGGCAGGTCGTCGATGTCGATGACACCGGCCCGCACTGCGTCGTCGATATCATGGTTGATGTAGGCGATGCCGTCGGCGAGCTTCACCACCTCGGCCTCCAGCGTCGACGATGGTTCAACTGCAACGCCGGCGATGCTCGACCGGGGCTTCCGATGGGTCCGGATACCCTCACGCACCTCCCACGTCAGGTTGAGCCCCACTCCCTCCTTCTCGAGCACTTCCACGACTCGCAAGCTCTGCTCGTTGTGGCGGAACCCGCCCGGGTGCACCTGATCCAGCGCTGATTGACCAGCGTGGCCGAACGGGGCGTGACCGAGATCGTGGGCGAGCGCTATTGCCTCGACCAAATCCTCGTTGAGCTTCAAGGCCCGGGCAACCGTGCGGCCGACCTGGGCCACTTCGAGGGCGTGCGTCAGTCTGGTGGCGTAGTGCTCTCCTGTGGGGGCGATGAAGACCTGGGTTTTGTGCTTGAGGCGGCGAAACGCATTGGAATGGATGACACGATCGCGATCTCGCTGGAACTCCGTCCTGACGGGTGACGGTTCCTCGGGCCGGGATCGACCGCGACTCTCGACGCTCCGTTGTGCCCAGGGGGCAAGGGAGGCCATCTCGCCTTCCTCCAGGCGCAGGCGCACGGATTCATGGGGTTGCATCTGGGCTTCAATCACGTACTGAGTATGGGCGCTGATGTTCGACGAGGGCAATCCTGGAGCCGCTCCGATGTGAGAGGTCCACGGATTCCTGAGGCCTATCCCGGTATACTTCGGTATCGCGGTTGCCATTTCGTCAACAGTCGGAGAGGGCCGTCCGCTTGGGAGTTGAGGCGATCGTCGCGGGATGAGGAATGCCAATTGGACGCGCATCCTTACGGTCCTTCTGGCCCTTCTCGCCTTCTATGCGCTGCTGGCCGTGCTGGCGGGCATCATCCAGCGCTTTATCGTGCCGCTTCTCTTGGTCATCCTGGCCGCGATACTGGCGTTCATCCTCACCCCGGTCGTGGACTTCATCCAGCATCGAGCCCACCTCTATCGGTGGATCTCGATACTCCTGACCTACCTGTGGGCTGCGGCCGTCCTCGCGGCGTTGGGCTTCTTCCTGACCGAGCCGCTTCTCAACCAGACGAAGTCTCTTGCGGATGCCGTTCGCAACCCCACTCATATCCAGAACCTAACGTTGGTTCGCGACACCACCGTTCGGATCGGAGCCAGCGCGGGCGCCATGAGTACCGCCATCCGCAATGTTGATACCTGCAGTGCGGCTGCTTACGTCGGCGCCAGTCAGTACCTGGCCGCCTCCTGTCCCTCGAGCACGGTTCCCGGTTCCCAAACACTGCCACACCTCATCGCAACTCTCGACGGCCTTCTACCTGACCTGGGCAAGACCTCGATCCGCCCATCCGGCGCCAGCCTCCACAGCACGCGACATCACGCCCCTCTTGCGCCGATCGCCACGACCGAAGTCCCGCCAAGCTACCTCAAGCCACTCGATCGAGCTCTTTCGAAGCTGAAGGCGAAGACCGCAAAGGCTCGCGCAACGTTGAACGCCACGGTCGGGGGCGGCTCGAGCGGCTCCATTCCAGCGGCTGGGTCAGCGGTGCTCAAGGCTGCGCATGGCCTTCAGCGCCAGTCGCGGCTGCTGACCTCCAAGGTCAAACACACGCCGATCATCATCCTTGCCATCCAACGAGGGATGGATTCCCGCCACGTCCCCATCGACATACGCAGCCTGTTTGGAAAGGCGGTCGACAAGTTCAGCAGCCAGGGCGGAACGGTTCTCAACAACGCCGTGACGATTCTGACAAGCACGATCACCGTGATCTTCGACCTCTTTATCGTGGTGATTATGTCGTTCTACCTGCTGGCCGACGGAGGCCGCTTCATCGGATGGTGCCTCGGCTTGGTTCCCGAACGCCACCGCGAGCAGGCAGCCTTTTTCGTGCGCAGCCTGGATACGGTCCTTGGCGGATACATTCGGGGTCAGGTGATTGTGGCCATCACCATCGGCGTACTTGCGGGCGCAGGGTGTTACGTGCTGGGGGTTCCCTATGCTCTCTTGATCGGCATCTTTGCGTTCCTGGCTGAGTCCATACCGGTCATCGGGCCCGTTCTGGCGTCCATACCCGCCTGTCTCATCTCCGTCTTCAGCCAGCCGCTCCCAAAGCCGCTCTTTGTGATTGGCTGGTTCATCCTGGTTCAGCAGATCGAACAGAACGTGGTTGGGCCTCGGATAACGGGCCACGCCGTGGGCATCCACCCGGTGCTCGCCATGGTGGCGATCATCATCGGCCTCGAGGTCGGCGGCTTCTGGGGCGCCTTCCTGGCCGTACCAGTGACGGGCATCCTGCAGATAGTCATTCGGGAAGCCTACCGCTATCTGATACTGCAGCAGCCGCTGCCGACGGCCGCCGTGCCTGATGGCGTGGAGGTGCCCGACGAAGATCAGCTTGTCAAACCGCCCATATGACGGTAAGCGCAGACACCGAAGGGGGAGCGGTCAGTCCGACCACTCCCCCTCACCACCTGGAGTATGCGAGGGCTATGTGCGGGAGAAGACACCCCCGCTGAAGAGGCTGATGATCGCAACGACAATGGCAGCCACCAAGAACAGCCAGAGAATGGCTCCGATGTGGAAGGCCACCAAGCTCAACAGCCACAGAATGACGAGAACAGCGACGATTGCCCAGAGGATTCCGATCACAGTTTGCTCCTTTCTGTTTGTCTTGACGCCGGCTTAGATGATCTTCAGGTGCAGCAGCACCAGGATCAGGACCACGAGCAGTACGAGCAGAACGACGGCCCATACGACAGTCTGAATGAGGTTTCCGGCGGCGATGCTGTTGCCGACTGGATCGCTCGACCTGACATAGGTCGTCGACGGCTCGCGCACCTGCGTCACGGGCTCCTGGACGACCCGGCGAGTCGGGGTCTCGACCACGGTCTCGCGCACTGGAGCCGGGTCGACGTACTCTTCCGAGACGACCTCACGCCGCTCTTCAACCATGTCGCCCTCCTACAGGAGCCCGGTGGTAGCGTGCAAAATAATCAAAACCACGATGGCGATGACGATCAGAGCGATCAGAGTCATCAGCATGATGGTCGTGCCGGACCCACCCCCGCTCGAAACCACGGTGTTGGCCGGCCGCTCTTCGACGATCCGGGTCGGCATGTTCAGTTCTCCTGTCTAGAGGATGTGCCAGTGCAGCAACAGAATGATTCCAATGACCAGGAGGACCAGCACGACGATCGACCATACGATGGTCTGAATGAGGGAACTGGCCCCTACGGCGGCACTGGCCCCACCGTCATCACTGGTGACGACGCGTTCAGGCATCATTGCCTCCTTGAAAGACTCGGTTCGAGCGCCTCCAACGGATCGCTGGAAACGGTCTCCTTCCGAACGCAATATTCGTGCCAGAACGTCGAAACAACCTGGGAGAGGAGCAGGATACCCGCTCGGAGGGTTTAGAGGACCGAATCCTCAGTTGCTGCCTGCTCACGCATCGGATCCAGGACTTGGAGAAACCGGCGGGCGGCAATCTCTCCACGCCGAGCACAGAAGCGAACACCAACGGGGCTGTTGCAAAACAAGCCGTAGAAGTCGGGCACGATGATGAAGTCGGCGTCGGCATGGCTGGTCGGCCGCGTGTGATCTCGGTCTGACTTCGTGGGGATCGCTGCCGCCGGGGGCCCAAGCCGGCGCGCGGCAAGCCGCGTCAGCATCGCACGACCGGCTTGCCTCCACTCAGCCCGACGGCGCCCGAGAGCCGTCAGCTCGACATGAAGCACCCATTCGGCTCCAAGGTCCCGAGCGACCGATGCTGGGACTGGCCCGCGAAGCCCGCCATCTACATACGTTCCCGACTCCAGGGTGACCGGTCTCGCGATGCCGGGGAGAGCAATGCTCGCCTCCAAGCTGGCGAGCAACGGGCCTCGAGTCAATGCGACCGGTCGACCGGTGGCGCAGTCGATGGCCATGCACGCGTATCGGCGCGGCAGGTGCTCGATCCTCGTATCGGCGCCCAGCTCACACAGAATTCGTCCGATGTAGGTCGAGCTGTCGATCCGAAGACGGTGCTTGTAGAACTCGGCGACGGCGCCACGTGGTGCGCCGTAGGTTATCCGCTCAATGCGCTCTACCGGCCATTCCGCGGCGTACGCGGCCCCAAACAAGGACCCGATGCTGGCGCCCACGACAATGCCGGGTTGGATGCCGGCCGATTCCAGAACCGACAGTACACCGGCGTGGGCGCACCCCCGGATACCGCCGGCCCCCAGCAGCAGACCAACCCGAGAGCCGGGAGTGCGTATCAGCGGGTGGGCCTCAGGTTCGACCATAGGACCGGCTCGTCCGGCAGGAGCTTCCGAGTTCGTCAGGGCTTGAGTCACGGTGATTCGGACGTCCCTCGGCGCTCGACCAGCCATACCAGAGCCCTAGCCCGGCGGCTCTACGGAGCGCCGGAGGGGACCTGCCAGGGGGCGGTAGAGGCGGCGGGCCGCCGGATCGCCGTGCCCAAGCCGCGAGGAACCACGTACACTACCGATCGAGGCGCCACGGCGACCTCCAGGCTGCCGTTGTGGCTCTGCGCAATTGAGCGGCCTCCCCAGTCGAGCACCGTCGCCTGAGCATGTCCACGCCAGGGGATGCTAAGGCCATAGTCCTCCAGTCGGTTGTTCCAGAGGACGATGAACGTCCGACCATGATTGCGTATCCGGATGGCGTACACTTCAGGCTTTGGTGCATCGATTCCCAGAATGATGCCGCGATTGAGGTAATAGTGTGCAACCTGATACGCGACGAAGGCCGGCTTGGCGGCGAATCCGTGCTCGAGCAGTCCGAAGTGATCCTCGAAGTTGGCGCCGACGCCGTCGTCTCGGAAATCGTACCAGAACACCCGCTGAACGCCTGCATACGCGCCAACCACGTACAGACGCGCCAGTCGGTCAGCCTGGGAGTCGGCCGGTCCGCATACTGTCATGCACCACCGTTCACCGGCCCAGCCCATCTCGGTGAACCAAATTGGCTTATGATAGCGACGAACCGTGTTGACCTCCGAAATCAGGCTGAAGTCCGGAACATCCCGATAGGGCTGCACCGACAATACATCGAACCGACCTCCGTGCTTGACCACAGAGCGAACGAAGCCGACGCCATTCGGATCGGACCCACTCGGCCCCCCCAACACCACGGTTGCGCGTGGCGTGATGTGCTTGATGGTCTGATAGGCCGCTGTCAGCAGTCGGGCATAATCGGCGGCGCTTGGATAGGGCCGCCAAAAGATGTGGAGGTCTGGCTCGTTCCAGATCTGCCAGGTGCTGATGACACCTCGGTAGTGGAGGACCACCGCCCGCACGTATCGCGTAAAGTCGCGGATGAGCCGCGGCATCATCCAGTGCGGCATGTAGCTGTGGGGGTGCCGATCCCAAGTGTTGTTGTAGTCGAGCAGGCCCATGATGTGGAACCCGGCGCGAACCTCCGTACGGACGACCCCGTCATAGACGGGCCACCGATATGGAGCGTGGGGACCGTTGTGCAGCTTGTCGGCAGTGAATTCCTCTCGGAGCCAGTCACTGCCCAGCATTCGGGCACGCGCCACGGCCGGCCGCGCATAGCCCGGGTAGCGCTGCGCAATGAAGGAGCCCAGTCCAAAGATGTCTCCAATGGGCCGCGTCCGGCCATGAAAGACCAGCGGCGCGATCTTGTGATGGCGCACATGCGCAGTATGGTGGCGGCGCCTGTGGAACACATGCCGCGGATGGACGGCGACGTGATGGACAACCCGATGATGGATGTGCTCCCGTCGCACGCGCCGATGCCTGCGAGCACCTGTATTTCGCGGATGGACGGCGTGATGGACCGGCGGGTGAGAGTGGGTTCCCGGCGGTGCGAGCGTCGCAGGCCCATGCCCATGAGCCTCGAAGAGCCCGACAGCCAGGGCCACGGAGACACCGGTGACCACAGTGGCAAGGAACAGGACCCGGCGCATAAGCTCATGGTACAGGGCCGGCCCTCGACCGAGAGCGAGCTTTCGCCGGCAAACACCGCTACCCGGCATCAGTTCGGGAACTGTTCCCGGGCGACTCAGCATCCAATATCGACTCTACGAGGCGCGCTCATCGACTATCACGACGCCAAGTACCGTGTGGGCCTGAGCCTCCTCCCCGGTATTGGTCCCGCACGCCTCGGCCGTCTTATTGACGTGGCCGGGTCGGCCGAAGCCGCCTGGCATGTTGGACCTGAGCAGCTTCGGCGCGCCGGCATCGAGGATGGCGCCCTCGCGCCACTGCTCACCCGGCGCAAGCAGATCGATCTGGATCGAGAGATGGGGCGGATTGAGGCGCTTGGGGCTACGGTCCTCGTGCCCGATGATCCTCGCTACCCGCCCAAACTGGCGGAAGTGTTCACACGTCCTGGAATCCTCTACGTCAAGGGAAACATCCAGCCGGAGGACTCGCAGGCACTGGCGGTGGTGGGGACTCGCCGGCCCAGCATCTATGGCCAGGCTCTGGTCAGCACGATGACGCCACTTCTTGTCCAGGCCGGCCTCACCATTGTGAGTGGACTGGCGACAGGGATTGACACCATCGCCCACCGAGCGGCTCTACAGTCTGGCGGTAGGACCCTGGCCGTGCTGGGTAGTGGCCTCGACGTTATCTACCCGGGCCAAAACCGTGGCCTTGCCGAGCGAATTGCCGACAACGGTGCCGTGGTAACCGAGTACGCCATGGGCACGCAGCCCGACGCATTCAACTTTCCAGCCCGCAACCGCATTATCAGCGGGCTCGCTCTCGGGTCGCTGATCGTCGAGGCAGGACAGAAGAGCGGGGCGCTGATCACGGCCGGCTACGCGGTGGATCAAAACCGCGAGGTGTTCGCCTTCCCGGGACGGATCAGTGACGATCACTCCGCCGGCTGCAACCGTCTCATCAAGGAGGGGCGGGCGAAGCTCGTCATGAGCGTCGAGGACATTCTCGAGGAGCTGAACATCAATGTGGCTCTTCAACAGCTGGAGATGCCTCAGGCAGTTGCCGAGAACGACGTGGAGCGCCGCATCCTTAGTGCGCTGTCTGCCAACCCGGTGCACATCGACGAGCTGGGCCGTCAGGCTTCTGTTCCGGCTGCCGAGGTCACCAGCGCGCTCACCCTGTTGGAGCTCCGTGGCGCCGTTCGACACGTCGGCTCCATGCACTACGTCCTGGCCCGCTAACCTCCCAGCGCCTCGGTCATCCACTCCCGCTCAGTCCGACGCCGCGACTGAATGGCCACCCCCACCACTCGGGCCGCGGAGGGCCGCTGCGCGGCGATCGCATCTTGGAGCAGCACAGCCAGCCGTTCACGCGCGTCAATCTCTTCCGCGCTGAGACGTCGACGCGACCGCTTGGTGCGGATGTTCGCCAGCAGCCGGCCCCAGAAGGCAACCGCCTGATCGATGCTCAGTCGGAGCTCAGACGGTTCACTCCTCTCAGTCAGGCCGTCGAGCGTCTTGTCCAGCTCTGCGCTCTCCTGAACGATGAATCGGTAGCGACGCCGGATGTGACGAGGCGAGAGCCGAACCACGACGTGTCGTGCGAACCCCATTACTTGTTCGTACTGGTGAGCGACGTCCCGCAAGCGCGCGACATCGTCCGGACTCAGACACAGCACGACGGACGCCGGCAGGCGACGCCCAGACTCAGACCGTCTTGTTTTCGACGGCATGAATCCGTTCGAGCCGCCAGAAGGGCATGTGACATTCCCGGCACTCAAAGGTCTGCACGAGGACGAGCTCATCACCCTCCCAACGCTGGTCTTCAGAGTGCAGCAGCGCGGGAGTTGCGCGGCAGTAGATGCATCGCACCCCTGGCATCGGATACTGCGGCCTCGGCCGGCGCAGCTCGGGCCAAAACACCTTGTAGAGCAGCACACCCGTCACCGCCAGAATCACAATCTTGGCGGCGATAAAGACCAGAATGATGGTCACGTGACCCCAGCCAAACGCAGTCGCTGCCTGATAGTAGTGGTTTCCTCAGGGCCCGGTCTTGGCAAGGGTCACCTAATTACCAGTCAGGTGACGGCCGCCGCATGCAAAGCGGCGTGGCGGCCTTCGAGCCTTCACCGAAACGCGCCAGACCTGAAGTCCCGCAAGCTGCTGGTCCCCCATTGATCGGTCAGGCGAGGACCTGCCCAGTCCATGGTTGACTTGTAATCCGGCCCCAGTGTGCCTCAGAATGACGCCATGCGGACATGCGAAACTCATCATAGACTCGGATGCCGAGATGGCGCGGAGGAGTAGACGATGGCTCAGGTCATTCTCGAAAGCGTAACCAAGCAGTTTGGCGACGTGACGGCGGTCAACGACGTCTCTCTGGAGGCCCGAGACAAGGAGTTCCTGGTGCTGGTGGGCCCCTCAGGGTGCGGGAAGACGACCACGCTACGGATGGTCGCGGGGCTCGACGACATCACTAGTGGCACGGTGAGCATCGGCGAGCGAGTAGTGAACAATCTCTCGCCCAAGGACCGGGACATCGCCATGGTGTTCCAGAGCTACGCCCTGTACCCGCACATGAACGTTTACAACAACATGGCCTTCGGGCTGAAGCTCCGGAAGACACCCAAACAGGAGATCGACCGCCGGGTGAAGGAGGCGGCCAGGATCTTGGGAATCGAGCAGCTGCTTAAACGCAAGCCCAAGGAGCTGTCCGGCGGCCAGCGGCAGCGTGTCGCTCTGGGTCGCGCCATCGTTCGAGAGCCCGCAGTCTTCCTCATGGACGAGCCGCTCTCCAATCTCGACGCCATGCTGCGAGTGCAGACGCGCAAGGAGCTGATTACCCTCCACCGGCGTCTTGAGACCACGGTCATCTACGTCACTCACGATCAGACCGAGGCCATGACCATGGGCACCCGGATCGCGGTGATGAATGCCGGCGACCTCCAGCAGGTGGACGCCCCGCAGACGCTCTACGACTTCCCCAACAACACCTTCGTCGCCACTTTCATCGGCTCACCGCAGATGAACATGATCGAGGGCGATCTGGCGACCCAGGATGGCACTACTGTCTTTCAGGCCCCCGGCATGTCGGTGGCGCTTCCGCAACGCATGAGCCAGATCGTGACGGCCGCCAATACCAGCCGCGTCGTGCTGGGAATCCGTCCCGAGCACATTGACCCGGCCAATGGCAATGCCAACGGGACCGATGTGAAGGCCACGGTCGAAGTGGTCGAGCACATGGGAGCTGAGCTCTACGTCTATCTGCAGTCGGGACGCGAGAATTCGATCACCGCCCGGTTCGATGCCGAGCAGCCGGTCGCGCCCGGCAATAACGTTGCGCTCACCTTCGACGAGGACCATCTTCACCTCTTCAGCGCCGAGACAGGCAAGGCCATCGCCCATGGGTCCACCGTGGCCGCCGCATAGGGAACCGGCTGGCGTCGTTTCGGTTGCATCGGCTGCGCCCGACGGTCAGTCCGCCAGCGCCAAAAGTTGACGAAGGCTCGCCGTAGCTTCACCGATCACGCCGTCTCCTGCGCCGTAGTACAGGTGCAGCGTGTCTCCGTCGACAATGAGGCCGGTGCCGAAGACCACATTCCCGACCGGCCCCTCCCGCTCGTATGGCGCCTCAGGGCTGAAGATCGGTTGGGAATGGCGGTATCGGACCTGGCTCGGGTCTCGCGCGTCGAGGATAGCCACTCCCATGCGGTACAAACGCCGATTGCCCGGCGACCGCAAATACTCGTTGGCATGATACAGGAGAAGCCAGCCTTTCTCCGTCCGGATGGGAGGCGGACCTGCGCCGAGACGCTCGGCCTCCCATGTGCCAGGGATCGGCTCCAGCAGTGACTGGGGATCCGACCAAGAGCGGAGGTCGGACGAGGTGATGATCTGGATGGCCGGGAACTCGCGCACGAGGGCAACGAACCGACCATCCAGCCGGTCCGGGAACAGCACCAGGTCCTTGGTGTTGCTCTCGGGCAGGACCGGCCCGACCTCTTCAAACGTCTGAAGGTCGTCGCTCCGTGCGATCCAGGCACGCAGCCGGAATGGAGCCGTCTCCCACGGGAGCTTTGGTTGATCCGCGCGGTCAACGGACACCTTGGTATAGGCGACCAGGATGGAACCGTCCATCACAATGGCTCGCGGATCCTCGATCCCCAAACGGCCGTCGAAGTCGTCCTCTCGTGCCTCCCAGACAGGAAGATCGCGCCGCTCGAAGCGGTTCCAAGTCTGTCCCTCTGCCAGACCGAAGCGAGAGATTCCGTCATTGCCCACTGCCCGATACAGCAGGTGCGGCCGGCCTCGGATCATGAGGGCGGCCGGATTCAGCACACCCTTGCCCTCCCACCACATCTCTCGCGGCACCAGGATGGGGTTGCGAGGGGATCGCCGGAACAGTGCTTCGGTCATCCTGGCTTTCGGTTCCTGATGCGGTTCGAGTAGCCTGAGCCGGAGGGGATGCCCACGAACCCATGGAGAGCACGGACCGGACGCGGATGAAGGCTGGACACGATAGCGATGTCCAGGCCGGCGAGCTTCGGGATCATCTCGCCAATACCCGCACATTCCTTGCCTGGGTCCGCACGGCGGTGACCATCATGGCCTTCGGGTTTGTTGTGGCCCGATTTGGCATTCTCCTGCGGGAGCTTCCCGGACGGCACCACAATGTGGGCTACCACCTGTCCGATGTCATCGGCACCGTCCTCGTCCTTCTCGGCGCCGTATTCCTCCTGCTCTCCACGCGCGAATTTCTGACCGTGCGCCGAGCCATCAGCAACCAGGAGATCGAGGTCCGCCCCAACCTCTATCTGCTCTTGGCCGGTTGCGTTGTGGTCGTTGCCCTCGTGCTCGCCGTGTACTTGCTCCTTACCGGATAGGAGCGGCCTCGTTAACCCTGGCTGCCGATCAGAACGCCACTCGCGAACACCAGGGCGCCGCCGAAGACTACCTGAATAACGCTGAGGAAAAAGTTCATGTTGAAGAACTTGTTCCGCACAAAAGCGATGGCCACGAGTTCGATACCCACGATGGCGTAGGCGAAACTCAGGGCCACGTGGAAGTTCCCGATCAGGAACGGCAGCGTGTGCCCAATGCCGCCGACGAAGGTCATCAGTCCCGTGATTGCGCCCCGGGTGATGGGGCGCCCGCGGCCCGTCAGCTCGCCCGTGTCGGAAAGTGCTTCCGAGAACCCCATGCTGATGGCCGCGCCGACCGCGGCAGCCAGCCCCACTAGGAACGCCTTCCTGGGGTCGCCCGTGGCGAATGCAGCCGCGAAGAGCGGGGCCAGCGTCGACACCGACCCGTCCATGAGCCCCACCAGACCCGGCTGGATGACCTGGAGGACGAATCGCTCTTCGTCAGTATGCTCATACCGCTGGCGTCGTTCCTTGGGTGCCGCCACTGGGGGCGCACCGTCAGCCATGGATCATGTCTCGATCCGTCGGGCAGCACAATCGGAGCAGTATCCATAGAACAGGGTCGCAACGCTGCTGACCCGAAAGCCATCGATCCGGACATCTTCGTCGGGTACCGTCGCCTCGACGTCCCGGATGCGGCCGCACAGCAAGCAGACGGCCTCGGCATGCGGATCGGTATTGGGATCGAAGTGGCTCACCCCGCCGACGTCAAAGCGCTTCACTTCACCAGCGGCGGCGAGCTCGTTCAGGGCCTTGTAGACCGTGGTGAGAGACACCATGGGCATGACCTCTCGGAGCGCCTCGTGGATCGCCTCGGCAGTAGGATGGCCCTGATTGCCTGCGAGGAGCCGGTAAATGGCGAGTCGCTGTGGCGTCACCTTTCCGCCGCGCTGATGGATCGCCTCGGTCAGTTTTTCGGGCGTTCTCACTTCTTATACACAATGATTGTTTGTTAACTATGGATAGTCTACCAGGCTAAGGATAGCCGCGTGACAACTCCAATCTGCTCTGTTCCTCCATACAATGGGGGCATGAATGTGGGCCCGCTGGACTATGACGAGGCGGTTCTCAAGCAAGCCCGCACTGCCGCCGACGCAGCGGTCGCCGAGGAGTTCGACCGGCTCACCCAGGCCTTTGAGACGGGCGAGGTAGCCATCATCGAAAAGACTTTCTACAGCATCTTCGAGCGCATTTATCTGCAGGGTTATCGGGACGCTCAAGCGTGACCCACACGGGCGGCGACCGTTCGGAGGAGCAGACGACGACCTCGGTCATATTCACGACCGCGGGGTCATTCCGGGTCGACGGATCCGTTCACGAGACCTTGAAACGGCTGGCCACGGAGGAGTGGCCCATGTTTGTGCTCGCCGATAGCCGGGAGCAGCTCGTCGTACGGAGCGCGGAGGTCTCTGCAGTCCAGAATCACAAACCGGCACGGCGGGCGACCGGCTTTCAGGGCTGATCTAGCCGCGAACGGGGCCTTGTGATCCCACCATGCCCGCCGGATCGAGCAGGCGGTCGATCTCCTCGCGCGGCAGGTCTGTCTTTTCCAGGGCGAGCTCGCGAACGGTCCGCCCTGTCCGGTAGGCCTCCTTCGCGATGGCGGCGGCCGTGTCGTAGCCCACTGCCGGCGACAGCGCCGTCACGAGCATGAAGCCCTTCTCGACCATCTCAGGTCCCCGGCTGGTGGCCTGCAGGCCCTCGACGGCCCGTCGCGCCAGGTTCCGAACGGCATCTGCCAGCAGCTCTGCACCCGTGACGAAGTCGTAGGCGACGATGGGCAGCGCAACGTTCAGTTCGAAGCTGCCGGATTGGCCGGCGAGGCTGATAGTGGCATCGTAGCCGATCACCTGCATGGCCACCATGATCAGCGACTCCGCGACAACGGGGTTGACCTTCCCAGGCATGATGGAGCTGCCCGGCTGTAACTCCGGCAGCGTAATCTCTCCCAGTCCGGCCACTGGGCCGGAAGACATCCAGCGGAGATCGTTGGCAATCTTGATCAGTGCGACGGCGCTCGTCCGCAGCATCCCACTCGCCGCGACCACGCTGTCGATGGAGCTCTGAGCCGCGAAGTGGTGCGTCGTCTCTCGCAGGGGCAGTCCTGTTCGTCCCGAAATGCGAGCGAGCGTCTTAGTCGGGAACTCAGGATGGGTGTTGATGCCGGTCCCCACGGCCGTACCGCCGAGAGCCACGGCGGAAAGATCCTCCACGGAGTGATGGAGCCGAACTACCGCCTCGGCCATCTGATCGGCGTAGCCCAGCAGCTCCTGACCCAAGCGAATCGGCGTGGCGTCCTGCAGATGGGTGCGGCCTGTCTTGATGACCGGCCAAAGCTCACATGCCTTGCGCCGCAGGGCCGCCTCCAATTCGCTGAGCGCCGGAATCACCTCTTCCTGCAGGGCCAGGATGGCCGCCAAATGAAGAGCCGTAGGGATGACGTCGTTCGACGACTGGCCTGCGTTGACGTGGTCGTTCGGATGGACCTCGCCGTGTGTCCGTCGATCACCGCCGAGCAGCTCGTTGGCGCGCGAGGCGATCACCTCGTTGGCGTTCATGTTCGTAGAGGTCCCAGAGCCAGTCTGGAAGACACCGATGGGAAATTGGTCGCCGTAGGTCCCGTCAGCGACCTCACCGGCCGCCCTAGCGATAGCCTCGGCCAGTCGCGTGTCCAGCAGCCCAAGATCGCGGTTGGCTTCCGCCGCCGCCTGCTTGAGCATGCCCAAGGCCCGGATGAAGCGGGTCGGCATGCGGAGTTCGCCGATGGGGAAGTTTTCAACTCCCCGGGCAGTCTGGGCGCCGTAATACGCGTCGGATGGAACCTGGACTTCGCCCATCGTGTCCCGCTCGACTCGGACGTCGCCCGCTTCCGGCACGGTCCACCTCCCAAGCTTTCTCATTCTAGGGAGGAGGCGAAGTTGGTCCGGCCTCGGGGCTTAGTTGTGCTCTGCGGTCGGGGCCGCCTGAACGCCGCGCAGCTGGCTCATGACCGTGCGCACCGCCTCGATCGCGACGATGGCTGCCGACAGCTTCTCCTCCAGATCGGCCAGCGTGTTCTGGTCGATGTCCTCTTGGGAAAGCGGCGGCACCTCCAGCTCGGCCAGATAGTCCTGAGCGAGACGAGCGGCCTGGCGAAGCGGCATACCCGCCAGCCGCGCCTGGCTGATGAGCGAGATCATATCGAGGGCGTTGCCGCTGATGCGCCGATTGCCCTTGAGAGAGGCGGGTAGATAGCCACGGTTCAGCCAGTGCTGGATCTGTCGAGCCGAGACGCCCGTGATCACTGCGGCTTGGCGGATGGTCAGAATCAAATCACCCCACATCCGTCCTCGGTCGGGTGGTCGCAGGCGAAACTGCGGGATGTGAGAGGCGGTCGCGCGACCCATACACCCATGGTAGTCGGATGCTCCGTCTCCATGCGGGTTCGCCGCTTGCGGGGCGGCCGTTCCACCCCGCCCACTCCAAAGCTCTCCGGTCATGACTGCGACCGAGTGCTCATACCAGCCTCATCCCCCAGACAACCGGCCAGAGAGTTGCAGCGAAGCTCTCGGACCAATGGGCGCTGACCATTGAACCAGACGTCCGTCAGAGGCGCCGCCGGCCAAACGCCGTGAAGCAGAGGAGGGTAGGCGGTTGGGAGAGTTCAGTGACTCCCTAGTCTCGTACCGAGTATCGCTTGGACAAGTTTCCTATTGGGATTCGCCAGGCGGGCAGGCACCAAAAGAGGAGTCTGGTCAGTCTGAGGTAGCGTGTGGCCACCGAGCCGATACACTGTGTCATCATCGTCGACCCGATCCCTGAACGGGTCATACCCCTCGCGGAAAATGTCTCCCGATACGGCTATGCGGCCGACATCTGCCGGCCCGACGACTGGCTGGTCCGGCTGACCTACGCGGACGCGAGCGCTATCGTCGTCGGGCCCAACATGCGTTCGTTGGATCTCTGGGCCTTCTGCAAGGAGGTACGCCAGCAGTCGGACCTGCCTTTGGTGGCGCTGACTGCCGACTCCTCACCCGACCACGTCGCTTTGGCGTTGGAGGGAGGCGCGGACGTCTGCCTGGGCGCCGACTCCGCGCTCTCGGCACGACAGGTTGTGGCTGGGATACGGGCGGTGGAGCGGCGCATCAAATCCAACCATCAGCGGCGCAGTGACGTCATCGAGGCCGGCCCGCTTCGTGTGGATCTGGCACGCAAGGACGTCACGCTTCACGGCCGACGCGTGCAGCTCACGCCCACCGAGTTCGGCATCCTCTCGGTACTCGCGCAGCAGCCTGGGCGCGTGTTCAGCGGCGTCGAGCTGCTTCGTCAGGTGCACGGCTACGAGGCCGAGAGCGGCGAGGCACAGGATATCGTCAAGGTCCACATCTCGCGTCTACGCCAGAAGTTGGAAGAGGACCCCCAGAGCCCCCGCCGGATCGTGAACGTGCGGGGCCAGGGCTACATCTATATGTTCGAACGGCGGGGCGAGCCGACCCTCCAGTAGCCTTCCGCACCCGGCGCGCGGGTGATATGCTCAGCCGTGATCGTGACAGACACCGGGGATCTTCGGACTTGACCGAGGGGGTGCAGGCCTGCTCGTTCTGCGGCGCTCCCGCCGCTGAGACCGGCCCACTCGCCACCGGCGGCGAGGGTTTGGCCATCTGCGGAGCCTGTGCCGATCGGGCCCGATCTCGAATTGATCAGCTCCTCGAGGGTCCGCCGGCGGTACCCGAGCGCCGCCAGCTCGCCGACTTGTACCGCCTGCACTTTCAGGACCCACGCCGCGAGCGCCAGTTCCTGGCCTCGGTGAGCTTCTTCAGCACATTCGCCCTCGTCCGGATGATCGTGCGTTCCATTCAGGAGGGCAAGGGGCCGTTTCACAACGTCACCCCCGGAGGCAAGCACATCCATCACCTCGTATGGGGCATTCTCCTGTTGCTGGTTGTCGGGTTCATCTGGCTGCACCAAATCGGGACGGGGGTGCTACGTCCCCGGAAGTGGATGCGGGCCACAGCGATGGCCTACGGCGCCGGCTCTGCATTGACCCTGGACGAGTTCGCCCTATGGCTGAACCTGCAGGACGTCTACTTCACTCCGGAGGGCCGAGAGAGCATTGACGCCGTCATCCTGTTCGGATCGGTGTTGTCTATCGGCTTCTGGGGCCGGCCGTTCCTGCATGCCCTGACGCGGCATCTGGTTCACAAAGCAACCGCGCCGCTCCGGTCTGGGACTCAGCCATAGGCTCGAGGCCCGCCAACCAGGCAAATAGGCCTACCCAAAGACCGGCTGCCAGCCCCGTCGACCGCAAGAATACCAACAAGGGCACGACCGCGCCTAGTGTGCGGTCCCTTCGGGAAACCCGGACCGCCAAGGGTGTCCCGCTGAGCATCAGGATCATGATGGTGGCGCCGAGCGTGCGCCTAATCCGCGGCACCAGAAGGCCGGGCAAGACCATCGCCAAGGTGGCGCCCGCCAGCAAGGTCTGGAATCGCACAACACCGGGCGTGTGGTTGTCTCCATGGAGACGGGCCGGATGGACGCGAAGCACCCGGACCTTGTAGTAGCCGATTCGAACTTTCTTTCGCCAGTAGGCGACGATGCTCTCCGGGTGGACATGCTCAACGGAGGCGCTGGGAGTGAACACCATGCGAACCCGTGCGGCAGCCAGCCGGAACGAGAGCTCCTGATCCTCTACTGATGACCCGGGATACGACTCGTCGAACCCTCCCACGTCGAGGAGAACCTGGCGTCGATAGCCAGCCGAGTAGGTATCGACGAAATCAATATCCTGCCCGCGGGTGAGCCTCCGATATCGATCCTCATAGTCCGCTTGGACGAACCGGGCCACGATATTCCGCTGCCGCGAGGTGTAGACGCCTCGGGTGGCGACAACAGCTGGAGCGTCGAAGGGGACCGTCATCTCGGCGATCCAGGTGGGAGCGGGAATGCAATCGGCATCCGTGAATAGCAGTACATCCGCGCAGGCTGCCGATATTCCCACATTGCGGGCTCCAGCGGCGCCGATGCCCGCGGTGGCGAGTACGACACACCCGAAGCGCCTGGCCAGTCCCCCGCTGTGATCGGACGAGCCGTCGTCAACCACGTAGATCGGCGCCGACATGCTTTGATGGGTCAGGGCGGTGAGGCAGCGCTCGAGTGTCAATCCCCCGTTTCGAACGGGAACCACAACCGCGACCGAGGGTGACGCGGAGCTAGCCCCGTCCAATCAGGTGCCCCGCAAGCTCTGTGGCCGCCTTGAGGTTGCGCTTCATCTCGGCCGGATCGATGGCTCCCTGCCAGAGCTTCTTCGCGAGGTAGCGGGGCCGGAGATAAAAACGCCGCCGCGCTCCATCGCACCAACGAACCAGCTCCGAGGAGGCCAGGCCCGGGCGCTCGACCGTCGTGTTGTGGAGGCCTTCGGCCGTGAGCCAGTGCGACCAGTCACGAGAAACAAGTGTTCCATCCGAGACCGCACGATCGTAGGCTCGCGTGCCGGGATAGACCATCAGCGGAAAGAACTGCGCGGAATCCGGATTCAGCTGTTGAGCCAGCTTGAGCGTCTTCCGCAGGGTTGCTTTGGTCTCTCCGGGATTGCCAACCATGAAGCAGGCATGCACTAGGACGCCCGCCCGCTTGGCATCCTCGGCAAACTTCCGAGCCTGGTCAACCTTGAGGCGCTTCTGCACCGTCTCCAGAATGCCGTCGTCGGCCGATTCGAAGCCGGTGCAGACCATCCGAAGTCCAGAGGCCTTGAGGATTTGGAGCGTCTCCAGATCAACATCTGCCCTGGAGTTGGCGGTGAATTTCACGGTGTTGCCCGCCTGGAGGAGTGCCTCGGCCAGACGGTGGCAGCGCTTGCGGTCGACGGTCAGCGTGTCGTCCTCGAGAAACACGTGGACGCCGGGCAGGTGCCGGCCGATCCAGAGAAACTCCTCGACCACGTTGTCAACCGACCGTCGGCGATACTGGTGTCCCGTGAGGACCTGCGGCCATACGCAGAAGTCGCACTTGTAGGGGCACCCGCGACCGGTCACCATCGTCACCTGGGGATGCGGCGTGATGGAATATCGGTAGGCCGAGATGGAGACGTGCCGCTTCCAGACAGAGCTGACGAACGGGATGGCGTCCAGCTCGGCGCCGGTCATTTCCTGGCGATCGTCCGCCGCTACGATGGTGTCTCCAACCCGATGGGTCAGTCCCGCGACCTCGGTAACTTCGCCGGGCAAGCGCGTGGCTAGGTCGCACAGCGTGACGTCATACTCTCGACGCGCGACCGCGTCGATCCACGGGGCGCCGCGCAGTGTTTCCTCGGGCAAGGCCGACGCATGCGTACCCACGAGCACCTGGTACGCCTGGGGGACTGCCTGTCTCAGCTCCCGGCACACCGCGAGATCCGAAAGAATGCTCGGCGTGGACGTATCGGTGATGATCAGGCCCGGCTGAAGAGAGATCGCCAGACGACAGATGTGCTCTAGGGCAAGCGCTTCAGCCGGCCCGTCGAGGAGCGTGACCTCGTGGCCCTCCTGCTCGAGCATGGCCGTCGCGTAACCGAGCCAGATCGGATAGTACAGGTTGCCGGATTTCGTTCTGGCCGGCGAGCGCTGGGAGCGTGAAAAGCGTGGATGAAATGGTGGATTGAGGACGAGGACTCGCACGGAGGCTCCCGCGGCGTTGCTGGGCTCGTCCTGCTTTGGCAAGCATATCAGCGCAATCGGGGGTTGTCAACTTGCGCCTTCCAGGGCTGCGCCGTGCGCTCGGCAGTCGCCCGGTTCTTCAGCCCAGCGTGATAGGCTAACCGGAGGATCAGAATGCCCGAAGAGATGGTCCCCTTCGGCACCGGGGAAACCTACGCCAAGACCGAGGGCCAAGGGCCGGACACGCTCTTCATGCCCGTCGCTTGGGGGATGTCGCACGACTTCTACCAAGCCCTGCTCGAGCCGGTCGACCTGCCGCTTCGTATCATCTACTTCGATCCCCAGGGAACCGGCCTCTCGACGCCGCTGCCGCCCGCATGGAACCCGGCCCACATCCTGGATGAGGCGGAGGCAGTGCGGGCCTGGAGTGGTGCCGGTGCTCCCATCGTTGCCGGGCACGCCAGCGGCGCCTTCCTGACCTTGGCGTATGCGCTCGATCATCCGGAGCACGTCGGCGGGCTACTCCTCCTCAATCCCTTCGCGTCCTATGCCCGTGTCAACCAGCTGGCCGAGCCGCTTCTCGAAGCTCATCCGCGTTGGCCCCAGTTCCGGGAGCGCACTCGGGAACTGGGTCGCGTCGCGCTCTCGGCCGAGGATCGTTTCCGGGCGGTCTTCAAAGAGCAGCGCAGCCTGGACATGGTCCGCTCCGGGCCCTACTTCTATGAGATGGCCGAGGCCGCCGATCTCGCATCCTTCAACCCCAGCATGGCCGATGACGCCGCAGTGGATCTGCTGGACGAGCTGCACGCCATACAGGCACCCAGCCTGGTGATCGCGGGCGCCGAGGATCCGCTGTGTCCGGCCTCCGAGGCGCGTCTCATCGCTGCCGAGCTGCCATTTGTCCGTCTGGTCGAGATCCCCGACGCGGGCCACTATCCCTTCGTCGAAGCGGCCGCCGCGGTGCGTGCCGCCGTCGTGGCTTTTCTTCGCGACGCGGGCCTCACCGGGGAAGCCTCGGCGCTTCCGGCCTGACTCTCAACACAAAGAAACCGACCTACGAGGTCGGTTCCTTTGCTTGTGGGGGCGTTTTGCGTGCGTAGCCCCTCGATTCAGTTGTGGCTCCCGCCGGCGACCTGGGAAAGAGAAAAACCCGACGAACCTCTGGGTTCATCCGTCGGGTCTACCTTGCGCAGGCTGTGATTGGTGACCGTAGCTTCGCTGAGGTGGATGGTCACCGACGTTTGCATCCTTACCATAGCAAGAAGCAGTCGCGCTGTCAATACCAAAATTGGCGCTCGTTCAGGACAGTGACATCGACGAATCGTCAGTAGAGGTCGAGGTCGCCTCGTCGCCGCGCGCCGTGTTCCACCCAGCGAAACGCGGCGATCCCGGCCAGTGGCAGCAGGACCGCGAACCCGGCCAGCGGTATGATCTTCGCCGTCAGGGTTGACAGTGGACGGTGGTGCAGTGACGCCTCAACGAGGGCCTGCACCCCATAGGAAAGCGGCAGCGCCCGGGCCGGCAGACGGAGCCACAATGGCAGCGCGGTGATCGGATAGTAGACGCTGCCCAGCAACAGCATGACCGGCGATACCAGATTGGAGACGTCGTTTGAGCGCCTGCTCCACAGGCCGATGGCCGAAAAGACAAACCCCAACCCCCATAAGCCCAGAAGAAGAAGGCCAAGGCTGACCAGCAGTGCGGGCCAGTCGACGTCGAACCGCACGCCGAAGACGAGCATGCCGAAGCCCACGGTGCTGGCTGCGGCCAGAGAGGTCTCGAAGGCCCCGGCCAGGGCGAAGCCGGTGAGCCAGGCGATGCGTGGCGCCGGTGCCAGGAAGAGCCCAATGAGAGTGCCCCGCAGCCGCTCCGTGTCCAATGTCTGACCGACGTTGTACAGCATGGTGAAGACCAGTGTGCTGGTGGCGGTTCCCACAACCGCATAGGGCACGAGCGCCGGGTTCCTGCCCTCATAGATGAGACCAGCGGTCGCCAGCTGGAAAACGGGAAGGCCGATCCAGAGCCCAAGGTACCCGAGGGCGCCCGAGATAACCAGCTGCTCCTTCATGCGCGCCGACCACGAGGCCGCCACCGCTCGCAATCCGAGGCCGAACGATTCACCTCTAATAGAGATCAAGCTGTCCCAGCCTTCGCGCCACGTGCTCTACACGGCGCAGCGCCAGCAGACCGGCGACCACGTAGGCCGCCGAGACGCCGAATGACAGCGCCAGCTCGCGACCCGTCGTTGCCAGGCCGGCGCCGGTCAGGACTGCCGGCCGGAACGCCTCCAGGGCGTGGGTGATGGGCAGGCCGTTTGAGATCCAGCGCACCGAGAGCGGAAGGCGTGCGATGGGAACGGCGAAGCCGCCCAGCAGCAGGAGCGGCGGCTGCATGACGTTGGCGATGAGATTGCCGCGGCGCGACAGGATGAAGAGGCCGGCGAGCGTGAAGCCCATGCTCAGGGAGGCCGTCACCATCGCAAGCGCGCCCAGCGCGGCGGCGGCCATACTCCCGATGTTCAGCGTCGCCCCCGTGGCCACGCCCAAGAGCGTCACCATGATGAAGCAAGGCAGGAACCAGACGAAGGAGCCGAGGCCATACCCGGCGATCACCGCCGCCCGGCTCGCCGGTGAGAGGAATAGGGAGCCACTGGTGCCCTCGTCGCGCTCCCACTCGATGGCATAGCCGCTGGTCCATATGCTCGACGACAGCAGTACCGAGCCAAAGATGCCCGTGACCAGGAATCCCGACAGGCTGGCGCCACCCACGACCGTCCGACCCGAGGCGCCGTACATGACCCGCCAGACGGCGAAGATCAGCAGCGGTCCCAGTGGCCAGCGAACGAACTGAATCAGGTAGGCGCTCATACGCGTCAGGAACGCCCGCCCCGTCGCCAGGGTCACTGAGAGCGCCCACGCCACCTCGTTGCCCTGCAGGGACTCCGACGGTATCACTCGAATGACCGACCGGCAACTGCCAGAAAGGCGTCCTCGAGCGACGGCTCGATGACTCGGATGGTTCGGACCCCCACGCCCTGGGTGCGGAGGGCAGAGAGAGCCGCATCGAGTGCTTGGGTTGTGTCGACGCACATCAGGCTCCACTGAGCTGCGCCGTCGGCGTCATACTCCGGACCACTGACGGTTACCTCGGGAATGGCCGCGAAGGCGGAGGCGACCGCAGGGGCGCGGCCATTGAGGGCCTCGACCGCCACGATCACCCGGCGGCGGGCCGCCACCCGAGCCTTCAGCTGCTCGGGCGTGCCCTGCGCCACAATGAGGCCCCGGTCGACGATGGCAATCTGCTCGCACAGCGCGTCGGCCTCTGTCATGTCGTGCGTTGTAAGGAGAACCGTATGTGTCGGGGCAAGGGCCGCAATCTCCCGCCGGAGGTCCATGGCCGCAGCCGGATCCAGACCGATGGTCGGCTCGTCGAGGATCAGGATGGGAGGATCGTGCAGAAGAGCCTTGGCCAGATGCAGCCGCTGCTTCATCCCTCGGGAATAGCCCTCCACTCGGTCACCGGCACGCTCCGTGAGTCCCACCAGCTCCAGCTTTTCCGCGACGGCTGTCCGGATTGCTGCCGACCTCATGCCGTAGAGGTGCCCGAAGTAGATCAGGTTGTCACGCGCGCTCAGCTTTCCATAGAGCCCTCGGTCGCCGCCCAAGACCACACCGAGGCTGCGCCGAACCGCTCGGTCGTCGCGCACCACGTCGTAACCCGCGACCCGCGCGGTGCCTGCGGTTGGTGTCAAGAGGGTAGACAGCATCTTGATGGTGGTGGTCTTGCCCGCCCCGTTGGGTCCGAGCATGCCGAAGATCATGCCCCTGCGGACGGTCAGGCTGATGTCCTTGACTGCCTCTACCTCCTGCCGTCGAGCGAATGGGCGGCTGCGGCGCCAATACAGACGACGGAGGTTATGAGCTTCGATGGCGGGTTCGTCAGGCAGCAGAGCTTCAGACATTGATGGAACTCGCATTGAATAATCTTTATCCAATAGTTGATTATCTATGAGCGAACCCAAGCATCGTCGTGATTCCCCTCACACACGTTCCGCTGTCCAGCATCGGGCAAGACCTTCTCCAATCCCGAATCGGGAGCCGGCAGCTTTCCGGCCGCCAATCGTGCCCTGGACCTACGGCCCCTCGTCTGGTGGGAATGCTAGACTCGACGGGTCGGCGAGGCGATAGCGCCTGCCAACAGACTGAAGGAGTGCCCGGCGCGTGGCTCAGTGTGACTTCTGCGGCAAGAGCAAGATGTTCGGCCGCAACATCCGGTACAACCACGGCGGTAAGTGGGAGCTTCGCGCCCCCAAGACCAACCGTGTCTTCAATCCCAACGTTCAGCGTACTCGGATCCTCGTGGACGGAAAGCTGCAGCGGGTGCACATCTGTACGCGCTGCCTCCGGACCCGACAGAAGACGGCCTAGCTCAACCGGCGAATGCATCTAGCCGTCGGGCGTTCGTGCCTCAGTGGCTGCCGCCCGCAACCGTTCGATGTTTTCTGCTGGGCTGCCCTGTTCGTTGAAGACCGAGGACCCGGCGACCAACGTGTCGGCGCCGGCCTCCACCGCCCGCCCGGCCGTTTCAACCTCGATGCCGCCGTCAACCGCCAGGGAGCAGCTGGGGTTCCAGCGGTCCAAGAGCCGGCGCGTGCGAAAGATCTTCCGGGGCGTGGTTTCGATGAACGACTGGCCCCCGAATCCTGGATTTACGCTCATTACAAGCACCGAGTCGACGACGGGCACTATCTCTTCGAGATCAATGATGGGGGTCGCGGGGTTTAGCGCCACAGCCGGCGATGCACCGGCGGAGCGAATCCGCTGCACCAGGCGGTGCAGATGCTCTGTGGCCTCGATGTGGACGAAGAGCCGATCGGCCCCGGCCTCTTGGAAGGCATCGACGTAGGCTTCGGCGTCCTCGATCATCAAGTGCACATCGAACGGCAGACGACTCACCCGGCGGAGGGACGCTACGACGACGGGGCCAAATGTGATGTTGGGGACGAAATGGCCATCCATGACATCCAAGTGCAGTCGGTCTGCGCCGGCCTCCTCCGCCGCGGCCACCGCGTCGGCAAGATGACCGAAGTCCGCCGTGAGCACGGACGGACAGATGGCCAGAGGGCGCACAGCCGGCAGCTCGCTCATGACGCCCGTTGCTGCAGCAACGACTGCATGCGTAGCTGGCCGCACGCCGCGTCGATATCCAGGCCTTTGGAGTAGCGGACCGTCGCCGGAATGCCCCACACACGTATGGCAGCCGCGAAGCGGTCGGCGCGCTCCCGGGTTGAGGCGCTGAAGCCGGCATCGCCAAAGGGGTTCCAGGGGATAAGGTTCACATGGGCCAGCGGCCGGAGAGGGGTCAGGAGCCGTCCCAGGTCGCCCGCGAGGTTCAGACCGTCATTGGTGTTCCGGAGCAGCACGTACTCGAAGCTGACCCGCCTGCGAGTGGAGCGCACGTAGTCGCGGGCCGCCTCCAGAATCTCCCCAATCGGGTAGCGCTCCTCATAGGGCACGATGGAGCGTCGCAGCTCAGCATCAGGTGCATGCAGCGAGATCGCCAAGTTCACCTCACCAGGCTCCCGTGCGAAGCGGCGGATGCCGGGAACGATGCCCACCGTGGAGACCGTCACCCGCCGCGTCCCCAAACCGAGACCGCCGTCTCGGGTAATCAACCTGATAGACGCCATGACTCGGTTGTAATTGAGAAAGGGCTCACCCATTCCCATGTAGACCACGTTGTCAAGCCGTTTCCCCTGGGCACGGAGCCGGCCGGCGAACAGCTCAACCTGGTCCGCAATCTCGGCGGTCGTCAGGTTGCGCCCGAAGCCCGCGATCCCGCTGGCGCAGAAGCTGCAGCCCGCCGGGCAGCCGATCTGGCAGCTGACGCACACGGTGAATCGAGGCGAGCTTCTCGGCCCACCAGACATGAGCACGCTCTCTACCAGACCGCCGTCGGCAGCACGGAACAGGATCTTGTTCGTGCCGTCGGACTTGGAAATCCGATCGGCCACGACCTCAAGCGAACGCAGAGGCGCGAGGTCCTCCAACCGGCCGCGGAGCGCTCGGGGAAGCCCAAAGACCTGGTCCCAAAGCCAGGCTCCACGTCCGTGTACCGCCTCAAAGAGCTGATCCGCCCGGAACCCGGGCTCGCCAAGACTGATCAGTCGGTGACGCAGCGCCTCACGACCAAGAGCGGACCAGGATTCGGGTATGACGACCTCCGAGGATGGCGGGCGACTCGGCTAGGATGCAATGAGGCCCGAGGCGGCCCATTGTATCCGGGTAGTGAGCCACCGTGATCCTGATTGATGCGGCCGTGCATGTGTCGGCCCGAAGCATGCCGACTGGCGACGCACTGGCGGCGCTACGCCGGTTCGACACCGATTCCGCAGTGATCTTTGCCGACGCCCAGAGCCCTGACCTCACGGCCGACAACCGCTACGTGCTCATGAGTGGCCAGGAGTTCGACTGCTATCCCTTCTATTACGCAGGCGGGAACCCCTTCACGGACACCCGACTGGACCTGGAGAACCCGCCCAACCTGGAGGACTACTGCGGCGTGCGGTGGCACGGCTGGTTCGCCGAATCGGAAGACCGGACCGGGCGCGTTGACCGACATGAGCTGGAGTTCGCGGTCATGACCATGGAATCGCCGGAGTTTACTGGCCTCATGTCGGCCCTCGCTTTCTACGATATGCCCATCATGTTCGAGGAGGACTTCGCCGTCACACTCGAGTTCGTGGCGCGCTTCCCCGAGCTGACCGTCATCATCCCCAGCATGGGCGTCTTCAGCGGTGGTGAGGAGAACATCGTCGGCCGCCTGCAAACCAACCCCAGGGTGCACTTCACCACCAGTCACTCCCGCCTCGATCGCGTCTTGGTCAGCCGGGTGGGACCGGAGCGCCTGCTCTATGCTTCGGACTTCCCCTACGGGGACCCGGCCCAGAGCATTGAACGCGTCAAGCAACTGGGCCTTGGTGACGAGGATGAGGCACTGGTCTTCGGTGAGAATGTGGAGCGCCTGTTTCATCGCTCCATCGATGAAGTGGACGTCGAGGAGAGCTGACCCTTGTCAGGCCTTGGAGATGAAGCCGATCAGCCACTTGCCGTTCACACGATCCGGAATGATGCTGTCCACCACCGTGCCTCTCTTCAAGCGGAAGGTCACCCGGAGTGAGCCGGTGTTGCGGGCCAGCCGACCCACGACCCGATAGGTGTAGCTAACGGGCGGCCCCGGCAGCAGGGCAAGCTGGTAGGCAGCGTGGGCATTCGGGACTGCGCCGGCTTGGGAAGCGGTGAGATAACTGGCCGCAAGATTCTTGTTGCCGCTGACAACCGCCTGGGCGAACGCGCCCACCACCGCGACGGCCGAGCCGGTGGGGCCGACGGAGGTCGCAGTAGCCGATGCAGCGACGGTGGGCGTCACGGCGGTCCCCGTGGGTGTGGGGGCACTGCTCGTCGACGTGGCCGCGGGTGTCGGTGAGGCCCCAACCGCCGTGGACGTTGGCCCGGTGCTGGTTGGTGAGGGGACGGGCGTTGAAGTAGCAGTCGATGTCGGGGTGGGCGTGGGCTTCGGGTGGGCAGCCTTGGAGCCACAGCCACCGAATACCAGCAACCCGAGCCCCAGCCCGGCTGCAATCAGCAGGACACGCATGAATCCCTCACCTCCCAGTCGGATCCTCGACCCCATCTTAGAGAGGCCAAGGCGTTTACGAATAGCGAGGTGCCGCACCGTGCGGCATGACGAGTTGACAGGCGCCCCGCCTAGGCGGGACCGCGACGGAAGCCGGTTCCAACGCGTGAATGGACGTCGCGGCGAGCATTCCGTTCCCAGCACGCCTTCGACGCCTGCAGAGCTATTCGGTCTTGCCCTGAGCCTCGTACTGACTCTTTAGCTGCTCCACCACGGCCGGATCGGCCAGTGTGGTGGTGTCACCGAGGACCCGGCCGTCGGCGATATCGCGGAGTAGGCGCCGCATGATCTTCGCGCTCCGCGTTTTGGGCAGATCGGCGGCAAAGATGATCTGGTCGGGTCTGGCGATTGGCCCGATCTTCTCGGCCACATGTCTGCGAAGCTTCTCCTGCTCACTGTCGGTCCCTTCGATGTCTCCCTTCAAGGTGACGAACGCCGCGATGCCCTGGCCCTTGATCTCATGTTGCATCCCCACGACCGCCGCTTCGGCCACGTCGCCGGAGTCGATCAGGGCGCTTTCCACCTCCCACGTCCCGATGCGATGACCCGCCACGTTCAACACGTCGTCGACCCGGCCGATGATCGCAAAGTACCCGTTCTCAAGCTGCTTGGCCCCATCGCCCGTGAAGTAGCGGCCCGGAAAGCGCGCCCAGTAGTTCTCGACGAAGCGATCGGGATCCCGGAATATGGTGCGGAACATGGCGGGCCACGGGTGGTTGATACATAGATAACCGGCGGCTGTGCCCGGTTCGATCTCTTCGCCGTTCTCGTCCACGATGGAGGCGGAAATGCCCGGGAACGGTACGGTTGCCGAACCGGGCACTGTCTCCGTCAAGCCGGGCAGCGGGGTGATCAGGATCATGCCTGTCTCGGTCTGCCACCAGGTATCCACGATGGGGCATCTGCCCCCGCCGATGTGTTGGTTGTACCAGACCCACGCCTCGGGGTTGATCGGCTCGCCCACGCTACCCAAGAGGCGCAGCGATGAAAGGTCATGCCTCTGCGGATATTCGGCTCCCCACTTCATGAACATCCGGATTGAGGTGGGCGCCGTATACAGGACGGTTACCTGATGCCTCGCGACCAGATCCCAGAAGCGATCCTTGTCGGGATAGTCAGGGGCGCCCTCGTACATCACACACGTCGCGCCATTGGCAAGCGGGCCGTACACGATGTAGCTGTGCCCGGTGACCCAGCCGATGTCCGCCGTGCACCAGTAGACGTCGTCCTCTTTGAGATCGAAAACCCATTTCGTGGTGAGAGCGGTCCCCAGGAGATAACCGGCCGTCGTGTGCACGATGCCCTTGGGTTTGCCGGTCGTACCCGACGTGTACAGGATGTAGAGCATGTGCTCGGAATCCAGTGGCTCCGCATCACACTCATCCTCGACGCCTTCTATCAGCTCATGCCACCACCGGTCCCGCCCCTCGCACATCTTTACCGGTGCTCGATCGCCGGCACGGCGAAGCACGACCACGTGCTCGATGCTCGCCGATCGCTCCAGCGCCGCGTCGGCGTTCTGCTTGAGGGGAACGACGCTCCCTCGGCGAAACCCGCCATCCTGTGTAATCAGTACGCGTGCCTCGGCGTCGTTGATGCGGTCCGAGAGGGACTCCGGCGAGAATCCGCCGAAGACGACGCTGTGAGGGCAGCCGATTCGGGCACAGGCGAGCATGGCGATGGGCAGCTCCGGCACCATGCCCATGTAGATGGCGACACGATCACCCACACGCAGGCCGAGGTGCTTGAGGACATTGGCGAACCGGCAGACCTCGCAATGCAGCTCGCGGTAGGTGAGCGTGCGCTCCTCTCCGAATTCACCCTCCCACACAATTGCCCGCTTTGCGCCACGTGTCCCGAGGTGCCGGTCAAGGCAGTTGTAGGACGCGTTCATCCGTCCACCGCGAAACCACTTCGCCCACGGACGGTCCCACTCTAGGACCGTCTCCCAGGGCGTAAACCATTCCAGCTCTCGCGCCTGCTCCGCCCAAAACGCCTCAGGGTCGGCGGCCGCCTTCTCGTAAATCGTCGGATCCGAAACGTTGGCCTCCGAAGTGAACTCGGGCCGTGGCCGGTACCGTCGATCCTCTGCCAGCAGGACGTCGAAGTGGCTCTGCATCTCCGTGGTCATGGCCCTTCACTTTCCATGAACAGCTGGTCGCGACAGTCGCGGCAATTCTGTCTAAGACTAGCGCCGGCTGACCGGCCCCCGGTCCAACGGACGGTAGAGGTAAAGCGCCACTTCGAGTGGCCGCGTGGCGAGACCGTAGAGATGGGTATTGAGCCCCACCAGACGGAACCCTCGGGACTCGTAGAAGCGGATGGCCGGGTAGTTCAGGTTCTGGGTCTCGAGCATGATTCCGCGTGCCCCGGCACGCGCCGCTGACCACTCCAGCTCTGCCACTAGGGCGGTGCCGATTCCCGAGCCCCGACGCTCCGGGCGAACCCGGATGTCACAGAGCCAGACCAAACCGCTCCAGCGCTCGAGCTTCCAGGTGAGGAGCCCCACGGTTTGACCCTCCTCCTCCGCAAGAATGCATTCGAGCGCTTCAAGTGGACCGTAGAACTCGGCCAGATCGGCCACGCGATCGCCAAACAGCCGTCGCTTGATCACCGCGCGGGACCTGGCTCGCTCCAGCCGCCATCCGTAGCTCTCGGACAGGTCCTCAGTTTCCACCCGGAAGTAGTCCCGGGTCTCGTATTCACTGGGAAAGAGCTGAGCTTCGTCCAGGGCGACCAGCTGCAGCGATCGCAGCTCAGCCAAGGTGCACGATCTCCGTGTCCATTTGGGTGATGACGCCGTCGCCGGCGTTTTCGACCGCAAAATCGGCCACGTGGGCCAGCACCTCGTCGGCATGACGGGCGGTCGTGGACACGCAGGCGATGCCCAGCTCTCCCTCCTGTCGATCATCCAGCCCGCCGACCTCACCGACCGCCACCCGGAACCGGCTCTCGATCCGGCCCTTCAGCGAGCGCATGACCGCCCGCTTCTCCTTCAATGACCGGCTCTCCGGGACCAGAATCATCACGCGCAACACGCCGACAACCATACCGGTTACCCGAGCATGGCCGAGCGGATGGCGGGATGGCCCCTGACGAACTCCGCGGCCGCCATGCGTCGACCACCCTGCGGCTGCACTTCCAGCAGGCTCAGAAGGCCGCTCCCGGTGGCCACCACAATGCCATTCGGTTCCAAGCGGACGATCGACCCCGGCCGGTCATCCGGGGTTCCCCGGTCGGAGATCAGGGTAGCCCGGAAGATTCGCAGAACTCCCTCGGCCCAGGGAGTGTACGCGACGGGCCACGGAACGAACGCCCGGATCTCGCGCTCCAGCAGTTCGGCCGGCTTGGCCCAGTCCAGGCGCCCCTGCTCCTTGGTGAGGAGCTGCGTGTAGGTCGCCGCCGACTCATCCTGCGGACGGGGGGACAATTCGCCGGCCAGCCAGGCAGGGAGAGTGCCGAGCAGCAGCTCCGCGCCCTGTTCCGAAAGCCGGCTGGTCAGGACTTCGGTGCTGTCGTCCCCGTGCAGCGGGGCCGACTCCTGGGTCAAGATCGGACCCGCGTCCATCTTAGCCGCCATGAGCATGATGGTGACCCCGGTCTCGCGATCTCCGGCCAGGATGGCGCCCGCGACCGGCGAAGGTCCCCGATGGCGCGGCAGCAATGATGGATGGACGTTGAGGCAGCCGGCTGCCGGGATGTCCAGGACTGCCTGGGGCAGGATGCGGCCGTAGCTGGCCACCACGAAGAGCTCGGGGCGGCCCTTCTCCAATGCCGTCTGCGTCTCGGGATCGCGCAGTCTGTGGGGCTGGAGGACGGGAACAGACACCTCGTCGGCAAGCGCCGCGATTAGTGTGCGGCGCGTTCGCCGGCCTCGACCCGTCTCCCGGTCTGGCTGAGTCACCAGAGTCCGCACCCAGCCCCGGGCGACCAGGGCCCGGAACGGCGATGACGCGAAGGGGCCGGAACCGAAGAAAACGATGCTGTGAGGGCGGGGCTCTTGAATCATGCCTCAGGATGAGGGGAGGGTGGGATGAGACGCTTCTGGTGGCTACTCGCCGGCTTCTGCCTCGTCGGGGTCATCGGCGACCATGCCGGTTGGTCGCGGGCGCTGGTTTTCGTGCTTTCGGGTTGTGGCACCATTCCGGCCGCGGCCATACTGGGGCGGGCAACCGAGGAGATCGCGCTCGGCATCAGCTCTCGGGAGCTGCGCCGTCAACGAGCGCTGGGGGAGACGGCCGCCCCAACCACCGTCGGCGCCAAGGTCGGTGGCCTGTTGAACGCCACCTTCGGCAATATTCCCGAGCTTTTCATCGGGCTGCTGGCACTCCATCAAGGCTATATCACCCTGGCCAAGGCCACCATCGCCGGCTCGGTGATCGGCAATGCCGCCTTTGTCTTGGGCCTGGCCCTCTTTACCGGTGGGCTCCGCAACGGCGCGCAGCGGTTCGATGCCAAGGAGGCCGGCCATCACGCGGTTTTAATGGCCCTCGCCGTGTCGGCGCTCGTCCTTCCCTCGCTCTTTGTCGCGTCCACCCATAGCCATGGCGTCTTGCAGATCAGCGTCGTCGCGGCTGGCCTGCTCCTGGCGATCTACGTGGCCTACCTGCTGTTTTCCATCTTCGGACTTCAGGGCGGCAGGGCCGGAACGGGGCGCAGGACCACCTTCATTGAGGAGGAGGCGGAGGCGGTCGGCGAGCTCGGCGACGTGACTAAGGCTTGGCCCGTCAAATGGAGCTGCGTGGTCCTGCTGGTGGTGACGGTGCTGGTGTTCTTCGCCTCGGAAGCGCTGATCGACACCGTCGGTCCCTTCACGCGCAGTCTCGGCTGGAGCCCCTTCTTCGTGGGCATCGTGGTGGTGCCGGTGCTCGGCAACATGGCCGAGCAATCGAGCGCCGTCTTTCTGGCCATGCGGAACAAGATGAATGCCTCCTTGGGTGTCGCCTCCGGCTCCTCGATCCAGGTTGCCGTCTTTGTTGCTCCGCTGCTGGTGCTGGCCTCGCTGGCCGGCCATCCTCTCAGCCTGGTCTTCAATCCAATCGAGATTGCCGTGCTTGCGCTGGTGGTCGTGATCTTCTTCTTTGTGTCCCAGGATGGGGAGAGCAACTGGCTGGAAGGTCTGCAGCTGGTGGCTCTCTATGCCATGGCGGCTACGGTGTTCTATTTCGTGCCGGGACGGCTGCGGTGACACGCCTGCGGCGTGGTCGAGAGCCGCTCGGAATCACTCCCGTCGGCTGATCCGGGTGGGGGGCTGGGCAGGGCTACCTGCCACTTCCGCAGTGCCGCCGCCGCCTTGGGGTCCAATCCCGGTTTGTGCTCTTCCTTCAGCGTCCGGGGAGCCGGCCCCTCCATCAGGTCTCGAATCGCGGCCTCAGCGGCCTCTTTGACATCAGAAACTTCGTCTTCCAGGAGCCGCTCGAGAATCGGCTTGGCCCGAGCATCGCCGAGCTTGCCCAAGGCTCGAGCGGCCGACGAACGAAAGACGGCACTGCGGGACTCGGCGAATGGCAGGATGTCGTCGAACAGCGGCACGAGCGCCAGATCCCCCGTGAGACGGAGGAGTCGTCGCTGCTGAGCGGGAGCAAGGGCGGCGCCGAAGGCGGCCCGAACGTCGCGCGTGAGCCGTCGCGATTTTGGGTCTCGGCTGATCCGGTGCTCTTTGAGCAGGCGGTCCAAATCTGGACGCTTGTTCAGATACACCTGAATCCAGGGGGCCACGGTTGCCGGCACCTCCGGGTGGTACTCAGCGCGCATATGGTCTGCCAGCTGCCGTGGGTGGTGCTCCTGAAACCAGCGGTAGAGCAGCAGCGTGAGCTCGGCGTCGCGATGAGCATAGCTCAGCATGGCCGGGTGGATCGGCCGGCGCAGCCAGTTTTCGCGGCGGATTGTCTTCTCGACGTGAATGCCAAGCGCGCGTGCCGCGAGCGCCTGCATGCCCTCCTCACGATGTCCAAAGACCGCGACGGCGGTCTCGGCCAGGTCCACCACATTTCGGATTGGCAGCTTGTGCTCGGCCAACAGCTTCACATCCGTAGCGCCCCCCAGCAGCACCTTGACGCCAGAGGAGTTGAGAACCGGCGCGAGGGGCGCTAGGTTTCTTACCCGCAAGGGATCGATCGTGACGCTCAGCGAGCCGCCGGCGATCTGAATGAGGGCGAGCAGCTGCTTGCCTCGATTGACACCGCCGGGCAGACGAATGATCCGCTGGCCCATCTCCACATCGAGGCCCAGGGCGTCCAGACCATCCAGCTCGGCAATGGCAACCTCCAAGTCATCGGTCCGGTCGACGTGAATCCGGCGGAACTCCGGAGGGTTCGGAAGCTGCACGGCCTCATTATGGCCGGGGTCGTCTACACTTGATTCCGAGGCACCTCAAACCCAAGGAGGGGCGCGAATACGGGACGATACGGCTACAGTCGCAACACTCCGGGGCTCAACGAATCCGTCGAACGACTCTTCCGTCGCTCGCCCATCGGCTGCCCCCTGGTATTCCTCATCGTCGGCGTGGCGGGAATCGCTTCGGATCTTCTCCTGGCGCATGCCCTCCACCATGCTTCGGTGCTCGCCATACCGTTCTTTGGGCTCTTCCTGGCAGGCGGCCTTATCACGCTGCCCATCGGCATCCGAAAGGTGGTCCGGCGGCGCCTCAACCCGTTGGTGCTCCGCTGCCCGAGTTGTCGTGTGGAGTCGCGGCAGATGCAGCAGCCCTTTAGCGTCAAGCGTTGGTACGACGTCGATTACGCCTTCGTTGTCTGCTCGTACTGTGGCAAGGACTTCACAGTGCCGGCGGACGCACGCCTGATCTAGCCCTCCTCCGGAAGGACGACTACTCGGTGACCACTCGGCCGGCATCTGAGGTGCTGAGCCGCAGCCGGAGAGCAACCTCTAATGGGCGGCGCCAAAGCGGCTGTGCACGTCCTACTCCGCAGCACGCGCTACGGAAGCATGAGCCACAGCGGAAGTGTGGCCCTTCGATCGGTCAAGGCGGTCGCAGACGCGGACCCATTGGAACGCCGGCAGGAATTACGATCTGCGCTTTGACACTATCTCCGGCGCCGGGATAAACTCAAGCACCTACATGGGCGACTAGCTCAGTTGGTTAGAGTGCTGCCTTGACATGGCAGAGGTCACTGGTTCGAGTCCAGTGTCGCCCACCAAAGAGGCGGGACGAGTAGCACGGCCCGGTTCGTCAGAGAGGAAGACGCTCGGTGTGAGTCTTCCCGAACTGCCGGCGAAAACCACCCGCTCAGCCTGATTCCGTAGGAATCCGTCCGGCCGCGTTAGGGCCCAATGAAGCGGTGGTTCACCACAACGGGGGTGGAACCACGGGAGGCATCTCTCGTCCCTCACCGGACGGGAGATTTTTGTTTTTCCGACCTGTTACCGAATCGCCAACGCAACTGTCAACGACCTACCTAACCCATGAGGAGGCATCCATGAGCTACCAACCGGCCGAGGAAATCGTCGACGTGCGGGCCGTCGAGATGACTCCTCTGCAGCGTATGCGACACAGCGCCGCCCATGTCATGGCCGAGGCGGTGGTCGGCCTGTTTCCGGAGGCAAAGCTGGGGATCGGACCACCCATCGACAACGGCTTCTACTACGACTTTGACCTCCCGCGTCCATTGACGCCCGAGGACCTTGACGCCATAGAGCGAGGGATGGCAGAAAGCATCGCCGCCGACAAACCGTTCGAGTGCCGGCCCGTATCCGCCGAGCAAGCTCGACACCTCTTCCGGAATCAGCCCTACAAGCTCGAGCTGATCGAGCAGTTTGCCGATGGGCCGCTCACGGTCTATCAGCACGGTGACTTCGTCGACCTCTGCCGAGGACCGCATGTCGACGGAACCGGGAACCTCGGCGCCTTCAAGCTGACGGGCATTTCGGGGGCGTACTGGCGAGGTGACGAGCGGCGGCCGATGCTACAGCGCATCTACGGCACCATGTGGCCGAGCCGGGAGGAGCTGCAGGAGTACCTCGATCGGATCGAAGAGGCTCAACGGCGTGATCACCGTCGCCTGGGTCAGGAGCTGGATCTGTTCAGCATCTCGCAACGGGTGGGACCGGGGCTGGTGCTCTGGCACCCCAAGGGGGCCGTCATCCGCCGGGTCATCGAAGACTTCTGGCGGGATGTTCACGAGCGTCGCCGCTATGACCTCGTGGTCACGCCCCACGTCGGCAAGGCGGACCTGTGGCAGACGAGCGGCCATCTCGGTTACTTCCGCGACAACATGTTCGCGCCCATGGAGGTCGAGGAGCAGGAGTACTTCCTCAAACCCATGAATTGTCCGTTCCACATTGAGATCTTCGCCAATCGCACGCGTAGCTACCGTGACCTCCCCATGCGAATTGGAGAGATGGGCATGGTCTACCGGTACGAGCGCAGCGGCGTTCTCCATGGCCTTCTGCGAGTTCGTGGGTTCACGGTCGACGACGCCCATATCTTCTGCAGGCCTGATCAGATCGAAGGGGAGATACTTGAGGTTCTGCACCTCACACGGGAGATCCTCGACGCTTTCGGCTTCAGCGAGTACAAGACCTACCTGTCGACGCGACCGGACAAGGCGGTGGGCCCTGACGCCCTGTGGGAACAGGCAACGGAGGCACTCCGAACCGCTCTCGTTTCTACCGATACGTCCTTCGAGCTTGACCCGGGCGGTGGCGCTTTCTACGGCCCCAAGATCGACGTGAAGATACTGGATGCTCTCGGACGGGAGTGGCAGTGCGCGACCATCCAGTTCGACTTCAACAACCCCGAACGTTTCGGCCTGTCTTACATCGGCGACGACAACGAGCGGCACCAGCCCTACATGGTCCACCGAGCCATCTTCGGATCAATCGAACGCTTCTTTGCGGTCCTGGTTGAGCACTACGGGGGCGCCTTCCCCACCTGGTTGGCGCCGGTACAGGCGATCGTGCTTCCCATCGCCGACCGACACCTGGAGTACGCCCAAGTGGTCGGCTCGAACCTGGCGGCGGCAGGCGTTCGGGTTGAGGTCGATTCTCGGAGCGAGCGTCTCAATGCCAAGATCCGCGACGCCCAGATGCAGAAAGTGCCCTACATGCTGGTGACCGGCGACCGCGAGGCAGAGGCCAAAGCGGCCGCGGTGCGCTTGCGGACAGGTGAAGACCTTGGCTCAATGCCGCTTGCCGACATCGCGAACATGATCACGGCCGACGCGCGGGCAAAGGCTCGGGAGCCGGGCCCGGCGAGGTGACTGCGGCCCGGCTCATCCTCGTCGACGGCTACAACGCCATCCGGACCACGCCTGCCCTCGCAGGCAGGGAATCGGAGTCACTCGAGGCGGGGCGTGAGGCTCTGATCGCCGCACTGCGGGGGTCCACAAGGCTGGCAAACGACACCGTGATCGTGGTCTTTGACGGCGCCAATGACCGCTCATTTGTCTCGGTGTCCCGCAGCGCCCACGTCGCGATGCAATTCACGCCGCCCGGCGTGACGGCAGATCAGGTCATCGTGCGCCGCGCCCAGGCAGAAGCGCGAGCCCGCCCGGTTATCGTCGTCACCAACGACAGCGCTATTCGATTGGCCTGTGAGGCAGCCGGTTGTGTGGTCACGAGGCCCGAGAACCTCCTGGAGCAGACGGCTCTGCCGGGTAGAGCTCGTCGGTGGGATCGAGCCGTGTCGGAGCGCACTGAGCTTCCCCAGCCGGGACCCAAAAAGGGCAACCCACGCCGAGCCCCCAAGCGGCATCGACGCGGACCCTCGGACTACCGGTTCTGAAGCACGCCCCGTCTCCATAGTCTTGACAAACTGCGTATAATGTAAGTATAGGATTCTGCCGGAATAGAGGCCAGAGATGGAAGAGCCACGAGTTTGGGACGTAGTCATCATCGGAGGCGGTCCCGCTGGGCTTGCCGCTGCCCTCTACGCGGCGCGAGCGCTTCGGAGCACGGTGGTACTCGAGTCCAACTTCCCCGGTGGACAGATTTATACCACCGGAGATGTCGAGGACTACCCGGGCATCATCCACACCACCGGACCCGAACTTTCCATGATGCTCAAAGACCATGCCGAGCATTTCGGGGCACGGATCGAGATCGGTGAGGAGGTGGTCGACGTTGACTTCCAGCCGCCGATCAAGCGCGTTCGCGTCGCCTCCGGCAAGGAATATCAGGGCCGCACGGTGATCGTGGCCACCGGCGCCGCCCCGCGAACCCTCGGAGTGCCGGGAGAGGACGAGCTCCGCGGCAAGGGAGTGTCCTACTGTGCCGTATGTGACGGGCCATTCTTTCGCGAGCGTCACGTAGTGGTTGCAGGTGGTGGGGATGCGGCCTTCGACGAAGGGCTCTATCTGACCAAGTACGCCTCCCGGGTCACGATCATTCACCGCCGCGACGCGTTCCGCGCCCAAAAGGTCTTGGTTGACCGAGCCATGAAGAATCCGAAGATCGACTTCATCCTTGACACGGTGATCGACCGCGTTAACGGCAATGGCGCCATCGAGTCGATCGACATCCGCAACGTAAAGAGCGGGGCGACCGAGCGACTCGAGATTGGCGGGCTGTTCGTCTACATCGGCAGCGACCCGAATACATCCCTCTTCAATAGCTGCGTCACCATCGACCGGGGCGGGTTCATCAATACCGACGAGAACATGGCCACGGACTGTGACGGCGTCTTTGTGGCCGGCGATGTACGACGGAACCCTCTGAAGCAGGTGGTTACGGCAGGAGCCGACGGTTCCATCGCCGCCCTGACCGCCGACAAGTACCTCGACCTCCTGGATGCCGGTGATACACCCGATGAGGCGGAGGCGATCGCTACCTCCAAGCTGTCCTGGAAGAACGAGTACTGAGGGCGACGCGACCGAGGGAGACACCGGCCACTTCCTGACCGACCGCTTGGCCCTGCGGCCGCTTGCGGCTGCGGATCTCGATCACCTTGTGGCTCTGGACGCCGATCCGGATGTCATGCGCTTTCTTTCCGGCGGCAGGTCCACCCCTCCGTCATTGCTGGAAACCAAGATCTTGCCTCGCTTCCTCGCCGTCGCAGACGCCGATCATCGGTTCGGCTATTGGGCAGCCGAGCAGCGATCCACGGGCGAGTTCTGGGGCTGGTTCGGGCTCATTCCAGAGCCCGGCAGGACTGGCGAAGCCAGCATTGGGTATCGGCTCCGACGTGCGACCTGGGGTCGAGGGATCGCCACCGAGGGTGTGAGGGCGCTGCTCAATCGGGCATTCGGCCGCCACGGCCTCTCCCGCATATCTGCCACGACCTACGAGGAGAATCGCGCCTCCATTCGAGTCATGGAGAAGAGCGGCATGACCTTGGTCCGGCGATTCCGCATGCCACCTGAAGAGCTGGCGGCTGAAGCCTCCTTTGCCGCGGATCCCACTGAGCAGTGGCCCGGTTGGGATGTCGAGTATGCTATCACCCGAGCAGAGTGGCAGCGACAGCCGTGGAACACCACGAACAACCGCTAACCTGGACCAGGCCGGACAGTCAGCTTACCGGCGCAGGCACCGGCCGCCTGGCCACTTCTTTCTCCTCGTGCTCGACACGACTCACCTCGTCGCGCGCCTGTCCTTCATTCACCCGCCACAGGATGAGAAGGTCCACAACCATCAATACGAACTGCATGGCGAAGATGGCCCGGTAGTCGATCTTGGTAATGAGCAGGCTGGCAATGACGGTGCTGACGGGCACGGCGACCGAGGTAAATGCCGCCTGCAAGCCGGTGAAGATGCCCATCTTGCTGCTAGGGACGAGCGTCGACAGGTACGGATAGTTGAGAACGGTGGTCGCGGAGAAGCCGGCCCCCGCCAGGATGGCGACCGGGAAGAGGAGTACGTAGCTGCGGACGGCAAGGGCGATCAGGGCTGCAGCCATCATCAAGATGGTGCCGGCAGTAATGCAGCTACGGTATCCATAGCGACGCTGCAGCCGTCCCCACGGATAGGCAAAGAAGGCCACGAGGGCGAAGAGCGTCAACTCGATCGCTAGCGCCTTGGCATTTGAAGCCTTAAAGTCGTGCTTGACGAATCGGGCAATATAGACCACGAGTGGATTCAGGCCGGTCCACAGAAAAAAGTAGCTCAGCAGCAGCTTCTGCGCCTGCGTGAATTGCCGAAGGTCGGCGATGTAGCGGCGGACGGGGACCCGCTCCTCTCGGAGGGCCGCGCGCTGGGCTGCGTCCGGCTCTCGTACCCCCAGGAACACCGAGAGGTAGCACAGCAGCATGATCGCGCCGGCCACCCAAAACACATAACTGGGAATGTTGTCCTTCCGGATGCTCACGACCAGCGCGAAGGCCACGAACAGCAGCTGGAAGACGGTACTGACGATCTGAAGCACGGCGCTGAACCGGGGACGGATGGGAGCCGGCGTGATGTCGATCATGAGTGCACCGTAGGGATCCGCGGCGATATTGGCGCAAATCGAAAAGAGGATGATCGACACCGCAATCAACGGCACTCGGGCGGCGTGTCCCGCGCCATGGAGATAGGGGATGGCGATCAGGAAGATCACCGAAAGAGGCGCGAAGATGCCGATGAAGGGACGCCTTCGTCCAAACCGGCTCGCCGTGCGGTCACTCAGCCTTCCGACGATCGGCTGTATGACGGTTCCCTCCATGGTCTTGGTATTGGAGAGATACCCCTGCAGGAGCGGCCCCATGAACCCGCTCAGATAGATGCTGAGGACGCCCAGATTGAAGCCGTTATAGACTCCGCCGGCCACATTGCCCAGCGAGTAGAAGAGGGCCTGTCGGCGGTCCAACCGCTCCGTGGAGGAAGCTGAGGGTCCCGGCACGTTCGGCGTCGCTCCAGGAGTCACCGGGTTCCCTCGGGACTCAGGAAGGCGGGGAGGGGCCTGGGGTGACGTTGCCGACGCGACCCGAAAGCCGCCGCTTTCGGTGAAGCAGCTCCATCCGATCGGTTCCGGGCCAGCGGTCCAAACGTCCGTCCGCCCGGAGCGCTCGATCCGTCAGCTGCATGGCAGGACCGAACTCCCGGGCCACGTGCTCGTGATACTTGGCCAGCTCGACGCAGGCGATGCGCTCGAATTGCGACCGATCGAGAATGCTCTCGAAGAGCGGCAGCGCCATCTGCCAATTGGAGCGGCGCTTCTCAATCATTGCCAGCCGCAGGACCGCCTCATCGCGAATGGAAGGCGGCAGATCGTGGGACAGGGCAGTCTCGAAACAGGCTACGGCTCCGTCGACCTCCCCCAGCGCGTTGTACAGCCTTCCGAGGCTGTAGAAGTCCACGGCATGCGAGACGGTTCCTCCCCACGGATCGGCCAGCACTCGCTCGACGTGGGCCGTCAGCACCGCCAATGACAGGATGTCGTACAGGTTGTGATGAAGGATTCGCCGCAGTAGGCCCAGGCTTCCCGTCCGGACGAACTGAAAGTACAGGGAGGGAATCACATAGCCGGGGACATCCTTCGAGCCGCGATCGACGCCCAGGATTGCCTGCTCAACCGTGCTCATGCCACAGCTTTCAAGACGTGCGCGCCAGAGGCGGCGGGCCAGATAGAGTAGATCCAGATGGACCGGTTGCGCCTCCAGGGGGGGAACCCGATTGAGGATGAGCCGGTTCTCCAACAGCGGCCAGTCGAAGGCCCGGCCGTTGTAGGACACAAGGATATCGAAACCGGATAGATACTCCGAGAGAGCAAGCAGCAGCGCAGGCTCCTCGCCCGGATGGCGTAAGACGAACTGACGAACGCGAAAGCCGTCCGGCTCGGCGCTCCCGATCCCAACCATGAACACCTGCACGCCGGCACCGTAGCCCAATCCCGTTGTCTCCGTGTCCAGGTAGGCCACCCGCTCGAGGTGTGGACCATCCTGGCCGATTCCCGCCAGCACGCCGCCGATCCGGAACGGCCGCAGACCACGAAGGGCCATGAATTGATGGGATCCATGCTCCTCCTCGTGGCCGCGAGTGGTTTCGACGACCAGGCACGGACCTCGATTGGTCTGCTCCAGCATCCCGCCGGGTATCGCTTCCGGCGAGGCGGCTGATTCACGGACGACTGGAGCCGGGCGGGTGGTGCCCAGTCGCGTCCGCAGCTCCTCCAGGTTCACGCCGGGGTCGCCTGCATCATGACGCCACGGCCAGTGGCCGCGCTGTCAACAAGACGTCCAGCAGCCGTAGGGCCTGCAGCTTCGCGCTGGTCGCGGCCCCGTCAAACTGCGGACCCACACAAGAAGGGCAGCCCTGGGCGCACTCACAGCGTGCGACAAGGTCACCGGCGCCGCGGAGCAGCGTCTCATGCATGTCATACAGCCGCGTGCTGAATCCGATGCCACCGGGAATCGAGTCGTACAGAAAGATTGTTGGTGCGCCGGTGAATGGCGCCTTCACCTCCGGCCAGACGCGAAGATCGCGCGGATCGCACATGAGGTACAGCGGCGCGAGATTGGCCAACACGTTGGCGAGGCCTGCCAGGCCCACCTCCACTTCCTTCAGCGGCAGACGCTCGCTCACTTCCGTGGGAAGCCACAGCCAATACGCACGCGTATGCATCGTGTCCTCGGGCAGATGAATCTTCCCCCAACCGACGTTCTCATGGCTGTCGAACTTGATCTTCTTGAAGATGGTGGGCAGGTAGGTCACTGAGACCTCCCCATGGGACCGCGCCTGACCATCCGAACCCATCACCTCGAGCACGTTCACCTTCACGGCAAGCTCGGCGTCGGTGTAATAGTCGACGTCGACCCGCCGCACATACGCCTTCTTCTCCTCGAGATCAAGTCGCTCCACCTGATACTGGACGCCGCCATGCAGATAGATGGCCTCGTCGTGCACCCAGGTCGGCGCCGATAGACGGTCGATCTCCCCGATCACCTGCGTCGGCCGCTCGTAGTCCACGATGACCACATTGTCGGTCGAGGCGCTTCGCAGACTGATCTCCTCGGCGGGGAACGACTCAGACATCCAGTGCCAGCTGTCCTGCACTCGATGCAGCAATCCGGCCTCGGTCAGATACTCCAAGAACGAGGCGGTCGAGTCGGTGCGCCCGAAGTTGTCTCCGTCCCGAAAGGGGAGCTCAAAGGCGGCACACTTGATCTGGCTGAGCAGAATGTGGAGATTATCGGCGTTGATGAGCCCGGTCTCGGGCGAGCTGTCGAAGATGTACTCGGGATGCGTGATCACGTACTGATCGAGCGGGGTGCTGCTGGCAACCAGCACCGCTACCGAGGAGGCCGAGGTCCGTCCGGCTCGCCCGATCTGCTGCCACGCGCTGGCGATGGTACCGGGATACCCCGTCAGCACACACGCGTCCAGCCCGCCAATGTCGATCCCCAGCTCGAGGGCGTTGGTCGAGACGACCGCCCGGACGGTTCCATCTCGCAGACCCCGCTCGATCGCCCGCCGCTCCTGGGGGAGATAGCCTCCCCGATACCCACGGATGCTGTCCCGGCGGTGGTCGGGGGCGTCGGCCCTCAGGTAGGTCAGCAAGATCTCAACCGCCGTTCGAGTCCGCCCAAAGATGATGGATTGAATGCCGTTGTTGATGAAGCTTCGGGCAATCCCACGAGCGGTCAAGACCGCGCTTCGTCTGATGCCAAGCTGGCGATCGACGACCGGAGGATTGAACAGCACGACGTGCTTTGGCCCGGAGGGGGCGCCATTCTGATCCACCAGCTCCACGTCGCCCTCGATGAGGTTGGAGGCGAGCTGGGCAGGGTTGGCAATGGTCGCCGAGCAGCAGATGAATTGCGGGTTCGAACCGTAGAAGTTGCAGATACGACGGAGCCGCCGGATGACGTTGGCCACGTGGCTGCCGAAGACACCCCGATAGGTGTGTAGCTCGTCGATGACCACATAGCGCAGATTCTCGAACAGCCGGACCCAGCGGGTGTGATGCGGAAGGATAGCGGTGTGCAGCATGTCCGGATTGGTGATCACGATGTGACCGGCCTGGCGAATTGCGCGGCGTGCATCGGCGGGAGTATCGCCGTCGTACGTGTGGCTTCTCAGCTCGATGCCCAGCGATTCGACGAGCACCTGCAGCTCGGCAAGCTGATCCTGGGCCAGCGCCTTGGTTGGGAATAGGTAGAGCGCGCGGTTGGCGGAGTTGGCCATTATGGACGAAACGACGGGGACGTTGTAGCAGAGGGTCTTGCCCGACGCCGTGGGCGTGACGATGACCGGGTTGCGTCCCGAGAGGGCGTGTTGGATGGCCTCCGCCTGATGTGAATACAGCTGGTGGATTCCGCGGCGCTCCAACGCGTCCACGAGCCGCTGATCCAATGCCTGAGGGAAGCCGACGTATCGCCCGTCGCGGGCCGGAAGCGCCCGATACGCCGTCACCGACGCAGCAAAGTCGGGCTCCTCGAGGAGCTGGTTGATGAGCTGCTCCGCGTTCATGCCTTCAACCCCGGCTCTCCCCGCTCGTGTCGGGCGCGCTCGGAAGTTCCACCGGTTCCCTTATCGCATTCTTAGCACATGTGTACCAGTGCCAAGATCTGAACCGCGTTCGAGTCGCCGGTCCGTCCGGGTCACGCCCTCGCGATGTCGGCCCCAAGACAGGCGGCCAGCAGCGCCATACGGATGTAAAGGCCATTCTGAGCCTGACGGAAATAGGCCGCCCGCGGGTCGTCGTCGACGGCCACATCGATCTCATCGACGCGGGGGAGGGGATGCATCACAATGGCTCCCCGCTGCATCCGGGCCATCACCTCCGGGGTCACCACGTACACTCCGCGAGCCTGCTCGTAGTCCTCCTCCCGATCTCCGAATCGCTCCTTCTGAATTCGAGTCTGATAGAGCACGTCGACCTCAGCCGCCACGTCCTCCAGGGACGTCTCCTCAGAGAAGACGACGTCGTGCCTGGCGAGGTAGCCCTTGATGTCGTCCCGCATCTTCACCACGTCCGGGGCAACCATCCGAATACGAATGCTCCGGTACTTGGAGAGGAGATAGCAGAGCGACCGCACCGTGCGTCCGTTCGCCAGGTCGCCCACGACGGCGATGGTTATGCCGTCGATGTGACCCAGCTCCTTTTCAATCGTGTAGAGATCGAGGAAGGCTTGGGTGGGGTGCTGGCCGGTGCCGTCGCCGGCATTGACGATGGGGACCGTAGAGATATCGGCGGCCCGCTTAGCAGAGCCGCTTTCGTAGTGCCGGAGAACGATGATGTCGGCATACCCGTTGAGAATCCGGATGGTGTCCTCCAGGGTTTCGCCTTTCGAAACCGATGAGAACTGCTTCGCGTTCTCGGTGGAGATGACAGAGCCACCCAGCTTGTGCATGGCGCTCTCAAACGAGAAGCGCGTGCGGGTGCTTTCCTCGTAAAAGAGGCTCGCCATGATCTTTCCGGTCAAACAGCGGTTGCCACCCTGCTCGTGCACCGACTCCATCTCCCGGGCGATCCGGAAGAGCTGGTCGAGCATGCCGCGATTGAAGTCCTGTGCCTCTATGACGTGATGAAGCCGGAAGCCCATGGGTGTGGCTGGCGTAAAGGATCCGCCGTCAACCGCAACGGCGCCGACCCGCGTGGCCAGATCGGCGCGCACAGAACTCACCCTCACCCCCGGCGGCGCCGACCCAGACGGGCGCGGCCCAGGCACAATCTGCCACGAGTATATCAATGACCCGCCCCTAGAATCTGCCGTGAGTGCGTTGACCGTGAGACCCGCACAGGAGCAGGATCGGGAGCAGGTCTTTGCCATTTCGGCAACCGTGTGGGAGGGACAGGACTACATCCCGCTGGTCTGGTCCGGTTGGATGGAGGAATCGCCCGAGGCAGGATTTACCATTGCCGCCGAGATGGACGGACAGGTCGTTGCCGTCCAGCACACGGCGCTGCAGCCCGGTGCAGTTGCCTGGATGGAAGGCATCCGAGTTCACCCCGATTTCCGGGGACAGGGCATTGCGCACCGGTTGCTGGCCGATGGCATCCGAGAGTCGGCTCGAATGGGAGCCAGGACCGTGCGCCTGTCGACGGCCAGCGTCAATCAGGCCAGCCGGCGGGTTGCCAGCGGCGCCGGTCTGCGTCTCGTTGCTCGCTTCGAGGTCTACTCGGCGGATCCGGCGGCATCGCAGGGGCCGGGGACCCGAGCCATTTCGGCATCGTTCGAACATCTGGAACGAGTTGGAAGCCTGGCTTCAGGCGGCACCCTGCTCGTGGCAGACGGCTGGACCGCCGTCGAGCTACCCACACAGGCTTCTCCAGGCGACTTCCCCATTTGGCTGGGCGCCGGCGACCCGGTTGAAGCAGTCGCCCTCGCCCGACCCAGCCCCGCGCGACCGCGGTTGAACCTCGTTCACCTCGCCGGAACCCGTGACGGCATCCGCGACCTGGGAACCCAGCTCCGACACGAGGCGCATCGACGCGGACTGCAGCGAGTGACAGCGTCGCTGCAACTGGACGGCGCGACCAAGGCCACCCTCCTGGACATCGGGTTCCAGCAACAGGACGACTGGGACATGCTGGTCTTTGAGGGCGACGTCGGTTCCGCCATGGCTTCCCTCACCGGCTAGAGCTGGGGTTTAGACCTCAGCACTGTCCCCGGAGGGAGACCCAGTCCTCCAAGGCCCTCCGAGTGCTCCAGAAGGCCAGATCGTCCCAGGGAATCTCAGCCGGCTGGAACTCCCGCACCTCCAGCGCCTCGTCCCGAGCCGTGGCCGTCCCCTCAGCTTCGGCGAGATAGACGACGAAGACGGCCGTGGCCTCGGCTCTCGAGTAGACGTTCAGGAGCCCAGTAAGCTTCACGTCGAGGCCAATCTCCTCAAGTGTTTCCCGGGCGGCGGCCTCCTCGACCGATTCACCGATCTCCATGTAGCCGGCCGGAAAGGTCCAGAAGCCATAACGCGGTTCAATGCTGCGTCGCAGCAGCCAGATTCCCCGCGCAGTCTGCGGTAGCGTTCCCGCGACCACGTTGGGGTTCTCATACAGGATGTGTCCCTCAGGGCAAACCAGCCGCTCTCGGCCCTCGGTCTGAATGAAACTTTGGGCGAGACCTTGGCCACAGGTGGGGCAGAAGCTGCGTGCTCCCGTCATCCCACCATTCTCCGGGGCGGAGCCGGGCTCCGACATCCGACCCCGGATGCGATACTCGACGTGTTTATCCCCGAGGAACGGGCAGCAAGAGGCACCTTCGACGTCGTCGTCGTGGGTGGGGGGCACGCGGGCTGCGAGGCGGCGCTTGCAGCGGCGCGGATGGGCTGCCGCACGGCGCTGATCACGCTGGATGCCGACAAGATCGCGCTCATGCCTTGCAACCCTTCCATCGGCGGCCCCGGCAAGGGTCACCTGGTCCGGGAGATTGACGCCCTGGGCGGTGAAATGGGCGTGAACGCGGACCGCACCAGCGTTCAGATTCGCCGCCTCAACACCGGCAAGGGCCCGGCGGTCCAGTCGATTCGGGTGCAGTCGGACAAGGTCGCATACGGACAGGCTATGCGCCAGACGTTGCTCGACCAGGCCAATCTGGACTTGGTGGAGGCCTCGGTAGACGACTTGCTCTTCACGACCCGTGGCGGGTCTCCAGCCGTATGTGGCGTCGTCACCAGCGAAGCGAAACGCATCGCTGGTGACACCGTGGTGCTCACGACGGGCACCTTTCTGCGCGGCCGAATCATCATGGGTGAGGAATCCTTTCCGGGCGGGCGGGCAGGAGAGTTTCCCGCCGACGCCCTGTCGCAGAGCCTGGCGCGAGCCGGATTTACTCTCGGCCGGTTGAAGACCGGCACGCCACCCCGCGTTGAACGGAACTCTATCGACTTCTCGCTGTCCACCGTCCAAGAGGGGAGCCCAGAACCGCTCTTCCTGAGCTATCAGGCCCGCCGTGCCTTCGAGAACGGCTTCCATCATTCACCCTCCCGGAGCCGGCCGGTCGTCGACATGGGACGGCCGCACTTGTCGCGCGGCGATCCCGATCCGGCTCCTACCGACCGCTTCATCATTCAGGGATGGCGATCCCAGCTCAATTGCTTTCTGGTGCAAACCAACCATCGCACCCACGACATCATCCGGGACAACCTCCACCGGGCGCCCATGTACAACGGCGAGATCACGGCGACCGGGCCCCGCTACTGTCCCTCCATCGAGGCCAAGATCGTCCGGTTCGCCGACAAGCCGTCACATCAGCTGTTTCTCGAGCCTGAAGGCTGGCACACCGATGAGATCTACGTGCAGGGGGCCAACACCAGCCTGCCGGTCGACATCCAAGTGGCGATGCTTAGGACTGTTCCCGCGATGGCCCAGGCGAAGATCTGCCGGCCCGGCTACGCCATCGAGTACGACTATCTGGCCGGCACCTCCGTTCGAGCCAATCTCGAGTCGAAGCCCATAGCGGGTCTGTTCCTGGCCGGCCAGATCATCGGCACGACCGGCTACGAAGAAGCAGCAGCACTCGGCCTGATGGGGGGCATCAACGCGGCAAGATTCACTCAGGGACGCGAAGCGGTGGTGCTGCGTCGGGATCAGGCATACATCGGCGTACTGGTAGACGATCTCGTGACCAAGGATCTCGACGAACCCTATCGTATGCACACGTCTCAAGCCGAGTACCGACTCCTGCTGCGCGAGGACAGTGCAGAGGCAAGGCTTTCTGGTATCGGCCACGCCCTGGGCCTCGTCGAGGACGAGCGGTATGCCGCCCTGTGCTCTGAGCTGAAGCGGATCGACGAGGCGCTTGAGCATCTCGATACGGTCCTCCTCACGCCGACCGTGGAAACCAATCGCATGCTGGAGTCCTTGAGCTGCAAGCCGTTGTCGGTCGCGATGTCAGGACGGGAGGCGCTTCGTCGAGCCGACATCACGCCGGCAATCCTGCAGACGTTGGGCTACCTGCCGCGACTGCCGGAGCAGGTGGCTCGAGAGGTGGAGACGTCGGCTAAGTACGAGGGGTACATATCGCGTCAGGCCTCAGAGGTGGCGCGCCTCCGCCGCATGGAGGACCGGCCGATCCCCGACAGGATCGAGTACGACAAGGTTCTGGGGCTTCGCGCCGAGTCACTGGAAAAGCTCCGTCGGGTGCAACCGCGAACCATCGGTCAGGCGGCCAGGATCGGAGGAGTGCCTCCGAGCGATGTGGCGCTCGTGCTCTTCCATATCGAGAAGCAAGCTCGAGCCAGTCGGGGACCGAACGCCGCCTGATCGCCGGCCTCTGCCGGGTTGAAGCGCCGCTAGCTTCGCTTGCGCCCCTGCCGTTCATCCTCCTCGCGCCAACGGCGGAGGCTCTCGGCATGCTCGTCGATCGCCTGCTGCAGGTCCGGCCCGGTCTGACCGGCCCGTCCTCCCTCAGGTTCCATTCCGAGCTGATCCTCGACCTTCTCCCGCTGTGCCCGGAGCGCCTCGGATTGGGCCTGCGCCTGAGGTTCACCCATCTGCTTCACCGCAAAAATGTTGTCCGCCTGCTGACTCGGCTCGAAGGCAATCGGCGCCATCCCGGACCCCATCGTGGTTTGCCGGATACCAAGACTGCGGCGTCTGGCCCGAAGCACGATTCGTTGGATGATGTTGGCCATATGCTCCCCAAACTCTACGGCACGGGAAACCGGCGGCGCGACTCGGCGCCGCTAGGCGATGACCGCGGGAGCCGTCAAAGCCGCTGACCGGTACGGCGTGTCGTCGAGGTGGGCAACCTCTCGCAGATTCCACATCCGCTTGACCATGAGCGACACGTACCGGCGATGCCGTTGGAGAGTCCCCTCGACCACCAACGATGCGCTGCTGTTCAGGGTTCGTCGGTAGCGCTGATAGACGTGTGGGGGCACCGCGGCGGGTAGCTCACCCTCTTCGTCTGACAGCACCAAGAAGGTCATGCCGTTGGCGGTGGGTGGCTGCTGTCGACTGATGACAATGCCGGCAGTCTTGACCACCAATCCATTTGGCCGGGTCTGAACCTCCCCGATGGTCATGATGCCGCCATCCTTCAGCGATCGACGGTAGAACTCCATGATGCTGAACTCGGCGGAAGCATTCTGCAAGGTCATGTCAAGACCGGCTCGATCGAGATCGGTCAATGGTGGCAGCTCCGGGAGACCATCATCAGACAGCCCGTTCTCGACGCCATCCGGCTGGTCGATCAGCTGCAGCATGAGGGTCGTCGGCCGGCGTCGGGTCGACGGCCTCTCCTCCCCACTTGGGGATCGGGGCGTTTTTCGAACCACCTCGGCGAGCTGCCAGAGCAGCTTCCGGCGAGAGATGCCCAATGAATCAAACGCTCCCACGGCAATGAGGTTCTGGGCCGCATCTCGCTCGACCGAGGTTCGACTCCAGAAGTCTGTAAGGCTCCGGAATGGTCCAGGCTCTCGGGCTCTCACGATGGTCTCGGCCGCATCCTCCGAAAGGTGCTTGACCTGCAGAAATCCCATGCGGATCGCACCGGGCTTTCTGCCGGTTTGGGTTCGGAGACTATCCCGAACCTCCACGTGGTAGCGGGTCCGGCTCCGGTTAACGTCCACGGGCAGGACATCGAGGTTCCATTTGCGGGCATCCTCGACGACTGTTTGTGTGGGGTAGTAGCAGCAGGGCTCATTGGAGAGGATGGCCGCCAGGAGCTCGGCAGGATAGTAGGTCTTGAGAAAGGCCGTCTGGTAGACCGTCTTGGCGAACGCGGCGGCATGGCTGCGGCAGAACCCATAGCCAGAGAAGTAGGTGATGGTATGGTACATCTCCTCGGCAAGGCGCCGGTCCCGCCCAATATGGACCGCGCTCTCGACAAAAGACTCCCGACACACGTTCATCTCAGCATCGGTGCGATAGTGCGACATCGCCCGGCGAAGTCCATCCGCTTCGGCATAGGACAGACCGGCGAAGTCATGGGCCACCTGGAGCACCTGCTCCTGGAAAATGACGACTCCCAGTGTGTCCCCAAGCGCGTTTTCGAGGCTGGGATGCATGTAGGTGACCGGCTCTCGGCCGCAGCGGCGTTCAATGTAGGGATTGACCATACCACCCTGCAAAGGACCGGGACGGAAGAGGGCGATCTGGATGATCAGATCGCCAAAGGTTCGCGGCTGGGCTCGCTGAAGCAGGTGCCACTGACCGGGGCTCTCGATTTGGAAGACGCCAATCGTCTTTGAGGTACAGATGAAGTCGTACACCGCCTCATCGTCGAGCGGTAGGTTATCGATATCCAGATCGTGGCCCTGCGATTCGCGAATGAGCTTTACTGCTTCATCGATGATGGATAGAGTTCGAAGTCCAAGAATATCGAACTTGATCAGGCCCAGCTCTTCGACATCATCCTTGTTGAATTGACAGACGCGAACGCCGCTGGTGGCGTATTCGATGGGCACGATATCGATGAGGGGCTCTCGGGTGATCAGCATGCCTCCGTTATGCAGGCTGAGGTGCCGAGGAAACCCGTCGAGCTGCTCGCACAGCGCGATCACCGTCTCCAGCTGCCCATAGGAGGCATGCTCCCGGGCTGCCTCACCGGTCCCAACGGCAATTCCCGCCGCTCGAAGATCTTCCTGGATACGATCGACGCTTCGGTAGGTCAGGCTCGAGGCAAGGTGATCGATCAGCCCCGTGGGGTATCCCATCGCCTTGGCCACATCCCGAAAGGCCGAGCGTGACCGGTAGGTCACAAGATTGGCAACCATGGCCGAATGCTCGGGACCATACCGGTCCTCGATGTACTTAATGACCTCGTCGCGGCGGCGAGAGTCAAAGTCAATATCGACATCGGGCATGCCGACGCGGCCCGGATTCAAGAACCGGTCAAAGAGCAGGTTGTGGGCGAGCGGATCAACGGTTGTGATCCCCAGCACGTAGGCAATGATGGAATCGGCTGCCGAGCCCCGTCCCGCGCATCGAATTCCCTGCTCCTGGGAAAAGCGGACGATATCCCAGACGCAGAGAAAGAACTCGGAGAGATCCATCTGCTCGACGACATTCAGCTCATACGCCAGACGATTCACGGCCTCGGGTCGAAGTGGTTGATATCTCTCCCGCAATCCCTGGTTGCAGAGAGCGTAGAGAAAGGAGAACGGCGTCTCCCCGTTGGGCACCGGATAGCGCGGTGGGCGAGTGACCGAGGCGAGGAGGGTGTTTTCGCCATCCAAACGGCAACGGGCGGCAATCTCCTCACTCGCCTCCAGTCCGCGACGGACAATCTCGGGCGACAGCGCCGCAAACGCCTTCGCCATCTCGGCCTCCGACTTGAGGTAGTACTCGGCGTTGGGCTGCCGGATATCGGTCCAGACATCGATGGGGGTGTTGGTTTGAATGCAGGCCATGATGTCGCGCAGCCGGTACTCCTCCGGTCTCGCGTAATGGACGTCGTTGGCAATGACCACCCCGAGACCGGCTCGGCGCGCCACCTCCACGAGCTGTTGATTCCGTAGATCATCTCCCGGCAGCAGATGATGCTCGAGCTCGATCCAGAAATTGTCCGAGCCAAAGATCTCGGCGTAACGGCAGGAAATCGCTACGGCCTCGTCCAGATTGGATGAGCCGGATGGCGGCAGGCAGGCGGAAACCTGCCCCCGAGAACAGCCCGACAGGGCAATGAGATCGCCTGCCAGCGGAATCAGATCGATCAGGGCGATATGCGGGTCATCCTGGTGGTCCAGCTGAGCCTTGCTGACGATACGACAAAGACCACCATACCCTCTTCGATTTCGGGCCAGGAGGACGAGATGGAACCGATCGACGAACTCCGGCGCCCCCCGCGTTTCAAAGGTTGCTCGCGACGCGGATCGAGTTTCCTCTGCCCGGCTCCTGCCGTCCTGAACCTCAACCTCGACACCGATGATCGGTCTGACGCCCAGGGAAGATGCGGCGTGGAGAAATCGAACAGCGCCGTATAGGCCGTGATGATCGGTGATGGCCAGGGCCGGCATGCCCAGCTCAGCGGCCCGTTCCACCAGTCGCTCCGGCGGTGTTGCTCCATCCAAAAAGGAGAAGTTGCTATGGACATGCAGGTGGATCATGACCCGAGCACCCGCGACACTCTCAGTCCCATACCCGTTCAAGAAACCAATGATCGCCTTGACGGTAGAGGTCGAACAGCTCGAGATCATCACACTCAACCGAGTAGCTGGAACGGCTGATCTCCTGTTTCCACCAGTCGGACCGCACCACCGACCGTTCGTGAACGGCTTTGATCTCCCGCCATCGGTTGCGCCATTTGAACCGGCAGGGGAGGTCTTCAGCCGTTTCGACCTCGATCGGAGTGTTGTAGAGCTTGGTCATGGTCTGCTCCTCCCTCTCCTTGCAGGCTTCATCTCCCCAATCCGTCGGCCCACCGGAACGATCGTTCGGGGAGAACGCTGTCGGGGTCGATGGTGACAAGGTGACGGAACGGAGAGCTTCCAAAGCGCTCCGCGAGGATCTGCTCTTGACGGTGGAGACGGCCGAGCCGGGCATTGGGCTGTCGGTTGTCGAGACCGGGAATGCTCATCTGTTCGGGTGGAGCGAAATGGCGCATCTCCAGATGCAGCTCCGTCTGGGGGTCAGCAACGAGATCCTCGAGACTGACTTGTGTAAGCACCCGATCGAGGAGCCGTCCGGCCAGCTCACGAAGAGAACGGCAATCGTTGAGGGGGCCTCGAGTGGCCAACCGTGCTGAGGCACGAAGCACCAAACCAACCTCATGAGCCGCCCGGTCCGGTGGCTCCCACTCCACCGGCTCAATCCCAGTTCCTCGCCGTTCCTCCCGACGATTCGGGGAACCCTTCGAAGGCTGAGGCAGCATCGAATGGATTCGAGAGTCTTGGGCGGGAAACTCCTGACTGTTTCCGCCATCGTTCGGCTCCATCGATGAAAGAGCTCGGGCAGGAAGGAGATGGATATCAGAACTTTTAGTGACGGAAGGGAAGAGCGGGCCACCTCCACCACGGCGGGGCGCCCTGACGCTCAAGCTGAGCAGTCTACCGGCCAGATGCGCCTGCCGAAGCTGCGCTGAGAGATCAACTGCAAGCCGCTCGAGAACCTGACGAACCATCACCTCCGACTCGGTGAACAGGCCGTCATCACCCCAGCCCCGGCTGACCCGAATCGCGGGTTTTGGCGGGATGGGTTGAACGGGCCGGTCGTCCTTGCCTCGGGCAAAGCGGGCAAGACGCCGGCCGAGAGGTCCAAACCGGCGCTCGAAGGCCGCCTCAGAGATGAGGGTGAGATGCCCAATCTCTTTGAGACCCAAGACCTGAAAGGTAATCAGAAGGTCGGGATCGATGTCCGGCAGGATGGAAACCGGGAAGGGCGCTAGAAAGCCGGCCTCCTTTCCGGGAGGAATGTAGCCCACCTGTCCGGCAGGTGAACCTTTCACATTCGCGAGCTTCCGGGCCGTCACTTCGGCCACCAAACGGTTGGCGGCGACACCGGCGCAAGCCGCCAGACCCGTGGAGCGCTCGATCTGAGTGATGACTTCTCGAGCCATAAACACCGGCTCTCCAAACAGCCGGTCACACCCGGAAACATCGCAAACCGCTTCGCCCGGGCCCAGCGATTGGACGAGCGGCGTATAGGAGAGCAGCAGATCGAGGACGTCATCCCAGACGCCGGAGTACACGGGCGTCTCGGCAGAGAGGACGACTGCCTCAGGGCAAATCTGCCGGGCATGAGCCAGTGACATACCGGCATGAACCCCATGCTCCTCGGCCGCGACATTGGCCATGAGAACGGCGCCACGAGCGGTCGATTTCTGGAAGTTTGGCCCGATGATCACGGGCTTCTGAAGCAGGTCCGGACGTCTCAGCTCCTCGATGGCAACCCAGAAGCGAGGGAGAAGAATGTGGACTAACATGACTCCATATATTAGAACATAAGTTCTAATTCCAAGGTCGACTCTTTGCATGTGACCCGGTTCCCTGACAGGGGCTGATTCAGCTCGCCAAGTAGAATCGAAAGCGCGGAACAAGGAGCCTGCTTGCCTCTGGCCCACCACCCTCTCGACCTCCAGCTGGCCATGCCGTTCACCATTGCCCGAGGCACACAAACCGAGGCCAACAACGTCCTTCTCCGCCTCACTGACGGCGATGTCGAGGGCATCGGAGAAGCTGCTCCGTCCGAACACTACGGCGACAGTCAATCCAGCTCCATCCACTTTCTCCGGCAGGCTGCCTCCGTGATATCCGGCTCCGAGCCCCTGAGCTGCCTCCACGAGCTGCTTGAAGGCATCGCCAAGAACAATCCGGCCCCCAAGGCAGCCCTCGACATGGCCGCCTACGACTTGCTCGGCAAGCGTCTCCAGGCGCCCGTCTACCAGCTTCTGGGCTTGGATCCGAGCCACACGCCTCGCACCTCGTTCACCATCGGCATCGACTCGCCCGCCTGCATGGCCGAAAAGGCAAAGGCGGCATCGGACTATCCGATCCTCAAGGTCAAGGTGGGGACGGAACACGACGTTGAGAATCTCGAGGCCGTACGGTCGGTGACTGATGCGGTCATTCGCGTGGACGCCAACGAGGCATGGACACCCAAGCTGGCGGTCGAAAAGCTCCAAGAGTTCGCCCGATACAACATCGAGCTGGTGGAGCAGCCCGTAATGGCCAGCGACTTACAGGGCTTGGGGTTCGTCCGTGACCGGTCCCCGATCCCTGTCATCGCCGACGAGGCCTGCATCGGACCGTCGGATGTAGTCCGGGTCGCTCCCTACGTGGACGGCATCAACATCAAGCTCATGAAATGCGGGGGCATCTATCCCGCCCTCCAAATGATTCACATTGCCCGTGCCCATCATCTCCGCGTGATGATGGGCTGCATGATAGAAAGCTCCCTGGCCATCACGGCGGCCGGTCATCTGTCGCCGCTGCTCGACTACGCCGACCTCGACGGGCAGCTGCTGATTGAGGAGGATCCGTACGAAGGGATACGGGTCGAGGATGGTCGCCTGGTGCTGCCCGACGGTCCCGGATTGGGTGTGCGCGAGAGGATAAGATGACCGACTTCTTTCACAAGACGCTCTCGAGTGGTCTGCAACTCGTCGGTGAGGAGATGCCGGGGGTCCAGTCGGCCGCCTTTGCCTTCTATGTGCGGGCCGGCGCTCGAGAGGAGTCGTGGGACGTGGCGGGTCTCGGACACCTGACCGAAGCCACGATGTTCAGAGGGACTGAGAGCCGGTCATCCCGAGATCTGACTAATGCGCTCGACGCGCTGGGGGTGGGTCGAGGTTCCAGCGCCGGCATCGAGCAGACTCTCTTTTCCGGGATCCTTCTCGGCGACAACCTGCTGGAAGCACTCGACATCTTTGTGGACGTACTTCGAAATGCCGCGTTTCCGGAGGAGGAGCTGGAGGCCGTTCGGGAGCTTCAGCTTCAGGAAATCCGGCAGCGTCAGGACCACCCGGACCGGCTGGTCATGGATCGCGCCCGGCAATTCTTCTATGCCGGGCATGGTGCCGGCAACGACATCCTGGGCTCTCCCGAATCGGTTGCCGGCCTGACTCGCGACCAGGTTCGCACGTGGAAGTGGGATCGGTATGCGCCGAACACCATGCTCTTTTCGGTTGCCGGCCGCTTTCAATGGGATCAGGTGGCGGAGCGCCTGGATGGTCTGACGTCCGGCTGGACGACGGTGAACGAGCCGCTGGACATTCCTGAGCCGCCCATCAACCCCGCCATCACGGTCCATCAAACCGAGGCGGCTCAGGAGAACCTGTGTTTCGTATACCCGGCCGTGCCTTACGGCGATCGAGACTATTATGAGGCGGCTCTCACGTCAATGGTCCTCGGTGGCGGAATGCATTCCCGCCTTGCGAGCGAAGTGCGCGAGAAGCGGGGACTCGTCTATTCGGTTGGGTCTCGTTTTGACGGCATGGAGAAGTCGGGCTTGACTCGCATCTACGCCGGCACGAGGCCCGACCGCGCCCGCGAGACTGTTGAGGTCATTCACGCCGAGCTGGAGCGACTGCAGGCGTCTGCTGTTGCCGAGGATGAGCTGTCGAGGGCGAAGACCAAGCTCAAGAGCCGGCTGGTCATGAGCAGCGAGAGCAGCGGAAGCCGGGCGATGACCATCGGCAGAGACTGGTGGTACATGCGCCGCTATCGGACCCTGCGTGAAGTGAGTGCGGCGATCGATGCCGTCGATGTCAGCGGCATTCGTTCCTATCTCGACCGGACTGCTCCGTATCGAAACCTCGCCTTGCTGGCGCTTGGTCCCCTGTCCGCTGCCGACCTGGGACTTCCCGAGGGCAGCTTCCAAACCTCGGCTGCTCCGGCATGAGGAGCGAGAGCTGCCTGTTCGAACACCAGCTGACAAACGGCCTTCAGGTGATCGGCCAGCAGATTCCGGGTGTCGAGTCGGCTTCGGCCATGTTCTGGGTGAAGACCGGAGCTCGAAACGAAGACCCGGGATTGGAGGGTGTCTCACATTTCCTCGAGCATATGGCCTTCAAACGCACCCGGACCAGAACCTACGAAGATGTCAACCGTGAGTTCGAGGAGATGGGCGCCGAGAACAACGCGTTCACGTGGCTGGAGATGACCGCGTACCATGCGCGCGTTCTCGGAGACAGATTGCCCGACGCCATCGAGCTTCTGGCAGACCTGACCCACCCGGTCATCGACCAGGCCGACTTTGATCAGGAACGCAAGGTCATCCTGGAGGAGATCGCTCGGCATCGAGACCAGCCATACTCACTGGTCATCGACGAGTTTCTCCAGACCTGCTTCCCGGGGCGTCCACTGGGTCACTCGACGCTCGGCTCAAGCGAATCCATCGGAGCCATGAAGGTCGACGACATGAAGGCATACTGGCGCCGCCGCTATGGCGCCGACAACATGATCTTCAGTGTCGCCGGCAACTTCGATTGGGACCGTGTCGTGGAGCAGGTCCAGGGTGTTACCGCCGACTGGCATCAATTGGATGGTGATGGATGGGAGCCGGCCGGACTGCCGTCGACCGGCCGGCACATCCTGGCCGAGGACCGCTGGAACCAGGAGCACATCGTCCTCGGCGTTCCCTCCATACAACAGGGAGACAGGCACGAGTACGCGGCGGCAATCCTCTCCACCATCCTCGGCGACGATACCGGATCTCGCCTGTTCTGGTCGATCAACCAGACCGGTCTTGCCGACCAGATCGGGTCGGGATTGCTCAGCTTCTCGGATGCGGGCCTGCTCTTCGTCATCGCGGTGACCACGCCGGACAAGGCGCGTCGGACGTTGGGCGTCATCAGAGACGAGCTGAGAGCTTTGGAGCAAGGGGATATCGCGAGCGACGAGTTGGAGCGCGCTCGTACCAAATTGCTCACTTCAAATGTCATCGAAGCCGAAAGCACTCAGGCTCGCATGATGGGCATCGTCGACTCGTGGCTCTCGAAAGGCCGCCTAGAGACACTCGACGAGGTCCGTGCGGGCCTGGAGGCAGTCACGGTACGCGATCTTCAGGATTACCTGGAGCGGTTCCCGCTTACGGCAGATGGTGTCCTCACCGCGGTTGGACCGCTGGACTCGCTCTAACTGTTCCGGTGACGGCGGCCTCTCACGGTCCGCCCCAATCCTGATCGAAGGTGGTCTGCAGCTCTCGAACCACAGCTGAGGCTGCGATGATCAGACCCATCTCACGATTGCGATCCAGCGAGGTGCTGGACAGATTCTCCGAGCCCACGAAGGCCAATCGCCCATCGACAATCAACACCTTGGCGTGGGCGTACAAGCCACCCGCAACTCGAGCGCCTGAACGCATGTGTCTGGCAGTTGCATTGAGGATTCGTCGAGCAACGCCTGAGGTCGTCGCCGTCAGTATCCGGACTCGGACGCCCCGTCGTATGGCCGACGCCAGATGGCGAATGACGCCCATGTCGAGAACTTCTTCGGAGTAGAGGGACAGCGAGTGTCGAGCGTTATCGATTAGGCCATCTAACTTCTCTCGCGCGCCCACCGGGCTCATCACCACATTCGGATCATTTACGACCGGAGCGATGCGATCCCAGTCGGCCCGAAAGACGTTATCAGCCTGGCGCACGTCTCGCGGGTCCCGATCGAAGAGGACGAAGTCACGATCAGTCGAGAAGCCGGCCTGAGTGAAATTGGCGGAGGAGAGGATTAGGGTTCGGTCGTCGAGAACGGCGAACTTGGCATGCGAGTACTGGAAGTACGGAGGCGCCCATCGAACCATGATGCCTGCAGACTTCAGCAGCGCAAACATGGAATCGGGCTGCTGCACTATTCCGAACGGATATCGGTCCAGCAGAACATAGACGGAAACGCCCTGAGCCGCGGCGCGCTCGAGAGCTCGAACGATCCGATGCTGGCTCAGCAAGTAGGCGGAAAGCAGGATCCGATTCTGAGCCCGGTCCAGCGCCTTCACGAGTTCGGTCACTCCGTCATTCGGCTCCACTAGCAGACTGACGTCTCGCGAACCGGCGCCCAGTCGCGAGCCGCGCAAGAGACAGGCGGCGTTGCCATGACATGCACTCGGTAGCACATCAGACACATGACGGCCGCTTCCTGAGGACATCCCGCAGGCGGGCAGAAGGACGGTCAGGACGATCAAGGGAAGGACCGCACGTCGCCGATCCATCGTTGGTCCTCTCAGCTTGTGAATCCGCTGGGTCGCGTTGCCGGGAACCTCTGGCGATCGCCTTCGCCCAGACGAGCGCTCGGTCAGTCGAACGCCGGCTTGATCAGCCCAAACCTGCCGTCGGATCGTCGGTAGACCACGTTGACTCGTTCGGTCTCGGCGCTGAGAAACACGTAGAAGGTATGACCCAGCTCTTCCATCTCGTCGATCGCCTCATCCGGAAACAGCGGCTTCATGGCGTATTGCTTCACCTCGACGATCCGCGGAGACGACGTCGAGGCATCGTCGAGTGGCAGATCGTCCAAGGTCGACAAGGTCTCCTCTGTCGGCGGCGCAACGGACGTCTTGTGTTCTCGGGCTCGTTCTTTGAGTCGGGTGAGCTGGTGATGCAACTTGTCGACAAGTCCGTCGACCGCGGCGTACATGTCGGCATCCACACATTGCGCGTGCAACGGTCGGCCCTTCACTAACGCGGTGGCTTCCGCAAGGTGACGCTCTCCGGTGCGATGGGAGTTGCCGCTCCCAAGGGTGATGTTGACATCTGAGAGCCGGTCCAGGTAGCGATCGAGCTTGGCCATCTTCTTGACCACATAGGCCTCAAGAGCGGGCGTCACCACCATGTGGCGACCGGTGACCTGCACCCGGACTGGCGAGCTCTCGCGGGCACGGGAGCCGGATCGAGGCTTCATGGGATCTCGACGTGTTCTTGGTCGAGCTCCACTGGCTCGGCCACGGAGCGAAACTTGCCGCCCTCGGCCGGCCTGACCACGCCCTGTTCTTCCAGCATGTCCATCAGTCGGGCAGCTCGCTGGTACCCAATGCTCAGCCTCCGCTGCAGCAGGGAGACCGAAGCGCGCCGGTATTCATGGACAACCGCCTTGGCTTGCTCGAAGAGCGCATCCGGGGGCGGCTCCATGGCCGCCTGCTTCTCGAACTCGCCGGCTGAGACTTGCTCGATTTGGAGGGGAGCAGCCTGCCAGAACTCCACCAACCGCTCGATCTCCTGATCACTGACCAAAGCTCCCTGGAGCCGGACCGGCTTGGGCTCCGTGGGGCTCTGGTAGAGCATGTCGCCGCGCCCCAAGAGCTTCTCCGCGCCAACCTGGTCAAGGATGGTTCGAGAGTCAACCTGCGAGCTCATTGCAAATGCGATCCGGGCGGGAAAGTTCGCCTTGATGAGCCCTGTGACCACGTCCACGGACGGCCGCTGCGTCGCGATGACGAGATGAATACCGGTGGCGCGTGCAAGCTGTGCGAGCCGGCAGATGCAATCTTCCACCTCATCCGGTGCGACCATCATCAGATCGGCAAGCTCGTCGACGATGAGGACGATGTAGGGCAGCGGCTTTTGCCCTCGGTTGGCAAGTATCTGGTTGTAGCGGGCCAAATTCCGCACTGAGCTATCGCGGAACAAGGCGAACCTCCGCTCCATCTCCCGCAGCGTCCATCGGAGCACGCCGAGAACCTTGTCCATCTCCGTAACGACGGGACTGTACAGATGCGGCACACCGTTGTAGATGGTCAGCTCGACCATCTTCGGATCGATCATCAGGAGCCGCACGTCCTCAGGACAGTTCTGATAGAGAAGGCTGCTGATGATGACGTTGAGCGCGACACTCTTACCTGATCCGGTTGCGCCCGCGATGAGGAGATGTGGGAGGGTGGCGAGATCGATACAAACGCACTCGCCTCCGACACCCTTGCCCACCGCAACGCGTAGCGGACTATCGATCCGGTGGTAGGCCTCGCTCTCGAGCAGCTCCCGAACGGTCACCGTGGTCGAGATGGTATTCGGGATCTCAATGCCGACGACGGGCCGGCCCGGCACCGGAGCCTGAATCCTCACGGTCGGCGCCGCCAAGGCCAGGGCGAGGTCGTTTTGTAGCTCCGTGATTCGCTTCACCTTGACCCCGGGGTCCGGCTCGACGTCGAACAACGTTACGGTTGGACCTCGATGAAAATCCACGACTCGAGCGCCCACGCCGAACTCGGCCAGCTTTTGTTCGATCGTCCTACCCTTGGCATCGAGGTCGATGGGTGCGGCGAGTGCCTTGCCCGGCTTGTTGAAGATGTCGATCGGGGGCAGCATGATCAGACTCTGCTGTCCCACCCGGTGCTGTCGGCGCACACCCCCTCCGTCTCGGACGGGCGACACCACGGGAGCGGTACTCGGCTCCTCCGGCTGCATCACTGGCGTCGAACGCAGGTCGGGCAACTCGGTCTCCGCCACATCCAGAATCGAGCCGCCCATACGATCGATGCGCGTCTGGCGCGTCACCTTCGATACGCGGGGAGCGCGCACTTGCATGGCAAGGGCAACCGGAACGCCCACCCACTGAGCGACCACCGTACCCGACAAGAGCGCACAAACCCCCGACACGAGAACGATGCCCATCAGCGGATACGCAAGCCAGGGCGTCGAGAGTGGGCCCAGAAGCGGAATGGTCTTTGACCCGAGGGCGTGGGCGGCCAGATCACTTGTGATCAGCAGGAGCGCGATCAAAATCATGCCCATGCCGAAGCCGATCCGTGCCCGATTGATCGTCATGGCGCCCGTCAGGCGAGTCCACAGTGAGGTGGTGCGGGCCATGAGAGCTGCTGCGAAGAGTCCGACGCCCCAGTAGAGTGGGATCGTCGACCGGCCAACAGCGCCCGCATAAACCCCGGTCACAATGGACACCAAACCCAGCGTGCTGAAAATCAGAACCAGCGCCTGCATCGGGGTCTGCGGACGGCTGAACCGAATGGCGGCCAGGATTAGCCGTGTGCTGAAGCTTCCGGTTCGACTCCGGGTTTTTCGGCGGCTCTTGCTGCTCTTCCGGCTGACGGTTCCTGCTCCCGTCCGAGCTCTAGCCACGTGTGGTCACCACCATGGACTTGGTCTCCTCGACCGCTCCTCTTGAGTTATGTTAAGGGACGGCCTCAGAAGAGCGCCAGCTGTTCGGATTGGTGGGGCCGATCAGGCGTCGAGGGGTCGACGAGCACCTCGAGGGCCAGCTTGGCCTGTTCCTGGGCCCGGACATCGAGCCACTCTCCGAGTCGCTTCATGTCGTCGATGATCAACTGCCGGTAGCGCTCTTGATGAAGAGCGGCAGCAGGATGAAACATGGCACAGAAGTGACGGCCGTCCTTGCTCCGAATGGTGCCATGGACTCGGGAAATGACATCACCCGGGAAGAAAGTTCCTAGTGAATATCGCCCAAGCGTCACGATCACTCGGGGATCAATCAGCTCGATCTGTCGGTCCAAATACGGGCGGCAAACGGCAAGCTCGTGAGGCAGTGGATCCCGATTATTCGGCGGGCGGCACTTCACGACGTTGGTGATGTACACGTCCCCGCGATTGAGACCGATGAGGCCAATGAGCTGATCGAGAAACTGACCGGCGCGGCCCACGAAGGGCTTGCCTTGCTGATCTTCGTGAAAGCCCGGACCCTCCCCAATGAACATCACCTCGGCCGTGCGGCTTCCACTCCCGGGCACCGCTCGAGTGCGGGTGGTAGCAAGCTGACAAAGCCGGCAACCGGAGATGCGTCCATCCAACCCATCAAAGTCGATGTTGGAGAGGTCGACCGGCCCAACCGCTCCGTCGGGTTGAGCCGAGTCGAGCATCCGGCTAGTCCGTCGGCTGTCCGTCCCGGGGCGGTCGATTCGGTCTGAAGCCCCCGCCGGGACGATGACTGCGCTCTCCGCCGGCAAAAGGCCGCGATCCGCGTCGCTCACGATCACGGTCGCGAAAGCCACCCGAGCGCTCGCGGTCAGGACGTCGCGGCCCCCGTGAGCCCCCAGCGTCACCGTTATCGCCCTCCCAATCCGGATCGATGATCGCCCGGTGAGAGAGATTGATCCTGCCGAGGGAGTCGATCCCCGTCACCTTGACCTCGAGTGGATCCCCGACGTTGACCACATCCGACACTCGTTCCACACGATGCGTGGCGAGCTGAGAAATGTGGACCAGCCCCTCTTTACCGGGCAGAACCTCGACAAAGGCGCCGAAGTCCATCAGGCGGCGGACCGTTCCCTTGTAGTTCTTCCCAACCTCCACCTCGGCGGTCAGACCTCGAATGATGTCGATGGCCTGTTGGGTGGCGGCGGCATCGGAGCTGGCGATTAGGACGGAGCCGTCATCCTCGATATCGATGGAAACCTTCGTCTCTTCGATGATCTTCTTGATCTGCTTGCCGCCGGGGCCAATGACCGTGCCGATCTTGTCGGGGTTGATCTGGATGCGCGTGATGCGAGGGGCATACTGCGACATCTCACTCCGCGGCTCGGGCATGACCTCAAGAATGCGGTTAAGGATGTACTGACGCGCGTCATTGGCTTGCTTCAGAGCCTCGGCCATGACTTCTCGCGTGAGGCCGGTGGCCTTGATGTCCATCTGAATGGCGGTCACGCCCGTCCTTGTTCCCGCCACCTTGAAGTCCATGTCTCCAAGAGCGTCTTCCATACCTTGGATATCCGTCAGGACCGCGTGCTTTCCCGCGTCGTCCGTCACCAAGCCCATCGCGATCCCAGCAACCGGAGCGGTGAGGGGGACGCCCGCGTCGAGGAGTGCCAGCGTGCTGCCGCACACGCTGGCCATGGAAGTCGATCCATTCGATGAGAGGACCTCGGAGACCACCCTGATGGTGTAGGGGAACTTGTCGCGGCTCGGGATCATGCCGGCGAGGGCCCGCTCAACCAGCATCCCGTGTCCGATCTCGCGCCGTCCGGGTCCGCGCATCGGCCGCGTCTCGCCAGTGCTGAACGGCGGGAAGTTGTAATGGTGCATGTAGCGCTTGGATTCCTCCGGCCCGAGGCCATCGATGGTCTGCTCATCGGAGGTCGACCCGAGCGTACAGACTGTCAACACCTGCGTCTGGCCGCGCGCGAAGAGACCACTGCCGTGGGTGCGAGGAAGGATACCGGCGTCGACCGAGATCGGTCGAATCTCTCGAAGGCTCCGACCATCTGGACGGATGCCTTCGTACAGGATCATCGACCGGGTGGTCGACTTGAGCAGAGCATCAAAGGCCGCGCCGACCTCTGCCTCGCTTCGCTCCTCGCCGGCCAGCTGCTGGAGCAGCTCAGCGCGAAGGCCACCAACCGACTCCTCTCTCTGCTGCTTGTTCGGCTGAATGAGCACGTCACGCAGCCGACCGCCGATTCGATCTGAGACCTGCTGCGCAAGCGCAGGATCGATGACGCTCAGGGGAAACTCCCGCTTGGTCTTTCCGGCCGAATCCCGTAGACGCTCCTGGAGATCAAGCAGTGGAATGATCGCATCGTGGCCGACTCGCAGGGCCTCGAGGATGAGGTCCTCCGAAACGCCGAGAGCCTCGGCCTCCACCATCACCACGGCCTGTCGGGTCGCCGCCATGACCAGGTCCAGCTCGCTCCGTGCCAGATCCGAGATGGTTGGGTTGACGATCAGCCTTCCGTCGATATACCCCACTCGGGCAGCGCCGACCGGACCATTGAAGGGAACGTCAGAAACCATGAGAGCGGCGGACGCGGCCGTGATGGCCACGACATCCGGAGAGTTCTCGTGATCGACGGAGAGCGGAGTGACCACAATTTGCACGTCATTCCGGAAGCCCTTGGGGAAGAGCGGCCGGAGGGGGCGATCCGTCAGCCGGGAAACCAGGATTGCCTCCGTGCTGGGCCGACCCTCCCGTTTGATGAACCCGCCGGGAATCTTGCCGGCGGCATAGAGCTTCTCTTCGTAATCAACGGTGAGGGGGAAGAAATCGACCCCCTGGCGAGGGGAGTTGGACGCCGTTGCCGTGGCCAGTACCACCGTCTCCCCATACGTGGCGGTAACCGCGCCACCTGCCTGTTGGGCCAGCCGCCCAGTTTCGAAGGTCAGAGATCGACCGCCGATCTCTGCCTCCTCCTGATGTATCTTCACGTTGTTCTTTTCCAATCTTGTTTTACTCGTGTCCATTATCGGACCAAGAGCCCCCGCGGGACAGATCGCGGAACGGGGCAGGCGCGCCTCGGCAAGTACGGGTCAGGGAGGCAGTTAAACGCGTCGATGCCCACAGCACGACTGGGAAGGCGTTCAGCCTGGGACGAAGACTTGCGCGGTGCGGGCTTACTTGCGGAGGCCCAGCTCAGCCAAGGTGCGGCGGTAGCCCTCGGGATCCTTGCGTGCGAGGTAGCGCTGCAGCCTTCGCCGCCTGCCCACGAGCATGAGAAGGCCTCGACGGGAATGAAAGTCGTGCTTATGCTCGCGCAGGTGCTCGGTCAGCTCGGCTATTCGGCGGGTCAGGAGAGCAATCTGCACGGGAGCGGAGCCCACATCATTCGCATGCGTGGCAAACTGGGCAACGGTCTGAGCCTTCTCTTCGGCAGTAGCCAAACAACCGTCCTTCTGGATTCGTCTCTTTCAGACACACACAAGCGCCGCCGTTGGGCGGCGCTCAACGCTGGATTCTATCACGCTCAGCCCAAAAACTGAAGAGAGAACCCGACGACTTCGGCGTAGGAGTTGGATCTTGAGCTAGACGCTGGCCTGCCGGATTTGATCGAAACAAGGACTGCAATAGACCGGCCGGTCGTTCCGAGGAACAAACGGCACCCGCGCCTCCTGACCGCACTCCGCGCAGGTGGTGACAAAGTACTCACGCTGCGGACGGTCATCGACAATCCCGCGCGCCTGCTTATACGCAGACCGGCAGGTTGGGCACCGCCCCGGCTCGTGCTGCAGGCCCTTGGCCTGATAAAACTCCTGCTCGCCGGCCGTGAAAAGGAACTCCTCTCCACAGTCCCTGCAGTTCAAGGTTCGATCGACAAAGCTTACCGACATCTCCTCCAGGATCCCCTCTGCAATCATTTGAGCCGGCTGAGCTTGACCTACAAGAGACGAAAATGCGCACCTGCGGAACAAAGAGCCGAGTCAATTAGGGATTATACAGGAGAATCGGCGGTTTGGCAAGCCCTAGATTGCCTCGCGCCCCTTTCCTATCCAAGGCCGGTACGCTGCCTCACAATCGATTGAGTGCGATGAGAGGCAGCGATGGAGGTCGGGTCGGAAGCAGATCGCGGTTGACGAGGGCTTTGCGGAAGCGATAGCTGTCGCCGGGATGAGAGCGACCGAGAGCGTCATTCCGACCGCTCGGCAGCTCGGAAAGAGCTGCTACGTCGACTCCGACTCCCCGGACAACGAGGTCTCACTAAAGCCGAAGTCGGCTGGGTTCTCGTCGTCCTCGTCGACATCCTCGGGTTCGACATCCGAAGATTCAGCCTCTAGATCCTCATCTTCTTCGGCTCGGCGGATGAGCGTCTCCCGCGTGTACGCCCGTACCTCAGGCACCGTTCTCGGTGGGAACGAAATCCGTCCTTCTTGCTCTGGTGACTGGTGCACCTCGCGAATCAGGATCCTGAGGCGGTTGCCTTCTGCCATAACCACTCCGGCCTGATACTTGTTGCCTCCTTGCATTAATCGCGTGAGGCGATCCGCCAGCGCCGACTCAACCTTGCCGAGGTAGGTATCGTCGAGCATCTTTACCACCAGTGAGCCCGATTCCTCGGCCACGCCGACCTCATCGCCTGCGGTGACCCGCAGTACCGTCTCCGGCGGTGCAAGGTCCGTCACGTTGGTGATTCCGGTCTTTCCCACTTCCTCAATAAAGAAGGACGACTGCAGCTTCTGAGACGGCTTGGCCGCCACCTCGCCCGCTTCGGCGATGCGCCGCAACCGGGTCAAATTCCGCTGCGCGATGACGTTGGTGGGCTGGGACTGGAGGGCGCGCTCGTACGCCTGAATCGAGTCGTCGATCCGGTTGAGCTGACTATAAGCATTCCCCAGCCGGTTGTATGCCTCTGGATCGTCCGGAAACATCTCCAGGATTTCCTGATTGACGGTCAAGGACTCGTCCCAACGACCCTGCGTGGCCAGTGATATGGCCGCCTGAGCCAGGGATCGTCGGCGGATCCGCTTCTGTTCGATGGTCAGCTCTATCTGCTGGGCTTCCTCAACCGGGATTTCCTGGGTCATGCCCCTACCTCAATTCCTGATGTTGGTGTAAATGCCTCCTGCCCAACCTGTTCGCCCTGCATGGCGAAGGGGCTCACCCGTCCAACCCGCACGTTCACCAGCCTGCCGATCAAGTTCTGATCGCCCTTGGGAAAGTAGACGAGGCGAGCGGTGCGGGTTCGGCCTCGCCACTGCCGGATGTCTCGTCGTTCCGACTCATCGCTCTCCACCAGAACCTCGACAGTTGCCCCCTTGAGGGCGCGATGGTGCTCGAGTGAAATCCGCTGCTGCAGCGCATCCAGCCGGTCGAGCCGTTCGCGTTTGACTTCCGCCGGAACGTCATCCTCCCATCGAGCCGCGAGTGTGCCAGGCCGCGGCGAGTACGCGGCCACATATACCGTCGAGAACCGAACCTCCTCCAGGAGATCGAGCGTTCGCAAGTATTGTTCCTCAGACTCCCCGGGAAAGCCGACGATGATGTCGGTCGAGATGGCCACGCCCGGCACTCGTTCCCGAATGCGTTTCACCAGCTGGAGGTAGTCGTCCCGACGATACCCGCGCCGCATGGCTTCCAATACCTTGTCGTCACCGGCCTGCACAGGCAAGTGAATGTGCTCGCAGACCTTTTCCAGGGCCCCGACGGCATCGATCAGCTTGTCGCTCATGTCTTTGGGATACGACGTCAGGAATCTCAGCCGCTCGAGCGCGGGAATCTGGTTCACGGCTGCAAGGACGTCGCCGAGATCCGTCCCATCCTTGAAGTCCTTGCCATAGGCATTGACTCGCTGACCAAGTAGGGTGAGCTCCTTGACGCCCTGCTTGACCAGGCTGCCCGCCTCATCGACAATCTCGAGGAGTGGCCTGCTTCGCTCGCGTCCTCGCCGATAGGGCACGATGCAGTACGTGCAGAACTTGTCGCACCCGTTGCTGATGGGGACGTAGGCCGTGGGACCTCGGGTCTGCGTAACCGTCGTTTGCTCCTGCCAGCAGGCCTGAGTCCCGAGGGCCTCCGCGTTCACATCGGGCCAGAACCGCGAGAGCTGTGACAGGAACTCGGTGATGCGCGTCGGCCCGAAGTAGATATCGGCGCCGGGGAAGCGCTCGCGCGTGATCTCGATCTTGGGCTCAACCGAGCATCCCGTTAGCCCCACGATGAGGTCGGGACGCTCCTTCTTGAGTTGAACGATATTGCCCAGCTTACCGCTCACGCGACGCTCGGCGCTCTCACGCACGGCGCAGGAGTTGAGAACGATGATGTCGGCATCCTGCTCGGTCTCGGCAGGCGTGCAGCCCTGCATCTCCAGGAGGGCTCGGACACGGTCGCTGTCGACCTTATTCATCTGGCAGCCGACGGTCCACACCCAATACTTCCTGGGCGATTCCTTCATCGACGTGAACCCTTTCCGAGAGTAGGAGCAATCGACATTAGCACGGTGGCGCCAATGCGCGACGGGCTCGTGCAAGAACTCGGGCTTGCCATTGACGACGAGACCTGCTCGCGCCCGGCTACCCCAGCTCTGCCCCAAAAACGGGATGGCGGTCCCGACCGGATTTGAACCGGCGATCTCCACCTTGACAGGGTGGCATGTTAAACCAGGCTACACCACGGGACCACGCGAATGAGAGCCGGAGCACCTGCTACTCCCGCCCTGGGCACGCCGATACTCGACTCTAGCAGGACGGGGCCAAATCGGTCGAACCCGCCCATCGACCTGCGGTCGACCCCCTGTTCCCTATTCTTGAGCATGACGGAGTTGAGCGGCAAGCGGATTCTCCTGGGCGTAACGGGCAGCATAGCGGCCTTCAAGGGTGCCGCTCTGGCCAGCATGCTGACCAAGTCCGGAGCCGAGGTGCGCGTCGTCCTCAGCCGGTCGGGCGCTCGATTTGTGTCCGCGGAAACGTTTGCGGCTCTCACGGGCCATGAGGTAGCTGGCTCCCTCTGGGATCAGCGGCAAATGGGTGTGGCCGGCCATCTCGAGCTAGCGGAGTGGCCCGATACATTGGTCGTGGCGCCCGCCACGGCAGACGTCCTTGCGAGATTCGCCCTCGGCATGGCAGACGACCTCCTGGGGGCCATCGCCCTTGCGAGCCGCCGCCCAGTGGTGCTCGCTCCGGCAATGGAAACCGGAATGTACACGCATCCCGCCACGCAGGCGCATCTGGATACGCTTCGGTCGAGAGGAGCGCATATCGTGGGGCCGGCAACAGGGCGGCTGGCATCGGGTGAGTCGGGGCTCGGCCGCATGGTTGAGCCCGAGGACATCATGGCTGCTATCGAAGCAGTGCTTGTCGCCGGGGTCGGAAGAGATCAGGACCTCAAGGGCACACCGATCGTGGTGACTGCCGGGCCGACCCGAGAAGCGATTGATCCGGTGCGTTTTCTCTCCAACCGGAGCTCGGGGAAGATGGGGTTCAGCATTGCCGAAGCGGCCGCCGCCAGAGGGGCCACTGTCACTATGATCTCGGGCCCCGTTGACTCAAGCCTTCCGGCCCGGTTGCCGGAATCCGTTCAAGTGCTGCGGGTCGAGACGGCCGCGGAGATGCGCGATGCGGTGCTGGAAGCCGCCACCAAGGCGCGTGCTTTGGTAATGGCAGCGGCGGTCGCCGACTTCCGGCCCGCGCATGTCGCCGATCAAAAGCTCAAGAAGGCGTCCGGCGCTCCGTTATTGGTCCTTGAGGCGACTTCGGATGTGCTTCAGGAGCTGCAAGGGTTCGACGGACTGATTCGCATCGGGTTCGCCGCGGAAACCGGGAATCTGGCCGCCGAAGCCAGGCGCAAGCTGGCCGAGAAGCAGCTCGACCTCGTCGTCGCCAACGATGTGAGCGGCACAGGGGGTGAGGTATTCGGCTCGGATTGGAACACCGTGACCCTGTTCGACCGGACCGGAGATGAACAGCGGCTCCCCAAGCTGTCGAAGCGCGAGGTCGCCGACCTGATCCTGGACCGACTGGTTCAGCTCTTAGGATCGTCCCAGAAAGCTCAATAGCGTCTTCTTGGGTGGCTGAATCGGCTCCTCCAGAACGGGCAGAAGTGGCTCCCCCCGAAGAACGCGGCGCGGGTTCTGACGGAAGAGCACATCGGTGGCATCCGAGCCGATGAGTGGCGCAACCGCAGCCTCAAGTTCAGACAGTGAGCGGGACTGGCGTGCCCGGTGGCGATCGGAACCGACCAGGTGATAGTCGCCGTGTAAGAGGAGTCGCTCGGCCGTCTTGCGAATGCCCGGTCCATAGTGGCCGAGCATGCTGGCCGCCGTCAGCTGCAGGAGCACCCCGCGCTCGCGGAGTGGCCGGATACTGTCAGGATCCTGTTGGACCCACCGATACCGTTCGGGATGAGCCAGGACCGGCATAACCTCCGACAGACCCAACTGGTGGAGCAGCTCGTCGGCATAGATCGGTTTGTCTCCAAAGGGCAGCTCGACAAGGATGTAGGGCCCTCCCGCCAAGGTCGGCGCCTCGCCAAGCTTGAGCTTGTGTAGTAGCTCAGGCGTAAGGAAGTGCTCGGCCCCGGTAAGTAATTGCAGAGGCACCTGCTCCGAGTCCAAGGATTGGCGAAGTGAGTCGATCTGCTCCGTCAGGGCGTCCACGTTTGGGAGGAGGTCCGGGTTCCACTCGTTGAAGTGTGGAGTAACGGTAGCGGCAGCCACTCCGTCATCGACCAACACCCGAGCCATGTCCACGGCGTCTTCCATGGATCTCGGGCCGTCGTCCACATTGGGCAGAAGATGCAGATGGAGATCGACATAGCCTTGCGACTCGGTCATCGGCCCACCACCACGACGCCCAGCAAAGAGGCTGATACGTCTGCCAGCACTCGAGCGGCTTGCCGGCACATGGGCCGCGTCGTTCGACCCGACTGGACGAGGAGAAGGACCCCATCTGCCACAGCGGCGACCGCCAGACTTATCGGGTCGTCGAGGAGATTCGGTGTGACGACGAGCGCACGGCCATCGACCGCTTGCTCGCCGAGCCATCGCCGGAGGCTGACCGGGCCCGACGGCACAACGTCGACGAGGCTTTTCAAGGGATGGATTGAAGTCGAGTCGTCCTGGTTGGATTGGCCAGGAGCCTGAGTCGCGCCAGTGAAGAGCCGTACCGGCTTTTCCTGCGCCATCGCCTTCGCAAGCGCGTGAGCGATGAGATTCACCTGCTCCACAGCAAGGCCCGAGACGAGCAATGTCCGGAAATCGGGTCGCTGCACCTCCAGCTCATAGGAGACGGCGAGGGCTGCCGCCGATAGCCGCATGATGTCGCCGGCGTCGGACTTCATGGGGCAGATCGGATTGTCGCCAGGACGGGAGCGCCGAGTTCCCGCTCGAATTCGGAGGCATCATGAACGGCATCGTCCAGGTAGTCCCACGCCAACGCCACGGCAATGGCGATTGCCAACCCCAAGACCAGACGAACGAGGAGCGCCAAGACCAGCGACCTGGCCGAAGATCGAACGGGAGCCGATATTCCAATTACCCGAGCGCCACTTCGAGCCGCCTCTACGGGTCCCACGAAGCGAGCCCGCTGCTCCACCGCCAGCCGCTCCGCGAGAACCACTGCTCTTGTCTTGGCGGCGCTCGACTCCATGACGGTAACAGTCACCGTCCGACCGCTCACGGAAGACCGAACGGCGGTCTGAATGTCTGCGGTCGACGGACCCGCGGCGCGGACAGCCGGCTGGTGGCTGACAAAGCTCGCCGCCGACCGGCTCATCAGCACACTGGCCAGATCCTGGGCCATGAATCCCGCTTCACTCTCCAGACTCCTGTTCCCGCTGATCCCAGAGGCGGGTGAGCGTGCCCAGACGAACACTTGAAGAGAACCTTGGTATGGGCGGTGCCGGTACCCGTCGGCCGCAACGAGCACACTGCCGATCACAATGACGGCAAGGATTGCCACCAAGGGCAGCCACCGTCGACCCAGGACGCTGAGAGCGTCGCGGAGCTCCATTACTGGGCTGCCGGTTGAGAGAAACCGATCAATAGGCTCCGCGACCAGTGATCATGGCGGCAATAGTGCGGAGCAGTATCTTCGCATCCAGCAGCAGCGACCAGTTCTCTATGTAGTAGACGTCCATCATGACCATCTCGTCGAAGGAAAGGTCACTGCGTCCGCTGACCTGCCAAATACCGGTGATGCCCGGTCGAGTCTGCAGACGACGGGTATGCCACGCCTCATAGCTGCTGACCTCCTGAGGGAGCGCCGGTCGCGGCCCGACGAGGCTCATGTCTCGTTTGATGACGTTCCATAGCTGGGGCAGCTCGTCGACGCCATGGCGTCGGATGAAGCGGCCCACGCGGGTGCAACGGGGATCATCCTTCATCTTGAAGACGGGACCGCTCGTGTCGTTAAATGGCCGAAGGTCAGCCGCCAGCTCTTCTGCCCCGTGGCGCATGGAGCGGAACTTCCAACACGTGAAGGTGCGTCCATTCTGACCGACGCGGCACTGACCGAAGAATATGGGCCCCTGGGAGTCGAGCTTAATGGCGATGGCGGTGACCAGAAAGATGGGAGAGAACAGGGCAGTCAACACCACGGCGAGTGAGAAGTCCACGACCTGCTTCACACCGTGTTTGAAGGCCCGTAACGGTTGCTCCCTTACGTCAAGCACCGGGATTCCGGCGATGTCGTCAACCTCCACCTGTCCCAGGCTCAGCTCAAAGGTGTCGGGCACGATCTTGAATCCGATGCCCGCGGATTCGCAGTGCTGCATGATCGGCCAGATCTCTTCATGCGCGGAAGCCGGAAGCGCGATGATGACTTCGTCGACTCGCTCCCGGTCGGTCAAATCGGGAACATCGGTGGCGAAGCCGAGATTGCGGAACCGCCCAAAATCGGTTCCCGTTGCCCGAGGGATCGAATGGCCCACGCCCTCAGAGCGAGTGTGGACGAACCCGACCAGGTCGTAGCCCAAGTCGCGGCGCCCCGCCACTCCTTGCATGATCATCTTTCCGACATCCGTGGCCCCCACGATGAGTAGCCGCCTCACGCCGATCCCTCGTCTATGGAGAATGCTCAAGAACTGGCGGAACGCCAGCCTTCCGAGCACAACCATGAGGATGAGCGAGACCCAAAGGTAAAGCATGACGCCCCGAGAGTACTCGTATCGCTGCAGCATGGTGGTCAAGACCACCAGGGTTGCGACGGCGATGGTTGCCGAGCTGAAGGCGGCCGAAACGTCGTCCTCCAGCTCATGTCCCAGCTTGAGCCGGTAGGCTCCCTTGCTCCAAAGGGCGATGAGCATGAGCATCATGACCGGAATTACCAGGGGACGATAGGCATCGAAGCCCAGCTGATCTCGAATGTGCGGACCAAGGCGGACGTCGTATCGAATCCAGTAGGCCACGAGGAAGGCCAGGTAGACGATAGCCAGGTCAATGGCGACGAGCCCGAGGCGAAGCGCGCGACGGGTCCCGACGGCCCGAGCCGCCGTCTCGGCTGACCGAGCCGGCAGCGGCGTCGCCTGCGGTTGGTGGTTCCGGTACTCGAGCATGCTCACCGCTCTAGCGACCTAACTCTTCGTAAACCGCCAGAGTCGCTCGGGCGGTAGCCTCCCAGGAAAACGACCGTGCTCGCTCCTCTCCACGCGCTCTGAGTGCCGCGGCTAACGTTGGGTCATCCAGGACCCGGCGCATCGCAGCAGCCAGCTCATTCTCGTCGTTTCCGCTCACGAGCACGCCCGCGTCGTCCACGACCTCCCGAAGAGAACCGGCCGACGAGGTTACCACCGGCGTGCCACAAGCCATCGCCTCCAGAGGTGGGAGGCCGAATCCCTCGTAGACCGAGGGATATACGAACAAATCGGCATAGTTATACCACGGCACCAGATCCGCCACATACCCGGGCATCGAGACCGGTTCCGTCAGAGCCAGGCGCTGAATGAGGCCGAACACCTCTTGGTACATCCATCCCTTCGCACCGATCAGCACCAACCGGTGCGGATACCCGCCCTCCCGCAGCTGCGCAAACGCACGCAGCAGAAGCGGTAGGTTCTTGCGCGGCTCCAACGTTCCCACAGACAGGATGAACGGCTCCGGAAGAGGCCTGACTGCATCCGTTGCGGGTCGGAACCGCTCGTCCACACCCATGGGGATGACGACCACCCGTTCCCGGCGAGCGCCCAAGTGGACCACGGCGTCCTCCCGTGTGGACTCCGAGGGCGTGATCACCCGATCGGCATCCCGTACCGACTTGCCCACGGCAGAGCGAAGATACAGGGCCTTTGATCGCGGGAAGGTCTCGGGGAACTTGAGAAACGCCAGATCATGCAGCGTGACGACATTGGGCCGGGCCAGAAAGAGCGGTTTCACGTTGACCGGATTGTGAACGACATCGATGCGTCTGCGCCGCGCGATGGGCGCCTCGAGGACCTGTTCCCAAAGGATGCGCATGGGAGCGCTTCGAGTTGGCAAATGCGAGGGGCACGAGTGCTCTCCTACGGCACCGGGCGGCGTAAAGAACACCCATTCGTGGCGGGGGCCGAGGGCAGGCAGCCGGCTCATGAGCTGAGCAATGTACTGCGCCACTCCCGCAGAACGATACGTTTGACCGGCCGGCATGAGATGCGCGTTAAGTGCGATGCGCACGGGCGGCCATGAGGACGCGCTCGTCCCCGACTCTCCGGGTAAATCGCTGTTCGTCGAGTGCTTCGAGATACGCAAGCGCGTACTTGCGAGAGGTCTTGAGCAGGTCGCGAATCTCGGCCACGGTCGCCCGATCCTGCCGGACGAGGTACTCGCCCACGAGGGCTTGTAGTTGCTTCCATTGCTCTTGCGTGAGGTAGATAGAGTCGCTGACCCGCACCAGACGACCAAGATCCCGCAGACGCCTCAGACTCTCAGTCGACACGTCATGTTGTCGTGCAAGTTCCGTGATATTGCCAGGCGAGAACTCCGCCTCCCGGATCGCGTGGATAAGACCCTCGACGTCGCCAGTGTCTGTTGGCGCTGAGCCGGCGGAGCTGCTGTCGATGACGAGTTGACTTGCCTCGTTGTCCGCCATGTGTAGCCCGACCGTCTTCCCTCTAGCCTGGTTCTCCACCACCCGCATGACTGCCTGAAACTCACTGTGGCCAACTCGTAGGCGAGAACGCAGCTCCTCCCGAGGCATGAAGACCCGGAGGGGAAACCGATCGTGATATCGAGCGACCTCATCGCCAGCCGCCAAGGCCATGCGGCTCAACCATTCCTGAGAGGCATATCGGGACGCAACCACCAGGACCTCGCCCGACTTGCACAGCCGGTCGAGAGCGTCACGCGCCGACTGGGTGGAAACCGCAGCGCGTTGCGCCAGCTCGTCCACCGTTCGCGGTCGCTGCGAAAGATGCATACGCATGACCATGTCGGTGTTGCTCGATAGGAGCCCCTCGAGTCTGCGGACCGAATCGATATGACTCCGTCGACGTGGCTGGGTGTCCGCAATGGTCGCTCCGCCCACCGTCACCGCCGGGGACAACGTCCGCAGGACGATCCTTTCTCGCCTCCACAGAACTGCCTTGCTCCGAAAGCGGAGCTGAGCCCAACCACAAGAGCCGGGTACGATCGAATCTCCCGTCAGCGGATGTAGCGAGGCGAGAAGATCGGCAGTGCCGGCATGAACCGTCACCTCCTGATTCGACCTGAGCGGACCCGGCGCATCTCGTCCGACTGATACCCACGCGTCCGCGCGCCTTGTGGGCAGGAAGCTGCCCGGTTCGGCCAGGACGTCGCCACGACGCATGTCGTGATGGGTCACTCCCTGAAGGTTGATTCCGGCACGCTGGCCTGCGGCGAGGGCCCGAGTCTGATCACCGTGAGACTGGATTCCCCGAACCCGCACCCGCCGGTGGGAGGGGAGAAGTTCCAAGGTGGCGCCTTCCTCGAGCACTCCTCCCCGGACGGTCCCCGTCACAACCGCCCCGAAACCCGGCAGACTGAACACACGATCGACGGCAACGTGTACGAAGTCGGGCTCCTCGCACCTTCGGTCGGGAAGGGTGTCGAGGGCCGCCAGCAAGTCCGGCAGCCCCTGACCGGTAAGCGTGCTCGTGCGCACGATGAGCGGTCCGGCCTGTCCGGTTCGGACGAAGAGATCCTGCACTTCGTCGATAGCCAAGGATGTCATCTCGCCGCCGGCGACATCCATCTTGGTGAGAGCCACCACTCGTACCGGCAAACCAAGAACATTCAGAACCTGGAGATGCTCCCGCGTCTGGGGCATCACGCCCTCGTCTGCAGCGACGACCAGCAGACCGTAATCCGCACCGGCGGCTCCCACGACCATGTTTGACACGAAGCGCTCGTGACCGGGGACATCGAGAAACGCTGCGACCCTTCCCGAGGGCAGCCGAGTGGATGCAAAGCCCACGTCGATCGTCATCCCCCGCCGGCGCTCTTCAGGGAGTCGATCGGGATCCGTGCCCGTCAATGCCCGCACGAGGCTGGATTTCCCATGGTCCACGTGTCCCGCCGTGGCGATGGCGACACCGGTCAGATTGGTACCACTCGACATATCCAATCGTAGGCAGGACCGAGCTCGGTGGACTCGGAACTCCGATGCTGGGAGTGAAGGGGTATGGTGCATTCAGCGAACACCGACCTGTCCGTATTCAGTACAATCTTGGTGGCGAAGAGTCCAACTGACGAGGAGCAGAGGTGAGCGACGGCGGTCCATCAACCAAGCCCAAACTAATTCTGATCGCGGATGACGACGCTTCCATCCGCAGCCTGCTGCAGACCCTATTTGAAAACGAGGGGTACCGACTGGTGGAGGCGTCCAGCGGACGTGAGGTTCTCCCGGCCATACACAAGCACCGGCCTGATCTACTCATCATGGACATTCGTATGCCCGGCCTCTCGGGCATGGAGGTTCTCGAGCAGATGAAGCGCAGCTCCGTGGACCTCCCCGTGCTACTCATGACCGCCTTTGGAACCAGCAACTTGGCGATCCGTGCAATGCAGCTTGGTGCATACGACTATGTCACAAAACCGTTCGACATAGACGACCTGTTGCTGACCGTTCAGCGAACACTCGACCACCGTGAGCTGGCCACACGAGTCAAGGCACTCGACGAAACTCCTCGCGACCCGCTCGACAACATCATCGGCAACAGTGCGGCAATGCAGGAGATCTACAAGACCATCGGCCGGGTGTCCCGATCAGACGCCACCATTCTGATTCACGGAGAAAGCGGTACCGGCAAGGAGCTGGTCGCCTCGGCGCTTTACCTCAACTCCCATCGACGCGCCGGCCCATTCGTGAAGGTGGCCTGCGCCTCCTTGACCGAGTCTCTCCTCGAGAGCGAGCTGTTCGGACACGAGCAGGGAGCATTCACAAGCGCGAGCCGAACCCGAAAGGGTCGCTTTGAGATGGCCGACAAGGGCACCATCTTCCTCGACGAGATCGGGGAAATGTCGCTGAACACCCAGAAGAAGCTGCTCCGGGTCCTTCAGGAACGCGAGTTCGAACGAGTGGGAAGCTCGACCCCCATCAAGGTCGATACCCGGGTGATTGCCGCGACCAACCGGAACCTTCAGAACGACGTTACTCACGGGCGGTTTCGAGAGGATCTCTACTACCGGCTCAACGTCATTTCAATGAGTATGCCTCCGCTCCGCGATCGCATGGAGGACGTGCCGCTGCTGGTCGAGCACTTCCTCCAGAAATATCGCTCGGACAGTCCGCCGGGCATCACGCCGCGCATCTCAGACGACGCGCTGGAGAAGCTGCTCTCCTATCGCTGGCCGGGAAATGTGCGGGAGCTGGAGAACGTGGTTCATCGCTCCATCGTTCTGGCTCGTGGGGAGGTGATCACCAGTCAGCACATCGTCTTCAGTGGGGCGCGCGACCAGAGCGGAGAAGCGGGTTCTGTGGCGGACAAGCTGAATCAAGGCATGACCCTGAAGGAGATGGTGGCCGACGTCGAGAAGGATGCCATCGAAGAGGCGCTGAGACGAGCCAACGGCAATCGGAGTCGGGCGGCTCAGATGCTGGGCATGTATCGCCGTCTGCTCTACACCAAGATGCGCGAGTATGGGATCGCCGGCGCCGATGGCGAAGGAGATCCGGAGCCCTCCGACGAAGACGTAGAGGCTGTTGCCTAGCCGGGCACCCTGCGGCAGCTCACGCCGGTTCTTCCGGGCGGATCCAGTCTCCATGCACGCCGCCCGATTTGGAGATGAGCTCCGTGCATTCAATCGTCATGCCACGGTCCAAGGACTTGCACATGTCGTACACGGTCAGCGCGGCGACGGAGACGGCGGTGAGGGCCTCCATCTCGACTCCCGTCTGTGCCTCGGTCTTCGCCTCCGCCGTGATCTCGACGGCCGTATCATGCGTCTCCATTGTCACGGTGACGGCCGAGATGGGAATGGGATGGCATAGAGGAATGAGCTCGCTGGTGCGTTTGGCCGCCATGATACCGGCGACGCGAGCTACAGCAAGCACATCTCCCTTCTTGACGGTCTGCGTCTCGATGGCTCGGATGGTGGAAGGCTGAGCGCGAAGCCGGGATCGAGCCCGAGCCACACGCGCGGACACCGGCTTGGAACCCACGTCCACCATGCGAGCGTCACCTGCGGGGGTTATGTGAGTGAAAGGTTGATCAGCGGTCACCTCAGGAGCCTCGAGGAAGCATCGTATTCTCTCCGGGGCGGCCGGGGCGTTGATAAAATCGGCAATGCCGCCCCGGGGTCACTTTCGGGCCTCCGTGGGGTACGGGGAGGCCTAGACCGTGACCCTCGCGCGCGCCATTCTACGAGCGCTCAAAGAGGCAGCTACGCTGCGCCGGCTTGGGCTGCCTTTCAGCGCATTCGAGCGACGGCGTCGGGGATTCGTCATCGTGCAGATCGATGCGCTGGCTCACTCCGATCTCGTGAGCGCCATGGATGCGGGTTATCTGCCCAGACTCAAGGCACTGCTTGAGTCCGGCACGTACCGCCTAGAGTCATGGAAATGCGGTATGCCCAGCGACACGGCTGCGATCCAGTGTGCGATGTGGTACGGGGACAAATCCGAGATCCCCGGGTTCTATTGGTATGACAAGCGCCGCCGGAAGCCGATCATCTGTAGCTGGCCTATCGACATGGCGCAAGTCGAGTCGTCGTGTGCCAAAGGCCGTGAGGGTCTTCTCCGTCACGGGAGCGTCTATACCGGAATGGCCACGGGAGGAGCGTCGAGGGCCGTGCTGACCACGGGCGCATTGGGCCGCGCGACCTTTCCGCCAAAGCTGACCGGCATCGACATCTTCTTGCTGCTGCTGCTCAACCCCTGGCGATTGACCCGCACCTTTGCCCTCACCCTTCGGGAAATCTTCCGTGAAGTGGTTGAGCAAGGACAGAGCCGTCTTCAAGGCAACTACGTGGCCCCCGAAGGCATCTTCCCGGTTACCCGAGCGTTCACGCATGTCCTGTTCCGGGAGCTCTCGGTGCTGGGCGTCCGGCTCGACATCTTCCGGGGCGTTCCGGCCATCTATGCCAACTTCATTGGATATGACGAGATCGCTCATCACCTCGGGCCAACCAGCCGCTATGCCTACCGGGCGCTGAGAGCCATCGATCGGCAGATCGACGATGTATACCAAGCCGTTCGAGCAAGCCGGCTCAGGTCGTACGATCTCTTCATCATGAGCGACCACGGCATGACTCCATCACTTCCGTTTCATCATCTCTACGGACAGACACTGGGCCAGTTCATGTCCGAACACAACGTGCGGCGTCTCGAGGCTGCCGACCTCGAGAGCCGCGCTCAGCGGGATCTCTCAGTCATCCAGCAAGTCGAAGAACTTTCCGACGAGGTCGGGCCTCGTACTTCATCGATCACCCGGCTTGTATTGGACCGGCTGGCACGGCTGGCCATGCTGATCGGCACGGGGCCACTGCAGGCGGGTTTGGCCGAAGATGCCGACAGCCCGATCCTGGCCATATACTCCAGCTCCTTGGCGAACGTCTACTTTACCGAGGCTGCCGAGCGGCTGGACCTCTCGCAGATCGAGCAGGTCGCGCCGGGACTGCTCGAGAGCGTGGTTCAACATCCTGGCGTTGGGCTGGTCGTTGGTCACGAGGACGGACGGGTTGTCGGCCTGTCCAAGGAGGGAACGGTCCAACTGGACTCAACGGCGGAGGAGCGCCTGAAGCAGCTCTCTCTATTCGGGGACCCGGCTACGGTGGCCGCACAGATTGTCGACCTGGCCTCCGTTCCGCTATCGGGAGACGTGCTCGTGTTCGGCGCCTACCGTGATGGGATGGTGGTCAACTTTGAAGACCACGCGGGCGCCCACGGTGGATTGGGCGGCTGCCAATCGGAACCCTTCATGGCTATCCCGGCGGGCGTACCGTTCTCGGTCGCATCGGTCCAGGATGCGACGCAGCTATATCAGCTCTTTGACGAGCGGTACTGGCGCCGAGACGTCTCGGCCGCCACCTCGCCCGTCCTTGGCCGCCGCGGAGAAACCCTGGCGGTCGTTGCGGCCTCCATCGAAACCTCCGGATCTGGACGAGCGGCTCCATCTGAGAGTGACCGTGACCAATCGTGATTGATCTGTAAGTCCCGATGGTCATTCCCCTCCAGCGCCCTCTTGCTCGCCATTTCGAGGGTACTGTACGGCCGTCTTCGGTCTCAACGCTCCATGAACGGTACCGAGCGATATCTACACGACAGCAACGCTGGCTTGCTGCCTTTAGTGCTGGGCTCCTCGGGCTGGCGATCATCACGGCTCTGGTGAGATTCGTACCTATGTCGAATATGGACTCGGCGGGCTACAGAGCCATTGCCGGAAACCTTGGTTCGCGAGGGTTCGAGATCGTGGAGTCATGGACGCTCGTCGGTCTCGTTTCGGACTCCGAACGCCTATCGTTGTTCGCGGGTGGAGCGCTCACGCTTGCCGCATGTCTCGGCTTGGCATGGAGGCACCTTCCCTGGGCAGCCGTAGTCTGCGGGTCTACCGTCATCGCCTCCCAACTTGCGACGGAGGCACTGAAGCTGGTCATTGCGCGCCAGGGCCCACCGCTTACCCCATGGATCGCGACGGCGCACTCGTTTCCCTCCGGAACGGCGGCGTTCGTCTCTGCACTCTCGGCGTCTTTGGCCTATGTGGCATATCACCGGGTGCGGTTCACGCCGATCCGTCGGTCGGTATTGGCGCTGTTATGCGGGACATGGGCGGCCGAGATGATGTCCTGCCTCACGTATCACTTCGCCAGCGAAGTGCTGGGTGGAGTAGTGGTGGCGGCGTTGTGTTTCGCAACCATCCAGCTGGTGGCCTGGCCGCATGTGCGTCCGGAGCTCTTCCCTGGACGAAAGCAGATTGGCGCCCGACCCCGCTTGACGAACCGGGCACGACCGGGTAACATATAAAGGTTCGTTTATTAAAGAGCTGCTTATCAATGGTTCGACAGGATCCCGTCTCTGGTCACAACGCCCAGCCGCTTGGTTCGAGAGAGCTTGCTGCTCACTATCGCGCCCTTGCGGATGAAACGCGTCTGCGGATTGTTTCAGCTCTCTGGCGGGATAGCGGCGACACGGTGACGGACCTCTGCCAGACGCTGCGCGTGAGTCAGCCCCTCATGTCCTGGCACTTGCGCATCCTGCGACGAGCCGGCATCGTTATGACCCATCGTGAGGGGAGACAGGTCCGTTGCGGCCTGAGTCCCCACATCCTGGAGGAGAACGGCTCCCTGCTCGCGAGCTATCTCAGGTCCTCTGCCGAACGAGAGGCAGAGGTCGAGGGACCTTCACTCAGCAGGGAGGGGCATGTCTCCGCACCGCTCGTTTCCAAACCAAAGGCCGTAAAACTCTAGAGAAGCATTGGGAGGATCAACCGTGACTACCGGAAAGCTTCGTGTCGGCATCATCGGCGTCGGGAACTGCGCCTCATCCCTGGTTCAGGGTGTGCAGTACTACCGGAACGCCAAGGATGAAGATTTCGTCCCTGGGCTCATGCACGTGAACCTCGGCGGATACCGTATCCGCGATATCGAGTTCTCGGCGGCCATCGACATCGACAAGGACAAGGTCGGGACGGATCTCTCCGAGGCGATCTTCCGCGGTCAGAACAATACGTTGAAGTTCTCGGATGTGCCCCATCTCGACGTACCGGTGGTACGAGGCATGACTCACGATGGTCTGGGCAAGTATCTGTCCCAAGTCATCGAGAAGGCTCCGGGCCAGACGGCCGACATTGTCAACATCCTGAAGGAAACCGGTACCGATGTGGTGATCAACTACCTGCCTGTGGGTAGCGAGACCGCCACGAAATGGTATGTCGAGCAGATCCTGGAAGCAGGATGTGCCTTTGTCAACTGCATTCCCGTCTTCATCGCCAGGGAACAGTATTGGAGGACGCGGTTTCAGCAGAAGGGCCTTCCCATCATTGGCGACGACATCAAGTCTCAGGTTGGAGCAACCATCGTTCACCGAGTGCTCACTCGCCTCTTCCGTGAGCGTGGTGTGCGCATGGAGCGCACCAGCCAGCTCAATGTGGGCGGCAATACCGACTTCATGAACATGCTCGAGCGTGAGCGCTTGGAGTCCAAAAAGATTTCGAAGACCAATGCCGTCACCTCTCAGCTTGACTATCCACTCGACGCCTCGGATGTCCACATCGGTCCCAGTGACTACGTTGCCTGGCTGACCGACCGGAAGTGGGCATACATCCGGATGGAGGGCAGGAGCTTCGGCGACGTGCCCCTGAATGTGGAGCTGAAGCTCGAGGTCTGGGACTCTCCGAACTCAGCCGGCGTCGTGATCGACGCAATCCGCTGCGCAAAGCTCGCGCTCGACAATTCCATCTCTGGGGCCCTCGAAGGCCCGTCCGCATACTTCATGAAGTCCCCGCCTGTGCAGTACAGTGACGGCCAGGCGCGAGAGATGACCGAGGCTTTCATCAAGGCCACCACCCCATTGGAGGAACGGCAGGCGGTCACCGTCGGTTAGCCATGTGGCTGTACCTGGTCATCCAAGCGGGGGCTCTGGGTTCGCGCATCCTACCCCTGGGCCTCCGCTACCGAATCTCCACGGTAATCGCCGACTTCCTCTGGCTGATCTGGACCTCGAAGCGTCAAACCTGCATCGACAACCTAGCGGTGGTGCTCGAGGGAAGTCCCACAGACCCTGAGGTGCGTCGTGTTGCACGGCGGGCGTTTCACCAATTCGGAAAGGGGATCGTCGATTTCCTGGGCTTCGCCAACGTGAGCCCGGACGATCCCCTCTTGACGGACATGCCCATCGCCGGCTGGGAACATGTCGTCGCAGGCCTGGAGCAGGGCCGTGGTGTGATTCTGGCCACTGGCCACTTCGGTAGCACCGACATGGGGGGCATCACCCTGGCCAGTCGCATCCGACCCTTCTACGCGGTCGCGGATACATTCTCACCTCCGTACGTCGACCGGCTCATTCGTGGGACGAGGGAGCAGAAGGGCTTCCGGCTGATTCCCACGACCGCCATCCGTGAGATCATCCGAGCCCTTCACGGCAAGGGCCTGGTCGTGGTCCTATTCGACCGACCGCTCTCTCGTGGCGACGGTGTGCCGGTGAGATTCTTCAACCGGATGACGGCCCTGCCGGCGGGGCCGGCAACCATTGCCTTGAAGACTGGAGCGAGCGTCATTCCGGCCTATATTTACCGGGAGCCGGACAACTCCTTCCGCGGCCGGGCTTTTCCCTCTGTGACCGAGGACCTGACTGGAGACCGGAAACGAGACATCGGCATCGTCACCCAGCGATTGGCTGATTCCTTGGAGGCGGCGATCCGAGAAGCGCCGGAGCAGTGGTACATGTTTCGGCCGATGTGGCCAGGAAACGCGCCTCGGGCAGTGACTGCGGAGATGCATGAGGCGCCGGCGTAGAGCTGCCGGGAGTGAGAGCTACCACTGGAGATTGAGGTCCGTAGCACGCCCCTCGAGGGCGTCCTCGTTGTTCAACCCTCATGCTTTCGGGACGACCGGGGCCATTTTCTCGAGTCATACCATCGAGCACGCTTTGCCCAACATGGGATCCGGGAGGAGTTCGTCCAGGATAATCACTCGCAATCCAAGAGTGGGGTCATCCGAGGCATTCACTACCAAGACCAATCCGCGCCGATGGCGAAGCTCGTCCGCTGTACATCGGGTTGCGTCTATGACGTCGCGGTCGATCTTCGAGCCGGCTCGGCCACTTTCGGGCGCTGGTACGGACTCGAGCTGTCGGCGGACAATCTGCTGCAGCTTTATGTCCCCGTAGGGTTCGGGCACGGTTTCGCTGTCCTGTCGGAATGTGCCGAGATCCAGTACAAGTGCAGTGCTTATTACAACGCTCAAGCCGAGGGCGCCATCCGTTGGAATGATCCAGATCTTGCCATTGGCTGGCCGGTTGCCAATCCGTCTCTGTCTGAACGTGATCGGTCCGCGCCCACACTTGCGCGCTATCGTCAGGCTCCTGCGTTTCACATCTGACGGCTGTGGGTTTCCGCGCTGACGCGGATTACTATGGGTTTGTTTTGCAAACGGAGGCTCGGCAGCGCCTTGCCTGACGGGCGATAAGGGGATGCGGTGGATTGACGACCAGGGAAGCTGAGCAAACGCCGAAACGACGAGCGGCGGCGAGACGGCCTCGACAGGCGCGACCCAAGCGATCCCGAGGCACGGTGGCGGCTACGATCGCCATTGTGGTTGTGATCGCAGCAATCGTCGGGAGCGGCGTGGCCAGGCTGGCCGGCCTCGGGGCTTCAGCGCCGACTCTGGTGATTGGATCGGCGGCATTCGTCAGCCCCGATGAAGGATGGATCACCCTGGGAGACCCGGGTTCCAGCCAGGCAGCGACATTCAAGACCACCAACGGCGGAAGAACCTGGCACAAGCAGCTCGACTTTCCGCTGGGCAGCACGGGCTCCAGATTCGGAGTGCTGGGAACATCCATGCAGTTCGTAGACACCACTCATGGCTTCACATACACGGCCCAGGGGACGGTTCCCAACCCCAAGCGTCAGGTGCTGTACCGCACGGTCGATGGTGGCCTCCACTGGGTTCCGGTGCTCCTACCGAAAGTTTCCGCCGGCGGTCTCGTCACGTTCAACTTCAGTAGCCCGAAGAGTGGGCTGCTTCTGGTCATACGAGGCGGCCTCACCAAGGGCGAGTCGGCAACCATGTTTGGCACCAACGACGGCGGGAACAGCTGGCACACAGTGGTCAATTCCACACCGGTCGTGCTGCCCGGAGGACTCTTTATTCCGGCCTTCCAGAACGCTGTGCGTCAGTCCGGAAGTGGGCGCATTGCGGTGCTGCCGCTGGCTCCCAGCCTTTCGACTGTGATCAACTACTTCAGCGTGAATGGCGGGAAGACCTGGACCGGCCGGGCCGTGCCCGTTCCCCCGGTCCGACGCCCGAGCCAGGCGCTGCTCTCCGTCCAGCAGCTGCCCGGAGTTTCGGAGATCTCCGGAGTTGCGTACGACCCCCTGGCGGCCGCTGCCTATTTGAGGGGACGCGAAATTCATGGATCCAGCCAGTACTTTGTGTACCGGCTGAACAAAACTGGAGCGAGCATTGGCGCTCCCGTCAAGATTCCGCTGACCTACGACTGGGCGGCACACTCAGATCCCTTTACGAATACAGACCCCGCATCGGCCTTTGTCGGCCCCGGAGTTTGGGCATTCGCCACCGAACACAAGTTCATCCTGACAGCAACGGGCGGTCACTCTTGGACAACACTCCCCTCGCCGCTTGACTCTCGGTTCCGGCCCGGGGGGCTCCGTTTCTTCGATCAGTATTCGGGCGTAATCTGGGGGTATGGCAGGCGAGCCGGGGCATTGAAGTCCACGCTTCTACAGACGAGTGATGGAGGACACACGTGGTCTCGCATCACACTTCCGAGCCATCTGTGAGGGCCTGATCCGTGATGAGTCAAGCTCCGAGGAGAACCATCGCAACGATCATCGTCATCGGCGCTTCACTGGCCGTGGCGCTATCCGCCATCTCGGGTGCCAGCCTGGCCCGGGGCATCACTGCGCCGGTCAAGAAGGCACATCCCCATGGCGTTCATCACCCTCGAGGCTCCAAAGGTCACACCCATCGGATTGCGAGACACACGGCTCATACAACGACGTACATCTGGCCGTTTTTCCTCGATCGTCTGCATGGCAACGTGGTGGCCGAGGCCAACGGCCGCTTCTCGTTACTGACGACTGCGAATGACGGCAAGAACTGGAAGTCTCGGCGCCTGCCCTTTTCGCCTACCGCGATGAGGTTTGTGACGCGATCAAACGCGTGGGCCATGAGCGCCGGGTACCCGCTGCTCACTTCCTGTCGCAGCCGTCTCTGTTCTCAGAAGGTCTTTCGCACCGATAACGGCGGCACCAGCTGGCACACGGTCTTCCGGCTGCCTCTGCAAGCGCTCATCATCGGCTATCGCTTCCTAACCCCCAGCCGTGCGGCGGTTCTCTCCCGGGCCTGCCGTCCAAAGTGCGCCATCAGTGTGTGGGAGACGGGCAATGGGGGCAAGTCATGGCACCGGTTCCTGGCCACGACCTCGACGGTGATTCCCATCGGGCGCATCGGCAGCTCCTTCGCCTGGGGGACGTCGGCCAGCTTCGGCGTGAACTGGTCGGGTCAATCGTGTTCCACCACGCTGTACACCAGCCACAACAGCGCTCGGACCTGGAGCAGAGTGCTCAGCCGGCAGGGTCCGCTCGCCTGTTCATCTGCGACGTACTTCGGCAGCCCGAATCTCGGTGTCATTGGTCTCAACAGCGGCCTCGTTCGTCCTGCTCCGCTCGGCTCGACCTGCGCTCCACCCGCAATCTTCGAGACGGTGGACGGTGGGCATCATTGGACGGGTCGGCACGCGACCGGCGGATGCGTCATCACCTCCATCGACTTTCCGAAACGCCAAAGCGGTTGGGTCACCTACCTGGATCCGACCACAGGGGCGGTCGCGGCGACCAGTGATGGAGGGATCTCGTGGCACGCCTCTCTCCCCTGTTTTTCGGGGCTCGGCGGAACGAATTTGGCCGTCACCGGTCCCCGTGAAGCGTGGGTCACGATACCTCAGCCCCTGAGCTGCAGCTCCAAGGTGTTGGGTCTCGAGCATACGACCGATGGTGGTCGGCACTGGCAGGGTCTGAGTCCTCATCCCTAATCCGTCGACAGGTGCGCCGACCGGCCGATACAGCGCCCCGCTCTAGTGGGACTCTACTTGACCCTCACACTCGGTTCGCTGTTGGTTCCGTACATCCCCCGAAGCCTCGCCTACCTCCTTGCCCGTCTCGCAGGCTCAATGGCCTATCTCGTGGCTTTGCAGGCGCGCCAGAACATCAAATCCAACCTCGCCGTCGTCATGGGGCTGCCGGCGCAATCGAGTGCCGTGCGGCGCGCTGCCCGACACGCCTTCACGGTCAACGCATGCAACTGGGTCGACACGCTTCGTTTGGCCGCCGTCCAACCCGAAGAGCTGGAGCAACGAGTGCAGCTCCACGGCTGGCAGGTGTTTGAACAAGCGGTAACACGTGGGGGCGGTGTCATTCTGCTCGGCGTTCATCTGGGCAACATCGATCTAGCCGGACAGATTGTGGCGGCACGCGGCTTCCCTTTCGCGGTCCCGGTCGAGCGAATGCAGCCGGAGAGGCTCTTCCGTCGTATTCAGCGGCTACGGTCGGCGTTCGGCATTCGGGTGGTACCGACCAGCAGCAGCCCTCGACCGCTGCTACGATCCCTGCGAGCCGGCGAGACCGTGGGCCTCCTGTGCGACCGCAACGTCGCGGGTTCTGGCGTTTCCGTCTCCTTCTTTGGGCGGCCGTTCCGTGCCTCACGAGGGCCTGCCTGGCTGGCGCGTAACTCCGCGGCCGAGGTGATCATGGCCTGCGGACTGCGTCGCGGCCAGGACTTCGAAGCATATCTTTTCGGCCCCCTGTCTCTCCGAAGGACGGAAGACGTCGATACGGACATCGTGGAGAACACACGTCTGATCATGCAGACGGCAGAGGCGCTCATACGGCGCGCGCCTGACCAGTGGTTGATGTTTGTGCCGGCCTGGCCCGCACCTGAAAGGCCGGAAGACAGCCGCGGCAACGAGCCGGGTGTGGCCTGAATTCGTGTGGACTTGGCGCCAGATTTGTCCCCTTGACAGCCCGTAGGCAATCAGTTAGACTGGCACCAGTAGGGTTCAGATGACGGCCCACCTCACAAATGGAGGAATCATGTTTCTCGGCATTACATCGACCGTCACCACGAGCACCATCACCACCGTAACCACCACGGGCATCGTGGCGGGCTTGGGCGTCATCTGCACGCTTGCCCTCATTGGGTTCCTTGTCCTGAAGGAGATCGCCGGATCTGGACCTGGAGATAGTGGTCGTGGCCTTCGCTGGTCTCGCATCCTGAACATCGGAGTCATTCCGCTCCTGTTCGCCTTCGCGGTCATCGTCGCAGGTCACATCGCTCAGGCGCTGTAACACCAGCAAGAAGCGCGAACTCTGAGGCCCGAGCTAGATAGCTCGGGTCTTTTTCGTTTCCCACAAGTGTGTTGGCTTTGGCATCTTCAGAGTCACTTTGCTATACTCCCAATCAGGACTCGCTGCGGAAGGATGAGTTCGATCGAGGTCGCGCCGCTTACGGTATGCCGAGCGCAGGGCGGCGCTTCGCGTCAGTCATGCGTGACTCGTTCGAGGGATAGGGGATGAAGATGGCGGCGACCGAACCGGGCATCGGTAAGCCGGAGGTTTCGCCTTCAGAGGGGCAGTCTCTCAAATCGAATACTGGCGCCGCCGATAGTGTCGACCTCCAATCAACCGAAGGCTTTCTCCCGATGAGCTCCGTTGCGCTCGCTCCCTATGTCGTGGCTGTGATCCCCGCGCATAACGAGGAGCGCTTCATCGGCAGCGTCGTCGTCTCCGCTCGCCAATGTGCCCGCCGGGTGATCGTGGTCGACGACGGTTCAGAAGATCGTACCGCTGCCTTTGCACGGGCGGCCGGGGCCGAGGTCATGAGCCTTGGGGTCAATCGCGGCAAGGGCGCAGCGCTCAATGTGGGCTTCGAGCGCGCGCGGGAGCTCAACGCTGCCGTGGTCGTGTGCCTCGATGCCGATGCACAGCATGATGCAGCCGAAATTCCCCTGCTGGTCAGACCCATTCTGGAAGATCAAGCGGACGTGGTCATCGGCTCGCGGTTCCTGGACACACAGAGCAGCATTCCGGCCTGGAGGCGGGTTGGTCAGCACACCCTCACCCGCCTGACGAACGCCACTAGCGGGACCACCTCAACCGACTCGCAAAGCGGGTTCCGAGCATTTTCGCCGGAAGCCTTGAAGAAGCTGCACTTCCGCAGTCGCGGACTGGCCATGGAATCTGAGATGCAGTTTCTGATCGAGCGCTCCGCGCTACGGGTGCTCGAGGTGCCGATCAGCGTGCAGTACCTCGACGGGAACAAACGCAATCCGGTTGTTCATGGTCTGGAGGTCATCGAAGCCATCCTCGGGCTTGTCGTCCGACGCCGGCCACTGGCATTTCTTAGCGGGACGGGCACGGCCCTCATGGTCGCCGGATTCTGCGTGGGCCTCTACGTCGTCAACACGGTGGAGATTCGCCACGTCGTGCTGTTCGGCACGGCCATTCTCAGCTCCCTGTTGATCATCGTCGGCATGCTTCTCGCCGTCACCGGCCTGATTCTGAATAGCCTCGAGCACTTCCTACGACGGATCGAGGACGAGATCCACAGAGGCTTCGCGTCGCAGCGATCATTGCAGAGCCTGGACTCGTCCATTGAGCCACCGGAGTACAGCCGCCGGTCCTAATCAGGCGGGTCTACCAGAGCCAGTAACCGTATAGTGCGGCGAGTGGCCAGGTGAGAGCCGAGGTCACGAATCGATCCCGGCTCCCCATCTCGGTACGCCATCGAGCGTCAATGCGGAGAGGCACCTCTCCTGTCTGGACTCGGTTCTCGTTGCCCTGCATGCTGTGCTGCACGGGAAGGTCTGCGTACCAGCCGTCTTCGCGTCTCACGAGAAACTGTTCAGCGGTCGTCTGAAACCCCAAGGCTGTGAGGGATCGACGCATGGCTTCATCGGGATCGTTCATGAAATCCTCGTACCGCACGGTGTGCCAGGCGGTAGCTTCGACCCGACAGCGGAGCCACGACTGAACGATGGTCCCGTCCCAGGTGAGGGACTGCATAGGCGTGCTCAGATTGGGCAGCGCCCTTCCACTCTTCCCCACCGTGACCTCACGCCGGCGTGACCACCCGTAGACCACCGCTCTGGGGTCCCGCAGGACCTGGAGAACCCGAACGTCAACACCTGCCGCCCGAAGGAGCGTCACGTATCGAGGCGACTTGGACGTATCCACGATGACGCTACTCCCATGCTTCTCCGCAATCACCGACAGGAGGCGGCGGAGCTCGGGAAGGTATCCGGGCGGAAGTCGAAGCGATCGTAGCCACTTCTGGGCTGAAAGCAGGTAAAGCGGCATGCCCATCGCCGAGATTGTCCCGGCATGAATTCGCTCGGCTTCGGCAACGAACTGACGATCAAGAAGTGATGGGACCTCTGCGATCACCTGCTCCCAAAAGGGGCACTCACAGATGAGTCGCCCACAGCCGCACGACCGCTCGCAAAGCGGGCCGCCTTGAAAGTCGGTCCAGTCCCACATCGACCGGGTCTCTCCCGGGAATGGCGCTCCGAGCTGAGCGGCCAAGATCCGACCGATGACGGTCGAGCCGCCACGGCCGGGACCAACCAGTGACAGGACGACCGGCGCCTTTGGCTCACTCATTTCGGCTCCTTACTCAGCCGATGGTATCCGGTAGCCGGCATTACCGACCCTCGTAGGGATCGATCGCCGGATCTGGCACATCAGCTCGACCAGCTGAAACCGATCTGACATGCAGTCGACTCGTCGAGGCCAAGGCTTCCCGGAGCCATCCCCGAGGTCCTGGAAGGGCGAGCATCGCGGCAAGTGCCGCCACGCCGTAGCACAGCAGCACCTCAGCAGCCGCAACCAAGCGTTCATGGGTGCCGGGCAGGGTGAGTCTCAGTATCAAGCAGACGGCCACCGTGACGGCGGCTGCCGGCGCCACGTCGTTGAGATACCAGCGCCTGGCTTCACCCCGTAGCAGGCGCCGATGCATCAGCGCTACGCCAATCGTTAGATACCCGCCGGTCATGATTACCCAGCTAAGCGCGGCACCCGACGCCCCGAACGCACTCGTCATCCAGATGGTCAACGGAAGCAGCACCAGAATCCCAATCCAGTTCAGTGAGGCCGACAGCTTCGTCCAACCGTGGGCAAACTGAAGCACCTGCGGCACCGAGAACAGTTGGTGAAGTGCCGTGCCGGCGACCAACAGGCTCAGAATCTTGCTGCTTCCCTGCACGACGGCAAGATTCCCAGTCCAGGCAAGGAGTACCTGCGGCGCGAGAAAGGCCAGGACTGCCGCGAGCGGGAGGGCAAGCACCGACATGAGTTGGGTGGCCTTATGGTAGAGCGCACGAAGGGTCTCCTCCTGTCCCAGCTCCACCATCTGCGTGAAGCGCGGGAATACCGCGGAGACCACCGGCGTTGCCAGAAAGTACATTCCGGTGGCGGCCACGAAGGCCACGGTGTAGTAGCCGAACTCTTTGAGACCCAGCATCCGACTCACTAAGAACCGCGGACCCTGCACCAGGGTGATGAACCCGAGATTGACTGTCCACATGCCCGTGGCGAAACCAGAGAGGCCGCGAAAGCGGGCGAGGCTTGGTTTGGACGGCCGGGGCGCCCGCGGCAGGATGGACCATAGAAAGCCACCCGTGGCCACTGATTGAGCCGCGTTGGTGATGATCTGCCAGAGCAGGTATGCCTCGATCGTTGGTGACACCAGCCAGAGGATGAGAATCGATCCCACAGTCTTCAGCAGCACAAACGTCACCGCGATGACGTTTTGCTGGATTTGACGGCGCATGCCCAGGAGGCCACCCGTATACAGGGCGAATGGAAATTGGAGCGCAACGGCAAGACCCATCATCATCACGGCCGTCTGCACCGTCGCCGCGGAGACGTTGGACTGCCCGAACCAGTCCTGCGCGAAGCGGGACAGCCCCACCAGGGCCAGGCAGAGCACCGCCGACCCGCCCCAATAGAAGGACTCCAGGGTTCGCACTGTGTCTCGCATGTCCTGTTCCGAGTCGGAACGGACGGAGAGCCCTGCCAGTGTTCGATTCAAAGTGGCGTTGAGGCCGGCATCGAGTACGGCGATCACGCCCTGTAGCGAGGCGTAGAACCCGACGAGCCCGTACTGTTCAACACCCAGGAAGTGCACCACCAACGGCACCGAGATCACGGTCGCCAGGGCCGAGACACCATTGCCCGCAGCATTGCTCAGCACGCTCGCTCGCAGATTGGTGGCCATGCTGAACCGACCTCTCATCCGGAGGCCTCTGCCAGCGCTCCTCGGACTCTGAGCCGGCTCAGTGCTCGCTCATACGTTTCGATCACCTGAACCGCGGCACGATCCCATCGAAACGTCTGCTCAACCCAGTGGCGATTGCGGGACCCGATTGACCGCCGCAGATCATCGTTTTCCAGAAGCCGGGCAATCGCCGTCGCCGTTGTTTCCACGTCGTCGATGGGCACCACAGCTCCGTGCTCGTCGTTGATCGCGCCATCCGCGGCCAGCCCGGTCCGAGTCGCCACAATCGCCTTGCCGTGGGTCATAGCCTGCAGCCACGTACGGCCGAAGCCCTCCAATCGCGGCGTGGCCACGAAGAGATCCGCTGCATCCAGCAGGAGATCTCTCTCGCCGTCAGAAAGCAAACCCAAGAAAGTGACAGATGAGGCAATCCCGAGGTGCTCAGCCAGGCGTCGAAACGGCTCCTGGGGGCCATCACCCGCAATCACCAGGCGGATATTCGGCCGTACCTGGACCACACGCGCGAAGGCCTTCAGGAGCGTATCGACACCCTTGCGCTCTTCCAGCCGCCCGAGCGAGGCCACCAGGTGTGTGGCCGTAGGAATGAATCTGCCACGGAACGCTTGAATCTCCGTGTCCAAGGCGGGAGTGGAAGCGGGCATGCCTTGCGTGATCACGTCGATTCTGTCCGGTTCAACCCCACATCGTCGGATCAGATCGACTCGGGTCATTTCGGAGTCGGCGATGACACGGTCCGCTCGTCGAGCTGCGTGACGATCGAGTATGGGCAGCAGTGGCCCACTCTCGCCTCGCACATCAAGCAGCCATCTCAGTCGATCAGGAAGAGCCGCTGGTGGCTTCCGCTGCCGAACGTGGTGTGCACCCATGACCCGCGCGGCGGGCCGGCCCTCACGGCGGAGCGACAGATCCCAGATATCGTTGCCATGTATCACATCGAAGTGCTTGCTGGGAAACCGGCCAACAACCGCCGGAAGGCGCCGCCAGAAGGCGACCAAGCCCGCAGGCTCGGGACTGACGGCAACCGTACGGACCCCGTCGAGGCTCGCCCCCTCCGGGGCAAACACCGTTATCTCGCACCCGGCATCTTGAAGCGCGGGAACCAGCTCCGCCGCGTACTGGCCCGAGCCGCCCGTCACATAGGGCGGAAACTGCCAGGTGACATAGGCGACGTTCAGGCCGGGCTTCCGCCCGCCCATCTCAAAAAAGCTCCTTGTCCGTTGAGGAGGTTCCCGGATCTATGGCGGGAGGACAAGCCACTGGACGGCTCGACCCTGGCTGGATCCGGATTGTACACGGTACAAACTCACCTTCAGCTGGTATGGAACGGGGATCGTAAAGTGCACGGGCTTGGTGCCGATCCGTATCGGACCGAGGGGCCGTGAATGGGTTCCAGCGTTGGCCGTCCAGACGGCGTTGAGCCGAATAGTGACCGGTTTTGCGTAGGTCGACAAGACTGTGAGCACCGCCGCAGAGCCTTGTCTTGCGCCGCTCAGCTGAATGGCTCCTGCCGGCTGCGGTCGCTTGGCCCATACCACCGAAACCATAGCCACGAAGAGAACGAGACTGAGGATGGAGAGCACAAAGGGTCCCGACAATCGTGTCAGCCGGGGAGCGGGCAAGCCGCCGGCGCGTCTTTGATCGCGAACCCAGCGAACAATCAGCAGAATGGCGACCACGACCGCGACCGGCAGCTCTACCGTGGCAGACCGCGAGAACCAGGGGGAACCGGACGTTACAAGACCAAGCCCCACCCCGAGCACGCCCATCATGGCGATGCCGCTGAGCAGCGATACCGCCCAAGAGATCGGCCATGGGGTAAAGAATCGCGGACAGCACACGGACACGATCAACGCCCCAAACGTCCAGAAGACGAAGAGCGATACGGTAAGGGCGAGGAAACTAGGCATGTCGCGCGCTCGCGTGCATCAGTGCTTCGGCCTCGCCAACGGATTAAAGGTGCAGGTCTGTCCCCGCTGCCGCTGGTACACCACAACGGAGCCGTTGTCATAGATCCGGGCATAGCCCGAGTAATTGATGGGGACCGGCCCCGGCATGTCGAATCCGCGGTCCATCGCCGGGTCGACGACCACGTAACTCGCCTTGCAATAGTCCCTCCACGGCACTCGAAGGGGCGTGTAAATGGCCTGATTGAAGGGGATCCGACCGAAGAAGAAGACGCCGACACGCGTAGCGAAATCAGTGTCCACGTAGGCCGTTCGCGGGATGTGATATCGAACCCAATGGCCGGCCAGCGCGATGCTTCGGGAATTGGGGAGTGCGTTGCCGTAGAACAGTCCCCGGACGCGAGGCGTGTGGCTCAGGTAGAAGGCCGGGATTTGGGCGTCGAGGATCCCGAGTGAGCTGTAGATGGCAATGGCGCCTACGGCTAAGGCTCCGGCCCAACGTCGAATCCCGAGCGCGCCGGGCAGCCAACGAGTCAACCCGAAGGCGGCAAGGACCGAGGCGAACAGCGCCCAGAAACTAATGATGCGGTCGATGCTGGTGCTGCCCGTCGCCAGGGCGGGAGCGCTTGCGGCCGCCAGTCCAACCGCCAGCACCAGCAGGATCAGTCGCTTCGCGTCCATGCGCCTGGCACTCAGGAAGAGACCCACGAAGCTGATCGGCAGCAGCAGGTATTTGCCGAAGCGGAGCAGCAGGAGCCAGAGACTCGTGCCGGTAGAGGCATTGGCAATGGGCAGACCGCCTCGATCGAACTGGTGAACAACCAGCAACAGAATCGAATTCGACAAGAAGATCTGCATGCTCAGCCCACACACGACAAGCAGCAGGACGATGGGGACCAGCCGCTCGAAGGGCCCCATGTCCAGGTCCTTTAGCATCTCGCGAAGCTTGAATCTTGCCAGCCAACCCTCTGACCCATAGGTCGTCACAAGTCTGGCCAGGAAGGGGATCGCCAGCAACGGTAGCAACACGAGCGGGACGACCAGCGCCGAGGCGTGGTGCGTCAGGAGGAACGCGCCGGCTACGAGAAGGGTGAGGATGCTCGCACCGAGGCGCAGAGCAGCTCGGGACTCCAGGATCAAGTAGATGAGCAGCGAAAACGTCAGGAGAGCCACCCCCTGCGGGTGGTACTCGCTTTGATAGAAGATCACCACGTCGGTGAAGCTCACCAGGAGCCCGGCAATGGCCGCGGTTCGCCAGGATCGATACACACTGTAGGCCACCAGCGAAGCGGCAACACAGGTGAGCGCTCCCAGTGCGGGTGGCACAAGGATGATCAGGTCGGTCAGCGACATGCCCGTCCACGCCCGAATCTCGACCGTCAGGGACTGCAGCAGTGGCCAGTGGAGCTCGGCCGGAGTCGCCTTGAACCAGGAGAACGAGGTCGGCGAGAACGACTTGCTCCTCCATGCGATGAGGAAGGTCGAAAAGTACGGATACGGATCTTGATACGGCGGAAGAGACAGGATCAGGCTGGGGATCAGGCGCACCAAGAACCCGGCAACGACCAGATGAGCCGAAAATATCACCCAGCTCCGTCCCGACCGAACCGATGCCGCCGCGATGCCGGTGCTCAGTGTGGCGATGAGGAGATCGATCAGAACCGCAAGATTCTGGACGGAGGGATCACTCTGGAATGGTCGGCGGACGACGAGATACGCAAAGACCACAAACCCCAAGACCATGACCCACTGGGCAAGCATTTGGACGGTGGTTGCACGGAGGGATAGGCGACGAGCCCTGCGGCGAGGGTCGGACGCTACAGTTGGCGTGTCGACTGGTGTGGCCGCAGGCTCCTGCATGCGCGTCGCGGTCGATTCACTCACGGCCGGTCACCGTCTAAGTTGGGGTGCGCTGTCGGAACTCCAGAACGAGACATTGCGTCAGTCGGACCCAATGTGCTCCGGGTTCGGGGGTGATGGACAACCCGCGACCGCCCGATACACTCGAAGCGCTTCCTGAGCAGACCGAGCCCACGAGAATTCTGCCGCCCTGTTCCGGCCCCGCTCCGAAAGCGAGGAGGCGAGAAAGCGGTCAGACAGTAACCGGTCCATTGCACCTTCTATTTCCCCAGGCTCCGTCGGATCGACCAGCAAGCCGGCGTCGCCCGCGACCTCCGGTAATGATGACCGATTCGACGTAATGACCGCGGTGCCATGCGCCATGGCTTCGAGGACCGGAAAGCCGAAGCCCTCATACAACGACACGTACACGACGGCCCGAGCACCAGTATAGAGGATATGTAGGGTTTCCGCATCCACATACCCCAGTCGCAGCAACCGCCGTCCAATCCGGGCGGCGGCCCGCTCAACCTTCTCCGAGGGCCAGCTGTTTGGACCGACGAGAACCAACTGTACCTCAGAGTCACGCTGCAATAGCGACTCGAACGCCTGCGTGACGCGGACCATGTTCTTGCGGGGATTCAGAGCGCCGGGATAGAGAAAGTACGGCTCGGTGATGCCGAACTGGGAGAGGACCTCGGGGACCTTGTTGCGCCAGCCGGCCAGCTCCTGTTCCGAGGGCAAACGGATACCCGGATAGGTCACGTGCACCTTGTGCCGCGGAATCCCCGTCAGTCTGGAGATGTCACGAGCCGACTCCTCACTCACGGTCATGACCGCATCGGCCGTCCAACGGGCGGCCGGAATGAACGTCCGGTAGGCCACACGGTGCATGAGCGGATAGGCCTGTGGCGCCAGCAGTGGAATGGTGTCGTAGACGGTCACCACCCGCCGTACTCCCAGCCTGGGCGCCAGGAACGGGGCGATATTGCAGGCATCGTGCAGAATGTCCAAGCCCAGCCGGCGACTGACCCATGCGAGGACCATGGCGCCGAGCGCGACCATGGGGGCCGGCGTGGCCAGCATCGGAAGCGCCAAGACCGGAAAGTCGTTGTACCAGTCCAGGGTCGACTCCGGATGAGGATTCAGCAGGATGATCTCCGTCTCGGGGGATGCCTCACGCACGGCATAGGTGAGATCACGGGTATAGGTGCCGATACCCGTGAGCTCCTTCCCCATGCCGTAGGTCAGAATCCCGATCCGAAGGCCTCTGGGCGCCCGGTTCGCTTGGGAAGGATTCCGATTTCTCATCCCGTCCCCATTCGGGCCCTGGAATCAAGAACCGCGTGGAATACTTGCGCCGTGCGCTCCGCGCAAGCGTCCCATGAGTACGAGCGAGCCTTCTCCGTGGCACGCCGTTTCAAATCTGCGGTTGACGGCGAGTCTCTTAGGACCATTTCCAATGCCTGAACAAGGCGAGACACGTCGCCGACCGGTACCACGACGGCGCCATCTCCGACCACCTCAGGCAAACTACCGCCGCTGGATACCACCGTCGGTACGCCACAGGCCATCGCCTCGAGCGGCGGCAGCCCAAAGCCTTCGTACGCGGAGGGATACACAAACGCCGCAGCGTACCGATACCAGGGCAATAAGTCGGATTGGAAGCCCGCCTCGACGACCCAATCCTCCAAGCCGTGGTTTCGAATCGCCGTGAGCACTGCCTCGTACTTCCAGCCGCGACCGCCTACCAACACCAAGCGGTGCGGAAATGCGAGGGCCCGCAGCCGGGCAGCCGCCTCGATCAGAACCGGAAGGTTCTTGCGCGGTTCGATGGTGCCGACATGCAGGATGTATGGGTATGGGACGGGCGCCGAGACCGGGGTCGTCTCAGAGAATCGCGGATCCACACCCTCGGGAATCACCTCGATCCGGTCTTCCGGCAGGGAGTAGTGTTCCGCCACGTCCCGACCCGTGGATGCGGAAGGGACGATGACCGCGTCGGCCCGCTGGATGCTCAGCCTCATGAGCGGGGCCAGGATGAACCGGTCTCGGCCATGGAACCATTCGGGCTGGCGAATGAAGGTAAGGTCGTGGACCGTAACAACACTGGGCAAGCCCAGTGCTACCGGCGCCACGTTTGCAGGGCTGTGAAGCAGTCCGAGCCTTGCCGTTCGCACCTGGATGGGGGAGAGGACCTGTTCCCATATGATTCGGCCCTCTCGCCGCCTCGTCCAGCCCCAGCTGCGGACCATGAGCCCAGTGGCCAGTTGTCCAAACAGCACATAGTCGGTGTCGGGGTCGACCACGGGCAACCGTTCTGCAAGGCGCCGTATATAGGTAGCGATGCCGGCCGACCGGAACGATGGGTCGGAAGAGATGAGGTTGCCGTTTATGCCGATGCGCCGTCTCACGATCGAGCCGTCGGATGCGCCGGCCGAGCGAGCGCGAACACTCACAAATGTACATGGGATGGCTTCTGGTCTCGCCGAGGCCCAAGAGGGTGAGATCGGGGGCCGGTATACAATCCGTACGTTGCTCTCAAGAGCACTAGGAACCAAGAGGTACTTTCCCCATGCACCGTCATCTTCCCCGCCTCGTCTCCCCGCGTACGCTGTGGTCATTTCTGGTTAGCGGAGTGCTGGCCCTCCTTTGCCTCTCTGTCGCGTGGCAGCCCATCCAGGCGCATGCCCTGCGCTCCGTCCCCTCGAAGGACTGGCCGATGTATCTCGGCAGTCCCGGGAGAACCAGTTATGCGGCCGGCGAAACGGCCATCAACCCCGTCACAGCACCTACTCTGACGACCCAATGGACCATCAATGCCAACGGTCCCGTGACCACCGAACCAATCGTCGTCGGCGGAATGGTGTACTGGGCTTCGTGGGATGGCTATGAGCATGCCAGCGACACGGCGGGGCAACCCCTGTGGTCTACCTGGGTGGGTGACTCGAGCACTCCGCACTGCGATTTCACCCGATATGGTCCCAGCTCATCCGGCGTGGTGACCACCATCCAGCGCCACGGGCAAAACCGTCGCGTTCTCATTGTTGGCGGCGGCGACAGCCAGATGTACGCCCTGCGTGCCGGCACAGGAAAGGTGGTTTGGAAGACCCGCATCGGACTCCAGAACAGCGGGTTCATCTGGGACTCTCCAATCGTGTACCGAGGTATGGTGATCATCGGCCTGGCGTCGGTGAGCGATTGTCCCCTGGTTCCCAGCGGGGTATTTGAGTTAAACGCATCGACGGGCAAGATCGTGCACGTGTACGAGACGGCCCTCAGCGGCTGTGTCGGCGACGGAATCTGGGGATCACCGGCCCTGGATGCCGCCCGTGGAACGATCTACGTGGACACGGGGAATCCAGGAACATGCCCGCAGTCGCTGCTCACCTATGGAGAATCGATGATCGAGCTGAGCGCGCGCGACCTCTCACTGCTCGGACATTGGGAGGTGCCCCCGGCTCAGCAGGTGGATGACGCCGACTTCGGCGCCACGCCTACCATCTTCCAGGCCACCCTGCCCACCCTGGGGAAGACCGAGATGGTGGGAGCGGTGAACAAGAACGGGATCTACTACGCCTTTCGAGCCGACCATCTGGGTGCCGGACCGGTGTGGGAGAAGCGGATCGGCCTCTTCCAAGGCAATCCCTTCAATGGTGGAATCAATCTGGGCTCCGCCGCCTGGAACGGGAAGCGGCTGTTTGCGGCCGAAGGCCAAACAACCATTGCCGGGAACACGTGCGCGGGCAGCATTCGGGCGATGAACCCCAACACCGGCAAATTCCTCTGGCAAACCTGCGTCACGCATTACTGCCAGGGAGCCGTGACGGTGGTGCCTGGCGTCGCCTTCGCGGGGTGCGGGAATCAAGTCTTGGGCGTCTCGACCCAGGACGGCCAGGTACTGTACCATCTCGCGGTTCCGGGAGCAGCGTTCCCCGCTCCGCTCTCGGTTTCCAACGGAACGCTGTACGCCAGTGACGCCAGGGGTCTCCCGGACACACCCGGGCACATCTACGCCCTGGCCCCCCCAAGCTCCTAGTCCTAGCCGAAGCGCCTGGAGGGCCACTGATGGCCTTCCAGGCCATTTCTCAGTTGCATTGCCTTTCGGCTACACTGCAAAAGCATGCCCGCGAACGAGCCCGTCTCCTCGACGGCCCCTCCGGCGGGGTTTGAGAGTTAGGGTCGTTCATGAACAAGCAGGTTTCGTCGCGCCAGTCGGGCGGCATGGATGGGTTGCGCCGAGTTTTCGGTATGTCGGCCAGGAGCCAGCCGATCCCGGTTCAGTCTTCGCCGACATCCGTGACGACCGCTCGTCGCAAGGCCGGGGCTCGCCCCGTGAAACGGAGCGATGCCCAACGCAAGCCGTCCGACCGCCGGACAGATCTCACCATCGCCGGATTGGTCTTGGCTGCCGTCATTCTGTCCGAGACGGTCATCACCTACGTCACCGTACAGAATCATCCCATCGGCGCGGTCGTGGGAGTCGGCATCGACATCGTCCTGTTGACCATTCTGCTGCTGGCCGGGTCGGAAGCTTCGGGAAACCGACGGGCCTTTCTCTTGACCTGCGCGGTCGCCCCCATGATTCGCGTCATCAGCCTCTCCATGCCGCTCGGCCAGGTTCCGCAGGCCTTTTGGTATCTCCTCACGGCGGTTCCGGTATTCGCCGGCGGGGGACTGATCGCCAAGAATATCGGGCTGTCCTGGAAGGATCTGAACCTCGTTCCGCCCAACCCACAGAATCTGCCGCTTGAGATTGCGGTCGCCTGCAGTGGAGTCATTCTGGGGGTGGGCGAGTGGTCCATCCTCGGTGTTCAGCCCATGGTCAGCCCGTCCTGGCTCTGGATCATCGGCGGAGCCCTGATTCTCATGATCTTCACCGGCCTCTTTGAGGAATTCATCTTTCGAGGCTTGATCCAAACGGTCAGCACGCGGTGGCTGGGCACCGGATTGGGCGTGGCCTTTACGGCCCTTATCTTTGCCGCGCTGCACATCGGATGGCACAATCCCCTCGACCTGCTGTTCGTTCTCGTCGTTGCCGTGTACTTCAGCGCCGTGGTGTTGCGAACCAAATCGCTGTTCGGCGTCACCCTCGCCCACGGCAGCATCAACATCATGTTGTTTATCGTCCTTCCCCTCTTGCTTATTCCTGCGGTCCAAGTGCCCGCCGGCGCCCAGATTCCGCGTCCCGGTATCCGGTACATGACGTGGGGCCCGACCGTGCCCATCTCTTGGAACGGCAGCGGGTTGGCCTCTCGGTATCAGCTGCAGATCGTCGCGGCCCGTCGGAAGGACCCCAATCGGGCCGTGTGGCGCCATCCACTGGTATCGCGGGTGCAGCGAGCCGACCACTACGTCCTGCAGAACGTGAAGGGCGGCCGGTTTTACTTTTGGCGGGTGCGCTCCTTGGCGCCGCTCAAGTTGTGGGCGCCCTACAGTCGCCGAACAGGCCTCTACGTCGGTCCTCATCTGCAATCTCCGACGGGGCTCCATATCGCCCTCGGGCCTCAGAAGGGGGCGAGCCGCCTCGTCTTCCTGTGCTGGCATCGTTCGATGTCGCACGCCGTTTACGATGCCCGCATCGGCACGTTCACCGGAACCCGGCAGACCCACCTGCACCGATTCAAGCCCGCAAAGGGTTCATGCGTCCGGGCCAACCTGCCGGCCGGTCACTATCGCTGGGAGGTCGCCGTCACCGTCAAGAGCCTGCTGTTCTTCCGAGGCCCCTTCTCTAATTCAGTCGACCTCACGCTGGTACATCGTGGTAGCCGTATCGTCCTTCCCGCCCAGCCCCACAATCAGGGCCGGTCCCACTCGCGCCACTGAGCGGCTGGAGGCCGTGTGGCTCCTAGGTCGGCGTGGTCATCGCCGCAACGTGACGCAGCATGCACTGAGATGAGCGCAGCAATCCCTGTGAGGGCCCAGACACGGCCCAAGGCAACCCCGATCGTGCACATCAGGGCAAAGCGGCAGCTAGTGAAGCGCCTTTTGACCGCAGCCCTTATCGTCATAGCGCTCGTGGCTCTGGTGCAGCTGGTGCAGGCCCGCAGACACCTGTCGAATGCGGTCGCCGATCTCAACATCGCCCGGTCGGTGGCGGGAAACCTAACGGCTCTCCAAGATCCGACCATGCGGCAGCAGCTCAATAGCCACCTCTCGGCCGCGAATGGCGAGTTCGGATTGGCCGAGAACGATCTCGTCCTCTGGGAGCCACTTCTGGGCCATCTGGGCTGGGTTCCGGGCGTCGGCTCGGAGCTGGCGGCTGCCGCTCCGCTGGCCACCGCGGGCCGGGACAGCACCTCGGCGGCCCTGAGCCTCCTGGACGCCTCCTCTCCCATGTGGTCGATCCTGGCGGCCCACCGCCCCGGCCAGCCGCTTTTGCCTCGTATTCTGCCCGTACTCGCCAGGGGTCACCTGCGCTTCATGACCGCAACTCGAGAGTTCGATAGCGCCCTCGCCGCGCTCCGGGGAGCACCGGTCAATCTGGGAAGCGCCGTTCTCAACCGAAGCCTCCACCGCTTTCGGGGCGAGCTGCCGGGATTGCGCAATTCGGCCGAATGGCTCACGGCGGCGCCGACGCTACTCGGCTGGTCGCGGCCCAGCCATATTCTGCTCGCATGGGAAGACCGTCGTGAGCTGCGATCCACGGGCGGCTTCATCGGAGCAGTCAACTACATGACGGTTCGTAAGGGTATCGTCTCGACTCAGCCGAGCGGCAGCGCCCTCAGCCATGAGATCACCATGCCCATACCCGCACCGATGGCCACATATACGGATGAAGTGAGCTGGCTGTTCCGGGATTCCAACTGGTCTCCCAGCTTTCCTTTGTCCGCCCGGTTTGAACGATGGCTGTATGGCGAGGATACGGGCCGGTGGGCTCCGATGGTCGTGAATGTGACCGACGGCGCCGCCGATATCCTGCAAGCGACGGGGCCGGTTTACGTCCCCGGCTATCGCCGAGTCGTCGCCGCCAAGAATGCCCAGGCTGTGGCCAACTTTTACATCTACGGAACCAGGCATCCCTTCTCGACCAGTCAGGCGCGTGCAGATGCCAGCAAGACGAGTTTCCTCGGCGTCTTCATGGGCGTCATGATCAAGCGCCTCCAGGGAATGGGGATCCCCGGCTTCCTGCGCGTGGCAACAGGCCTCCATAGGGCGGTGGCTCAGGAGCATCTGCTCATGTACGATCGCAATCCGGCCATCGAGCGGACCATCGTCGACGTCGGTGCGGAGGGGACGATTGCCCGCCCGCAACACGATTTCCTCTACATCGTCGACGACAATCGTTCCTACAACAAGCTCAATCCCTACGTGCGAGAAGCAGTTACGTATCACGTGGTCGTACGCCCCGATCTATGGGCGCAGGCCACCCTGACGCTGCGCTACCATGTGAATCGCTCGCCCAACACCCTGGAGGGGTTCGGTCCCCACTTCGGGTTGGGCGGCACCAAGCACGACTACCTGGATTTCCTGCGCATCTACGTGCCCCCCGGCGCCCGTTTGCTCGGATCAAGCGGCATCGATGCCTGGGCCGACGAAACGGCGTACGGAGCGCGACAGCTTGCCGGCGGCATGGGGGTCAAGGAAAACCACACCGATGTGGTGGTGTTCCGCTACCTGGTCCCTCCGTCCGCCTTCACCGGCAACCGCTACCAGCTGACCATCCAGAGACAACCGGGCTCGTACCTTGGTACGATACACCTAGAGGTACTCGGCACGGGCGGCGTGACCATCGGAGGGAAGGGAGGAGTAAAGCTGACAGTACCCGTGACGCAGAGGCTGAACCGGGTGTCAGTGCCGGTGGGCGGCCCAATACATCCGGCATCCTACTCACCGCCCCATCACGTCTATGAGGGCGACCCGTACATCTTGCCTAGCCTCTTTACCGACAAGAGGCACCCTCTCTAGAAATTTGCTGCTTGCCAAATCTGTCTGCGTACTATAGACTGATGCTAAGCGTGACGAAGCGGCCCACACCGACACCACCAAGGAGAAGCTTGTGAAGAAGGTCCTCGCAGCACTTGTCTTAATCGTTCCTATGACCGCGTTCGCCGCCGCCACATCATCCGGGGTCGCCTCCGCATGCTCGGCCAAGGGCTATTCGAAGGGGAATTGCGGCACGGCAAAGCCGGGCCATTTCAAGAAGACCCACGTTCCGGGCGTCAAGGGCGGAAAGAAGGGTAAGAACGGCAAGCCCCAGGGCCAGTCGTTCAACTTCCGGCCTCACGGCAAAGATCCGATCAACGTCGTGACGTCTACGGTTGCCTGCCCGAAGGCTTCCCCCAAGGGCGCGCAGTGCTTCCGCATCCTCATGTATGACTCCGTTACCGGCAAGAAGGTCCACGACCTCAAAGAGCCCATTACCTTCAACAAGGACGGCTTCGACGTCTACGTCTTCCACAAGAAGGGCAAGGAAAAGGGCAAGTGGACGCTGCTGTGGAAGGACTCCAAGGGTCAGTACGCCAGCAAGCATCCGCGCATGTACATGGTCCTTCCCCACAAGAAGGGCAAGCACTAGAACAACCTCCGTATCGACAAAGGGGCCCGCGTAATGCGGGCCCTTTCCTTTTGGCCGCTTCCCGTCGCATTTCGGCCACATTGCTAGAATGACTCACCGATTTTCCGGCGGGAAAGGCCGCATCCTCATCGGCGTATGCTGCCTGCCGTCTCGTTCATCCGCGGTGTTCGGCCCTCGGTCGGAGGCGCATAGCTGAAAATCGCCCTTGTCTCTCCCTACGACTTTCCCTATCCCGGTGGAGTCACCCAGCACGTCCTGCACCTCCAGCAGGAGTTCCTCGATCTGGGTCATGACGTCCGCATCATTGCGCCGTCATCCAACCGTCAAATCGAGAAGCAGATGGACAACGTCTATCGGGTCGGGAGGGTCACCCGGGTGCGGGCCAACGGCTCCATCGCCCGCATCACTTTGTCGTTCCGGCTGGCTCGCCGGGTGCGCGACATCCTCCGAGCCGAGCAGTTCGATGTGGTCCACGCCCACGAGCCCCTCATGCCCGCGCTCCCGCCAACCATCCTCCGCTATTCAGACGCCCTGAACATCGGGACGTTCCATGCCCACCGCGGCTCCTACTACGGCTATTTCTATGGACGCCCCGTGTTGAAGCGCGTATTCATGAATCTCGATGGGCGTATTGCTGTCTCGCGAGCCTCCAAGAAGTTCGTGCAACAGTATTTTCAGGCCCGGTACACCATCATCCCCAACGGCGTCGACTACGAACGCTTCGCGTCTGCCTCACCGCTTGCCGAACTGAGCGATGGGCGACCGAACATCCTCTTCGTTGGCCGGCCCGAAAAGCGTAAGGGATTGGGATACCTCATCCGGGCCTATCCGGCCATAAAGAACGCCTTCCCTGAAGCCCGCATCGTCGTGGCGGGCGCCGGAGACTGGGGGCGCGACCGCTATCGTGGCTATGTCGAGACCCACGGCCTGCGCGACATCATCTTCCTCGGCTGGCAGCCCGACTCCGTGTTGCCCTCCTTATATAGGAGCGCCGACGTGTTCTGTTCGCCGGCCACCGGAGGAGAAAGCTTCGGCATCGTTCTCCTGGAAGCCATGGCTTCGGGTGTAGCCATCGTCGCTTCAGACATTGACGGCTATCGAGACGTGGTGGGGCACGGCAAGCAAGGGCTGCTGGTTCCACCAAGAAACGAGCAAGCCTTGGCGGACGCGATCTGTCAGCTGCTGCAGGATCCCTCACTGAGATCCGAGATGGGCACGGCAGGCCAGGCCTGGGCTCACCATTTCGCCTGGCCGCAGATCGCCCAACGCATCCTGCACTTCTACGGCGAGCGAGCTCGACTCTCGGAGAACGAAAGCCCTGCCTGGTCCAACCTCCTCTCTCCAGGCAAGACCGCGATCACGATCGCGCCCTCCGGCTAACCCATGTTCAGCTCAGGCGTCCAGGCTTGGGGCCGGCGCATGGCCGAGCTCGTCGTTCGACCGCTCGCCCGCGTCGGACTCACGCCAAACATGGTCAGCGTGCTCGGCTTCGGCCTCAATGTTGGCGTCGCCTATGTTCTCGCCACCGGCAACCTTCGCTTGGGCGGAGTTCTGCTACTGCTCGCGGGGGCCGCGGACATGCTTGATGGCGCCCTCGCCAGGATCACTCAGTCGCAATCAACTTTTGGCGCCTTCTTTGATTCGGTTCTGGACCGCTATAGCGAGGCGGCCATTGTCGTCGGACTGACCTACACCTACACCGTTCACCACAATACGACTGCCGTTGTTCTCTTGCTGGCGTTCCTGGTCGGATCGTTCATGATCAGTTACACCCGTGCTCGGGCTGAGGGATTGGGTCTGGAGTGTAAGGTGGGCCTTCTGCCGCGACCCGAGCGGATCATTATTCTCGGCCTCGGCTTGCTGCTGGGTATCCTTGTTCCGGTTCTCATTCTCCTGGTCGCTCTGACTGCTGCCACGGCCCTTCAGCGGATCTACCACGTTTGGCGTCAGACGCTGCAGCCAAGCGCCGGCAGGTCCCCGGCACAACAGTCCAACACATCGCTCCCTGCCACCACGGGCATGGGAGAGGCCCGAGAAGAAGCCTAGCAGAAGGAGACAGCCAGCCATCAAATCACTGGAGGGCCGGCGGGTGGCGGTGCTGGCCGACGGCCACCTCGACTTCCACTTCGGCAAGACTGCCATGGGCATCTTGCGCTATCGGACGGATGAAGTCGTTGCCCTGATTGACGGATCGAACGCGGGGAAGACCACGGGTGAGGTGGTGGGTCTGGGCGGTAGCACGCCGATCGTCTCGACGCTCGACGCCGCTATGCACCACCGGCCGGACACGCTACTGATCGGTGTGGCCACCCGGGGCGGAATGCTCCCTCCTGAGTGGAGGCGGGTCGTTCTGCAGGCGATCAGGGCCGGCCTAACGGTAGTCTCAGGGCTCCATCAGTTCCTGGCCGACGATCCGGAGCTGGCAACAGCCGCCGCGGATGCTGGAACCGACCTGGTGGATGTGCGAAAGCCTCCCACCTTGACTGAGGTTGCGACCGGCCAGAGCCACCGATCCGCAAGCACGGTGATCACCTTCGTGGGAAGTGATTGTGCCGTGGGCAAAATGTCGGTGGCACTCGACATCGAGCGTGAGGCAAAAGATCGGGGTACCGATGCCGTGTTCCTGGCCACGGGACAAACGGGCATGATGATCGCAGGTAACGGCGTTCCGCTGGATCGGGTCGTCGGCGACTTCATGGCGGGGGCGATTGAGCAGGAGGTTCTGAGAGCGTCCGAGAAGCATGACATCGTTCTGGTGGAGGGCCAAGGCTCACTGCTTCATCCCGCCTATTCGGGTGTGACACTGGCCCTGATCCACGGCTCCCAGCCTGATGCCATGATCTTGACGGTCATGCCGGCGCGAGATTACATCGAGGACTACACGGTTGACATCCCCTCGGCGCTCGAGCTGATCGAGATGCACGAGGCCGCGGCCGGCTGGATCCATCCGGCCGCCGTCATCGGCGTGGCCGTGAACACCCTCGGGCTTTCAGAGACCGCCGCACGCGCCACGGTGGCATCGATTGGCGCCGAAACGGCCCTGCCGGCAACCGACACCTTCCGATTTGGAGCCGGACCACTCGTCGAGGCCGTGGTCGACTTTCATCGAGGCCGTATCGACCACCAGTCTATGAGTGACAGCTGACGTACTGCGACTCCTATCTCGCAGAGCTCGAGCGCCATCGACTCTCCAACTCACGTCTCACCCGCTCACACGATCAGCGCGAGTTGTTCGAGACCAGGTTATCGCGTCAACAGCCCCGCGTCCACTGGGATCTGGCTCCCCGTGATGTAGCGGGCACGGTCGGAAGCGAGAAAGACGGCCATTTCCGCGACGTCCTCAGGCTCGATCCAGGGGACCGAGAGCAAGTTGCCCGCCGATCGCTCCCCGATCTCCTCCGGTGTCGTCCCCTCGAGCTGGGCCAGCCCCTCGTTCAGCGGAGTATCGACGCCGGTCGGATGCAGCGAATTGACACGGATGTTGTATGGCGCCAGCTCGATGGCCCATGACTTGGTGAGTCCGACAAGGCCCCACTTCGATGCAGCGTAGTGGCCAAGCCTAGCCATGCCACGAAGTCCTGCTACTGACGAGTTGTTCAGAATCACTCCAGAACGCTGCCCCATCATGATGGGGATGATCCGTCGGGCCACCAGCCACGCGCCCTTGAGATTGATGCCGAGCGTTGCGTCCCATGCCTCTTCAGACAGCTCGTGAGCGAGCCCATAGCCACAGATGCCGGCATTGTTGAAAAGAATGTCGATCCGCTCATGACGGGCCTGGGTCTCTCGAACTGCAGCAGACACCGCCTCGTCGTCACGCACGTCTCCGGCGTGGACGAAACAACTTCGACCCAAGCGTTCAATCTCTTTCCGTAATGATTCAAGATCCTGGGTGGTTCCCAAACCATAGCCGGGATAGGGCAACGGTTTCGCCACGTCAAGGGCAGCGATGTGAGCGCCGGCACGAGCCATGGCGATGGCGGTCGCACGGCCCTGGCCGTGAGCTGCACCGGTGATGAAAGCGACCCTACCCTCGAGATCACCCAATCCGGACCTCCGAGGGCTCAGCCCGGAACGGTTCCAGATCCGCGTCGAGATCCACTCGAAGCGCGTCGTTGAACACGTTGGTCGCAATCATCAGCGCTCCGAAGGCCGTTAGGGTGACGATCTGCTCGTCCGAGAAATGGGTGGCGAGCCCGGTGTAGAGGTCGTCGTCCACAGCATGCGGGTCGCGAGCCAGCTGGTACCCGAAGTCGACAACCACCCGCTCCAGCTCTGACAGATGGAGGTTGTCCGGATCCTCTCCACTCTCCACGAGCTCACGGCGGAAATAGGACGAGCAGATCAGACAGGAGTTCTGCGCCGAGATTGCGCGGCAAAAGAGGGACGTTGCCCTGGCACCCAAGAATGGCATTACGGCTTCCTGCAGCGGATACCACTGCATGAGCGCATCGAGCGCAACCCGCGAGTGCGCCAACGTGCGCTTCATATTGGTGACCCGCCCGACGATTGCCGCGAGACTCGCTCGCTGGGTGGGAGACGCTCCATTGGGATCGACCGGTTCGATTCTGGCCATATCTTCCCTTTCGGTCGCTACGTGTTGTTGGATTCTCGTTGAAACGGGGCCAGGTGCAATGGCAGACATCTCAGCTATAGGACGGTCTCCGAGCCTACCGCTCGATTGTCCGGTCCAGAATGAGAAGCGTGAACGGTGACGGCGGACTGCCCGCAAATCTCTCGCGAGAACGTTACGAAGGGAGGTGATCAGATGGCAGACGAGATCAGGCTGACGAGTCTCGTCGCGTGCGCGGGTTGAGCCGGCAAGGTTAGCATCTCCCGCCTCGCGCACGTGCTGCGCGACTTACCCACCCTTACTGATCCGCGTGTGCTCGCAGGACCCGACCTCGCGGACGATGCCGGCGTGTACCGGCTTCGGGACGATCTTGCTCTTGTTCAGAGCACCGATTTCTTTACGCCCGTGGTGGATGATCCGTTCACATACGGCCAGATCGCCGTCGCCAACTCGCTGAGCGATCTCTACGCCATGGGGACTCAACCCCTAACGGCCCTGAACATCGTGGTTTTTCCGGCCACCTCTGTGCCCATGGAGATCCTCGGCGAGATCCTGCGCGGCGGCTCGGAGAAGGCTCAGGAGGCCGGCGTGTCTATCATCGGCGGCCACACGGTCGAAGGCCAGGAGCCACTGTACGGGCTGGCAGTGACCGGGACGGCGCATCCAGACCGGCTGGTGCTTCCGTCGACGGCCCAGGCGGGCGACCTATTGATCCTCACGAAGCCTCTCGGGACCGGCGTCATTGCAACGGCCTTGAAGGCCGAAGCTGCACTCGCCACCCATGTCGAGGCGGCCGTTGGGTGGATGACGCGGCTGAACAATCGAGCCTCGAGCGCGATGCTTCGAGCTGAAGTACATGCCGCCACCGACATCACCGGTTACGGATTGCTCGGCCATCTCAGTGAGATGGGTCGGGCCAGCGGGATTCGCTTCGAGCTCCAAGGCAGGGCCGTTCCCCTGTTGCCGGGTGCGCTCGACTATGCACGCCGCGGTTTTATTCCGATGGGGGGCCGCACGAACGAGGAGTTCGTGCTGGAGCGGGTCGTCTTCGACCCGTCTCTACCTGGGGAGCTGCTGACGCTGCTCACGGACCCTCAAACCTCGGGCGGGCTGCTGCTTGCGTCGCCCGCCGAGGCGGCGCAGCGGCTCAAAGCGGACCTGGAGAAGAGCGGCGATCTCGGCGTTGTCATCGGTCACGCGCTCGAAGGGGACCCCGGCCACATCCTGATTCGCTAGCCGGTTGCCCCCCTGGCGAGACAGAGACCTCGATCGGGCACAAAGCCGGCCACGACACGCCGCGATCGTGGCGCGAAACTCTGTTCCGTCGCGGCCAGTACCTGGAAATCCTATGGTGCCGAGAGCGTGTCTGTTGACACTGGATGGAGTTAAAACGGCTCCGGGCGACATCGCTTCCGGTAACCGATCGTAACAAAACCTTTATAGTTGTGGGCTAAAGAGCCTTTCCAGTGCTATACTAAGCCACGAGGTGTGGTGGCCTCCTCCTTGGGGAACCCATTCCTATACTGAGGGAACCCAAGGACCGGCCTTCACTTTCCACGAAATTCCCATACGAGGCATACATGTCCACACGGGACGCGCAGGCTTCGGCAGAAAAGTCCGAGCCAAACATCGAGCGTCTGCCGGTCGTACCACTCTTCGATCTGATCGTCTTCCCCCGCATGATGGCGCCTCTCCAGGTGAGCAGGAAGACATCACTTCAGGCCGTTGAAGCGGCAGTCAAGTCCAAGCCGCAGCGCATCGTGCTCGTCACTCAAACCGACTCCGAGAAACACGACGTCTCTCCGGCCGACCTCATGCCGATGGGCGTTGTCGCCACCATCGGTCCCATGGTTCGCATGCCCGACGGCGGGGTCCATCTTCTTGCCCAGGGAGAGTACCGTGTCCGCCTGCTGAACTACACACAAACCGACCCCTACTTGGAGGTCGAGTTTGCCCCCATCCGAGAGGAGGCCGAGAGTTCGCTAGAGCTCAGCGCTCTCATGGACTCCCTCAAGGAAATGATCACTAAGTACGTTCAGCTCCGGGGGAACGTGCCCGCGGATCCCTTGTCACCCGGCTCCGTCCGCGAGATAACCGATCCCGGTTATCTGGCCGATCTGGTGGCCTGTGTTCCCGAGCTGGAGTCCGAGGAGCGGAAGCACCTCTTCCTAACCCTGGACATTCCTGAGCGCCTTCGACTTGCCAGCCAGTTTCTGAGCAAGCAGGTCGAGATGCTCGACCTCAAGACGCGCATTAGCTCTGAGGTCCAGAAGAACATCGACAAGACCCAGCGTGAGTATCTGCTTCGGGAGCAGATGAAGGAGATTCAGCGAGAGCTGGGCGAGCTCGACGCCGAGGCCGCCGAGGCCGAGGAGTGGCGCGAGAAGATCAAAGAAGCCAATATGCCCGAGAAGGTACGTGAGAAGGCCGAGAAGGAGGTTGGGCGTCTCGAAAAGATGCCCGCGGCTTCGCCCGAGGTCGGCATGATTCGCACGTATCTCGACTGGCTGGTCGGCATGCCCTGGTCAATCAGCACCGATGACCAGCTTGACATCACAGCTGCGGCGCAACAGCTCGACAGCGACCACTATGGACTGGAGAAGGTCAAGGAGCGTGTGCTCGAGCACCTGGCGGTCCGCCAGTTGTCGACAGAGCTGCGCAGCCCGATCATCTGTCTGGTGGGACCACCCGGCGTCGGCAAGACCTCGCTCGGAAAGTCTGTGGCCACTGCCCTGAACCGCAAGTTTGCCCGCATGTCGCTTGGCGGCGTGCACGACGAGGCGGAGATCCGCGGCCACCGCCGCACCTACATCGGCTCGCTGCCGGGACGCATCGTTCAGGCCATCCGCCAGGCCGGCTCCAATAATCCCGTCATCATGCTCGACGAGATCGACAAGGTTGGCGCCGACTTTCGGGGTGACCCTTCCGCGGCTCTGCTGGAGGTTCTCGATCCAGAACAGAACTCGGACTTCGCCGACCATTATCTCGAAGTGCCCTTCGACCTAACGAAGGTGCTCTTCATCACGACCGCCAACGTCCTGCACACCATCCCGCCGGCTCTGAGAGACCGCATGGAGGTGATCGAGCTACCCGGGTACACCGAGGAAGAGAAGCTGCGTATCGGCCTCGACTTCCTGGTTCCCAAGCAGCGACGCTTCCACGGCATCACTGAGGAGCAGCTGACCGTCACCGAGGCGGCGATGCGGCTCATCATCCGTGAATACACGCGGGAAGCCGGGGTTCGGCAGCTGGAGCGCGAGATCGCAACCATCTGTCGGAAGCTGGCCCGTCGCTTCGTGGAGCATGGGGCAGAGGAGATTGTTGTCGACGCCGACGGCGTCGCGGACTTCCTGAAGGCGCCCCGCTTCGACTGGGGCATGGCCGAGGAAAACGACGAGATTGGCGTGGCCACTGGCCTGAGCGTCAGCGAATACGGCGGCGACATCATGTCCGTCGAGGTGACCCTCATGGATGGCAAACCGAACTTCATCCTCAGTGGCCAGCTGGGCGACGTCATGCAGGAGTCAGCCCGGGCGGCCATGAGCTACGTCCACTCACGTGCGCGTGACCTGGGCATCAATCCAACCGCCTTCGACAACCATGCCATTCATGTCCACGTTCCTGCCGGCGCCATCCCCAAGGAAGGGCCTTCGGCGGGAATCGCTCTCGCCACGGCCCTCGTAAGCGCGTTCACGGCGCGTCCGGTTCGCCGCGACGTTGCCATGACGGGAGAGGTTACGCTCCGCGGGAACGTCCTGCCGATCGGCGGCCTGAAGGACAAGACTCTGGCCGCCCACCGCGCCGGCATCCGAACCGTCCTGATGCCCAAGAAGAATCTGAAGGACCTGGAAGAGGTTCCTGAGGATGTTCGGAACGAGCTGACCGTCATTCCGGTCGACACCATGGAAGAGGTTCTGGCTCAGGCGCTGCTCGAGCGACCCGCCGCCTCCGATCTCATCAAGTACGCTCACTTCGACGCCATCCTCATGCCGGGCATCGATGCGGGCTGGCAGGCGCCCACGCCTCCGACGCCTGGCGCCGCCTAAGCCACCTCAGCGCAGTACACCTCAATAGGCGCTCCCCACTTAGGGGAGCGCCTATTTTTGGCCCTGCTCCTCCCGTCCGGCTCTGTTGATCGCATTCCGAAGTGCCTGTCGATGGCATGATCCATGCGCCCATTGTCGTCGCAGGCCGAAGATCGAATATGTCTCAGGAGGACAACATGAAGGTTAGAGACGCCATGACGACATCTGTTTCCACCGCCAATCCAGGCGATAGCATTCAGCGCGTCGCTTCAATCATGAAGTCCGAGGATGTCGGCTTCGTGCCCATCGTCGAGGGTGACGAGCTGGTCGGTGTGGTGACGGACCGAGATATCGTGGTCGGCTGCGTTGCCGAGGGCCATGACGGGCTGCTTCAGGAGAGCGTCAGCCACGTGATGACGCCCCACGTCGAGTCCGTCTCGCCCGATGACGATCTGAAGCAGGCTGCAGACCGTATGGCGAACGAGCAGATTCGCCGGCTTGTGGTGGTTGACAACGGCCGGTTGGTCGGCGTTCTCAGCCACGGCAACCTCGTCCAGTCAGCTAACGGCCCCGATGCGGCTCACAAGGCAACCGAGGCGGTCACCAAGGGAGCCTAGTAACCTTCGAGGACCCGCACTTCTCAGAGGTTCCGGCACTGGCCGGAACCTCATTGTTATGCGCGCACACCCGAAGGTTTCAACAACGATGACTCAGGGAGCCTGGCGAAGCTTGTATCGCTGAATCTTGCCGGTCGCGGTTTTCGGCAGTTCAGGCGCGAACTCGACGATGCGTGGATACTTGTATGGCGCAAGCCGGTCCTTCACAAACGCCTGAATCTCCCGTGCCAGCTCGTCTGTGGCCTTTGAGGGGTCCTTCAGCACCACGACCGCCTTTGGGCGGATCAGGCCATCGGCATCGGAAACACCCACCACCGCACACTCCAGCACCGCGGGATGTTCGATCACCGCCTGCTCCACTTCGGTCGGAGACACCCAAATCCCACCGACCTTCAGCATGTCGTCGCTTCGACCTTCGTACCAGTAATAGCCGTCTTCGTCAAAGTGATACTTGTCGCGGGTTCGAATCCACTCGCCCTGAATCGCGGCCTTTGTCACCTCATGTCGATTCCAGTACGCGGCGCAGGTGCTGTCTCCCGCGACCAACAGGTTACCGATCTCACCCGCCTTCACCGGCCGGTCTTCGTCGTCCAGGACCCTGACCTCATAGCCGGAAACCGGCTTGCCGCTCGATCCGGGCCGGACTTCGCCCCGGCGGTTGGCGATGAACATGTGGAGCACCTCCGTGGTACCGATTCCGTCGAGGATCTCGACGCCGAATCGATCCCGCCAGCGACGGAAGATGCTGGCCGGAAGCGGCTCACCCGCTGAAGTTGCGATACGGACCGAGCTCATCTCCGCGTTCGCACCCTGTTCTGTCTCGTGAAGGAGGGCGGCGTAGGAGGTGGGCACACCATAGAAGATGGTTGGACGGTGCCGGCGGACGATCTCAAATACGGTCGCCGGCTCGGGGCGGCCGGGGTGCAGAATGGTGGTCGCACCGACCGAGAACGGGAAATAGAGGGCATTCCCCAGGCCATAGGCGAAGAACAGCTTGGCCACGGAGAAGGTTCGGTCCTCCGGTTGAATCTCCAGAATCCCGCCGGCAAACAGCTCGGCGCACACCACCATGTCGTGATGGAGGTGCACGGCAGCACTTGGCGAGCCCGTGGTCCCCGAGGTGTACAGCCAGAATGCGACGTCGTCCTTACAGGTGTCCGCCGGGGTAAGCTCGGCGCTTTCGGATGCGATGAGCGTCTCGTACGGCTGCATCCTCAGACGCCCGCCGGATGCAGCTTCAATCTGATGAGAGCTGCTGGCGGGCACGACCACCACATCCCTCAGATACGAAGCGGCTTTCAGGGCCGGCAAGACCGAGTCCAGGAGGTCGGCATGCACGACGGCCACCTTCGCTCGCGTGTTCTCAAGCATATAGGTATAGTCGCGCACAGTCAGCAGGGTATTGACCGGCACCGGAACAGCGCCGATCTTGATCGTCGCGAAGAACACCTCTGCGAACTGCGGACAGTCGGGAAGGATCATCAATACCCGGTTCTCGATCTCGACGCCCAGCCGGCGGAGGACGTTTCCCGTGCGGTTGACCTGGCGAAGAACCTCCCCGTAGGTGAGGCTCTGGTCCTGACAGAGGATGGCGACGTGGTCGCCACGGCCTTCCTCCACCAAACGATCGACGAACCACGTCGCCACATTGAATCGATCGGGCAGTCGGTTAGCCATTCGACCACTTAACGGCGGGACCGGGCTGGCCTTCACCCTCGCTTAACCTCGGCCGAACCGCTCGACCAGCCTTGCCATATGGCGGGTACCTCGAACGAACTGATCGATCCGGATATGCTCGTTTGGCCCGTGAACCATTGAATCGGGATGGGATATACCGAGGGTCACTACGGGCACTCTGAGATGGTCACGGAAGGGGGCGACCGGCCCGCTACCACCCATGAGCGGTGAGACTCGGGGAGCTGACCCGTAGACCTGCTGAGCCGTCTCGATTGTCATCTGAACAAAGGGGTCATCCACCGGTGTTCGTCCCGGCCGCTCGCCACCAAGATACTCGACCTCGATCCCTTCGAACCCCTCGGCGCGAAGATGCGCTCGAATCTTCTCGCAGATGTCGACCGGATCCTGGTCCGGGACGAGGCGGAAGTCCATCTTGGCCATAGCCTCAGCCGGTATGATCGTCTTCGATCCTGGCCCCTCGTATCCCGCGCTTAGACCGTCGACGGAGGCCGTGGGGGAAAAGACCTCCCGCCGTGATTCCGCTCCCGTGCGACCGAGTAGCAGATGCTGGATGCCGTACGAGGCGCAGGTCCGCTCGCACTCGTCGGGAAGGGCGTCGAGCATGGCCAGTTCGGCCTCGCTGGCTGGAATGACGTCGTCGTAGAAGCCGTCCACCAGAATGTGCTCCTGCCGGTCCTTGATGCTCACGAGCGCCCAGATCAGGCGCCAAGCGGCATTCGGCACCACGTGGGCCATACCCGAGTGCGCGTCCCGGCTGAGCGCTCGAGCCCTGAGCTCGATGTAACAGATCCCACGGAGACCAAGGATGATGATGGGCCGCTCGTCGTACCCCACGCCTCCGGTCTCCCAGACGCACGCATCGGCCTGCAGGAGGTCCTGATTCTCCTGGACAAATTCCGGCACGCCAGGGCTTGCGATCTCTTCGCCGCCCTCAATGATGAACTTGATCCGGCACGGCAGCTCGCCCAAGGTCCGCTTTACCGCATCGATCGCGGCGAGACGTGAGATGAGCTGTCCCTTATCGTCCTGAATGCCGCGACCGAACATCTTGCCGTTGCGGCGCCTTGCCTCGAAAGGTGGTGAGTCCCACAGCTCGAGAGGCTCCGGCGGCTGAACGTCGTAGTGGTTGTAGCAGAGTAGCGTCCGGTCGCCGGATCCATTGCTTTCGGCGTAGACCACAGGATACGGGTCGGACGGCATCACGCGGGCATCAAATCCGGATTCCTCAAGGAGGCCTGCCACCACGTCGGCCGTTGCCTCCAGACCCACGTTCTGACTCGAGATGCTGGGCTGGTTGACAAGCGTCGCCAACCGATCAAGCCAGTGGTCCAGCCGCCCGTCGATGAACTTGTCTGTCGCATCGTGATCCGCGGTCGCCGGTTCTGTTCCCATCGCTATGCCTCCTTCCACAAACACGAAAGGATACACCCGAGAAGCCCGGATAATAGCGGGTGCTCGACTTCCTAACCACGCTGCGAAGCCGGCAATTGGACCCCGCATCGCGGCTACTTCTCGGTCAGCTGCTGATGTTCACGGGCATCGCGGCCGTGTTCCCGGTCGCCCCACTCTACGTTCGGAGCCATGGCGGCGGGTCGCTGGCGATCGCGGCCTTCATCGCCGGTCCCATGGTGGCAAACACCATCATCCAGGTGCCGGCCGGCCATCTGGTCGACCGGGTGGGTCGCAAACCGGTGCTCATCGGCGCCCGGTTGGTGTTCTCAGTCCTCTCGTTCGGCCTCTTCCTCAACCTGGGACCGCTGTGGCTGTTGGCGCTCCTTCGATTGGGGCAAGGGCTCACCGGCGGAGCCTATATTCCGGCACTTCGTGCGGCTCTGGCCGATCTGACCACCGGTGAGCGACGAGCACAACGGTACGCACAGCTTCAGGCCGTCGAAATGGTAGGCCTCCTCATCGGCCCGGCCATTGGGGGCGCCGTGGCGCTGTGGACGGATTCGGCGATCTTTCTGTGCTCCGGCCTCGGCACGCTCTTGGGTGTCACCGCGCTGTTCCGTCTCCCGGAAACCCGAGGCCATCGACAAGAGGAAGCGATTCCGGCCACACCCGGCTGGTGGCGAACCTCAGCGGTTCTCGTTCCCAGTCTTGCGCTGCTTGCCGCGGGGGCCATGTTCGCGATGTACGACGTGGTATGGCCGCAATATCTCAGCGCACGAGGAATTGGTCCGTTTCTCATTGGGCTCTCGATCAGCGCCTTCGCGATTCCGGTGCTGCTCCTGGCGGGCACCGTCGGGAAGCTGGGCGACCGCTGGAACCGGCGCATTCTCTTGAGCGGTTCGTTCTTGGTGGTAGCGTCGTGCGCCGCCCTCTATCCCGAGATCCGTTCCTATCCGGTGATCCTCCTTGTCGGAATGATCGAAGCAACCGGCTTCGTGGTCGTCCAACCCGTGCTGTTTGCAGTGATCAGCGAGACGACCTCGGCCGACGTTCGCGGCCGCGCCATGGGCATGGGCGGGTTCTTCCAGTTCGGGGGAAGCGCCGTCGGGGCCGGTGTGCTGGGCGCTCTGTTCGGCGTCCAACAGGGTCTTCCGTTCTGGTGCGGGGCGTCACTTTGCGTGGCGGCAGCTGCCCTGACTGCGGTGGCCCTACCACGCCGCCGGTGGCGCGCGTCTCGTGAGCCGGTGCCGCAGCTGAAGACGTCGGATCTCGAAGCGCAGCTGTAGCGGCGACGCGGCTTCGGTCAGGGCTCCACGGCGTGTGGAGCAACTTCGGCAGTCGTGCCGGTTGGCGCGTTGGGGTGGCGACGGGCTCGCGCCCACTGCTCCGGCCGCGTTGCCAGATAGAGGCAGGCGACTGCGACGACCGCCGCCATGATCAGGAGGAGAGCTCGGTAGTCCACTACGGCGACAAGCGCAGCTCCCAACGCAATGGAAAAGGTCTGTGGGCCTCCGATCAACAGATCCAGGGCGGCAAAGGAGCGGCCGTGAAGGTTCGCCGGAGTCACCCGCTGCACGAGCGTGGTCGCCCCGACAATCAGCCACGGGAGGCCGAGCCCGAAGATCACGATGCCCGTTATGACGGCAGGCAGGCTCGAGAGGGCAAGCAACGGCGCACCGCAGGCAAATAGCCCCAGGCCGATTGCGGCCAGGATGCCCTCGCCCGTGCGTTCCATGAGCTTTGCGGCGGTCAAACCGCCGAGTATGCCGCCAATCCCCTGGACCGATATGACCAGCCCCAGGAATGCCGGAGGCCGGTGCAGGCCTTGCGCCACGATCGCGAAGATGAGCGACTCCAGGAAGCCCACCACGATCACCGCGATGACGATGGCGATCACAACCTGGCGGATCACCGTGGTCTTGAGGACATGCCGTATCCCGGACAGCGCCTGCGACAGCCAGTGGCTCTCCGAGGGCGAGGGCTTGATCTCCTCGACTCGTATGAGCGCCAGCGCGACCGCCGCTACGCCGAACGTTGCGGCGTCGAACACAGCCACGAAGGCGCCACCACGCCAGGCAAACAGACCGGCGCCCATAAGTGGTCCGAGCAGGCGTAGTCCCTGTCGACCAACCTGCAGCGCGGCATTGCCGTGGGGAAGGAGCTCGCTGTCCAGGATGCTGGGCAGAAACGCCGCGCCGGCGGAGCTGAGCACGTTGAACGCCAGGCCATAAAAGACCATGACCACGTAGATGAGCCAGATGCTGGAGCGCCCATGCACGAGAGTAAGCAGCAACACCAGGCAGCCGAGGAATAGGTCGGTTCCAATCAGAAGCGGCCGCCGTCTGAACCGGTCGACAAAGACTCCACTGACTGGCGAGGCCAGCGTCGGGAGCGCGAAGGCGAAAAAGACCAGGCCGGCCGCGCTGTTGCTTCCCGTGAGTGACTTCACCCAGATTCCCAGGGCCAACCACAGCGCCACGTCGCCGAAGATGGACACGAACTCACCAAGGAGGTAGAAGCGGGCGTTTCGCACCCGCAGCAGGCCAAGCAATGACTCCTCCGAGCCGTTGATGCTTCAGACTATAGCCGAGCCTCAATGATCTTCAACGTGAGCTTGCTCATATTGAACATGCGCCGAGGTTCAAGAGGGGACTGGCTTAAGTTGTCGCGGCGAGAGTCACGTCCGGACCGACATCCTGGGATTCGGTTGCCTTGTTCGCGATCGTCTGCTGCTCCAGCAGCGAATAGACTGGTTTCGTGATTCGTTTGCGATACCGCGTCTCGCCGGCCCCAGGTTCCCACCGTCATCGGGCTGGTGGAGTAGCCGCGGCTCTCCTGCTGGTTGCCGGCATGTGCCTCACGTGGGCTTCGACCGGCTGGGCGCCGGCGACTTCAACCACTTGTGCCTCGAGCTGCGGACCAATCCGTCACGTGGTCATTCTGATTAAAGAGAATCACAGCTTCGACAATCTTTTCGGGCGCCTGCGGGGCGCAGACGGTACCAGCACGGCCGACGTGTTCGGAACCATGGTGAGGATGCCGGTAACGCCCGACAGCCTGCTGTACAACATCGTCCACCAGCCGCCGCAGGCCAGGATCGCAGTGGACGGCGGCAAGATGGACGGCTTTTCAAAGCAGCCGGGCGCGCTGCAGCACGGCAAAGACGTGGCAGATACCCAGTTCACGCGCAAACAGATTCCCGCCTACTTCGCCTACGCCAAGTACTTCGGCATCGCGGACCACTTCTACTCCACTATCCTCAGCAGCAGCTTCCCCAACCGGTTCGTGCTGATATCCGGGCAGAGCAACCACACCCTGTCCATCAGTGGAGTGGCGCCATTGATGTCCTGGGGCTGCGACGCGGCCTCGAGCAGCTACGCGCAGGTGGACCGGAACGGCACGGTCGCCAACGTGCGGCCCTGTTTCAACTTCCAGACCCTGGCCGATGAAGCCAACGCGGCCGGTGTGAGCTGGAAATACTACGTACCGCGACCTGGTCATCGCGGTTACATCTGGTCCACCTTCGATGCCATCAAGCACATTCGCTATTCATCGCAATGGCAGACCAATGTGGTTCCTCCGAGTCGCTTTGATGCCGATGTGAAGAGCGGTCACCTGCCTGCCATCTCCTGGCTCTCCGCCGACCTCGCCTTCAGCGAGCATCCGCCCGCCAGTGAGTGTGCCGGCGAAAACTGGACAGTGCAGAAGCTGAACGAGCTGATGCGGTCACCGCTCTGGAAACATACGGTCGTCATCCTGACCTGGGACGACTACGGCGGCTTCTACGATCACGTCGCGCCACCGGTGCGCGACGCCTACAGTCTCGGGCCGCGGGTGCCCGCCATCGTCATCTCGCCCTATGCGAGGCCGCATACCATCTATCATCGACGTCTGGACTTTCGCTCGATCATGAAGTTCGTGGAGGACCAGTACGGCCTGCCTCAGACGATGCACTACAACCGTGGAGTCCGCAGTCTCGGTCCGATGCTCAATCTGCACCAGTCTCCTCGACCGCCATTGATCGAGAAGAAGCTGTCCTGCCCCTCCTCCAACCCGGGCGGACCCGGCTATCGCATGGGGGACTAGCGCGCCGGATCCCCACCGGCGTCAGTGGACTGTGGTGCTCGACGGGTGGATGCCGTCTGCTATCCGACAGGTCGACGGCAACGGGCTGCGGTGAGAGTCACAGCTCGAATTCACCTGCTTTTTACCGAACGTTGACCGAACGTTTACCCAAGACGGCCTAGTCTTAAGTAGGTCGCTTCCTGCGCACAGCCTGGCTCACTTCGGTGCGCATCAGCGGCTTGTCAGGTCACCCTAAGGACGGGTGTGAGGGAGGGGGAGGCGCCGATATGCATCGGCGCCTCCTCTGCTGTCGAGTCGCTGCTTCAAGGTCCCTGCGGCGGCTCCAACAGAGCTGACATTGCCCCATCCCCGCGTGCTGACGTAATGTGCGCTCCTCAAGGCTCAGCCGCTGCTAGGCAGACAGTATATCGCCCGACTTAGCCTTAGCGCGATGCGGCCAGTTGCATCATCCCGAGGATGACCAGCGCTCCGGACACCGCCAGCACAAACAGATGGCCGGTTGTATTGCTGTGCCCCGTCGTGAGGATCCAACCGGCGAGCACTGCCGCAGACACCAGATTGCCGACGGCGATCAGGCGCATGTCAGGAAGCGTCCGAGAACTCAGCCACCAGAACAGCGGCAACAGTAGGATCAGCATGATTCCCACCACCACAACCATGGGACGTGACGCCGGCTGCGGAAGTCGAAGGGCCTGGAAGATCCCCGATATCGGGCTGGTGACAAGGATCAGCCCGATCACTGCCTCGATACCTCCATCCAAACGCAGCAGCCGAACCTGCACCGCGCTCGGAGGTCCGGAATGTCCCCGCGGCAAATCGGTGGCACTACGAAAGGGTTGCGCCGGTTCCCGCATTTCTCGACCTCTTTCCATGACAGATGTTATCATATCGCTCGTTTTAGCATAACAAAAAGGGAAGGAGGCCGAGGCGGTGGCCCCGAAGCCGAACCCGGCCCGTCGTGAAGAGCTGCTCGAGGCGGTTACTGAGTACGTCCTCGAGAATGGCATCGCCGATCTATCCCTCCGCCCCTTGGCCTCTGCACTGAACGTCAGTACCTTCTCGCTCGTGTACCATTTCGGATCCAAAGAGGGGCTGGTCGCGGCGGTCGTCAGCGCCGTCGAGGAGAGAGAGCGGCAGATGACGGCTGCGTGGCTGGAAGGGCCTGAACCGATCTCGCTCGGCCGGCTCATGCGTCGGTACTGGGCTGAGTGGTGTTTGCCCGAGGAGCTGACGGCCTACCATCGCCTCTTCTATGAGACTTGCGGACTGTCGCTTCAGCACCCGGCTCGTTTTCCCGACTTCCTGCAGCGAGGGGCCGGCCCCTGGCTGCCCTTCGTTGAGCATGCGGCCCGAGAGGCGGGCCTCCGGCAGGACGAGGCGGGAACCATCGCAACACTAATGGTCTCCGCGATCCTCGGTGCCCTTCTCACAATGCTGGTGAGCGGCAATCGGGAGCAAGCCACCCGGGCGGTGGAAGCAGTGGCAGATTGGATAGATGACCTTACATCAGGCCGCTCAACGATTTCTTGACAGTAATGTGCTCAACCTTTATACTGATGGTGAGTGTAGGGCCGGGGCGGAATTTCGTCCCTGTCCATCGAGGAATCACGAACAGGAGAAGCACGCATGCCGAAGGTAGTCGGTATCGATTTAGGGACGACCAACTCGGTGGTGGCCGTCATGGAAGGCGGTGAGCCAACCGTCATCACCAATGCGGAGGGTAGCCGGCTCACGCCATCGGTCGTCGGCTTTACCAAGGACGGACAGCGGCTGGTTGGTCAGCTTGCGAAGCGCCAGGCCGTTGTGAACCCCGACCGGACAATTGCATCCATCAAGCGGAAGATGGGCACCGATCACAAAACGAGCATCGACGAAAAGAACTATACCCCCCAGGAGATCTCTGCCATGATCCTGGGCAAGCTCAAGGCCGACGCCGAGAAGTACCTGGGTGAAGAGGTCAAGCAGGCGGTTATCACCGTTCCCGCCTACTTCAACGACTCTCAGCGGAAGGCGACCCAGGACGCCGGCACCATCGCGGGCCTAGACGTCCTGCGGATCATCAACGAGCCCACCGCCGCCTCGCTGGCCTATGGTCTGGACAAGAAGTCAATGGAGACCATTCTCGTTTGGGACCTCGGTGGCGGCACCTACGACGTGTCGGTCCTGGAGGTCGGCGATGGGGTCTTCGAGGTGAAGGCCACCGCCGGCGACACCCAGCTCGGTGGCGATGACTACGATCGCCGCATCGTCGACTACGTGGCTGAGGAGTTCCAGAAGGAGAACGGCATCGATCTCCGCAAGGACCGGCAGGCCCTCCAGCGCCTTCTCGATGCGGCCGAATCGGCCAAGAAAGAGCTGTCTCAGGTGGTCTCCACGGAGATCAACCTGCCCTTCATCACCGCCGATGCCACCGGGCCGAAGCACTTGATCACCACCATCACCCGAGCCAAGTTCGAGGAGCTGACCGACGACCTAACCCAGCGAACGATTCCCCCGTTTCGGCAGGCGTTGGCCGACTCCAAGCTGAGTGAGAAGGACATCGACGAGGTGGTGCTCGTCGGCGGCTCCACGCGAATGCCGGTCATCCAAGAGCTGGTCAAGAAGCTCACCGGCAAGGAGGCGCACCAGGGTGTGAATGCGGACGAGGTGGTCGCCGTTGGGGCCGCGATCCAGGCCGGTGTCCTGGCCGGTGAGGTCAAGGACGTTGTCCTGCTCGACGTCACTCCGCTCTCTCTGGGGATCGAGACCCTTGGCGGCATTGCCACCAAGCTCATCCCCCGCAATACCACCATCCCGACCCACAAGAGCGAGATCTTCAGCACCGCTGAGGACAACCAGACAGCCGTGGATATCCACGTCACCCAAGGTGAGCGTGAGATGTCTCGCGACAATAAGACCTTGGGACGGTTCCGGCTCGAGGGCATCATGCCCGCGCCAAGGGGCATCCCACAGATCGAGGTCTCCTTCGACATCGACGCCAACGGCATCCTGAACGTCACCGCCAAGGACCTGGGGACGGGCCGCGAGCAGAAGGTGACCATCACGGCATCAACCAATCTCAGTTCTTCCGATATTGACCGGATGGTCAAGGAGGCGGAGCAGCATGCCGACGAGGATCGACGGGGCCGCGAGGAAGCCGAGATCCGCAACAAGGGCGAGCAGTACGCCTATTCGGTCGAGCGATTCATGAAGGAATCCGGAGACAAGGTCCCGTCTGCCGAGAAGATCGATATCGAGACCAAGCTCCAGACGCTGCGGGATGCGCTGAAGGAGTCGGATCTGGGACGGATTGAGTCGGCTCAGCAAGAGCTGGAGACGGCGTTCAACCAGGCGGCTCAGGCTGTCTATCAGCAGACCGAAGCTCAGGGCGCTGCCGCCGGTGAGCCCGACGGGGCCGGGGCCGCTCAGGGTGCGTCCGAAACGCCTGACGACGTCGTCGAGGCGGAGTTCCATTCCACGGAGGAAGGCGGCGAGTAATCTCGTCGCCCTCGTGAGGAGGGACTCGAATGGACCCACAACAGACTCAGCCGGCTGCACCGGCCACGACTGACGAGGTGGACGAGCCGCAGGACCAACGGGAAGACGATCCGGAAGTGGTTGGCGGCGACCCCGCCGGCCTGGCCGTAGAGCTGGACGAAGCCCGCAGGGAGGCCGCAGCCAACTATGACCGCTATCTGCGCGTCCACGCCGACATGGAGAACTACAAGAAGAGGATCGAGCGTACCTACGCCGATCTCTCCCGAAATACCAAGAAGGAGCTGCTCCTCAAGCTCCTGTCGGTCAAGGACAATCTCGAACGAGCCCTCAGCTACGGACAACAGGCCGAGCAGGCGGCCGATGAAAGCGTCATCCAGGGCGTACGCCTGACCGAGTACCAGCTCGATCAGATCCTGCGATCCGAGGGAGTCAACCCGATGGACCTAGAGGGAAAACCCTTCAACCCAGAGGAGGCGGAGGCCGTCAGCACGGTCGTGAATCCGCAGGCCGAGGACCATTCCATCGCCCAGGTGGTCCAGCAGGGGTACCGCTATCAGGACGACGTACTTCGGCCCGCCAAGGTGGTGGTGGCGTTGAAGCAGGCGGGAGAGGAAGTGTAAGCCTTGCAGCTCCGCTATTCGTTGTTCCACGGGCCCGGGATATTGCAAAGTGATCACCCTCCCTCGGCGGGAACGGCCCTCTCGAAGTGGCATCCGGCAGCAGCTACGCGAATGGCGAGCGGTACATAGCAATGGAGTACAAGGACTACTACAAGACTCTCGGCGTCGAAAAGCGGGCCAGCGAGAAGGAGATCAAGCAGGCCTACCGAAAGCTGGCCCGCAAGTACCATCCCGACGTCAATCCCAACAATCCTGATGCCGAGAAGACCTTTAAGGACATCAACGAAGCGTATGCCGTCCTCAGCGATGCACAGAAACGGAAGACCTACGATACCCTGGGCCCCGACTGGCAGCAGCGATTTCGAACCGGCGGTGGACCAGGGGCGGGACGGACCTACACCTACACCACCACGGGCAACGTGGGCGACTTCAGCGACTTCTTCGAGACGCTCTTCGGCGGCGGCGCCAGTGGCGCGAGACAGCCTGGTGGCGGGTTTGAGTTCGATCTCGGATCGCTGTTCGGTCGGGGCCGCAGCCGCACCGGTGGGCCGGCTCCCGAGCAACGACGGGTACGCGGCCAGGACCTCGAGCAACCCGTAGACGTCACGCTGCGGGAGGCATTTCAAGGAACCAGCCGCACGCTCAGCCTCACGCGACCCGACGGCAAAATCGAACACATCGAGGTCAAGATCCCCGCGGGCGTCCGAGAGGGCTCCCGGGTGCGACTGAAGGGCAAAGGCAATCCGGGAGAGGAGGCGGGCGACCTCTATCTTCGGGTCCACGTGCTGCCCGATCCGAAGTTCCGACTCGAGGGTGACGACCTACACATGGAAGCGCCGGTGCCGCTCACCAAGCTCGTCCTTGGTGGCGAAACACCCGTCGCCACCCTGAATGGATCGGTAACCATGAAAATCCCGCCGGGCTCTCAAAACGGGCGGACGTTCAAACTTACCGGCCAGGGCATGCCGCGGCTCAAGGGCGGCGGCCGGGGGGATTTGCTCGTCAAGGCGGTCGCAGCACTGCCGACGAAGCTGGATGCAGAGCAGCGAGAGCTGTTCGAGCAGCTGGCGGCGACCGGAGCCTGATGAGGATGGAGGACCGGCAATGGTGACCTATCGCGATGACGAGCTGACCGAGGCCGAACAAGAGCGGCTTGCGGCCGGTCAGGAGATGCATGGGGCCCTCCGCAGCAGCCGGCGTCGCGGTCACGGCCTGCGGCAGCGCCGCCACTACACCATCAGCGTGGCTGCCGAACTGGTCAGCGTTCACCAGCAGACCATCCGCCATTACGAGCGCCTCGGTCTGATCGAGCCCTACCGGGGCAAGGGAGACATCCGGTATTTTTCGCCAGACGACATCGACCGGCTGCTGCAGATTCGTCGGTTGGTCGAGGAGCTGGGCGTGAATCTCGCCGGAGTCGAGGTCATCCTCAATATGCGTGAACAAATGCGCGACGCGCAGGCTGAATACGAGCACAGGATCGAAGAGCTGCGCGAGCAATACGAGGGGGAGATCGGCCGTCTCAAGGAGATGATCCGGCGCATGCAGGGGGAGTAGCGGGGACCGCCGGCTCAGGTCGATCATCCCGGCCGGAAGGAGTTTGACTTTTCAGGCGAGCGGAGAGAGCAAGGCATGAATATCAATCGATATACAGAACGTACCCAAGAGGCCTTGGTCGAGGCCCAGGCCTTGGCACTTCGGCACCACAACACTGAAGTGCAGCAACCCCACATCCTGCTTGCGCTGCTGCAGCAGGAGGGCGGGGTGACTTCGTCGATCGCCCGTCGACTCGGCGCAGACCCTCAGCAGCTCATTCAGGAAACTCAGCGCGAGGTCATGGGGCTTCCTGCCGCCCACGGTTCGAATGTGCAACCGGGCTTCTCTCGCGACGTGGCCGAGATACTCCAGGAGGCCCAGGACCGCGCCTCGCAGATGCGCGACGACTACGTATCGGTAGAGCACCTCCTGCTGGCCTTCGCTTCGGGCAAGAACAAGGCCGGCGTGGGACCGCTGCTTCGCCGGCATGGCGTCACCGAGGAAGCAATCCTTCAAGCGCTCTCAGAGATCCGGGGCGGCCAGCGTGTAACCAGCCAGAACCCCGAGGCCACCTATGAAGCGCTGGAGCGCTTCGGCCGCGACCTGACCGATCAGGCGCGGAAGGGCAAGCTGGATCCGGTCATCGGCCGGGACGAGGAGATCCGGCGCACCATTCAAGTGCTTTCCCGTCGGACCAAGAACAATCCGGTTCTCATTGGAGAGCCGGGAGTTGGCAAGACGGCCATCGTGGAGGGCCTCGCGCAGCGGATCGTCAATGAGGACGTACCCGAGGGACTCAAAGACAAGCGAGTGATCCAGCTCGATCTGGGCGCGATGGTGGCGGGCGCGAAGTACCGAGGTGAGTTTGAGGAGCGTCTCAAAGCGGTCCTGAAGGAGGTACAGGGGGCGGAGGGCGCCATCATTCTCTTTATCGACGAGCTGCATACCATCGTCGGGGCCGGCGCTGCCGAGGGCGCCATGGATGCGGGGAACCTCCTGAAGCCCATGCTGGCCCGCGGAGAGCTGCGGGCCATCGGAGCCACCACTCTCGATGAGTACCGTAAGCACATCGAGAAGGATGCCGCTCTCGAACGGCGCTTTCAGCCCATCGTCGTTCCCGAGCCCACCGTTCAGGACACCATCACCATTCTTCGGGGCCTGAAGCAGCGGTATGAAGTCCATCATGGCGTTCGCATTACAGACGCTGCTATCGTCGCCGCGGCAGTTCTCTCCGAGCGCTATATCACCGACCGCTTTCTCCCGGACAAGGCCATCGACCTGATCGACGAGGCCGCGTCCCGCTTGCGCATGGAGATCGACTCCATGCCCACGGAGATCGACGAGATCGATCGTCGCATCATGCAGCTGGAAATCGAGCGGGAGGCGTTGAAGAAGGAGACCGCCCAGTCGGCCAAGGAGCGGCTGGCGGGTATCGAGGACGAGATCGCAAATCTCCGCTCCGAATCCGACGAAATGAAGGCGCACTGGCGAACGGAGAAGGATGCGATCTCCCGTATTCGTGAGATCAAGGAGCAGATCGAGGAAACCAAGCTCGACATCGAGCGGGCCGAGCGCCAGACCGATCTCGCTCGCGCCGCCGAGCTGCGCTATGGCCGGATGACGGAGCTCACCAGTCAGTTGGAGGAAGCCGAGGGCAATATGGCCAGGCTGCAATCTGAGCACACCTTCCTCAAGGAGGAGGTTGGCGAGGAAGACGTTGCCGAGGTGGTTGGAAAGTGGACCGGCATACCGGTAAGCCGCCTCATGGAGGGCGAAATCCAGAAGCTCATCCACATGGAGGAGCGCCTGCATGCCCGGGTCGTGGGCCAGGATGAAGCCATCGAAGCGGTAGCCAATGCCGTCCGGCGTGCTCGCGCCGGCCTGCAGGACCCCAATCGGCCGCTGGGAAGCTTTCTCTTCCTCGGCCCAACCGGCGTCGGAAAGACGGAGCTTGCCCGTGCGCTGGCGGAGTTTCTCTTCGATGACGAGAGCGCCATGATCCGCATCGACATGTCTGAGTACATGGAGAAGCATACGGTCGCGCGTCTGATCGGGGCGCCACCCGGCTACGTCGGCTATGAAGAAGGGGGACAGCTCACGGAAGCAGTCCGGCGGCGGCCCTACTCGGTTATCCTCCTGGACGAGATCGAGAAGGCCCACGGCGACGTATTCAATGTGCTGCTGCAGATCCTCGACGACGGCCGGCTCACGGACAGCCATGGGCGAACCGTCGACTTCAAGAACACCGTCATCATCACGACCAGCAACCTGGGATCACACATCATCCAGGAGCTGGCAGGAGATCGCCTCTACGACGAGATGCGGCGGCGCGTGATGGACGTCGTGCAGTCCGAGTTTCGGCCTGAGTTCCTCAACAGAATCGACGAGATCATCATCTTCCGATCGCTGACACGACAGCAGATCGAGAACATCGTGGACATCATGCTGACCGGACTGGAACGGCGACTGGGAGACCGCAAGCTGCACATCGAGCTCACAGAGCCTGCCCGAGAGCTGATCGCCAACGAGGGCTACGACGTCGTGTACGGCGCACGGCCCTTGAAGCGGACCATTCAACGACGCCTCCTCGATCCCCTGGCCATGGAGGTTCTCCAAGGACGCTTCAAGGAAGGCGATACCGTGCTGGTCGACAACGACGGGGGTCATCTGGTGTTCCGCCGGCCCGAGGAAACAGAGCCCGAACGAGAACTGGCAGGGGCGGCGGCCGGCTAGCCATTCGAAGCAGGCCGGGCTTCGCCCGAATACCCAGATCGGTTTAACGGAACCGAGAGGAGACGATCGGTCGACTTGCCTGGCCCTCGGTGGAAGACATTGAGCGAGCCGGCCGCTGCAAACCGGCTCGCCCTGATCACCAGTCGAAGCAGGTGACGTCGAACCCACCGAAGCCGGCCACTCAGAGGAGATTCAGTGAGGTGGCCCGGATCAGGCTGCCGGGTTCTCCTTGTCACCGACATCTTCTGCCGCACCGGCGTTGAATACCACGACTTCCTTGGAGATAGTCGGATCATGGTGTAGCATGCCCCGATGAACCACCCCACGCAGCAGCCAGTGCAGGTTCGACTGGGGAGCGGCAAAGGTAGGAGAAGCATCGGCGGGCAGCGTGAGCTCGAACGCCAGCTCTTGCGGCTCGCCGGCTGTCAGCTGAACGTCACGTCCCAGGGAGCCCGTAACCAAGGGCGTGAGCCGGCGGTTTCCTTCGCCCTGCGGCACTCGCTCGAGCCGGGCAAGCTCGGCATGAATCTCCCCGGCCTTGAAGCTCTTCGTAGGCGTGAGACGCAGCCCGCCTCGAATGCTCTCCCCTGGACGGAGCAGTGAGGTGGAGAGATTGATGAACTCCAGTGCGCAGTCGTCTACGCCCGAGGTAGAGACTTCCCCATCGCCCCAGGAAGCAAATCGGTGTTTGACAGCGAGCACCCGAATCGGGCTCTCCGTTGAGGCATCGCGGCCAGAGATGTCAAGCCGCGCTCGGACCAACCAAGAGATGCCGGTAATCTGTCCGGCGCTCGAGCCCAGGGCATCGGCCGGCACGGCGAGCTCGAAGTCTCGGGAGATCTCACCCTTGGGCCATTTGCCCGGCTCACCAATCGGAAGCGAAGCCGCCGGCACCTCGTCGGTCTTCCATCGGGAGGCAGTGGTATCGTCACCCTCCGAGTTGGTGCTGGTATAGCGATACTGGTACCGGTTGGCCCGAACAAGACTGATAGTAGCGCCACGAACGTCGATGTCTTTGTCGATCTTCACCTCGAGGTGAGCCTTGACCACGTCGCCGGGGAGAAACTGGGAGCCGTCAACGGTCAGGCTGAGGTGAGCCTTGCTGCCAAAGAGTGAGAACACGATTTGCCGTCCACCTTCCATCTGGAATAAAGATAAGCGGCCCCGAAAGGCCGCATCTTCTTTACTTATCACATGTCAGGGTCCCTGACCAACCGCTGCGTCGGGGGCGGGCAGATTACGTTTCATCTCGGACCGGACGGACGCGATGACGGAGCCCAACCGAGCCGATCGGATGGCCCGCTGAGACTGAAGCCGGCGCTTCGCGGGCAAGTGCCAGGTGAAACACTCACTCGCGGCCCCTGATTGCTTTCTGCTCCCACCCTCTATTCCTGCTAGACTTAGGTGTCAGACGCCAGGTTTGTAGCTCCTTGCACTTCAGGGACGCCTGTCTCTGAAGTTTTTTCTTAAGGAGTTGCCGGAATGGCACAAGGAACTATCGCTCGCGTCATCGCCGATCGCGGATTCGGATTCATCAAGCCCGAGGACGGTCAGGAAGACATCTTCTTCCACCACAGCTCGGTCGCCAACGGTGGGTTCGACTATCTCCGGGAGGGCCAGGCCGTCGAGTACGACAAGGGCCGGGATCCCCGATCCAACAAGTCCCGCGCCGAGAACGTACGCACGCTCTAACCCGAGCACTGCACGAAACGGAGAGCGCCCACGATGTGGGCGCTCTTCTCTTTTGCCCGCTTGGGTCGTCTGAGCGTTCCTCTCATCGGCTCCGACTGCCGCCGCGCTTTTGAGGACCATACCGAGACATCAGCTCGGCACGCGACATCCAGATCTCCCCGGGCGGCTCGATCGGGGTCGTGCCCACGAGACGATCCGCTCCCTCGGCCGTGTAGATAGCCAGTAGGCCGGCGAGGAAGATGCCTTCGACCCGAGCTCCGAGAGTCGATCTGCGAGGCCGAACACTAAACCCGAGACGCCGGGCGCTTCGTGCCAGGATCGTCACGCCGTATATAGCTTTGACGTCGCTATGAAAGGCGGGGCCTGCCATCCACCGAGCAAGTGCCTCGAGCCCGTCTCGGAACATCCGGGCGCTCAACCACTTCTGGGATCCGCTGGCATCACCCAGCGCCTCCATCATCTTGGCATTGTTGAAATGCAGCTCAGCGACGAGGTCGCCTCGACGGATCTCGACCCCGTCGGCGAGGGTGAAGGCCCACCCCTTGTACTCATGGATGTGGATCGACAACAGCCGGTACGTCGAATACGGCACATCGACCGTCGGCCAGAGGACTCGCGCGAAACGTTCCCAGAGCGGCCACATCCGAAGCACTCCATGCGCCTGGCCGCCTCCACTCTTGCCGACGGCGAGCCGGATAAGGCCCTCTCGTAAGGGGATCATGCCCTGATCGTAAGAGCGATGATCCCTAAGATGAAGCTATGGCTCGGGAGAACGGGCACCACGGCTGTATCCGCGCCGCTTCTGAATATCTAGCGCTCGCGGTAGGCGCGACCTGAGCGGATTCGAGCCCCAGCCGGCAATGGGCCCGATTGCAGCGGGCTCCGGGCAACCGGCCCGATGATCGTCTCCCGCAGCCCGTTGCGAATCAGCTTCGCAGGTGGGGGCAGCGACCTACCCAGCTTCTATCGAGAGGAGCCGGGCGGAGTCGTCTCGACTTCGATCGACAAGTACATCTACATTACGGTCAATCACAAATTCGACCGGAACATCCGAGCCAGTTATTCGGTCACGGAGATCGTACGAACGGTGGGCGAGCTGCGCAATGAGCTGATTCGCGAGTCTTTGCGGCTGGCCGGCATCGACGCGGGCATCGAGATCACCTCCATCTCTGACATTCCTTCCGAAGGGACTGGCCTCGGCTCTTCGAGTACCTACACGGTCGGCCTGCTCAATGCGCTTCATGCCCATTTGGGCCGACATGCCGGCGCAGAGCGGCTGGCCCGTGAAGCATGCACCATCGAAATCGAACGGTGCGGCAAGCCCATCGGACGGCAGGACCAATACATTGCCGCCTACGGCGGTCTTCAGTATCTGCAGTTCAATCCGGACGGCACGGTATACGTCGACCCGATCATCTGCCGCACCGAAACCAAACAGCGTCTCCGAGAGCACCTGCTGCTTCTCTACACGGGTGTGACCAGATCGGCGAATGACCTGCTGCGCCAGCAGAGCGCTGAGGCCGCCCGGGAAGGGCCGACCCGCGAGGCGACCCGCGCCATGGTTCAACTCGCGCGGGATCTCCGAGCCGGCCTCGCCGTTGACAACATCGACCGTTTCGGGGAGATCCTGCATGAGGCTTGGATGTTGAAGCGGGGACTGACGGCCGGGATCACCAACCCCCGGATCGACGACTGGTATGAGCGGGCCCGCCGGAACGGAGCCGTCGGGGGAAAGATACTAGGCGCCGGCGGTGGCGGCTTCCTCCTTCTGTGGGCCTGTCCGGAGCATCATGAACGGCTGATTGCGGCGCTGCCAGAGCTACGGCCGGTCGCGTGGCACCTGGAACCGCAGGGCAGCAAGATCATTTATGTCGAGGAGGATCACCAGCAGTGGCCTTAACCCCCACCTCCCGAGTCGATGCCCTTGACTACATACATGGACTTCGGTCAGTCCTCGAGAGCCTGCCTCTGGGCGATCTCGATGCGGCCGTCGAATGTCTCCGAGCCGCATACACACGCGGCAGCCAGGTGTTTCTGGTGGGGAACGGAGGAAGCGCCAGCACCGCCTCACACATGGCGTGTGATCTGGCCAAGACGGTGATGCTCGGGACGGGTGATGTGTGGGCGAAGCGATTCCGGGTGGTCTCCCTCACGGACAACGTGGCGCTTATGACCGCGTGGGCCAATGACACCAGCTATGCCAACGTTTTTGCGGAGCAGCTCCGCAACATCGCCAATGCGGGAGATATCCTCATCGCCATTTCCGTGAGCGGAAACTCGCCCAACATCGTGCAGGCGGTTTCCCTCGCACGCCGCATGGCCATCACTACCATCAGCTTGCTGGGCTGCGATGGCGGTACCGTACGCAAGCTGTCCGATCTGTGCGTCGTCGTGAACAGCACCGATTACGGCTATGTGGAAGACGCCCATCTCGTTCTGAACCACTTAATCACCAGTCATCTCAAGGCACGCCTCTTCGAGTGAGGGCCCGCTCGACAATATATCGCTCCTCGACATAGTGCGGCATGAACTTTGCCGTCTGACGGCATCCCACCATCCCGATCCCACACTTTGAGGTGACCCGTGGCCAAAACCGCCTCCGATACGCTCATCGAAACCCTGATCGAATGGAATGTCGACACCATCTTCGGCCTTCCCGGGGACGGCATCAACGGGCTGATGGAGTCGCTTCGCGTCCACCAGGAGCAGGTGCGATTCATCCAGGTCAGGCACGAGGAGGCCGCCGCGTTCGCCGCATGCGCCTATGCCAAGTTCAGTGGTCGATTGGGCGTCTGTCTGGCCACGAGCGGGCCCGGGGCAATCCACCTCCTCAACGGCCTCTATGACGCCAAGATGGACGGCGCGCCAGTCCTGGCCTTGACTGGGCAGCAATACAGCGATCTTCTGGGCACCAGTTATCAGCAGGAGGTGGATCTCCTTTCGCTGTACAAGGATGTTGCGGCGTTCAACCAGCAGGTACAGGGCTCCACGGATGTCCGAAATCTTGCCAGCGTCGCCTGCCGGACGGCTCTCTCGCGGCGGACAGTGGCCCACATCACCTTCCCCATCGACTATCAGGTGGCCGAAGCCAAGGACGGGGACTACCGTCACACCGGTGGACCCGTGAAGATGCCCGGACAGCTCGACGCACCGCCGGCCGGGTTCTATCCGAGCGGCGATGGTCATCTGTCCGTGGCTCAGGTTCCCAACCCAAACAGCTTGAATCAGGCCGCTGCGCTGCTGAATCAGGGTCAGCGCGTGGCGATCCTGGCGGGCCATGGCGCACTTGCCGCGGGCAACGAGCTGGCTCAGGTCGCGGAGCTGCTGGCGGCGCCAGTGGTGAAACCGCTGCTGGGGAAGGGGGCGATTCCCGACGACAGCCCGTACAGCGCAGGCGGCATCGGGCTCCTGGGGACGCTGCCGAGTCAGGAAGCGCTTGAGCAATGTGACACGCTGCTCATGGTGGGCACCTCCTTCCCATATGCCAACTACCTGCCGAAACCTGGTCAGGCCAAGGCGGTCCAGGTCGACATCGACGAGACACGGCTTGGGCTCAGATTCCCCATCGACATCGGACTGGTGGGAGATGCCAAGGCGACGCTGGCCGCCCTGATCCCATTGCTGCAACGGAAGACGGACCGCTCCTTCTTGGAGCGCGCCCAGGAGGGCGTGCGCGACTGGAACCGCCAGATGGACGAAGAAGCGGACCGGATGGATCTTCCCATGAAACCCCAGGTGGTCGCGGGCGCATTGAGCCGCCACGCGGCGCCCGACGCCATCATCACCGGCGACAGCGGTACCAACACCACCTGGATCGCACGCAACTTTCGGCTCAAGGCAGGTCAGATGTTCTCCTGTTCGGGCAACCTCGCCACCATGGCTCCGGGTCTGCCCTATGCCATCGGCGCACAGGCAGCATTCCCAAACCGACAGGTGGTTGCCTTCGTGGGCGATGGCGGCTTCACCATGCTGATGGGCGAGATCCTGACCGCGGTGAAGCACCAGCTACCCATCAAAGTCGTGATCGTCAAGAACAATACACTCGGGCAGATCAAGTGGGAGCAGATCGTGTTCCTGGGGAACCCCGAGTACGGCGTAGAGCTCCAACCGGCCGATTTCGCCGCCTGGGCGCGGGCGGCAGGCGCTCAAGGATTCTGCGTGGACGATCCGCGACAGATGGACCAGGTCATGCAGCAGTTTCTGGCCACGCCGGGCCCGGCAGTTCTCGAAGCAGTGGTCGACCCCAATGAGCCGCCCATGCCCCCCAAGATCAAGGCCGAGCAGGCGCGCAAGTTCGCCAAGGCCCTGTTGCGCGGCCAGCCGGAGGGCGGGCGCATCGCGCTCACCATCTTCCGGGACAAGGTGGACGAGCTGATTGGCTAGCCGGGCTGCCCAGCGTCGACGCCTCCTCAGGCAAGCGCTCCACGAAGAAACGCTGATCACGCAGCATATCCGTGAGGGACGATTTCAGCGAAGCCTCGCAGTGGTTGCCGCACTGGCCAGCCTCATGAGCGGCGGAGAGGTCGCCTACGAGCATTACCGCGGCAGCTATGGCCAGCAGATCATGTATACGCCCATCATCCTGAGCGCCGGCCTCACGGCCACCGGCGTCGCGGCGGCATTCAACCGACTGATCGCGCGGCGATTACTGCCATTGATCTCGCTGCTCGTGCTGGTGGATGGCGTCGTCGGCTTCATCTTCCATGTGCGCGGCATCGCCCGCAAGCCTGGCGGCTGGCGGGTACCGGTCAACAACATGATCATGGGGCCGCCCGTCTTTGCGCCACTCCTGTTCGGGCTGAGTGGGTACCTGGGGCTCATTGCCTCATTCCTGAGACGCGAAAATGACCCAGCGGCTCTCGAACCGATTGCCGATCGGGTTCCCGACATCGGTCTCCGCCAGGGCCGAGGCCTCCGAGCGGCGTTGCCCCGTCTCACACGTGAAGGGCTCATCTTCGAGCATCACGTTCGCGAGGGCCGCTTCCAGCGCAACATTGCCGCCGTAGCCGGAATCTCCGCCTTCTTCAGCGGCTGCGAAGCCGCGTACTCGCACTATCAGAACGGCTTCCAATATCGCTGGCTCCAATCAAGTCCTCTCCTGATCGCGCCGCTGCTGACGCTCACGGGCATCGGATCAATCTGGAGTCGAAGGCTGGCCACGACCCTCCTGCCAGTGATCTCAGCCCTAGCTCTCAGTGACGGAGCCATGGGTACCTTCTTCCATGCTCGGGGTGTCTTGAGGAAGCCTGGAGGCCTCCGTTTGCCGCTCTACAACCTCATCTATGGCCCTCCCTTGTTCGCACCGATGCTACTCTCCGCGAGCGGGTTCCTTGGGCTGCTGGCCGCGCTACTTCGGCGACCGGCGCACACGTGACGTCGCAGAACCCGGCGGCAGACCATCTCCTTCCCGTGGATCCGCAAAGCGGAAGTCCCTTGGACCCACGCCGACAACCAGGGTACTATCCCGGCTTCAGCACACTCGATCAGCGAGCCTTCTGGGACGCCGCGACGCGACAGACGGTGATGGATCGCGTGGAGCAGGTGCCGGCTATCCGGTTCTTTGACGGTGGGGAAGCAGCGACCATGCAGGCGATTTGCAACCGGATCCTCCCCCAGGATGATCGCGACCCCGAGCGTCGCATTCCCGTCCTGAACTATCTCGACAATCGGCTCTACTCCGGAATGTCTGACGGGTACCGATACGAAGACATGCCGGCCGACGGCGATGCCTTTCGATTGGGGATCCAGGCGATCGACGAGATCAGTGTTCATCTGCATGCCAAGCGGTTCACAGAATTGGAAATGGCCCAGCAGGAGGAGGTCCTGGAGACAATCCACGACGCCCATCCCCCCGCCGGCGGCAACATCTGGAAGCGCATGCCCGTAGATCGCTTCTGGCTGCTGCTGGTCCAGGACATCGCGGCCGCCTACTATGCACACCCCTGGTCGTGGGACGAGATCGGCTTTGGCGGTCCCGCGTACCCGCGGGGATATGTGCGCCTCGAGAACGGCAAGGCGGAGCCCTGGGAGAAAGACGAGCAGCGCTACGAATGGGAACCGCCCCCTGGGGCCCGATCCGGCGGATACCGGCCGGTCGGAGGCGGTCGTCCTCACCACGCCCCACCAGGACAGTCGGGGACGCACTGATGCGCGAGCCCATCTTCGGCCGGTTCGATCCGCCTCGATCATCCGATCACCTGCTGGGGCCCGTCCAGAGATTGAAGACGCCCATGCGGCACTATCGCGAGAGCGAAGAGGTGGATGTGTGCATCGTCGGGGTCGGCTCGGCCGGTGGCGTCCTTCTCCAGAGGCTCTCGCGGGCAGGCCTACGCGTCGTCGGCATTGAGTCAGGCCCCTTCTGGGATGTCGAGCGCGACTGGGTCAGTGACGAAGCAGGCTCTCACAAGCTGTACTGGAACGACCTTCGCATCACTGCCGGCGCCAACCCCATCACACTGGGGGAAAACAACAGCGGACACGGAGTTGGTGGTGGCTCAGTCCATTGGGCCGCTTTCGCGCCTCGATTTCATCCTTCGGACTTTCACATCTATGAACTGGACGGTGTCGGCGTCGATTGGCCGTTCCGGTACGACGTCATCCGCCCTTACTACGAGATGCTGGAGCGAGAGATGCCCGTCGCGGGACCTGCTCGCTTTCCCTGGGGATACCCCCACAGCTACCCATATGGCCCGCATCCCAGTGCCGGCGTGGGTGATGTGTTGATTAAGGGGTGTACCAAGCTCGGGATTCCGGTCGTGGCCGGCGGACCGGTCGCTATTCTTTCCGGCTCCTACGGAGACCGCCAGCACTGTATCTACCGGGGATTCTGTATCCAAGGCTGCAAGGTCGGAGCGAAGCAGAGCACCCTGTACAGTCATGTGCCCGATGCCGTGGCCTGCGGAGCCGAGATCCGCGATCGTTCTATGGCCGCTCGGGTCAACCTCCGACCGGATGGCCTGGTCTCGGGCGTAACCTACTTCGACGCGGCCGGAAACGAGCGCCACCAGCGGTGCAAGCTGGTCGTAATCTCCGGGTATGCCATAGAGACGCCCCGGCTTCTCCTCAATTCAGCATCCCCGGGTCACGAGAAGGGGCTGGCAAACAGCAGTGATACCGTCGGTCGGTACCTGATGGTGCAGGCCGGAAATGTCATTCTCGGCCGTTTTCCGCAGCTCATCCGGCTCTACAAGGGGCCGCCTGCGCACGCCCTCACCGAGGAGTTCTACGAGACCGATCCACGACGAGACTTTGCCCGCGGTTTCGCCGTGCAGACGGTCGGGCCGCTGCCCATCGCATTTGCCAAGCAAATGATGGTGGCCAAGGGAGCCTGGGGCTGGGGACTCCGAAAGGTAATGATGGACTACAACCATTGGGCGACGCTCGGCCTACTTGGCGAGCTCCTCCCGTGGGCCGACAACCGGGTGACCATTGCGGAGGAGCGGGACGGTCATGGCCTGCCAGTCGCAAAGGTTACCTATGGACTTAAGGAGAACGACAAAAAGCTCATTGAGTTCGGTAAGCGGAAGGTCATGGAAATCATGTCCGCGGCGGGCGCGGAAGAAGTCGTCCAGGAGGCGCGGTACGCGCATCTTATCGGTGGAGCGCGCATGGGTGACGATCCCGACACCTCGGTTGTGGACCGATTCGGATGCAGCCACGATATTCCAAATCTCTTTTGCTGCGACGGCAGCATCCTACCGACCCAGGGGTCGGCCAACCCGGGTCTGACGATCCAATCGCTGGCGGCCCGCACAGCGAACTACATCATTGCCCAAAGCGATCGCCTGTCTCAGGGGCTTCGCGGCTTGCCTGAGGAGCCACCCATACGGCACGACCTTTCACCACCCGGAACGTATCAGAGGGGCATTCCACGCATCCCGTGGCCGGCGAGGCAGAGCTAGGCCGTGCCTGAGGGGTTGCCAGGAGGAACAAAAAAAGAAGGGCCGGCTCTCGCGAGCCGGCCCTAACTTCTATCGAGTTTTCTGCCGTCAGGCGTGCCGCATAGAGGCCGGAAGGACCGTGATCGATCCGTCCATGCCGGGATGGATCAGACAGCCGTAGTGGAACTTTCCGGCCTTGGTAAAGGTTACCCTGAAGACCGCCGGTCCCTTGGGGCCGCCCTGTAGCAGTCCGGCGTTGAGGAAACCTCCCGAATACATGCACGGCGTCGTTGAGCCGCAGCCGTTCCGACTGCTGGGGAACACCACGGCCGGATTGAAGAAATAGTGGCGCTTCCCGTTCTTTCCCTTCGACGTCAACACGAGATGATGTCGGAGCCCCTGGATGGTCTTGGCGGGTGCGAAGGTGACGGTATGGAAGAACGACGTCCATACCACCGTGTCGCCGACGTGGATCGTAAGATTCTCCGGGAAGAAGGTATCGGCAACAGCGCGTCCCGGCTCGAAGGTTCCCGCCTGGACGTGGTAGGTGCTGGTGGTTCCGGGGCGAGGATGAACCACGATCCAGCCCTTCATGGCCGGGTAGTGGATGACGCACCAGTATTCGTACCGGCCGGGCTTGGTGAACCGAACCGTCCAGGAGGTGTGACTGATCGGCCGGTATTCAGCGCTCAGAACGCCGGAGTTCGCGAACCCACCCGCGTAGACGTGTGATTTGGTGGGCCGAACCACCCGGGATGTAAGGCTGATGGTGGGCGGTCCATTCTTGTGAGGAATGGGCGTCACGAAGTTCTTTGCCAGCTTGGCAATCGTCTTCTTCGGCCCGAACGTCACCGTGTGCGGTTCCACCCGGTTGGCGTCCTTGAAGGTAACCGTGTCGCCGGCGTAGATGTTGAGCAGAGTCGGCGTGTATTCGGTATTTACGAAGTCGTCGTGCTGACCATTACCAACCAGCACGGTGTAGTGGGCCGCCGACGTCGGAGCCGCAGGCCGCGAGAAAACTCCGGCCGCCGATGCGAAGCCGGCGGTCGCCATGCCGACTACAACAACCGAGCTTACGGCCAGGATGAGAAACCGCCGGGTAAACGCGATTGGATGCATATTCACTCCTCCTTCTGAAATGGTGAAAATCCCTACAACTGGACGCACGTTCTCCCGCACCTCCTTCCGCCCGGCGCGCCAGTCCATACCTTTATAGCGTCAGACATGCCGGGAGATCATCTATAGGGTCGAATCATCAACCGGAGCGCCATCCTCGCCCGGGGCTCAGACCGGGAGTACGAGCGATTCAAGCCCGTTGTGGAACGCCGTAAGCAGCCGCGGTCCCTGCTTAGTGACCGTTACCACGTCGCAATGGCGGATTCCCCCGAAGCCCGGGATGTAAATGGCCGGCTCCAGATTGAAGGTCGAGCCGATCTGGAGAACATCGGGTGAGGCTGGGTGCAGTCGTGGTGGAAAGTCGGGACTGATGGCCGTAAAACCGACGTTGTGGCCCACCCCGTGTGTGAAGTACTGACCGAATCCCCACCTGTCGAGGACCGTTCGCGCCGCCGCGTCTACCTGCCGCGCCTCGACGCCGGCGTCTATAGCCGCCCAAGCCGCCTCCCGCGCCTCGAAGATGGCCTCGTACATGGAGCAAACTTTGTCGTTGGGGCGGCCAATGCAGTAGGTGCGGGTGATGTCGGTAAAGTAGCCGTCGATGTACGGGTTGGAGTGCACCAGGACCAGATCGCCGGACCGGAAGCGCCGGTTCCGGGTTCGTGCGAACGCTCCCCCGGCCTCCGCTGAGTTGGGCCCGGACATGCACCAGACGAAGGCCCCCGCCCGCTGGGCTGCCGGATCGGCAAGACCATCCCGCTCGCACCCTGCGCTGACGGCAGTGGCAACGTCGGGCTCCAGGGCGTCGATGGCGATGCTGCGGCGACCCAACTCATAAGCCGACTCCGCCATGGTGCAGGCCTGCTCGACCCGCCTCACTTCATCATCTGTCAGGCGCGAACGAAGCTCCGCAAGTACCGCGTCCGCCGGCTCGAGGACCGCTTCAGGGACCACTTCTGACAGAAGCGGCTTGATCACCGTTTGCATACGGTACGTGGCGCTGTATGAGGACTCCTCGTAGATGGTGCGCTGTTCCATTCCCAGCCGGCCACGAGTCAGCCCCAGGTTTTCGAGCACCTGCTTGAGCGGCGTCGCCACCATCGACTCAGGAGAAGTGAGGACTTTCAATGAACCGGGCTCGTAGGTCTCCGTCCTGGCCCAGCCGTGTTCCGCAAGCTCCGCCTCATCCTGGGGGACCAGAGTGACAACTTCACCCGACGCGCTTGCGATGGCCACTGAGGTTGCCACAACCGGCCAGTATCCGGACAGGAGCAGCACGTCCGAGGGCAGAACGCACACCACGGCGTCCAGTTGGGCAGCCCGCAAGGCCTCGAGGATGCGCGCCCGCCGCTCCGTACCGGAAGAGGAAGCAGTCATGCGACCCGGTAACGTTCGACGTCCTGCCGCTTGAGCTCCAACCCCAAGCCGGGACGGGAGCGGTCGGGATACAGCCGGCCACCCCGCGGGGTGATCACTCCATCAAAGAAGAGATGCTCAATGCGCACGTGGTCATGGAAGTACTCCAGCGGCCAGGGCCGACTGATGGAGCAGCAGACGGCGGCATGAAGCGACGGCGCACAATGCGCCGATAGATCCAGACTTCGAGACTCTGTCAATGCCGCGGCGCGCAAGAATCCGGTGATCCCGGCACAGCGCGTCGCGTCCGCCTGCAGCACATCTACCGCTCCCGCTTCCAGCATGCGCCGGAAATACCAGAGGTCGTAGCCGTACTCGCCGGCGGCGATATTCATTCCGGCAGGAGCACGATCCCGTATCAATCTCAGACCCTCCAGGTCGTCCGAGGTAACCGGCTCCTCAAACCACACCACACCAAGACGCTCAAACTCGACCGCTTGGGCCAGCGCCTGCTTTCTGGTGTACGCGCCGTTCGCATCCACGTAGAGCTGCGCGTCATCCCCAATCGCCTCACGAGCGGCTCCGACTCGTCCAACGTCGGCCTCGGGATGGGTTCCGATCTTCATCTTGACGGCCTGGATGCCGGCCTCAACCCAGCCGGCCAGCTGCTTCTGCAGCCGATCCACGGGATATGAGGTGAAGCCTCCGCTTCCGTACACCGGCACCGAATCGTTGGAAGCTCCTAGTAGGGAAAGAAGCGAAGCGTCGAGGAGCTTGGCCTTTAGGTCCCAAAGAGCACCGTCGACTGCCGAAACGGCCATCGACCCCACTCCTGGTCTGCCGAGGTTTCGGATGCTCCTCACCATGGCCAGCCACGCGGCCGGTACATCCATAGCGTTTCGCCCCTTGAGGATTGGAACGAAGAGATGCCGAATCACATCGGCGGTGGCCGTGTCCGCATAGCTGTAGCCTATCCCTGTCATGTCAGCCGCGTAGGCCTCGACGAGCACCATTGTGGTGGAATCCCACGAATACGTGCCGTCTGCCTCGGGATAGTCCGTCGGCACCGTGAACGCGGCGACTTCCACCCGGTCGATGGGAGGGCCTGTTGTTCCTGGCGCCATCTGATCGCTCATTGCCTGGCTCATTCTGTCGCTCCGTGATACGGTATGGTTCCTGCCGGTCAAGATACTCGACATGGAGAAGGCTTCAAATACGCCCTTGCCCCGCCCGTACCCCTTCGGAGTCAGCGAGTTCACAACCTGGCCGTGGTCATTCGAGCAGGATGTGGACCAGTACGGGGCCATTGGCGTTGACGCGATTGAAGTCTGCGAATTCAAGCTCGCCGGTCTGCATCCCGGGGAAGTTGCCCGCGTCATCGGCGAGCGCAGCATGGCGGTCGGCTCTGTTCAGCCCGCCGTGCGTACGCTCTTTCCAAGCCTTTCCCAGCCGGAACCCAAATCACCTCGAGATCGGATGGAGCGATTCCAGAGAACGATCGAACGACTCGCCCTGCTGGGCGATAACGTCCCCTTTGTTACCAACACCGGCAGACCGCCCTCCGGAAACATTGAAGAGCTTCTGCAGGTCGCGGCTTCCGAATATCGAAGAGCGGCGGATTTTGCAGCCCGGCACGGGGCGCGGATCGCCTTCGAGCCGCTGAACCCGACGATCATGAACGTCGAATCGGCCATCTGGACCGTCGAACAGGCGATTGAACTGATCGAGCGAGTCGACCGCGAGAGTTTCGGCCTCTGTCTGGATTATTGGAACGTTTGGCAAAATGCCGACGTCGAGGCCTGGATCCGGCAGGCGGGTTCTCGTATCTTTGTGGTTCAGGTCAGCGATTGGAGAACGCCCAGATCCTTCCAAGACCGACGCATTCCGGGAGACGGCGCCATTCCCTTGGCCGCCTTGATGCAAGCAACCCGCGAGTCGGGGTACACGGGACCGTACTCAGTGGAGATCTTCTCGGGCGACGTCCCGGACTCGCTTTGGAAGTCGGATCTGCGTGGCGTTCTCGAATCGAGTCGGAGGGGAATGGACCGGGCGTGGTTCGACGCTGAGCAATTGTCTTCGGTCCCTTAGCAAACGTTAAGGGTTTTTTCATCATCAGGCAATACACTGAACCTATAGGCACTGTAGCCTTGAGTGGGGATAGGGAGAACCGAGTTGACTTCGTTGCTCAAGAGATGGGCCATTGTGCCCGCGTTGGTAGCCATGGGCCTTATGGTGGCCGGCGGAATTCTGCTGACGGCGCCCAGGCCGCAATCCAGCGGAGTGCTCAAGCACAAGACCAGTCATCCGTCTGCGACATCTCACTCGAAGTCGCCAAGCAACAAGGGCTCGCGCCACGGCGTGCGAGGGGTACTGGCTGAGCCGGCACGGGCCGGCGGCGGTGTTGCCCCCTTCCGGTCTCCGATCAAGCACATCGTGATCATCGTTCGCGAGAATCACAGTTTCGACAACTTGTTCGGACGGTTTCCCGGAGCCGACGGAACTCAGTACGCTCATGTCGCCGCCAAGCTCATCAAGATGGGCCTCACTCCCGATCATCTTCCCCAAGACCTGGGACACGGCGGGAACTCGGCACTGAACGCCGTCGACGGCGGCAGGATGGACAAGTTCTATCAAGTGGTCAACGCCATCCAAAACGGTAAGGACATGGCCGACTCTCAGTACGATGCGGCGGAGATTCCCGACTATTGGGCGTATGCGCGCCACTTCGCGCTGGCGGACCACTTTTTCTCCACCGTGCTGGGCTCGAGCTTCCCCAATCATCTCGTCACCATCGCGGGATCGGCCTTCAACACCATCGACAACCCGGTCATGAAACGGACCGTCTTCAGATCCTGGGGGTGTGACGCCGCCCGAAGCACCAAGGTCGAGACCTACGTCAACGGCAAGACCGGGTGGACGGTTCCCTGCTGGAACAAGAAGACCATCGCCGACGAGGCCAATCGGGCTCACTTGAGCTGGAAGTACTATGCTCCCGCGCCCGGAACCTTCGGCTACATCTGGTCCACCTACGACGAGATCCGGCATATCCGCTACTCGAACCAATGGAAGACCAACGTCCCACTCCCGACGCAGTTCCATGAAGACGTCGCGCATCACAAGCTGCCGAGCGTGAGCTGGCTTACCGCGGATCTGGCGAAGAGCGATCATCCTCCAGCCAGCATGTGTGTCGGGCAGAACTGGGTCGCCAAGCAGATCAACGCCGTCATGCGGTCTCCCTACTGGAAGAGCACCGCCATCGTGCTCACATGGGATGACTTCGGGGGCTTTTATGATCATGTTCCGACGCCGCAGCACACCAACTATCTCTTTGGTCCGCGGGTTCCGACAATCGTAATTTCTCCTTACGCCAAGCAGCACACCATAGACCATACGCAGTACGACTTCCGTTCAGTTCTCAAGTTTGTTGAGGACACCTTCAAGCTTCCGCACCTGACGACCTACGATCGATCGGTGCACAGCCTGTCGCACATGTTTAACTTCCATCAGCGCGCGGCCAAGCCATTGCTCCTGCCCAGACTGCAGTGTGGGGCAGACGGGCCGGTCCAGGCCCCCGGGAACGGTACCGGCTACTAGCCTGTAGCTAGCGGAAAGTCACCGGAAGGCTCACGGAACCGCTCTGGGTGTGTCCTAGGGTGCGGTAGACCAGCAGCATGCGGTAAATACCGAACATCGGCAATCTTAGCCTTCCGGCAAAGTGCCCGCCGGAGAACCGTGTCACCGAGTGATCAGGCGCCATGTGCATGCCGGGCATACTCAAACCCACGAGAACCGCGCCCGATCGTTGGGTGCGGCCATGTCGAAGCACAGTCAGCTGGATGGAGTTGGGACGATTCTGGTATGGAAGCGAGGGATACAGCCGGCCACTGACCTGAAAACCTCCGTGCAGGCGAGCGGCAAAGTGAGTAGCGTGCGCAACGAGCTGAATTGGCGTGGGCGACGCAGTGGGCGGCTTGGATGAGCCGGCCGTGCTACACGCGGTGAATGCCGGCGCCAGCGACAGGACCAGGGCGAGAGTCAGCGGCGAGGTCGCGATGGACTTAGATGGGCTCATCGGGGCTCTGCTCATCGTTGCGCAGGGCCTCGATGAAAGAGCTTTTGAACAGGGTGTCCTCGAGCGACCCGAGAACACGGCGATTTGCCCGGGTAATCTTGTCGAGGATGCGCTGACCCTCCGATGTAAGAGAAACCAACGCCCGGCGCCGATCGACGGTGTCGTGCTTGCGCTCGATCAACCCGCGTTTCAGGGAACGCTCAACCAGTAGCGATGCGCTGTGGTGACGAATCTGCATCCGTTCCGCAATGTCCCCAATCGTGACCTGCGGATAGGCAGGATGGCCACGAACCATGAGAAGCAGCATGTGCTGCTGCGGTGTGATGCCCGAGCCTCGTGCGTGGAGCTCGGAGAAACGAAAGAAGCGCCGGAGCGCGTAACGGAAGTCGGCCTGGTCACGATAGTCGGCTTCACGCAGTGAGGTTTGGCGGCGCGAGGTGGCGCGAGTCATCGATTTGCTCCTCCGGCCGAGCGTCTCGAGTAGACGAACAGTCACTTCGATGCTAGCCTGCTCGGCGGACGCTGCGTCACTAGCATGGAGTTGACATGAGTCCGACAGGGTGGGGCAAGGCCCGGATCGGCACATCCGGCTGGATCTACAAACACTGGAAACAGCTCTTCTACCCTCCGAACGTGGCCCAACGTCAGTGGCTCGACGTGTATGCGGACACGTTCGACACGGTGGAAATCAACTTCACCTTCTACCGGCTGCCCACAGCTCAGACATTCGCTTCCTGGAACCAGAGGGCGCGTCCCGGGTTCGACTTCGCCCTCAAGGGCAGCCGGTATGTGACTCACCTGAAGCAGCTCCATGATGCCGAACCTCACGTGAAACTCTTCTTCGATCGGGCTGCTTCCCTCCGGCAGCATACGGGTCCCATCCTCTGGCAGTTGCCGCCCAGGCTGTCGCGAGACGACGATCGCCTGGCCGCCTTTCTCGATGTCCTACCCAAGGACTACGATCATGCCCTGGAGTTTCGCCATGACAGTTGGTTCGTGGAGCCGGTCAGGTGCTTGCTGCGGGAGCGCAACGTCGCCCTATGTGTCGCCGATAGCGTCAAGCGACCCGGAACGCTCGAGCTGACGACGAAGTGGACGTACATCCGTTTTCACCAGGGCCAGGACCGCGGTTCGTATACCGAGGAACAGCTCCGGCACTGGTCGCGGGAAATCGAGCGAGTGCTGGCTACGGGGATCAATGTGTGGATCTACTTCAACAACGATCCGGAGGGGCACGCGATCTTCAATGCCCGCCGGCTCATGAGCTATCTCGACGTTCGGCCATACGATAGGTCCCCGGCTGCCCCGTGACCGGCAACCGGAGGCAGGAGCGCCCACCGGCTGGCGGCCCGAATAGCAACGCCGGAGCCAGCGTCTATACTGCCATGGTCGTCCCCACCCGCGAGCCGTTCGTGGCCGCTGCGAAGGAGGCGGATAACTGTCTGAAGAGACGCCGGCTCATACCGGGCCGGCCCCGGTTCTGGCCGTGCGCCGAGAAACCCAGCCCGATGAGACGCGAGTGGCATTGGTTCCCGACGATGTGCCACGCCTGACCAAGATTGGAGTCTCCGTACGGGTCGAGGTAGGCGCGGGCTTCCAAGCGAACTTTCCTGACGACGCGTACTCATCGGCGGGAGCAAATATCGTGCCCGCATCCCAGCTCGCGCAAACTACCGCAATCGCGGTGGTCGCCCGACCTCCTTCTGAGTCGGAGATTCAAGCGCTCCCCGAAGCTTCCATCCTCATCGGCTTCCTCGATCCTCTTCGGAATCGGGAGCTGCTCGCACAGCTGGCCAATCACCGGGTGACCTCATTCGCCCTCGAGTCAATTCCGCGCATTACCCGCGCTCAGTCCATGGACGCGCTCTCGTCCATGAGCACCATCGCCGGCTACCGGGCGGTTCTGCTGGCGGCTGAGGCATCCAAACGCATGTTCCCCATGCTGATTACGGCCGCCGGCACCCAGCCTCCCTGTCGGGTGCTGGTGCTGGGGGCCGGCGTCGCCGGTCTCCAAGCGCTGGCGACGGCCAAACGGCTGGGAGCGATGACCTTCGGCTTCGATACCCGACCCGAGGTGCGGGAGCAGGTGCAGAGCGTGGGGGCTACGTTCGTCGAGATGCCGCCGGAGCTTCAGGTCGAAGGCACCGAGGGAGGATACGCCCGCGATGTAGGCGAGGAGTTCCTGCGGCGTGAGCAGGAGGCGATCGGAGAGCACCTCGCGACGGTGGACGCGATCATCACCACGGCGCTGATTCCCGGAAAGCCTGCCCCAATTCTCATCAGTGAGGAAATGATCCAGCGCATGAAGCCGGGCGCCGTCATCGTCGACCTGGCGGCGGAGCAGGGCGGCAATTGCGAGCTGACCAAAGCCGGCGAGACCGTGGTTGCCCATGGAGTAACGATCGTGGGTCCGCGCAACCTACCGGCCCAGGCCGCCACCCAAGCCAGCCAGATGCTGTCTCGAAACGTAAGCAGCTTCGTGTCGTTGCTGGTTCAGGAGGGAAATCTGCACCTGGACTTCGACGACGAGATTATCCAAGGCGCCTGCGTGACTCACGACGGACAGATCCTCAAGTAGCGGAATGAAGTCATGAACAGCTCGATCATTCTCGGCGCCTACGTCTTTGTGCTCGCCATTCTGGTGGGATTCGAAGTCATCGCCCGCGTGCCTTCAATGCTGCATACCCCGCTGATGTCGGGCACCAACGCCATCCACGGAGTGGTCCTGGTGGGCGCCATCCTCGTGGCATTCCAGGCCCGCAACCCGGCAACCGACGTACTGGCCTTTGTTGCCGTTGTCCTCGGCAGCCTTAATGTATTCGGTGGCTTCGTCGTCACCGATCGTATGCTCCAGATGTTCAAGCCCAGGAGCCAGCGGAAAGAGTGAACACCGCCATCGGCATTGCCTATCTCATCGCGGCGGTGGTGTTCATCTTTGGCCTTCGCCAGCTTGGATCACCAGTCACGGCGCGTCTTGGCAATCGAGTGGCGGCGGCAGGGATGACGCTGGCAGTGGTCGCCACCTTGGTCTCGCCCGCCGGCTCCGGTGTTCTGCCTTCAGGCATTCATCCGCACGCCGTCAACTGGATCATCATCTTCCTGGGCATGGCCCTCGGAGGAACGGCCGGCGTCATCAGCGCCCGGCGGGTCCTGATGACCGCCATGCCGCAAATGGTGGCCATCTTTAACGGCATGGGAGGCGGCGCTGCGGCCGCCGTGTCGGCCCTCGAGCTGGTCCACCTTACAGAGGCGCACCTCCGGGGAGGAAGCGGCGGTCAGCTCGCGACCATCATGCTGGGCTCGGCCATCGGCTGCGTTTCCTTCGCCGGTAGTATGGTGGCCTTCGCCAAGCTGCAGGAAATCGTGGGCGGGGGCGCGATCCGGCTTCCGTTTCAGCAGTTCATCGTGGCTACATTGGTCATCGCGATTGTGGTCCTGGGGGTTCTGGCAGCGGCCGTTACGAGCAGCTACGCGATCTTCGCTCTGCTCATCCTGGCGGCCATTCTGCTGGGCCTGCTCTTGGTCATCCCTATCGGCGGCGCCGATATGCCCGTCGTCATTTCACTGATGAACTCTCTCACCGGCCTTGCCGCGGCCCTCACGGGCTTCGTGCTCTCCAACGAGCTGCTTATCGTTTCCGGCGCCTTGGTCGGCGCTTCCGGAACGCTCCTGACCCAACTGATGGCCAAGGCCATGAACCGGCCGTTGACCAATGTGCTCTTCGGTGCATTTGGCGCCGCTCCCTCAGGTGGAGGAGCCGCCCTGGCCGCCTCCGGCACAGTGAGAGAGATATCGGTGGACGACGCGGCGACCCTCATGATCTACGCCGACCAGGTCATCGTTGTCCCAGGCTACGGACTGGCGGTTGCCCAGGCGCAGCACCAGGTGCACGAGCTGGGTGAGCTCTTGGAGAAGCGCGACGTCAGTGTGAAATATGCCATTCATCCCGTCGCCGGTCGGATGCCGGGCCACATGAACGTGCTGCTGGCCGAGGCCGACGTTGCCTATTCGCAGCTCTTCGATATGGACCAGATCAATGGCGAATTCGCTCACAGCGAGGTGGCCTTGGTGGTGGGAGCCAACGACGTGACCAATCCCGCCGCCCGCACCGACCGCAGCAGTCCCATCTACGGCATGCCCATTCTGAATGTGGATCAGGCCCGAAACATCATCGTTCTGAAGCGCAGCATGCGTCCGGGCTTCGCGGGAATCGACAATCCGCTGTACCTTGACCCCAAGACAGCCATGCTGTTTGGCGACGCCAAGGACTCACTCACGCGCCTCGTCAACAGTGTGAAGGCGGCTCCCTAGGGCTCCGCCTCCTCACGGGAGAAGGCTGGCCAACCCAGTGAGCCACGCACGGGCAGTTCCCGTGCACGTGCCCAAAAGCGGCGGCATCCGAAGCGCTCGAGCTTTGGTCACCTGCCCGATGTTTGTGAACCAAGAAGCGGCATAGGTTCAGATAGACGGGTACAGACTACCCGGTGACCATGAGGACGCGGGGAGGCTGCCCTCTGAGCACTCTGCCGTTCGAGAAGCCGCTCACCAGGGTCGACTCAGTCATCGACTCTCTTCAGCGTGCGCGTAACGAGCTTGGCGATGCCCTTTCCACGATGGCCAACAACCCGACGATGGTCGAACGGGCCGCCGATTTGGTTGCGGAAACGCTCGACCGCGGCAACAGGGTCTTTACGGCCGGTAACGGCGGCAGCGCCGCCGAGGCGCAGCACTTCGCGGCAGAGCTGGTGGGCCGGTTCCGTTTCGAGCGAGAGCCATATGCCGCCATTGCCCTCACTGCCGACTCCACCGTCCTGACGGCGCTGGCCAACGACTATGGCTACCAGGAAGTCTTTGCCCGTCAACTCGCAGCACAGGGGCGGCCGGGTGACCTGCTTGTCCTCTTCTCTACCAGCGGTCAGTCACGGAACCTGCTGGTCGCCGCAGAGAGTGCCCGGAGGATGGACATACGGACCATCGGCATTCTTGGCACACCCTTTTGCGCTCTTGGAGATCATTGCGACCTGGTTGTTGCGGCCGGCAGTGTCGACACGTGTCGCATCCAGGAGATCCATGCCGTGATCACCCATGTGGTGTGTGAGGTGGTTGAGGCGCAGCTGACTGAATCGACAAGGAGCGCCGGCACGTGAGCGGGCGATGGCGAGCGGTTTTTCTGGATCGGGACGGCACCTTGGTCCGGCCGCGCCACTACCCGTCGCGACCGGACGAACTACAGATCTACCCCGGCATTCCTGCTGAGTTGCGCCTGCTCCAGAATGCCGGGTTCCGGCTGGTGCTCATCACCAATCAGTCGGGGATCGCCCGAGGGCTGTTCAGCCCTGAGGATCTCGACCGAATGCATGCATCGCTTGGTAAGAGGTTAGCCGACGAAGGGGTGACCCTGGCAGGAATCTACTTCTGCCCTCATCATCCTGATGGCGTTGTCCCCGGCCTCGCTCGCCACTGCGGTTGCCGGAAGCCGGAGCCCGGCATGCTCCTGCAGGCGGCCAGCGACCTCTCCCTAGACCTAGACATTTCCTGGCTGATTGGAGACATCCTCGATGATGTCGAAGCCGGCAATCGGGTCGGCTGCCGGACGGTTTTGGTGGATCTGGGAACGGAGTCGAAGTCCATGGTCAACGACCGGAGGCCCGAGTTCGTGGCGCGAGATACCCTCCACGGACTTCGCTTGATCCGATTTTGTGAAGGGCTTGGGCCGCAGACAGAGCTGCAATATCAACCGAGCCGCTGGTCGCAACGTGAAGTTCCGGTAGGAGCGGCCGGTGGCTGACCTGCTCGACTACGTCCGGTCGTTCAAAGATCTCCGGGTTCTCGTCTTGGGCGACGCGATGCTTGACACCTATTTGGAGGGATCGGCGCAGCGCCTCTGCAGTGAAGGTCCTGTACCCGTAGTTCAGCGATCTGGGTCGCAGAGCAGCCCGGGGGGCGCGGGCAACACCGCCGCCAATCTCCGTGCCATGGGCGCGGACGTGCACTTTCCCTTCATCCGCGGAAACGACCAGCCCGGCCAAACGATGGAGTCTCTTCTTCATCGATGTGGCATCTCATGCAGCCACCGAGTAATCGACACCACCGCGCCAACCATCCACAAGCTGCGCATCCTTGCCAATGGTCAATACGTTGTCAGGTTCGACGAAGGCGAGCGGGACCAATGGTCTGTCGAGTCACAAAGGGTGATGCTGGATGCGGTAGACAATCTCTACGGATCGGTGGATCTTGTGGTCATCTCCGACTACGGATATGGAACCGTAAGCGATGCGCTCGTCCAGCGTCTCGGCCGCGCTCGGTCCACCAGACCCAAGCCCCTGTTCGTCGATTCCAAGGATATTCGGCGCTGCCGTTCCATCGGCGCCACGGTGATGACACCCAACCATCTCGAGGCGTTCACCGCGGTCGAGCGACGAGCACCGGATCACGAGCGAATCGCCGATGAGACGGTCGAAATGATCGGGCGACGGATGCTGGCCCTCGTGGACGCCGAGGCCGTAGCCATCACGCGGGCGGCAGACGGCGTTACGGTGGTGGAGCGCACGGGGCAAATCGCCCACATCCCGGCAGGTCCGGTTGTGGATCCCCACGATGTGGGGGCCGGCGACTCATTTCTTGCCGCCCTGGCGCTCAGCGTAGCGGTCGGGGCCCCCGTTCGAAGTGGCGCCCGGATCGCGATTGAAGCTGCCCGTCTGGCTGTTCGTCAGTCAGGGACGGCGGTCGTCAGCCAGCAGGAGCTCCTTCAGCAGACCAGCCTCAGCGACCGGCACCGGCAACCGCGTTTGGAAGAGTTGATCCCAGTATTGGATCGCGAACGGGCTCTCGGCAAGACGATTGTCTTCACCAACGGGGTATTCGACATCCTTCACGCGGGGCACGTCGAATTTCTCCGCGCAGCCAAAGCTTTGGGAGACATCCTAGTCGTCGGCGTCAACTCGGATGCTAGTGTGCGACGTCTGAAAGGCCGCAACCGCCCCATCAATGCAGAGCACCATCGGGCCGCTCTTCTCGCGGCTCTCGAGACCGTCGATCATGTCATCGTGTTCGACGAGGATGAACCATCCGATATCATCCGAACCCTCCGACCGCATGTGCATGCGAAGGGAGGCGACTACGAGGGCCGGCTCCTTCCGGAAGCGCAAGCGGTCGAGGACATCGGGGGGCGCGTTTACATCGTCCCACTCTCCGGGACAATCAGCACCACAGCGGTGATCGAGCGGATACTTTCGCTGGGCACAGAACCGGCAACGCCACGGGAACCCGCCGAGATGAGGGCCTAATTGGATCCGGCATGGGTGGGGCTGAGCCGCGTTCTCTTGGTGCGCCTCGACAATCTCGGCGATGTGCTCGTAACGACACCGGCCATTCGAGCTGTTCGACATTCGCTTCCGCAAGCCCACCTGACCCTTCTGTGCAGTCCCGTCGGGGCCCAGGTTGGGCGCCTCAATCCCGACATCGACGAGGTGATCGAGTACCAGGCTCCATGGATGGATCCGTGGAGCCAGCTGGAATGCGATCCGGCCAGAGAGCTGCACCTGGTTGAGGAGCTGAGGTCGGCCGGATTCGACGCCGCGATCATCTTCACGTCCTTCCGTCAGAGCTGCGTCGCCGCCGCCTATCTCTGCTACCTCGCGGGCATCCCTCTTCGTCTGGGCGCATCCGTTGAAGGGCCCGGCTCGCTGCTCACGACGAGAGTGAAACACGACGGCGACTACACGGGCGAGTTTCCACATGAGGTGATGCGGAGCATTGAGCTCGTCGCATCGGTAGGAATGCAAACTGACGACCTGCATTTGCGGCTCCGTGTCCCGGAAATCGCGCATCATCGCTCGGCGACGATCCTCTCCGCCCATGCTGCCGGCGGGCCGCGCATCGTCGTTCATCCCGGGTGCTCGATGCCGGCTCGCACCTATCCAACGGAAGGATTCGGCGCCATTGTCGACCGCTTGATTTGCGATTTCAACGCGACCGTCTTTCTCACGGGCACCGAGTCGGAGGCGCCTCTGGTAAGAACGATTCAAGACTCCTTGAAGAGTACTCGCCGCTCCCGTACGGTCTCCCTTACTGGAACGATTGACTTCGCAACCATGTGTGGCCTCATCGAGGCCTGCGATCTGACGATTTGCAGCAACACCGGCCCCGCGCACGTGAGCGCTGCGGTGGGCACCCCGGTCGTGACCCTCTTTGCGCTCACCAATCCTCCCCATCAGTGGTCTCCATGGATGGTGCCGTTCCGGCAGTTGTTCCAGGACGTCTCATGCCGCATCTGTTACCGGCGCGTCTGTCCATACCATCAGGAATGTCTGACTCTGGTGCCGATCGACGAGATCGTCACGGCCGCAGGGGAGCTCTTGAACGAGTCGGGAACCGAACGCGGGGCTCCAGAGGCCGTGCTTGGAGCCGCGTACGAACGGAGAGCGGTATGCCGCGCCTGAATGTTCTTATCTGGCACATTCACGGCAGCTACCTCAATGCGCTCGCCCGAGTCGACCACAACTGGTATCTCCCGACAAAGCCGGACCGTCCTGAAGGCTATTTGGGACGAGGAACCACCTTTGACCTGCCACAGACCGTTCGGGAGGTGCCGGCGGAAGAGGTTCGCCATCTGGACCTGGATCTCGTCATCTTCCAAACTCCCCGCAACCTCTTCCATGACCAGTTCGAGATTCTTTCGTCTCATCAGCAGGAGCTGCCCTCCATCTACCTGGAGCACAACACCCCGAAGCCGGACGCGGTGCACACGTTGCATCCCGCGGTGGACCGTGATCGGGCGCTCCCACGGCGGCCGGACGTGCTGGTGCACGTAACCCACTTCAACGACATCATGTGGGACTCGGGGGATCTTCCAACCACGGTCATCGAGCACAGCGTCGCCATTGACCCGAGAGCCAGGTATACGGGGGACCTAGCCCGTGGCATCGTGGTGGCCAATGGTATGGAGCGGCGACCACGGATTTCCGGATTCGATCTCTTCCTCAAGTTGCGAGAACAGGTGCCACTGGACATAGCGGGCATGGGCACCGAGTCGCTGGGGGGGCTGGGCGACGTTCCATATCGCCATCTCCATCGCCTAGTGGCACGCTACCGATTCCTGTTCAGCCCCATGCGCTACACAAGCCTTCCGCTCGCGGTCATAGAAGGCCTGACCATCGGCATGCCTGTTGTGGCTCTCGCTACGACTGAGCTACCGATGGTTATCGACCATGGAGAGACAGGATTCGTCTCCTGCGATGTCGCCGTTCTCAGGGAGTCGATGGAAAGACTCCTGGACGATCCCGGTCTTGCAGGACGCATTGGCGCGAACGGACGACGCCTGGCTCAGGAGCGCTTCGGCATAGCTCGATTCACCCGTGATTGGGAGGCCGTCATGGATCGAGCCAGAGGTGCAGACCCAGCCGTCAGCCGGTTGGACGAGAGGAGCCCCTTAAGTGTTGCCTGACTCCAGACCACGCGTGGCCATGATCAGTGAACATGCCTCACCCCTAGCGGTCCTGGGAAGCACGGATGCCGGGGGGCAGAACGTGTACGTCGATCAGGTCGGCCGCAATCTGGCCCGTTTGGGCTGCCGCGTCGACGTGTTTTCTCGCCTGGACGACCACGTTCAGGAGCCCGTTGTCCAGATGGAGCCTGGGGTGCGGGCGGTCGGCATTGAAGCGGGCCCACCCTCGTTTCTCCCCAAGGACGACCTGTGGCCGTTGATGCCTGCCTTTCTCGATGGTATTCGCCGGTTCGCGGCCCAAGAAGGCTGCGTATACGATGTGATCCACGGCAACTTCTGGATGTCAGGATGGGTCACTGTACAGCTCGCATCGCAGCTGCGGATCCCGAAGGTTCAGATCTTTCATGCTCTGGGACTTACCAAACGGCGCCACCAGGGCCACGCCGACTCCAGTCCGCGGGATCGCATAGCCGTCGAGCGTTCCATCGTTCGAAACGTTGATCGAATGATCGCCCAATGTCCATCAGAACGTGATGAACTGATCCATGACTACGACGCCGACATCGATCACATTACCATCATCCCTTCGGCCGTGGATACGTCGCGCTTCCGTCCGCTCGACCGCGCCGGAGCCCGCCGCAGTCTGGGACTCCCCTCTGAAGCAGCGATTATCGGGTACATCGGGCGTATGCAGCCGCGCAAGGATGTGGGCAACATTCTGCGCGCGACCGCGCTGCTACGGGCGACCACCACGGCGGATCCGATGGTGATCGTGGTGGGCGGAGAGTCTTCCGAGCCGGATCCGGTTCTCACGCCCGAGATCGGCCGCTTGCAAGACCTCGCGTCGGAACTCGGCATACAGCATCTGGTCCACTTCTATGGAAAGCGTCAACCGGATGACTTGCCGTTGTTTTACGCGGCCGCCGACGTTATCGTGTCTACCCCTTGGTATGAGCCGTTCGGGCTAACACCTCTGGAGGCAATGGCGTGCGGACGGCCATTCATAGGATCCCACGTGGGTGGCATCCCCTTCACGATTCGAGACGGCGAAACCGGGCTGTTGGTTCCGCCGAAGGAGCCGACGGCGCTGTCCGAGGCGCTCCGCGTCGTGCTTGAGTGCCCAGAGAGTGCTGCCCGCATGGGGCACTTGGGGCGTCGTCGTGTCGAACGAGAGTTCACGTGGTCGACGACCGCCACTCGAACCCTCAATCTCTACATGGAGGTCATCGAGAGTTATGAGAGGAAGCAAATCATGGAGATTGGGGCACGGGCGGGAGCCGGAGCCCCACCCGTCCTGCTGGATGCGCTTCCCAGTCGAGGCGTCGGCATCGGCATTCCACATCGTGATCCCGATACGGACGCCGCTTGATCGACCTTTCTGAAAAGGTCGTGCTCATTACGGGTGCCGGCAGCGGGCTGGGCGCAGCGATCGCCCGAGCATTCGGCTCACACGGCAGCCGCGTGGTGTGCCTAGACATTCGCAGAGAGGCGGCGGAAGAGGTGGCTTCCAGCCTGCGCTCGGATGGAGTCGCGGCCATAGCCCTGGAGTGCAACGTGGCGGAGGAACATTCTGTAGCCGCCTGCGTCGACCGGGCGTTAGAGGAGCATGGCAGCGTTGATATCGCGGTGAGCTGTGCTGCCATCGATCACACATTGGCAGTTGCAGAGATGAGCGTGGAACAGTGGGATGCCGTGATCGGGGTGAACCTACGAGGTCCCTTCTTAGTGAGCCGCGCAGTGCTTCCAACCATGCGAGCCAGGGGCTATGGACACATCGTCAACATCGCCTCCACCGCGGCGACCCGCGCGTGGGCCAACGCCTCCGCCTACCATGCATCCAAGTGGGGCCTCGTGGGGTTCAGTCGAGGCTTGGGTGTCGAGGGTCGAGAGCACGGAATTCGAGTGACCACCGTCATTCCAGGTGGAATGCGAACACACTTCTTCGATCGGTTTGAGGAGTTAGGGATACCCATGCCCCTCGAGGAGAATCTTCAGGATCCCGCCAATGTGGCCGAAGTCGTGATCACAGCCTGCCGTCTCCCGCGTGACTCGGCACTTCAGGAGGTCATCGTCACACCGGTCACGGAGACGAGCTGGCCGTGATCGACCAGCGCAACCAGTGACCGAGGGTGACCGGCTTAGCTGAGGCGACGAGGCGCTCTTACGGAGGCACGCCGATTGCACCACAATGGTGAATTTCGAAGCAAGAAGGGGGAAACCATGAGTGACCTCGCCGGACTGAGGGTCGCGATGATCGCGACCGACGGGGTGGAGCAACCAGAGCTCACAGAGCCCAAGCGCGCGCTCGAGGAGGCAGGCGCGACGGTGGATGTGATCGCTCCTAAATCAGGCAGCATCCAGGCGTTTCATCACCATGACAAGGGTGACATGATCGAGGTCGACCGGACCCTGGATGAGGCGCGGCCGGAAGACTACGGCGCTGTCGTACTGCCCGGCGGAGCGCTCAACGCCGATGCCATACGACGCGTGCCCGCGCTCCAGCAGTTCCTGGTCCAGATGGATCGAAGCGGCAAGCCCCTCGCAGCCATATGCCATGCACCCTGGGAGTTGATCTCGGCCAACATCGCCCGGGGTCGTACCCTTACGAGCTACTTCACCATCCAAGACGACATTCGGAACGCCGGCGCAAACTGGGTGGATGAGGAAGTTGTGGTCGACGGCAACCTGGTGACCAGCCGCAAGCCTGATGACATCCCAGCATTCAACCGGGAAATGGTCAAGCTCTTCTCAGGGGCTGCCGTACCAGCCTAGCCGGCCTAGCCCACCTAGCCAGGGCGGGCTGTACGCCCTGTTTCGGCTTGCACCAGGATGGAGAGCATGGCGTTCTCCTCCGGGTGCAAGCCATCCGGTGCTTGCGCCTGATATCCGGATACCCATGCCGCCGGCAGCCAGCCCTCCTCGTACGCGCGAATAATGTCGGGATGCACGTAGCTCGCCCGGCAGACCGTCTTCGTGTTCCCGAGGCGCTTGGCCGCATACTCCACGGCGGCATTCACGTTACGCGTACGCTGCCGGTCTGACTCCACAGAGCCCATAGCCGCGAGGGCCTCCGCAACCAATACCCCGGCGGTCCAGGTGCGAAAGTCTTTGGCCGTAAAATCTTGTCCACTCACCTCTCGGATGTAGAGGTTCACATCCGAGGAATCGAGGGCAATGAGGGCGCCGTCGCCAGAGCGATATCGAAAGATGTCCTGACCCGGAAGTTCCTGCAACCTCCTGATGGTTGCCGCAACGCGGCGATCCTTGATGCTGAGCGAGATATCCTTACCGCCCTTGCCTCGGAAGTGGAAACGCAGCGTACTGCCCCGGACGTCCACATGCTCCGTGCGAAGGGTCGTGAGGCCGAACGAACCATTGGCAACCATGTACTCAGAGTTTCCTACCCGGATCGCGGTCTCATCGAGTAACCGCACGATCGTAGCGAGGACCCGCTCGCGGGACATGCCTGGCCTGCCGGCATCGGCGTTGACCCGGGCTCGGATGTCCGGCAGCGCCGCCCCGAAAACGAGCATCCGGTGATACTTGGTCTCGTCCCGAATACGCCGCCACTCCGGGTGGTAGATGTATTGCTTGCGTCCTCGCGAATCTCTCCCGGTCGCCTGGATGTGGGCGTTGGCGGAGGTCGCAATCCAAACCTCCATCCAAGCCGGAGGGATAGCCATGGATCGAATGCGGCGTAGGACGTCGCTGTCTGTAACCGGTGCGCCGGCAGGATCGAGGTAACGGAATCCTCGTCCGAACCGTTGTCGCCGTATCCCTGGTGCGGCATCCGTCACATAGCGAAGGCCGGCCGCTTTCGCCGTGGCCACGGCCTCCTCGGGACGCCCAATCCTTGGCAGTTGGTCAGCGTGAATCTCAGTTGTTCGCGCCTGGGGAGCAGCCGACAGGCTCATGACGTAGCAGACAAGTCTGGCTCTCTTCGTTACAAATGCGCCAGACCAACGCAATGAGCGTGCCAGGACGCGGTCGGACCCGCGATTGGAAATGGGACCTGGATGTGCCGGCTATTGCCCGATAACGGCTGCCTGAACCGAGTAGATCGGCGGGAGGAAGTCGGTTACCATCTGCCAGCTCTCACCTCGATCATTGCTTGCAAACAATTGTCCGGTGTTCGTGCCCACGTAGACACCACAGGGATCGAGACGATCACTACACATCCCATGCCGAAGCACCCCAAGTCGCACCTGCTCGCCGGCGGGCAGGCCCGTACTCTTCCGCTCCCAGGTGTCGCCCGCGTTCTCACTACGGTATACGACGAACCGGTCCGGGAAGTTGCAGCGGGGCTCGGGGTCTTCCGCGATCACGAAGATGGTTTCAGGGTTGTGGTAGTCGAGCGCGATGGGGAAGCCGAACTCGGAGGGCAGACCCTCGGTGACTTCCTCCCAATCTTTGGCGCCGTTCTTGGTTCGATAGACGCCGCAGTGGTTCTGCTGATAGAGAACGTCGGGGTTATCGGGATGCTGAATTAGTCGGTGAATGCACTGACCATATTCGACGTATGGGTCCGGAAGGAATCCGGCCCGCGTGTTCCTGTTGGCAAACTCCCAAGACTGTCCTCCATCATCGGTGCGGATACAGCCGACCGCCGAGATGCCAACCCACATGCGTGACGAGTTGGTCGGATCCGCCACGATCGAGTGGAGACACAGGCCGCCGGCTCCTGGCCCCCAACGCTCGCGCGTTGGATGGGACTCGAGCCCCTGGTTCATCTCCCAGGTAACGCCCCGGTCCTCGCTCCGCCACAGGCTCCCGGGATCGACACCCGCGTAAACGACCTCAGGCTCGCTGTCACGCCCAGGCTGAACAATCCAGATGTTGGCCAGGGTACGGCCTGACTCCTCGGAAAACTGAATGCCCTTCTCCGGTTCTTTCCATGTTTCTCCGAAGTCGTCGCTATACCGAAGAAAGGATCCAAAGAAGCTTCCGTTATCCGCGGCGAAGATCCGAGGCGACGAGCGCTGATCCAGGCTGGCGAAGAAGACTCGGGAGGGCAGCAGGGTCGAGCGATCGATTGACCAGGACCTTCGGTCTTTGGAACTGAGCAGGAAAAGCCCCCGCTTAGTGCCGACCAATAAGATCACCGTTCCATCGGCATATCCGTTACTTGTCACCTGCTCTCCTCCGGGGTTCTGGAATCTGTGTAGGTTTGCGCTCCTCCGGCCACCGAGTGGATGATGTGAACCACATCCCCAGACCTCAACCGGCTGTCGAGACCATCCAGATAACGGACGTTCTCGCTGCCGACAAAGACGTTGACGAATGGCCGCAGCTCGCCCGTCTCCTGGCAGAAACGAAACTTCATACCGGGAAATCGGCTATCCAGCTCGTTCAACATCTCTCGGACGGTCGTGGCGTTCGATGTCACCGACCTGACGCCGCCGGCCTCCTGGCGAAGCTGATGCGGAAGGACAACCGTGACCGAGTCCACGAGCTACGAGATCCCCTTTCCTGCGTTGGATAGGGCGAAGTTGCAGTGACATTGTACCCGCCAGGCCCGCACCTGCTGCCCTTTTACGGACGATGCAATCCCCGGCCGCGCTCAACCATTGCGGCTAGTACCACCGTCTGATTCAGTTAGTACCTCCCGGCTGATGATCGGCGGCCCGGTCTCGGTTAGGATGACCCCGCGTGGGACTTCGTCCCCACCAAAATCGGAGCGCTCAACTCTGGACGCCCTTGGATACACCGTTTGAAACCCCCAGGACTGTGAGCAGAATAGCCAACCCACCGCTCGGTCACGTCACGGCCGGCAGCGGCGGGCCGACGTCGTCTGCGGGGCGCAATGGTGTGGGCGCTCCGGTGAGTGAGACCCGCCGGCTCAGGCTGCTTCACGAGATTGCGGGCGTTCTCTCGTCCACGCTTGACCTCCGCAGCCTGTACGACACCATCTACGACCAGATCAGCCGCGTCATGGACACTTCCATGTTCTTCGTCGCCCTGGCGCCTTCGCGTGGGTCCACCGTCACGATTCCGTATGTGCGCGAATTCGGGCACTTGACCCTCGACATCGAGGCGCCCGAAGCCCACAGTGTCACCACTCATGTTTTTGAGCGCGGGCGAACGCTCCTCTTCCACACAGCGGAGCAATACGAGCAGTTCGCCGAGAACAATGGCCTGCCGATCATCATCATGGGCGATGAAAGCCGCGGCCCATCCGAGGCGATGATCTATGCTCCCCTCAATACCGGGAGCCGAACGATCGGCACGCTGTCGGTCCAGAGCACGAGGCGGTACGCGTACACAAAGGACGATGTTGAAACACTGAACGTCATCGCCACGCAGGCGGCCATCGCCATTCAGAACGCCCGGCTCTTCGCCGAAAGTCAGGCCTCGGCTCATCGGCGCCAGGCCCTCCTCCGCGTAGCGGAGACCGTCAATTCGGCACTCGAGCTGTCGGGTGTGATCGATGCCATTCTCAGCGGCATACGTGAGGTGATGCCCTATCACCTCGCGGCGATCCAGGTCCCCAACTGGCGCACAGGGGTGCTGGACACGGTTGCCGCCATTGGAGCCCTCGAAGATACCCGCCGTGAGGAGCTCAAGGTGCCTTTCGGCAAGGGCGTAACCGGCATGGTATTCACCACAGGCCAGCCGCTCGTGGTGCGCGACGTTCGAACCTTCGAGGGTTACATACCCGGATCTGACGCGGTCCTCTCGGAGGTGGCGGTACCGCTGCGTCGTGGCCATCAGGTGGTCGGTGTATTGAACGTGGAGCGAGACGAGCTCGACGCCTTCAGCTCAGATGAGGTTGAGCTCCTGACCCTCTTTGGAACGCAGGCTGCCATCGCCATCGAAAACGCTCGACTGTTCGAGGAGCAGAAGAGCCGTGTGCAGGAGCTGCAGGCGGTTCATGGGCTGGTGCAGGAGATGACCTCCTTGCACGACAGCGTCGCCATCGCGACGGCGATGGAACGGGGGCTTGCGAGCCTGATCGGCTTCGACGGCTGCCGCGTCTACCTCCGTGATGGCAACCGGCTGGAGCCCCTCTTGATACCGGCGCTGAGGGCCGATGATCCCATACCTCGCACGCCAAGGGAGCTGAACGAGGGGATCCCTGGCTGGGTTCTCGAGCATGGCCGTTCGGCCCTCGTCGAAAGCTCACTGTCGGATCCCCGAGTTTCGAACGACGTCAGAGAGATGGGCGTAGAAGTCTCGGCCGTAGCCACCCCCCTGCTTCACAACGAACAGGTCGCCGGTGTGATCTGTCTATGGAAGCGGGGCGCCGACGGGTTCACGCGGGATGACCTGCGAGTGCTCGAGATCATCGCCGCCCAAGCTGCGATCGGCTTCGACCGCTCACGGCTCTATGACGAGATGCGCCTCCAGGCGCGAACCGATGAGCTGACCGGCCTATTCAACCGTCGCTACCTGGCGGAACGGATGACCGAAGAGCTGTCCCGTGCGGTCCGCAACGGCCATCCGCTCGCGATGGTGATGGTCGACGCCGACGAGTTCAAGAACGTCAATGACCTTTTTGGCCATGATGCCGGGGATGCCGTGCTGCGAAGCCTCGCTCATCTCATGCGATCGGAAGTTCGGACCGAGGACCTGGTGGTTCGCTATGGCGGAGAGGAGTTCCTGCTGCTATTGCCGGAGGTTTCGGCTGAGGGTGCCGCCATTGTGGCCGAGCGGCTCAGGGCCCTCATCGCCACCGCCGATCTAGGCGGTGAGACCGGTGTCGGGCACATCGAGGTCAGCGTCGGCGTGGCGGAGCTCGAGCCGGGCGATACGGGTGAGGAGATCATCACTCGTGCAGATCGAGGAATGTACCACGCGAAACGCAACGGGGGAAATCAGGTATGCATTTGTCGGAACGGCGAATGCCTGATCCCTTCCGTAGATCCGGTCGAGGACGAGCCGGCTGCCTGACGTCGCGATGCGGTGCGCTAGGTGACCGCAGCGGCGGCTTCTGTCAGCAGCTCTTGAAGCCGTTCCACGTGGTTTCGCTCGGTCCACATATGGCCGATCGCCACTCGAAGGGCGTACCGCCCTTGGATTTGCGTGTGGGAGATGTAGGCATCACCGCTACGGTTGACGCGGTTCAGAATCGCGCGGTTGAGGGCCTCGCAGGCCGTCTCGGCTTCCCTTGACGGGATAGCCCGAAAACAGACGGTGCTGAAGTGACGTGGCGCCATCAACTCGAAAGCCGGTGCCGTTTGCACCCACTCCTCGAGCTCGGCCGCGAGCTGCAGGTGACGCCGGATTACTGACTGCAGTCCATTAACCCCGTACGCTCGGAGCACCAGCCACAGCTTCAGCGCTCGGAACCGCCGTCCGAGTTGTGGGCCATAGTCCATGAGATTCGTGACCTCTTCGTCATGACCCGTTTCCAGGTACGGCTTCACCAGACTGAAGGCCGCCCGCAGCTGTTGGGGATCACGCGTGTACAGGACGGAAAGATCTACCGGCGTGAGCAGCCACTTGTGGGGGTTGAGGCACAACGAGTCGGCTCGGTCGCACCCCTGCAAGACCCATCGCATCTCCGGCACGATCGCCGCTGCACCCCCATACGCCGCGTCGACATGCAACCACAGAGACGATTCTTCACACACGTAGGCGATATCTGACACGGGATCGATGCTGGTGGTCGAGGTGGTTCCTACCGTCGCCACAACGCAGAACGGAAGATATCCAGCGGTCCGATCCGCGCGTACCATTTGGGCCAGCTGCATGGGGTTCATGCGCAGTTCGTTGTCGGTCGTCACCTTCCGAACCTGGTCGTGACCGATGCCAAGCACCATGGCGGCCTTATCCACGACGGAATGCGCTTCTGCACTGCAGTACAGAGTCAGCTGCGGGCCGCCGCTCAGCCCATGCCCTCGCACGTCGGGAAGCGCACGTTCCCGTGCCGCCGCAACCGCGCACAGTGTGGAGATTGAAGCCGTGTCGTAGATCAGCCCGAACAGAGCCTGGGGTAGACCCAGCATCTGACGAAGCCAGTCGAGCGTCAGCTGTTCGAGCTCGGTGGCCGCCGGCGAGGTTTCCCACAGCATTCCATTGACGTTGAACGCAGCGCAGACCAGCTCGGCGAGGATTCCTGGAGGAGAGCCGGAGATGGCAAAGTACGCCATGAACTCGGGACTGTTCCAGTGGGTAATACCGGGAAGAATCCTTTCCCGCACTTCCTCCAGCGCCCCTCTCGTTCCCACTCCATCATCGGGAGGCTCGGAGGCAAATTGAGAACGGATCTCACCAGGTCTGACCCGACTGACGACCGGAAACGTCTCTGAATGCTCGAGATACCAGGCAATCCAATCCACGGTTCGATGAGCTTCCAGTTGGAACGCGTGAATGTCCTCAGCCCGGTCGAGAGCCACGGAAGGCATCTGACGGCTCACCATCGCGCCTGCTGATCCGACTGTCTCGGGGCCATCGCTTCTCCCGAGCCGTCGAGCGTTCTGATCCCGAGACGACGGCTTCCGAACAGCCGCCGATTGCTGGCTGGGGCGTAGTAGAAGTGTCCTGTCATGCCGAGACAGACCCCGATTGCCTGATAACCGCCTGGCCTCAAAGCTGGCCCTCCTTTGGACGGCAGGGGCCTCACTCCGCCTGACAATCCTGGCGGTGCCTCCTCTACTCTCGCAAATACATCACCAGCTTCACCTCTCGGAGACCGCGGTGGGCGCCCTGACCGCCCTGCCGGTTCTGCTGCTCGCACTGATTGCCGTCCCCGGGTCACTCTTGGTGGCGCGGGTGGGCGCTCGCCGGGCATTGGTGGTTGGCCTCCTCACCGTAGGTGTGGCCGGCGGCCTTCGGGGCCTCGGCCCCTCCCCCGCGATCTTGTTCCTGATGGCCACCCTCATGGCCTGTGGCATCGCCGTCTCACAGCCCTCCTTACCGGCCCTCGTCAAGGAGTGGCTGCCGGATCGGATTGGTCTGGCAACAGGCGCGTTCACCAACGGGATGTTGGTTGGCGAGATCATACCGGTAGCGATCTCGGCCTCGTTGCTGCTCGGGCTCCTCGGCGGCTCCTGGGGGTTGGTTTTGGCCTTCTGGTCGTTACCCGTCATCCTGACTGCGTTGCTGGTTGAAGCCGGGCCGCCAGCCCTGGCAACGGAGCCGGGAACGAGGCTGGTTCGATGGTGGCCCGACTGGCGGGACCCGAGAATCTGGCTGCTCGGGCTCATTCTCGGAGGTGCCTCAGCCGCCTACTGGTCGGCCAACGCCTTTCTCCCCGACTTCCTCCGCCATCATCACCACGCCGACCTCATCACGCCGGCACTCACTTCGCTCAATCTCGTTCAGCTCCCAGCCTCCCTACTCCTGGCGCTCGCTGGACCAAGCTTGGTTGCCCGACGGGCACCCCTTGTCTGCGCGGGACTCCTCGTACTTCTGACCACGTCCGGCTTGGCAGTGCTGCCACCGATCGGCGTGGTGTTCGATGCCGGATTGCTGGGGTTCTCCACGGCCTTTGTCTTCGTCTTGACCCTTGCCCTCCCTCCCGTTCTGGCCGCTCCGGGCGACGCCCATCGCCTCAGCGCCGGCGTCTTCACGATTTCATACATCTGCCCGTTTGTCGGTTCGCTCATCGGTGGAGGACTTTGGGACGCCACCCACGTGGCTCAGACCGCCTTTGTGCCCCTGTTTGCCGGAGGCGTGCTCATTGCGATCCTCCCGACGTGGCTGCGACTGATGGGCCAACACCCGGCCGCGCCGGCCATTCCTGCCGCCGTTCCAGAAGTGGCAATTGACCCGAATTCCTGACTCAAGTAGACTTGGCTACATCAGAAAAGCATGGTGGAGGAATCCACCCTCTGGAATCCCGCGGCCTTTCGAGCGAGTCAGGACTGGTGGAAGCCTGGCAAATGGCCACACGCGATCACACTCCGGTTCGGACCTGACCGTGGGGGTGCGCCCCTTTCAGCGCATGGCGGTGAATGCCAATGAGTGTCCGTCAGTCTTGACGGGAAACAGGATGGGACCGCGGGAGTCTTAGGCTCTCGTTCCGAGGACGCAATTGTCCGGGAGCGAGGGCTTTTTTGATTCCTGGACCGCGATGAGGCAGGTGAATAGGTGCAGCAGTCGGGACAGAATCTTCGATTGGCCATTCAGAAGGATGGACGGCTGACGCAGCCGACGCTCGACCTCTTGCGTGCTGTGGGCTTGGAGTTCGAGACCTATCGAGCGCGGCTCTTCGCCGCGTGTCGCAATTTTGAGCTCGAGCTCCTGTACGTGCGCGACGACGACATTTCGGAGTATGTCGCCGAGGGGGTGGTGGATCTCGGCATCGTTGGCCAGAACTTGGTCGTCGAATCAGGCTTCGACGTCTGCGAGCTGCTACCGCTTCGGTTCGGCTACTGCAGTCTGGTGGTGGCCGTACCAAAGGACAGCACAATCCAACGCGTCGAAGAACTCCGAGGGGCCAAGATTGCTACATCGTATCCGCAATCGGCGGGGCGATACTTCAGCTCCCACGGGGTCGAGGTGAGCTTGATTCCTGTGAGCGGTTCGGTGGAGCTGGCGCCCGCTCTCGGTGTGGCATCCGGCATCGTGGAGCTGACGGCGACGGGGAGCACCCTCCGCATCAACGATCTGCGGGCCATCGATACTGTGTTGACCTCTCAGGCTGCGGTGATCGCCAATCCAGCCGCACTCGAGCGGCTCGAGAAGCGACGGAAGATCGACCGCCTCTTGATGCGCCTGCGGGCCGCCCTTGTTGCTCGGGATTACAAATACGTCATGATGAACGTGCCCAAGGCCGCGCTTCGGCAGGTCGAAGAGGTGGCACATGGCATGAAGTCGCCGACCATCGTGGAGCTTGCCGACCCGAATTGGGTTGCCGTTCATACCGCCGTCCGGGAGGAATTCTTCTGGGAGGTGATCGAGAAGCTGCGCGATGCGGGCGCCAGTGAGATCTTGGTGTCCCCGATCGAAAAGATGATCGTTTGACCATGCCCGAACACCTGTTGAAGATCCATTCCAGTCCACGGGCAGAAGACCTGCCGGGTAGGGCCAACCGCCTGCACCTCGATCCCGAGCTGCAACGGGTGGTTCGAGAGATTCTGGAGTCCGTTCAGGCCCATGGCGATACGGCACTCCGCAGCCTGACCAAGCGCTTCGACGGAGTAGAGCTCGAACATATCCGCGTACCCACGAGCGATATCGCCGCCGCATATGACGTGGTGGAAGGCGATTACGTCGACGCGGTGCGGCGCAGCATCGATGCAGTTCGATCCTTTCACGAGTCGCAGATACCGCGTGAGGTCCGGGTTGAAACCGCGCCGGGCGTCGCCGTATGGCGCAGCTGGAGGCCGATCGCCGCCGTGGGGCTCTATGTGCCTGGTGGCCGTGCTCGATACCCATCATCGGTCGTCATGCTAGCGGTCACCGCGCAGGTTTCCGGTTGTCCGAAGAGGATCTTGGCCACACCCCCGGACGATCGAGGCAAGGTTCCCGCGGCAACGCTGGTCGCTGCGGCGGAAGCAGGCATTCAGGACATCTTTTGCGTCGGTGGTGCACAGGCCATCGGCGCGCTTGCCCATGGGACCCAAACGGTTCCCAAGGTAGATAAGATATTCGGACCCGGGAATGCGTATGTGACGGCAGCCAAGCTTCAGGTGTTCCCGGAGGTAGCCATCGACCTCCCGGCAGGCCCCTCGGAGCTTCTGATCATCGCCGACGAGACCGCCAACGCGGCCTGGGTCGCCGCGGACATGCTGGCCAACGCCGAACACGGCATGGACTCACCGGTGCTGCTCGTGACCACCAACCGTGAGCTTGCCGAGGAGGTCGAACAGGAGATACAGCGACAGCTGCTTGACCTTCCTCATCGGGACTTGATCACGGCATCTCTTCGGGGTTGTTCCGGCGCCGCACTGGTCGAAGACCTGAGTCAGGCCGTCGCACTCGCGAACGAGTACGCCCCAGAACACCTCGAAATCATGATCCGGAACCCCCATGCAATCGTCACGGACCTTTCTTCAGCCGGCTCTGTATTTCTCGGCCCCTACAGTCCCAATGCAGCCGGCGACTACTGCACCGGGTCCAATCATGTGCTCCCAACAGGCGGGTTTGCCCGCATGTTCGCCCCGCTGTCTGTGGAAGCCTTCGGTCGGCCGATGCAGCTTCAGGAGCTCAGCGCGAGCGGCCTGGCCGCCATTGGGCCGACCGCAAGGGCGCTGGCTCGCGTTGAGGGCTTGGAAGCGCATGCCCGGGCCATCGAGATTCGCCAATCGCCTCTGCCTCCATGAGGAGCCCCCCATTTCGCTCTGACCTGTCGCGCGTCGCCCCCTATCGAGCCGTGACGCCCCTCGAGACACTGGCGGGGCGCTATGGCGTCCTGGTGGACGATTGGGTAAAGCTCAACCAGAACGAGAACCCCTACGGGCCGCATCCGGACGTGCTCGAAGCGGTGCGTCACGTGCAATTCCATCGCTATCCAGATAACAGCGTAACGGCGCTTGTGGATGCGATCGCGCAATATGTCGACCTCGAGCCGGGACGGGTCGTCGTTGGCGCCGGTGGCGACGAGATCATCGACGTGATTTTTCGTCTCTTTCTCGATCCGGGGGACGAGATCATCTCCTTCCCTCCCACCTTCGGCTTCTATTCCGTGGCCGCCGGCCTGAGTCGAGCTTCGGTGGTGCACGTCCCGCGCGACGACGCCTTCCGTGTCGATGTGGAGTCGGCTCGAGAAGCGCTGACGAAGCGCACCAAGCTGATCGTTCTCTGCAGCCCCAACAATCCAACCGGCAATCAGACGCAGCTGGCCGACGTCGAGCGGCTGCTTGCGCTGGGCCCTCACATCCTGGTTGACGAAGCCTACGTCGAGTTTGCCGATTGCTCGGCCCGTGCCCTGCTGGAAGGCCATCCCCGTCTGATGATCGTGCGGACGTTCAGCAAGTGGGCTGGTTTGGCCGGTCTCCGGTTGGGCTACGGGCTCTTCTCGAAAGAGGTCGCCGACGCGATGAGGCGCGTCAAGCCGGCCTATACCGTCAGTTCTGTGGCCCAAGCCGCCGGTCTGGCCGCACTAAGGCACTCCAAGGGCGATGCCGTGGCAAGGGTACGGCGGACAGCTCACACTCTCCATCTGAGCCTCCAGTCGAACTCGCTCCTGAGTCCCTCGCCGACCGACGCCAATTTTGTGTACTGCAGAATGCGTGAGGGGATCGACCTCGACCGTGTCTACCAGGCGCTGTTGAGGAAAGGCGTGCTTGTCCGGAGATTCGACCAGCCGCCGGCTTTGCGCATCAGTGTGGGAACCGATGCGGAAGTTGAGCGACTCCTTTCCGCGTTGCGTACGGTCGAGATCGAGCTCACGGAAAGCCGGCTGGAGCCGGCGGCGCAGTGACGACCGAGACGGCCGGCCGCCGCCGTACCGTGACACGCGCCACTCGAGAGACGGATATCTCCGTCTCCGTGAATCTAGACGGAGGCGCTGTTGCCCACATCGCCACCGGCATCGGTTTCTTTGACCACATGCTGACCCTTCTGGCGACGCATGGCGGGTTCGATCTGACTGTGCAAGCAAAGGGCGATCTGGAGGTGGACCCACATCACACGGTCGAAGATTGCGGAATTGTGCTGGGCCAAGCTCTCCACGAAGCCCTGGGAAAACGGGCGGGGATCAACCGGTATGGTTGGGCCTACGTGCCCATGGATGAGGCCCTCGCGCGAACGGTCATCGATCTCTCGGGACGGCCCTACTGTTGGTTCCAGGCCCCGGTGCGGGCAAAGCGCCTGGGGGACTTCGACACCGAGCTGTGCGAGGACTTCTTCGCCGCATTTGCCAATCATGGGCGCTTCAATTTGCATATCGATCTTATTCGGGGTCGCAACAGCCATCACATCATCGAAGCGGTCTTCAAGTCCGCGGCCCGAGCCCTGCGCATGGCGGCAGCTGAAACCGGCCGTGACACCATCCCCTCCACCAAGGGCCGGCTTGATTGAGCGCCGACGGCGAGTCGTGATCGTGGATGCCGGGCACGGCAACCTCGCCAGTGTCCGGAGTGCTTTCCTTCAGGTTGGCTGCCAAGCCGAAATCACGACTGATCCGGAGCTGGTATCTCGCGCCCCTGTCCTCGTTTTCCCAGGCCAGGGCGCCGCTCCTGCCGCCATGTCCACTCTGGAATCGAATGGCATTGGACAGGCGCTTCGAACGGCAATCAGCAGCGGTGTTCCGGCTCTCGGCATTTGCCTTGGCATGCAGCTGGCCCTCGATCGTAGTCAGGAGGGGCCAACTCCGTGCCTCGGTCTCGTCCGCGGGGAATGCCGCCGGTTCGAGGCGGGGACGGCTCGGCTGAAGATTCCCCAGATCGGCTGGAACCGCGTGGAACATCGCGACGACCCGCTCTTCGCCGGCATCCCCAGCGGCACCTACTTCTACTTCGTCCACTCCTATTATTGTTCCGTGGAGGAGGACGCCGCCTGTGGCTGGACAGACTACGGCATCCAATTTCCCAGCGCACTCAGACAGGGCCGGTTCTGGGCCACGCAATTTCATCCAGAGAAGAGCGCGGCTCAGGGCCTCCGGCTGCTTTCGAACTTTCTGGCCCTCGTCTGATGCTCATCATTCCCTCTATTGATCTCTTCGGGGGCCGCGCTGTTCGGCTGATTCAAGGGAATTTCGAAGCGCCCATCGATTACGGAGATCCTGAAGAGTGGGCCGCGCGCTGGATGGAAGCCGGCGCCAGTCTCATTCATGTCGTCGACCTGGATGGCGCACGAGACGGCACACCGAAACATCTGGCCCTCGTTGGTCGCCTCGCGTCCAAGGGATGCCGGATTCAGGCGGGCGGGGGCGTGCGCACCTTGGAGACGGTACAGTTCCTCGTCGAAGCAGGCGTGGAACGCGTGGTTGTCGGCACACAGGCGATCGAAGATGAGACGATGCTTCGCCGCGCGGTGGCTCTACACGGACAACACATCGTGGTCGCGATCGACGTCAAGGCGGGGAACGTGGCAACAAGAGGTTGGGCTCGAACCTCCTCCCAGACGCCCTCTGAGCTGGCAAAGCGGCTGATCAACTCCGGGGTCGGGCGATTTCTGGTGACGGACGTCAGTAGAGACGGAACCCTCACCGCACCCAACGCCGAGCTGCTTCGCACCGTCATCGAGGCTGCCGACCGCCCCGTGATTGCTTCGGGTGGCGTAAGCACACTGGAGCACATTCACGCTCTTAAGCAGGTGGGAGCCGAGGCGGCGATCATCGGGCGGGCGCTATATGAAGGAAGTCTGGATCTCGCACAAGCGGTGGCGGCAGGTGCTGGCTAAACGCGTCATCCCGTGCCTCGATGTCGCCGGCTCGCAGGTCGTGAAGGGCGTCCAATTCGACTCGCTCCAACCAGCGGGAGATCCCGTTGAGCTGGCAAGCCGATACTACGACGAAGGCGCCGACGAGATCGTGTTCCTCGACATCAGCGCGGCGCCTGAGGGCCGCACGACCGTGTTGGATGTGGTTTCGCGGACCGCTCGGCAGATCTTCATTCCACTCACCGTGGGAGGCGGCATTCGAACCGTCCTGGAAGCCCGGGCGGCTCTTGACGCGGGAGCCGACAAAGTGAGTGTGAACTCTGCGGCGGTCAAGCGCCCAGAGCTGCTGAATGAGGCGGCCGAGTCATTCGGAAGCCAGTGCGTGGTTCTGGCCATTGACGCACGGCGAAGAGTCGAAGGCTGGGAGGTGTTTGTCGAGGGAGGCCGGAGGGCGACGGGCCTCGATGCCATCACCTGGGCTGTGGAAGGCGCGTCCAGAGGCGCGGGAGAGATTCTCTTGACCAGCATGGATGCCGACGGCGGTCGGCGCGGCTACGATCTCGAGCTACTGAGGGCAATCTCTGAGCGTGTTCCCGTGCCTGTCATCGCATCAGGCGGAGCGGGGTCACCGGAGGACTTTGCAGCCGCCATTCTCGATGGCCAGGCGGATGCCGTTCTCGCCGCATCACTCTTCCATTACGGAATGCTGACCATCCTTGAAGTCAAGGAGCATCTCGCCTCGGCCGGCATCCCTGTCCGCCTCGAGCCGCCCGCGGCGCTCCTCTCAGTCGGGAATCACGACGTTCCATGAGTGATCCGCTCACGCCAAAGGCCATCGACTTTGCCAAGGGCGCCGGGCTGGTCCCGGTTGTCGTTCAAGACTCCGAAACGCGCTACGTGCTCATGGTTGGCTATGCGAATGAGGAGGCCCTCCAGTTGACCCGTACCACCGGCCGGTTGCACTTGTGGAGCCGCAGCCGGAGCGAGATCTGGCTGAAGGGCCGTAACTCGGGCAACTATCTGCTTGTCCGAGACCTCCGGTTGGATTGCGACGGCGATGCTCTCCTGGCGGTGGTTTCTCCGGCCACCGGTGCGACTGCCATGTGCCACACGGGAGCAGAAACCTGCTTTTTTCGGACCATTCCCGACTAGGCCTACGTGCGGCTAGCGTTCAGCCGCACGATCTCGACCCTGAAACGCATAGAAGACCGCTTGTCTTGGGTCTGGGAACACCCGGTCGCTTTCGAACCATGTCGCCTGGCCCTCGGTCTCGGTGACCCAGCCGATCCGGAATCCCTGTTCGGTCCTCCTCACCCGAGCACCGGCGCCGTCATGGTCGTAGAAAACCACCTCATCGTCGCTCGAGCGAATCACCTGCGCCCAAAGATCCCGGACCGCCTCGACAAGAGCATTCCCTGCAGAGGGCCGATCCGATCCCGGGTTCGCCGTAGCGCTCCCCATACCGCGTCATGCTATCCGGTTACCCGACCAGGCGAGACCTAGCCATCCTCACGATCTGGATTGTCGAGTCGGAAGAAGTTGCTCTCACTACCGTCGGACTTGTTCTCTTGAAAGAGGAACACCAGGTTACGTTCATCGAACGGCCGGAACCACTCGTCCCAGCTGATCTCCTGAAGATCATCGCCTCCGTAACCCGGAAAGTTCATTCGCAGGACGCCGGCTCGGTCTCCATGTTCTGTCCCTGCAACCGTAGCCGGCATCGCTCCCCGCGCTTCTGCCCATTTTTGGATGACTTCGTGATTGCGCGTCGCCAGCGTCTGACCGTTCCGATCCTCATGGTCGTCCGGGGAATCGATCCACTTCGCACGCTTGGCCGAATCGGAAAGTCCCGACTCAGTCTGTTTAGTCTTGGTTGACGTAGCCATTTCTCACTCCTCAGGATTGTGGGCTGGCTGATTTGGAGCATAGGCTGTGCCAAGCCGAGGCATGGACTTTCTTTATGTTTAGCAATAAACTATATAGGATCCATGAATACTGCTCGACACATGCCGGCCACTCTTGGGCTTCTCACCTGGCTGCGCCTCGCCCGCGTGTTTCAGAAGATTGAACGTCGGGCAACCATTGGGCTTCGCTGCTCGGACGTGAGCCTGGCTCAGTTCGATGTGCTCGCCCACGTGGCCGGGAGGCCGGGAATTACCCAGCAGGAGCTGGCCGACTCCCTCCTGGTGACTAAAGGCAACATCTGCCAGCTCTTGGATCGGATGGAGCGCGAAGGCGTCGTGGAACGGGTACAGGAAGGCCGTACCAATCGGCTCCGCCTGACCGAGAAGGGCCAGGATCTGAGCTGTCGGATCATCCCGGCACACGAAGCGCGGATCGAGGCATGCCTGTCGGCCTTGAGCCGGCAAGATCAGGCCGATCTCCACCGCCTTCTCCGAAAGCTGGAGCGGGCGCTTCCAGAACTGGAGCCTCAGGCGCCGCCCACGCCAACACATTCGACGGCGTAGAGCAGCAAAACAGCCTCCGCCGCGGGATCCGCCAGAATCCGCATCTGGGCCAAGGGCCTTGGCAGAGTCCCAACTGAAGGATGGTTGCCTAGGCCGACGAGATGAGCAGCTGCCGATCGGCATTCGGATTGCAGACCTGCAAAAGAATCGGGTCGAGGCGTGAGCCAAGCCGATCAAACAGCTCCTCACTCCGTCGCGTGTGTTCGTGGCCTTCTCGACTTCCGCCGGCTTGGATGTGTCCCCAGGTCCAGAGGCACCGCGCATAGCCCTGGGTGAAGCCGACGGCGGCCGTCCGTTCCGCTACCGGCTCGATGACATCCAGAGCGGTCACCTCTTCTCCGAGCGCGAAAAGCGCAGCGGCCCGAAGTCGTTCCGCCTCCAGCTCACTCAGCACATCGCGCCGTAGGCCGGCCACCTCTGCAGAGCGCTCGCTCAAGCTCAGGGCCTCGTCGAGATTGCCCGAGGCGAGCATGAGCGCGGCTCGTGCATTTGCCGTCACTGGTGCGATTGTGTCAGCAGAGAGACTCTCGTCCGCTTCGAGTCGATCCAGCCAGAGCGCCGCCGTGCCGAGATCTCGTCGGCCCATGGCTGCCTGTGCCAGCAGGCAATGGGCTTCCGTTAGGACGTGGCGGTCGGCCCGAGAACGAGCGATCTCCAATGTGTCTTCGAGCCTCCTGATTGCGTCCGGCTCATCGCAGTAGAGCTCCAGCCGTCCCAGCTCCAGAAGTGGGTATGCGGCCGACCAGAAAGCGTCGACATCTCGGATCAGGCCTACCGCTTCGCGCAGCAGCTCACGAGCCGCCGGCCAGCGCCCGCGGAGAAACTCCACAACGCCCCGCGTGCAGGTCATCATGGCGAGACGAGCCGGGTCACCCAACCTGCGCGCGGTGTCCTGAGCGCTCAAAACCGTCTCGCGGGCGATGTTGAGCTGTCCACCCCGCCGCTGGATCTCGGTGAGGTTGTTAAGCGCGATACACAGCGTCGTCAGGTTATTCTGCGCCGAGCTCAGGCTCACGGCATGCTGAAGTGCCTCGATGCCCTCGTCACGCCGTCCGAGCTCCACCAGGGCGGTGCCTTTCCGGACCAATACCTCTCCGAGTGTCGGTTCCTCTGTGCCGGCCAGGAGCTGTTCCGCCCTTTCGGCAAATGCAAGCTCTCGAAGCGGCTGCCCTCGGGCATATTCAAGGCGGGACCCGGACGCGTAGACATCTCCCAGCACCGCCCGGGATACCCCTGACGGGCGCCACTCGGTCTGCGTCAACAGCGGACCCAGTCGGACGAGACCGAGCTCCGGCCTGCCCATGACGGCCGCGACGCGACCGAGCGCCGCGAGGGTCCGATATCGCTCGTCGGTCAAGCACTCCGCCTCGTAGAGCCGGCTCGCCTGTTCTAGCGCCTCGATCGCTTCCTGATATCGAGCCATCGTGGCCAGAACCTGGGCCAGTTTCTCCAAGGCTCGAGCCTGTTCTCGATCCCGATGCAGGAGCCGAAGCCGGAAGACCAGATCGGCATAGGACGAGCGGGCTAAGTCGTTCGCGTGATGCGCGAAGGCTCGGTCGGCGGCTTCTTCCAGATACCTGACTGCTTTCTCGGACGAAGCGCTTCGCGTGAAGTGGTACGCAAGGAGGTCCGCCGGGTTGCCGCCATGCGCCTCCATCACCTCACCGATCTGAAGGTGCAGCCTACGGCGACGAGAGGCAGACATTAGCTCATAGATGCTGCTCCGGACAAGAGGATGTCGAAACCGGTAGCCACCGGAAACCACCTGCAGGACGTCGGCCTGCAGGACCGCATCCAGGGCACTTTCGAAGCGGTTCGGCGGGACCTCCACGACGGCCTTCAAGATCTCGTGCTGCACCTCGAGACCCGCGACCGACGCCGCGCTGAGAACATGCTGCACGTCGGGACCAAGGCCCTCGACCCGCCTGGCGACCAGTTCCTGGACTCGACGAGGGGGGTTCAGCTCTTGGCTCTCGCTCAAGCTCCAGACTCCCTTTTCGGACACCAGTCCGCCCGACTCGCGAAGCATAGCCACCAACTCCGTGAGGAATAGGGGATTGCCCAGGGACAACGCCTGCAGCCGGGAGACGAGCTGAGGCGAGAGCGGTGATCCGGGGAGCAGACGTTCGAGCAGAGCCTGGCTTTCGTCCTCTTCGAGTAGATGCACTCGGACGTCCTGGAGTAATCCCATCGCCCGGAGCGAACTGACCACGCGGCTGAACCGCTCTTGCCGTCGCCCAAGGTCCTCTCGAGCGGTTGCGACGAGAAACCAGGAGTGATCCCGCGAAACCCGAGCCAGGTGGTGGATCAGCTGGAGGGTCGCATGATCGGCATTCTGGAGATCGTCCAAAACGAGGACAGCGGCTTTGTGCGCACTGAGCGCATCCAGCATCTGAATCACTTCGGCTCGGATTGCCAAGCGGTCGTCGAAGAGCGGGGAATCAGGCTTGAGCGCCTCACCAGCGACTGAGGGTCGCATCAACCGGCTCAACGTCGGGAACGCCGTCAGGAAGCGAGGCCACTCTGCCTCCGACCGCTCGAGCAGCATGGGAGCAAGGGCATCGACAAGCGGCCCATAGGCGGGAGCGCCCTCCTGCTCATGGCTTTCCGCCCACAGGACCATCCGGCCCTGATCGGCAAGCGCCTTCATCGCCGCCATGACGAGCCGCGTCTTCCCCACTCCCGGCTCTCCCGACACGAGCAGCATTCGGCTGCCGGAAGGCCGCCGGTCTCCGAGGGCTTCAAGAACATCTCTCAACGTCTGGTCTCGCCCAACCAACGGGGCGTCGCTCATCGGGAAGGAGAGAGCCGGCAACCGTGCCCGGGCCCACATCGATTCCGTCGGCCCGCTCGGCTGATCGGGCGAAGCTTCTATCTGTTGGCGCAACAGCTCGGTGGTGGAGTCCGGCTGGGCGCCGACCTCCTCGTCGAGTACTGACCGACAACGCTGGTATTGCCGGAGGGCTTCGTCCCGATTGCCGGCCTCGAGATGCAGCCTCATGAGTGCTCGATGCAGGTCCTCGCGGGTTGGATCCGCCTCCAGGGCACGGTGCAAGGCCGCCATGGCTTCGGGAAGCTGGCCCGCTGCCTGTCGGGCCGACGCCACGATCTGGAGAATGTCGACCCACCGCTCGGCCAGCCGCTCGCGGGGACGGAGCGTCCACTCGGCGTACCGGTCCTCGGGGAGCAGCTCGCCGGGATAGAGGTCGAGAGCGGCTTCTGCAGCAGACAGGTCTCCCGCTTCGATCGCACGATTACCCGCTTCGACAAACGCTTCGACGTCAATCCACACCGCGGACGTCTCTCGCGACAGCTGAAGGATGTTGTTGCTGAGCACCAGAAAGGCAGAGCTTTCGCGCCGGCCGAGCTCCGGCTGGAAGACTCGCCGCGCCAGATGCAGCGCCTTGTAGAAGCTGTTTGCCGAGGATTGGGGATCGGCATCGGGCCAGAGCGTGTCGAGCAGCTCATCGCGATGCAGTCGCCGCTTGGGCTGAAGTGAGAGGAGCTTCACGATTGCCTTAGCGCTCCGGCGTTGCCAAGCGACATCGTCGACGAGCGCCCCATGCCGCCACAATCGGAATCCTCCGAGGAGCCCGATGCGAATCGAGGCTGCGCCGGCGCCCGCCATCACCTGCCTGCCCCTTCTCTCCCCGCCGCCGACATCACCAACGGTCACGCCGCACTCCTGCGCGACATGTCAACGATGGCGCGATTCTACCACGCTTGACAGTGTATCCAGGTGCGCTATCTAAGAGTGAACAGATCAACAAACCGGAGGCTTTCAGCATGCATCTTCGCTTCACCGGCTTCGCCTTGGCCGCATTCCTCGGCGTTTCACTCCTCGCCGGCCCGGTCGCGGCCAAGTCCCTCGTCGGTCACACGGCCACAAAATCTGCGCACGTGGTCAAGATCGTGGGGTCCAACTTCACGTTCTCGCCCAAGACCATCACCATCAAGAAGGGCCAAACGGTTACATGGGTCAACAAGACCACCGTTGCCCATACGGCGACTCAATTAAAGGGCAAGTGGAACACGGGTACCATCAACCCCGGCAAGAAGGCCAGTCACAAGTTCACCAAAGTCGGCCTTTTCAAATATCACTGTATCTTCCACGCCTTTATGCATGGGAAGGTCAAAGTTGTCAAGTAGCAGGGTCTTGAAGAAGATCGATGGCAAGCGCGGCAGACCACGAGAAGCGGTTCGTCCCGTAGCCGGTGCCGTCGTGCGGATTGAAATACTCCCGGAATCCGCCGGTCTTCAAGAGATTCAGAGCGTCGGAGCGTAGTCGCTTGGCCGGTTCGAGCCGGCCAAGCCGCTCCAACCCCCGGATGAGCAGCCAGTTGGTGTTGATCCAGACGGGGCCCAGCCAGTAGTTCGCCGGATTGAATCGAGGCGAGCTGAGGCTGGTCGAGGGACAGGCGTAGCCTGGACCCGGCCAGAACAAGGTCGGATCCAAGAGCTTTGAGACCAGCCGATCTAGCCTGGCCGGCTCGATCGTTGGACCATACAGGGGCGTGAGGGAGGCAACGGTCGGCTCCGCCAGCGGGCGGTCGGCGACGCGGTCGTAGCTGAAGTAGAGGCCGGCGTCCTCCCTCCACAGCTTCGAATCCATGGCGCTCGATGTCGAGGCCAGCCACTCGTTTGCCTCGTTCGATGAGACTCCGGCGTAGCGACAAAGCTCGCACAGGTCCGCGTTTGCCCGACAGAGAATGGCGTTGAACAGCACATCTTCGACGAGAAGGGTCGCGGTGGGGAGGTAGCCGCTCCACTCGTAGCCGACTTCGCGCATCTGCTCCAGAAGCCACACGAAGAGGTCGTAGTCCTTGTCGGTCGGCCGGTTCGCAGCCGAGACGTGCTGGGTATCCAACCGCTGATATCTCGGTTTGTAGGTCAGTCGAACCCGTGAACCGGCATCCAGATACGGTGGGCTGTTGTCCAAGCCCGACTCCCAAGGGTGCACGACCACCACGAGCCCGGCCCCGTCAATGTCCCGCTCCCGGTAGAGAAAACGATGGAAGGCGAGAATCCGAGGAAGGACTTCGGTGAGGAAGAGGGTCGCTCGCTCGCGGTCGGGATCGCGTTCATAGGCGAGTAGCGCCGCGGTGGCCAGAACCGGCGGCTGCGTGATTCCCGACGTTTGCACCTCGGATGGCGCCTCAGCCGAGCGCTCGGATTGCCAAACGTCAGGGCCTGGAAAGTAGCCGGAGACGCCTGGAGTGAAGACGATCTGGGGGACCATGCCGTTGCGCCATTGGCCGCGAGTGAGCGAAAGCAGCTCTTCCTGCGCCCGACCGGGATCGTAGCGCGACAGACCGATCGCGATGAAGCACGAATCCCAGTTCCACTGATGCGGGTAGAGATCGGGGGAAGGCTTGGTGATCGACCCGGAACGGTTCCCGGCCAGCACATCCCCGGCACTCGCTTCCAGGTCTTCCCAACCCGCTCCATCAGCGCCCGACGGCTGATTTTTTCCCAAATGTTAACCTCACTCACTCAGAAATCGGGCTTCTGCCCCGGTAGATTGAATGGTGGACTGAGGTCGCCGGGTGAATCAGGTAGCGTTTCAGCGTACCCTCATGCAATTGACGGATGCACTGGCAGGGCTGCCTGAGGTACGGCTGAAGGCGCTTCACCCGCATCAGGCTGCCCGTGACTCCTTTGTCGCCGACGTCGACTGTGGAGCCGGTCAACCGGATATCGAGCTGCGCGCCTTGTCGGAACAGATCTATCACGACAGCGGCGTTCTTGTGCTATTTCAGTCGAGCGGCTAGGGGCGCCACTGACACAGGGGGATAGAATGGCAAGAGGGCTGCGACGCAGCCCTCGTTCTGTGTTTTGCGCCCGGATGCCATGACTTCTTCCACTCCGCTCCCGTACGTCCCGGACCTCCTATCTCCCACGAGACGCCGCACTCGGGAGGTCAAGGTGGGGGCCATTGGTGTGGGCGGTATGAACCCCATCCGCATCCAGTCGATGACCACCACGTTAACCAAGGACGTGGCGGCCACCGCCGCCCAGGCCGAGCGCCTCGTCCGAGTGGGATGCGAGATCGTGCGCATCACGACGCCGACTCCGTCCGATGCTCGATGCCTCGGTGAGATTCGGGAGATCCTGACTTCTCGCGGCATTTCCGTGCCGCTGGTCGCAGACATCCACTTTAGCCCTCAGGCGGCGATGGTGGCGGCGGACTACGCCGATAAGGTCCGCATCAACCCCGGGAACTACGTCGATTCCCGGAAGTTTGCCGTCCGTGAATACTCTGATCGCGAGTACCAGGACGAGGTGGAACACGCGGCCGAGCGCTTCACACCACTGGTACTGAAGTGCCGCGAGCGCGGGATTGCCATGCGCATCGGCACCAACCACGGCTCGCTATCGGATCGCATCATGAATCGCTTTGGCGATACACCCGAGGGAATGGTCGAATCGGCTCTCGAATTCGTGCGGGTATGCGAGGCGCTGGACTACCGCGACCTCATCCTCTCGATGAAGGCCTCCAATCCCAAGGTGATGATCGCGGCATACCGGCTTTTGGCCGCCCGCATGCAGGTCGAAGGCATGGATTACCCATTCCACCTCGGCGTGACCGAAGCCGGCAACGGCGAGGACGGACGCATCAAGTCGGCAATTGGCATCGGAAGTCTTCTGGAGGATGGCATCGGGGACACCGTCCGCGTCTCTCTCACCGAGGAACCGGAGGACGAGATCCCCGTGGCGCGGGCCCTCGCCGACCGCTACACTCAGCTCTTCCGGTCCGAAGCCGGCAAGAGCGCGCCTCAGCCGGTTTGGGACCCGTTCCACTACGAGCGCTCCACCGCTGAACCGGTATCGATGGCCCATATATCGTTCGGTGGCGGAGAAACAATCGGCGTGATCGGCATGATCCCGACTACGCTTTCGGATGAAACACACGCTACCGCGACGCTGCTGCGATGGGCGAGCCCTGCCGGCCGACGCCAGCCGCGGCCCGACGCCGCGCTCGTCGAACTGGAGACCCGCAACGACTTGGACGCACTACGGACCGTACGCCAGAAGCTTGCTGCTCTGCCGGCTGCCCGGCTGCCCTTGATTGCCGCCGGCCACGAAACGGGTCTAGCCTGCAACGCTTCCCGACAAGCGGATGCCCTTCTCGTACGACTTACCGATCGAGCCGCCGCTACGGACGTTGCGGTTCTCTCACTCGAAGCCCTGGCCGCTCGGATTCCGGTCATCGTCCTGAGCGTCGTGGAGGATTCGGTAGAAGCTGCCGTCGACCGCGTGCTGAGCGCAAGCCAAATCCTGCGGAATGACGGGGTGCCCATGATTCTGGGGCTGGAGGCGGACGCGGCAATCGCGATTCGGGCCTACCGTCTCCTGCGCATCCGAACGGTCGAGCACGACCTCGAGGCCCCAGTCCTGCTGGTGGCGAAGAGTCGACATCCAGAAGGGTCGCTCGATCGCCTGTTTGACTGCGCCATTCCGGCAGGTGCGTTACTTTGCGACGGGATGGGCGACGCCATCATGCTTGACGCGCCGGGTGACACGGTGGCTCTGGCCTTCAACGTTCTCCAAGGCGCCGGCGCTCGAATCTCGCGAACGGACTACGTGGCCTGTCCGTCATGTGGACGCACCCTGTTCGATCTCCAGGAAACCACCGACCGGATCAAATCACGAACCAGTCATCTTGCCGGGGTCAAGCTGGCCATCATGGGTTGTGTTGTCAACGGGCCCGGCGAGATGGCCGATGCCGACTTTGGCTATGTTGGGGGCGCACCGGGAAAGGTCAACCTGTACGTCGGCAAGGAATGCGTCGAAAAGGGGGTGCCGGCTGAGGAGGCCGACGACCGACTCATTGCCCTCATCAAATCGCATGGAAAGTGGACCGAAGCGGAGGAGGATGAGGCTGCAGAACCGGAAGCGGTGATGGTATCCGAGTAGGCCAAACAAACAGAGCGCCCGAGTTCTGAGATAATCGCACTATGGCATCTGAGCGCGTAGTCCAAACCGCCGTAGCGGCACTCTATGTTCATGGTCCCCGCGGATCGGTTCCCGAAGACCTCGAACCAACTCCTATGATTTCGGTCAACGGTGTCGACGTAGTCGAAAGCATGGGCATACGACAGGACCCCCGGTACTCCCGCAAGCCACCCGAGGGCCGGGAGCGAAACCGTCAGCTAAGCCTGATAGACGAGGGCACCATCTGGAGGCTGGAACGCCGGTTTGGGCCAATACCGCGGGAGCTGGTCAAGGCGCAGATCATCCTGGCCGGAGACGTGCACCTGCCGGCCCTAACCGGCGCCAAACTACGCTTTGCCGGTGGTCCCGAAGTGGTGGTCGCCATTGAGCGCAAGCCCTGCTTCGCGATGGACCTGATCTGCACCGGACTCCGAGAGGCAATGCAGGGCGGCCATCAAGGAGCGCTCGGGAGGGTGTTGACCTCTGGCCCCATCCAGGTTGGCGACGCGGTGGAAATCGTCCATGCCGATTCGCCACAGCCGATGAGCGTCGGAGCTTGAACGCGGCTTAGGCAGCCAGCTGAGCGACTTTCTGTAGAAAGTCGGGCAGGCTGAAGGGCTTATCGACATATGCCTCGGGTTTGAGCTGAGCCACGGTATCGTGGCCTCCGGCGGCAGCCGACAACACGAGGATGGGGATTCGTCCCCGCAGTCCCCGTTCACGCAGAACCTCACCGAACGCCAATCCATCCATCCTGGGCATCATCAGGTCAAGGATGATGACATCGGGGATGAAGCCCTCAAGCTTCTCCAAGGCGTCGAGTCCGTCCCTCGCCACCAGAACTTCGTAGCCTTCGCTCGTCAGAGCAAGCGCCAGCAACTCCTGGATTCCGGCATCGTCGTCGACAACCAGCACCCGGCCGCTGGGCATGAATCAGCGTGCAGCGTGCCTCTTGACACGCCACGATCTGCTACGAGCCACACCTCATCCTAAACACAGGATTCGCGGCCTCCCCAAGTCACTTGGTCATGTCGAAATAGTCCTGGGGCCGGTCGGCCGATTCATGGCCTGCCAGAAGAATCAGGGTGCGAAGACTAAACGATCCAACCAGCACCAGCAGCGGGCCCGCCCATCGGAGACTCAAGCGATTGCCGCGGGCTGTCCGGTTGAGGATCAGGGGGACCAGCAGACCACCCACGACCGTAACCGGCCAGAATACGAGCCCGAGACGCCCGCGTGTCAAAGGCCGGCGAGCCGACCCAACACTCTTGAGCCAACCGCAAAGTAGCGCCAGCTCAGTGAGCAGAAAAAGTCCTTCCGCTCGTCGCAAGACGTTCCGACTGGCGGCGCCCGCGTCACCGCTCCCCCAGAGCAGCAGCGCCAGGATAGCCGACGCGCTGGAGAATGCCGAGGCCATGAAGGTCGGCCCCAACAAACGGTAGCCGCGAGCCCAAATCGGCACATTGGACACGGCCAGCAGAAGACCCGTGTATCCGGATACAAACAACCCAAAGGGCAGCAGCATGAGCCCCAGAATCCGGCTCAGGGAGCGTGGAGCTTCACGCTTCAGGGCGTCGCTTCGAAGCTGAACGAGTGCCAGGAGACCGGACATGAGCCCCAGGAGCAGGAGTGCCCAAGAGCCGAGAGACATGGGCGATTTGAGCTTGACGATCCGAAACATATGGTGGGCACGTTCCGGACGCCCCAGATCAAGCGTGAGGAGGACCGGGCAGACGGCAAGCGTGGCGGCGCTCAGGTAGCGCGCCGGACGAACCAGTGGCAGCAGCTCTGGCCCTCGGAAGGCGGCCAGCGCGCCCAGGCTCGACGCCCCCCCTCCAATGCCCCCGAAGAAGAAGTAGGCCGCCACTAGCCACCGCCAATGAGGCGCACGGATGGGCGGAATGCCGTGGTACGTCTCCTCTCCAGCCGAAATCATCATTAGCCCTCGTCCGCGGGCAACATGGCCCACATCGCGCCGATCGTTATCACAAGAGCTGCTCCCGCCAAACTCACCAGTCCGGGGAGCGTCCGCTTCTGCGGCAGACTGGGACGCGAGGGGAGATTGTAGCGCTGGGGCCGGTCGAGAAGGAGGAAGAAGGCGTTGAGATCGCCGATTCCGTTGGTTCCTCCTACTTCTTCGCCACCATAGATATAAGCGTCGAGACCCTTTGACCGAAGCGCCTCCACACGTGCTTCAGCTCGCTCCCGCAGCTCTTCAACGTTGCCGAATTGGATGGAATCTGTCGGGCAGGCCTTCGCGCAGGCCGGCTCCATTCCATCCCGCAGCCGGTCGTAACACAACGTGCACTTGTGCGCCTTCCCGTCACCGTCACTACCCAGATTGGCGTCAATGACGCCGAAAGGACAGGCCGTGATGCAGTAGCCGCATCCGTTGCAGATGTCCTGTTGGATGAGGACCGTGTTGAACTCGGTGCGGACGATGGCACCGGTTGGACACGCCTCGAGGCAGCCGGCGTGCGTGCAGTGCTTGCAGACGTCGCTCATCATGAGCCAGTCTGTCTGGGCGCCGGCTCCCCCACTCCCCGGTAGCTCATTGAAGGTAACGTGCCGCCAGGTCGTCCCGCTCAGCCGTCTGGTGTTGTCGTAGCTCGATCCCTCCCACTCCAGGCCGTCCATCGGAAGCTGGTTCCACTGCTTGCAGGCCACCTCACAGGCCTTGCAACCGATGCAGACGGAGGTGTCCGTGAAGAACCCGAGGCGTTCACCGGGATTCGCCAGCTCGGTCATGCCCGCCGGCCCCGGCGTACGTCACACATGAATGCCTTCACTTCTTCAATGGAGACATTCGGCTCCCCAAGCATCGAGGTGAGATCGTTCCCCACGTCACCTGTGGTTATGCCTGCCTCACCCCAGTGATATGGAATCCCCACCATCTCCACCATTCGGCCTCCCTGAGAGATCGGCTGCATCCGTTCGGTCACCAGCGCCCGTGCCTCGATCTCGGCTCGAACCGTTGAGATGGTTACCCACGCCCCGTTTTCGATGCCGATCGACCGTGCCAGACTGGGGCTGACTTCGACAAAGAACTGCGGCTGCAGCTCGGCGAGCCAGGGGAGCCAGCGGCTCATGCCCCCGGCGGTGTGATGTTCGGTTAGACGGTAGGTTGTCGCGATGTAGGGAAATCGCGAGTCGGAACCGGATGCGATTCGATTTCCCGAACGAGGCCACATCCTTGTGGGAGGATTGGTGCGCTGCCGATACAGCCGGTTGGCGCTCGGCGATTCGAATGCCTCATAGTGCGTGGGCAGCGGTCCATCACGCAGCCCCGCAGGGGCATAGAGCCAGCCTTTCCCGTCTCCCATCATGATGAACGGATCGCTTCCCGAAAGCGCATCGAGCCCCGTGCCGTTGCTCTGGGCCGGAGCGTCGGGCGGCTTGTCTATGGGAAAGTCCGGCACATCCAGCCCGGTCCAGCAGCGCTGATCGGCATCCCACCAAATGAGCTTCTTTCGCTCGGACCAAGGCCGTCCCTGCGGATCGGCAGAGGCTCTGTTGTAGAGGATGCGCCGATTTGCCGGCCAGGCGAACCCCCAGCCGAGGGAGTAATCCTCGTCGCTGATGCGGCTCCGAGCCCGGTTGTGGCCATCCTGCGGATAGACGCCGCTGTAGATCCAGCAGCCGCAGGCGGTTGAACCGTCGTCCTTACAGGCCGCGAATCCGTCGATCAGCTCGCCACCCGCGGCCCGGTAACCATTGATCTCCTTGAGCACGGATTCGACCACCGGCTCATCGCGTGGACCTTCAACCGGGTACGGCCAGCTCAGCTGCAACAGCTGTCGGGCGGCGGGCGAGTCGTCGCCCTCGGACACCCGGCGCAACCGGAGGTAAAGGTGGTGAAGAAACCAGGGCTCGGTGGTTGCGTCACCAGGCGGCTCGAGTGTCTTGTCGTGCCACTGAATCAGGCGTTGGGTGTTGGTGAAGGTGCCGTCCTTCTCGGCCACAATCGCGGCCGGCATCAGGAACACCTCGGTCTTTATGTCCTCGGGCGACGAGCCCGGCGTGCTGTTCCAAAATTCGGCCGTTTCTATCGGAAAGAGATCGCGCACGACCAGCCAGTCGAGCTTGCCCAGACATCGCCGCATGAACTGGGTATCCATGCCGCCGACGACCGGGTTCTGGCCCATGACAAACAGCCCCTCAAGCGCGCCTGCCTCCATGGCCAGAAACATGGGGAACGTCGAGTAATCGCCGCTGATCTTGGGCAAGAGGTCGTAGCAGAACCCATTGGCACCGTCGGCCGCTTCGCCATAGTAGGCCTTGAGCAGCGAGACCATGAACTTAGGGAGGTTATTCCAGTAGCCCGTCTTGGGCGTCTCGCTCTCCAGATAGTCGGCCAGGTTCTCGTGCCGGTCAAAGGTGTTGGGCATGGCCAGATACCCCGGCAGAATGTCGTAGAGCGTGGGAATGTCCGTCGAGCCTTGGATGCTCGCATGGCCCCGAAGCGCCATGATGCCTCCGCCGGGCCGGCCGATGTTGCCTAAAAGGAGCTGCAGGAGGGCGCAGCACGAGATGATCTGCGGCCCTTTGCTGTGCTGCGTCCATCCGACGGCATAGCAGAAGGCCGTCGTCCGCTCGCGTCCCGAGTTGTCACACATCGCCTCGGCGACCCGCACGAAGGCATCGACCGGGACGCCACAGGTTTCTTCCACCATCTCCGGCGTATACCGGGAGAAGTGCCGCTTGACGATCTGAAACACGCAGTGGGGGTCCTGCATGCTCGGGTCGCGTTTCGGCGGCCATTCCGTGGCCAGATTGCCGACTCGCTGGCTGTACGCCATACTGCTGAACTGTCGGTGCATGTTCGGCGAGGGGGGCGCCTTCTCTCCTTGGTACTGCCAGCTCGTGTTGTCGTAGCCTCGGGAATCGAGGTCGAAGCCCGAGAACAGGCCATCGAGATCCTCCGTGTCCCGGAAGTCACGCCCAACAAGGGTGGAGGCGTTGGTGTAGGCCTCGACGTACTCACGAAAGTAGCGCTCGTTCTGGACCACATAGTTCACCAGGGCGCCGAGAAAGACGAGATCGGATCCTGGACGGATGCGCACATACTGGTCCGCCAGGGCCGAGGTTCGTGAGAAGCGTGGATCGATATGGATGATCCTGGCGCCGCGTTCCCGGGCTTGCGTAACGAAGCGGAAGCACACGGGATGGTTTTCCGCCATGTTCGAGCCCATAATCACGATGCAGTCCGAGTTGGCCAGGTCGTTCTCGGCAGTGGTGGCTCCGCCTCGTCCTAAGCGAGCACCCAGACCGGGCACTGTGGAGCTGTGTCATATACGTGCCTGGTTCTCCACGAAGACCATGCCCAGACCAGCCGTGAACAGCTTCTTGATCAGGTAGTTCTCCTCGTTGTCGAGCGTGGCGCCCCCCAGATGGGCAATCGACGTCATGCGATTGACCACACGGCCGTCTGGGGTCTTGTGAACGAAGCTTCGGTCGCGAGTGTGCTTCACGCGGTCGGCGATGCGGTCCATAGCCCAGTCGAGCGGCTTATCCTCCCACCGGTCACTGTATGGAGCGCGATAGCGCACTCCCGTGAGGCGGTGCTCATTCTGCACCAGTCCAGAGGTCGCGGAGCCCTTGGGACAGAGCGTCCCACGGTTGATGAAGCTATCCTCATTCCCCTCGATGCTCAGGAGCCTCCCCTCTCGGTGGTAGACCCGCTGTGAGCAGCCGACCGCACAGTACGGACAGACACTGATGCCCATCTCGGCGTCATAGAGCCGGGACCGAGTCTCCCGTGTCTCGCGGCTGATGGGTCGATCCGGCACCACGCCGATGTGAGACCGAAGGGCGTGAAGGCGCCGGCCGCCCTGTCCCATGTCGGTCAGTTCACCCCGCCGGCCGTCTCACTCCAGCCGAACACAACCCGCTCCTGACCGGCGTAGATGTTGCATCGTCCCTCTCGCAAGAAACCGACCAGCGTCATCCCGGCGGATCGAGCCAGCGCGACCGCCAGGCTGGACGGCGCGGAGACGGCCGCAACCACAGCAATCCCGGCACGGAGCGCCTTCTGCACCACCTCGAAGGAAACCCGTCCACTCACCAGAAGCATCCCGGAGCCTGGATCCAGCCCGGTTCTGGCGGCGTGTCCGATAACCTTGTCCACGGCGTTGTGGCGGCCGATGTCCTCCCGGACCACAAGTAATCTGCCGATATGCGAAAACAGCCCGGCGGCATGGATTCCGCCGGTGGCGTGAAACAGCGGCTGGCGCTCCGATAGAAGGGCGGGAAGGCTGGCCAGCGTCTGAAATGAGACCAGAGGACCGGTGGCCAGGGGCGATGTCTGCGCCAGCAGATCATCGATCGTCGTCCGTCCGCAGACGCCACAGCTGCTGTTGGCTCGGAACGGTCGGGGTTCAATGCCTTGCACATGACCAGAAGAGGCGAGATTGACGTTGACGATGTTCTGACTCAGCGCGCCGTCGGCATCAGGGCAGAAGCGAATCGAGGCGATCTGGGAGGAGTCGTCGATGATCCCTTCCGAGAGCAGAAACCCAATGACGAGATCAAAGTCATCCCCCGGAGATCGCATGGTGACGGACAGATCGCATCCCGCCAACCGGATCTGCAGCGGCTCCTCCGGTGCTACCAGGTCGGTGCGGAGCTGCAGGGACTCAGCGGTGCATATCGACACATCGGGAACTTCTACGGGGTCGGTAAGGACCGTCTCCGCGTCTACCGGGTGCGGTAGGACGGCAGCCATGAGCCGTAACCGCTCCCTTCCACCACACTTCGAAGCGTCTTTTCACCACAGAGGTCCGGATCGTAGCGCAGTATCAATCCGCCGTCAGCGCTTCGGGTTATGCCCTCCACACCGCTGTGGCCTACCAGTGCGGCCATAAGATCGAGCGCGTAGCGGTCCTCGGGCGGACCATCGTCCGGTCGCAGCTCGAGCACCCGCATCTCTTGTTCCACAGATCCATTCTCTATCGGCTGGATTGTCAGTCTCCCGTCTCCGGGCCCACCGCCTCGAACTCGAGCGGAGCCCCGCGCGCGACCGCCGTTTCGATGTCCAATGCTGACCAGCAGTAGTCTTGACGCAACCGTTCGTGGGTTCCGTAGGATGAAAGGCAATGGCCGAGGCCCCCTTGGAAGTCGCCGCCGGCCTCAACCTGGAGGAATACCAGGAGCTGGCTCGCGGCCGGCTGCCTCCCTCGCACTATGACTACATCGCGGGTGGCTCCGGCGACGAGAACACCCTTCGCGGCAACCGCGAAGCCTTCCAACGATGGCGCATCGTTCCCCGTATGCTGCGCGGAGTCGACGCGGTCGACCTGAGCGTCACGGTTCTCGACGAGCAGGTCTCCATGCCGATACTCTGCTCGCCGGTCAGCTTTCAACGGCTCTGCTGTCCGGACGGCGAGATCGCCTCGGCAGCCGCCGCCAAGCGAGCCGGCACCATCTTCTCGCTCAGCACCCTGGCTACCCGAACCATCGAGGAGGTAGCCGAGTATGCCGGTGCGTGGTGGTTCCAGCTCTACTGCTACTCGGATCGGTCGGTGACACTCGACCTCGTCCAGCGTGCCGAAGCCGCCGGCGCCGGCGCCATCATTATCACCGTCGACATGCCCATTGCGGGTCGCCGGGAGGCGGATGAGCGAAACAGCTTCGCCCTCCCTGAGGGCGTGGAGGTGGCCAACCTGTTGCAGTATCTCTACCGGCGGCTGCCCGAGACCGGAGGTTCCGGTTTGGCGGCATACATCTCGTCACTGTGGAATCCGGCCCTCAGCTGGGACGACGTGGACTGGATTGCCGGTAGGACACGATTGCCAATCGGCATCAAGGGGCTACTGGCGGCTGAAGATGCTCGTCTCGCTGTGGAGCATGGCGCCAAGATGGTGGTCGTATCAAATCACGGAGGTCGCCAGCTGGACCAGTGCATCGCCACCGTTGACGCCCTGCCCAGTATTGTGGAGGCTGTCGGCAAACAATGCGAGGTCCTGCTGGATGGAGGGGTCCGACGGGGCACCGATGTCATGAAAGCGCTCATCCTGGGTGCGAAGGCGGTCATGATCGGGCGGCCCTACGTCTGGGGCCTGGCCTGTGATGGAGAGGCGGGTGCGCTTCGGGTGCTGGAGATGCTGCGGGCGGAGCTGCAGCTCGACATGCATCTGGCCGGATGCGGCAGTCTCAAGGATCTCTCCGGCATCCATCTCAGGCAGGTCTCATAGCTCTGGGATGACCGGCACAACGTACGGGTTCAATCCAGGCCATAGATGCTTTGTCAACCCCTGGCAACTGCATCTCGAGTTGCGACGTGGTTGCTCGCTGAGCGTTTCAGGTTACAGTCGCCTGACCCGATCAGCCGGTTCTGCCAAACGGGTGCCCCGTCTCGGCTAGCCTATTTGCCCCGCTTTCATTGCTGCCGGGTAAAAAGATAGCCCAAACTTCCTATTTCGGCTGGTACAGCCGGGTGATGTACTTCCGTTTCGTTCTCGGGTAAGCTTCTCCTCGTGAGCGGGAGTGTATCCCCCAAATGACCTAGCGCCCCCCGACCTGGTGGGGGAGGGTTGGCGACAAAACTACCCGGGATGGATAGATGAACCCAACGACGGCGGGCACATTAACTCTGGAGAGCGAACAGGAGCTAGGACACCGGATACGAGGGGGAGACGAATCGGCCATCAACGAGCTGGTCGAGGCGAATCTCAGGTTTGCCATGTATATGGCAAACAGGTACCGACGCGAGGGCGTCGACATTGACGACCTCATCCAGGAGGCCAACATCGGCCTCATGCTGGCGGCACGACACTACGATCCCGAACGAGGGGTCCGTTTCACCAGCTATGCCGGCTGGTGGATCGAGGCGCAGCTTCGCCGATTCCTGAGCCGGCACACCTCAGTTGTACGCATCGGCGAGAGCACCCAGCAAATCGCCCGCCGGTTGCGACGCGTCGAGGAGAAGCTACTCCAGCAGCATGAGCGCGTGACCACCGAGATGGTGGCTGCAGAGGCGGGCATCGACCTCGAGACCGCGGAGTTCGCCCTCGGGTCTATCTCGGCGACTCCCCTCTCGCTCGACCGCACTATGGGAGAGGTTGAGGGAGAGTTCACCCTGCAGGACATGGTTGCCGACGAGACGACGGAGAACGCCTTCGCTCAGGCGGAGGTGGAGACAATTCTCGAGCCGCTGCTCGAGAATCTAGACAGCCGTCAGCGACAGATTCTGCAGATGCGATACGGTGAGAACCGCACCTGCAACGACATTGGCGACGAGCTGGGCCTCTCGGGTTCCCGCGTGCAGCAGATCGAAGTCCAGGCCATCCGATCGCTCCGGCGCCGGCTCATGATGCCTCAGCGACCGGTCGGAAACCAGCCCTCCGCGGCCTAACCGGCAGCGCCTACCGGCGCTCCCTCCGTGACGCCCTCCGGATTTCAATTGGGCCATGACGGCCTACCCTCGAGGCGCACCTGTAGCCGGCCCGCGATCGGTGGCCGATGCCCATGCTCTTGCCTTGCGATTGGCACTTCAGGGCCGGGCTCGACCTGGTTTCTCGCTGATATACTCTGGGAAACGCTGAACCGGAGCTCATGAGCCGAACCTATCTCGATCTCATCAAGCGAAAACGAGATGGGGCGGTCCTGACGAGAACAGAGATAGAGCATCTGGTTCAGGCGATCGCGGACGGCGCAGTTCCGGATTACCAGATCGGCGCCCTGCTCATGGCGATGTATATTCGCGGTCTCTCGGCCGAGGAGACGCTCGATCTGACCCTCGCCATGGTCGCATCGGGCGACACCGTGGACCTCAGCAAAGTGGACGGCTTCAAAGCCGACAAGCACTCGACGGGCGGTGTCGGTGACAAGGTGACATTGGTTCTGGGTCCGCTCGTTGCGGCGGCAGGGATCAAGTTCCCCAAGCTCTCGGGCCGCGGCCTGGCGCATACGGGCGGAACGTTGGACAAGCTGGAAGCGATTCCCGGGATGCGCGTCAATCTCACCCTCGACGAGTTCGTCGACCAGGTCAAGCGAATTGGAATTGCCGTAACCGGACAGACATTGGAGCTGGTGCCCGCCGACGGCATCATCTACGGTCTGCGCGATCAGACGGGTACGGTCGACTCGAAGCCCTTGATCGCCAGCTCCGTCATGAGCAAGAAGATCGCCGCAGGTGCCGACGGCATCCTGCTTGATGTTAAGTGTGGACGGGGCGCGTTCATGCAAACCCTGGACGACGCCGTTGGGCTCGCGACGCAGATGGTGGAGATCGGAACAGCCGCCGGTAAGGTGACCCGAGCGGTCGTTACGTCCATGGACGAGCCCCTCGGCCTAGCCGTCGGGAACGCGCTCGAGGTCAAGGAAGCCGTCGAGACCCTGCAAGGGGTCGGGCCCGAGGACCTGCGTGAAGAGGTTCTGTTCCTGGGATCGCTGATCCTGGTGATGGCGGGAATGGCATCTGACGAAGGCGCGGGCCGGGCAATCCTGCAGCCCCTGCTCGAGAGTGGCACGGCATTTGAGACGTTGTGCCGCATGGTAAGTGCGCAGGGAGGTGATGTGCGGGTCATCGAAGACCCAAATCGGCTCCCTCGGGCCACGCGGATCATCCAGGTCGAAGCGACGGCCGACGGCTTTGTGCACGGCGTCGACGCTCTCGAGATTGGGGCAGTCGCCATGGAATTGGGCGCCGGCCGGCGAGCGAAGGACGAGCCAGTCGCGGCCGAAGCGGGCGTGATGATTCGCGCCAAACCGGGCGGTGGGTCGATTCATAGGGGAGAGCTCCTAGCCGAGCTCCACGTCGCGACGGGTCGTGAAGCTGACATCCGCCCGGCGGATCTGGAGGTGCGCGCCCGGCAGGCGTTCGAGATGGGACCGTCGGCTCCCGCGCGCAGGCATCCGGTTCTCGCCACGGTGCCTTGAGCTCGATTCCCGCAGACGGGGAGGAAAAGGAAATGACAGCCCTCGAAACGCAAACCTGGTCGGTACAATCGCTGCCCGGCCTCATTAACCGGATGCCGAAGGCCGAGCTTCACGTCCACCTCGACGGCTGCCTCCGTGTGAGCACTATTTCACAGCTGGCGCGGGATCATGACATCCCGCTGCCCGTTCGTGAAGAAGAGCTCGAAGATGCGTGCGTGGTCCCGGAGGAATGCCGCAGCTTGGCGCAGTATCTGGAGCGATTCGTCATTCCACTGAGCGTGCTGCAGCAGCCGGAGGCCTTGGAACGGGTGGTGTACGAGCTGTGCGAGGATGCGCGACGGGAGAATGTCCGCTATCTAGAGCCGCGCTTCGCGCCCTCCCTTCACACTCGCGCCGGCATGAGCCTTACGGACGCGATTGCAGCCGTGACCCGTGGATGGCAGGCGGGTGCCCGCGACTTTGGCCTCGAGGGCGGGATCATTCTCTGCGCCATGCGGCACCGTCCTCCCGAACAGAACCTCGAGGTCGCCCGCGCGGGTGAACGCTTCCTAGGACACGGGGTCGTAGGGTTCGATATCGCTGGGGACGAGGCTCCCTTTCCGATCCTCGAGCACCTGGATGCCATGCAATATGCTCGCGAGGCCGGCTACGGTATGACTGCCCATGCCGGAGAGGGCGCCGGAGCAGAGAGCGTACGCGATGCCGTTGAGGTTGTCGGCGTGTCCCGAATCGGCCACGGGACCCGCTCTCGCGAAGACCCAGGCCTCCTCCCTCTCCTGCGGGAGCGGGGCATCTGCCTCGACATGTGTCCTTACAGCAACGTCCAGACAAAGTCGGTGAGCTGCCTCTCGGCTCACCCCATCCGCTTCTATTACGACTACGGAATCCGAGTGACGGTCAGCACCGACAGCCGGACCTGTTCGGACACCACAGTGAGCCGTGAGATGATCCGCATTCACGAGGCCCTCGACTTCCAGTTGGATGAGCTTTGGCAGCTGACGGTCACCGCTCTGGAGGTTGGTTTCGCCGACGCTGCTTGTCGGGAAACCCTACGACAGGAAATGGCAGCCGAGATGCGGGAGCTACGGTCGGGCATATCCAATTCCTGATCCTCGGCCCGGCAGCTTCGACAACCAACTAGCCTGAGACGGCAACGCCGCGACCTCATCCATCGGGGGGACTCAATGACACGCCGCCTTGCCTTCCTCTTGGTCGTGTCGATGTCAACGACACTCGCCTTCGCATGGCCTTCATCTGCCGTCCCGATGCAAGCGGTCGGCGCAACCCGTTCAAGCGGAACAGACATTCGGTTCCACCTCCGGGTACTCAATCCCACCAGACGAGGCGTATGGCCCGTATCCCTAAACGACTTTGGGGTGGTGGCCGGCGATCTGACCAAGCTCAATACCGTCTTCCTTGACACCGCCGGCCATTTGAAGGATCTGGGTCGTCCACCCGGATCGTCGAGCGCGGCAGTCATCGGCCTGAGCGACGATAACCGCCTCCTCGTGACGGCGGGGACAGATTCCCGGAGCCGCTGGTTCGTTGCTGTTCCCCGTTCCAATCAGATGGTGTGGATACCGATACGTTCCAACGTCCCCGGCTATAAGGTCACAGACGTGGCTGCGATCGACGCCAAAGGTCTCATCGTCGGCACCGTGCGACGCCTCCATGCGGGGCCAGCACGACGGAGTGAACGGCCAGCCGTTTGGCTTCCGAAGTCCGGAGCGTACAGCGCGGCCCACCTGCTGCCCCTCAAGGACGGTTACTCAGGCGGGCGGGGCGAGACGATTTGGAATCAGGGCCGCCGAGTGGTTATCGCGGGCTGCGGTGATACGCGGTCACAGGAGGCCGTCAGCTGCATGCTGCTGTGGGCGAGGGCCGGCACCGACGCCTACCGTCTCGGCCAGGGCATCGCCACTGAGACCAGCGGTATCGACCTCCTTGCCTGCCGCGGATCTCACATCTATGCCGGTGGAGAGGGCGGAAACGGCTACGATCTCGGCTGGGGTTGGGCCGGCCGGCTCACCGGCACGAAGGCGGGCCCTCCTTCCGTCGACGATCTGCCCCGCCTGGAAGCGCCACCCGGCTCTGGCTTGTTCTGGGGACTGGGCGGTCTTGCCGTCAGTCCTTCGGGACGGATGGTGGCCGTGGGAAACAACGGCGGCTCCCCGGATAGTGCCGTGCTCTGGCTCCCGAGCCGACGGCCCGCCTTTCTCCAGGACCTGCTGCCTCCGAACAGCGGCTGGACGCTCGAACGGGGAGTCGCGATCAACATGCACGGCCAGGTTCTGACCCTTGGGGCCCAAGCGGGTCGAACGCACACGCTGCTCCTCACGCCCACTGCCGGGTGGCGCTAAGCCCAACCCCACCCGCGGGCAGTGAGCCGGAAGACATTTGGAAGACGCTTGACGTACGGTGCTGGTGTCGGCACGATCCGACAGATCTCTACAGGAGGCTGATATGCCCATTGCTGTTGAAATGCGCTTCCCCGGAGCGACGACCGACCAGTACGACAAGATCGTCGAGAGGATGGGTCTCCGACCCATGGGGCCGGGCGCTCCCGGAGGCATCTTCCACTCGGTCGCCCAGACTGATACAGGGCTGCGCATCGTGGACGTCTGGGAGAACCAGGAGACGTTCGAGAAATTCGCACGTGAGCAGATTGTGCCCTACGCCAAGGAGGTCGGAATCTCGAGCGATCCCGAGATGGAGGTCCATCAAGTGCACAGCTATCTCACCACCGGCCCTTCCGTCAGTTAGCGTGCCGAGCAAGGCGCGCAGGTAGAGGGAATCGCCCGCGGGAGTCTGCTGTCACACACGGAAGCAGGGCCGCTACCGCCGGCTCGACGGTCCCTACAGCCGCTCGCTCGTCTCAGGCAGTCAGGGCCGGTTGCAGCCGTCGCCGCAGGAAGCCGCCATCTGCGCCATGTCGTACCGCCGTTATCTCGCCCAGGATCGCGAGCGCCATCTCCTCTGCCGTCTTTCCGCCAAGGTCGAGACCAACCGGTCCATAGAGCTTCTCCAGGACGGTCTCGTCGAAGCCCGAGGCCAGCAGACGCTGACGGCGCTGTTCCTGGGTCCGCCGAGAGCCGATCGCGCCCACGTAGCGAACCGGCGTCGGAAGGACGTGCTGGAGCGTCGGCTCGTCGAATTTGGGGTCGTGACTCAGCAGCACCACGTAGGTCGACTCGCCGAACTTGATCCTCGGCAGCACTTCTTGGGGCCAACCCTTGACGACTTCATCTGCATCGGGAAAGCGCTCCGCGGTAGCAAAGGCAGCCCGCGCATCGGTCACGATGACCCGATAACCGAGCTCCTTGGCCAGGCGCGTCAAGCGTTGGGCAACCTCCACGGCTCCCACGATGACCAGCTTGGGCGGCGGAGGGTAAACATCGACGAACACCTCGTAGTCACCGATACTGATCGTACCGCTCGTCTCGGAAGACAGACTCGCAAGTGCCTCGTCGATCGCCGTATCCCGGGGTACGCCGCCAAGTTGGCCGTTCAGCTCACCCTGACCGGTGACGAGGGCTCGCGAGCCAACGGAGTCGGGTCCTGCAATCACCGTCGCGAGCGCGACCGCCTCCTCCTTCTCGACACAGGCCGCCAGTCGGTCGAGAAGGCTCATGGCCATCGAGTGTAGCAATCAACGTTCGTCTTGACTGGCAGGTCAATGCGCCGACTTGAAGGCCTTGGGGTGAATGAGTCTCGCCACCTTCTCCATGCCGATGATCTCGCGGGGACCGGCGCGGCTAACCAGATCGTCGTCGAACCGATAAATGCGATTGTGGCGCACCGCAGATATCGTCTGCCAGCCGCTCCTCGCCCGTACCTGTGCCGGCGTAACCCCGTAATTGGAGTCGCCCAGCAGGATGACCTGCGGATTGGCCTTGACGAGGGCTTCGGTGCTCATCTGTGGATATGGGTCCGCTGCCGGACAGGGCGTTACGTTATGTGCGACGTTTACTGCCTTGTCCTGGGTCAGCATCTGGTCGATGAAGCTGCCGGCACAGGCCGTGTAGGGAGTGCCGCTGGAATCGTCAATCTCATAGAACACCCGCGGCCGCCGATGGATACCCGAGAGCTGCTTGAGAAGCCTGTGATATCGGCCGGCAATGTTGCGTAGGACGGTGCGGGCCTCGCCGATGTTTCCGGTTATCCGGCCGATGAGTTTGATGTCATGTTCGATCTGAGCAAACGTGTGCGGGTCGAGGACCACGACCTTCAAACCCACCTGCCGCATCTTGTCGATACCCTGCTGATCGCTGTTGAGCGAGACGACCAGATTGGGGCGCTTCTTCTCCACCAGCTCAATGTCGAAGGGATGCGCGGCGTCGTAACCGCCCTCGATATGTGGCAGTCGGGGCGCCTTCATAGGGTAGTTTCGACCCCACGGCGATGGCCACTGCGCCGGGTATCGAAACCTCTTCTTGCAGCAGGCGGCGAACTCCACCTCCTTGCCGCCATCGGCAACGACTCGCTTCTCGAGGTCGAGGGCAAAGAGCGTCTCCGTGTCGCGGGGATCGAGGCTGATGATGCGCTTCGGCTTGCGGGGAATGGTTGTCTTGTAGCCGGTGTCATCGCGGATGGTGACCGGAAAGAGCGCGGCCGACTTGGCATGTGCCCGTGCGGCGTTGGGGAGGTGAAAGGCCGCCGGGGCAAGAACCCCGAGGAAGGCAATCGGAAGGGTGATCAAACGCAAGGAACGGTACATGTAGAGTTCTCTCCTAAGCAAGTAAGGAAGGAATCTGCACTCGGGTCCCGTGACGGGGCGTCGAAGCAAGGCCGAAGTGGCCCGATGAAGGAACGGACACCCGATGACGGGAGACGGACGGCAAATCGACGGCGGTAAAGGAAAGCCCCGCCTGCGGGAGCGGGGCTGTTTTAGGTTCCCGTCAAATGCATGTGCCACTCCCTTTCCGTCGAAGGTGCCGTCGGCTCGGCGGAGCAGGTTTTCTGACTCGACGTCCCAGGAGGGGTTGTCATACAGTAGCGAGGACTGTGCCGGCCTCTCACCGGCTTACCCTTGCGCTCCGCTGCTCCATTCTGCATGATCCGAGCTTGGCACCGCGGGTGCCTTGCCCCCCGGCACGGAGAGCGTAGAGTTGTCGCTCGTAGTGGGGGCCATGCCCCACGACGCTCCGAGGCACCCAATTCAGTGCGGCTCGATACCCTGCGGGGTCTGGCGATGACACCAGTGGCAGGGGTCGAGGCAGCCGGCGGAAACGTCTTCCCAGCCGAGTCGGGCACCCCATGAAGACGAACCGACGAGCCGCCCGTGTCATGCAAGGCCATCGGTTGGGTCGCCCCACTGACGTCAAAGTGTCGCGGAGCACTCCCATTCCCAAGACGGAGCGGCGCCCGGTTGCCAAACTTGACAGGCAGAGTTAGAGCGTGTATACAGGTGGCAGGTCACCACGTGGAACCGAATCCAGGGAGGATATGGCTCATGAAACCGCGCCTCATGGCTGTGCTGGCAATCACGTTTGCAGTGGGACTCCCGGGCCTCCTAATCACACCAACGCAGGCAAGCGCGTCCGCCACGGGATCGATTGTTCGGGCTCCCTTGGCCGGCATGCTTGGAACCTCGATCAGCACGGGCACATATCACACCTGCGGCATCCAGCTAGGTGGGGCTGTCCTGTGCTGGGGAGACAACACCTTCGGAGCCCTTGATGGCACCGACACCGTCGCGACCACGATCGCTTCAGCGCCCGGCGGTGGGCACTTCAAAGAGATCAGCGCGGGTTCCTACTTCACCTGCGGCATCCACACCGATGGGTCAACGTTGTGCTGGGGCTACGACTTCAATGGTCAGGTTGACGGCATACCGACGAGCAGCAGTGACTCCAAGATCGCCCAGCCTCCGGGCGGCGGCAACTTCGTCCAGATCAGCGCAGGCGGATCCTCCGCGTGCGGCATCCAGTTGGATGGCTCGGCGGTATGCTGGGGCGACGACGCCTTCGGCCAGCTCGACGGCATACCCAGCAGTTCGACCCATATCGCAACGCCACCCGGATTCGGGCCCCTAAGCTCTTTCACGTCCATCAGCGTCGGTTATCGGCACGCGTGCGGCATCCACACGGACGGATCGCTCGAGTGCTGGGGGGACGACACCTTTGGGGAGCTTGACGGCACCCCGAGTAGCGCCACCACCGCGTCGCCGCCCGTGGCCGGAGCGTTCACCCAGGTGAGCGCCTCCCGTGACGGCTTCCACAACTGCGCGCTCAGGGTTGATGGGACCGTGCTGTGCTGGGGAGGCGATAAGTATGGGCAGGTGAACGGAACGGTGGCGCAGTCGGGTGTGGCCATCGGCTCGCCGCCCGGCGGCGGAGCCTACCTGCAGGTCGCCGCCGGAGGCAACCACTCGTGCGGTCTTCGCGCCAACGGAACAGTCTTCTGCTGGGGTGACGACACCTACGGACAGGTGGACGGCTCGCCGCAGTCCACCTCTCCTGCGATGGGATCGGCGTATGCCGGCAAGGCCATCGCCGTTGCCACCGGTGGTGGCCACTCCTGCGCCGTCAAGATAAATGGCCGCATGTTCTGCTGGGGATCCGACTACCAGGGTCAGGTGGATGCTGTTCCCAACACCATCCAGCCCTACTTTGCCTCCGGGGCGCCGGCTTCGGCCAGTCAGATGACCCAACCCGCGGTGAGCGCCGGCGGCAGCCACGTCTGCCGGATATCTTCGGGAGCCAAGGTCACGTGCACGGGCGACGACACCTATGGCCAGTTGGACGGTAGCCCCGGCACTGGCCACTCGGGCACGCCCCCCGGAAACCTCGACTTCGTGCAGGTCTCAGCCGGTCAAAACCACTCCTGTGGCCTCACGGCCAGCCGAACGCTGGTGTGCTGGGGACGCGACAACGCCGGCCAGACCGACTCGCCCCCCGGCCACTTCATTCAGGTTGCGGCCGGTGGTGGCCACTCCTGCGCCCTCCAGCCCACCGGTACGGCGGTGTGCTGGGGCGACGAGAACTACGTCGTTCCTGGGCCATTCATCGACATATCGACCGGAACAAATCACACCTGCGCGGTCCTTTGGAACTTCCGGGTCGAATGCTGGGGCGACAATTCCTCCAACCAAGCCACGCCTACCGAGTACCAGCCGTCAATCCAGGTCGCCGGGGGCGCAACTCACACCTGCGTCCTCCAGATCGATTCCAGTCTCGCCTGCTGGGGAGACAACTCCAGCTTCGAGTCCACGCCGCCGTACGGTCAATTCGATCAGGTCGCCACGGGGACCGGCGATACCTGCGGCCTCAGTCTCGCCGCCAGACTCGTCTGCTGGGGTGCGAACGGCTCAGGCCAAGCCGATGCGCCACCCGGCGACTTTACCTCTGTCTCCGCCGGCGGCCAGGAGTCCTGCGGCGTCTCAGCAAACGGCTCGGTCGTCTGCTGGGGTAACGAAGCAGGCTACAGCCCCACCGGAGGCGCGGGCTACAGCGCTCTGGCGGTCCGGCGGTCCAGCTCAGGCACGAGCATCAGGTGGCGGGGAGCCAGGCATGCCGTCGGCTACAACGTACTCGTCCACCACGTGCCCATCAACGCGCATCTCATCCGAAGCAAGACGCGAAGGTACCACTTCCACACCTCGCGCCGCCTCAAGCACTTCAAGCTCGCGCCCGTGCTCAAGCTCAGCTGAGGGAGGAGGCGCGGAAGGGACGACACCGGAGAGCGGGTCCTATTGGCGGGCCCGCTCTCGACCGTTTCGAGCCAGGAGCCGGCGAAGAGCAGGGGCATTCGACGATCTGGTCCTTGTTGGAAGTCGGCAGGACCGTCCGGGGCGGCTTCATGTGGTGTTCACCAGCTCGGCCTTGCGGACGCCCCCGCTTTTCGTCAGCAGAGAGGCGCATTCCTGATCGCCTACGCGTCCCGCGGGATATAACGAACAGCGGCTGCCTCATCCACATCCCAACCGAACCTAAGCACAGCGTTCTCCTGAGTTAAAAGAAGGGGTGGCATCCTCGTCGGAACGGGAAGGGTGTTCCCGGGTTGGGGTCCGAGGGCCGAGCGGCTCCTCGTCGGTGAAGATGCGATGAGACGGGAGGGGAGGAAAGCGTGAACACAGCACAGCGGCAGCCGGCAGGCTCGTCGGTCCTCCGGCATCTCAGCAATCCCAGCTTTCACGGCGGGCCGTTTCAACATGCCGCCATACCCGATCCGGTATCTACGCTCATGCCGCAGCTCGCGAAACGGCACTACGCCTACTTCTGGGGCGCTCTCGTATTGGGCTTCGGCGGGCTCATCGGCTTGACCGACGTCACCGTCACGGTGCACAGCCGCACCATCGAGGAGCTGTTCATCGTTCTCGGCAGTCTCTTTGTGCCCGTCATGTTTGTCTACTACCTCGACATGCGCAGCCTCTTCGTGCCGCCTCGATTCCGTACGCTGCTGGCCACGTTTCTGCTGGGCGCGGTCTTGGCCGCCCCACTGGCGGCAATCCTCGAGAGCTTTCTCCCGGCGGGCACCGGTGCGCCGGGCCCCGCCTTCGTGACCGGCCTGATTGAAGAATTCTGCAAGGCCCTGGTACTGTTCTGGCTCATGTTCCGAGGGCATCGATACCTGCGTTTCGAGATGGACGGAGTTATCCTCGGCGCGGCGGCGGGCATGGGGTTCGCGGCGCTGGAGGACATGATCTATGGCGCGTCGGCCTTCCACCATGGGCTCCATGCCATCGTGTTCACCGTCTGGCTGAGGCAGTTGTTGGGACCCTTCGGGCATGGTGTCTGGACGGCCATCGTGGGCGCCGCCATCTGGCGGTCGAAAGGCGCAGGCCGGCCTCGCATCACCCTGGCGGTGCTGGGCGCCTACCTCACCGCGGCGGTTTTGCATGCACTCTGGGATTGGGCGCCGCTGCCGGGATTCGCAGATCTCCTCTGGCTGGTGGGTGTGGGTATCGTGGGCATCCTGATTCTTCGCGCGCTGATCCACGACGCCATCTCCCAGGAGAAGGACACGATGGCCGGGGCCGGTCTGCAGATCAGCCCTCAACCGGGCGGAGCCACGCGATAGCCGAAGCTCCACGGCGTCGCTTACCGCCCTCCGACTCCCTTTCCTAGGGGGCGCTAAAGGCAGGTCCGGACTGCACGTACTCCCATGTGGGTACCAAAGCTCCGCAGCGAGCCTCGTCCGATTGCTTCTCCTGGGGATGCCCCCCGGCACTCAGCAATGATGCGACCCGAACGACACCCGCCTCCGATGACGTCCGGTGACCATGTGCGTCCGGCTGCCGGCATCTCACAAGCTGCCGCCCGGAAAACCTTCCGACAGCGGCTCATTCCCGGGTGCAGAGCGTAACCCGGAACACCGCTTATTCTCTCTGTCGGAGCCGTCAATTAGATATGCGAACATGGAGTACGTGTGATTGGGAGATCCACTTCGACGAGGTGATTCATGCCCTTCTCCCGCACACGACGAATCCTGCTGGCTGCCGCCGGCTGCGCCGCCATCGGCGCCGGCTCACTTCTATCCCTGGGTCAGACCAGCGCCCGACCGCAGGCGACGGCCTCACCTGACCCACCCGGCTGCCACTTCGTCTGTGACCACATCCAGCATGTGGTCATCATCGTCAAAGAAAATCATACCTTTGACAATCTGTTTGGGCAGTATCCCGGAGCAAACGGCACGAGCCGGGCTCGGGAGGGCGGGAACACCGTCGCCATGGGCCAAACGCCCGACGCTCTCAGCGGAGATATCTCCCATAACAGCGGTGCCGCCATCCGGGCAGTCAATGACGGCCGGATGAACCAGTTCTACCTGCTCAACGGCGCTCAGCAGAACGGCCAGGACGTGGCCGACTCGCAGTATACCGCGGCTCAGATTCCCGTCTATTGGTCGTACGCATCGCACTATGCGATGGCCGACAACTTCTTTTCGACCATCCTCGGGCCCAGCTTCCCCAACCACCTGGTCTTGATCCAGGGCAACTCGGATCATGCCGTCGATAACCCCTCGGGCAGCGGCATGTCCGGCGGGTCCAGCTCGGGAGCACCACCTGCCTGGGGCTGTGACTCCGTCTCCACCAGCCGGGTCCGAGTCTGGGAGAACGGCACCATTCACAGGGTCAAGCCCTGCTTCAACAGCACAACACTGGCCGACGAAGCGAACGAGCAGGGTGTCAGCTGGAAGTACTATGCGCCCTCACGAGGTCAGCGCGGATACATTTGGTCGTCGTTCGACGCCATACGGCACATCCGCTATTCGGATCAGTGGGACTCAAACGTTGTTCCCACGGAAAACTTCGTGAGCGATGTGCAGAACCGGCAGCTGCCGGCCATCAGCTGGGTGATTCCCGGCTGGTCCCAGAGCGAGCACCCGCCGGAAAGCGAGTGCGTGGGCGAGAACTGGACGGCGCAGCAGATCAACGCCATCATGCAGTCACCATACTACTGGCGCAATACGGTGATCGTCCTGACCTGGGACGACTTCGGCGGCTTCTACGACCATGTGGCGCCACCACATCAGAGCAAGTACCTCCTGGGACCGCGCGTACCGTTCTTGGTGATCTCGCCCTATGCTCAGCCGGGGTTGGTGGATCACACGCAGTACGACTTCCGCTCGGTCATCAAGTTCGTCGAGCAGACGTTCAACCTGCCGGAGCAGGCTGCCTATAACCGGTCGGTGAACAGCATCGCCGGCATGCTCCAGAACCATCCCAATCCGCATGACCTGCTGGCACCCGACGTCCAGAACCCGACGAGCTGCTCGTAGACGGTCGAAGAAGGACGACAGTGAGGAGAGGTGGCCTCTCGGAGGCTGCCTCTCCATCACGGCCGACGAAACGCGGATGGAGTTCGGCGTCCTGTTTCACGTGATCGAGAGGCCCACTGGTGGGCGATACTGGACTCGAACCAGTGACCTTACGGATGTGAACCGTACGCTCTAACCAGCTGAGCTAATCGCCCGCGGCAAGGGGATTCTAGCATCGGCTTGCGGCTGCCACCCGCCATATTCCTGACCAGACGGACGGGGCGGGAGCTTCCAGATCTACTGGGCGGTGGCCTCGGGCGAAAGCAGGGACCGAATCAGCTCACGGACAAGCGCCGCGTTCGCGCGGCCGCCGGTCGCCGCCATAACCTTGCCGATCAGCGGTCCCTCGGTCTTTCCGCCTTTCTCCACGTAGTCACGAACCAACGCTTCGTTCTCGGCCAGAACGCGACGGACCGTCGCGGCCAGCTCGTCCGTGTCGGCTATCTGGGCCAGACCCTCTCGCCGCACGATCTCGTCGGCTTCCGCACCGGTCTCGAACATGCGGGCGAAAACGATCTTCGCCTGGGCGTTGGTAATCGTGCCGTCGCCGAGAAGCCGGAGCAGACCAGAGAGGCCGCGGGGGCTAATGTTCGATGCCTCGAGCGGCACGGCGGCTTCATGGAGCAGCCGCAGCAGCTCCCCCATGATCCAGTTGGCTACGGCCTTGGATCCTCCGGGCGGCTGCAGGCTCAAGGTCTCGTCGAAGAGGCTTGCCAGGGCTGGGTCCTGCGTGATCACCTCGGCCTCATAGGGTGACAACCCAGCCGAATCCACGTACCGCGCGCGTCGCGCCGCGGGCAGCTCGGGCAGGGTGCGACGAATCTCCTCCACACGCTCGGGCGAAACCGTCAACGCGGGCAGGTCCGGCTCCGGGAAGTAGCGATAGTCCTCGGCGTACTCCTTGCTTCGCTGGGACACCGTCTCTTCTTGGCCCTCGTCCCAACCCCGCGTCTCTTGGGCAACCTGACCGCCCGCCTCTAGGAGAGCGGCCTGCCGATCGATCTCGAACTCCAACGCGCGCGTGACCGCCCGAAAGCTATTGAGGTTCTTGATCTCGACCTTGGCCCCCGGATGGGCTCCGCGAGATAGCGATACATTCACGTCGGCACGGAGCACACCTTCCTCCATGTCGCCACTGTTCACGCCCAGATACACGAGCACCTCGCGAAGTCCGGCGAAGTAGCGCCGTGCGGCATCCGGCGAATGGATGCAGGGCTCGGACACAATCTCCAGCAGTGGCACGCCGGACCGGTTGTAGTCGACCAGGCTCACGGGGCGCCCATCCAGAACCGAGTGCATGGTCTTGCCCGTGTCCTCCTCGAGGTGGACTCGAATGATGCCCACCCGGTCCGGGCCGTCGGCATGAAAGATGTCGAGATGACCGGCCCGGCCCAACGGGGCGGCGTACTGGGAAATCTGATAGCCCTTGGGAATATCGGGATAGGGGTAATTCTTGCGATCGAACCGGGATGTTTCGGGCACCCGGCAATTGAGCGCCGTGGCCACCATCAACGTCTGCTCCAACGCGGCTCGGTTGATCACCGGCAAAGCGCCGGGCAGGCCCAGGCAGACGGGGCAGACGTGCGAGTTTGGGCGCGCCCCGGAGTAGCGCGCATCACAGCCGCAGAACATCTTGCTGTGCGTCAAAAGCTGAGCGTGGACCTCCAGACCAATCACTGGCCGGTAGCCTGCCCCCTGTGAACCCCCGGTCACGCCGGCGCCCCGAATGTCAGCGGCGGAACGAGAACGTTGAACCCGGCCGAACGTTCATAAGCGTCCGCAACCCTGAGGATTGTCTGCTCGCCCAGCTTTGGGCCAAGGATCTGCAGGCCCACCGGTAGTCCCCCGGCCAAACCGCAGGGCACGGAGACGCCGCAGATGCCGGCCATGTTGGCGGGCAGGGTAAAAGCGTCGGCCAAATACATGGAAAGCGGATCGTCGAGGCGTTCCCCTAGGCGAAAAGCGGTCGTGGGCGAGGTCGGCCCTGCGATCACGTCGACCTGTTGGAACGCCGCCTCGAAGTCCCGCTGCACGAGCGCACGTACCTCGAGTGCTTTGACATAGTAGGCCTCGTAATAGCCCTTCGAAAGGGCATAGGCACCGACGAGGATTCGCCGCTTCACCTCGGCCCCAAAACCCCGCTCTCGGGTTCTGTCGAACAGCGTCCACACGTCGGCAGCCTGCTCACGGAGCCCGTAGCGCACACCATCGTAGCGGGCCAGATTCGACATGGCCTCGCTCGGGGCCACGATGTAGTAACAGGACAGCGCAGCATCGGTCATGGGCAGGGAGATGTCTACCAAGTGCGCACCCAGAGACTCGAGACTGGCAAGCCCCTGCGAGACGGCCGCGGCAACACCGGATTCCAGCGTGTCTGGGAAGTACTCCTTGGGAACGCCGATACGAAGCCCGCGGACTTCGCCGGTAAGACCGGCGCGGTAATCCGGCACCTCGGCACGCAGGGTCGTGGAATCGTGGGGATCATGTCCGGCGATGACTCCCAACACCGCTGCCACCTCCGGCACCGAGCGGGCTATGGGCCCGATCTGATCGAGTGAGGAGGCGAACGCCACGAGGCCATACCGAGATACGCGCCCATAGGTGGGCTTGAGACCGACGACCCCGCACAGCGAGGCCGGCTGCCGGATGGAGCCACCCGTGTCGGTACCGAGGGCAAAGGCGGCCATACCCGCCGACACTGCGGCGGCGGAGCCGCCACTGGAGCCGCCCGGGACGCGGTCTCGGTCCCAGGGGTTCCGCGTGGGAAAGAACCCACTGTGCTCCGTGGAGCTGCCCATGGCAAACTCGTCCATGTTGGTCTTGCCGATCAGCACCGCGCCACTCTCAAGGAGGCGGCCTGCGACTTGGCCCTGGTAGACCGGCACATAGTTTTCGAGTATGCGCGACCCGCATGTGGTCCGTATACCAAGGGTTGAGATGATGTCTTTGAGTGCGAATGGAATGCCGGTGAGGGCGTTCGCCCGGTCTTCGGCGTAGGCACGATCGGCCTCAACCGCCTGGGCGAGCGCCTGTTCCTCGGTCACCAGGAGATAGGCGCCCACATCCGGATCAAGCCGCTGGACCCGCTCAAGGGTGGCTCGGGTCACGTCCACCGAGCTGATCTCCCGGCGCGCCATCAGTTCATGCAGGTCAAGGAAGCTGCGGTGCAGAATGCCTTCCGTCATTGGAACCGGGGAGAATCCAATGCCGTCGTTCGGGGATTATTCTCCAAAGACGGCGGGGACGACGAAGAAACCGTCTGCCTGTTGGGGTGCGTTGGCGAGGACATCCGCAACCGGCAGAGAAGCTGCCACCACATCCTCTCGCAATGGGGCATCCGAGCCGGCGCCCGGGGCCCCCTCCACGGCGGCGGTATCGATCTCCTGAAGAGCGCTGACATGAGCCAGGATGGCCTCGATGTCCCGGCCCAGCGCCTCGGCCTCGGCGTGGGCAAGGCCGATCCGCGTCATTTCCGCGAGTCGTTCCACGACCTCACGCGAGACACTCACCGCCCAAGCCTCCCTTCGCAAATTCGCCGGATTCTAGCAGCGTCTCGGTCGTCACAGCGGGCCCAACTGGCATGGATGGGTGGGCCTCGAAGTCGGGGTTGACATGGATAGGCGAAAGTTTCATACTGAGCATATTCAAAGTGACTGACGATGGTTTGAGGTAGCACGGGTAGGACAAAACCGGGGGGCGGTCAAGGGGTAATCGCTCTTGCGACAGCAGGCCCAATTGCGGATTGTCGGGAAGGAGTGAGCCCATGAAACTCGCCGGCCGGATCAACGTCTCGGCACTCGAGGAAGACGCGCTACGGGCGGTATCCGACGGCCCGGCCGCACATCCAGGCGACCTCTCCCGACGTCAGGTTCTGGGACTTGCGGGCGCCACCGCCGTGGGCGCCGCTCCGGCCGTTCGCGCCGTCGAATCGACCCTCTCCGACTCCTTTCGCGTCATCGAAGAGCCCGGGCGGATCATCTTTCGTTACCGAGGCGCCGATCGCTGGATCATTGACGTCCGTCGTTTCGCCGGCCGTCCCCGGCTGAGTCTCACCCGCGCGTCCGGACGGCTGACGGTCCGTCTCCAGAATGCCCGATACGCGGGCACGACCATCCCAGCCGACCTTCTGGCCGATATCCGGTTGGGTCTGGGGGGCTGGCGCATGACCCTCCGCATGGGAGTGGGCGGCTTCCGATCCACGGTCCCCTTTGAGGCCTGGCTCCTCGGCAAGGAGCCGGCGCAGTCGAGCATCGCCATGGGGTTGCAAACGCTCCGGTTGGACTCCTCCGGGATGCTGCAGCTGGGCGGCGAAGCAAAGGCAGGGTTCTCTGCCGACTGGCAGCTCGCCTTTACCGGCCGGCGGTTTGCCCGCCTTTCCGGGTTCGGGGGAGAGATCGTTGCCGATACCGGCGCGTTGCGTCTGCTGACCCCTGACGAGCCGAGCCTCCTCGGGCGGGCGCCCGGCCGGCGGTCTCTCATCGTCCTCTCCCGCGGGCGGCGGCGCTGGTCGCTCGATCTGCCGAAGGGACCGGCGGGTTCCGGGTTCAGCACCGTGCAAGGTGGTTTCGACACGATTGCCATGGAGAGCGGCGAGACAGCCAGGGGAGGGATTAGCCGGGTGTTGGCAGCCTCCTCTGCGCCGGAGGAAGAGGCGCTTCTCTTCCATCCGTCCCCCAGCGTTTACGGCTCGGACCGGCAGGCCTTCGGCCTGCCGCTGAGCAACATTCGGTATGCAACTTCATTCAGCGGGCAGGGCCGCGAGTCCACCCTCGTGGCGACCTACAGCCAGGAGCCGCGGTGGCTCCACATTCACGGTTGTAGCCTGCTTGTCGGGCGTTCCGAGGAGGCAGCTACGTTCCGCCTCCGTGAGTCAGCCGGCCGGTCCGAGGTGTCCTGCGCACCCGCGGTTCACGGCATCAGTGGCTCCCTTGCCGGCGCCGTCTCCGAGCCTGTTGCTCCGGAAGAGCCGCTGGCCGTTGAGCTGCACTGGGAACGAAGACGCCGGCCCCGCGCCGGCCGCGCTCATCTCAGACTGCATCATCCGCAGAGCGGCACCCCCGCCGAGCTGGCGGTTCCGGACTATATCGTCTCGATTTTGCGACCGGACGACCTGTTGGCCGTCCGCCTCCATTACATCGGCTTCTACCTGCAGGTAGGCGGAGGTAACCCGCCACAGTTGGTTCGGAACGCCTCCGACGCCCGTATGGTTGCACACTTCCCGCCTCAGAACATTGCCGAGCAGGCCTTCTTCGAGGTGGACAGCAACTATCCCGTTCCGGCAACAGATCCGGATAGTGGGACGTCGGGCAACGATCCGCTGCCCAGCCCGGGAAGCGTGGCGGCACGGATATCAGGGCCCAGCCGGCTCGGGTTCAAGGTGCCGGGAACGATCACCACCATTCCCTACACCCTCGAAGCGGTGCTCGACTGGTCGAAGCTGACCCAAAGTGTGAACATCGTCGCCGATCCACCCAATGGCGAACTCCCCTACATCAATCAACCGGCCAGTACCGACACGGCCATCGAAGCGCCACTCGGCCTGTTTATCTCGCCTCCGGCCAACGGCTACTGGAATCACACCTCGGCCCTGGTGACCACGAAGAACACCACGGAACTGTGGCACACGCGTTTGGGCGTGCGCGACGCCAGCGGAAAGGGTCATGACGACAACGAGCCCAAGTACGCCGGCAAGCAGACCATCCGTGCGATCTACTCGCCCGATTGCACCTTCAATACCAACCCCGAGCCACCTGATTTTCCGCCGGCCAACTCTGTGAACCCCTTCCGGACATCGCTCGACGCGCGGGACCGCTACTCGATTGTTCGCCTGACCTCCGACTGGGTGTCCACAGACCACGTGGGCAATTCGTACACACCGCTCCCAGCCAAGGTGAACCGGCTCATGCTGACCGGTCTGGGCGCGTGGATCGACGTACACGGGATGTGGCAGGACCAGCCGAACCCGGTCGAGGTCACGGAGTGGATCCACAAGGGCACGATGGCCCGCGACCACTACGTCAAAGTGGCCTATGCCGGCTACCTCTGGCCGTTCGGCTTCAGAGCAACCCTGATCAAGGTCACCGAGCGAAAGTTCCGACGGGTGCCCACCTTCGCACCGAATGTCGGCCCGATCATCGCCTACCTCTTCCAGCGCATGTACATCCAAGTGCGCCATCCGGACCTCAGCTTCACGGATGCCGACTACCCGCCCGGCGACATGACCGTCGTGGAGGTCGGTCCCGGGACCATGGACTGGCCACAGGGCTATGCGCAGCGGAAGATGCCCTTCAAGAGCATGAAAGTCACAACGCTCGTGACTCCTGACCTGGTTCCGCCGATTTCGGTCGTCTCCAGCGAGGACCCGAGCGTCCAGGCGCAAGACTGCTTCTGGCCGCAGATTCTCGTGAACGGCACGGCGACCGATTTCCTCTGGCATCTCAAGGGCACTGACTGGGACGGCCACACCTCGGAGTTCACCGCGCCCATGATCTTCGTGGGCAAGGCCATCGCCCAAGCCCCGAACAACGCGTCCCACATGAACAATGTGCTGACCGAGTACTCCAAACAGGACAACGATACTCGGACCACGATAAAGCTGAAGAAGCAGCACGTCGCCTTCGCGCCCAGTGCGCCAACCTCCAGCCCGAACGGAACGGATCCAAGTCTGGAGACGGAGACAATTACCTTCCGAGCCGCGGTCCCCCAAGATCCGGCTTCCTCGTGGTTTAACCAGCAGCCGGATCAGCCGCAGTTCTTCCCAACCGTGGGCGCCGCGGCGGTGGACGTACCGGCCATCAAACAGCTCATTGGTCAGCAGCCCACCAACCCCAGCAATCCGCGGGGCAGCAGCCCCCTCGTGCGTCTGGCGGACGAATACCTCAACTACGATTTCACCGCTCCCAACAACAAGGGCGAGATCTTCGCCCACCTCATCCATCCCCTGTATCTCTACGGGACCATGGAGTCTCAGCAGGTGCCGATGGTCTTCGGTCCTGGAGCCAGCGGTCAGCTGGTAACGCCCGGCGCCATCACGCCAAACCTTTCCATTGCCGGCCTCTCACGACTCCTGGGACCGGTCGGTGCCGGCATGAACGGCAACACCTCCGACCTGAGCCAGATGGGGATGGGCCAATTCGACCCCACGAAGTTCTTCGGCGATCCCTCGAGCCTGCTGGGCAACGCCGTCCCCAAGATTCTGGGCGGAATCCCTCTTACGGCGCTGCTCGGCCCGCTGCCCGACTTCACCCAGGACCTGCTGAAGGTTCCCGGTCTGAAGATCAAGCAAGAAGGTCAGAATGTCGTCCTGACCTACGACTGGCTGACCGACAACCTCGTCGACATTTTCATTTTCCTCGCCAACCTCGTCGACGACAACGGCAACCCCACCAAGCCGGCTTCGCCGCCGTCGGTATCGCCGCCGATGGCACCGACCGTGAAGGACATCGGCGCCGGCAATGTCACCAACAACGGCAAGAACCCTTGCAATCACAGCTGGGCTGCCACCTACAAGACCGCCACCGACGAGAGCGTGGTCAGCATCGGCACCAAGTACGATGTTTCCGCCAACGGCGCCCACAGTGGTGGACGGAAGATCAAAGTCACCGTCAATCAGGCGCCGCCCTCCTCATCCGTAACCCAGATCAACATCTACCGCACCGGCGCCGGCGCGACCTGGCCCTTCTATCTGGTCGGTTCTATCACCGGAAGCAAGGTGAAGGGCACAGGGACCGCAACGTTCACCGACAACCTGTCGGATACGACTATCAGCACTGCCGCTCAGCCGCACACGGGCGCTCAGCTGGCCATCGACATCAAGATCACCGTGCCCCTCGACGGCTCAACCGAGCCCACGTACCAGATCATCGGCCAGCTCGCCTACTTCTCATTGGAATTCGGCGTCCTGGCCATCCCGTTCGTGGGCCTCAAGTTCATCATCAAAAGCGGTCAGAAGCTCAAGGTCGAGCCGGATGTCAACCAGATCGTTTTCCAGGACTTCCTCAAGTTCGTCAACGGTCTGCGCTCGTTCCTGAACTCCTTCTCTGACCCGCCGTTCCTGGATGTCACCGACACGGATATCAAGGCCGGCTACACCCTGCAGCTGCCCACGATCTCCGTGGGCGCCTTCAGCCTGCAGAACATCTCGATCGGCGCGAGCATCGACATCCCGTTCTTCGGCGATGCCATCGTCATCTCGTTCAACTTCTGCACGAAGAGCAACATGTTCGTCCTCACCATTTACATCTTTGGCGGGGGCGGGTTCGTCGAGATCGATATGGGCCCACAGGGCCTCGATGGCCTGCACGCGGGCCTCGAGTTCGGCGTCGACGTAGCCCTCGACTTCGGCGTTGCCAGCGGCGGCTGCCATGTCATGGTGGGAATCTACTTCGACTACGACAAACCGACCAATGCAGCTACTCTGACGGGCTTCTTCGATGCCGGCGGCAATCTGGAAGTTCTGGGAATGGTCTCCGTCAGCCTCGACATCCACATCCAGCTATCCTGGCAGATTTCAGGACCGGATGCCGGCAAGGTGAGCGGTTCGGCCACGATTACACTCGAGATCGGCCTCTGCTTCTTCAGCATCTCAGTCTCCATCGGACCCGTCAAGAAGAGTGTCGGAGGGTCATCTGAAGAGGGTCAGCTCGGGCCGCCACACCTCATGGCCGCATCCGGGAACCATCTGACCGTGAGCGAAATGATCTCGAAGCAGGACTGGCTGAACTATGTCCAAGCCTTTGCCGCCTAGGAACGGGGGACGCGATGAGTAACAAGCAGCTGATTATGTGGACCGCTCTCCCGAACGGTCTCACCACCATAAGCGGCAAAAAGTACCTGCGGCTCACGGTCTTGGTCTCGCCACGGCTGTACTCGAGCTCGGACACGACCCTCGCCACGTTTCCCGACTTTCTGATGTGGCCTCAGAAGCTGAAGACGGCGTCGTTCAAGTTGCGATTCCACAATTCGAGCGTCACCAAGGTGCTCGCGGCGAAGGCCGATCCTTCGAGCTTTGCCGCCGACGAGACGCTGTGGGGATATCTATTCTCCAGCTCTACCTATGTCAAGCACTATAAGTTCCAGGACTATCAGAATCGCTTCGTCATCAGCTCTCCGATCGCCCCGCTGTACAACCACATCAATTCGCAGTATGTGGACGTGATTACCCAATCCATGCTGCAGACCGACGACAACGGCAACTACCTCACTCCCAACCTGCCGACCACCGACTCCTTTATGCGAGGCGGAATCGGCCAGAACTTCGCCAATGGGTTTCCCGCGGGGGAAGACCTCGAGGACCACCTGGGGCAACAAAAGAAATTGGGCCGCGGAAAGACCTTTCGCGCTCCCACCTCCCCGGCTGAAGCATTCCTGCAGCATGCATTGTTCTTCTACCGGCGGGAGGACTATCATCCTCGGCAGCCCACCAAGGGAGGGCAAAAGCTGGACTTCCACCGGATGGTTTCGTCTCTGACGAAATACCCGGAGCTGATGCGGCGCCTGGGGCTGGCGGTCGATTTGATCGTGCCGTTCGATCCTGCCCTCCCCACGGGCGATCCCAGCGCATTAGTGCGCCTGGTAGCGCCGTTTGGGGCCAATGACCTGACGCCACAGTCCTACTTCACGTTGGATGCGTCCGACTTCCTGCCCACCTCGAGCTCGGGCGACGTCAAGCAAGGCTTCCTGGACCTCTCGAACACCACCAAGTTCAACCTCTTTCAGGTGGATGTCGACGGAGCCGCATTGAAGTACATCGGCCTGGTCCGGCAGGTCCTCTCGATGTTCGAGGGGCAGCGCGTCGGACTTCGCAACCAGCTCGGCTTGCCGGCTCTGCGATCCGGAGGATTCTCGGTGATCCAGACGGGTAAGGCGGGGGATCTGACGAAGATCTTCCCCAATGCCGCGAATAGCAACACGGCGGCGGAAGGCGGTTCAAGCACCTCGGTCAAGCTCTATGCGGAAGACTGTGTTCGCGGTATTCGCTACGACATCTGGGACTCACAGACGAAGGCGTGGCACTCACTGATGATGCGTGCGGCGTCATTCGACCCAGCCAATCCCAGCTCCACCCTGCCCGGTAGCTATGAATTCGTGCACGCGCCCTCGGCACACAAGTGGTTCAACCCGGTCCACCCGGATGAGGCATTCGTTTCGCTGGCCGCCACCCAGGACCCGTCCGGAGCAGAGAGTGGCGGCACCAGCCCCGACCTCTATCTCCATGAGTCCCTCATGCGATGGATGGGCTGGAGTCTGGCTGCGGACCGGCCGGGGCAGCACGTGGGCATCGACGACAAACCCGCAATGACCAACAATCAACCGGGAAAGGGCGTGGGCCTGGTAACCCACTTCGGTGTCGCCAAGGGCAGTCTGCCTTTCCTGCGCTTTGGCGTTGATTATCGAATCCGTGCACGAGCCGCCGACCTTGCCGGCAACAGTCCGCCTCTGTCGTCCAATCTCGACCTATACGAGGCACCGCCCAAGGGCAGTCCACCGGTGCGATATCGGCGATTTGAGCCGGTGCCCACGCCTGCCTTGATTCTTCGGGACGATATCAGCGGGTCTCCGGGTGAATCCACCGAACGCCTGGTGATTCGGAGCAATTACAACGCGACGCCCACACAAGAGGTCACCAAGCTGACCTCATATGGTTTCCCCGGCTTTCTGAACCACTCCACCCGGCACATTGCGTCGCCCCGAACCACTCAGCTCATGGCCGAGCATCACGGAATGTTCGATCTCTCCGGAGGAGGGCTCGATCCCAACGCGTACGCAGAGCTTTCGACGCTCGATGGCGCCTTCGACTCGAGCGCCGTGGAGAGCACGGATAACCTGGTCCTTCCCTATCTACCGGACGTTCTGGCGCGAGGCGCCTCGCTGTTCAACCTCCCCGGGCTGACGCCCTACTCGGTGTTCGGCCCGCCAGGCACGATGCCCAGCGGCAATCTCGGCTTCATCGGCACGTGGCCGTACTTAAAACCTTTCAGAATCCGGGTCCTCGAAGGGACATCTGCCCCTGCCTGGGACGCCAACGCCAGACTGCTCACGGTCTACCTCGCCAAGGCGCAACAGCAAACCATCCGACTCAGCGCATATCTCCTACAGCCGGACCTCGACCTGATGGGCATCTGGGGCTGGATGGAGGAGGCCTACAAGGCCGGTCAGCTCGACGCCAAGTCCTATGGCCAGCTCCAGAAGTTTGCGCTCAACGGGGAGATGTGGCCCATCGAGCCATTCCAAGAGATCACCCTGGTGCACGCTGTGCAGCAGCCGCTGATCCAGCCAAAGTTCACCAACCTGACCGCCTATCGTGACTTCGTGGGCGAGACCTACGCAATCCTCGAAGCCGATCCCATGCCCATCGATGGGCCGAGCACGATCAAGCTGGACGTCAATGCCAACTGGACCGAGCCGCGCGACGACCTGACTCTGGATCACTGCACTCCAAATTCGTCGACGCCGCCCACGCTGCCGACGGAGATCAAGGGCCAGAAGCACGTGGTCGAGATTCCCCTCCAGCCCACCGACACCCAGGTCACCTTCACGCTCGCGGACAACCGGCGGCACATGTTTGGGGACACCAAGTACCGTCGAGTGAGCTACACCGCGACGGGCACAACGCGGTTTCTGGAGTACTTCCCCGAAAGCGGAGTCGCGGCCGGGACCATCCCGACGACTCGTCCCAGCCCCGTCGCGACCATCGACGTGCCCAGCACGGCTCGACCTGACGCTCCCAAGCTCCTCTACGTGGTGCCGTCCTTCAAGTGGACACCATCCCAAAGCGGCGACATCACCAAGACGCTTCGCGCCGGTGGGTATCTTCGTGTCTACCTCGAGCGGCCATGGTTCTCGTCGGGCGATGGCGAGCTGCTCGGCGTGGTGCTGATCAACGACAGTGGCCAGACCGATACCGGCCGGCCGGGGCGAAAACGAGGCGGCAAGCAGAGCACGCTGGCGACCGGCGGCGTGGAGGAGGATCTCAAGGGCTACGTAACCCAGTGGGGAGCGGATCCCCTGTGGGGGGCCGCCGAGATCACCGACCCTCCGATGACCACGAACTTTCCCGGCGCCGTTGCCACCCAGTCCTACCTTTATCTCGAAGAGCTGGGAGGGGCCGAGGCGGCCAGCCCGATACCGGTTGCAGTCGCCGGCCATCCCGTGGTCTGGGATCCGGAACGCTGCCTATGGTACGCCGACGTCCAGTTTCATTGGGGTACAGCGTATTTTCCGTTCGTTCGCATGGCGTTGGCCCGCTACCAGCCACACTCCATATCGAACCCCGATACCGTCCATCTCTCTCGGGTGGTGCTGGCCGACTTCGCCCAGCTGGCTCCGCATCGCTTGGCACAGGTTCAGACCAAGGTGAGTACCAGTGATCCCAAGCTTGTGAAGGTCAGCGTCATGGGCTACGGCTACACCCTGGGGCCAGGCGGGATCGCCCCCAGCGGCATCGAGGTCAGCGTCGAACAGCAGATGCCCGGCATCCCCGGCGAGACGGACGGCAAGCCCAGTGAGCTCGCATGGGTGCCGGTGCCCAACGCCAACTACGAGTTGACGGCAGACCCGCAGCGCGGGTTCCCGTACGAGTTCATCTGGAGCACGACTTTTGATCTTCCTCATGCTCCAGGCTCCGTGCCGTTCCGGTTGATCTTCCGCGAGTATGAGATCTATCCGATCGAGCTTGGAGTTTCCTCCTCGCTCGGCAAACCTGGCGCATCAAAGGACGCCTCTTTCCAGCCCAAGGAACGACGCCTGGTCTACGCCAGCGCGCTGCAGATCTAAGGAGCCTAGCATGAGGACTCACGCCTGCCTGAGACGACTGGGAGTTATCGGCGCCGGACTGTTGCTCGTGGTCGGATTCATCGTCTCGGGGCAGACGGTGATTCCGCGCGCACATGCCGCAACCGTGCTGACCGTCAACACCAATGCGGACATTCCGTGTGGGGGTAGCACCTTCTCCCTCCGGTGCGCCATTGAGCAGGCGAATGCCGACGTTTCGGGTGACACCATCACCTTCAACATCCCCTCGTCCACCTGCTGTCTCATCCAGTTGAGGACCCACCTGCCCACGCTGACGGCGGTCAACACGGTGATCGACGGCTATTCCCAGCCCGGCTCCGCGAAGAATGTAGACGCGCTAAACAAGGACGACAGCGCCTCACCACTGGTCCAGATCGATGGAAGCGATGTACCAGGGGCCGACGGACTGGACATCGCGGGATCGAACGATACGGTCGATGGGTTGACCATCACCCACTTCAATCCAAGCCAGGCGGGCGGCCCCGGAGGTGGCGCCGGCATACGAATCGTGGGCCAGGCGGGCGCCGCCATCATCCCCAACAACGGAGATCTCATCTGGGGGAACTTCATCGGCGTATACCCGGATGGGAAGACCCCCGGCCCCAACAACATCGGTCTCATTGTGGGCATCACGGCATTCAAGACCACCATCGGCGGGACCACCGCCGCCAGCCGCAACGTGATCTCAGGAAATCACACTTACGGCATCGAGCTGACCCGCTCCTACGGAAACACGGTGCAGGGCAACTACATCGGCACCGACCGGACGGGCACGAACCCAATCCCCAATCTCGACGGGCTGGCGATCTTTAGCGACACCGCTCTCGATGCATCCAACAATCCGGCGCCTGACCAGATCGGCGGTCCGGGGGCCGGCAACCTCATCAGCGGTAACCGAACGTACGGGATCCTTGGCAGCATTTTGAACGGGCAGCAAGAGGGCCCGATCGGCGGAGTGGTTCAGGGCAACTACGTCGGCGTCGACGCCGGTGACAATGCTCCACTCCCCAATGGCGCCGGCGGAGTCGTGCTGAACAGCTCCATCGAATATCTGGTCGGTGGGACTGCGGCCGGTGACGGCAATGTCGTCTCCGGCAATGGGGCCGACGGTGTGGTTCTGCTGGGCGGCGCCGGATCTCTCAACAAGCTCGAGGGCAACTATATCGGCGTCACCAGCGGCGGCCGAGCAATGCCGAATGCTGCCGACGGCGTGTTTGCCGGCAACTATACGAGCGCCGACAGCATCGGCGTAGTGGGGTCCTCAAGCGGTCAGAACTACATCGCGGACAACGCCGGCTGGGGCGTCAATCTCGGCTCGAGCTCGATTGACCCCGTTCATGTGTCTATCAATCGCAACATCTTCGCAGCAAACAAGCTTGGCGGCATCGGCCTAAACGGCCTCGTGCCGGCGCTGTGCACCTACGGGCCGTCCTACACCCGTGGGTACAACCCCAACGACTTCACTCCCTGTCCTCTCGTCCTTGTCGCCACGACTCAGCGAATCACGGGAGAGGCCCAAACGGGCGACACGGTCGAGCTATACTCCGCGCCGAGCGCCTCCGACGATGAGGGGTTGACGTGGCTCGGGACCGTTCAGGCTGGGACGTGCGGCTCGCCCCCATGCACCAACTTTAGCCGCTGGAATCTTCTGAAATCGCAATACGCGCATACATTGAGCCGCGGACAGCACATCGTCGCAACAGCCACGGACATCGAGTCCGGCTACCCGGCCCAGACATCACCGTTTTCCCGTGACGTGCCGGTCGGGCAGCAGCTCATCGTGAACAACACGTCCAACTCGAATGCCACCTGCACGACGTCCGCCTGCTCGCTGCGTGCTGCCATCACGATGGCCAACAGCGATGGCCAGGGCGATGAGATCGACTTTAAGATTCCTGCTGCCCAGTGCTCCAACATGACCATTCAAACCAAGTCGGTGCCAGTCTGCGCCATCAAACCAACGACGGCCCTCCCCAGCCTGACCGCCCCCTCGACCTATATCGATGGGTACAGCCAGCCGAAGTCCGTGCAAAACGCCAACGTGCTCGCGTCGGGTGACAACGCGATCCTCACCATCTGGCTGTATGGTCAGTTGACGGCAGGCGGAAACGGGCTTTCAATCGGCGCCCCCTATGACAGCGCCGAAGGCCTGTCCATCACCCGGTTCTCGGGGAACGGCGTCTACATCGGTAAGGGCGGCTACTTCGATATCGTCGACGGCAGCTTCATCGGGCTGTCGCCCGACGGAGCCACCGCAGTGGCCAATGGCAACGGAGTACAGATCAACGGGGGGGCCACCTTCGGCACGGCCGGCGGCCGGGCCATCGTGGACCCGAATGTCCTCAGTGGGAACGTCAACTACGGGTTCGAGGATTCGGGGGGCGGCTCCAACATCGTACGGGAAAACCTCATCGGCACCGATGCCGCCGGGACCGCGCCGGTCGCGAACGGCTACGACGGCGTCCTCATGTATGGCACCCTCCTCGACACCATCGGTGGGTACCGTACCGGCGAAGGCAACGTCATCTCCGGGAACTTCAACGACGGAGTTGACGGGCTCGACACCAACTATTCGGCCATCCTGGGGAATGAGATCGGCGTCGACGCGGCCTCAGATGCGAATGTGAACGTCGGCAACGGCTTTGCGGGGATCTACCTGTATCTCGGATCAAACAACAACGTTGGCGGTCTACCATTCGGCTTCGGCGGTAACGTGATTGCCGGCAACGGCGCCGACGGAGTGGATGTTCTTTCCGAGAGCGGTGACGGCATCTATGGCAACTATGTCGGCTATGTGTCGCCCAACACCGGCAATGGAATTGTGTTCGGCAACAGCTCGTTCGAAACCGGATTCGCCGCACGCCAGTCGCCCAAACTCATGTCCCTTCATGTCGCCGCCGAACGCCGGGCATCCCTATCCGGGCCGGTTGTTGGCGGGGAAACTCCAATGTACGACAGTGCCTTGACCAACTCGATCTGGCTGAATGGAGCCCGCGGCATTCTCGTTGGACAGTCGACGTCCGACTCCGACGTCCACGTGTTGATGCGGTTCAACTCCATGGCCTCCAACGGTCAGGGCGGCATCTGCTTCTACAGCGGCGGCTCGAGCTGCTTCGGGTTCGGTCCCAACGACGACCTGGGGATACCCTCAATCAGTACCGCCGATACCAGCGTGATCAGTGGCTTCTCCAGTCCCTTCGCGCTCGTGGACCTGTACCTTGCAGCCAGCATTGGCGCTTCCGACCAGGGATACGGCGAGGGATGGTCTTACTTGGGAACCGCGGCGGCGGACTCCAACGGAAATTGGAGTTTTAATCCGGGTTCCGAAGTCAGTGCCGGAAACGACGTGACGGCGACTTCGTCCCTGGCGGTTCCAGACGGCAGTGGCTACTTCGAGACGTCCGGGTTCGCCTACGATGCCCAGGTAGCATCAAACACCGCGGGACCACGTCGCAAACAGTCGCCATTGTGCTTCAGCTGCCATCACTCGGGGGTTCACTGGAAGCGGTTTGCCAAGCGGGTCTTTGGCCACGTGCCCCAGCCGCACTATCACTCGCGACTGCGGTAGCGCTTAGCGGTCGCGGTCTTTCTTGCCTCCGAATCGGCCGTTCCCGGCAATGATCGGCACAAACACGACCACGGTCGTTGGACTGATGCTGGACGGCGTCCGCCGCGGCTCCCCCTCGCCGTCGGTATCGGCCGCGGCCGGGTTCAGGGCTGCCCGCAGCAGGAGCGTCGCCGCTACAGACACACCGACAGAAAGCAGAATCGAAATCAGAAATCGAACCATGTCATACCTCCCAGCCATAGTGACACCCGAAGTCTAAGCAGCGCTCCAACCCCGTAGGTGCTTGACGGATTGGCGGTATTCCCACTCGATCGCCTCCTTCAGGAGACGGGCCGAGCGACCTCCAAGGGTCACGCCGGCCACCTCAGCCACGCCTCTTCGGGCTCCCACACTGACGGCGATCCCCTTGCTGTGGAAGATGAAGGGTCGCAGCTCCTTGTTTCGGGTTTCGGCGCCCAGATTCCCGGCCACGACATCGGCTTCGTCAAGTGCAATCTGCGCCAAGGGCGGAAGCACAAGACCTGACTCCAGATCCACAACCGAGGCCAAGTCGCCCGCCACATACACCTCCGGATGGCCAACCGCGCGAAGAAACCGATCCACTTTCACGCGGCCGTTGTACCCGACCTCCAGTCCGATGCCTGCCGTGAGTGGCGAGGCCTTCACTCCTCCGGCCCAGATATACGTGCCTCCGGAGATCCGCCGACCACCTCCCAGCTCGAAACCCTGTTCGGTAGCGGCTTTGATGGGAGAGTTCGTATGGGTTTCCACTCCCAGCCGGCCGAGAATGTGTTCGGCTTTCGCGATCAGGCGGGGAGAGGAGCCGGCAAGGATGGTGTGTCCCGCCTCAACCAAGACGACTCTTGACAGTCCCGGATCCAGCCCTTTCATCCGCGCGAGCTGAGGTAACGTCTCAGCCAAGGCTCCGGCCAGCTCGACGCCCGTTGCTCCCGCTCCCCCAATGACGACCGTGAACAGTCGAGCCCGCTCTGCCCTGTCCGCCGACTCCGCGGCGGCCACGTTCTCCTGGAGTCGATCCCATATGGTCGCCGCATCCTGGGCGGACCACATGAACAACACCTGCTCGGCCAGCCCTGGGATGTCGAAGTCGTTGGGCCGGCTCCCCAGGGCAAGAACCAGTCTCCAATACCCTATCGGGCCATCTTTCGTGATGACCTGATGGTCAGCAAGATTGAACCTCTCGATCTGGGAACGCCGGAATCGGACCTGTTTCGGAAGGACGGCCTTGAGGTCGATCTGCACCTGCTGCTCCGCTCGAACGCCGGATGCAACCTGGGGAAGCTCCGTCAGCAGCTGGTGGTAGTCGTGGCGATCGAGCAGATCCACGGCGTAGGCGGGAGGCAGGGAGCTGAGTCGCTGAGCAACGTGGAGGCCGGCATAACCCGCTCCAGCGATGACAATCCGCTGTTCGCTTTCCATCAGCTCTCCGATCCCCCAATATCTCGATTGGACGGCATTTCATTGTCAGCCGGAGTCGGTAGGCTCGGCTCTCTAAGCATCGATCGGTTCGGACCCTCCCGCACCCGCTCGATGCCCTGGGCCGGTCGGTAGCATGGGTCGGAGGTTGGGATGGAATTTCGGACAGTGGGCGATTCAGGCTTGCAGGTATCCGTCGTCGGTCTGGGCTGCAACAACTTCGGACGCCGACTCGACGCGGCCGCGACCAAGCGGGTCGTCGACGCGGCCATCGATCAGGGAATCACGCTGTTTGACACCGCCGACGTCTATGGCTCAGGTGAGAGCGAGAGCTATCTGGGGGCAGCGCTCAAGGGACGTCGAAATGATGTCGTCATCGCCACGAAGTTCCGCAGCCCGATGGGCAAGGGCCCATATCACGAGGGCGGCTCCCGGCGCTATATCCGCCGGGCGGTGGAGGCCAGCCTCAAACGACTGGGCACGGACTACATCGATCTGTATCAGATGCACAGTCCTGATCCGTCGACGCCCATCCAGGAGACGCTCTCCACCTTGAACGACCTGGTTCGCGAAGGAAAGGTGCTGTACATCGGCTCCTCCAACTTCTCCGGCTGGCAGATTGCCGACGCCGCCTGGCTTTCGCGAACGGGAGGGTTTGCCTCCTTTATCTCGGCTCAGAACCATTACAGCCTATTGGAACGATCGGTCGAGCGGGAGGTGGTTCCCGCCTGCGCTCGATTCGGCGTCGGCGTTCTCCCCTACTTTCCGCTGGCGAGCGGCATCCTCACGGGCAAATATCGCCGTGATCAACCTGCCCCTGAGGGAAGCCGGCTGGCGGGCGCCTCGACCAACCGCTTCGTGAACGAACGGAACTTCGAGATCGTGGAGCAGCTCGAAGCGCTCGGTCGGGAGCGGGGGCTAAGCCTGCTGCAGATTGCCATCGGCGGCCTGGCTGCCCAGCCCCAGATTGCTTCCGTGATCGCCGGAGCCACCAAGCCCGAACAGGTCAGGGATAACGTGCAGGCCGGTCTCTGGAAGGCCAGCCCCGAAGAGCTCGCCGAGATTGATCGGATTGCGCCGACGCAGCGTCCTTCGGGGTCGTAGCCGCCCTCGGCTGGGTTACCCGTCAGATCGGTGACCCAGACCGAACCACTGCTCGCGGAACGAAAAGAGATATCGGTCGGTAACGAAATTCAAAACCCGTCTCGCCTGTCCGAAGCCACCCACCATGTCGCGGAGAGCGCCGGACGAGCCCGATGCCCGCTCGGCCACCAGACTGGCCTGGTGGTAGGAGGCACGCCCAATGAGCTCCAGGAAGTCCAGCCCCGAAACCTCCTCTTCATGCGGCCGCTCATCCGACATGACCGCCGATTGAAGGCGCTTCTTGTATGACGGCCGGAACATCCGGGACCCTGCGAAATCCGGAAACACCCCCGTCAGAAACAGCGTCAGGTCACCGAGACGGCGCAATACGCCCGCCCTTTGTGCCTCGGGGACGATGTTCAGCATCTCAACCAGACGCATGAGATCAAGCTCACTGTATCGTCGTCGCTGCCAGCCGCGAGGAGTGTGGACCCAGAAGCTGCCGCTGGCCACGCGGGTGTAGGAGGCAAGCAGCTCTGCCAGAAACAGCTGGTGGGCGAGGTCGGCCGAGAACTGTCTTAGCGGTGTCACCTCGAAGACCGGCACACGCCGCAGGGGCGAAACCCATTCCTCAACGAAAGATGTCTCCCCCAAATCTGCATGCGCCCGGCTGATGAGCACGGCGAAGATCAGAAAGGGAGAGGCCCGCAGGAACGCCTCATGTTGTCCCGAGCCGAAGAGCTCGTCGTAGAGTGCGTCACTGGCCAGCAGGTCGCGGAGCCGAAGGTTGTCTTCATCCAGGAAGGTGTGAAGTCCGGCCACGGTCTCGGTGTGGGAAACCTCCACAAGGACCGCGACATCGGTTTCGGTCAGGTGCTCAAGGTAGGCGCGCGAATCCATGCCCTACAGTAGCCTGTCTCCAAGGAGAGTAAACAGCCCAAGCAGGTTATGTACCTCGAAGGGTGATCTGCGACCCGCGAACGGATCGGAGAGGGGCCGATCCTCGGCAGACCGACCCCTCAATGGAGGATGCGCCAGAAGCTAGTCCTGCCCGTGCCGGTGAGGGCTCCCCTCGCTGTTGGTCTCGTTGATAACGCGCCTGATACGCCGGGCAAGGTCGAGTGGCGCGCCAACCGCCAGCTGGTGCGAAAAGAAGAGCTGAGGCTTCTCGGCTGTCTCCTGGTTGTATAGACAGTGAACCTGGAAGCCTTCGAGAATCCCCCGGCGTAGCGTTCTCTGCACTTCTTTGGAAGTCATCGCGTAGTCCGGTGCGGCGGCTGCCATCTTCCCACTGCTGTCGAGGGGCTCGAAGGCGATTGTCTGCGCAATATTCAGATCGGGGCTGATGTGATGCCCGCCAAGCTTAATGTGATCTCGGCGGTCCACCGTCACGTTGACCACGCCCGCGGAGGCGACGTCGGCCGTGCCCCGCAGGATGCGGGCAATCTCAGTCACGGGCAGTGGCGTCTTGGGATTGGACGGTGCCGTCTGCGGGAAGGGCGTGCCGGTGGATTTGATGACATTCACACAGGCGTGCGCCAAATGTCGAGGATCACCGACCCCGCGGAAATGATAGTGCCAGGTTTGGGGGCTCTCACCGATGAAATGCTGATGCTGTGCCTGAATGATTAGCCCACTGGCGATGATGGTTTCCAACGTTTTTTGTCGTTCGCTCTGTGTGAACGTGAACTCGGCGTTCAGGATGGCACGGTTGGGACCCAAGGCCTGGAAGTAGAACTCGTGGACCAGCTCGAACGATGGCTTGAACGGCACGCCCATCGGCCCGGTCACCGTGAGGTCTTCCCGGTCGAGGTTAATGCTGAGGACACCCTTCTCCATCTTTCCCTTCATGTGAAGGATCGCCTCGATCTCTTTCACCGGGAGTTTCGCCTTATGCTTCCGGTCCTCGTGTTCGGCGAAGCTCACTGCCGGGGAACCGCCGAGACCGGCCAAACCGGCCATGACGCCGGCTCCGGTCAACAGTGCTCTTCGGCGGCTTACGGCAAACTCGTCGATGTGCATCCTCTCTTCTCCTTTCTGCCGTTAGGTACAGTGAATCTCGGCCGTCGGCGAAGCTTCGGCCGGCGGCATGTACCCGGGATTTCAGCCGCCAAATGCACAGTGTGTGCCACAGAAAAAGCTGTCCGGAACCCTTCGGGGCTCCGGCGAGCCCACTGGATTTACCAAAGACGGCGAGCCCGTTCCCCTATCGAAGAACGGCCCGAGCCTTCTCCACCTCACTGGTGCCGATGACCATACGTGTTCTCGTTGCCAGGTAGGCGAGGTCCACATTGATGTGGGCATTTGCCAGCCGCCGGAGTGCCTCTGCGGCGGCTCCGGGGTGATCCTCAAGATCGATAACGGCGACCGGCCGCTCCTCGTACACCCTCAGCCCAATGTGCTCCGCCTCTCGCCGCGCCGCTGCCACGTTCTCCACTGCCAGATGGACGATCGCAATGCCCTGCGACTCGAAGCAGCAGATGCCCTCGATGTTCACGCCCGCTCTGCCCATGGCATCGCAGACATTGGCCAGGGCGCCAGGCCGGTTCTCGACGATCAGAGTGAGATTGGTGGTCATCGTCCCAGGCCGGCGCCTAAGAGGCGGCTGCTTCGCGCCGCTCCATGAAGAACTTCAGAAATTCGTATCCCTCACGCAGGCGCCGGGCAGCCTCATCGCGATCATGCACCATGTCCTTGACGATCCGCAGGATCGGGGCCGGCCGCATATAGAAGCGGCGGTAGAACTGCTCCACCCCCTCGAAGATCTCCTGTCGCGACAGGTCCGGATATTCGATGGTTGCGTCTTGGATTCCGTGCTCGTCCACCAAAGCGTCCTGCTTGAGCCAGCCATTCTGGAGAGCCCGCGCATAGAGCTCGGTGCCGGGATAGGGTGCTGCGAGTGAAACCTGAATCGTGTCCACATCCAGCTCTCGGGCGTATTCCATGGTCTCTCGCATGGTTTGGCGTGTTTCGCCGGGCAAACCGAGGATGAATGTGCCGTGGATACGAATTCCCAGTTTCTTGCAGTTCTTGACAAACTCCCGGGCGCGGTCGACTCGGATGCCCTTCCGTATCCCATTCAGAATGTCCTGGTTGCCGGACTCGAAGCCGACCAGGAGCAAACGTAAGCCGTTCTCCCGCATCACCTTGAGCGTCTCATAGGGGACATTGGCCTTAGCATTACAGGACCACGTGATCCCCAGAGGCTTCAACCTCCTGGCAATCTCCTCGACCCTTGGCCGGTTGTCCGTGAAGGTGTCATCGTCAAAGAAGAATTCCTTGACGTTGGGGAAGAGCTGCGTCGCGCGCTTCATCTCCTCGTACACGTGCTCAGGGCTGCGCACGCGATAGGTATGACCACCGATCGTCTGAGGCCAGAGACAGAAGATACAGCGTGAGTAACAACCGCGGCCGGTGTACAGGGATACGTAGGGGTGCTGGAGGTAGCCGATGTAGTACTTCTCGATGTCCAGATTGCGATGGTACACGTCCACCACAAACGGCAGCTCGTCCATGTTTTGGATCAGGGGCCGTTCCGGGTTCCGAACTATTTCCTTTTTGCCTCGGTCCCAATAGGTTATGCCCAAGACGTCCTTCAGGTCGGCGCCTTGGGCAATCTCCTTTATGGTGAAGTCGAACTCCCGGCCCGTGACGAAGTCCAGCTCGGCGCAGGCGCCCAAGGTCTGCTCAGGGAGAACAGCAACATGGGCCCCGACGAAGCCCACCAAGGCCTCGGGCTTCCGTGCTTTGAGCTCTTTGACGAACTTGATGTCGTTGCGCAGCGTTGGCGTGCTGGTGTGGACAATGGTCAAGTCGTGGGCGCAGGCGGCGGAAAGCGCCTCCTCCACGCCGATGTCATGAGGGGGAGCGTCAATCAGCGTGCTGTCCGGAACCAAGGCGGCGGGCTGGGCAAGCCAGGTCGGATACCAGAATGACTTGATCTCACGACGTGCCTGATATCGTGAGCCGGCCCCACCGTCGAACCCTTCAAAGGACGGCGGATTGAGAAAGAGTGTCTTCACCGGGTAGGGTCCCTCCGTACCGGCGCCCGCCATCGCCATGCATCGCCGCATGGCTCAAGCCCAGTATACGGTTGAATCTGCGCCCCCAGCCGACGTTTGGGAAGGCATCATGACCCCGAACCAGCACTATGAAAGTCCGTCTGGTAGCGGCAACGGGTGGTCGGCTGTGTTCCGCGTGGGAGATGATTACCACCTTGGCGATCTCCTCTGGCTCACTGCGGTCTTGGCACACTACCGACGAGTCCGACGTCCGACAAGCGTCGTGCTTGCGCTGCCGGATCGGGACATCAGCAGGATTCTGGGGCACAACCACGTCATCGATCGGCTCATCTATCTGTCTAGGGGCTCACCCGCGGATCCTTGTGCCACAGCGGGCACTCCTGGCAGCGTTGTGCTGCATGACCTCCGTCCGCTACCGCTTGCCCTCGGAATGATCAAGCAGTGGCGACGCCGCCTTCCGTGGGAGTACTACTGGGACCTCTGGATGGAGCCTCGCGGCCAGTGGTTGGCTCGCTATCTCGGTTTGGGCGACCTGGAGAACTTCCGTCCAACAATTACCTTGACACCCGCCGACCGCCGGTCGGTTCCCCTGATCAGCCGTCCCTATGTGGTTCTGGCGCCCCACATCGGTTCCTACCGCCTGCCGTTGACCAGGGCTTTGTGGCGGAGGATCAAAGGGTGGGACCCGGCTAACTGGATGCAGCTCTGCCTCTCGCTCCGCCGCAAAGGGCTTGAGGTCGTAACCCTGGGAGCGCCGAGACAGGCCGCAGTCCCCGGTTCTATCCCGCTCATGGGCCTACCGATTCGCGGTTCCGCCGCGATCGTGGAGAATGCGGCGGCCGTCGTTGGGGGTGAGAGCGGACTCTGGTTCGTTGCCGCCGCGCTGGAGGTCCCCTTTGTGATTGTGCCCTGGTGGCTGCCTCAGGCTGTTGACTGGGCCGCTCCCATGAGAGTCCCTCATCGCCTCGTCCGCCGACGCGATGCTACCGTGGCAATGGTTGTATCGATGCTTCAACAATTAGTCAAGCATGACGGATAAGCCCCGGTCTCGGACGGAGCGGATCCTCGACTGGGTCAAGTCCATGCTGCTCCGAACCCGAATATCCGTCGTCATCACGCTCGTCATTGCGCTCGGGCTGCTTGCGGTTGTCTCTCGCATCGCAGCAGCTCACAACAGCGCCGCACAGCTGTGGACGGTCATGCAGAAGACCTGGCTCCTCGTGCTGGGGCTCACCATTCCTTATCTGGCCGCACGGGCTCTTGTGTGGCAGGAGCTGCTGCGGGAGCTCAAGATCCGCGTGCCCGTGCGGCACATGGCCATCTCCTTTGCGGGAGGTGAGATCACAAAGATGCTTCCGGCGGGCGTGTACGTGCAGAACTATCTGCTGGCACGGCTCCAACACTTCGGTCGGTTCAGCACCATCCGGTCGTCCATGGCAACCACGGCCATGCTTGGTCTCGAAACCATGCTGGCCCTGCCGATCGCGCTCATTTTCGGCGTCCCCAGGCAACCGTGGATCTTTTGGTCGCTCATCGGGGTCGTGTGTATCTGGGTGGTTCTCCTATTTCTTGCATGGATGCTCGTCCATCGATGGGGACCCGACTTTGACGAGCGGCTCCCGGCCTGGCTTCGCCGAACCCGTCTGCTCGCCGACGAGTTCCTGGCCTCGGGTGGCGAGTTGATCTCTCCCAAGACGCTGCGGTCCCTTGCTCCTGTCGCGATCTACATGTTCTGCTACGTGGTGGAGTTGTACGCCATCATCCGCGCGGTCGGTATTCACAACATCACGTTCACAGACACCATGGGCATCTATGCGCTGATCGTTCTGGTGGTCGTGCTGGTACCGATTCCCACCGAGATCGGCTTAACGGAGGCGGCCGGTCTGGGGGCGCTTCTGGCCTATGGTGTCGGCCGTTCCACGGCCGCAATCGTAATGCTGAGTCTTCGGATATTGGCCACGGGAACGACCGTGGTGGTGGCAGCCCTGGTTATGCTCTTGCTCCGGCAGGAGCTCGTCGCCCAATCGGTTGACGACGTGGAGCGAGCCGCCACCACCTGAGCCAACTCAGCTCTCGACCACCTGACCGCCGTTTACGTGGATAACCTGGCCAGAAATGTAGGACGAGTCCGCGTTCGAGGCCAGGAACACATAGCTTGGTGCCAGCTCGTCGGGCTGTCCCGGTCGCCCCATCGGGGTGTCGGACCCAAACTTCTCCACCGCTTCAGGTGGAAAGGTCGACGGGATCAGGGGCGTCCATATGGGACCAGGGGCGACGGCATTGACACGTATGCCTTCCTTGACAAGACTGTTGGATAGGGCTCGGGTAAACGATACGATAGCTCCCTTGGTCGCCGAATAGTCGATCAGGCGCGGGTTTCCTTGATAGGCGGTGATGGAGGTGGTATTGATGATGCTTCCGCCCTTTCGCATGTGCTTCAGCGCCGCTTTGGCCAGGAAGAACTGGCCAAAGATGTTAGTGCGGAATGTGCGCTCCAGCTGGTCCGCCGATATCTTCTCGAGGCTGTCCTGCGGATGTTGCTCCGCCGCGTTGTTGACCAGAATATCGAGCTTCCCGAGCTCACAGACCACTCGATCGACTGCCTCGCGACAAAATGCCTCAGCCCCTACGTCGCCCGCGATGATGATGCAGCGACGGCCGGATGCCTCGACTTGGCGTTTGGTCTCGTTGGCGTCGTCATGCTCGTCCAAATAGAGGATGGCGACATCGGCACCGTGGTCGGCGAATGCGAGCGCTACCGCTCGCCCAATGCCGCTGTCTCCTCCACTGATCAGGGCGACGCACCCCTGCAGCTTCGGTGTGCCGGCCGGGGCCCTGGGCTGCTCCTCGGGCTGCGGCTCCATCGCCGCTGTCCTGCCCGGTTGCTGCTCCTGACTCTGAGGTGGCAGTGTCGACTCGTCGGTCATGACATCCTCCCTTGTGTACCTGTGGAGCGAAAGCAGGGGCCGTGCCATGGTTGCTGGCATAGGTTTTGCCCGCCCCCTCGGTAAGCGAATCATTGGGAGAAGTGGGCATGAAAGACGAAAGCTATTCCGGCGGACTCGGTATGCTTGCTCTGCGACTTGTGGGCGGATTGCTGCTTGCCGCACACGGGGCTCAGAAGCTCTTTGGATGGTGGGACGGTCCTGGTCTTCAGGGATTCGCGGGGGCCGTGGAGAACATGGGTATGAAGCCCGGACGGTTGTGGGCGCCGGCGGCGGGTCTGGCCGAGTTCGGCGGTGGTCTTCTCACTGCGCTTGGGTTGCTCAACCCATTGGGACCACTCGGAGCAATCGCCGCCATGATCGTGGCCACCCGCAAGGCACATTGGGGGAAGCCCGTGTTTGCGATGAAGGGAGGCGCCGAGCTTCCCCTCACCAACATCGCCTTGGCCCTAGCGGTCGCGGTCGAGGGCCCCGGCCGCTACTCACTGGATCGATTCCTGGGGATTCGGGTGCCGATTTGGCTGCGGATACTCGCCGTGTCCGGTACCGTCGCCGGCTTGGTAGCCGCGTTGAATCCTGAGCGGCTGCCCGGGGCGGTCCAAACTTGGCTCCGTCTCAAGGCCGACGAGGAAGCATCCTCTCCCAGTCCTGTCGGCTAGGAGTCGGGCCGGACACGCCAACGGGAGAGAGGCAGGTCGGGAGGTGGGGGCGAAGGAGGCCGATCCCCAACGGTCGGAGGATTTGGGTGTGGGCCGCCGTTACCTCCGTAAAGGCAGTCGTAACCTCGATTCAGGGAAAGTTCAGCGTTCGGCAAGCAGGCGTCCACCTGGCCTCGTTACGGTGATAACGCGGAGACGCCTAGCGTCCCGAATCCTGGAAGGAATGGTGAATCGAACCATGAGACTGCCAAAGCTTGCCGCAACCGCAATTCTGACCTTGTCCGCTGGAGCGCTGCTCGTTCCTGGAAGTGTCTTCGCTTCGTCGGCGAAGGCCAAAGTCGAGACGGGCTCCATCTCGGTCTACAACCCGGGTAGCGATCTGACCATCAATGGCGTGGACATCAAGCTCACCAAGCACACCCGACTCGTCGCCGAGGACGCCGCCGCCCAGTCAGCCGGACTGGCCGCCGGAGATGCCGCGGCCGCTTTCATCCGCTGGCACAAGGGAGCTGCCGTCGCCAAGCGAGTGGAGTTCGGAACCGCAGACTTCGCCTTTCGCAACAAGTCATTCTCCGGCCGGTACAGTACCAGCACCGACACGCCGTCGACCGTGACCATTCTGGTCCACAAGGCGTCATTGACCTTTACGACCGACGCCAACACGAAGTATTTCGACGACGGCCAGTCGGTCACCGCCCCGAACTACCTGCCGAACGAGCGAATCAGCGTTCGCGGCGAGGAGTTCACGAGTGGCTCGTGGTATGCCATGGTCGTTCGTCTTCGCCACGGCAAGCACAAGAACCACTAACCGACACTTCTCGCCAATGGGATAACCTCCCGATCGGCATCAAGATGGCGCCGGCGACATGCCGGCGCCATTCGTCATGCTCGTAGGTATTGATGGGTCTGAAACCGGTTCAGGCATGTGTGACACCTCTGACACGTACGAGGCGGGAACATACGACAATCAGAGCGTGACGACGACCTCCGAACCTCCAAGCGGTGCCGAGGCTTCGGAACCACCGCCGTCACTTGGTGGCACGGTGCGCACCATCATGAGCCAGTACCGCTTGACGATCGGCGAGGTTGCGACGGCTTCCGGCATCAGCGCCCGATCTCTCATTCGGATGCGGCAAGACGGCGCCGGTAAGAAACCCCGACCCACCACCCTGCGGCGGGTGGCTGAAGCGATCAGCGATCTCACGCAGCTCGATTCGGATGAGCTCTTCCGAGACTTGATGACGGCGTCAGGTCAGGAGGGCCGGATCCGACAAGGTGAGCTGGTCACACGCGGAGCGGCGGAGCTGATCAATCACTACCAGTCCATGAACCCGCTTGGTCGACGCTTGCTTCTCCAGCACGCTCGTCTGCTCGCCCGGGAGCTGCCCGAGAACATATAATCCTCCAACATTTCGCTGACTAGAATCGACCAGACTTTGGCCGGGGCGCCAAGGTTGTCGGTGAAGGGAACGTGAGCGAGGTCCAGGGCAGCAGTTTCGGTCTATCGACGTTTCGGTCGCCATCTCGCCTGAGCGGCCCCACTCGAACCATTGATCGATCCACCGAGGGGATGCAAGTGCGCCCGGTCAGTCTTCCTTCAGGGGATCGGCGGAATCTGCTTGCGGTTGGCGTGGCCGCAGGTTGGCTCATCGCCATGGGGACCCTCCTGCTCAGCCGTCCTTTCTGGCGGCCGCGGCGTCCATCCTTCGACCTGACAGTCGACATCCTGCTGGTTCGTCGTTGGGAGCGGCTCTGACCCTTCTTCTGACGGCGGGGCAGCAGACGGCTATTCCGTTTCGGCCCGAGGGTATCCGCCAAAGGACGGCCGAATCATGAGACTGACACGTCTGGAGACCTACGGCGCGAGCGTGGTCGGACTGGCAATCGCAACCGCCGCGCTGCTTGTTGGTCTCGCGTTCCTCATCGCCGGCGTCGTCTCGCCACCCGCGACGCATATCACTGCAGTTCGCGATCCCCGCGGCCCCATCCGCCACATCATTCTCCTGATCCGCGAGAATCGCTCCTTCGACAACCTCTTCGGATGGATGCGGGGCGCCGACGGCACACGCTTCGCCGCACTTCCCGACGGCCGGACTGTTCGACTCGGCCGGACGCCCGATCACACGCTTCTGGACATTGCCCACTCGGGGGTTGCGGCACAGACCGCCATAGCCAACGGACGCATGGACGGGTTTCCGCTCCTTCCTGGAGCGATTCAGGACGGCCGCGACATCGCGCTCACCGAGTACCGTCGATCGGACATCCCTAACTACGCCCGCTATGCGGTCAAGTACACAATCGACGACCATTTCTTCTCTACCATCGCGGGGGCCAGCTTCCCCAACCATCTGGTCTCGATAGCCGGCACGAGCCTCAATACCGACAATAATCCGATCAACACTGCTCCCAACTCGTGGGGATGCGATGCCGGCCGGTTCGCCCTCGTCGACGCCGTGCACCCGCTCTCCGGGCATCACTACTATGTGAAACCGTGCTTCAACGCACGGACCCTTGTGGACGAGCTGCAGGCCGCGCACATCTCCTGGAAGTACTTCGCCCCTCCGCGCTACCGATCAGGCTATATCTGGTCCGCCCTGGACGCCATCCGTCACATTCGCTACTCTCCGCTCTGGCATCGAGACGTGGTGAGCCCGCGTAGCTTCCTGCGTGACGTGCGACGCAATCGACTGCCTGCGGTTTCGTGGCTGGTGACGTCGGCGGAGCAGAGCGACCATCCTCCGTTCAGCATCTGCGTCGGGGAGAACTGGGTCGTGCGGCAGATTGACGCCGTCATGCGCAGCCGGCTCTGGAAGCACACCGTGATCTTCCTGACCTGGGACGACTTCGGCGGGTTTTATGACCATGTGCCCCCGCCCCACCTGAACGCCATCTCCTTGGGCCCGCGCGTGCCGACGATCGTCATCTCGCCGTTTGCCCGACGACACTACATCGACCACCGCCGGTATGACTTCGCTTCCCTACTGCGCTACATCGAAGACCTGTACCACCTGCCGGCCCTCGGCACCTACGACCGACGGGCAGCCAGCATCGGAGCCGACCTCAACGTCCATCAGAAGCCGACGCGGCCCTTGATTCTGCCTCAGCGGACCTGTCCTCGTGGCGCCTACAAGCCCATTACGGGCCTGCAAGGAACGGTGATCAATATCAGCCGTACCCGGGCTCAGACATCGATCCTCTTGAAGATTCGCAGCTCCACGGCGCCGGCGCGTTTCGTACTGCGCCGGCGGACAATCCTTCAATCAGCCAACCATATGCGGATCATGCTCGGAGGACTTTCTATTGGCGACCCTGTGCTCGCCATCGGCCGCGCCTCGGCCGATCGCGCGCTGCAGTACGACGCTCACCGGATCGTAGACTTCAACGTGGTTCCGGTCCTCGAGCAAGGGACCGTGGCGACCATCGATCCGATCCGACGTCAGATCGTGCTGCAGAAGGTAGGCGGCGCCATTCAGATCGTGAACTTTGGGCGCCAAACGCGCGTTTGGATTCGCACCAACCGCCGCTTGCGGCCAGGTACGCACGCCGACATCCAGACCGGCTCCCAGATCACCATCCGCGGCTTGCTGCATCGAGCAACGTCAACCGTGAGCGACGTGCGGCGTATTGAGGTCCGTGGCCTGCCCACCTCTCCGGCACTGGTCGTGCCCTAATCGAGCTCCCAACTCCCAGCGGAAGGACTTCGCCCGTGACTCTGCATCGACGACGCTCCCGTATCCAACAGACTGCCCTTGCGGCGGCACTGATTTCTGTCGTGTTGGGTGCGGGACTGATGTCCTCCGCCCTATCGGCGCCGCGGCGGGCAAGCGCCGACACCGACCCCCGAGCGGCATCAGTACCGCGGTCGGGCGCGCACCACCGAGTGTTCTGCATTCGCCGGCGGCCCTGCCCGATCAAGCACATCATCTACCTGATCAAAGAGAACCACACATTCGACAACCTCTTCGCTCACTTCCCCGGAGCCGACGGAACCAACTACGCCATGGAGGGCCATCGGCGCGTCCGGCTTGGGAAGATGCCCGACCACCTACCCTTCGACATCGGTCACAGCGGGGGGTCGGCCGGCACCGCCGTCAACCGCGGCCGTATGAACCAGTTCTATCTCCTTTCGGGTGCGATCCAGTTCGGCCACGACTACGCCGATTCGGCCTACCAACCGTCTTCGATTCCCGCATACTGGCACTACGCGAAGACCTACACGGTGGCCGACCATTTCTTCTCGACGATCCTGGGTTCGAGCTTCCCCAACCACTTGGTGACCGTCGCGGCCCAATCAGGCCAGACCGTTGACAACCCCCATGGACAGCTCGTTCGGTCATGGGGATGCGACGCCGGTCCCTATTCGACCGTAACCGTCAAGGCCCCCAACGGCAGCATCAGCCGCGTTCCGCCCTGCTTCAACTTCAATACGCTGGCCGACGAGGCCGACCGGGCGCATGTCTCCTGGAAGTACTACGCTCCCACCTACGGCTCATGGGGCTATGTCTGGGCCTCGTTCGACGCCATTCAGCACATCCGCTACAGCCACGAGTGGAAGACGAAGGCCGACGTCTCGCCCTCACACTTCATTCCTCAGGTCAGCCGTGGAAAGCTGCCCTCGCTTACGTGGCTGATGAGCGACCTGAAGTATAGCGAGCACCCACCCCAGAGCATGTGCCTTGGGGAGAACTGGGATGTGAGGGCCATCAACGCGGTCGAGCGGAGCCGCTTCTGGAAATCGACGGTGATCGTGTTGACATGGGACGACTTCGGGGGCTTCTATGACCATGTACCGCCTCCGGTGATCAACAACATTGCTTTTGGGCCACGGGTGCCCACCATCATCATCTCGCCCTATGCCTACTCACACCGGGTGGACCACAGCATCTACGACTTCTCGTCCGTCCTGCGCTTCGCCGAGGACACATTTCACCTCGGACGGTTGTCCTCGTACGACAGCTCGGCCCGCAGCATCGCGCACATGCTCGACTTCAGTCGGAAACCAAGCCATCCGCTCATCCTCAAGACCAGAAAGTGCCCCAAGTATGTGCCCGGTGTGGTGACCAAGGCCGTGTTCATCAGCGCCCACCTCGAGAACGGGCGGTTTGTCATCCTACTGCGTCTCCCGGACAACACCGTCGGGACCGTCTTCGCCCGCCGCAAGACGCGGATGCACTATGCCGGTGGGACAGCCTCTCCCCAGAAGGCCTCCCAGGGCGACACCGTTCGCGTGCGTCTGCTCGGCGACCCTACGCAGGCGGGATACTTCCAGCTGGCCCACATGGTTGATCTGGACCTCCACTACGAGCGAGCCATGAAGGGCACCATCGGGGCCCTTGATCCGAACAACGGCCAAATTGTCATGGACCGCTTCCACCATCCTGCCGTGGTGGTCAAGACCAGCGCGACCACCCGGTTCTATGATCAGAACGGCCATCCAATACAGTTCACCGACCTGGCGCAGGGACAGCCGATCAAGGTTCGTGGCGTCTGGAACTCTCGGACCCAAGAGGTCTTCTCGGTCGTATCCGTCCGGGTGCTGAACAGTCAGTCAGCCGGATAGAGCGGTTAAGGCTTGAGGGAGCCTGCCGCCAAGGCCTCACTCGACGGCCGAACCGCGTCCCGCTGGACGGCTTCAGCAAGAGCGCCAGGCAGTGTCTGCAGCGCCAGGCAACTGAGTGCGCCGAAATAGAGGGCCACGACCCCGGCGTGGGCGAGGGCGCTGAAAAGATCGAGATGAGTCGCCGCGACCAGTGCCCCGGTGCCCGCCTGAGCCACCACCAGCATGAGGCAGAGTAGGCTCCCGGCGAACAGGTCGGGACGGCGCGCCCGGATCGACGCCGCCCAGACCACCAGCGCCAGCACCCCTATTACGAGCATCAAAGCTGCCAGGCGATGGAGAAATGCCGGCGTGACGAGACCGTGGAGAACCGGAATCGGCTTGCCATTGCAGAGAGGCCATCCTTGGCAGGCATCGTCGGCGTGAATGTGACGAACATACGCTCCCAAGTAGACGACGCCATAGGTGCCGAGCAACAGCAGCCATATGAATGGGGTGAATCCGGATGGCGGTTTCCTACGCCGCATGGCGCCGAGCCTGCGACCATCGATCACCAGCGCCGCCACGAGGAGAACGGAAGCGAATGCGACGAGAGAGACGCCGAAATGCAGCGCCAGCACGGTGGGCTCCTGAGGCGCCATGACGGCCCACGCTCCAAGGCCCGCTTGAAGGAACAGGAACAGAACCATGACGAGCGCTAGGAACCGTATCTCGCGCTGACCTGGATAGAGCCGCCACACGGCCAGGGCCAGCCCGATGATGAGGATGCTTTCGAGGCCAACCACGGTGCGATGGCTGAACTCGATGAAGGTTGATACCGCCATTTGCGGAATGAAGCGGCCACGACAGAGCGGCCAGGACGGTCCGCAACCCGTCTGGGAGCCGGTGTTCGTCACCGTCGCCCCCATGATGAGGACAATCCACATACCCAAGGCTGCCGCCCCAGCCAACGGCTTCAACAGACGGGCGGCGAGACCGTCAATCCATGCCGAAATGGAGTCGACTCGGAGGCTCATCACTCGATTGTGCATCGTCGTCGAGCTGAAGCTGGCGTCCGGGTACTGCCTACTAGACCTCTGCGAGCCATCCCAGGATCTGGCGCTGGAGATCCAGCTGATGGTCCCGTTCCCGGATTTGATGTGTCTCGCGGGGATACAGGATCATCTTGGTCTTCACTCCCAGTGACCGCAGCGACCGATAGAACTCATACCCTTGAGAAGCTCTGACGCGGTCGTCGTTCTCTCCGTGCAGAACCAGCGTTGGCGTCTGTACCTGGTCGACGTACTTGAGCGGCGAGCGATCCCAAAGCTTCGCCGGATCGGAGTACAGGTCGCGGTACGTCTCATAGAAGTAATCCAAATTGAACCCCGGGATGTCGGAGGTACCCTGGTCGCTGACCAGGTTGCAGAGACCGGCTCCCATGACCGCTGCCCTGAAGCGGTTTGTTTGGGTTACGGCCCACGCGGTGACGTAGCCGCCATGACTCCAACCTGCGATGGCCAGCCGCTTCGGGTCGATCATGCCTGCCGAGACGAGATCGTCGATACCCGAGAGAGTGTCCTCCAGCTCTTTTCCTCCCAGATCGCCGATATTGGCATCAGTAAACGCTGCGCCCCGGCCGGTGGATCCCCGCGGATTGGGCATGAAGACGGCGAAGCCGTGACTGGAGAGCAGCTGCGCCCAGTCATGCCAGCTGCCCGAGAATCGGTCCGTAAACGCCGAGGCGGGGCCGCCGTGGATCACAACCACTGCGCGCCAGGGTGGCGGACCGAACCGCACCGGTGGCCGCGTGAACAGACCTGATACGGCAAGCCCATCCGGGCTGAGCCAGGTCCGAGGCTCGGCCGGCTGGAAGGGTTGGTCCTGCAAAGCGGCGTTGGCCTTCGTCACGATGCGAAGGTCGCCGCCAATCTCCGCCACGACCACTTCCGGCGGCTCTACAGAGCTGCTCCGTGTGCTTGCGACACGCAGCCCGTCACCGGCCAGTGAGAGCGAGCCTCCGAAGCTGCCGTGGCCCTGATCTCGGACGCTAAGCGCCGACGTGATCCCACCCTTGGCCACGTCGATCTCATTCAGGGCGCCGTGGACGTTCTCCAAGGCCAGGAAAATCAGCCGGCGACTATCGGGCAGCCACTCCATGCCGCTGATTGATCCCTCGTATCCCTCGGTCAGGAGACTGACGTTTCCGGAGGCGACGTCCACGATGTGGAGTGCATCGCTCACCACGACCCTCCCTGCTCGACCCAGGAAGGCGATCCGACGCCCGTCAGGAGACCAGCGCGGCTGAGCAATTTCCGACGGAAATCGACAGAGGCGACGAGTCCGGCCCCCTCGCTCCCTGACCAACAGGTCATGCGGATGGCGATAGGCATTGGTCAAGGCTGAGTCTGTTACGACCACGGCCAACGCGCCGCTCTTCGGGTCCCAGCAGTAATCCGTCACATGGCCGTATCCAAGGTCGACACGGCGAGCCGCAGCACTCGCATCAACGGCGAGCATATACAAGCTGGTGGGTTTGGCATGGTCCACCACGATGGGATCTTGCTGCTCTTTGCCATCTTCCTTTCCAGCTTCTCGATCCTCTTCCTCAGACAGGAATGCCAGCGTAGTCCCGTCCGGAGACCATGTTGGCGCTCGGATCTTCACGGCGTGATCGCTAAGCTGACGAGCCTCGCCTCCGTAGGCGGGCATCCGGAAGAGCTGATGGCGGCCCTGCTGTCGGCGATCGCTGAGAAACGCAAGCCACCCTCCATCGGGCGACCATCTGGGTGCCGTCTCTTCGCCGGCACCGTAGGTAAAGCGACGCTCATGCCCAGTTTCGAGGTCGACCATCCAGATCTGACTCTCCGGGTGCTCACCGGTGCGAGAGACTGGTTCACGCACGTAAACCAGGCGTCGTCCGTCCGGGGACAGCTGCGGATCGCTCACTCTGAGCCATGACACGAAGGTTTCGGGATCGATTCCCCGGGTGCCGAAAGAGCCTTTCCGCTGGGTCACCATCCATCGTATCGGCCAGTCTCGTGGCTATCATGCAGTGACGCGCACGGGTTTGGGAGGAGAGCCAATGGCGGAGCCGTTAAAGACCAGCATCGGGATCTGGAGCTTCGGCCCCCTGCACTCTCGTTTCGTGCCTGACGGCTACCACCCTGAATCGGGTGATGAGAGACCCGTTGAGCGAGCCCGTCGCGTGGCCTCGGGCCTCCACGACCTTTACGACGGAATGGAGCTGCGATACCCGGAGGACATTGACGAGGACAATGCCTCAGATATCGCGGCCGCCATCAAGCCCATGGACGTCTACACCATCGTGTCCGGAGGACATGGGACGAGCCCTCATTCGCGAGGAGCGCTCACCAACCCGGACCGGACTACCCGAGACGAGGCCAAGGCGGCCAATCGGCGGCTGATAGAGCTGGCCTCAGAACTGAGCGCCCGCGTCACACTATGGCTGGCCTGTGACGCCTATGCCTACCCGTTCCAGGTCGATTATGTCTCCCAGTGGGGCATGTTGCTCGACGGCATCGCCGACGCCCTCGATCGGGCGAACGACCTTGGCGTCAGCATCTTCCTTGCGCACACTGGCGGGGATCCGGGGATGCGCAGCTATCTGCGCGGCACCGGAATGGGACTCTATGTCGTCAGCAAACTGGCCGCAATGGGCCTGGATGTCTCACGGCTCAAGCTGGCGATCGACTGGCAGGACGTGGCAGCCATGGGCGAGAACCTGGCCGAGCGGCTGGAGCTTCTCTCCATGGAGGGCCTGCTCGGTCACCAACATGCGAACGGCGGCGGAAGCGCAGGTGACCCCGACAACATTGTCGGCATCGGCGGGTTCTTGGAAACCCTGGAGGCCGCCAGATCCTTGCGCAAGGTCGGATACGGAGACAACGGGGAGCGATTGGGCTTCGACATCTGTCCGCGAACCGAGGACCCCATTCTTGCCGCCCGGCACACGCTGCTGCAGTGGACGTTCATCGACGATCTCTGCTCCCGCCTCGAAGAGGACCTCCTGGAGGAGGCGCAGGCTCGCAAGGACGCGCTTGGGGCCATGCGCTTGGTATTCCAAGCGCTCGGCATGGACGCCAACGCCCTGCGGCTTATCTCCGGCGTTCCCGTCAAGGCCTGAGGGAGCCGGCGGAGTTTGGTCTACGCTCCGCGGACCTGACTACGCAGATTGCGCACGGTCTGTCGGAGACCACGGATCGACGTCGTGAGCTGCTCCCACGCCGCGTAATCGACAAGGCGTACGACCTGCTCACGCAGATCAGGCGTGTCTTCGTATTCCTCGAGCAGCTGATGGAGACGGTCAAGCTCATACACTACCGTCTCCGCGCCTCGATCCGAGCCGGCTCGAGCTTCAGCCATCGTTCTGTCTCTCCTTGACCGCTCCGCGCACCTCAGACTGATGCAAAATCAGGCCCATCGCCTGGCCTACGGGCTGATCTTCTCAGGCGCCCCTGGGCAGTTTTCCACCTGGAAAGCCGCACCCAACGGGCTCGTGCTCGACCGCGAGCAGGTGGAGCTGCTGGGGCAGATCGCAGTTCGGTCCGGTGCCAGCGACTATCGAGTCTACCCGCTCGACCCTCAGCCCCAGAACCCGGTTTTCGCCGACGACCGCTCGATCCAGAGAATGATCATGGTGATTGCGGCATGCGGCGGTGTGCCAACCAAGTAGAGGGATGACTGCTGCTGGGATGCCGATTCGGCAGCCGCCTTCTTCCGAGGTCCGACCGACTAGAGTCAGGGCAGCGGGCTACACTCCAGAGACACCTGAGGAAACGGAGGAGGAGACCATGGCGGTACTGATGATGACGCAGCTCCCGATCGGCCGCAGCGACATCGAGGCCCTGAGCGCCAGCATGAATGTTCGGAACGACCCACCGCCGGGGCTAATCATCCACACAGCCTACGAGGAAGGCGGAGCCGTGAAGGTTGTGGACGTGTGGGAGTCGGAAGATGCCTTCCGAGAGTTCGCAGGCGGCAGGCTCGCGCAGGCGCTCCAGCGCTTCGCCGCGGACCGAGGTCTGCAGCTGCCGGAGGGCGGGCCTGACTACACGTTTCAGCAGGCCTTCGACGTGGTCCAGGGAGGCCGGTAAGCTTCCAGGAATCCCCGAGGTGGGCCGGCGGTCCCGTCGGCCTGCCCGGCCGAACTAGCCGACGGGAACCATCTCGCGAACGCCGGAATCCTCCCGGAGCCGCTCGGCGAGCTCGATGCTCTCCCAAGGAGCGTCGATGTCGCTCCGACCGAAGTGACCGTACGAAGCGGTCGGCTTGTAGATCGGACGCTGCAGGCGGAGGTTCTCGATGATGGCCGCGGGCCGAAAGTCAAAGTGGCGGTGTATCAGATCCAGAATCACCTGGTCATCGACGCGCCCGGTACCGAACGTCTCCACCATGATGGCAAGCGGTTGAGCGCGGCCGATGGCGTAGGAAACCTGGATCTCCAGGCGACGTGCCAGACCTGCGGCGACCAGATTCTTCGCCGCGAAACGGGCGTAGTAGGCCGCCGACCGATCGACCTTTGTGGGGTCCTTGCCTGAGAACGCCCCGCCACCGTGGCGTGCCATGCCACCATAGGTATCGACGATGATCTTGCGCCCGGTCAGCCCGGCGTCACCCATGGGCCCACCAATCACGAACCGTCCGGTGGGATTGATCAGGAACTGCGTGCGGTCGTCAACCAGGTCGATGGGGAGGACCGTGCGCACGACGTTCTCGATCAGACGCTCCTCGATGTCTCGATGCGGGATTTCGGCATCGTGCTGGGCGGAGACGACAACCGCCTCGATCCGGTGGGGTCGTCCGTACCGATACTCGACCGTCACCTGTGCCTTGCCGTCAGGCCGAAGGAAATCCAGCAGCCCTTGTTTGCGGACTTCGGCAAGCCGGCGGCAAATCTTGTGCGCGAGAGAGATCGGGAGCGGCATCAACTCCTCGGTCTCGTCGCAGGCGAATCCGATCATCATGCCCTGGTCGCCGGCACCTTGGTGGGCATAGCGATCCTGGTCTCCCTCCCGATGCTCCAGGGCGTCGTCGACGCCCATGGCGATATCGGCCGACTGCGCCTTGAGTGAGACCGAGACATTGCAAGTCTCGGCATCGAAGCCATACTTCGCCCGGGTGTAGCCGATCTCGCAGATCGTGTCGCGCACGATCTTGGGCACGTCGACCCAGCCTGCAGTGCTGATCTCGCCAAAGACCAGTACCATGCCCGTGGTGGTCGCTGTCTCACAGGCGACTCGCGAGAGCGGATCCTCGGTGAGGAGGGCGTCCAGGACAGCGTCCGAGATCTGATCGCACATCTTGTCCGGGTGGCCTTCGGTAACCGACTCCGATGTGAAGAAGACTTGGGGCGAGTCGACGAAGCTGGCCATGAGATCTCCGGAAACGGGCGCGGCGGGACGCGGAGCACCCGGGAATTTTCTTTGCAATCCTACCACGGAGGGGTCGTCAGATCACCCGCAGAATCCGGCTCCTTTTCTCAGCTCGAGGGTGCCGGAGCCCCGCCCGTCGGTCAGAAGGATCCGAGGCCAAGGAGCGCTGGGAGCGAGGGACGCCTACGCTTTGGCGCGACGTCCCGGCTTCGCCGGGGGCGCTGCGGGTTGAGCCTCTTTGGCAGCCTCGGTGCCCCCGCTGCCTTCCTCATTCTCCTCGGAGGGAGGCAGAGGCGCGAAATCTCCAGCGGCATATCGGGCGGCGCGCTCGGGCCGGCATCGGGGGCAGATGGAGTGGATCGTTCGGTATGGTTCGGCCTCGATGTAGCGGACGTGCTTGGTTCCACAGCGGAAGCAGTGGGTCGCCGGCGCACCTTCGCCGAAAACGTTGTCATCCCGTCCCTGGCAGTCGGAGCAGTAGATGTTGACCGCGGTACCGCGGCCGCGAAGCAGGTTGGTTCGAGACCCGAGCTGCTTGCCGCATCCGACACAGTACACGAAGCTGGACGCGTCGGGGCGTGAGTCAGGCGCAAACGGTTCATTCTCCGCGCGGCGCCGTGATGAGATATGACGCATGAACGTCTCCTTGAGGCCCTGGAAATAGCGACTGCCTGACCCCCTCCGTTGGCCGGCGAGAGGACTCAGGCAGCTCCTTCTTCACATAATTTTAGCAAATCAGGCCTTCCCCGCGCACATTTGTGGCCAACGAGTCCCAGCAGATGCCTGACCGTCCGGGGACAGCGAGCTTATTTGTTCCTGCACGTTCGTTGCTCCGGTTGTCACGCTTCCCCTCATTCCAGAACGAGCCTCGCCGGCCGGGCCTTCGTGCGCGCTCGACATGCGCTTTTGTCACGCGTGATCGGATGCATCGCTAGGGTGTGCGGTCATGCGGCCGACTGATCGGATCAGCTCTCAGCGCCGTAGTCCCTCACCCTTTGAATTGAGCAAGGAAGCCGTGGATCTGGGATTCTTCGAAGCCCTGGGCCTTCAGCTCCGGCAGTACCTCAGCTTCCACGTCCGCAACGTACTCGACCAGCACGGTTGCGGTGGCCTCCGATACAAGGCGGTACCGGTCCTGGTAGGCTGGGACCACCATCGACTCGCCCACGCTGACGCTGTCTTGCACGCCGGTCGTGTCGAGCCGGCAATTCCCGTTCAGTACTGTGATGATGTGAAATGTCGACCCCGCCGGGGATAGGTCCAGCGCTCCACAAAGCTCCACGCGCTTGACCGTGAAGTACTCCGTGGCCAGGATCATCCCCAACTGCGAGTCGCCCTCCGTCCACACCAAGGGCAGAACCGCGCCCCCGGCAGACGGAGCCAGCTGTGACACCTGGAGTCCCTTGTCGAGGTGCAGCTCCCGCTTGCTTCCGCGAGCCTGACGGTTCCAGTCATACAGCCGGTACGTGATATCGGATGTCTGCTGGACTTCGTGCAGCAGAACGCCGGGGCCGATTGCGTGCACTGTGCCGGCAGGTACAAATATCGTCTCTCCAGGGACGGCCTTGATCTTCCGGAGCAGATCATCCGCCGTGCCGGCCTCGAGCAGGCGACGGAATGTGACCGGGTCAACCTCCCGCGTCAGACCATGGATGATCCATGCATCCGGCGACGCTTCGACTATGTGCCATGCTTCCGTCTTCCCGTTGGGCTGGCCCTCGAGATCCTGGGCCCATCGGTCGGTCGGGTGCACCTGCACCGAAAGCGGTTCCTGGGCATCGATGAACTTCGTCAGGAGGGGAAACCGTGCCGATCGACGCAAGGGCGTCGCTCCAAGGACTTCCTTTAGGTGAGCCGTGACCAGGTCCTCGAGCAACATGCCCGCAAATGGCCCCGCTGCTACCGGGTCACCCTCCCATACCTCCCAGGACTCGCCGATTGGCTCTCGGGAACCCGGCTTTCTGAGACGGCTCTGGAGGAGGTGGCCACCCCAGACCGTTGGCTGCTGTTTTGGAACCAGGCGGAATGGCTGAATGACCTCGTCGGTCACTTCGCCCTCAGGGCACTAGCGAAGCAGCGGGTACGGGTCAGGCGACCTGCTCGAGGACTTCCGCCGGAGCTCGGCGCCATGCCCATCGATGGCTCATGGCAAAGTTCCACGACACGGCGACCAATATGGCGATGCCATTGGCGACCAGATAGTGGAAGCCGAAGTGCACCAGAATGCTCAGAATCACCGACGTGATCACGATACCGCCGGTGGCAACGAGCTGATATCGGAGAAAACGGGTTCGTCGCGAGCCGTGCCGGTCGCCATTGAAGGTCCAGTGCTCGTGACAGAAGTAGTTCGACACCATGGCGGTCTCGTTGCTCAGCAGCGCTGCCAGGATTACGGGCCAGTGGAGGAGCTGATACGTCACCGCGAGGACCAGATAGTTCACTACCGTGCCGCTGCCACCGACGAGGATGAAGCGAACGAACTCTTTGTGAGACTCCTCGGCCTCGCGAACTCTCGTCATGAGGGACCTGCTCATCGACATTGGCAGTTACCGCACTCCTTCGGGCCGTTCAGAGAGGGCCACCAGCTCCGGAGAGCGAATTCGCGCTGGGCTCGGCAGGATTGAAGGCGCGGGCTCAGCATGGGCAGGGCGCAGCCTGCGCCAAGCCCAGGGAGCCACATGCATGACCATGGCGTAGACAAACCCTGCGTACAGGGCGCCCACTACCGCATCGATGAAATAATGCTGACCCATGTAGACGATGCTGAATGTCAAGGCCGCAATGTACGGAATCATCAGGTACGCGATGCGACCGAACTGACGTCGGAAGAATAGGAAGATCAGCGTCGGGTACATGGCGTGCTCGGACGGAATGGCCCCAACCTGGTCGAATCCCATGTGGAACGGTCCGAATCCCACATTCCCGTTGTTCTTGCTGATCCAGCCCTGCATCGTGAAGTTCCACACGTCGTGAACCCCAGGGGCCCAGTGCGACAGACTCATCACCGACGGCAGGGTTGTGTGACCCGAATTCAACAGCGGTTGGGTCACCGCCGGATTGGGATAGGTGAAGAACCATGGGAGGAAGTGCTGCCAGTTGTTATGGGCCGTGCAAGCCCACCCGTGGACGCTGGGACAGTGCATGACTGCCATCCAGGGCGGTACGGCGGGATACAGCACATAGGTGATGAATCCCATGATCGCGGCCATGACGAACGCGATCGCGTATCGGTAGTAGTTCTGGCGATTCACGAGCCACAAGACAAACCCGGCTCCCAAGGGCAGCAGGAAGTGGAGCGAGTAAAAGATGACGCCCATCACGTCGATCCAATTGACGTTGTAGGGGTCGAAGAGATGCTGCTGCAACCAAACGGTGGCGTTTTGGCCGTGCAAAGCCGGGTAGAAGATGACCTTGTCGGCATCGATCATGGCGCGGATGTGCAGGGGGAATTTGAACGTCGACGCCAGTCCGTCGGTCACCTGCCAGGCGACGAGGACGATCAGAAAGACGGCCCAATCCTTCAGGAAGCGAACGCCGCGACCGGTCACAAGAGCGCAGCCGATGAGCGTCAAGGCGACCCACTCCACCGAGAGGCGGATGTTCACCGCAAAGAAGGTGACAGCGAATACGAAAACGTAGAGCCCCGCCAGGGGGAATGCCAGTCGACTCGAGCGGTGGGCGAGCTGCTCCAGTGGAATGGCCGACGTCAGCACCAGCACACCCACCATCCAGGCGGCGGGCTTGAGTCCGGACGCGAAGACCACGGCGATACAGACCGCCACGTATGCAGCCAGCACGGCCAGGTAGCCGGCCCGATACAAGTGCTCTACTCGAGTCAGCAGTGCTTCCCCCGCAGCGCCAGGTTCCAAGGACTCCACTACGCCCGTCCCGGTACGGGCGGTTCTTTCACCCGGCGTTCATGTGTCGAAATCAGTCTATCCGTTTAGCGACGCCTACTGCCAGAGCCAGCCGCTGTAAGCCGTCGACCAACAACCGCCTGCACAGATCCGTAAGTGCTGAGCCCGCCTCGAAACGACCTCCGCACCTGATCGCAGGGGCGCTGCAGGACTCAACGGTGACTCCTCTCACGTCAGGGTCTCCGAGGAGCAGGCCGGCAACATACACCTCAGGAGTGGATCCGCCGCAGCTACGGCCGGCGAGATCGCCCCGGGGGACGGCGCCCCCACGATTCCACAAAACACAACCGCCGGAACCGAAGTTCCGGCGGCAGTGCGTGTGAAGGGAGGAGAAGATTATTAAGTTCGGCCGATTGGAAGCGCTGTGTACCTACTTTCAGTCTAGGGAGGCCTGATTGCGATGCCCTTACGAAAGGCTTAACTTTCGATGAATGACATCGACCTTGATCGCAGGTGCACCCTGCTCGCTTGCTACGCCAAGTCTTCGGTTGTCCGCCTATAATCAAGGCGTCTTGCTTTATGTAAACGTGTTCGCCGGCAGTCCTGCCCACACCTGCGGAGTTGCGCCATGAAGTGTCCGTTCTGTGCGTTTCTCGATACTCGCGTGGTTGACTCCCGGGAGGCGGATGGCGGGGAGACCATCCGGCGGCGCCGGGAGTGCCCGGGCTGTGGTCAGCGCTTCAGCACTTACGAACGCCTGGCCCTGAGCATCATGGTCGTAAAGAAGGATGGTCGTCGCGAGGAATTTGACCGGCAAAAGCTCGTCAACAACATGTGGAAGGCGTGTGAGAAGCGCCATCTTTCGGTTGAAGCAGTGGAGCAGATCGCTCGAGATATCGAGCAGCGTGTGTCCCGTCTGGGCGTCACGGAGGTGGCCAGCAGCGTCATAGGCGAGTATGCGATGGAGGGCCTGCGAGATCTGGACGAGATTGCGTACATCCGTTTCGCCAGCGTCTACAAGACGTTCTCGGATCTCAATGAGATGCGGGCCGAGATGGAGCGCATCAGCGGATGATCACCGAGAGCCCCAGCGCCATTGGTGCCCAACCGGGCCAGGCGGTTTCAGTTGTCCGCTTCGCCGGTCTCGATTGTAAGGAGGTGGTCCACGGCATCGCGGGACGGTGGGGAGGAGTCAGCCAGGGCCCCTTTGCCTCTTTGAATCTGAGCAAAAAGACTGGGGACGACGCCCAACATGTCGACACCAACCGCGCCCTGTTTCGAGAATATCTCCGGGCGCCAGAGGCCGGAATGGTGCTTGGGCGGCTGACTCACGGTACCGCCGTCGCCACGTTTCGGCAGGGCGCGACCTTGCCGGATCTCCACCGGCAGGAGCCTGACTGGCCCGCATTCTCGGCCGACGCGGCGATCTCCGACATACCCGGACTAACGGTGGTGATGACGTTCGCGGACTGCGTACCAATCTTGGTGTGGGACCCAAGCCATCGAGCCTGTGCGTTGATTCATGCCGGATGGCGGGGGACGGCCGAGCGCATCGCCTCGAAGACCATCGGCCGGCTCAAGGCAACATTTGGCGCCCAGCCCTCCGACCTACGGGTCGGGATCGGGCCCTCCATCGGTCCCTGCTGTTATGCCGTCGGAGCAGACGTCGTGGCGGCCTTCCACCAGGGCTACGGAGCTGAGTCCAAGCAATTCATCAACGACCACATGCTTGATCTGTGGTCGGCAAATCTCCACGACCTGGAGTCGGCAGGCGTGCATCGGAAGGCAGTTGAAAGCCTGGCAACCTGTACGTCCTGCCACCAAGAGGCCTACTTCTCGCATCGAGCCGAGAGCGGCCGGACGGGTCGATTTGGCGCCGCCATCGGAATCGCTGCCCTCCCATTGCCCGATTTGCCAATAGGGTGATCGGCCTGCAGCCGTCAATGCCGGTGGTTACAGACAACCTACGGCACGTGCGCGAGCGTGTCAGTCAGGTTTCCGTCGGAGCGGGTCGGAGCCCGGAAGATGTGCGGCTCCTGGCGGCGACCAAACAGGTTTCCCCCGCGGTCGTTTCCCGGATCATCGAGCAGGGGATCCGGTTGATCGGCGAGAACCGAATCCAGGAGGCGGTCTCGAAGATCCCCGCCGTGGAGGCTCGGGATCAGGCCGTGTGGCACTTCATCGGTCACCTCCAAACCAACAAGGCCTCACAGGCCGTAGACCTCTTTTCCACCGTCCAATCTCTCGACAGCACACGTTTGGCCGAATCACTCGGTCGAGCTGCGAGTCGGCGTGGCCGGCCGGTTGATGTCTTATTGGAGATCAATACGTCCGGCGAGTCGTCGAAGCAGGGTTTCAGAGTTGATGACATATACGTTGCCGCGGAAGCGGCCCTTGCCACCGAGTGGCTCCGGCCTGCAGGACTGATGACCATTGGTCCCCTCACGGGAGACGTCCACGCCGTCCGCGCGTCCTTTCGAATGCTCGCGACGTTGCGAGACCGGCTTGCCGCGCGATATACAGAGTCGGAGTGGGGGCTGCTGTCCATGGGCATGAGCGACGACTACGAGATCGCCATCCAGGAAGGATCGACTCTGATCCGGCTGGGCCGGGCGCTCTTCGGTCCCCGCGGTTGAGGACCAAGCATGGTTGACATTCTCGAGAACGCCGAGGCGCTGCTGATCGAGGCCTTGGTCTTTGCCATCCTTATTCAGGTCATCCTGAGCTGGTTTGCACCGATGGGAGTCGGCGGCCGATTCATGCTCTTGCTCAGCGATCTCACTGATCCCATCCTCATGCCGCTTCGGCGGATGATCCCCCCATTCGGCATGCTCGATCTATCGCCGCTCATCGCCATACTGCTCCTGCAGTTCGTGGTTCTTCGCATCATGCTGGCAATCACGAACGGCCTCGCCGGGGCCTGAGTCGGCTCCACAGGCCCTCCTACAGGTTCGGGTCACGCCCCGGGCTAGCCGTGAACGACTCGAGCTGCGGGCCGATGGCGTGCACGTGTGGGTACACCCACCGCCCGCAGAAGGTCGCGCCAACCGGCGCGTTGAGGAGTTGATCGCGGGCCGCCTCCGACTTCCGAAGTCGGCGGTACGGGTCCAATCCGGCGCTGCCGGCCACACAAAGCTGATTTCCATCACCGGCATCGATGGCGACGAGGTGGTCCGCCGGCTCGCGGCAGAGACGGACGGCGGCCTTCCCGCATCGTCCTCCCTAGAATGACGTACATCTGCCCCCGGAAGGATGTGCACCGGGCATGACCGTCATCGCCTCGCCCCGAGGAACCCAGGACATCCTGCCTGCGTCCTGGCCCCTCTGGCGTCACGTACTTGACCGCGCAGCCGAGACGGCGGAGTCGTCCGGCTACGAGCGGATCGAGATCCCCACTTTTGAGCAGACTGCTCTTTTCATGCACGCAACCGGCGAGCATACCGATGTTGCGCGCGAGATGTATACGTTCGAAGACCGCGGCGGTGAGCGGCTCTCACTGCGACCCGAGGGAACGGCCTCCGTTTTCCGAGCGTATTTCCAGCACGGGATGCGGGTGCAGCCTCAGCCGGTCAAGCTGTACTACATGGGACCCATGTTTCGGTACGAGCGGCCCCAGGCGGGGCGGTTTCGCGAACACCACCAGTTTGGTTGTGAGGCCATCGGCAGCGAGGACGCCCTTCTCGACTCGTCCCTGATCCGTCTTCAACGGGACTTCTACCGGTCGTGCCATCTCCGGCCCTTCACCATCCAGATAAACAGCATCGGTGACACCGAATGCCGCCCGGCTTTCCTCCGCACACTCGTGGAGTATCTGCGCAAGCACGCCGGCGAGCTGTGCGCCGACTGCCGGCAGCGAATCGAGCGCAATCCACTGAGGGTGCTCGACTGCAAGGTTGAGTCCTGTCAGCCCATTCTTGACGCCGCGCCCCGAGCGGTCAATGCCCTGTGTGACGGCTGCCGGAATCATTGGAACCGACTCCGGGAGGGTCTCGAAGTATTGGGAATCGATGCCGCTCTCAACCCACGGCTGGTTCGAGGCCTCGACTACTACACACGAACCGTATGGGAGTTTGTGCCCGAGGTGGGCGGGTCGGCACAGTCGACCATCGGCGGCGGCGGTAGGTATGACGCCTTGGCACAAGCGATCGGAGGGTCGCCGACGCCCGGGGTGGGGTTCTCGACCGGCCTCGAGCGCGTGTTGCTCAATATCTCAGACGACTTTGCGGCCCAGCTTGGGCGTTCCGCAGTCGACATCTTCGTAGCTCATCTCGGGTTGGAAGCAGAGGTGGAGGCGCTGCGCCTGACGGGTGAGCTGCTGTGTGCCGGGTGCCGCGTAGACATGGCCTTCGGCAACCGATCCCTGAAGAGCCAGATGAAGCAAGCAGATGGCCGCGGAGCACGACTGGTCGTTGTCATCGGCGACAACGAGCTGGCCCTCCGGTCCGCCACGATCCGAGACCTCCGAACGGGAGAGCAACAGACCGTCGTATTCGAGAATGTGACGGAGACGGCCACGGCCCTGTTGGGCGGGCAGCGAACGTCCCCAGCAAGTAACGACGCCCCCTGAGGTCGAACTCCCTCGTTCCTGGAGTCGCCATGAAACGTATTGTGGTCTGCCTCCTCATTCTGGCCGGCCTCACCCTGAGCATGGGCGTGCGGTCCATAAGCACACGCTCCCGAGCTGGAACCCAAAGCCTGCATTACCACCTACTGTGGAGGGCGAAACTCGACGCAAACGCCGACTCCAAGGCCATCGTCGCGAGAGGGCGTCCGCCCAAACGACTGAGGATCGCCGTTGTCCTGGCCGGCAATAACACCTCGAACTGCGATCCCGCCAATCCGGTCGGAAGGGCAACGACCTATGCATTTGATGCCCGCAACGGGCACAAACTCTGGAGCGCTTCGACGGAAGGACCGGGGAGATGCACGACGGCTGCTCCCGCAGTTTCCGGATCCTGGGTATATAGTCCGGGTCTTGACGGTCGCGTTCATCGCTATGCGCTGATGACGGGGCGCGAGTGGCGCCGAGGTGGTTGGCCGAAGCGCTTTACACGGATGCCGGCTGTGGAAAAGGCATCTGCCAACCTCGTTGTTTCAGTTCCCTATCTGTACGTGACCACCAGTGGTTTCATCGGGGACCAGGGCCACTACGAGGGCCATCTTGTGACCATCAACCTACGCACCGGTCATCAGACCGTATTCAACAGCTTATGCAGCAAGATTCACGCGCTTCTCGGACCTACGCCATCGTCATCGCACTACTGCCCTGATGTGCAGGCTGGAATGTTTGGTCGCGGCCAGGCCGCCGTCGATCCCTTGAATCGGGATGTGTACGTGGTGACGGGCAATGGACCATGGAACGGTCACACGAACTGGGGCGACAGCGTGTTGAAGCTCAGTCCGGATGGGCACAAGCTGATCGATGCCTTCACTCCGCGAGATCAGGCCTTCCTGAACAACCAGGACCTCGATCTCGGCAGCACCGGGCCGGCGATTCTCCCTCCAGTTACGATCGCCGGTCGGCGATACGACCTCCTCACGCAGGGAGGGAAAGGCCCGGCCAAGGCATCGGGCGGCCCGAAGGTTGTGTGGCTGGTCAATCGGGATCGCATGGGCTCGAAGCCTGGGCCCGGTCACACCGGGGGCCAGCTGCAGTACCTGCCGGCTCCCGGGCGGTGCGAAGTTCTGACGGCTCCAGCCGTATGGAAGGGATCCGGGGGCCGTTTTGCGGCCATCTATACAAACGACTGCGGAGCGAGTGCTTACACCATTCGTGCATCCAAGTCCGGCAAGCCGGAGATGGCCGTCAAATGGCACTTCTCGGGGTCCTTCACAAGCCCGGTCGTCTTCGGTCAAACGGTCTACATTGCGCACGGCGGCGCGGTGGATGCTTTCAATCCGGTGTCGGGGCATCGAATCTGGTCGTCGGCGACCGTCTCGGGCGGCACCATCGGCGCTGTGCATTGGGAGTATCCGGCGATCTCGGGGAAGCTGCTCTTCATGACCGACGAATCGGGCAGGCTATACGCCTTTCGCCGGCGGTGACATCGGTTTGTCGGTCGACTGAGCCAATATGTACAGTGAGAAGCGGCCGGCGCAGTCCCCTCGCGGCTTTGTCCTGGGAGGTGGCGTGCGGCGTGTGCCGTGGATCCTGAACGCAGGAGCAAGCTGAAGCATGGAACCGCAGGAGTGGCAGCGTCTCGCGAGCGAGATCGCGACGGAGGTCGGCGACGCGCTCGATCAGCTGGAGACAGAGTTCTGGCCACAGCCCAGCGATCCCAGCTTTCGGCGATTCTGGCCTCGTATCCGATCCCTCAGCGAGCGGCTTCGAACCGCTCCGGCCATCGATATCGAAGACAAGCTTCGGTTGCTCTCTCGAATCCGGCATCTGACGCGGCGCGCCCGCGAAGATCAGGAGATCTACTTCGTGGAGCAACGCCACCGCAAGCAGGAAACGATGGAGCGGATCGCAGAGTGCCGCGACCAGGCGCTGGCCTCCAGCGTGCCCTCGCAGGTGCGCGGCCTTCGTCAGGAGCTCATCGCTTTGCGTGATGGCTTCGCTCAGCTCGATCTGCCGACGAGATCCGACCGCCAGGAAGTATGGCACAACTGGCAGTCGGCCGGCCAAGAGATCTGGGATCGCCTGAACCAGCTATGGTCCACGAATGAGGAGTCACTCGAACAGCTCCTCAACCAGGCCCAGACCCATCTCGATAAAGGGATCGTCCGAGAGGCACGGGAAAGCATCCGCCGCTTCAATGCAAGATGCCGTGAGGTCGAGGTCTCCCACAAGGCCGAGCGGACGCTTCGGGCTCGCGCCAACGCCTTGTGGCGTGATGCCGACGAGTTGGCGAAGACCAAGCACGAAGCCTTCGTCTCCACGGCTCCTGAACGGGTTGGCCGCTGGAAGCAGGCTCGCGGTCGAAACGCCCAGGCCATCGACCGCATCCGTAGCGAGATCGATCAGCTGGCACGAGCGTCCACGGAGACCGGAGTGGCGGCGGCCTTCGCCAAGGCCATGATCGAGGAGAAGACCAAGGAGCTCGACCGTCTCGAAAGCACCAATGACTCGCTCGAGGAACGGATCGAAGATACCGAGGCGGCGCTCTCCGGAGTGAGCTGAGCCTGGTGCGGGCCATCCTCTGGTGCGACATGGAGGGTGTGGCCTGCATCGAGAACTGGGGACAGGTCAATGCCGGCGCGGCCCTCTATCAAGAGGGACGGGTGCTGTTCACCGAGGAGGTGAACGCGGCGGTACGGGGCTGCAAACGCGCAAACGTCGACGAGATCATCGTGGTGGACTGCCACGGAGCAGGCGGCGCCTCTTCCTTCCGGAGCTTGATCCCGGAACGGCTTGAGCCGGGGGCCGAATACGTCTTCGGGCATCCGTGGGCTCGGTATGTCGAGCCCTTTGAACAGGGCGTGGATGCCAACCTCTTTATCGGCGCACACGCGAGAGCAGGGACGCCCAACGGGGTACTGTCGCACACGGTGTCGAGCGAGGCCTGGTATAACGCCTCAATCAACGGCCAGTTGGTGGGAGAGTCAGGTATCCTCGCCGCCGTGGCAGGGTCATGGGGTTCACCGGCAGTCTTCGTTTCCGGCGACCAGGCCACGGTGGAGGAGGTGACGAACCTGCTCGGCGAACGGGTCTGCGGCTATGAGGTCAAGCAGGGACTCAGCCGCTTTTCCGCCCGCAACCGGACTCCGGAGGAGGTGCGTCGTGACCTCGAGGAGCAGGTGTATCGATGCCTCCACAGGGCCGACTTTCCTTCCCCGTACCGACCCGAGCCACCGGTAACCTTCCGCGTCGAGCTCGCCACCGTTGATCAGGCGGCCGTGTACGCGGGACGGCCGGGCGTGCGGCTCAGCGGACCTCGAACGGTGGAGTCAACGGCGGACACCTTCTGGCACACATGGGACCAATTCTGGCCTCGTCGGGGCTGAGCAAGGTCCGTTAGCCCGACCGAACTCAAGGCTCGCCGGCTCGACGCATGACCTGGCGCCGCGTCTGCAGGCCCGAGTCCTCCCAGAACCGCTCCTCTGCCCAGATGTTGCCCCCATTGTGGTATCCAAGCCGCTCCCAAAAGCCCGGATTGTCTTCAGCCGTCACCTCAAGTGAACGCAGGAATTTTGCGCTCTTCCAGAGATACAGGGTTTCCGGATCGATGATGGCACGCACAGGGCCGCCATGTTCCGGAGCCAGCGGCTGTCCAGCATACTCCCAGGTGATCAGTGATGTCTCAGCCAAGGCATGTTCGAGGGGCACGTTGGCCGTATAGCCCGTGGTGGAGTGGGTGATGAGAAAGCGGGCCGACGGTTCCGGCGCGGCCCGAGCCAGCACGTCGCGCACGCGAACTCCCTTCCACTTCGTATCCAGCTTTGACCATCTGGTCACGCAGTGGATGTCAAAGGCAAGATCGACGACGTCGAACTCCCTCGTCAGCGTCTGGAAATCGAGCTGGAAGGAATGTTTGACCACCCCGGTGACATCCAACCGCCATTGGGACAGATCATTGGGTGGCCACTCTCTTTGCGACTCATAGGTCAGAACCGGATACTTTTCCGTCAGGGACTGGCCAGGCGGGAGGCGGCCCGATGCACGAGCTTCACGCTCCCTCGCGCGACGTTCTGACCGGCCAAAGATCTTCACATCTCACCCCCTCGACCGTCCCCGACGAGCTGCAGAACCCCGGGACAGGACGGGCCGCCCCAGTGTAGGTCGCCGCCAATGGGACATCCTTCCCATCGCATGGTTAGCCGTGACCGTTCAGGACAAGCGTATGCGTCGCACCATGCCGTTCGGCAGGAGGCCTATGGGCATTCTGCGAGCCTTGATTGCCGGCGCGCTCCTCCTGTCGACATCCATCTGGTTCGTCGAAGCGCAGCCGGTGTCTCGAGCGCAATCGCTGTCACCGGAACAGAGACACCTCCAGCGCATCTTGGCCCGGCGCCACTACTGGGAGCAGCGCCTCAAGAGTGAGCAGCACCAGAATTACGTTCTCCAGCAGCAGCTCGTCTCCACCAAAGGCAAGCTGAGCTGGCAGCGAAACCGGCTGCAATCCGAACAGCAGCGAGCGGCTGAGGAGCACATCAGGCTCGTGACGGCAATCGACGCTGATGAAGCCAGGGTGTCCCAGGTTCGCGCTCAGCTCAGCGCAACCCAGGCCCAATATGCCGCCGTTCACCACCAAGCCGCCGGACTTCTCCGGCAGCTTCGCCTGCTCAAGGCCAAGATTCGACGTGAACTTGGCAACGTCAAGGCGGCTCTCGTGCAGATGTACGAGATGAGCCAGGTCTCTCCACTTGAGGCGGTTCTCGAGGCTCATAGCTTGACCGACCTCCTGAAGCAGCAGAGTTTCATCGCCGAGATAGGCGATCGAGACACGGCCATCCTGCAGCTCGCACGGCGCCAGCGCGAGCAGGTCTATCGAATCGCGCTGGTGTATCTGAACAAGATGCGCGAGCTGAAGGGGCTCCAGGAGCAAGAGGCCATACAGTTGCGACTCGTGGTCGCCGCCACGCAGCACGAGGACGAGCTCTTGCTGCAGGCGCAGCGACTCACCGAGCTGCGGCAGGCCGACATCCGCCGACAGGAGGCCAGCATCGCCAGCCTGGCGGCCCAACAGCAGCAGCAGCTGGCAGCTCTCGGTAAATCGGAGCAGACGGCCGCTCAGCTGCTGACCCAGAACCAACAGGCCGCCGAGCGCGTCGCCATCATCATCGGCGAGCAGACCGGGAAGTACCCCAACATCGGCGGTCCGCCAGGCATCCTCATGTGGCCGCTCACCGGCATCATCACGCAAGGCTTCGGCCCCAGTCCCTACGCGTTTGAGCCGCCACTGACTTATCACGGCGTCTACTATCCGCACTTCCACACCGGGATTGACATTGCGGCCCCATTCCAGTCGCCCATCCACGCAGCTGCCGCCGGTCGCGTCATCTTCGCGGGGTTCATGTATCCTGGGCATCCACACATCGGCTACGGCTTGTGTGTCATCGTCATGCACACCGCGCATCTCGCTACCCTCTACGCCCATATGGATGACTCCCTGGGCCTTAAGGTCCATGTCGGAAGCGTGGTCGCGGGTGGGCAGACGATCGGCTACGAAGGACTGACCGGAAACACGACCGGGCCACACCTACATTTCGAGGTGCGGCTCAACGGTCAGTTCGTCAACCCGCTGAACTACCTGCCGGCCAAGCAGCCCTAAGCAGCTTGGGGGCCGAACCCGCTCGTGTGGAGCCCCTCCGGTTGCCGAAGGGAGTGTCGTGACCGAGGTCGGCAATCCGGTTCGGCCTTCGGGCCGCCAGGGCGGCGGACCCCCGCGATACATCTCCTTCCAACGGTTCATACGGCATAATGCGATGTGGCACTTTTGGGGATTGCGGGCCGGGTGAATCTCTGCCTGCCAATGGGAATATGGCGTATCGTGAACGGCGCTGTCCGCTGGGGATCGCGGCTGCTTTGGGCCCTGACGTTCGTGACGGCGATGGGTCTCCTGCTTCGCATCGGGGTCATGCTCCGGTTCGGGGTCGGTGAGAACGGAGCCGCCCCGACAACATTTGCCGGGACGGTCTACCAGATCACCTCACCGGTGGTCAGCCCATTTGGTCACGCAGCAGGCATGTCCATGCCCCTGAACGGATTGCCGCATGTCTTCGACATTGCCGCCGTTTTGGGCATCGTGGTGATCTCTTTCGGCGTCTTGGCCATCACCAAGATCGCAGATGCGGCCATCGCGGCCCTGAAGCCGGCCCAAGAGGCCATTGAGGACCGCATCGCCTGGGATATGGAACGGATACCGCTGCGCCGGCAACGCGTCGCGGCGGCCGCCGGCCTGTCGGTTCCGGGACCGGCTCTTCGGAGCCGCATGACCGATTTGGCGTTGGCTTCTGACTTGCAGATCAGTCACCCGCTCCAGGAGTCGGGCGCCGACTAAATCGCCTGTCGGCGGTCCTATCCGGTCAGTCGGAAGCTTCCTTCCGCCAAGACCATGTGTCCCCGCGCGTACCGGAGCACATATGATCCGGGGGCCCGGAGATGGAGGGCTTCCAGCCAGCGCACGGGCTGAGAATGCGCAAGCTCGTTCCAGTGGGGATTGACCGGTACGCTTTCCGTGACGAGCGTCGACGGATGCCGGCCTGAGGAGAGGATCGTGAGCGTGATCGACGTCGCATCTGCCGGCTTTTTCAGATGGGCCACCCAACCGATGAACTGGCCTTTATGAAACACCGTCTGAGGATGGACCACATTGATGGCGTGGGCCGATACTCGCTGGAACCCTTGGCCAAATTGAATCTTGCCCGACTCGTTCGTTCCGCCAAACAGGGAGCAGCCGCCCAGGAAAACGGCGGCCGTCAGCACACCCACTATCTTGGAATTGGTGCCTCTCACTCGCCTCGCCGGGTCCTCTCTCGCTGATCTGACCTTATCATCCTACGCACTCCGGCTCGTTCGCTTTCCATGATTTCCCCCGCCGATGATCCGGATGATGCAAGACAGCTGGAGGCCGAGCTTCGCCGTCGCGTAACTGGCGAAGTGCGCTTCGATGTGGCTGCCCGGGGACTCTACTCCACCGACGCCTCCAACTATCGGCAGATCCCCATCGGTGTCGTCATTCCCCGCACGAAAGACGACGTCGAGGCTGCCGTATCCGTCTGCCACGCCCATTCAGTTCCCGTCCTGCCGAGGGGTGGCGGCACCAGCCTGTCCGGCCAGACCTGTAATGTCGCCGTGGTCTTGGATCTGTCGAAGTATGTGAACAGGCTGATCGAGCTTGACCCGGATCGTCGGACCGCCCGAATCGAACCGGGCATCGTTCTGGATCATCTCCGCGACTCCGCCGAGACCCACGGCCTGACGTTCGGCCCCGACCCGGCCACCCATAACCGCTGCACCCTGGGCGGCATGATCGGAAACAATTCCTGCGGTGTTCACTCTCTGATGGCCGGGAAGACCGACGCCAACGTCGAGTGGCTCGACATCCTCACCTACCAAGGAACCCGTCTCCGTGTGGACGCGAATGGAAGCATTGCTTCGCAGAACGAGACTCGTGTGGCTCAGATCGTACAGAGGCTGCGGGATCTGGCATCACGGTACGAGGCCGAAATTCGAGCCCGGTTCCCGGACATTCCCCGCCGCGTTTCCGGCTATGATCTCCCCCACCTGCTCCCCGAGCGCTTCAACCCGGCCGGGGCCCTGGTGGGTACCGAGGGCACCTGTATGGTCGTGCTCGAAGCGGGCGTTCGTCTGACTCACAGTCCCCCGGCTCGGGCGCTCACGGTGATCGGATTCCACTCGGTCTTCGACGCGGCCGATGCCGTTCCCGACATTCTCGAGCTGTCGCCCATTGGTCTGGAGGGCATGGACGATCGAATGATCTCCGACATGAAGGTTCGGAAGCTGCATCTCTCCGAGATTGAGCTGCTGCCGGCAGGTGGCGGGTGGTTGTTGGTCGAGTTCGGGGCCGACAGCGAGCCCGAGGCCCGGCAATCTGCGGAGAGGCTCCTTCGTCTGAGCCGAAGACTTGGTGCCACCGAGGGTCGCGTGTGCCGGGACCGCACCGAGGCCACGCGGCTTTGGGAAGTGCGTGAGTCGGCGCTTGGCGCGACCGCGGTCATCCCTGGAAAACTCGAGCGGTGGCCCGGTTGGGATGACTCGGCCGTTGCTCCCCATCGAATGGGCGGCTATCTGCGAGACCTCCAGAAGCTGATGGACCACTATGACTACGATGGGGCGTTTTACGGGCACTTTGGGGAGGGCTGCCTACACGTTCGCTACAACTTCGACCTGACCTCGGCGCCTGGAATCGCGCGCTTCCGCGCATTCGTCCAGGAGGCCACGAAACTGGTCGTCAGCTATGGCGGTTCCATCTCGGGAGAACATGGTGACGGCCAATCTCATGGCGACCTGCTCGAGATGATGTATGGCGAGAGCCTGGTCCGTGCGTTTGGCGAGTTCAAGCGTATCTGGGACCCGGACGGCAAGATGAACCCGGGAAAGGTGGTGGATGCGAACCCGCCCACGGCGGATCTGCGCCTGGGCACGGCGTATCATCCCGCTCCGGTGAAGACCTACTTCTCCTTCCGGAACGACGCCAACAGCTTCGCCAATGCCACCCTTCGCTGTGTGGGTGTGGGCAAGTGCCGTCGCCATGAGGGAGGCGTCATGTGTCCGAGCTACATGGCCACCCACGAGGAGGAGCACAGCACCCGCGGCCGGGCACGACTGCTCTTCGAGATGCTGCGCGGCGACCACGTCAGAGACGGCTGGCGAAGTGAGGCAGTCCGGGAGGCGCTCGACTTGTGTCTTGCCTGCAAAGCCTGCAAGACAGAGTGCCCGGTCGGGGTCGACATGGCCAGCTACAAGGCTGAGTTTCTCGCCCATTACTACCGGCGTCGCATCCGACCCCGATCGGCATACGCGATGGGGCTCATCCACTGGTGGGCGCGCTTGGCGTCACTGTCGCCGCGTACCGTAAATCGACTCGCGGAAGCGGCCCCGACATCGACGTTGATAAAGGCTTCGGCAGGGATCGCACCCGCCCGCTCAATGCCGAGGTTCGCCGCACAAACCTTCCGTCAGACGTTTCGACCCGTCCAGAACCGATCGGATCGGCCTCGGGTTCTCCTCTGGCCCGACACGTTCAACAACCACTTCCACCCGGAAACAGCCCGGGCCGCGGTCTCCGTTCTCGAGCGAGCCGGCTTCGCAGTCAGCATTCCCAGGTCACCATTGTGCTGCGGCCGCCCGCTCTATGACTTCGGAATGCTCTCGCTCGCAAAGCACTTGCTTCGGAGGATTCTCGACGAGCTGCGTACCGAAATCCGAGCCGAGACGCCAATCGTCGTCTTGGAGCCGAGCTGCGCATCAGTCTTTCGCGACGAGCTGCTGAATCTCTTCCCGGACGATCCGGACGCGGCGCAGCTGGCGGCATCGACCCATCTCCTCGGAGAGTTCCTCGATAAGGGAACCGGAAAGAGCTGGGGACATCTCACGGGCCGAGCTCTCATTCAGGGCCATTGCCATCAGACGCTACTCGGCGGAATCGACGGGGAGGCGAGCCTCCTAGCGAAGCTCGGGCTTGATGTCCAAGTGCTGGACGCGGGCTGCTGCGGCATGGCCGGCGCCTTTGGCTTTGAAGCGGATCATTACGAGGTGTCCGTTGCTTGTGCCCGCCGCGCGTTGCTGCCGGCTTTGCAGAGCGCAGGATCCGATGTTCTCGTGGTGGCGGACGGATTCAGCTGCCGCGAGCAAATCAGGCAGCTCGCGGGACGCGACGCACTGCATTTGGCCGACGTCCTGCAACGCGCCGGCTAGGCGGTCAGCCCGCCTTTGATTCCACCTCGTACCGCGTACGGCCGATGGTGAGCAGGATGGCGCTCTCGTCCAATGCCTCAAGGCTATGCTCGATTCCCGGCTCGAGCATCAGTAGCTGACCGGCGCCCAGCTCTCTCCGATCGCCACCGATCTCTACGACAACTCTGCCGCTCAGCGTCTGGACAGATATGGGTCCTGAAGCATCGTGTTCCCGGATGCCGGCTCCCGCCTTGAGAGCAATGAGGACGACGCGCAGATCCGGTTCCTTGAGAAGCGTAGCTCCCGTCTGATCGCCGTTCTGGTACTGAGGTCTGCCGCGCAGTGACTGGACGGTTTCGTCCAGGCCATATTGGAGCACTGGACCGGCCGCAAGGTCGTTGCCGTAGCCCGATCTATCCGTAGTCGTGCCATATCGACGAGCCTGTTGCGGGCTCTCTTCGCTCACAACCGCCCCCTCTCTGAGATGAATGGGCCGCCGCAAGAAGCATACCGAGCCGGCACCAGAGGCGCCGTCAAGAGCGGTTCAATTCCGTAAATCGTTTAGAATGTCTCAAACTTGGCGGGTCGGGCGGGCAACGCATCCGAGCGGCAGCGATCATAGTTGAGGACCCAAGAAAGCCGACCCAGCCATAATCGCGGCGAGACCGATGATGCCGAGCCGCCGGCGACGAGTACGCAGATGCTCCGCCAAGGTCCACGTGGAATGACGGCTACAGAACGTTCATCCCCCCAATCCGACCTGAGACCGTCTATGCTCACGGTCATCTTCGAACAGCTCTCGGACGCCATTGTCGTGCTGGGAGAAGACGGTCGGATGGTGTATGGCAACGCGGTCGCTGCCCACATGATGGGGTTTGACTCGCCGGCCGCCCTCCGGGCCTCGCGACCGGAAGACATCTGGAACCGGTTCGAAGTCCTCGACGATACGGGGCGGCCCCTACCGGTCGATGAGCTTCCCGGTCGGCGTGTGCTCCGCACCGGAGGGACGGCGGGCCCATTCCGGATCCGCTACCGAGACAAGCGGGCCGGCGAGGAGCGGTGGACGCAGTTGTTTACGAGCACCATCCGTGATGACGCAACGGGGGAGACGCTCGCCGTGCTTCAGTTCCGCGACGTCACTCAGCAAGAGCGGGCCAACGATGCGCTTCAGTTCTTAGCCGAGGCAAGTGCGGTTTTGGCCGGCTCCCTGGATTATGACGAGACGCTCTCTCATCTGGCCCGCCTCGCCGTGCCGCGGATCGCCGATTGGTGCTCGGTGGAAATGGTGACTCCGGACGGTTCGATCCGCACGCTGGCGGTCGCACACGTCGATCCCGAAAAGGTGGCGATGGCTCATGAGCTCGGCCGACGCTACCCACCCGATCCGAACGCGGAACATGGGACTGCGCTGGTCATACGAACGGGACGGCCGGAGCTCATGGCCGACATTCCCGACGAGCTGCTGGAAGCCGTTTCGCCTGACCCGGAGCTTCTTGCGATTCTGCGCGACCTGGGTCTTCGCTCGTCGATGAGCGTACCGATCAAGGCCAGGGGGCGCACCCTGGGCGCCATCAACCTGGTCTCGGCAGAGTCCGGCCGCCGGTTCGACGAGCAGCAGCTGACCCTGGCGGAGGATCTCGCCAATCGCGCAGCCATCGCCGTGGACAACGCGCACCTCTACCGGCAGGCCACCCGTGCGGCCACGGAGCTGCAGACAGTCCTGGCGCAAATGTCGGATGCCGTGCTCATTACCGATGCCGAGGCCAGAGTCACCTTCGTGAACGAATCGGTCGCCCGGCTCTTTGGGCCGATTCCAATCGGCTCATCCGTCGGCTCCATGCCTGCCGACGTCGAGATTCTCACCCCCGAAGACAAACCGTATCCGGTCGACCGTCTTCCCACCGTGCTTGCGCTCCACGGGGAGCCGGTGGAGGGGCTGATTTGGAAGATCCGCCGGAAGGACGGCAGCGTGGTGGTACTCGCCACTTCGGCGGCGGCCGTGAAATCACCGGAGGGCAGGGTCCTGGGCGCGGTCGCCGTCTCCCGGGACATCACCGCTCGGTTTGAGTTTGACCGTCAAAAGGACGATTTCCTTCTCTCGGCCTCGCATGACCTCAAGAATCCGCTCACCCTCATAAAGGGCGTGGCTCAAATGCTCATGATGCATGCCGGCAGGCCTGGCGCTGTCGATGCCAATTCTTTCAAGGACGGTCTGCGACGCATCGACGAGACCGCCTCCCGTATGTCCCGAGCCATTAATGAGATGCTCGACGTGAGCCGCATTCAGATGGGACGGCCCATCGCGATCGAGCCGGCCTCAACCGACCTGGTAGAGCTCCTACGCCAGGCCGTGGATGAGCAGCTTGCCGCCCAGGAGACCGTTTCGGTGACCGTGTTTTCGGAAGTGGATTCGCTCCGTGGGGAATGGGATCCGCTCCGTCTGGAACGCGTCTTCGCCAACCTGCTTTCCAATGCCGTGAAGTTCAGCCCCGACGGTGCGGAGGTAGTTGTTCGGGTCGCCGAGACGGGCGGCGAGACCAATGAGGCCGTCGTTTCCTTTACGGATCGGGGCGTAGGAATCCCCCAATCGGACCTGCCCTTCGTCTTCGAACAGTTTCATCGCGGCCACAACGTCGCCGGCAGAATTGCCGGTACCGGCATAGGACTTGCCGGTTCTCGACAGATCGTCGAGCAACACGGGGGGACGATTTCCGTTACAAGTAAGGAGGGCGAAGGTTCGACCTTCACACTCCGACTCCCTCTCAGGGCTCCAAGGACGGAGATGCGCACATGATTTCTCCAGGAGGATCTCCGACGTTCAGACCGGCCTCAGTGCTGGTCGCCGACGATGACGCCGGGGTTCGGTACGTTGTTCAGTGGGCCTTGGAGTCCCAGGGGCTGAACGTCCGGTGTGTGGCGACCTCGGCCGATGCCATCAGCTCCCTGAGGGTCGGGCTGCCCGATCTCCTGCTCCTGGATCTCACCATGCCGGTGCACGGCGGTTCGGCCGTCGCCGACGATCTCCACTCCCGCGGTGTCAGCGTGCCCATCTTGGTCATCACGGGGGACGGCCACGCGCCCGAGAAGGCGCGGGCGATCGGCGCCTATGGCTACCTACACAAACCGTTCGAGATCGACGAGCTACTGAAAGCGGTGAACAAGGGCCTAGCCTCCTAGAGGTCCGGTTTCACCACTCGGTTTCGGGGCTTCTCGGCGCGGAGCACAAGATATCCGCCCTTCCTGGAGATCTGCGTTCCGTTGCCGAATACCCGCTGGATCGTGTCCCGGACAGAAAGCAGCCGGTTGACGACGACCCAGAGTGAACCGCCGGACTTCAGCACCTGAAACGATTCAGACACCAGCTCTTCCAAAACTCTCCGACCGCTGTGAGTCGGAGGGTTCGAGATGACGAGATCGAACCTCAGCCGGGACGGGAGGTCGAGGGTGCCGTCCGAGAGCAGAACGTGGCCGTTCTCGATGCCGTTCCGAATCCGGTTAGCTTCGGCGAGCCTGGTGGCACGGATGTCCACGTCCACCATCCACATTTCACCTCGAGGAAGCTGGGCGGCCACGACAAGACCGAGAATGCCATTGCCGGTTCCGAGATCGAGAACCCGCTGGTGGGGCCGAAGAGCGGGCAGGACCGCGTCCAGCAGCAGCAGAGAGCCCGGATCGGGCCCGTCGGCGGCAAACACGCCCGGTTTTGTGCTGAAGGAGAAAGTCCGCCCGTTGCGTTCCAGCCGATACTGGCCTTCTCGGCACACGAAGTCAGGCGGGATGGGCCGGCTCCGCCGACTCCGGGGCCGTGAAAGCCTCGGGCCGTATCGTCAGACCCGAAACGATCGCGCTCAGAGCGCACAGAATCGCGCACGAGCCCATCGCCCATCGGTACCCCGACACATATGCGTCCAAGAGCGCGGCATGCGCCCGTGCGCGTTCGGCCGGCGTGAGCCCGCGGGGAATTGGATCGTCAGCCAGACGAGAGGCATGGGCCAGGAGCGCCGCTCGAGGCCCCGGTTGTATCCCCGCCGAATGCAGCCTGTCGCCGAGGCTCGACTCGAACTCGCCCACGACCACTACACCAAGGAGCGCGATGGCCAGAAGCGCGGCCACTCGCGATACCGCGTTGTTCACTCCCGAGGCGACGCCCACCAAGTCTGCGGGAACCGCCGCCATGACCGTCGCCGTGAGCGGCGTAATGAACAGGCACATGCCCAAGCCCATGACGATGATCGTCGGCAGGATGAAGATCCAATAGCTGGGTGACCGCCCCATGGCCGCGAAGAGCGCGAAGGCCAGCGTTAGGACTCCGGCTCCGGATGTCATCAGCAGCCTCGCACCGAAGCGGGGAATCAGGCCGCCCACCCTCGGGGAAAGCACCAGCAGCAGAACCGTCAGCGGAATGAGGGCCGAGCCGGCCTCGAGTGGCGAGTAGCCCTGAACCTGCTGCAGCTTCAGCACGATGAACAGGAAGCCGCCGTTGAAAGCAAAGTAGACCCCAAGCGTGGCGAGATTGGAACCCGTGAAGTTCGAGGACCGGAAGAGATGCAAAGGCACCATCGGATTCCGAACCGACTCCTCCACGAAAGGAAAGAGGAGCAGCGCGATGGCCCCAACCACAAGGCTGAGGAGGACGAGCGCATTGGTCCAGCCGATTTCGGGGCCCTGAATCAGGCCAAACGTCAACCCACCGAGGCCCACCACGGTGGCGGCGGCACCCATCCAGTCAAGATGCTTAGATGCGTTCGGGTCGTGGGTCTCAGGTACATGGGCGATCGCCGCCAGAAGGGTGATCACGGCAAGGGGGATGTTGATGAAGAAGATCAGGCGCCAACTCACGGCCGTGACGAGGTAACCCCCAAGAAGCGGCCCGAGCGCCGTCGTTACTCCCGATAGTCCTGCCCACAATCCGATCGCCTTGCCGCTGTCCTCGGGCAGAATTGTGGCCTTGATCATCGCCAAGCTGCCTGGGACGAGGAGTGCTCCCCCAATCCCCTGGGCGGCTCGGGCGGCAATGAGTCCGGTGCCATTGGGCGCGAAGCCACAGGCAGCCGACGAAACGGTGAACACCAGGAGACCGGCCACGAAACCGCGCCGGCGCCCGTAGACATCTCCCAGCGAACCTCCAACGAGCAGCAGAGCCGCCAGGAAAAGCACGTAGGCGTCGATGATCCACTGGAGACCGGAGAGCGGGATGCCCAGATCAGTCTGCATCCGGGGCAGAGCGACATTCACCACGGTTCCGTCGAGGAACACCATGCCCGAACCGAGGGCGGTGACGACGATGATCCAGCGGCCTTTGGCCGACGCGAGCGGTATCCACGCGGATCGCTCCATGGGCGGGTTCACTCCCTGTGCCCGCATGGCGCTCCTTCCCGAGGGATGCAGGTGCCTGAGCCGCGTCTCCCCATCCTACGGTTCACGAGGCGATACGGCTCCCACCCGACAGTGTGCTCGCCGGCCGTCCAGCCGGAGCTGATTCAGGGGCTATTGCGATCAGGTCAGCCGGTGCCAGAACTCGATGTTTGCCTGGATCCCCTTGTGAAACTGATCCAGGAGGAAGCGTTCGTTTGGAGCGTGCAGATTGTCACCAGGGAGGCCATAGCCGAGCAGGACGGTGTCGAGGCCAAGGCGCTCTTGGATCAGTCCCACCACTGGAATCGATCCCCCCGAACGCGTCAGGACAGGCGCCTTGCCCCATACCTCGTGGACCGCTTCGGAGGCGGCCCGAACCGGTGCAGTATCTCCCGGCACGAGAACGGGATCGTCGCCGTGTATCTGCTCAACCTCGACGGTCACGTCGGAGGGAGCGAGCTCGCGTACAGCCCGCTCGAATAGCTCGAAGATGCGTTCGGCCCGCTGGTTTGGAACGAGTCGCATGCTGATCTTGGCTGCCGCCGAGGCCGGTATGACCGTCTTCGCGCCGAGGTCGGTGAATCCCCCGGGAATCCCGTGTACGTCGAGAGTCGGACGGCTCCACATTCGCTCCAGTGGCGTGAAGGCGGGTTCGCCGATGATCCGGCGAGCGCCGATCTCCTCGGAAAGGGAGTCCGGAGTAACCCCCAGGCGGGACCATCCTTCGACGATCCCCGGATCCGGAGTGACGACGTCATCGTAGAACCCTGGTATTGAGATGATGCCTTCCGCGTCTCGCAGCCGGGCGATGAGATGCGCCAGGCTGTTGAGAGGGTTGGGGGCCGCCCCGCCATACTGGCCGGAATGGAGATCGTGACTATTGGCCGTCACCTTGACCTCGGTGTAGAGGATTCCCCGAAGACCGGTCTCGATGGATGGTGTGTCCCGGTTGAAGAAGGCGGAGTCTGATACGTGGGCGAAGTCCGCTTGAAGCCGCTCGTCTCCCGCTCTCAAGAACTGCTTGATGTGCTCCCCACCCGATTCCTCCTCACCCTCGATGAGAAAGCGGATGTTGACCGGCAGGGAGCCGTTTGCCGACAGGCACGCTGCCGCCGCGTGGACCAACGTCATGACGAGCCCTTTGTCGTCGACCGCGCCCCGGGCATAGACGTAGCCGTCGCGCACCACCGGATCAAAGGGCGGAGATTCCCAGCCGTCGATCGGATCGACCGGCTGGACGTCGTAGTGACCATACACGAGCACGGTCGGCTGCCCTTCAGCGTGCAGCCAGTCGCCGTACACGAGCGGTCGGCCGGGTCCCGTGATGACCGCGACGTTCTCGATGCCGGATTCGCGCAGCTTTGATGCGAGCCACTGCGCCGCATGCTCGCAATCGGCCGCATGCTCGGCAAGGGTGCTGATGCTTGGAATACGCAGAAGCTCGAACAGACTCTCTTCAAAGTCCCTGGCGTGCTGGGAAGCGTAACGGCGCGCGGTCTCCGCGGGCATCTCACCCTCCTGAGCGAAGTCTTCCAATTATCGGCCTGAGGCGCCAGTGAGCTCGCGGCAGTGGGCGGTAGCATGGCATAGATTCGGTCGGAGCAGAGCGTTGCACGAGGTTTCGGAGCCTTCCCAGGCAGCCCCTGTCGATACGGCACTCGTTGATCGAGATAGGACCGATTCCTCACCCTGTGCCATCCTCTGCCACGTCGCCCCCCACGTCCTGCCCACCCTGCATGCTCTGGCCGAGCGGACGTGGCCCTCGGAGATTGCCGTATCGCAGCGACGTTGGGGTGTGTTGGGGAAGACAGAAATAGTCCGCGAGCGAGTGGGCCCACGCTATCGGATCATCCTGCGACGGCGGGACCTCAGCACACTGGAGGAGGATTGGCGGCTGGAAGCGGGTGGGCCAGTGGAGTTCTTCGACTGGGACGCCTCCGGGCGGATCCTAGGCCCCTATGGCATCCGCTACCCGAACTACTCCATCCGCCCCGTTTTCGACGAAATGGGGAGATGGTGCGGGTTTGCGCTCAATGCCCGCCCGCTTGTGGGTCCTGAGCGGCGGCTCCAGGCCGTCGACGCGCGACTGGATGCCCCGGTGTTTATTCGGTCGACCGAAGTGTCAGATTTGGTGGAGGCGTTGAGCAGCCTCGAGGGGAAGCCCAGGATCGACGAATCGCGTCCGGGGCTCGACCCCACGCACGCGTACTTCGATCTCCTTCGCATGTGCCAGCGCGAGACCTACTTCAAGAGTCGAGGTGTGAACGCCTACGTTCCGCGGGGCTGGACGCCCGACACGCTACAGGAGCTGTTCGGAGATTCCGGCGTCCGGGCTGTCTGGCTGGGAGAAGAGGACGCGCCTCGACCGGAGGCTCACTGACCCGCTAAGCCACGCTGGTTGTCGCCTCTAGGCCAGCATTACCTTCTTCCAGACTCCCGGAGTTCCGGTTCTCCTGCAGAGGTAAAGATCGCCTTTGTGGTCAACAAACAGCTCACCGACCAGGTGCCTGCCGGACTTTGGGTGTCCCGACGTCTTCGCGGGGACGAGCCGGAGGGGCGCCTTCCCACCCTTCAGCTCGCAGCCAAGCCCGGACACGCTCTTTCCTTTGAGGCCCACGCCCGAGCCGCTCTCGCCGAGAATGCCGGTTCCCTTACCCAACTTGCCGGTAGGAGCAAGCGAACGTCCGCGCACACCGGTCCCGTCGACACGATGGAGCCCGAGGACGCCGGTGCCCGTCCCGAAGGTTTCGCCCACGACTCCGGTCACGTCCATGCTGGAGCCCACCACTCCGATGGCTTTTGTCCCGTCACCCTGACCGTGAACCCCGACCAAATGGCCCGAGTACCCGTAGATGCCATAGCCGTTGGTGCTTTGTGAGTAAATCCCGTGGGTGCCTCCCGTGAAATCACCGCCTCGATAGGACGTGCTCACACCCTGCACCCCGATCCCGCCACTGCTCTGTGCATACAGGCCGGTTCCTCCGAGCCCACCGTCGGCGCTCACGCCCGTCCCGTTTCCGGGGTCTCCGTTACTGTCCACCGTGGACCCCGCGACACCGGTGGTTCCGCTTCCCGACACCCCGACTGCGCCATCGGAGGTTCCCATGCCCTTCAGGCCCATGCTTCCGCCTGAGCACGTGACGCCTATCCCGCTGGTGCTGGAAGCAATGACCCCGACTCCGTTCATGCCGGTCGAGGTAGCTTCGACCGCTGCGTGGACGGGGCCCGCAGACGTCTTCCCAACGAGAGCAGCGGCGCTCGTGCTCGAGCCGCTGACCGCGGCTCCGGAAGAGCTGGTGGCAAGAACGGCGGTACCGGCCGCGCTATAAGCGGACACGCCGATGGTGGCTCCTGATCCGTAGACGCCGATATTCGGTCCCGAGCCGCTCACACCGGTGACCGATCCCAGCCCCTGCACGCCGGTGGCGAAGACTGGGCCGCCGGTGGCCTTGCTGGTCGCGGTCGCGTCCACGCCGGCATGGTTGTCGCTCGGGGCAGGGCCAATGGCCTTGTAGCTCGCTGCCGTGGATGCTCCGGCCGCCGCCGCTTGATCCGGCCGAGTCAATTCCAGCGTCGCCGCCCCCACAGCACCCAGCAGCCCTGCCCTCAGAACGCCGGCTCGTGTGAGAAGCCGCCTCGGTGGCGTGCCCTCCGGCCGCGCGGTGTCGGTTGGCCGAGCGACTCCGTTGTCTGGCCGGGAGTTCATCGTCATGCCTCCTACATCCTCAGGATGGATTCGTCAATCACACCATGCCACCTGAAGCCAATTGATGCAACACCCATCGCACGCCTCGCATCTGGGCCGAACCCTCGACGGCCGTCCCTCCGATGCGGCCGCGGCTCAAAAAGTCACGGAACTTGCGCAAACAATACCCTTGGTCAGTTGGAGGAGGAGGCGAATGAGTTCGCTATGGTCCTTGCGCGAGTGCTTAGCCTACGCGTCGTTTTACTCAAACGGATCAAGCGCATTAGCAGGCATCTTTGTCGTGCGGGGTCATGGTAGTGGGCTGTGCGCATTCCCCATGCCCGATTCACTGGCTCGCGGACAAGCGCTACTTCCTTGGAGACCAAGTCGGCGTACACCGCGTCAACATCCTCAACAAAGGCGACCAGCTGCGAGCTGGCCGTGGGCGGATGCTGTGTGCCGACGGACTTGGTGACAGGAGATCCTGAGCTCCGGCGAGTGTCAGCAGGAGCAACGAGGTTCCCTCTATGTGGAAATACGCGGAGGTTGGGTCCTGGACCGAGAGAGGGAAACCAAGGATGCCCTGACAGAACACCTTGGACGGTTCCAGGTCACCTACAAGGGAGCACCGCGACATCAATTCGTTTCAATGACACAGCCACTACCTCGGCTTTCTCCTCCGCCAGGTTGAGATCGGCGCATTGCACCCGCCGTCGGGCCACGTTGGATTGCCGGTGGTTCCTACTCCGTGCCTGACCATGCCCGCCCGTGGAGAGTAACGTACGGGATCTTGGTCGGTGAACGTTCATATCGACGTGGATGCTCGAGACCCCAGCACCGTAAGGCCGTCTGTCACTGGCGTCTTGCCAGGGAAACAAATGGTGGCGGCGGCGGGATTCGAACCTGCGACCAAGGGCTTATGAGTCCCCCGCTCTACCACTGAGCTACGCCGCCTCGCGAGCATTTGAGTCTACCAATCAGGTGCTCCCGGACCATCGGCCCAGACCGCGGATTCTGCTCGGTTCAGGCCTTCAGAAGGTCGTCCGCAATGATCATGCGCTGCACCTCGCTGGTGCCTTCATAAATGCGCAGGATCCGGGCATCGCGATAGAAGCGCTCGATGTCCAGCTCCCTCATGTAGCCCATGCCGCCGTGGACCTGGACGCAGCGATCGGCGACGCGGTTGACCATCTCACTGCAATACAGCTTGACGACGGCCGCCTCGTGAGAAGCCCGCTGCCCGGTGTCGATCTTCCAGGCCGCGTTGTAGACCATCATGCGTCCGGCGTGGATGTCCACCTCCGAGTCGGCCAGCATCCACTGAATGGCCTGGTTGGAGCCGATGGGGCGTCCGAACTGCAACCGCTCCTTCGACCACTGAACCGCTCGCTGGAGCATTGCCTGCGCCTGGCCCACGCAGCTCGCCCCAAGGGCAATCCGGGCGGCGTCCAATGTCTTCATCGCCGTCCGAAAGCCACGTCCCTCCTCGCCGATAACGTTCTCCTGAGGCACGAACGCTCCATCGAAAATGATCTCGCTGGTCAAGGACCCGTGGAGACCCATCTTCTCGTCGATCTTGCCCACCCGAACGCCATCCTGATGGGTGTCGACGGCGAACGCGGTGATGCCCTTGGTTCCGGCCCCCTTGTCGGTGACCGCGAACGTGGCCAGCACATCGGCCACCGGCCCGTTGGTCACCCACATCTTGGTTCCGGTGAGACGGAAGCCGCCGTCGGCTCGCTCGGCGTTGACCTGAATGTGGGCGGCGTCGGAGCCGGCGTTGGGTTCGGTCAGGGCGAAGGCGCCCAGCTTGCGACCGGAGCACATCTCGGGAAGATAGCGTGACTTGAGGTCTTCCGAACCGTCCACGTAGATGGCCATGCCCGAGAGGCTGCTGTGACCGCCGATGACGTTGGAGATGGCCGCATTCGCCGCCCCCAACTCTTCCATGGCCAGACAGTAACCCAGCTCGCCGGCACCTAGCCCTCCATACTCCTCCGGAAACGGCAGCCCGAAGAAGCCGAGCTCCTTCATCTCCTCAAGAACGTCGGGAGGAATCAGCTCCTGACGCTCGATCTCCATGCTCAGCGGCACGAGGCGGTCGCGCACATACTCCCGCACCGTGTTCCGGAGCAATTGCAGCTCGTCCGGAACGGTGAAATCCACCTATGGGTGCCGTCCCTGGCTGCCGAAGAACGCATTCCACCATTGCTGCCACGTGGGCGCCGGCGGAGCGGCAGATCGATGAACGATGTGCCGAGGCGGTGGACTGCGGTAGCGCACGGAGACGATGATCGGCCGGTCGCCCGGCCGCACATAGCCCCAATTTCGAGCCTGCTGATAGACAAAGCTGAGTGTCCGGAAATGCCGGATCTCGCGGGCCAGGTGCCGGTTGTTCAACGCCTCTTCGCGCAGCTGACTCTGCTCGGCCGCCACCTGGAGGCCCAGCTGGTGCGCCTCCCACGCCTTGGTCGTGAACTTGAAGGCGAACAATCCGACTGCCGCCAGAATCAGCAGATAGGCAAAGCGGAAGCGGAGCCAGCCAGGTCGAGACGCCGTCGCGGTCTGCTCCCCTGCTGTCAACCCCGATCCCTCGAGCCCAAGGCCTTCTCGACTTCGCGCCACGCCTCGTCGATCGAGGCCACGGCAATTATAGACGCATGCCCCTCGACGTTCCGTTCCAAATCCCACGTTTGCATGCCGATAACGGGCTTGTCACCCTTCAGTGCGAGGCCGATCTCGGACAAGGTGCCGTATCCACCCCCAACGGCCACCACCACCTCCCCGACGGCGACCACCAACCCATTCCGTAGCTCGCCCATGCCGGTGGGAATGGCAATGTCAACATAGTGGTTGGCTTGGCTCGGCTCCCGACCGGGCAGAATGCCCACCGTGAGACCTCCGGCCCGCTTCGCCCCTCGCGAGGCCGCCTCCATGACTCCTCCGAGGCCACCCGTTACCAACACCAGGCCGCGCCCGGCAATCCGGCCTCCCAAATCCTCTGCCGCCCGCGACTCATCCGCAGAGCAGGGATCGGGACCGATCACCGACACGGTGGTCTTCACGACCTCAGTCTAGAGAGCCGTCGAGCGGGTTTCTCCCCGGGCCGGCTCCGTCCTCTGGACATGCCGCGAAGCGTTCCGAAGATCCCTCCGAGGGATTAGACTGCGGGAGACAAACGCTGCCGGGGAGACGCCATGTCGTACCAGGGATTGAGACGCTGGAGGAACGTCGCCGCCGTGCTGCCCGCACTAGCCCTGCTGTCGTATGTGGCCGCGCCGGCGCACGCGGGCAACGCGACCCGAAACACGATTCGAGGATCGTCGATTCTTCTGTGCTCGGCGCAGTCTGCCACGGCGGCCGACATGGCAGCCGCTCGGAAGGTGGTCGCCAGTCGCGTCCACCATGGCTTCGGATTCCGTAAGGCAAGCGTGCGCCTGAGCAGCTCCTCCTGCATCGCTATCGTGCTCCCCCACGACATTCGCTGGCTTCGCTGGCTGGCGGACGATGTGTCCGGCATCGGCCGCTTCGGGTTCGGCGTCAGGGTGCCGGATGCGAAGAAGAGCTTGCCCGCTGGCTCGGCGGTGCGATACATCCACGATGCGGTCACATCCGCCAATAAGAATCTTCCCGTGGTTCGGGTCATCGTTGCGCGGCCCGGCATAAAGCGCCGAACGGTGCGCCTCGAACGCCGCGGCCGCTACGACTATGCCGCCATGGACTTCAACAAGAACGGCTCGAAGCGCTTCTGCAAGTTCACTTCCTCCAACATCAAAGGCTTTGCGCCGGTGGTTCTGGATCGAAGAGTGGTGAGCGATCCTCAGATACTGACGGCGATCTGCGGCGGAAGCGTCCTGCTTGGGTTCCCCGTTGCCAGGTCTCTCGACCACCCACTCGGGCCGCGGGAGGTCATCGCCGACCTGCACTCTGGGCTGCTTCCGATCGCGCTTCGCATCACCTCGCTCCAATAGTTGGCCACGCGGCCACCGCATTGATCCGCTAGCCGGATGCCTGTCGTGGTCTTGTTTGGCGAAGATCGCTACTCGATGGGCTTGGCGCTCGCGAAGGCAAGGAAGCGGTTCGATCCTGTGGATGTCATGCGCCTCGATCCTCAGCAGAAGAGCCGCGCGGAGGTTCTCCTGACCGTGGGAACACCGGGCCTGTTCTCGAGTGAGCGCCTCATCATCCTGGATGGTCTCGGCGATGCCGGCAAAGCATCCGGGCGGCGATCGGCCAAGGCAAAGGACGATCAGGGCCTGACATTGGAGGATCTGCGTGAGAGCACCGCGGACTCAACCACCGTGGTCGTTGCGGCCGCCGGCGCCAAGCGAGACGCGCCGCTGGTGAAGGAGGCGCTTCAGCTCGCCAAAGATGCCGGAGCCGGCTTTCGTGTCCGCGAGTTCCCGGCGCCCGGCCCGGCAGACATGGTGGGATGGCTTCAGAGCCGGTCGAAAGAGGTCGGCCTCATATTGGAGCCACCGGCGGCGGTGCTGCTGGCGGCCCGAGTCGGTCAGCAATTGGGGATCGCGGGAGCGGAGCTCGAGAAGCTGCGGGCGGCTTCCGCACCCGAAGGGCGTGTTACGGAGCCGATGGTCGAAAAGTTGGTGCCCGAGAGCGCCGAGGAGTCAATCTTCCCCCTGATCGACGCCATCGCATTGCGGCGGAGGGACACGGCGCTGCGCTTGCTCCATCGTCAGCTCAAACAGGTAGCGTCGAACGAGTCCGAGCTGTCCTTACGCCTCCTCAGGCTGCTGGCACGTCAGTTTCGGATACTGCTTCAGATCCGGCTTCTGGATTCATCGGGAGCGGACAGAGACGCCATCGTCAGCAGGCTGAAGCTACCGCCCTACTACGCCAAGCGCTACTTCTCGCAGGCGAAGAACCTGAGCGATGCGCAGCTTCGCCGGGGGATCGAGACATTGGCGGCCGTCGAACAGGCGATCAAGAACGGCGAATCTCGCGAGGCCCAGCTGGAAACCTTGGTGGCCGATCTCACCAGCTGAAGCGCGTGGCCTCGCAGCAGGGTCGACGCTTACGCCTTGGACGTCTCGCTTGAGCGGAGCAGCTTGATCAGTCGGGACTTCCGTCGCGCGGCGTTATTCCGGTGAATCACGCCCTTCTGAGCCGCACGATCCAGAGCCTGAATCGCGTCCGTGATCTGTGCGGTCGACTCGGCAGGAGATTGGAAGATCGCCTGACGCGCACGCTTGACGTAGGTGCGCGCCGTGGTCTTCACCGCTCGATTCCGTACCCGCCGCCGCTCGGAAGTGCGGATGTGCTTGATTGCCGACTTGGTATTGGCCATGAAGAAAGAGGATCGCCTCCGGTGAGTGATGGGCCGGGAACAAGCTCAGGAACAGCATCGAGGCGCCTGCAGTGCGCCACCCGGCCGTGCTCACCAGTCTAACGCAGCTCGCGATCCTCCTGGGCCAGAATGACGCCCTCCCGAAGGCCGTGCTTTGTGATCCGGATGACGGGCACAGACGCCCATTCCCATACGGCAACCAGAGCCGTCACGCCCGCGGCTAACACGCTTGCCCGTTCGGGAGTCATTCCATACATTCGGACCAGCTCGGCCGCCGGTGTGGTGTGCACGAGGGCCTGAGCTCGCAGAAGCTCTCTGGAAGTCACCTCGACGGTGTCGCCCCGCTTGCCCACCATTCGGGCCACGTGACTGCTTGTCCCTCCCGTGAGCAGCAGCAGGTCCCACGCCTCTTTCGGCAGGGGCCGGAGCAGCGAGCGTATGGCATCGCTCAGCGCCGTCACCTCCTCTCGTCCCGGCGGATCATGGCGCACGAAACGCTCGGTAAGGCGGCCGGCTCCCAGCGGCAGCGACTCTTGCCAGGTGATCCTCTTGGCGTGCCCGGAGATCAGCTCCGCGCTTCCGCCGCCGAGGTCGCAGACCAAGGTCGAGCGCTTCTCGGGTATTTCAAGCGTGGCGCCCCGGAATGTCAGGGCCGCCTCCTCGTCGCCGGTCAGCACCTGCACGGCTATGCCGGTCCGCTCACGGATCCGGTCCAAAAGCTCGGCGCCATTGCTCGCGTCACGAACGGCGCTCGTGGCCACCGCCAGCACCGGCCGATTCGAGAGCGTGGCCGCACGATGATTTAGGTCCTCGATAGCTGCCACAGCCCGGCGTATGCGCTCCGGATCAAGCCGGCCGGAAGCATCAACCCCGGCACCCAGGCGCACGAAGCGACTGTCGTCGGCCAGGGCCTCCAGCCGGCCACCGAGGCGTTGAGCCACCAGGAGCCGGACCGTGTTTGAGCCGATATCGAGGACGGCCCAGATATCTCCGGGCGTCGGAGGTTTAGACGGAACGGGCGGTGGGTCGCATCACCGCCGCGAACAGAAAGGCCAGAACGGCCAGCACCAGAAAGAGCACACCGTGCTTGAAGTTCTTGAGCCCGGCCGGACCGTCGGCGTGATGACCAAAACCGGCGCTACCCGTCCAGTAGAGCACCACCAGGATGACGCAGATGGCTCCCGCCAGAATGGCGAGCGCAAAGATGACCCCCCGACTCATCGGCTCTCCTACAGGTGCGCGCTGAGGAGCAGGAGACTAAGCACTCCTGCTCCCAGGCAATAATACGCGAATGGGTAGAGACGACCGAACTCGAAGTAGCGCATGAGGTAGCGGACCGAGGAGTAGGCCGCCAGACCCGCGAGAAGGATTCCGAGTAAGGCATAGCCGAGAATGTGCCGCCCAGCGGGCGCGAACAGCTGCGGAAGCTCCAGCAGACCGGCGGCTCCGATCAGCGGTGTGGCCAGGAGAAAAGCATAGCGGGCCGCCGCTTCGTGTGTAAGCCCAGCCGCGAGCCCCGCCACCATGGTTACTCCGGATCGGGAGATGCCGGGAATCAGTGCTCCCACCTGCGCGAACCCCACCACGGCGGCGTCTCGCCACCGGAGCTGCGTGATGTCGCGGTATCTCTCCGGCGCGGGGGGCACCGCGGCTTCCAAGACATCGCCGCTGCCCGATGCGCCCGCGGGCACGGGACCGCCCGCCGCCACGCGTTGCAGTCGAGCCACCACGGTCTCCTCGCGAGTGGATGAGCGTGCTTCCTGCCGCTCTTGCAGCTGACGCTGGAGAAGACGCTCGCCCGCATACATGATCAGCCCATTGACCACCAGGAATGAGGCCGCCACGAATGGTGAGGCGAACAAGCTCCGCAGCGGTTTCTCCAAAACGAACCCCACGAGGCCAGCCGGTATCGTTCCCAAGAGGACCATCCAGGCCAGCCGCTGATCGTGCCCATCTCCGATTTCCGCCTTCTTGACGCTCTCGACAAAGGCGAGGACAACCGTTCGCCAGTCTCGCCAGAAGTAGATGAGCAGAGCCGCCGCGGTCCCGATATGAAGAGCCACCAGGAACGCCAGCCAGCGCGGCGACGTCTCGTTGATGGACCAGCGCAGGAGCTTGGGAAGGATGACGGCGTGTCCCAGGCTCGAGACCGGGAACAGCTCCGATATTCCCTGAAGAATGCTGAGAATCACGGCCTGGAGCAGATGCATCAAGGCATTCTAGTGAGACCGGGGGTGGTCGTCCGGTCCCCGGATGCTCCCGGCACTACCTACATCAACCAAGGAGCGGACCCATTCCGGAAGATGGCTGGAAGACGTGACCGTTACCGTAGTAGCCGAGGGTCGAGCTTCCCGACCAATTCCCGGAAAGCGGCGCCACTCCAAATTTATGTGGTGGGACATGAATCTCGAAGTCAAGAAGTTGGCAGGCATCGCCGGGCTCGTCTTTGTCGTACTCAATGTTGCTGCCGGTCTCGCGCTGGCTCCGCAACCCCCACTGGCGAGTGACTCAGTCCACAAGATCGTGAGCTACTACGCCGACCATCGCACTGCCCTGCTCCTGCAGGGCTATGTGTTCGGCCTCAGCTGGGTTGCCTATCTCATCTTCTTGGGCGGGCTCTGGGGACGCATTCGCACGTCTCTCACCTGGGCGCCGGTGGCCGTGGCGGGTGGCGCGGTCTGGCTCGCGCTCCAGGTCGTGTCCCAGGCGACCATATCCTCCCTTGCCGACCGAATCGCGGGTCACTATCCCGCCGCCTCAACCATGGTCGGATTGCATGACCACGTGATCATGCTGTTCGGCTTCTCGTTCTTCCCGCTGATTGCACTCCTGGTGGGCGGATCTCTCGCCTCAAAGTTGGCGGGAGTCTTGGGGACAATCGGCAGCCTCTTTGGATTGATTGTCGCGGCGGTGGCACTCATCGCCGGCTTGCTCCTGGTCTGGCCATCCTCGCAGGGACTCGCGATCCTCGAGGTGCTGGACTATCTCGCCTTTCTGATCTGGTCCGCCTGGATATCGGTGGCTCTCATCCGTCGTCCGGAGGCAGCACTACCGTAGGCCCCCACTCCGGTACCGGCCCAGAACGTCTTATCCGGGAACCGACTCCATTTCCAGCCGGTCTCGAAATGCCGCGACGTCGCCGGTCACCACAAAGGCCACGCTCTCGGCGATATTGGTGACCCTGTCGGCCATTCGTTCGACGTTGTGGGCAACCCAGAGCATGTAGGTGCCCCGCCGCACGGTCGACTTATGGGCGGCCATCTCCTCGATCTGCTCCTGGAAAACGTCGTGGTAGAGGTCGTCGACCTCGTCGTCGTTCATCCAGACTGCTGCCGCAACGTCGATGTCCCGAGCCTTGAAAGCTTCGAGCGCGCGCGTGAGCAGGTTGTCGGTGATGGCGGCCATCCGGTGGATTCCGGCCGTCGATCCGCCCTCCGGTTCCGCCGCCATGATGAGCACAATCTTGGCAATGCCCGAGCAATAGTCGCCGATTCGCTCCAGTTCGGTGGCGACAGTGGAGGCTGCCATAACCAAGCGCAAATCGCTCGCGGCCGGCTGCTGGGTGGCAATCAGGGTAAAGGCTCGTTCTTCGATGGAGTGGCGCATGCGATCGATCACGTTGTCGTTTTCGACCAGCTCCTTGGCGCGAGCGACATCCATGCGATCGAGCGTGTCGAGGCTTGATCGCATGGTCTCCAGAACCGCGTCGCCCATGTGCTGAACGGCCTGGTCCAACTCGGTGAGCTGACGAAGGTAGTGCTCTCGGATGGCTGCCGCGCCCTGGCCCATCAACCGAACCGTCCAGTGATGTACGCCTCAGTCCGTGAGTCCGAAGGATTGGAAAACATCTTCGTGGTCTCGCCATACTCCACCAGCTCGCCCACGTAGTCGGTGCCCGCCAGCATGAAGCCCGTGAAATCGGCGATTCGGGCTGCCTGCTGCATGTTGTGGGTCACGATAACCATCGTGTAGTCGTTCTTGAGCTGAAGCAGCAGCTCCTCGATCTTGAATGACGCGATGGGATCCAGTGCCGAGGAGGGCTCGTCGAGCAAGAGCACACCGGGTTTCATGGCCAGGGCGCGCGCAATGCAGACGCGCTGCTGCTGCCCCCCGGAGAGCCCCGTGGCCGGCTCCTTCAGCCGGTCCTTCACCTCATCCCATAAGGCTGCCTGCCGCAGGCTGTGTTCGACCAGCTCATCCATCTGTTTGCGTTTCCCAGCCCTCCCACTAAGACGAGGACCGGCTGCGATGTTGTCGTAGATGGACATGGTCGGGAACGGGTTGGGACGCTGGAACACCATGCCGATATTCGCCCGGACCTTCACGGCATCCATGTCTTTGCCGTATACGTTTCTGTCCCCAACCCAGATGTCCCCTGCCACCTTGGCACCGGGAACGACTTCATGCAGCCGGTTGATGGAGCGCAGAAAGGTTGACTTCCCGCATCCCGAAGGGCCAATGAGGGCCGTCACCTTGTTGGGTTCCATGGTGACCGAGATGTCCCGAATCGCCAGCTTCTTTCCGTACCAGGCCGAGACCTCGTCTGCCCGTACACTTTCGGCCATGTGCTCAGCTCCTTAGGTAATCCGCGTACGACGCGAGAGTCGATAGGTGAGGATACGCGCGATGAGATTCAGCGCCAGGATGATGCCGAATAGCACCAGTGCGCCCGCGAACGCGGCCTGGTGATCCGTGGCAAACGGGGTGTTTGCATCCTGCCAGATCTGCAGCGGAAGAGCCCCCATCGGTCCGAAGATGTTCGTGGAGACCACCGGCAATCCGTTGGCCGTGAATACTAGCGGCGCAGTCTCTCCGGTCACCCGGGCGATGCCGAGGACGACCGCCGTGACGATGCCGCTGGCCGCGGTGGGCACGACCACCCGTACAACTACCCGCCACTCGGTCGCCCCAAGGCCCAGGGCCGCTTCGCGCAGCTCGGTGGGCACGGCGCCCAGCGCCGTTTCCGTCGCCCGAGTGACAGTCGGGAACATGAGGAGCGCCAGAGCAATGGCGGCCGAATATGCCGAGTAGGTGCCGGTGGGCAGGACCACCAGCGCGAAGGCTATCACACCCGCCAGGATGGACGGGATACCCGCGATGACGTCGGTGACGAATCGCACCGCCTGTCCGAAGGAGCCGGCGCCATACCGCCAGAGATAAATCCCGCTGAGCAATCCCACGGGTATGCCCAGGCATGAGGTCAAACCAATCAGGATGAGCGAGCCGACGATCATGGGGAACATGCCGCCGATCGCCTGGCCCTCGACGGCAGGCGGACCTTGCGTGAAGAAGCTCAGACTCAACGCCGACCCGCCCTGAGCGATCACGTAAGCCGTCATGGCGCCCAACGGAATGAGCGCCGTGATGACGGCGCCGACCGCGAGCGCTGTTCCCATCCGATCGACCAGAATGCGTCGGGTCATGCCGCGATCACTGATCATGTCGCCGACCTTCCCGCTACCCGCCACACCAACAGCCGTGCCAGTGCGTTGAGACAGACGGCCATAATCAGGAGAATCAGCGCCAGCTCCAACAGGGAGGCGCGATAGAGTCCTCCGAAGGCGTCCTGGAACTGATTCACGATGGTGGCGGCGATACTGGTGCCGAGACCCAAGACGGACCAGCTGGTCGATTGGCTGTTGCCGAGAACCATTTGGACCGCCATCGTCTCCCCGACCGCCCGACCAAGGCCCAGAATCACCGCCCCGATGATGCCCGCCCTGGCGCCTGGGACCACCACCTTCCAGGTAGTTTCCCAGCGGGTGGCGCCCAGAGCCAGCATGGCCTCTCGCTGGCTGCGGGGAACGGCAATCAGAACGTCACGACTGATGGCTGTGATGGTGGGCAGCACCATGATCGAGAGAACCAGTGCGGCCGAGAGTATCCCCAGCCCCGTGGGGGAAGCATTGGCGAAGAAGGGCAGAAACCCGAGACGGCCGCTCAAGAAGGGCGAGACGTGCTGCTGAACGAGGGGCACGAGCACAAAGAGGGCCCAGAGGCCGTACACGATGCTCGGAATCGCTGCCAGCAGCTCGATCAGGAATCCCAGCGGAAGCCGGACCTGTGCCATGGCCATCTCAGACAGATAGACCGCGATCAAAAGTCCCACAGGAACCGCCAGGAGCAGCGCCAGGACTGATGTGTAGAGCGTCCCAGCGATAGCCGGGAAGGCAGCGAACTGGTTGGTGGTGGTGTTCCAGTCGGAGCCGGTCAGGAAACCAAAGCCGAACTGACCGATGGCGCTTCGCGACTGGATGGCGAGGGTCGCGAAAAGGCCGATGCTCGTCACCAGGATGAGGGCAGCCGCTCCCGTCGTCAGCAGACGCATGACGAGATCACCTGGGCTGCGCGAAGCCCTCAGCTGGTGCGGCTGCCTCCGGGCTTCGCGGGCTTCCTCCAACCCGTCATCCGTTGAGGGCCGCTCAACTCCTGGACGGACGGCCAGCTCATCGATGCCGGACGGCGCCACCTGAGGTATCAGGACGGGCGCGCGCGTCTCACCCTCCCCAGACCGCTCCAAGCGCTGTCATCTCCTCCGCACAAGTGGTCACCGCGATGGGCCCCGCCTCTGCCGGCCCGGCCACTCCAGAGAGTCTACGAGCCTTCGTGTTACCAGATTGTTTCCGGACTATGACAGAGCGGTTATCAACCGCGGAGCGATGCACACGCCGCCACCACAATGAAACGGTCGAACCGAAGGCGGCGCCGCGGTCGTCAGCCGTAGTTCTTCAGGCGCCGCGTCCAGACATCCCAAACCGCGCGGGCTGGTTACGGTTATTACCATGTCGGCCCGGGGTCAGAACCTAGCCTGACGCTTCTGCTGCCTCCCGCTAACCCATTGCCCAAAACAGCGGAAAGGGCGCTTGGCGTCGGTTTCAACGTCCCATCATTCGGTCGGACGGGCCGGGGTTTTACCGCAACCGACCGGCAAACTTCCGGAAACAAGTAGTTAACATCCCAGTCCCAAGAATGCGAGTGTAATCACAACCACGAAAGGGGACAGTAGTTTTGAACCGACGCCTAATCGCAGCGATTCTGGGGGTCATGGCGCTCCTCGGCACCTCCGTCACTTCGGTGCTGGCGAGCTCCGTCACCATCACCGGGTCAGGCTCCAGCTTCGATCAGCCGCTCTTTCAGTCGGCCTTCTCCGCCTACCACAAGAAGCACTCCAACGTGAGCATCACCTATAACTCCGTGGGAAGCGGCGCCGGGCAGACGGCCCTCGACCAGGGATTGGTCGATTTCGGTGCCTACGACGTCCCGATGTTGAAGTCCGACGGCTTCAAGAACTTCAAGAAGATCGTGCAGCTCCCCGTGGCACTGGGAGGCGAAAGCGTCTTCTACAACCTCAAGGGATACAAGAAGCCCCTGAAGCTCACCGGGGCGCTGCTTTCGCAGATTTATCAGTGCAAGATCAAGAAGTGGAACGCGCCCGCTCTGGTTCATCTCAACCCGAAGCTGCGCTCAGTCAAAACCAAGATCACCCCGGTATACCGTTCGGACAGCAGCGGAACCACCTACATCTTCACCGACTTCCTGAGCCACACCAGCGCGAGCTGGAAGAACAAGTACGGTGCTTCAAAGCTACCGGCCTGGCCCTGTGGAGCGGGTGGCAGCCATAGTGTGGGTGTGGCCGGCGTGGTCTCGAGCACGCCTGGCGCCATCGGTTATGCCGAAGCCGCCTACGCCAAGCAGAGCCACTTCAAGGAGGCCTTCGTCGAGAGCCGCGACAGCACCTGGCTCCAGCCCACGTTGAAGACCATTGCCTCCGATGCCAGCCACATCAAGGGTCTTTCACCCACCCACTTCAGCGTGGTGTACTCGGCTGGCGCGCACAGCTATCCCATCACCGGCTTCAGCTGGGCGGGCGTCTACAAGCACGAGTCGAACAAGACCAAGTGTCGAGCCACGGTTGGCCTCCTCCACTGGTTGGTGACCAAGGGTGAGGAAAAATACGGGCCGCCGCTGATCTACGCCAAGCTGCCCCGCGCGATCTCCCGTTTCGCGACGCGACAACTCTCAAGGGTCAAGTGCTAGCCGCAACCTGAAGAGATCAGACCTGCCCTCGAGCCAATGGATGGCCCGAGGGCAGGTCGCAGCTTTCCGCAATGTGATATTCGCCCTTGCTACTGAAAAAGGAACACCGCTGAGCATGCTCCCAGAGTGGGCCACCGGAGCACAATAGGCAGCTCAGAGCCTGAATGTCGAACTGGTCGCACGTTCCCGTACCTGGCCAAGAGCCGCGTACTGCGGTGAGGGGGGCTCCGCAGATCTGCCCCCTACCCGCGCGGTTCACGACGCGAACGCTTGTACTCATACATACGCTGATCCGCCCGCTTCATAAGCTCACCCGCGGTCGTGCCGTCGGTCGGGTACCGTGCGATGCCGATGCTGATCGCGTACTCTCCCGGGATCAGCCGGCTGTTGGCTTGGGTGACGCTCGCCATCCGCTGGCTTATGCGCTGTTCAATTCGCGTCTCGCCTCCGGGAGCGCCTGCCAGAAGGAGGGCAAACTCATCTCCTCCCCACCGAGCCGCAAAGTCGTACTGGCGAATGGTGTTCTGTAGGGCCTCGCCCACGCTCCGTATCAGCTCGTCGCCGACGTCATGCCCCTGCTCGTCGTTGACGCGCTTGAGACCGTCGACATCCAGGAACCCGACGGCGAACCCCGATCCGGGGGTTCGCGCGCTTCGAGCCAGCTCTCGGTACAGCACTTCTTCGAACGCCCTCCGATTCGGCAGGCCAGTGACGGAGTCAACCATCGAATCGCGCCGGTACTCAAGCAGGTGGGCGATGTGACCGGCAATCAGACTACTGGAGGCAAGGTCCTGACCCGTGAACTGCCGGCCACCGAAGCGCTCGGTGAGGTTGAGCACGCCCTCGACTCCCTCGCGAGTGATGATCGGAGCGCTGACAAAGGTGTCATCGGCAAGCTGACCCAGAAGGGTGACCGCCTTCTCGGCCACGATACCAGCAATCCCCCGCCCAATCTGCACCTCGATTTTGGGAATCTCACTGGGATTGATGCCGACGGCCGCGGCGATGGTGAGGACGGGCTCTGAGTTCCGCCGCAACAGCAGACTTGCCCGACCCGCTTCCATCAGCTGAACGGCCATCACGAAGGCCGACCGCACCGGATCCGCCGGTGGATCGACGGAACGGGCAGGACTCGCCCGGCGGTCGGGCGGCCGCTCTGCATCTCGTGTCATGGACCTTCCCGCTCCGTCCCCGGCTAGCCCAACAGGGCTTCCTATCGCACCATACCGGCCCGCGCATGCACATTCGGTTGCGTAATGGTTGCAATTGTTGCAGTCTCGCAACCATTTGGAAAATCAAACCGACGAGCTTTCGCTTCGGGATTCCATCCCAACCCTTGCTATTGCTCCGAGAACGTATTTACCGAATATTGACCGGTTGTTTACCTGCGGTTCAGATTCTGAGCCCTAGGTTGGGATGGAGAAAGGCCCTTTGCGACAAGTTCTTGAAGGAGACATCCATCCATGAGGCGTAGAATCACCGTCCGCTTGGCCATAGCCGTTGGTTTGCTGAGTCTCGCCGCTGGAGGCGCCCTGGCCGGAGGATCACTGCACTCGGCGGCAGCACGAACGCCGGCGGTCACCTTTGGTCGGGCCGCCACGGTTGCCGTGGGAGACGAAGGGTTCGAGCCCGGGCTCTCGATCAACAGCCACGATCAGATGTTCAGCTCGGTTCCCAACGGCTTCGCCAGCACCATCAGCTTCATCTGGCGCTCATTTGACCACGGCCAATCCTGGCACCTTGTTCCCGCCAGCTCGCCGGCAGGGACCGGGAAGCCAATCACCTGCGTTGGGGGAGGTGACTCCGAGACGGCGATCGACAACCATGACCGCCTGTACTTCGCGGACCTACAGGGTTTGACGAACTTCAGCACCTCACGGTCGGATGACAACGGCGCCTCATTCCAAACCAGCTGCGCCGGGGTGATCTCAACCGGGGTGGACCGCCAGTGGTATGCCATCGACGGCGACCCTCTGAACGGCGGACACGTCTTCCTGACTTTTGACGATGTCGCGCAGGGCGATCCGCTCGACAAGGACAATCGCGACGCGAGGCCTCATGCGGCTCTCCGACCGCGCAAGAACCAGCAGACCCAGTGCGCCGGAAACAATGAGCTGGTCATCACCCAGTCGCCCCCACGGGTCTCTCAGCTTCCCGCCTCGCAAACCGCCGGGCTCCAATTCGGACCCGATAACATGATCACCTGCAACGAGGGGATCATGGGGCCCGATGGTGTCAGCCCCCACAAGGACCCGACGTACCACAAGCACTACGTCTTTGTGGCCCACGACAGCTCTGCGCTCGATCAGGTCCGTATTGCCCGCTGCGTCCAGGTTCCCGTTACGGTGGATCCCAGCGGTCTTCAGTGCACCGACAAGTTCGTCTACGGACCGACGGGCAAGTACATCGTCGGGCAGAACTTTGTCGCCATGGCAATCGACCGGAGCGGCAACATCTACCTCGTTTGGGCCCAGGCTCCAGGCACACAGTCAGGCGGGCCCACCGGGCCTAGCACCATCATGATGTCCTACTCCAAGGACAACGGCAACACCTGGTCGAGCCCCGTGGCTGTGAGCAAGACATGCTCGGGATTCCACTGCTCAGGCGTGCAGACCAACACCAATGTCATGCCCTGGGTTGTCGCGGGTGACAACGGCCGCATCGACGTGGCTTGGTACGGGACACAAACGCTCACCACGACCGACAAGCCGACGGGGACGTATGGAGCGGATAACCTCACCAACGCCGATTGGAAGGTGTACTTCGCCCAGAGCCTCAATGCCGACTCCAGTCAGCCGAGTTTCAACGTCCTTGCCGCGACCAAGAAGTACATCCACGACGGCAGCGTCTATGTGCTTCCTACTCAGGCGGGAGACCGAACGCTTGGCGACTTCCTCAAGATTCAAGTCGGCCCCAAGGGGCAGGCGAGCATCGTTTACGTGGACGCGGCCAACGACACCGACCTCGGCCAGACCTTCTTCGTCCGACAGAACGGAGGACCAAGCCTCTTTTCCAAGGTTGGACAGGTTCCGCATTTCGCCGCACCGACCAATTCGGTCTCGGACGCTTCCTGCACGAGCACCAACGACGATGCGGTCTACAACGCCAACGGCACTTCGACCAGCTTCTGCAAGACAAACTTGGACATCCTGCACTCCAGCGTTCGCGTGGATCCCAAGAATTCGCACATGCTGCAGATCGGCATGAAGGTTGCCGACCTGACCAGCCTGGCGCCCCCATCCAACTCCGGTGGTACGGTCGTGGACTGGCTCACCGCGTGGCACCAGGACTGCACCCACAAGGCAGCCTGTCCCAACAACGGCCATCTCTGGTTCACGTACATGGAATCCAACAACGGCGCGGCCCCCGTCTTCTATTCGGGGTCTTCCAATTCCTTGTGCTGCGCCTTCACCACCTATCCCGGTCAGAACCAGATCGCCGCGGCGACGTCGACCGGGGTCTGTGACAAGACGCACAGCGTGGATTGCTATACCCCCGGGAAGCCCGGGCGGATCGTCATCGACGTTCCGCTGTCGAAGGTCAGCACCCCGCTGCGGAACCACTGGCTCTACAGCGTGACCGCCAGCACCTTCACCCTCCCGCAGCCCGCCAATAGCAACACGTCGACCTGCGGACAGACGACCGGCTGCGGTATTCCGCCCAATGTGATCGATTCGACCCCGCCCTACGACGCCAACATCAACGGCGCGGTTCGCTAGTTCCCCGCTCACGGACTGGAGGAAGCTCCCCACCCGTCTCTTGACTGCGGCAACGCTCAGGCCAACCAGCCGGCCGCCGCCGGTGTAGTCCTGGCCCCGCGCTAGGGCGGCGAGAATGGCGGCCTCCGTGGGATCCAGCTCGGGGGCGTCGAATGCCTCGCCTCGGGCTGGTCCTTCGGGCCGCCCAGGGGAAGCGGGGTATGCCGGCCCTCTGCCAGCGTTTGCGGGGGCAGGTTCAGAGCCTCACGCCGGCCGCCCACGCAGGCAGGCCGGACATTCCGCCGCGTACAGCGGCGGAAGCCAGCGGGGGGGTGAGCCGAGGTTCACGACACCCCCAGCGGTCATTCCCGCGCCGATCAGCATGCGGCAGGCGCTCACGGCCGTGTCCTCGGAGGCGGCCACGAGGCCCGTAATGGGCGAGACCGGCGCTCTGCTGGCAGATGCCGGGATCGAGGGGCATCAGTGGGGGTTGTGACACGCATTGGGAACGGGATCCCCGCTCGCTGAATGTCGCGAGGCCAAGATTGTGGGCTTCCCGCCAACCGGCCGGGTCTCCGTGGACCAAGTGGCCGGGGCCGTTGTCGGTCGCCTGCTCCAGCGGGGCGATCGTGCTCATCGGCGAGTGCGGCACCGGCAAGACCCATCTGATGACCGGACTCTGCGTGGCCGCCTGCCGCCAGAAGCGGCGGGTTCGGTTCGCAACGGCTGCCGGGCTCATCAACGAGCTGGTCGAGGCCAAGCACCAGATGGCCCTGAAGCGGGCCCTGGCCCGCTGGTCACGCTATGACCTGATTGCGGTCGACGAGGTGGGCTACGTCCCCGTGGCCCACATCGGCGCCGAGTTCCTGTTCCAGATGATCGCTGAGCGAGCCGAGAAGGCGTCGGTAATGGTTACCACCAACCTGCCCTTCTCGGAGTGGACGCAGGTCATCCCCAACCCCAGGCTCTGCAAGGCGTTGCTGGACCGCATCACGGATCGAGCGCACATCATCGAGACCGGCAACGAGTCGTACCGGTTCCGACGGACGGCCAAGGCCGGGAATCCGTGACGCTTCTCGCGACAACAGCTGCGCGCACCCGCCACCGTTCGCGCGCGGGTGGGTCCCGGGCCCCACCCGCGGATCGCGCAGCCCGTACAGACATCCCGCGGGCACTAACTCCGGGAGCCGATGCGAAGGCAACTACTTTAATCTGAGCAGGGTGGGCCATTCCCGATGATCGAAGTGGGCCGTTCCGAATGATCGGAACCAGTAAGGATCTCGGCCGTCACGCCACCGAGGTCGGCAAGGCAGGCTATGATCACGGAGAGGGTGGTCGCGCGAGTGCGATCGGTGGCAAAGCGAATGGTCGGTACCCGGCTCGCGCCCAGAACGGCGACCAGGGCAAACAGCGGCGTCATGTGGTCGCCGAGTTGCTGATCGCCCAAGTGCGCCCAGTCGACCTGTGTCTGGTGGCCCGGATCGGTCTCGAATCGAACCTCCGCTTCCTGTTGGCGGCTCCCGAGCAAGGAACGCATGGCTCGCACCGCGGTCGGGTAGCTGCCGCGGTCGCCGTAGTCGCGGCGCAACTCCCGATAGAGGGTTGTCCCACGGATGTCGGGGCACCGGTCGACCCGCCGCTTGACATGCGCCAAGCTGCGCCTCGCTGAGACCCATTGGTCTGGCTCGCTGGCGATACCCACGCGGGTCGGAGCTCGCCAGTTCTCTGCGTACGGTCGCCCGGTCAAGGCCCAGATTGCGGGCAATGGCGCTTACGGACCAACCGTACCGACGTAGGGTATGAATCTCCATGTGAATGACTCCAGACTGCATTGGGAAGCCTCCTCTGACGCTGATGGCTCTGAACACCATCACCGTCGCTGAGGGGGCTTCTTCTTGTGATCACCTATTCCGTGTGTATTTCGCGCGAAATGGCCACGTGATTTCACGGCAAATGGCCACCCGATTTCACGTGTGATCGCCGGCGTAAAAGTGACCCACTAGCGCCGGAATAGATTTGACCCACCTCCTCCTCAGGAGGGGTACCCCTCCTGAGCGCCTCGCCACCATGGTGGCG
>JAJPKF010000005.1 GCA_021323865.1 Pseudomonadota bacterium | reverse complement strand
TTCCAGAGGAACGCCTGGTACTCTTCACGAATCGAGATGCCGGCCTTGCCGCGGCACCTATGTAAAATTCGTGATCAGAACTCTGCAGATTTCGTGATCGCCCACAGCGTGACTTCTGCGCGGCCGTGGTGGGTCTGCGCCATCTGCTTCAATGAGGCCCCGGCTCTCAGGCCAGGGAAAGGCTCCAGGCTGCCCAGACACGAGCAGCAGCCCTAGGCAGGCTTAAATGAGGCCCCGGCTCTCAGGCCAGGGAAAGGCCTTCGTCGGCGCCGGCGGAGCGGGCATCCAGTTCTTGCTTCAATGAGGCCCCGGCTCTCAGGCCAGGGAAACCCTGGAAACCGAATCACACGTCGTACCAGCTGCCCAAGCTTCAATGAGGCCCCGGCTCTCAGGCCAGGGAAAGTGCAGAAATCGGCGGGCGTCCTGTCTCTCGTAATGGGCTTCAATGAGGCCCCGGCTCTCAGGCCAGGGAAAGGGAAGAAGCGGCGGATGTTGACTGGGTACGGCTCAGTGCTTCAATGAGGCCCCGGCTCTCAGGCCAGGGAAAGCCGCGAAATGGTCTAGCTCTTGTGACTGCCTGAGCCCGCTTCAATGAGGCCCCGGCTCTCAGGCCAGGGAAAGGGTAATTCCACGGCCCTACGCCGCACCCCAGTCCACTTGCTTCAATGAGGCCCCGGCTCTCAGGCCAGGGAAAGGTAAGCTGGCGGCGGCTCCTGGTGGTCATTGAGCAGCGCGCTTCAATGAGGCCCCGGCTCTCAGGCCAGGGAAAGCGGTGAAGTTCCAGACGTAGCACTGATCCATAAACGCTTCAATGAGGCCCCGGCTCTCAGGCCAGGGAAAGCTCGACATTCAGACGCCGGAGAAGGATCCGGAGCTGCAGCTTCAATGAGGCCCCGGCTCTCAGGCCAGGGAAAGGCATTACTGTCCAGGAACAATTCAATGTCGCCGCTAGAAGGGCTTCAATGAGGCCCCGGCTCTCAGGCCAGGGAAAGTACGGTATACCTCTCCGCCGGCAACGGTGGCTCGAAGCTTCAATGAGGCCCCGGCTCTCAGGCCAGGGAAAGGCAGGGCATAGCGGAGGATCTTCTCCGGGTCGAAAGGCTTCAATGAGGCCCCGGCTCTCAGGCCAGGGAAAGATTCGCGACATCCTCACCGAGGCATTCCGACGCATGCTTCAATGAGGCCCCGGCTCTCAGGCCAGGGAAAGGTACGTCGGCGGGACCATCGTGGCGATCACCTCCTCGCTTCAATGAGGCCCCGGCTCTCAGGCCAGGGAAAGGAAGCGTTAACGGGGGTTCCGGTTGCCAGAACGTCGCGCTTCAATGAGGCCCCGGCTCTCAGGCCAGGGAAAGGTGAAGTGGGAAACGGCGCCGACTTCGCTGATCTGTGGGCGAGCTTCAATGAGGCCCCGGCTCTCAGGCCAGGGAAAGTTCGGGGCAGACCGCGGACCTGCTCCAGGTGCAGAAGCTTCAATGAGGCCCCGGCTCTCAGGCCAGGGAAAGATGCAGGGGCTCACGGTTGCGACGGTACAGCGCCTCGGCGCTTCAATGAGGCCCCGGCTCTCAGGCCAGGGAAAGCACGGCGCTCGACGACTCCTCATTTGAGGGCGTGACCGAGCTTCAATGAGGCCCCGGCTCTCAGGCCAGGGAAAGCCACTCGGCCATGATGAGGTCGATTGCGTCCAGCTCTTCCTGCTTCAATGAGGCCCCGGCTCTCAGGCCAGGGAAAGTCGATTCAGAGCTGGTCGACGTGTACAGCGTCACCCAGCTTCAATGAGGCCCCGGCTCTCAGGCCAGGGAAAGTTTCACCGGACCTGCCAACAGGTCGAAGCGCTAGGGTGCTTCAATGAGGCCCCGGCTCTCAGGCCAGGGAAAGCCTGCTCCGCAATCGCGGTATACCCGGGCTCATCGTTAGCCCGCTTCAATGAGGCCCCGGCTCTCAGGCCAGGGAAAGGTCCCCGTCCGTTGCTACTGGCATTCGACGGCCCCCGCGCTTCAATGAGGCCCCGGCTCTCAGGCCAGGGAAAGTCCCAATCGTGCAAAGGAATCTCGTAGCACTCGTTGACCCGCTTCAATGAGGCCCCGGCTCTCAGGCCAGGGAAAGGCTCATACGGTGGCTAGTGCGGGTGCCTTCAAAAACACGCTTCAATGAGGCCCCGGCTCTCAGGCCAGGGAAAGGCTCGAGAAGGACCTGCGCGAGCGGCCAGCCGAAACGCTTCAATGAGGCCCCGGCTCTCAGGCCAGGGAAAGTGAAGTGGACGCCGTCTAGCGTGTTTGAGCGCGCTCCAGATGAGCTTCAATGAGGCCCCGGCTCTCAGGCCAGGGAAAGGTCCCCCGGTGATCCGGCCGGGCTGAAAATTGGCGCTTCAATGAGGCCCCGGCTCTCAGGCCAGGGAAAGGCTGCTGTTGGTCTGGAGCTGCCAGAGCCACACCTCGCTTCAATGAGGCCCCGGCTCTCAGGCCAGGGAAAGGGCCGCCTTCTCCGGCGGCTTCGCGACTGCCCCCATCGTACCGTTTTCGAGCGGCCCTCAGGAGAGTGCACGGCAGTCCTCGGGTAACCTCTGTGTGAACGAGGCCATGCCACCGGCGGCCTAGACTTTCATTGGGTTTGTGAACGTTCGAGCGGGCCCCGGGCCTCCTACGCCACCGCGCCGCTCGAACGGCTTCGGCGAGCCACGTGCCGACCCAGCCGCTAGGGCTAAACAACCGTACCACGGCGTTCGATCGTCGCCACCGTCCGGCCCAAGCTCTCGATTGAGACCTGCGCCCGGTGGGCCGGCCCAACGTCGATCAGCACCACATGATCCTGCCCCTGCCTGATGATTCCCGTAAGCTTCTCCACCAGCTCCATCCTCTGCCTCGACGAGAGCCGGCACTGAAACACTGAAAGCTGCAGCCATTCCCCATAGCCCTGCATGGTCCGGAACACCCGCCGCCATCGATGCGGATCTCGTATGTCGTAGGCCACGATGATCAGCCGGTCGGTGTCCACCCGAAGCCCTAACGAGGCAGGTAGTGGGGATAGGCGGCAAGCTCGCCCAGCAGGAATCGGGTCAGCAGCCGCGCCTGGACCAGAATGAGTCGCCGCAGGCTCAGATGATAGGTAAACAGCGGGTGGGCGGCCTGCTGGCCCAAACGCCGGTCGAAAGCCTCGATGAAGCGCCGCCTGCCGGACGCCGTCAGCGCAGTCCCGGTAGCTCCCGAAATGAAGTCCGACGGCCGGATCTCGCCCGTGTTTACCAGTGTGAGGACCACCGAATCGGCGATGATGGGGCGGAACGGCTCCATCAGGTCGAGGGCCAGTGCCGGCCGACCGTACCTGGAGGTATGGAAGAAACCGCGGAACGGGTCTAGACCAACCGAGGCCAGGGCGACGGTGAAGTGGCGAGTCAGCATTGCGTAACCCAGCGACAACATCGCGTTGACCGGATCGAGAGGCGGCCGCCGGTTTCGCTTGTCGAACTGGAACGGCAGCCTCATGGCGGGCTCGACCGCCTCCCCCTCTGGGGCCTCCGGGACGGCCTCCCCTTCAGGCGGGAAGGCAGCGGCATGGCCAAGCCGGGTCCCACGCGGCGGCGGGTGCAGGAGCGACGCGAAGGCGCGAAAGTACGCGGAAGCTCCATCGCCCTCGAGGCCCAGGAGGGCGGCCCCGTCCTGGGCTCGCCGCGCCCGCCTCGCCGCCACGGCCATGCGGCCCATCACCTCGCCTCGGGCCGCCTCATCGGCCCGCCAGTTTCGGCGCACCATGGTGCGCTGGTTATGAATCTTGGCCGCCACCAGAGACCGGGCGAACGCCAGACACCGCGCTTGGTCGAAGCTCATGGCGTACTGCGCCGTCCGCACCTCCACATTTCGGTGGCCGAGGCCCGACGCCATGCCGTAGAACCACCCGCCGTGGGTATGAAACGTGACCGGCACGCCGCGATCCATAAGGGTCGTCAACGCCGGGCTCGTCAGGTTCACAGTACCGAAGAGGGCAACATCGGAGATGTCTATCAACCGGGCAAAGGTGTCAGGCCCGTCTTCTTCCGAGATCCTTAGGCGGTCGCCGTCCTTCCCCACCCGTGCGAGCGGCGACTGGATCACCAGCGGGAACGACTCGTCGATGGGGATCGCTATCGGCCGTGGCGACACCGGCTCTCCACCGTCCGCACCCGGATGTCCAAGGCAGTTGACCTCGTCCGGCAGGCAAACCGAGACGAGGGCGCACCGAGGGCACTTGGGGCTGTCGACCAGCGGAGGGGGAATAGTGCCCTCCGCCACCAGCCGTCGCAGCCCGCTAAGGGCTTCGAGGCTGCGTGCCCGAAGGTCGTGATCGAAGCTGACCCCAACTCGCTCGCGGCTTTCAGCGAACCATATCATTCCGCCGTGAACGGTGTAGCCATGGGCCTCGAGCAGGAGTGCCTGGAGGCAGAGCTGCACCTTCTCGGGCTCCCACACGTCGACCGTGCCGTGTGGCCGTTTGCCTCGCTTGTAGTCGACCACGGTCACTCCGCCGTCCCGTATCTCGGCGATGTCGATCTTGGCAACGAGCCCAAGCTCCTCGGAGCTGAGAGTCACCGAACGGCTGACGACCAGACGGTAGCCGGCGTCGAGGGCCTCTGGGGCGGGGAGCGGCGCCCCGGGCCGGTCTGCCCTGCGGTGAACGTACCTTCCCTCGGCCGTGTCCGCCGTATCCGTCCACTCCGCCTGGCCCCACATGAGGTAGGCCAGACGCTTGCAGTAGACATACTCGTTGACCATGCGCGCCGGCACGAGCGGAACGTCATCACGGAGCGTTGGTTCTGGCGTGGCCTGCGGCGGCTCCATGCGATGCTCCGTGAGTGAGGACGTGGGCGGACGCGATATGCGTCCCTGATAGCAGCGCGAGCCGGATTCGGCAAGGAGGAGGGCCGGTCCGTTGGTCATCGGTAGCGGTTGCCGCTCGCGGCAGCCCCAGAACGCGGGGATCTCAGGCGGATAGAGGCCGAAAGAGGCCCAAGCCGAAGTGGCAGCCGAAGCCTAGAGCTACTGGGCCGCGAACTGGCACAGCGAACCGAACGGCAAGAAAAGTCCCGATCTTATCGGGCTGCACCAGCCCTCGCCGCATGCGGATTCGTTTGAAGTCGAGAGCCCTTCTCGACCTCTCCGTGAGATCTCGGCCATGGGCTGAGAGGACCTCGACAGGCGGCATCCCCCGTTCCTCGGCCTCCCGGGAGACCTGTTCCGGCACGCCGAACCCAGGCTTGGCGAACCACGGCCGCAGGTATGGCGTACAGCTGACCCAGGTATCGGCGCGCCTGAGTAGGGGTGACGCGTCGGCGAAGGTTTCGGGGGAGGCGATGGCCTCCAACGCCACCCTCCATTCCTGCCGTCCACGATCCTCGTCGGCGCCGGCCCGACGAAGCCAGAGCGCGTGCAGCCGGTCCAGCCGCCGGAGGCCCTCCGGGCTGAATCCCGTCGGACAGTAGACGACGACGTGATCGACCGAGCCGTCCCCATCGGCATCCTCCGGCAGGAAGAACGCGTGCTCGTGCGGGCCGTCGTGCCTCAACGGTCCGTGCGGGCCTCGCCCCGAGAGTTCTGGAGGGACGTTGCTGCCCCCAGCCATGAGGGCAAGCCGGACGAGTTCGCCGATTCTCAGTGTGTCCTCGATCCGCGGCGCGGGGCGACCGGCCAGGACGTATCGAGCAACCTCCTCCCGACCCGGGGGCCCCGAGGGCAGCGGTCTCTTTCGCTGGACGGTTGGAACCGGCGTAAGGGGCGGCCGGTCGTAGAGCACGGTGCGGAGCGGAGGCGGAGTGGACCAGCCTCCGGCCTGCCAGTCTGACGTGTCAACAGCGATGGCGTCGGAGAGACGCTCGCTCAGCGCCACCTGAGCGCGTCTCCTCTTGGACCCCCTCAGCCGGTTCACGGCGGCCTCAAGCTCTGGCCGTCGGGAAACCCACTCGGCTGGAGCTACGGGGGCGTTCAGACCGATGGGCTCGGTGGCCGGAGGTGCTTCTCCGCCAGGCGGGCGCGGCCGCGCATTGAGATCGCCCTTCCACGCCTCCAGAACACGAGCCTGGACCCAGCTCTCCGCTCGGCCGAGATATCCCATGCGTTCAAAGAGATGAGCGCACAGGGCCCGGAGCCGTGGATCGAGCTCAGCCGCAGGCCAGAGGGCAACGAGCTCCGCGTCCGGTTCAAGGCAGAGGAAGGCGTCGTAGATCAGCCTCTTCCCGACCGGCGCGGGCATGAATGCCCGTACATGGGTGTGGACCGCGGCGGGCAGGGCGAATGCCGGAAGGTCCGAGGCGAGGCAATCGATGAGACGGTCTAGCTGGGATTTCGGGTAAATGCCCGAATCCGCCTTCCGGTGCCAGGTGGCCACCAGAGCGCGGAGGATTCTGATGGGCTCCGGCGGCCAGGCGACGTCGGCCTCGTTGACGTTCCGGCCCCATGGGGTGGCGTGGTATCGGTGCGCGGGAAATTCGAAAGAGACGGCGAGCACTACGCCTTACCCTTGTACTCGACGATGGTCTCCGCGGGGTCCGCGAAGGCGCCACTGGAAGCAACCGCCTGAATGAGCCTCGGCAGCTCCTCCTCCAGCGCGCCCAGAGCCGGCACCGCGAACCCGGCAGGTGCAGTTACGTCGAGGCCGGTTTTCCCGTGGCCGTTGAGCGACAGATCGCAGGCCGTGCGGAGACGGAGCCCAGTCTGCAGGAAGGAGCGGATCTTGAATAAGGCGAGAGCGATGAGAAGCTCCTCGACGGGCGGCTCAAAGCCGAACCCGCGTATCTGGGAAAGGTCAACGTTGAAATACGCCGTGATGGAGCGGGCCGCAAACTCGTCCCTGGCAAACGGAACGTTGCCGAAGCCCTCGGCCGCGCTGCCCCCCTCCTTGCTTGGATTCACCCGGTCATTTTTCACGCCGCCGCTTGCCACCACAGTGACGTCCCCCGCTTCGATGAACGCCGAGAGCGTTCGCTGAACGCGAATCACCCCGGCGATGCTCTCGAGGAACACTCCATGGATCAGGCTGTTCGGGTCGTAGCGCAGGAGCCTCGGATAAACCTCTTTTCGCATGTCGATTGGACCCGCCGCGGCCACGGCCGCGAGGGGCTGCTTCAGAGTGTCGGTGAACCACTGGGTGTTCTCGATGTAGACCGAGTTGAGGCGGTGTGCCTCGAGAACGCTGTTCGTGATGATTTGACCACGACTTCGGACCTTGACGAGAGGCAGGCCCCTCAGTGGATCTACCCAGTCGTCGACGACAGGATCCCAGCATGCCGCCTCAAGACGGTTGGCCATGCTCTGTGCCGACTCCACCAGCAGCATGTCCCGTCCGTCGGGAGACTTGTAGCTCGCCGCTCCCAGATTAGGGAAACCGGTTGGCTGAAAGCGATCGCCCTGAATAGGCGTTAGCGCCGCCTGCGCCAGCAGGCGGGGAGCGCTGTCAAGCACCGAAGGGTCAAATGGCATAGTCGGGCTGTTCCTCCTGATTGTTGAGATTGTAGGCGCGGGATTCGAGCGCCCCGTAGGCCAGGGGCGCGATGGGGAAGACCAGCGAGGCAAGCAAGCGCTGCACGTCGACGCCCTTTGCGGAGGCGTGTGCGAAGGGCGTGGGCAAGCCGGCTCCGCGCGCAATCCTCGTCGCCAGAGCCATGGCATCGTCGATCCTGGCGGCCTCAAGGAGGCGGACCAGCGGGAGCAGGTCCATGAGCTTACGGTTTGCCTCGTCGGGCCCGATGCCGTCAGGGCGGAAGAGGGGCTTGAGCAGGCAGTAGGCAAGGGGAAGCGGCTGGTCTCGCTCCCTGGTTCGACGTTCAAGGCGTCGGGAGCCTCTAACCCAGGCGAGTCCCGCCGCCAGCGCAGCGACACGGCCATGGTCTACACCACCGGCGAGGAAGGACGCGACGGACGCGAGCGGGGCGACCCGGTATCCGCGTAGGGGAAGCTCAGGCGCCTCGCTGCCGTCTTCACCGCGCCGCAGGAACCGGGTGCGTTGCGCCTCCAAAATCCGTCGCTCGAGGACCGCGACCAGGTCTCGCAGGAGATTTCGTCCTATCCAGACGCAAAGAGATCGTGCGAGCGTTGTGTCCGCCCAAACGTCCCGGGCCCCGGGTTCGAGCGGCGCAAGATGGCTCCGGAACGGCAGCTGAACACTCTGGGATTGACCATGAAGCGAGGCCAGTGAGGCGGCGAGGGCAAACTCGGGCGAGTCGTCGTCCGCAGCCTCCGCCCATCCGGAAGCGAGCCGTCCCGGAGGAGGCACGACTTCCCGAAGGGCGGGGCGAGCCGAGGTTGCGAGAAGCAGTTGGCCGAGCGCCACGATAGCCTCCTGGACCGGCTCGGGGCCCGTGACCGCCGTGAGCTCGAAGAGAGCGTTGTCGAGGTCGCGGCCGAAGGCCCTGACCGATGCCGGGGCCTCCCGCACGCGGGTCGCCCTGCGAACACGCGTAAGCCACCCCCGAGCGTCGAGGTCGGCGATGAGGTCGGCGTTCGTGTTGCGACGAACCCCGAACCGGGCGAGTGGCACGCCGAGATACATGTTGCCGTTGCGCTGTTCGAAGCCGAACCTCTGGAAGCTCGAGACGCCTCGCTCCACGCCGAGCTGCGCGATTGCCTGAGCGAAGTCCAGTGCATTCGCCGCCCTGCGAGTCCCGACCACAGCACGGCCCTCTCGGAAAAGCAGCCGCAGCTCGCCGTACGAGACCGGCCGGTCCCACACGGGCGCCCAGAACTCGCCTCGGGACGTCGCGTCGTCGGACGGATCGACATGTCCCGAGCCCGCTCCAATGGTCCCGCTGCGACCAAGTGTGAACGGGAAGGACCCCGACGTAGAGGCCATGCGGCGCCCGACCGCCGCGGAGACGAGGAGCGTCCCTTCGAACCCGAGAACGATGTCCCACGGATTTCCGCCGGCACGGCCCCAGAAACCGGCCCCAGAGTTCGGCCCACCAGCTGCCCCGGGATCGTACTGGCTCACAGCGACGTCGTGAACCGAGGGCACCGCAGCCCCGAATAGGGCTGCACGCAACCAGCTTGCTGCCGCTTCCGTCGGCGCCCCGGTCTCCAGATCCATCAGCGAGAGAAGGGCTTGGACGACCGTCGTAGAGAAGTCGAGGTTGCCGTCGTTTCCTCCGCTTCCCAGGAGTGGGGGGAATTGGACACTCAGTTCGCGCGCTATTCGCGAAGTGTCTACGACCACCAGAGCGCTTGCGTCGATCCACGGGAGCAGATCCTCAGGCCCGGTTGACCGCAGGTCGCGAACCACGCCGACCTTCGCGGCTCCCTCGGGGGCCCTGTCGAGACTGCGTCCTCTCAGCTCTTCACGAGCCGCCGCCGCACTCTCCCTGAATGCGGTGAGCCTAGGTGTAGCGGCGTGGGCGATCTGCTCCAGCGCCCGGGTTGCTTCTGTCGGCTCGTTCCGGACACCGGTCTTGAGCAACTTGCCGGTAGCAGCATCCTTTTCCCTGGTTTTCCCCTCCCTAAAGAAGAACCCGCTCCCGGCGTTCCACGGGCTCACAACTGGGCTGGGTGCGTACCGTCCGAGCAGGAACGCCTGCAGTTCCTGAGACGAAATGCGGGTCTGAAGCCGAAAGGCTGACGCGTCCCAGTGGGCGCGCGCGTCCGCGTCCGCCTGCTCCGCCACGACCCGGAAGAGCCCAAGTGCTTTGAGGTAACTAGCTAAAGGCACTGGCCCGCACCCCGGCAGGGCGATTTCCTGACGTTGGACGCTAGAGGTCATCCTGGCCCGCCTTCTGCTCATCGGCCGAAGCGTTCCAGTCCGCGATTCTGATCACGGCCTCCAACCACGCAAGCCGGAAGGGCCCGAGCTCTCGAAGGAGGCGCAGGGAGCGCTCCTGCCAGCTCGGCCCGTACGGCCCGTCTCCCAGCGCCATGAGGTCCAGATGCATGACCGTCTCGGGCACCCGGACGCCCCCTAGGTCCGTCGCCGGGATACGTTCACCGCCCCAGACGCCGCGGGCATATGGGGTATCGGCGTTCGGCGGTGCCTTTTCCCTCGGCAGCGCACAAATCCGCGTCCTCACCTTGCCATGATGGGCGGCGATGAGATAGGCCGCCAGACTTGCCTCGTCGCTCCAGCGATGTCGCTCCAGGTAGCCCAACGCGGAAGCCAGCTCATGACGGAAGTACCTTCGTTTTTCCTCGGAGGGCCCACGCCACTTGGCCAGTGGGGGCCAGCCCTCCCGTCGAGGCGCTCCAAAGGCGTGGTGCGCCTTGCCGAGGTCGTGCCACAGAGCCACCTCCGCCAGCAGCGTGCGCTGGCCCTGGTCGAGGGCTAAAGCGGTTGCCAACCTCTCCATGTGGCCACGAACGTGGCTCGTGTGTTTCACAAGGCTCACGTTCACCCGCTGCTTCTCGCTCTCCAGATCACGGCTCATGGCCGGCTCGGCACCGGCGGGCGCCTCCACTTCGGGAACCTCGGCCGAGCTCAGGGGATCGAAGCCTCGGTCCTGCCCGTATCCGCCCTCGCTTGACTCGACCCAGATCGCTAGTCCGGGGTAGAGGTCCCGACCGCCCGCGGATCTCCACGTCTCACCCAGCGGGTCCCACGTCCAAGCCCGCACACCCTTTTTCCGGAGGAGATCCCTCGCGGCTCCGATCGGGGCCGGGCATAGCTCCTCGGGTGTAGGGCCGTCGGCATTGCTGTCCGGGCGCTCGCCATCCGGCACAGCTCGCCAGAACAGCCTAACGTCGGTGTCGTCGGCATCGCGAACGTACGGGGAGACGTCGACGTCGAACCCGGACAAGTCCGGCTCCGTATCGAAGAGATCCAGTAGGTCGCGGCGACGGATCACTGGGGCCGGCCGAGGCGGGGAGGGCGGGATGTCCGACAGGGCGGCTGGTCCGCACTCGAATAGGTGCCCGAGCAAAGACCGCGACCAGGCAAACTCGTCCTCGGAGTACGGCCGGCACGCCTCGGGCGGTATGTCTATCCAGTAGACATCGGCCCCGGTGTCGTTGTACTCGCCGTAGCGGTTGGATCTGCCGAAGCGCTGGACCAACGCCGACCATGGGGCGAGCTCGGTGATCATGACCGCCGAGGAGATATCGATCCCGGCCTCGAGTGCCTGAGTAGCGACGATGGCACGTCCGGCAGGCGGCGCTGGAGTGAGTATCTGGCCCAGCTTGCGTTCGCGGTCGGCCCGTCGGAAGCGGGAGTGGACCAGGACAACCTCCGGACCGCCATCCCGCGGAGCGAGGCTTAAGAGCGCACCGTAGAGCGCCTGTGCGCGACCGACCGTGTTCACGAACACGATCGCGTTCGAGTGTGGACGGAGGAACTCGAGTGTCCGTGCCGCGACCGCCCGCGCGTACGCCTTCAGCCCGGCCGGCTTCGCGACCTGCGACGACTCCACGTCGAGGCGCCGAAGCCGCTTGGTCGACTCCCACAGCTTCCGCCCGCTGGCGAGGTCGGCCGGCGAGAGGTCGTGGGGCCGGTACCGATCGGTGGGCTGAAAGTCTACTGTCGAGAGCCAGACAGGATCCAGGGTGGCCGACATCCACAGCGTCCGTGCCACACGACCGGTGTCAAAGCGACGCCGAAATGCCTCCAGCTGGGCAGACGTCGGCAGCGAGCTTCCGGCCAGTTGGACCTCGTCAAAGGCCCACATGGCGTCGTTGTGGAGGAGCGCGAAGTCGACGGGCCACCGATAGCGGTTAGTGCCATAGCCCCGCATTAGCGCTGCCGACACGAGCATGTCCTGAGTTCCCATCAGAATGGTGGGCATCTCCGGACGCATCATCCACTCGGGTATCTCGAATGGAGAGCGCGGCTGCCCACCCATCAGGACAGCGCTTTGCACCTGGAGGCCGAGGTCTGCGGCCGCCCGTATCCAGTCGGCCGCAACGCGTGCAGTTTGCTCGACGAGTGTTCTCATGGGCAAGCAATACACCAGGCGACGCGGGGTCTCAGGATCGCCTGTCAGGAGCTTCCATAGCCACGCCCCGAGCACAGCCGCGGTTTTTCCGAACCCCGTGGGGACGACAAGTGTCTCGGGCCATGGGCGGTCCGCCAGTGTCTGTTGGTAAGGCCGCGGTTTGTAGCCCCCGGAGCCTGCGTAAAAGAAGCTCTCGAAGTCGCCGCTGATCAATCCGCGAGCTCGCACAATAGGCAGCGCTGCCACAACACGGGCTGGCGGCCACTCAGGCCGAAGGAACGCGGACCGAAGCCTACATCCGCGCCCGTCGAGCTGGCATCTTCCGCCATTTCCAAACCCCCGTCACGCCCTGAGGCATCGACCCAGTGTAGTACAGGCGTTCTACCCCGGGGGTGACGGCCGTTTGTCCCGCCCTCCACGGTGCGGTTGCGCCGACATGCGGAAAAGACGACCATCTCGTGACCCGCCGCCGGCCGGTCTCGGCCACCCCCGGCCCCAGCTGAGAGCCAACGCGTAGGGGAGGCGGCCCTACCTGCTACTACTTCCAATCCCTGCTACTTCTCTACTCAAGAAACTAGAGCGACTTCGCTAAGAAGTACTTGACAGGTACGCCATAACATGCTATGAATGAGGTGTGGGGTTCATCAATACGACCCCCGCAAATCAAAAGTCAAAGAACAAAACGTCTAAGGAGGTTTTGCTCACATGGCCAACACCATGACCCGTTACAACGCGCGACCCGATATGGTTCCGACCCGGTCCGTCATCGACCAGCTGCTCGACGGAAGCTTCCTGTCGCCGACCGTCTTCGATCGCTGGTTCACCCAGCCCACGGTCAACTGGCCCGCCAACCTGATCGAGACCGACGACTCCTATGTGGTCCAGATCGGCCTCCCCGGCCTCGACCATGAGAAGCTCGAGATTCAGGCCTCCCATCGCGACCTGCGCATCAAGGGGTCCTACCTCGGCTTCCAGCCGGAGAAGGGCAACTACATCTGGCAGGGCCTGCCCAGCGGCGAGTTCGTCCAGACCTTCACCCTTCCCAACGAGGTGGCCAGCGACGGCGCCGAGGCGTCCTACACCAACGGCATCCTGAGCATCACCATGCCCAAGTCGGATCGCGCCAAGGTCAAGACGATCCCCGTCAAGACCACCGTCTAATACCGCTTCAGCCGTTCGTGAGGCCCTCCCAATCTGGGAGGGCCTCATTTTGTTCCTGCGACTCCCCACGGGCCGCTGTTGTCAGGCCGTTCCCGCGCTTGACTTCGGCGTGAACCGGCCGGGCGCCACCGAGGGCGCAAGCGCCGACGCCAGCAGACAGAGCAGCACGACGACGCCCAGCCCCAACCGGAGGCCGCCGGCCTGCGAGACAAAGCCGATGGCGGGCGGCCCGACGAGGAAACCGAAGTAGCCACACGTGGAAACGGCGGCGATGGCGGTGCCCGAGGGCATGTCGTGGGAACGACCAGCCGTGCTGATGGCGATGGGGAATATGGCCGCGAAGCCGGCGCCGGCTAGCCCGAAGCCGACGATGGCGGTGATGGCCGAGGGAAGGGCGATGGCCAGCGAGACGCCTGCGGCCGAGATCAACGTGCCCCACCGAACCATCGATACGGGGCCCCAGCGCAGGTTGAGACGATCGCCGGCAAACCGGCCGGCAGCCATGACGAGCGAGAACATGGCGAAGCCCAACGTGGCGACACCCGCGCTCGTGCCAACCGTGTCGCGCAGGTAGACCGCCGTCCAGTCGGTCATGGCTCCCTCTCCGACCACGGTGCAAAGGGCCACCAACCCGACCGACAACAGCGCCGGCGAGGGCAGGGCCAGCTGAATCGCGCCGCCGCCGGCATCGGCATGGGCGGGCAGCAGCCATGCCGATGCGAACAGGGCGATGCACACGGACACAATAGATGCCGACACGAAGTTGCCCACCGGGTCGATGCCCAGTGAGGCGGCCAGACCACCGGCCAGCGCGCCCAGCAAACCGCCCAGGCTGTACATGCCATGGAAGCCCGCCAGCACGGGGCGCCCGTAGAGGTTCTCGACCGTCACGCCCTGCGCGTTCATGGCCACATCCATGGACCCGATGCAGGCTCCCACCAGAAAGAGCGCGCCGAAGAGCAGCGGTAGGTTCGGCGCCAGAGCGAGCAATGGGAACACGCCACACAGGGCAAGAGTGGTCACGATGGTCACCGGGCGGCTGCCGAGCCGGGCGGCAAAATAGCCGGAGACGTTCATGGCGATGAGGGCGCCGATCGCTCCTCCCAATAGCGCCACACCAAGCTCCGCCTGGTTCAGGCCGAGCGCGTGCTTGATGGCAGGGATGCGCGACGCCCAGGTGGCCGTCAGCGCACCGTTGACGAGGAAGACGAGCAGTACCGCCCCTCGGGCACGGCGCGGCCGGCCCTCGCTCAAGGGCATGGTCACGTCGGCGGGCTCGCTCACGGCTCATTGTTCGCATGGTCGGACGCGATGAGGCCGGCGACCGCGGATTCCCATCCACAGGGCGATTCGGTGTTCGAGAAGCGGCACGGGTGGATGAACCGCGGTCCGAACTTGGCCCGGCCACGTTCCAGACGCTAGCCGCACGGCGGGCGCCCCGAGCCCGCGACGAGGCAAAGCCGCTCTGTCTCACCGCGCGCGGACGCGCATGCAATTCATCCATAGTGGATGATCAGACGGCGACTGGAAGTCGAGAGCCGGGTTTTCCCCAGCCACGGCACCATTCCCTCCCGGCACTGCGGAACAGGGCCGGCCAACGCGACGGCCCTTCGGCGTCGACGCCTTGGCTCTCGGTTTTCGAATTGGCCGCAGTCCACGATCGTGCGGCGATGAGTCTGGGCCTGTCTGATCCGCGCCCCAAGCCTCCGCCGGGCGGCTGATATAGTCCGATAGACAGGGCAGGAGCCGTCGCTCCTGCCCGTTCTGTGTTCTCTCCGAAAGGAGTCTCCGTGACCGTCGTGGAAACGCCGGCGCCGGCCGGTGAGAAGGCGGCAATCGCCGCCCCCGCCATTTCCGCCCGAGATCTGGTCAAGACCTACAAGGGCGGCGTCCGCGCCCTCGACGGCGTCAGCTTCGACGTTCCCGCGGGCACCATCTTCGGCCTCCTCGGCCCCAACGGCGCCGGCAAGTCGACCACGGTCAAGATCCTCACCACCCTGTCCCGCCCCGACTCGGGTACGGGTGTCGTCGACGGCCACGACGTGGTTCGGCAGCCCGACGCCGTCCGCAAGACCATCGGCGTGGTGGGCCAGAAGTCAGGGGTGGATCGCGAGGCGACCGGAAGCGAAAATCTCAGCCTCCAGGGTCACATCTATGGAATGCGCGGCGCCCAGCTCTCCCGGCGAGTCGACGAGCTTCTGCACCAGTTCGGCCTCGCGGATGCCGGCCACCGCATCGCCAAGACCTACTCGGGCGGCATGCAGCGCCGGCTGGACATCGCCATGGGCCTGGTTCACCGTCCCACCGTCCTCTTCCTGGATGAGCCCACCACCGGCCTCGATCCCGAGGTCCGTGCCGATCTGTGGGAGGAGATTTCGCGGCTGGCCCGGCAGCAGGGCCTGACCATCCTCCTCACCACCCACTACCTCGAGGAGGCCGACCGCCTGGCCAGCAATCTCGCCATTCTCGACCGCGGACGCGTGGTAGTGGAGGGCCATCCCGAGGAGCTGAAGGCCCGGCTGGGCGGCGACGGCGTGCGCGTCGAGCTTGCCGATCCCTTCCCCGATCCGGAAGCTCCCGAGCTGGAGGGCGTGGGCGGAGTGCGGGACGTTCAGATTCGCGGCCGGCTCATCATGGCCCGCGCCACCGACGGTCCCTCGGCCGTGCCGCCCCTCTTGGCGGCGCTGGAGGAGCGGGGCATCCGTGTCGCCACCGTCTCCATCTCGCGTCCCTCCCTCGACGACGTGTATCTGCGCTATGCAGGCCGCAGCTTCGAAGAGGCCGAGCGGGAGGCCGAGCCCACCTCGTGAAGCTACTCGCCGACTCCGGCTACATGGCCATGCGCCACATCCGCAACCTCATCCGCCAGCCTTGGTACGTCGCGTTCACGCTCGTGCAGCCGATCATCTATCTCGGCCTGTTCAGCTCGCTCTTTCAGAAGGTGGTGGAGATCCCCGGCTTCGGCAGCCACTCCTACCTGGCCTTTCTCACCCCCGGCATCGCGGTCATGAGCGCCCTCTTCTCCTCCGGCTGGAACGGCATGAGCATCATTCGCGACCTTGATCGCGGGGTCATGGATCGTTTCCTGGTCTCCCCGGTCAGCCGGTCCTCGCTGATCTTGGGACGGCTGATACAGCTGGCGCTCGCCATCCTGGTGCAGTCGATCATCATCATTGGCCTGGGCTACCTGCGCGGCGCCCGCTTCTCCGACGCAGTGCTGGGCATTCCGGTGCTGATCGTGTGCGCCATTCTGCTGGCCATTCCCTTCGGCGCCCTCTCCAACGGCATTGCCCTGCTGACCAGGCAGGAAGAATCCCTGATCGGCGCGGCGAACTTCGTTCTCCTGCCCCTGACCTTCCTGTCCTCGGTCTTCATGGCCTCCAACCTGATGCCGAGCTGGATGCGTTCGATTGCCCAGTTCAACCCCCTCAACTGGGCCGCCCAGGCAGGCCGCGAGGCGCTGACCACCAACGTCGATTGGGGCTACGTGCTGCTGCGGCTCGGCTGGTTGGTGGCCCTTTCGCTGGCCTTCGGCTGGTTCGCCACCCTGGCGTTCAAGACCTACCAGCGCTCCATCTGACTCATCGACCGGCTCCAAGCGCTCCGCTGCCTTCAGGACTACGGGGCGGGCGTCGGCGATCTCGAGACGGCGCTGGCCCTGGCCTCAGCGTCGTAACGCCCTCTCAGATGGCCGGTGGCCTTACGAGGCGCCCGCGAAGTCCACGTCCTTGGTTGCCACCGTCCCACCGCTGCGGCCCGGCGCCGCCTGATAGGTCCAGTAGAGGTTGGTGTGGGCGATGACCTGATCCGGAGGTGGAGCGCCCCAGGCCGTCTGGTCCTCGGTGGTGTGGGCGTCGCTGACCAGGGTGGCGTCATAGCCCCGAACAATGGCGCCATGGAGCGTCGACCGGATGCAGGCATCCGTCTGTGCGCCCACCACCATCAGCTTCCCAACCTTGAGGCCTGAGAGCACCGCTTCGAGATTGGTGTCCTCGAAGGAATCGCCGTAGTTCTTCTCGATCAGTGGCTCCGATTCGTCGGGGTGCAGCTCGGGCACGATGCGCCACTCGTCGCTGCCCCGGCTCAGGTTCTCGTCGGCATGCTGAACCCAGATCACCGGCACCTGCTCCTCGCGGGCCCGTTCGACCAGGCTGCCGACGTTGGCCACCACGTCATCTCGCCGGTGGGCGCCGGCGACGACGCCGTTCTGCACGTCCACCACCAGCAGCGCCGTATTGGGCCGGTTTTCCAGTGTGCTCATTGATCTCCCCATCCGTCTTGCATTGTTCTCCATGGTAATTCGTCGCGATCTCGGCCGGAAGCACCCCGGGACGCTGCCACTACACTGGGCCGTCGTCGCAACCTGGGAGATCATTGCCCCCGTACGAGGACCGATCGCTGCGTGATCTGGCGGCCGTGGCCGCGCAGATCGAGGCCCATGTCTATCAGCCCGTGGCCGGCCTCCAGGCGGTTGCCTGGGTCACGCCGGAGCCCGTCGCCTTCAGCCGCCGGGAGCAGGGCACGCGCCTCGACCTCGAGCCTGGCCTGACCTGGGGTCGCCTCTGGGACTGCGCGTGGTTTCATCTGACCGGCTCGATCCCTGAATCGGCCCGGAGCCGGCAGGTGGTGGCGCTGGTCGATGTGAGCGGCGAGGCCTGCGTGGTGGACGCCGCCGGCTCGCCGGTTCTGGGCCTGACCACGGTAAGCTCCGACTTCAGTCCTGACCTCGGCACACCCGGCAAACGCGTGGTGCCGTTGGTTGGGGCTGCCGCAGGCGGCGAGCCGGTCGATCTGTGGATCGAGGCCGGATGCAACGACCTGTTCGGTGAGCTACAGAACCAGGGCAGATTGGCCGAGGCATCCATCGCGACCGTCGAGC
>JAJPKF010000003.1 GCA_021323865.1 Pseudomonadota bacterium | reverse complement strand
GCGGGCAGCGCCACTTACACCTTCGACGAGGAGAACCGTCTGATCAAGGAGACCGACTCACTCAAGGGACCGGAGACCATGCTCTACGACGGCAACGGTCTGCTGCAGCAGGAGAAGGAGACCATACCTGGCGCCTGCCCGGCCATAGTGAAGGGAGCGGTGAAGCGGCATGCGCCCGCGCCCATGACGGCCTCACCCAGCTTGAGCTGCCTGTACACCGACCAGCTCACCTGGAGCACGGCCCTGGGCGATCCCATGCTGGCCAGCACCCACACCTGGTCCAGCTCCCTCGATCTGGGGACGACCGACTACGTCATGGGCCCCGACGGCAGCCCAGTCGAGCAGCTCACGACCGGCTCGGGCGGCACCTCGCCCGAGTGGTTCTACCAGGACTTCCAGGGCAACACGCGGCTGCTGCTCGACGGAAGCGGCAATGTTCAAGTCAGCTACAACTACCCCGCCTGGGGGGTTACCACCAACTGGGTTGGCGGTGGCAACACCACGCCCCTGCAGTACAGCGGTGGGTTCACCGACCAGTGGACAGGGCTCGTCTATGACCAAGCGCGTTGGTACGATCCGTCGACTGGACAGTTTGTGAGCCAGGATCCGCTAGTGGATCAGACGCTACAGCCCTACCTGTACGCTGCTGACGATCCGGCGAATGCGAGCGACCCGACTGGGCTTTGTAACAATCACAATTGGCCCAAATGGAAGAAGAAGAAGGGCAAGCCAGGGTACTGGACGGGAGATCGGTGGAAGGTCAAGGAAGGGTTAGACTTGACGCTGGGCGCGGTTAATATGCAGGCGAAGCAGATAGGACTCGCGCAGTTCCTCAACCTAGCAGGCCATCACGGCCCGGAGCTTACCCCGACAACCCGAAATCTCCGACACGGCCGGATCGAGTTCAACACGTGGAAGATCTCCGGCTACATATCCTGCAAGCGTCACGATTGCAAGGACTGGCACGGCCGGCCCGACGCAGGTCCTAAGCCTGGAGCGGACGGAGATTTGACCTTTGACCTGACGAGCAGAAGGGATGGCAAGGGCAAGTCGATACACTGCGAGATTCCAAACGTGGGCACGTGCAAACAAGACCAGGCATCGCCGTGGGCGGCCCTGATGCGGTCTGCGAGGGCCTTCATGGTGAGCAACCGGGGCGCGGCTCGTTCGGGGACCCTCCACGTCTGGGTAGAGGGTCCCGGTTTCTGGGACACCTGGGCTCATCCCCATAGGTATGCGTATCCGGAGCTGCATCCGGTGCTCAGGATCTGCAGGTTTGGTCAGGGCTGTTCCGACTCCTTGCAATACGCAAACGGTTAATTAAGGGGGCCTCCGTGGTGACTTTGTTGACGGATGTGCGCTGGAGCCGCACCGATGTCTAAGCGACTAGCAGCGACTGCTGAAGATCGTAGTCGACTTGTTCCTGCGCCCGGCGCGTCTCCGGCCTGGCTGACCCTCTGGTGCGCCGCGAGCCTCGTCTTGGGAGTGACATCTGCCGCGTCCCCCAGGGCCGTGGCGTCCGCTCATGGCCCCGGGGCCCGGCGTACGTGTGGCTGGCGCGTCGCTCCTTTCCCGAAGTTGGTACCGAAGAACGCAAAACTCAACGGTCTACCATCGATCTCACAGCCACCTCGCGGGGGCGCCTGGGCGACGGCCGGTCGTGTTGACCGTAATGCCGACAGCCACGATATGGTCCTTCATTGGAATGGGAGGCGGTGGTCGCCGGTGCCACGGCCCGACGGCAAGTCGAGCCTCGGCGATGTTCTGGCCATCTCAAGGCACGATGTGTGGTTCGCCGGCCAGGGTGCCGGGGGCTACGGCCACGTGCTCATCGAACACTGGAACGGAAAACGGATCTCCGTGGTCCGAAATCATCTGGGGACAAGCACCATCACACAACTGGCGGGAGTCCAAGACGACTCCGTATGGCTGCTTTCAGACGCGGGCGACCAGTCGCGTCTGGCGCACTGGAATGGATCGACCTGGTCGGAGGTCCAGCCTCCCAACTTCGGGGGTGACCCGGTCGAAGGTATCTCGGCCGGCTCGAGGAAGGACCTCTGGGCAGTCGGAGGCTACGTCGGGGGCCCTGGCGACGTGGCCCACTGGAACGGCGCCCGTTGGCATTACGTCAACGACCCGGTGTTCGCCCGCCTTGGCTCGGCCATGTCTGCGGTGCTTGACTTGGGGCAAAGGGATATTTGGACGGCTGGGAACAACCACGTTGCCCACTTCAACGGAAAGAAGTGGTCGGTGACGCCAGGGCCGGCACCCAATCCCAGAAATTGGGCCCTGTTTCCGGCGATTCGAGGCGTTCGCTCGGGCCTCCTCTACGCGGCGGGATCGACCCGGAGGGCGAGGGGGCTCATCCTTCGATGGACAGGAAACCGCTGGATCGACGCGCACGCTCCTGTGCCAAACAAGAGGTCCTCGGACTTCGATAGCCTCGGCGTCTCCGCCAGTGGCGAGGTGTGGGCAGCCGGCGAGACGTTCCAGCGGCTTTCGGACTCCTTCGCACGGGCCCGGACGTTAATCGACCATTATGTTCCGTGTCGCTGAGGTGACAGAGGCGGGCGGGAGTGAGCCAACGCGCCGCGCTCTCCGCCTCGCTCCACAGCTCGACGCAAAAACTGACGGCCAGGGACGCGGGCAGCGGGGACACCAGCGGCCAGCGCAAGAACGCCTGCCTCAAACGCGCATGCGCGATACGTCGCCGTCGGCGTGGCCCAGTTCAGCTTCGATGCCTCGGGGAGCAACGGCAGCCTCAACCCCGACGGCAGCATCAAGAAGTTCAGCACCGTCCAGATCGTCGGCTACAACCTGACGCCGGGGAGCAGCGGCGGGGCGGGGACCGACACGTACACCTACGATCCGCTTTCACGAATGACCGCTGACACGCAGTCTGGCTCGGGCTCGGCCAGCATCACCAGCAGCTTCAACAACAACGGCGAGATCGCCACCACCAATGGGGGCGGTCCCCAGAACGGCGCCTACGGCCACGACACCACCGGCTCGGACGCCGGCCAGCTCAACAGCATCACCAGCGGCGCCAACGTCACCAGCTTCGGCTACAACGGCCAGGGCGACACCACCTCG
>JAJPKF010000013.1 GCA_021323865.1 Pseudomonadota bacterium | reverse complement strand
GGCACGCCCCTGCAGTACAACGCCACGTTTACGGATCAGTGGACGGGGCTGGTGTACGACCAGGCGCGTTGGTACGATCCCTCGACCGGGCAGTTTGTGAGCCAGGACCCGATGGTTGATCAGACGCTGCAGCCTTATGCATATGCCTCGGGTAATCCGGTCGACAATCGCGACCCAACGGGCCTGAGGCCCTTTAGGGGCGGAAGCTCGGTTCCGGGATGCTATGTTCACCCCGAACTTCGGAAGCAACGACTGGGAGGCACGTTCATTTTTTACGCCCGATCGGTACAGTACTGTGACTTGCCAAATGTCACCATGGTTGTCCTGCTGACACTGTGGTACTGCGACAGCGCGCTCTGGGGATGCATTTGGGATCTGCGAGCTGGCCTCGGAACCTGCGGTTGGATGAACACCCTACCGGAGATCCAGTATCCGTGCCCGGCCAACAATGAATTCGATGATGGACGAAAGGCATGGCGGTGGGGCCACGAGTGGTATATCTCCGACGAGAGGTACTCGGGAGGGAACGGATGGCACTCGACGGCATGCCTCGCGGCCCTTGCTGATAACGGCGCCCGGGCAAGGGGTTGTCGCAACTCACGGGACCGTCACATCAAGAAACCATGAGGGCGTTGCTGTGAGTATGCAACCCCTGGAGCCGCTGTCGGGGCTGGCGCAGGATTGCGTTCCGCTGCGCGCCTGCCGGGTCGGGTCGTAGAACGGTGCGCTTTCGACGCAGGCGGTCTTCGATCTCCTACCACCGTCCCGCGAGGTCAGCCTTGCCAGATCTCCTCGTGAGCTATTTGGCAAAGGCCTCGCTCCACGGGTGCGCCCGCGCCCTTGGCATGCTGCCCCATCGGGTCCGGGCCCAGGTTCAGATGGAGAAGGACCTGGAACGGTGGGAAGCGCAGGTGAGGGCCGGGGTTTGCTGCCACGTCTGCGGCAGTCTTATCTCGGCAGACGAACCGTGGGGGGTAAACGAAGTGCCGGCGGGTGGGGCGATCGTTAACGACCGAACTGGCTGGATCACTAAAGGGCCAGCGACGTTGTACTTCTGCCGCGAGCACAGGGTTTGATGGCCATTCGCCTGCCGCTGGAGGCAACAAAGGTGCGGCTGCCCTTGCTCTGGAGGAAGCGCGGCGCCATCGGCATCGCGATGCTCGCGGCTACCATGACCGCCTGTGGCCAGGTCCAGAGTGGGCATTGGGGCCGTATTCCCTACCGTGCCGCTGGAGCTGCTCATCGGCCGAATCGGCAAATGTGCCGTGAGCTGCGGCGGCTGCCCGGCTCGGCCACAAACCTGCGCTTCGTCGGGTGCCCAAAAGGGCAACGGCGCTAGCGCGGTGAGCGGGGTGCACGCAAGAGTGGGACTGTCGCCGGCCGAAACCTGGTCCGCTTTGGTCGGCGCCGGGCGGCGGCTCGCGTCGACGCCCTCGGTTCGACTAGGAGGGGCGCCGTTCGCTCCAGCCGCGGACCTCGGCTCCCCGGCCCGCCTGCGAGACGCAGTCCTCGGCGGGGTCGCGATGTTGTTGCTCCTGGCGGCTTGCTCCGGTCCAGCCGGCGCGCCGATACACCGTGGTGCCGCCGCCCCGGACTGGCGGAGCAACCGGTCGGCCGTGCTTCAGGCGGTGTCCTGTGCCCGCACTTGCATTGCCGTAGGAACCATGCGGGCGCCCACAAATCCGGCCCAGGTGCTTGGGGTGCAGTGGCGACTCGGGGCGTGGCACCGGCTGCGCTCGCTGCGTGGATCGGGAAGCTTGCAATCCATCTCTTGCTTGGGGCGGCACTTCTGTATGGCGGTCGGGTCAGTCGGCCGCCATGCGCTTGCCGAGAGACGGCAGGGAGGCTCGTGGTCGCCGACGATTCTTGCCACGAGCCGGCGGCTCGGCGCCGTGAGTCTCAGATCGGTGTCTTGCTCGTCCGTACGGAGCTGCGTTGCGGTTGGGTCAAGGGAAAAGGGCAATTCCACCGTTCCGGTTGTCCTCGAGTGGAACGAGCCGCACTGGCGAACGATAGACGCCATGGCGGGTCCCAAGACGGGCGGAGGCCTTCAAGGAGTATGGTGCGGACGCCGGTCTCATTGCTTCGCCGTCGGAGCGGCCAACCCGCCTCCGTACGAAGGGCCCCTGGCGGGATTTTCAGCGATGGGGAGATGGCGGCTGGGGCGGCCGCCGAGTCCTCCATCGTCATTCATCTTCGATCTCCGCGCGATATCATGCCGACGCCCCGAGGTCTGCTGGGCCGGCGGGACCTACCTTCCCCGGTCTCGGCGGGCTCCGCAGAGCCTTCTACTCCTAGATGAGCTCGTGCACGGCCGGTGGCACGTCGCTCGATCTCCTTACCTCTCACGCCCCGCTCAGATCAATTCCGTGGCTTGTCTGCATTCAGCCGCGTGCGGCGCGGTGGGCTTTGTACAAGAGGGGCGGAGGCGGCCGTTTCGACGGGCGTATGATCGTACCCTGGCCTTGCAGTGGAGGCGAGGGCAGTGGACCCGCAGCGCCACGTGGACCCCCGGGCGAGGCCCGGGAGCGGCATTGACCGGCGTCGCTTGCGTCTCGCCGGCTCGCTGCCTCGCGGTGGGGTACAGCGTATCGGCGCGCACGGGCTTTGACCGACCCCTCGCGGAGGTATGGAATGGACACGCGTGGCACCGCGCCACGGTGACCAGCCACTAAACGGCCTGTGCGTCCACCCAAAAACTGGTCCAGTCCGAGTGTCGCGTTTTGAAGAATTGATCGGACGAGTTGGAGGCGAGATGGCGGCTGCGAAGCGGTACAGCGTGGAGGAGATCATCCAGATCTCGCAGCGTAGGCGTGCCGCCACGTGGAGCAGGGAATCGCTGCAGCCACTCACGATGTGCCCGGAGCACCGAACCGGCTCGGATGCCGGCCAGCTCAACAGCATCACCAGCAGCAACCTCTGCGCCAACGACGGTCAGACGGTCGTTGCGCTGTTGGGAGTTGATGAATCGGGCCTCCGTTGCCTTCCCCTCATCATGTGCAGCAAGGCGACCGCGAGGGCCGCGGGCATGACAAAGCCGTCGGCACCTCTGGCGCTGGCCGCTTCGCTGCTAGTTGCACTCTTGGCGGGCGGATGCGGGGTGGTTTCTCCCAGCGCTTCGCAGACCCTCAGGCCGTCGCACGTAATGGTCCGCGACGTGACCTCCGTTCTCGGACGCAGGCGCCGCAGTCGCACGCGGTGACCTGAGGGTACGAGCACGACCGTGGAGACGGACCCGCAGAAGTCCACCTCCTGGTACACTTCGCCCTGACGCGGAAGGGCCTTCTGGTGCAGCTGAACCTCTGCGCCAACGGCGGTCAGACGGTCATCGTGCCCTACCGCGAGGTCACGAATTACCTCAGTCC
>JAJPKF010000029.1 GCA_021323865.1 Pseudomonadota bacterium | reverse complement strand
TCCCCTGCCCCCACACGGCACCTCGGGGCGCAGGGGGCAGCGCGGTATCGAGACAGCCCGATTCGACTTATCGGGGCAGTCCGGATCCGCAGCGCGGGTGTCCGGATGTCCATCGGGGTTCATCGCCGGTCTGCGACCAGAGCGCGACGCCACGCAATAATTTCTGCTGCTGCGACGGCCGCCTCAATGCCTTTGTTGTATTCGTCATCTTGCGCACGCTCTATAGCGTCTGAGAGATCGAGCACCGTCAGTACCTCGCTGATGATGGGTGTTCGGGTGGCGAACGAGACGCGTCCGATGCCTCGCATCACTTCGTGGCTGATCAACTCGAAATGCAGTGTCTCTCCCTTTAGGATCACACCGAAGCAGATGACTGCCTCCAGCGGTGAACGCGAGTTCTCGATGAGGTACTGCGCAGCGCTTGGAAGCTCGAGGCTGCCTGGGATGCTGTGCTCGCGTGGTGTGCCTGCCCCGAGGCCGGCCAGCGTTTGGCGGCATTTCGCTGCCATGCCTTCAACCAGCTCTGGATGCCACTTGGCTTTCAGGACTGCAATCCTGGCGCCATCGACTCGGGGAACATCCTTTGTAGATACGGGTACCTTCAGAACTCCTCCTCAGCCCTCTTTAGCAGTCTTTGAACCGAATCAGGTTGCTTCACCGACGACGAGTCGAAGACCGCAGTCAAGCTCGTCGAGCGTGAGCAGGTGGGCGTAGCGGTCGGTCCAGGCGCCGCTGAGAAGATCCTGCTCAAGGCGGGCCAGCCCGCGGTGCAGAGCTTCAGGGTCGACTTGGCGGAGGGCGGAGCCGCCACGGCGGATGGCGGGGTCGAGGTAGGCGTCCGGCCGCCGCCAGTACGCGACCGTCATCCCGTCATGGCAGTCGGCTGGGACAGGCAGAACAGTGATGGTGCGACCGTCGATCCGATCGACGATCTCGGCGATGGTGGGGGCCTGGGCCGACTGGAGCTCTCTGATCTCGGGGATGTAGTCCATGAGCCACATCCGGCTGTGCACGGCCGGGTCGAAGGTTAGAACGACCCGCCGTGGGGCGATCCGACACATCTCCGCCAGTCCAGCCTGCCGGTCGGCCCAGTGGTGGACGCTGAGCACCGTCATGGCGACGTCGAAGGAACGGTCGGGGAAGGGCAGCGCTTCGGCGGTCGCCTGAACGGCGGGGGCTGCGCCCGATGGGCGCTGGCGGATCATGACATCGGAGGACTCGACGGCGACCACCACGCGATCGGCAGGCTCGTAGGACCCGGAGCCGGCGCCGACGTTCACCACCCGAAGCGCACCGGCCAGCGCCGCCTCGATCGGAAGGGCAAGCCGGGGATCGGCGAGGCGCTGGGTGGCGTAGCCGGAGCCGATACCGTCGTAAACGGGCGTAGGGCCGGACACGGCGTGGCGGGACTAGAGGTGAGCGGCCAGGTCGTCGATGGCGATCATGGGGATCCCCCACCGAAGGGCGAAGCGCTCCACCGCCGAGCCGACCAGCATGTGCCCGTCCGGCCCCATCACCTCGCAGATGGCGGCCACCGTCGGCAGTCCGGCCGCTTCGCAGAGGGCCAGCGACGCCTCCGTGTGGCCGCGGCGCTCGGTGAGGCCCCCAGCCCGGCCGGCGAGGGGGAACACGTGGCCGGGCCGCAGGAAGTCCTCGGGGCGGGCGTGGTCGTCGGCCAGACGCCGGATGGTGGCGGCCCGGTCGTGGGCGGAGACCCCCGTGCCGGTGCCTGCCGCCAGGTCGACCGAGACGTGGTAGGCGGTGCCGTGCCGGTCGCCCCGGCCGGGCATGGGCGGGATGTCGAGGCGGTCGAGGCGGGCCCGGTCGCAGGGAACGGTGGTGTGGCCACACACCTGGGTGAGCAGGAACACCAGCGACTCCGGTCGCAGTCGGGACCCGGCAAACACTACGTCCGCCTCGGCTTCCCTATCGGGGTCGTGGATGATCACAGCCCCGCCGGCCGCCAGCTGGGCGGCCACCTTCTCCACCCCGGCCCCCCCGCGCAGCTCACCGGCCCAGGGCAGCGAGGCGAACGTACGGCTGGCGACGAGCCGGGCGGCGACGTGGAGCTCGTGTGCCGACTTCACGAACAGATCGGATTCCAGGTTGACCCGGTCGCCGACCGCCAGCGCCCCCAGGGTGGTTTCCCGCAGGGTGAGGGGGATCAATGCAACCGAGAACCGGTCCTGGAGCACCTCGGCCGCCGTCAGGCTCACCCGATCCACGGCTATCGAACCCTTGGCGACCACCTCGTCCATGAACCGCCGTGGAGGACGGATCCACACCCATCGACCGCCGGCCCGGTCGGTGTCGATGGCCGTGACCTTCCCGATGGCGTCGGTATGACCCTGGACCAGGTGACCATCGAGGGGGTCTCCGACCCGGAGCGGAAGCTCCAAGTTCACCCGGTCCCCGGGGCGCAACTCCGGCAGGGTTGTCCGGTGCACGGTCTCCTCGGACAGGTCGGTGTTGAACCAGCGCTCTTCGACCTCGACGGCTGACAGGCACGTCCCGCTCACGCAGACCGACCCGCCGACAGCCAGGCCGCCGGCAGTCTTGGGTGCCTCGACCACCAGCCGGGGGCCGAGTTTGACGACCGTTCCGACCTCGGTGATACGACCACTGAACATGCAGATCTCCAGTTCGCTAGACCCTCGGCGCCGAAGCGCCGTCATGATCAGCGGACTGTCACCGATGGTCCCGGGATTTCACCGGGTCGTTCCGCCAGCGGCGAAACCTGCGGACTGTCACCGCACAGCACGGATTCGCACCGTCGGTTCGAGATACTAGACCGATCGGTCAAGTTGGACAAGGGCCTTGTGGCGGATGCCACTCATGTCAGTCGGGCATCCACACCCGCCCTGGGCGTCACCGAATCTCACGGTCTCGCCCGCGCATTGACGCCCAGACCCCCGCCACGAGGATGCGGAGCGTCAGCGGGGACTCGAAGACGCCTGACTCCTGTGATACCGGGGTCGCCCTGACCCGGCAGGTCGCTCCCAGACGAAGTCGGGACGAGACTTGGCTGGTCCGCGGGCGCCGCCCCCTAGGCACCGCTAGCGTCGGTTGGAATGGGCATTCGGATTCGACGCGCGACCGACAAGGACCTCGACCTCCTCTTGTGGGTGATGTTGGCGGCGTCCCGATCACACCTCGACCGTGGAATCTGGGAGTACATGAATGACTCGGGCGAATCCGCCACCCTGAGCTTTCTACGTCGTCTTGCGACGACGGACACGGTCCACCCGTTCCACCGCTCCCTCTTCCTTGTCGCCGAGTCGGACGGCGAGCCGGGTGCGGCGATGTGCGCGTACAACTCGTCGACCGAGGGCTTCGCCGTGGCGCTGCCCGAGATCGCGGCGGCGACTGCTGCCGAAGGCATTGACGCAGAGGATCCCGAATACGTCCGACGCAGCGGTGTATTGCTCAGTGGGTTCATTATGGATGATCCTGGCCCACCCGGGCCTCGTTGGGTCATTGAGAACGTGGCGACCAGGCCGGCGATGCGCCGGAAGGGCTTGGTCGACGCGCTTCTCCATCAGCTGCTTGGGCACGGCCGCGAGCGGGGCTTCGAGCACGCGCATATCTCGGTGTTCATCGAGAACGAGCGCGCTCGCCGTGCGTACATGAAGGCTGGGTTCGAACCGCTCACCGAGAAGCGTTCGGACGATTGGAATCGAGAGATCGGCTGCCCAGGGACCGAAATGCTGCTCCAGCCGCTCTGAGGAGGCTTTGAGGGATCGTGTGGCGCTGTCCCCCGGTAGGTTCTGGTGACGTCGCCCAATATCTCGGCCAATAGCGACCCATGCCGCGTCGCCCAGAACGCCGG